>NZ_MTLG01000112.1 GCF_002192695.1 Achromobacter xylosoxidans
CATGACTGCCCAGCGCATGATGGTGTGCAGGTAGTTGAAGGGAATCATAGTCAGATACATAAAACCCGGACTGTTCGCGTCGTTGGCGAAAACGCGCTCCTTGGAAAAGGCGAAGCTCTCGCGCTTGTTGCCGTCCACAGGCATGCAGTACAGGACCGCCTCCAGCACCGCCTGAGGCCCCTCTTCCATGTAGCGTCGCAGGAATTCCCAGTGAGAATGGACATTCTCTAGACGGCTGGAGGCTATACAAAAGGCAAACGTCTCCCGCACCGTTACGCCATCAGCGTCAAGAATCAGCCCGCGAACATCCCAATTTAACCAACCGAACGCACCTTTTCCTCGCCCGAGGGTGAAATATATTTTGTCCCACGGAACAGTCAGCGTGGTTCCATCCAATCGGAACACATGCACCATGCGATTCTTACGGTCCAGCACAATCGGATAGTACGTCCAGCGGAATAACTCCTTGCATGCCGTCCACCCGCCTAATCCAACTAGCGCGGAAAATGCGATGACCCCAAATATGAGCATTCCCCAGAGCCCATTATCGTCAGGTAAATCACCAAATAACGGTTCCACGGCGACATACAGCCCCCCCAGGCCAACCAACACAATCAACGCCCCCACCAGCGCCATGAACCCGCGCCAGCCGTACCAACGATCAACCGAAACCAATCGATTGGAGTCCAATTTCACCACGCACAATTGCGCTAAAAGCGGCACATCGAGCCGAGTCTTTTGCTTCAAATGATGCTGTCGATCGAAATCATTCAATGACCGATTGTTCGGAAACTTGGAGATAAAACCTGTGTAATCCATCACGTATCTCCACCAACAGCAAGACGGAGATTTCTTACCTCATCCGGAAGTCCGTGATACACCTCTGCCCCTTCCTTTTTATGATTGACGCCCCACTGGCAACGTTTGAGCCATTCCTGAAGCTTGTTGTCCTTATAGGATTCGATGAGGATAGAAATCAGGATCAGGATCGCGGACGCTATCAACCCGACCAGTGTCAATGACCAAAAGAAGGCAGCGATGACCACAACGCTCACAACCGCCGAAGCAAGATACAACCCACCCATAAAGCCATTCTTCTCGATATCCCGCTGCTCCCGAGCACTCTTCAGGTCAAAAACCGCCATGATGATGCCAGAGATAACGCCGATTCGCCCTCCCCAACGTACAAGCAAATTCCCCGTAGTCTCGAATCCGACGCCGACTCCTAGCGACATGCCAGCGGTAGCCCGATTCTTCAACGCCGCCCCGACCACATCGGCCAACGTCCCTCCCATCCCTGCGATTCCAACCACGAATTTCCAACTTGCATCGCTGCTCTCGTGTGACATTGCGGTTTCCGTGTCCCGCCAAAGCTTGTACACCACGACAGCCTGAAAAATTCCGCTGACGACGCCAACGCGCAAATCCGTATTGATGACCGAGCGCCAACGCGCCATTTCCTGAGCCTCGTACGCCTCGACAGTCATGACTGACTGAGCCAATCCTCTCGCCTTATCTGCCGGACGAGCATCGGAAGCGACGCTAGCCGCGGATTCGTTGTCCACCAACATGAACCACTTCTTCCTTTCCGTCCCTTCCACCTGCTCGCCCTTGACCTCCAGGCGCCGCAACTCGTCCGCCACGGCTCGTTCCATTTGGCGTATATCCACCTTGGCACCGTGCTGACGCAGGAGCTCCCGAATTAGCGCCGCTCGAAACGCTTTCTTGCCGCCTTCGACTTCGACGATCGCCACGCTCTTCTGCGACACCAGCCCCAGATACATGGCCAACTTTCGAGCGGCGCCGCTATCCACTCCAAATTTAAGCACGCGCGTTATCGGCCCCATAACCTGCTCGAGCAAGCGTGCAGTCTTGTCCAACCGGCCATCGCTCAACACGCTCAGGCCGGTCTTGTAAGCCCCGTGCAGATTTCCCCAGGGAATCGCCTTCCAATCAACAGCCGCCTCATGCGCCTCAAGAACTTTTTCGGCAATCAGATCCTGATTGTGAAACATGGCGCGCAATAACAGATTCTTGGTATCAACCGGGTCTCCCTGCAACCACTCGACATACAGATCGAAGCAGGCCCGCTTGTCTTGCGTTCCGTCAATGCAAAGCGAAAATACGGTCTGAAAGACCTCGCCGCTATCCACGTTCCGGGAATCGTAGTTGCACTCAAACGACGAGATCGTCTTCTCGCACTTCATCCAGGCCACATGGGCCTGTGCCATCGGGATGATGGTGTCGGAATCGAACTTCGCCATGCGCGCGTCGAACCCGTTCTGCCATTCAACGCGCGCATTCTCATCGTATTTTTCGAGATACTTCTTCCAGGAATCATGTCGAACCTGACTCCTTTCCTGGGCAGTCGGATAGCGTAGCTCTTCCGCCTCGGCCTTGCGCCGCTCCTGGTGTCCCGGTATCAGCAAATCCGCCAACAGCGTCCCGGCAGCCAAGCCAGCCGCCCCGCTCCCTCCCGGGCCCGACGCCATGCCAGGCGAGGTCGTTCCGTAGACCGACTGATTTACCGCATCGTTGCCTCTTTTCCGAAGAAAATCGGTCTCGGCGGTCTGCATCACAATCTCGCGCAACGACTCGATGGACTTCGAGATGGTAAGCGGGCGTTCGTCCGCCTTGTTCGACACGAACTCATCAAAACGCATGCGCATCAACCTAGCCAGGTCCTGCATGATTCCCGTACTGTCCGGCAAAGCCAGCATCAGCCCATTGCCAGGCGAGAACGCTTCAGCCGCGTCCTCGATCATCCCGCCCATCCAACCATGCACGTCGTAGTAGCCGATGGTGCTCCATCCCAGCAGCTGCTGCTTGCCGTAGGGGTCCAGTTCCCGCTTGCGATGCACCACATAATCGGCGGCCGTGTCCTTCAGGGTCTTGATGCTCTTGGCTTGAGGGTGCTTCTTGCCACTGAGCCAGGCCTGCACGTCGAACTTGAACATGTGCCGCTCGCGCATGTCGGCGCCCTTCTTGCCCTTGTGCGCCTTGCACACATCCTTGGTCCACTGCACGTCCGAAAACGCCAACCATACGAATGTCGCTTTTTTGGCGTTCGGAATCGTCAGCAGCGAAGCCTTGGCTTCGTGGTCCATCGTGCAAGTAAAGGTCCGGTCGCAGTCCTGCACCGGCTTGTCGAGATCGAAGTTGTACAGGGTGGCATTTTCGTTGACGTAGTAGCCCTTCAGCTCCGAGCGCGCCTCGTCATAGACGTACAGATAGCCCGGACGCAGCAGGCGCACGCCATAACGTGCGCTGTCGCCCAGGGGCCGCTCTGCCAGCTGCGGCGTGTTCAGGTCGCCGTCCAGCGCCGGAAAAGCGCCGTCGTTCTTCAGCACCGCGTAGCGCAGCGGCATGATGGGCAGGCCGATCCGGTGAAACGGGCAATCCTCTCCGCAATCCAGCGACGAGCGCTTCTTCCCGCAGTTCTTTGCATCATCGGCCATCGGGCTCTCCAGTTCGTTCCATATCCGCGCGCACTCGGGACCAGTCTTCATCCGACAGGTCCTGGATCGCGGCAAGGTAGGGGTAATCGTCTTCGGGCTGCATCGCCGCCAGGCAGGCGCGGACCCGCTCGTGCCGATGGAAGGCGGGGTGTATCTCCAGGGCGTGGCGCGCGAACGCCTTGCGTTCCTCCGCCGAGTCCAGGCCCAGGTCGCGGGCGGTGCGGAAATGCCCCATCACGGCCTGACCCACGGCGACGCGCCCCTGCGGTTCAAACGTCTCTAGGCCTGCCAGCACTTCGTTCAACGCCTGCACCTGGGTCAGCGCGAAGGATTGCTCGGCGCTCAGCCGCGGGCGCAACGCCGCCTCGGCGTCGGGGCGCGCCACGGCGCGCCATGCGCCATCCAGGTGGAACGCGAAGCGCTGCACCGGCCCGCAAAGCCAGGCCAGTTGCGCCGGGTCCAGCATCCACGGCAGCTGGACCAACACGCGCGGGTCGAAAAAACGGAAGAAGCACGGCCCCTGGCCTGCGATGTCGACGATCATCCGCGAACGCAGATGCGCGGCCACGGCATCGGCGGGCTGATCGGACTGAAGCAGCAGCCCCAGCCACAGATCCCCGCTATCGAGCAAGGCCTGGTTCAGGCTGGCCAGCGCCTGCGCCTTGTCCGCCGCTGCCATGGCGGACAGATCCACCAACCGGGGCATGAGCCCCGGCATTTTCCGCAGCGCAGGCGGCACCAGGGCTTCGGCCTGGACGCAGGCCGGCACGCCGGCCGTCCGCTCGTCCTGGATGAGGCCATAGCCATAGGCGCTGAACGCCTGGTAATCAAGCATGCCGCCGTCCTCCCGCCTCAGCCCAGCGGCACCACGGCGCCGCCGCGCTGGGCCGCGCCGCGCACGCGCGCTTCGCACAAGGGACTGGCTTCGTTGAAGGCCAGATTCGCCTGGCTGCTTTCCGGGCCGACCCAGTTATGCACGCCGGCCTTCAACTCGACCTTCCCCGGCGCGTGCAGCTGGATTCCGCCGCCTTCCACGCGTACATAGGCGCCGCCAGCCGTCGCCAGCACGCGCTTGGCCGCCTGCACGGTCACGCCGGCCTGCGCCGACGCGAAGGTCACCGCCTTTTCCGCGGACAAAGTCATCTTGGCGTCCTGGCTGTGCAGGCGCAGCTTGCCGCCCGCCGCATGCAGCAGCAGCCCCTGACCCTGCACCGGGCTGCCGCCGGACGCCTTGCGGCCGAGCGTGAACAGCACCGCGCCGCCGGCCACGCCCATTGCCAGGTTGGCGCTGCTGGCCCAGTTCACGTCCGGCGCCACCTGCGCCAACGTCGCCCCGGCCGCCAGGAAGGCGTCCGCCGGGGTGTACTGCCCGATGCCGCTGGGCGCGCTCACCTGCAACTGTGGCTCGCTATAGGCCGCAACGGGCTCGCCCTCGGGCGCGTCCTGCTTCGCGTCGATAACCTCCAGCACATGTTTCAACGCATCCTGCGCCGGCAGTGTTTCCGGATCGTCTTCCAGCACCGCTTTCTGGCGCGTTGCCGCCTGCGCCAATTCGTCGGCCACGCGCATCGCGTTCTCGATCTGCAGGCCCGCCTCCTCGCTGTCCAGCAGCGCACCCTTGGCGTTCTTGCGCAGGTCCGCGCTGATCAGCAGCCCGGCGCCGCCGCGCAGCGCCACCGCCTCGCGGGTCGACAGCTCCGCGCCGTGGCCCAGGTCCTGCAGTCGTTCGTTGTCGCGCTGCTGCTTGACGTGGCCCAGGTTCAGGCGGCTCTCGGCCTGCGTGGTCGAAGCCGTCAGGCGCGATTGTCCCGGCGTGTCGTCGTGCACCAGCTGGTTGTAGCCGCCGGTGCCCTGCCCGCTGCTGGCGAGCGCCTGCGTCTTGAAGCCGGACATCACCACGTTGTGCGCATGGCCGTCGGCGCCGCCCGCGAACCAGGCGGGCGCGTTGCCGGTGGCATTGGCCGCGCCGCCCTGCACCTGATTGTGCGAAGCATCCTCGGCGCCCGCGCCGTTGTAGAGCGCGCCAACCACCACGGGCCGGTCGATGTCGCCGTGCAAAAACTCGACCAGCACTTCCTGGCCGACGCGCGGCACGAAGTTGCCGCCCCAGTCGCCGCCCGCCACGGCTTCCGCCACCCGCACCCACGTGCCCAGTTCGTCCTTGGCGGGCGCGTTCTCGTCGCCCGAAGGATGTTCCAGGCGGCTGCTGGAAGCCTTGCCGCGCTGCCAATGGAACTGCACCTTGACGCGGTGGTCACGGTCGGTATGCACCGGCGCCTCGGCGCCCACCACCAGCGCCGTCTGCGCGCCGTACACGGTGGGGCGAGGATGCAGGCGTTCGCCATGCCCGTCGCGCGTGGCCTTGCGGAATTCCGTATCGATGCCTATGCAGGTAAAGGTGTTGCGGTAGAAGTCGGCCTCGGCGGCTTGCGGACCGCTCTCGCCCAGCACCTCGCGCACGGCGCGGCCCAGGTCCTCGTCGAAGTTGTTGCGGGCCTCGTGCCGCACGGCGATCGCCACATAGGCGGCCCCGCCCTGCTGGAAATGCCCGGTCAGCTCGAAGCGCTGGCCCGGCGCCAGCGTACGCACGGTGCCCGCGCCCTCGCAGCTATCCTGGCCCACGCGCAGCGCGGCCAGCGCAATGTGCGCCAGGCGCTCGCCCTGCGCGCTGTCCTCGTAGGCGTACTGACCGGGATAGTCGTTGACGACCAGATCCATCGCGCCCTTCGCGGCGCCGCCCTCGACCTGCGCCGCCACCGGCCTGGCCTGGGCGCTGCGGTAATCCCAGCTGGCCATGCGCACCGCATTGGTCTGCCAGCGCGCGCGCCGGCTCCATTGCTGGATGCTGTCCTCGGTCTCCGTGACGTCGGCACGGGCAAAGCGCACGCTGGCCTGCGGGCCGGGCTGGAAGGCGCCGTTATGGTCGGCGATGATCAGCGTGTGGCTGCCATCGCCCTCGCCGGCCTCGTGCTCCACCCAGTAGAACAAGCCCTCTTCCGCCAGCAGGCGCTCAACGAAGGCATGGTCGGTTTCGCGGTACTGCACGGTCAGGCTGCGCTGCGCGTAGGCGGCGCGGTCCTTCACCACCCAGCGCCATTGCGGAGCGATGCCCCCCTGATCCTTGTAGTCGCCGAAGATGCTGTCGACGATTTCGAAGACGGTCTTGTCCTGATAGGCAAAGCTGTCACGGCGCGCGCGCAGAAACGCGAGCCAGGGCTCCAGCGTCAGTCCATAGCGCGCCAGCCCGCCGTTGGCGCCCAGGAACTCCGCCGCCGTGATGTAGCCGTTCCAGACCCGGGGCTGCTCGCGGCCCAGCGCGGTCTGCAGGCGCAGGGTCGCCGGCTTGCCCAGCAGTTCGGACAAGGGGATGCCGGCATTGTCGGACAGGGCGGTCAGTTCCAGCCGGAACGCGCCGTCCGACAAGGTCTCCGTGGCGGACAGCGTTTCCGCGACGAGCCGGTTGGCGCCCAGCGGGGTGCGCAGATCCAGCAGGCGGTTGGCCTGATCGACCGATGCGATCGACATTCGGGAAAGGCCGGCGGTATCCATGGGCATGTCAGACTCCGGCGTCAGGCAAGGCGATAGCGGAATTCGCCGTTCTTGCCGGCGGTCACGCGGATGCGGTCGATGGCCTCGCCCTGCGCCATGCGGCCCAGCACCTGTTCCGCGATCTGCGGCAACAGCGTGCCGTTCAAGATGTGGTCGACGTTGCGCGCGCCGGTATCCACCTCGGTGCAGCGCGCCAGCACGGCCTCCACCAGCGCCTCGTCCCACTCGAAGGCGGCGCGGTGGTTGGCCTGGACCCGCTGGGCGATGCGCCCAAGCTTCAGCCCGATGATGCGGACCAAGGCGTCGTCGTCCACCGGGTAGTAGGCGATGGTCTTCATGCGCCCCAGGAAGGCGGGCTTGAAGGCCTTGTACAACTGCGGCGCCAACAGTTCCTGCAAGGCCTCGGGATCGGGCCGTTCCTCGGCGCTCTTGTTCATGCAGGCCTGCATGATGGCCGAGGATCCGACGTTGGAGGTCAGGATGATGAGCGTGTTGCGGAAATCGATCTCGCGGCCTTCGGCGTCATCCATCACGCCCTTGTCGAATACCTGGAAGAACAGCTCCAGCACGTCGGGATGGGCCTTCTCGATCTCGTCCAGCAGCACCACGCTGTAGGGCTGGCGGCGCACCGCCTCGGTCAGCACCCCGCCCTCGCCGTAGCCCACGTAGCCCGGCGGCGAGCCCTTCAGGCCCGATACGCTGTGGGCCTCCTGGTACTCGCTCATGTTGATGGTGACCAGCTTGCGTTCGCCGCCATACAGCACGTCGGCCACGGCCAGCGCGGTTTCGGTCTTGCCCACGCCCGAGGGGCCGATGAAGAGGAACACGCCCTTGGGCTTGTTGGGGTCTTCCAGGCCGGCGCGCGCGGTGCGCACGCGCTGCGCAATGGCGTGCAAGGCATGGTCCTGGCCGATGACGCGTTCGGCAAGCAGGGGCTGCAGTTCCAGCACGGTACGGATTTCATCGTTGACCATGCGGCCCAGCGGGATGCCGGTCCAGGCCGACACGATCTCGGCGATGACCTGCGCGTCCACGAAGGCAGGCACCAGCGGCGCCTCGCCCTGCAAAGCGCGCAGCTGCTGCTGCAATTCGGCCAGTTGCGCCTGGCCCGGCGTGGCGGCGGGTTCGGCCGTCTTGCCCGAGCGGCGCTTGCCGGCGGGCTCCGGCGCGGCTTCCACACCCGTCGCCTCGAGTTCCTCGCGCAGCGCGTGGATCTGCCTGACCAGCTCGCTTTCCCGCGCCAGCCGCGCTTCCGCGTCCGTCAACGCGACACGCGTGGCGTCCATTTCCTGGTCCAGCTCGCGCAAGCGCGCGGATTGCGCTGCGCCTGCCGCGGCCTCGCGGCGCAAGGCAACGCGCTCGGTCTCCAGGCGCGCCAGGCGGTGGCGCGCGTCGTCGATCAGCGCCGGCGTGGCGCTGCGGCCCAGGGCCACGCGCGCGCAGGCCGTGTCCAGCACGCTGACAGCCTTGTCCGGCAGCTGGCGGCCGCTGATATAGCGGTGCGACAGGCGCGCCGCGGCCACGATGGCCTCGTCCAGCACGCGCACGCCAAAGTGCTGTTCCATCAGCGGCGCCATGCCGCGCAGCATGCTCGCGGCCAGCTCCTCGCTGGGCTCTTCCACTTTCACGACCTGGAAGCGGCGCGCCAGCGCGGCATCCTTTTCAAAGTACTTCTTGTATTCGCTCCAGGTGGTCGCGGCGATGGTGCGCAGTTCGCCGCGTGCCAATGCCGGCTTGAGCAGGTTGGCCGCGTCGTTCTGCCCGGCCTGCCCGCCCGCGCCTATCATGGTGTGGGCTTCATCGATGAACAGGATGATGGGCGTGGAGCTCTGCTTGACCTCGTCGATCACGTTCTTCAGGCGGTTCTCGAACTCGCCCTTGACGCTGGCGCCGGCCTGCAGCAGGCCCATGTCCAGCGTGCGCAGCGCCACGCCCGCCAGCGCCGGCGGCACGTCGCCCGCCACGATGCGCAGCGCCAGCCCCTCGACCACCGCGGTCTTGCCCACGCCGGCCTCGCCGGTCAGGATCGGATTGTTCTGGCGGCGGCGCGTCAGGATGTCGATCATCTGGCGGATCTCGGCATCGCGGCCGATCACCGGATCGATCTTGCCCTCGCGCGCGCGCTCGGTCAGATTGGCGGTGTACTGGTCCAGCGCCGGCGTCTTGGACAGGCCTGCAGCCGGGGCCGCGCCATCCTGCCCGGCGTCGCCCGCCGGGCTGTCGCCCAGCGCCACCGACTGGCCTGCCTCTTCGGAGCCGGCAGTCAACGCGGTGAAATCATGCTTCAGCTCGTCCAGCCGGAACGATTCGAACAGGCGCGATCCGCGGCGCGCCAATTGGGCCAGGTCGGGCTCGGTCAGCAAGGCCAGCAGCAGATGGCCGGAACGGATGCGCGTGGTCTGCGTGTCCAGCGAGGCGATCAACCAGGCATGTTCGAACAGCCGCGGCAGATGCGGCGAAAACACCGGCGTGCGCGTGTTGCCGTTCTTGAAGCCTCGAATCTCGGCATTCAGGTCCGCTTCCAGCACTGAAGCTTCTATGCCGCTGCGCCGCGCCACCATGCTGAAGTCGCTCGCTGGTTTTTCCAGCAGGGCCAGGAACAGGTGTTCCAGGTCCACCTCATAATGCCCCTGGGCCATGCACAGGCTGGCGGCGCGCTCGGCCGCCTGACGGCAGGTCTGGTTGAGCTTTCCAATCAGGGTCTTCAAGGGTGTGGCCATGTTCTAGGTCGTCTAGTCTCAATGAATGGTGTGCAATTCGTAGCTGGCGTCATCGCGGTCCGACGCCACCGGCTCGGTGCAAAGAAAGGAGTTCCAGCCCAGCCGCGCGCCGCCGCCTTCGCCCAGCACGCTGCCGCCGACGTCCTCTTTCGCCATCACCAGCCGCACTTCGTACTCGAAGCTCATGCCGCCGAACATGGTCAAGAGCTTCTCCAGCGCCTGGGCGCGCGCGCCGCCGGGCAGGAAGTCGGTGAACGCGTCCCTGGACAGCGGACCGATCCACAGACGAATGCGCATGTCGCGCTGCCAGATGCGGTCGCCAGCCATGGCCGACACGCCCAGCACCGCGCCGGGCATGCCCAGCTGCGTGCGGTTCTGCGGCGGCACGTGATACCAGCGCCCGACGAACTGCTCCACCCGCAACGCCACCTGGAAGTAATCCGCCAGCACGCGTTGCAGATAGGCCGCCGATACCGGCCGCTGGCGCGCCGCCGCGGCATAGTGCGCCAGCGATTCGTCGAACACCCGGCCCTGGCCCGATTGCAGGCGGTCGCGCAGCGCCGGATGACCGATGCCGCCCAGCGCCAGCAGCAGCGGCAGATAGTGATGGTCCTGTTCAGTCTCGTGCCGCACGGGCATGCGGTACTTCTTCCAGGCCGCATAGAACAGCGCCGCCGCCCGGTTGGAGAAAATATCGAAGAAGGCGCGCGCGCCGCGGTCGCGCCGCGAGCTCTCGCGCGTACTCAGGATCTCGGTGTAATGCAGCGGCATGGCGCCCTGCGCGCCCAACAGGCCGAAGAAGGCCGGCTCGATCTCCACCCGTCCCAGGTTGCCCGCGGCCAGCGCCGCCAGCCGCGCCTCGGCGTCTTCCAGCGTCTGGCCCTGCTTGTCATAGGCCGTCAGCGCGGCGATCTCGCTGGCCGGGAAGCCCAGCGACGACGAATTCAGGAAGCGCAGGTGCGTGGGCACGGCGTTGCGCGCGCGGCTGCCTTCCTGCCGCGCGAACCACGACTCCAGCACCCGCACGGCCTGGAAAAACTTGAAGCGCTGAGGCTCGGCCAGCAGCGATTCGATTACGCTAGGATCGCGTCGCCGTTGCATGGGGGGCACCGTAGGATTTCTTCCGCGCCGCGGCGCGACAGCACGACCAGCTGCACGAAGCTGTTGGCGTGCACGTAAAGGCCGAAGAAGCGGTTGATCACCGCCACGAAGGCATGCAGGCTGGTGCCGACGAAGTTGTCTTCGTTGATGGTCAGCCGGATCTCGATGCCGCGCACGAAGGTCGCGAACGGTTCGCCGGGCATCCAGTGCGTGGCAGGCTTGTAGTCCAGCCCGACCAGTCCTTCTATCTGGCGCGCCGCCACCGCGGAATGCGACAGGTCGTACAGCCGCAGCGTCTCTTTCAGCGCAGGCAGGCCGCTGTGCACCAGCGACAGATGGTTCAGCGCCAGATGCGAAATAAGGCGCCAGTGCGCCGCCCGCCCTTGCTGGAAGCGATGCGTGTGGGTCGGCCGGCGCAGCATGCGGATCTCGCGCGCGATCGAGCCGCCCTCCAGGAACAGGTCCCCGCCCGGCTGCCCCACCGCCAGATGCGCGGGCAGGTCGCGGTTGGTGCAGGTCAGCTCCAGGCTCAGGGTCTCGGTCTGCGGCAGCGAGGGGTCGAAATCGATGTCGACGATGGACAGCTCCATTTCGTAGCCCGGACTGCGCTCGGCCACCATGGAATTGCGCCGCGCCGTCCAGTAGTGCCCGGCGCCCTCGGGCGTTTCGCCATGATGTAGCGAATAGAAGGGCCGGAACTCCACCACCGAATCGCCCTGCGCGTTCTGCCGCACCTGGCGCACGCGGTCGATCGAATAGATCTCGTAGCCGTAGGCGCGGCGAGCGTCCGCCACCACCGGATAGGACGCCTGCGCATGGGTGACGCGGATGGGATCGGCGCGTTGCGCGAACAGGTTGACGACGGGCGTGCAGCCCAGCCGGAAGTTGTCGGCGGTTGCGGATTCCAGCAGGCGCGCCGTATTCGAGTCCGCTCGCACGCCCTTCAATGCCAAATGCAGGGTGATTTCACGCACCGGGCCCGCCGCGCGCCTGAGCGCCGCGAGGTCGATGTCGACGAAATTGAACTTCTCGGAGAACGCAAAGTACTCCGCCAGCAACCGGTAAGCGGGATGCGAGCTCGCCGGAAAGTCGATCAACGCTTCGTCCTCCGACAGCCCGACCTCGGCCAGCGGCACGTCCTGCATACGGTTCCAGCGGCCCGGCTGCGTTTCAAGATAGGCCGCGGCGGTGCGCAGGAACAGGCAGTCCCGCAACGCTGCCACGAACGAGGGCTCGCCATGCAGGTAGACGCGCAGGCGGTCCACCGCCAGGGTGGAAAAATTCTGGGTTTCTGCCAGGCAGGCCAGCGTCAGCGACAGCCGGCCCGTCACGCCCGCCGGCAGGCTGGCCGCCGACGGCGCGTTGGCCGTGGCCGCGAACACCGCCTGGCGGATGCTCACCGGCGCCAGGGTGACGTCGTACGCCGTGCGGAAACGGCACGCCACACCGCGCACGGGATGCGATTTCAGCTCCGTGCCGCGCGCCATGCGCACCGGCGCGGTCAGCTGCGAGGCCATGCCCCCCATGTCGAACTGCGCCACCGAACACGACGGGAACGGACGCAGATAGTGCGGATACATGACCTCGAACAGCGCTTCCGTGAACTCCGGATAGTCGTCGTCCAGCTTCTTGTTGATGCGCGCGCCCAGCAGCGCGAACGATTCGATCATCCGCTCGACGTGCGGATCCTCGCAGGTTTCGCCAGACAGCCCGAGCCGCGCGGCGATCTTCGGATAGCGCTGCGCAAAATCGCGCGACGAACCGCGCAGAAAGCCCAGTTCGCGTTCGTAGTAAGGCAGCAGTTCTTCCATCTTTCCCTTCTTCGCCGGCGGCGTGCCGCCAGCGCCCGCATGCATGGATTGTTATCAGGCGACTGCCGCGGCCTTGGCCCGGCCCTTGCTCACCGAGTACTGCAAGGTGGACGGCTGCAGCGTCGCGTCGAACGTGACCGGCTCATGCGCCGGCCCCACGTCCAGCATCGCGGTAATCGCGAAATACAGCACCGAGGTCGCACGGCTGTCCACCTGCAGCAGCACCCGCACATGCGTCAGGCGCGGCTCGTGGCGGGCGATCGCCTGCTCCAGCGACCGGCAGATAAATTCGCGGTCGTAGTGGCTGGCCAGGCTCAGGCCGGAAAAATCCGACAGGCCATAGGTCAGGATGGACCGTTGGCAATTCGGATAGCGCTTGAGCGAGTCTTCGGTGAAGACCATGCGCGTATTGAGCAGGGCCTCGATGTCGCGCGCGACCGTTTCCTTGATTTCTTCCACCGACAGGCGTCGCAACGCATGCGGTGTCTGCCCGTCGCCGTCGAACAACTTGTCGAACAGGCTGGGTTCGAATCCCTTCATCGCGGCCTCATTGAGCAAAGGCGCCGGACCGGCCGGGGCCTTTGCCGTTCATGCGGTCAGGTTCAGACCGAGTACGTCTTGTCGTTCTTGGTGAGGCTCCATGCGCCCTGGGCATTGCCGCCCTGGTTGCCGCCCACCTTCTGCTGCGTGTACTTCCACTGCACGGCGGCGTACTTCAGCGAGAACGATTCGTGCGGCAGGCCTTCGCTGACGACTTCCGGCGCCACGCGCGAGATGATCACGTACTTGAGCTTGATTTCCAGGTACTTGACGCGGTTGCCTTCGCCGTCGGCGCGCAGGAAATCGATGGTCACTTCGTCGAAGGTGGTGCCGCCCGAAGCGTGCTGATACAGCAGCGGGCTGACCACGTCCAGGTCCTTGGTGAAGACCATCTCGCCATGCTCGGTACGCTCGGCGGTGTGGCCGCCGGAGGTGGAAGCGGTAGCCGAACGCGGCTGGATGATTTCATGGCGCCACGATCCGACTTCGATCCAGTCCGGATGGTCCTTGTCCTGCGACTCGCCCTTGAGCGCGGGATTGCCGAATTTGACGTAGATGTCCTTCATTAATAGCCTCTCTGGTTAAAAATCGTCGAATCCGACGGTGGTCACGACTTCTGGGCCTGGGCGGGGAGTTCCGCAACCAGGCGCAACGAAATCGAAAGCTCGTCGAGCTGAAAGTGAGGCCGCAAAAACGCCACGGCCCGGAACACGCCGGGACGTCCCGGCACCTCGGCAACCTGCACCGATGCTTCCCGCAAGGGGAACTGCGCCTTCTGTTCCTGGCTCGCGTTGTCGTCCAGCAGCACGTACTGCGAGACCCAGCGGTTCAGGAAGCTCTCGACAGATTGCGCGGAGGCAAAGCTGCCGATCTTGTCTCGCATCATGGCTTTCAGGTAGTGCGCCACGCGCGATACCGAAAAGATGTATTGCAGCTGCGCCGACAGCACCGCGTTGGCGTTGGCGCTGTCGGTGTTGTACTTCTTGGCCTTCTGCACCGACTGCGCGCCAAAGAACGCGGCGTAATCCGAGTTCTTGCAATGCACCAGCGGAATCAGCCCGAGGTCGCTCAGTTCCTTTTCGCGCCGGTCGGTGATGGCGATTTCCGTCGGGCACTTCAGGGCGATTTCGCCGTCGTCGGTCTTGAAGGTGTGGGTCGGCAGGTTCTCGACCAGGCCGCCGCCCTCCACGCCGCGGATCGCCGCGCACCAGCCGAAGTCGGCAAAGGCCGCGGTCAGGCGCGCGCCGAAGGCCCAGGCGGCGTTGCACCACAGGTACTTGGCATGGTCGGTGCCGTCCACTTCCTCGACGAAGTTGAAGCCCTCCACCGAGGTGCCTTCCTTCGGGTCATACGGCAGGCGGCCCAGGAAGCGCGGCATGGTCAGACCCACGTAACGCGAGTCTTCCGAATCGCGGAAGCTGCGCCACTTGGTGTATTCCACCGTGTCGAACACCTTGGCCAGGTCGCGCGGGCGGCCCAGGTCGGCAAAGCTGTCCAGGCCCAGCAGCTCGGGCGAGGCCGAGGCGATGAAGGGCGCATGCGAAGCCGCGGCCACGTGCGACATCTGTTCGATGAAGTACATGTCCTCGGGCTGGCGCGTGATCTCGAAGTTGCCCAGCAGCGCGCCGAACGGCGAACCGCCAAACGTGCCGAACTCTTCTTCGTAGACCTTCTTGAACATCAGGCTCTGGTCGAAGTCGATGGCGGTCTGGAAGTCCCGCACCAGGTCGCGCTTGGTGACGTTGAGCACCTTGATCTTCAGCATCGGGCCGGTGTTGCTCTCCTGGCACAGGTAATGCAGGCCGCGCCAGGTGCTTTCCAGCTTCTGGAATTCGGCGCCATGCATGACTTCGCTCAGCTGTGCCGAGATCAGGCGGTCCAGCTCGGCCACACGGGCGTCCAGCATCGCGGACAGGTTGTCCGACACCACCACGGTGCCCTTCATGACTTCGCGAGCGAGTTCGCCGATCAGGTCCTTGGCGCGGTCGTGCTCGGCCGTGGACTTGGCCACGCGGCTCTGTTCGACGATCTGGTCCAGCAGGCCCGAATCGGCCTGGGCGGCGGGCGCGGATACGTTCTGCGCAGCGGCGGAATTACTCATTGCTGCCTCCCTTGCCGTTCTTGCCGGCTTCGCTGGTCAGTTGCTGCAGTTTTTCCGTGCTGCTGAGCACTTCGCCCAGCAGGTCTTCCAGCTTGTCGTTGCCCGCCAGCTTGTTGCGCAGGTCTGCCAACTTGGTGCGGATGTCCAGCAACTCCTTGAGCGGCTCGATCTGTTGCACCACGGCCTCGGGCCGGAAGTCCTCGACCGAGCGGAACTTCAGGTCCACGCCGAAGGTGCCGCCTTCGTCGGTCAGGCGGTTCTTCACGCGGTAGGCGGCGCGCGGCTCCAGGCCTCGCATCACGTCGTCGAAGTTGTCGACGTCGATGTTGACGAACTTGCGGTCCTTCAAACGCGGCAGCTCGGCTTCGGACTGCGCGCTGAAGTCGCCGACCACACCCACGACGAAAGGCAGTTCCTTCTGCTCGATCGCGTCGCCCTTTTCGACGTCATAGGTCAGCTGCACGCGCGGCGGACGTACTTTCTGGAGTCTTTTCTGAACGCTTTCTTTCTTAGCCATGGGGGCTCCAAGCGAAGTGCATAGTGAAGAGGCCGTAGGCCCGATCAGGGTTTGAGGAGGTTGCCGAACGGATCCGGCGCGCGGCCGGCCGGCGCGGCGCCGGCGGCCGCCGGGGCCGCAGGCGGCTTTGCGGCGGGAGCTGCGGCGGGATTCGCCGCAGGGGCTGCGGGCGTTGCGGCCACAGGCGTCGCGGCCGGCGTCGCCGCCGCCGCGTTGGCGGCAGGCTTGGCCTGTTGCGCGGCGGCCGCGCCCTGCGCATCGCTGCGCCGCGGCTGGCGCGGGCGCGGCGGCTTGTAACCCTCGGGGAACAGCACGTCCTGGCCCAGGGTTTCGCGCATGGCGGCAGCCAGCGCCACCGCATCGGTGCGGGCGTTGCCCGCCAGCAGCGCGTTGGCGCGCAGATCAGCCAGCGACTGCATCGCCACCCGCAGGCCACCCACCGCGCGCACGGTCTTGGCGGTGAAGTCTTCGGGGTCGCGGTTCAGCGCTTCGTCGGCCGCGACGATGGCCTCGCCATACTTCTGCTCGTCGAAGCGGATCTTGGCGATGTACGACCACGGCTCTCCACGGGCGGGATTGAGCAGGGCGATTTCCTGAAACTCGGCGACCGCCTGGTCGTTGCCCTTCGCAGCCAAGGTCTGCGTGGCGTGCGTCATCGACTGCTTGTATTCGGCGTCGGTCTGCGGCTTCGGAGATGTGGCGCAGCCCGCGAGAAAGGCCAGCATTCCGCTGATGAGGAAAACCCGGTATCTGTGCATTTTTTTGGTATGTAGGAGGGTGTAACCAAGGCCGCGTATTTCAACAACCTTTTGTTAGCGCCGCACTACAGTGCATTACTTCATGTAACTCGCCACCAAACTTCGCTCAACGTGCCGCGATCTGTATGTTGTCGCAGGCTTCCGGTATAAAGAGCCATGTCAAAACATCTCTATTTTTCTCGGTGCGTGGCGGCGCTCGCCATCATCGCGGCAAGCCCCGTAATCAGCGGTTGCGCAGCGGTTTCAGCGATTGGAGCGGTGGCCGGAATGACCGGCGGCATGATGGATATGGCGGGCCTGAAAAAAGACCCGAATGCGCCAATCGATGTGAAATTGGCGATACATGCCGGAGAAAATTTGAATGCGAGTAGCGGACAGCCCATGGCTGTGGTTACGAAAATATACTATTTGAAGAATGCCGAGGCATTTCAGCGCGCACCGCTCACGCAATTGGTTGATACTGACGCCGAAAAGGCAGCGTTGGGTGACAGCATCATCGCTGCACGCGAAGTCACACTGACGCCGGGACAGCGCTATGAGCACCTGGAAAAAGTGCCAAAAACCGCTGCCTACATCGCTGTCGCGGGCTTGTTCTACGCGCCCGCGCCGCAGCGCTGGAAATACGTATTCGAAGTGAAGACCGCCGAGGACACCGGCATCGTCATGGGCGCCCATGCCTGCGCGATGACCGTGGTCACCGGACAGATAGTGTTGCCACCGGGCGTGCCCGGCTTCGATCCGGCCCGCCTCGGCTCGGTGCAATGCCCGAACTGAACGCGAGCCGACCGCGACTAGCCGCCGTCATCGACGCCCTCTCTATATAAGAAGCAAGAGCCAGCAAACGTGAGCCATTCAGCGAAGATATTGTGGGGAGAGGGGCTGTTCCTGCGGCCCCAGCATTTTCAACGCCAAGACGCGTACCACGAGGCCCGCCTCGCGGAAATGAGCCGCGCGCTGCATCCCTATGCCTGGGGCCTGCGCGCGGCGCGTTTCGACGCCGCGGCGCTTGCCAACGGCATGCTGCGCGCCACCGAGCTCTCCGCGATCTTTCCCGACGGCGAGATCTACAGCGCCCCCCATAACGACGACCTGCCGCCCGCGGTCGCGCTGGACGGCCTGGACGGCGCCAGCACGGCGGTGTTCTACCTGGCGCTGCATCCGATGAAAGACGTCGGCGGCAACTATCGCGACACACGCCAGGAACAGGGCTTCGATGCGCGCTATGCGCATCAGGACAGCCCCGCGCCGGATCTGTACACCAACGCCAGCACGGCCGAACTCGCCTTCCTGCGCAAGAACGTGCGCCTGCTGTCGGAACACGAGCCGCGCGACGCGCTGCTGACGATCCCCGTTGCGCGCGTGCGCCGCACCGCCAGCGCCGGCTACGAACTGGACACCAGTTTCATCGCCCCCAGCGTCACGGTGCAGGCTTGCAGCGCGCTGTTCGAACAGCTGCGCCGCCTGCTCGACGCGCTGCAGGCCAAGGTCAACGCGCTCTACGGCTTTCACCGTGAGCCGAACAAGAACATCATCGAATTCCGCTCGGGCGACGTGGCCTCGTTCTGGCTGCTGCACACCTGCAACGAGGCCTATTCGGCGCTGTCGCACCTGTTCCACAATCCGCAGCTGCATCCCGAACGCCTGTTCCAGGAAATGCTGCGGCTCGCCGGTGCGCTCATGACCTTCTCCAAGGTGCACACGCTGGCGGACCTGCCGGCCTACCAGCACGACGCGCCGGGCGCGGCCTTCGCGCAGCTGGACGAGATCCTGCGCGACCTGCTCGACACCGTCATCTCCACCCGCTACTTCTCTATCGTGCTGGAAGAGCTGCGCCCCTCGTTCCATGTCGGCCGGCTGGATTCCGGCAAGCTCGACGAGACCACCGCGCTCTACCTGTCGGTGTCCGCCGCCACGCCCGCCAGCGAACTGGCCGAGACCGTGCCGCTGCGCTTCAAGGTGGGCGCGCCCGACGACGTGGAAAAGCTGGTGCTATCGGCCATGCCCGGCGTGCAGCTCGTCTACACGCCGCAGGTTCCGCCCGCCGTGCCCGTCAAGCCGGGCGCCTGCTACTTCACCCTGCAGACGCGCGGCTCGCTGTATGACCGCATGCTGCAGGCGCGCAGCATCGCCATCTATGCCCCCTCCGGCATACCCGAACTGAAACTGGACCTCATCGCCGTCACCCGCTAGAGCCTGCCCATGACCGCCGACGCGCCTACCCTGATGCCCGGAGCCTCGCTCCCTCCCCGCGCCGCCGACTTTTACGGCTCGCGTCCCGCAAAGTCCCTGCTGGACCTGCTGTACGACGGCTTCCTGATGCTGTTCCTGCTGAAAAGCGGCCAGGAACCCGTGGACGCCGCCTCGTTCTCGGCGCGCGTTCAGCAGTTCCTGGCCGACTTCGAGCGCAGCGCGAAGAAGATGGACATCCCGGCCGAGGACGTCTACGCCACCAAGTACGCGTTCTGCGCGGCGGTGGATGAGACCGTGCTGAATTCCGGCTTTTCCATCCGCGACGCCTGGATGCTGCAGCCGCTGCAACTGACGCTGTTCGGCGAACAGCTCGCCGGCGAGAACTTCTTTGCGCGCCTGGAGGACCTGCGCGCGCAGGGCGCGCCGCGCCTGCAATCGCTGGAAGTGTTCTACATGTGCCTGCTGCTGGGTTTCCAGGGCAAGTACATGATCGAAGGCCAGGAGAAGCTAGGCTATCTCACGGCGCGGCTGGGCGACGAGATCACGCTGCTGCGCGGCAAGCGCGCGGGCTTCGCGCCGCACTGGCCCCTGCCCGACAAGATCGCCCACACGCTCAAGCGCGACGTGCCGCTGTGGAGCATCGGCGCGCTGTTCGCGCTGCTGGGGCTACTGGCCTATCTGGGCATGAGCCACTTCCTGAACCGCGACATGCAGACCGCCATGGCTCCGTACCATGACATCGTCAAGATCGGGCCGCGCGCCGCGCACCTGACCATCTCGCTCCCCTGACAGCCGCAGGCCGACCGCTCCATGACCGACCGTTCCCAAACGCCCGCCGGATTCAGCAGCCTGGATGTTGCCACCCTCTCCCAGAACGCCCGCATGCTGCAAGTGCGCACGCCCCTGGATGCGGCGCTCGCGGTGGAGCGCATGAGCCTGCGCGAAGGCGTCTCCGAACTGTTTTCCCTGACGCTGGACTGCCTGGCATCCTCGGCCGAACTGGATGTGCAGGCCCTGCTGGGCCGCGAGATCAGCGTCAGCCTGCTGCTGGCCGACGGCGGCAGGCGCCAATGGCATGCAGTGGTGGAAGGCGTGGACGCGTTGGGCGCGGACGGCGGCCTGGCGCGCTACCGGCTGCACGCCGCGCCCTGGCTGGCGGCCCTGGGCCTGCGCCGCGACAGCTTTCTGTTCCAGGACAAATCGGTCACCGACATCCTGAGCGAAATCTTCGCCGACTATCCGCAGGCGGCCTACTCGTTCGACATCGCCGAACCGCCCGCGCCGCGCCCGCTGCGCACGCAGTACCGCGAGACCGATCTGGCCTTCGTGCTGCGCCTGATGGCCGAAGCCGGCTTGAGCTTCCGCTTCGACCACCAGCAGGGCGAACAGCAGGACGAAGCCTCGGGCGGCGCGCGCCACCGGCTGGTCGTGTTCGACACCCGCGCGGCGCGGCCCGCCTGCCCCGACGCCACGCTGCGCTTTCACCGCAGCGACGCCACCGAAACCGAGGACAGCATCACGCGCTTCGGCGCGTCCCGCGCGGTACGTCCCAACGCCGTGACGCGCCTGGCCTGGGACGACCGCAAGCTGCTCGCGCACGCGGCGCATGCGCAGTCCGACGTCCAGGCCGGCGCGGTGCCCCGCCTTGAAGACTACGACTACGACGGCCACGGCCGCCATGCCGACGGCGACAGCGCGGAGCTTGCCGCCGCGCGCAGCCTGCAGGCGCATGAAGCCCGCATGGTGCGCTTTGACGGTGGCGGCACGGCGCGCCAGATGATGCCCGGCCATGACTTCACGCTGACCCAGCACAGCCGCTATGCCGCGGGCTCGGGCCAGGCCGTCGATGAAATGGGCGGCAACCGCTACACGCTGCTGCACGTCGAACACGAAGCCGCCAACAACCTGGGCAGCCAGGCCGCCCAGGCGCTGGGCGAGTCCGATCTGGAACACGGCTCCTACCGCAACGCCTTCGGCGCCCTGCCCGCGGCCGCGCCGCTTGTGCCCAGCTGGCGCGCCAAGCCCACGGCGCCCGAAGGCCTGGCGGCTGTGGTGGTGGCCGCGCAGGACGCGCCCATTTCCTCGGGCCGCGACCTGCGCATCAAGGTGCAATTCCCCTGGCAACGCGGCGCGCGCCCGTTGCCTGGCGGCCTGGCGCACCGCAGCCACGGCGACGACACCGGCAATGCGCCGGGCGACGACAGTTCCGGCACCTGGCTGCGCGTTGCGGGCGCGCAGGCCGGTCCCAACTGGGGCGCGCACCATCTGCCGCGCAAAGGCACCGAGGTCCTGGTCGAGTTCCTGGACGGCGACATCGACCAGCCCGTGGCTTCGGCACAGCTGTACAACGACGCGGACCTGCCTCCCTGGTCCGCCGGCGAGGACGCCGCGGCCAACCATCCCGGCACGCTCAGCGGCTGGCACAGCAAGGGCCTGGACGACGCAGGCCACAGCCAGTGGCTGTTCGACGATACATCGCGGCAGATGCGCACCCGCCTGTCCAGTTCCATCGGCGCCACGCAGCTGGGCCTGGGCTATCTGGTCGAGCAGGCCGCGGACGAATCGAACCGCGGCGCATGGCGCGGCACCGGCTTCGAGCTGCGCTCGGATGCCTGGACCGTGGTGCGCTCCGGGCAAGGCATGCTGGTGTCCGCCAGCGCGCGCGAAGATGCCCGGTCCACCCAGGCCGACGCCCAGGAAGCGCTGACGCGTCTGCGCGGCGCGCAGCATGCGGCGCAACGCCTGGATGCCGCGGGAACGAAGCGCCAGGCGCGCGCGCTCGCGGCCACCAGCCAATATGACGCGCTGACCCGCGCCATCGACCCCAAGGGCGATGGCCGCTATCCGGGCAGCGTGGGCGGCCAACAGGCGCTCAAGGCCAGCGGCGCCGAGCGCACGGGCACGGAGGCGGTGGAGCGCATCGATGGCGCCCGCATGTTGATAGACGCGCCCTCCTCGCTCAACTTCGCCACGCCGGCCTCGGCCATCCTGCACGCCAGCGAAAACCTGCACGTCACCGCGCAGGCCGACGGCCACGTCGCCGCGCGCCAGACCTTCGCCACGGCCTCCGGCCGCTCCACCAGCCTGTTCGTGCAGGACGGCGGCATCCGCGCCGTCGCCGCCGAATCCCCTGTGTCAATCCACGCGCATACCGACATGCTGGAAATGCTGGCCGGCCAGGACATCACCGTCACCTCCACCGCCGACAGCATCGAGATCCTGGCGAACCAGAGCGTCACCCTGCAGGCCGCCGGCGCCAGCATCGTCATGACCGGCGGCGACATCCTGTTCAAGGGGCCGGGCATGTTCTCGGTCAAAGGCGCGTCGCACAACCTGATTGGGCCTGCCAGCGACGCGGCCGCGCTGCCGGCGCTGCCGTCCACCCAAGTGGGCGACCCGATGCTGGTCACGGCCGAACTGGTGCACCGCCCCAAGGCCAAGCTGCAGGCGCAAGCCGGCTCCGGCCAGGCGCTGAATGCCGCCGGCGCGACCGGTGCGGTCGGCGCCGCGGCTCCCCTCGCCGCAGCCCCCACGCCTGCTGCGGCCGCCGGATCGCAAGCCTCGATGCTGGGCAGCGCGGGCGCCGCGCTTGCGAACGGCGCGACTGCCGTCTCCAAGAGCCTGTCCGCGGCGGCCGAAGGCGCGTCCGGCATGCTGGACCAGGCCAAGAGCATGGTGGGCGATGCGCTCAAGCCCGTGCAGGAATTGGGCGCCATGGCCGGCAAGACCATGCAGGCAGCGGGCAAGGCAGGCTCGGAACTGATGTCGGGCGCGATGGCAAAGGCCGGCGGCATGGCGCAGACGGCCATGCAGAATGCGGCTCCGTCGCTGACTGGCGGCGCCACGTCCTCACTGGCTAACGGCGCCACGCAATCCTTGGCCAGCATGGCAACGCCGTCGCTGATGGATGGCGGCCTCTCCACCATGAATATGGCGCAGGGCTCAACCGACGCGCTGGCCGGCGCGGTATCCATGCCGCAGGCGCTGACTGACGCGGCAGGAGCCGTGACGAAGGCGAGCGGCATGGCGTCGCAGGCCTCGGCCCTGGCATCGCAGGCATCCACCCTGGCTTCGCCGGCCGCAGGCGCCGGCCCGTCCGCCTCGGGCATGCTGTCGGGCGCTTCCAGCGCCGCCACGGCGATGGGCAACGCCACGGCGGCATCCGCCCTGGACGCCGCCTCCAACCTGACGGCGGCCGGCAGCGGCGGCGTGCGATCCGCCATCGGCCCGGTCATGACCCAGGCCATGGGCGCCATGGGCGGACGCCCCGCCGCGCTGAGCACGGCGGTGAACACGCTGCTGACCATGCCGGACGTCAACCAGGGCAATCTGCCTACGGTGGCGGGCGCAATACTCAGCACGCCGGGCCTGACCGACTCCGCGATTCCGTCCGTGGTCGGCGCCATCCTGCAATCACCCACGATATCCAGCGTCACGCTGCCCAAGGTGGCGGAGGCGATCATGAACATCCCCGCGGTGGCGAACTCGCCCTATCCGGCGATGGCCAAGCGGGTCATGGAAATGGCTGGCGTCAGCCTGCCCGGCCCCGTGGCCAGGCCCGCGGGCGCGCCCGGCGGCGAGGACGCAGGCGGCGCCGCCGCGGCCGGGACGCCGGACGCCGGCGCGCCGACGCCATCCGCCTACCGGGCCAGGAGCGGCGCCAAGCTCCAGTACGTCAACCTAAAGGAGGAAGACGAAGTCTGGAACGATGGCCAGGCGCTGGACAGCCTGGACCGCCAGACCAACAAGCCCAGGATCCGCGTGCGCTTCAACAAGGCCGGCCAGCACCGCTTCAGCGTCAAGGTCAGCCCGCGTGCGGGTAATGCGGTGTACTCCGCGCGCGAGCAAAGCCGCCAGCCGCTGTATCGCGAGCCCAACCAGCGCTCCTACAGCTATGTGACCGACGCCGACGGCACCAAGGTGGTCGACAACATCACCCTGCCCGCCGCCGGCCTGAACACCTATACCTTCGAGGTGGTGAACGACAAGAACCAGACCATCTCCACGGAGCAGGTCGAGACCGCAAGGCGGCTGTATCTCCAGGAAATCATGCTGCCTGGCCCCGAGACGCTGGCGCGCCGCCACGGCTTCCAGCCGACCGCGACGGAATACGCGCGGCATGGCGTGGACGTCGTGCAATTGCCGCCGGTCAGCACGCGCGGCGACGCCAACATGGACGTGTTCACGGACGACGGTTATGAACGCCTGCGCCAATTGGCCGCCTCCGTCTATCCTGGGTCGCAGGGCCCGGACCACGAGCCCTATACGCTCGTGGTCTGCCACATCGACCGGCTGGCCTCGATGCTGCCCGTCCAGCCCATTTACGTGCAAGCCTCGGCCGGTCCCGGCGCGGGCGACAAGCAGGTGGAGTTCGTCAGCGCCGACGGCAACCTCAGCTTCCTGTGGCATCACATCGAGCCGGGCGTGGACTGGTACGTCGAATGCCTGTTCGAGTACACCGACCCCGCGGCCGGCCTCAGGCAGGTGACGATACCCAAGGACCGCATTACGCCGGTGCCCTACGATACGGCGAACCCCAAGGCCTGCCACGCCCTGAACATCCGCATGGCAGGCCTGGTTCCCGTCCCGACCACGGGCAAGATCATCCTGAAGGTCCGGTTGATGGAAAGCTCCGCGGGCGGCGTGGCGTTCCCCGGCACCAACCTTCTGGGCGTGGCGGCGATGAGCCCCTGGGAGCCCAACACGCTGGACTATCTGCAGCAGACGCTGGTGCACGAGATCGGCCACCTGATCGGCATGACGCCCAGCGGCCCCGAGTGGGCGCGTGCCCACCCGGACGAAGCCGACATGGACTCGTCCAAGCTCGACAAGGGTCCGTATTTCTATTCCCAGTTCGGCAACCACTGCCACTTCGGCCTGCCTGCCAGCCAGGCCGATCCCAGCCACGTCGGCTCCTGCGTCATGTTCGGCGGCGACTGCGTCAGCATCCGCTTCTGCGCCAGCTGCGCCCAGGCCGTACGCAAGACGGACATGTCCAATGGCTGGCCCTCGTTCTGACGCGCGGCGCCGCCTGGCGCCGGCGCTGGCCCTGCTGCTCGCGGCCGCGATGGCCATGGCCGTGCCCGGCGCCGCCACCGCCGCGCGCCCCACCCCTCATACCCAGAAGACCACGATGAACACCGACTGGATCGATCCGCCCTCGTTCGCCACCGCGCCCATAGGCACCGTGCGCGACCACGCCTGCATCCCGCCCAACCAGGGCAGCGACGACCAGCTCAACATTGCCGCGCCCGCGCGCGTGCGTCCGCAGGCTTCCGGCGCGCTGGTCATCCCCGTCTGCGCGCAGGGCATCATTCCCGTATCGCAGAACCAGAAACTGCCGCGCTTCGTCGCCGTCAACACGCAGACCAAGGCGGTCTATGAAGGCGTGGCCTACGAATACAAGCCGCGCAAGCGTCCCGGCATGGAAGTGGACGAAATCCCCAGCTCGCGTCCGCCCAAGGGCCTTCCCATCAGTCCCGGCATCAGCGTGGGCACGCAGTTCAGCACCGACCTGGCGGCGCAGGTGCAGCTGCCGAAGGACCCGGCGGTCTACGAGGTATATATCGAATCGAACGGCGTGCGTTCGAACACGGTGAAGATCGAAGTGCAGGCGGCGAAGTAGGCGCCCTGTTTCCAGCGGCCGCCTCAGCCGCCTGACCGGCGGTTCCAGATCGCGCCGCCCCATATCCAGCCCGCGAGGGCCAGCGCCAGCATCGCGATCATGAATTCCACCCGGTGCTGCTGCGGCACCGGATTCAGGTGGGACAGGGTCAGGAATGGCTCCACGGACAGTAGTTCGGTAGCCGCAAGCGAACTGAAAAACATCGCCAGCACCAGGCCCGTGAAGCGCGGACGCGCGCCGCGCGTCTCCTTGTCGCCCGTGATGAACCACAGCAGGCGAATCAGCTGTATCGCCGTCGCGGCGAACGGCACGCAGATGGCCAATGCCAGGGCGCCCAACGCAAGAAAGCCGTAGATCGACATCATGCGTGAACCCTGGCCCCCGCTAAGACGCGCGGGTCCCGATCATGCGCAGCACGCGGTCCCGGATCGACCGCCCATAGGCCCAGCACCACACAGCCAGCGCCAGCATCGCAACGGTGAAATAGGCCCTGGCCTCGATCGGAACCGGATTCATCTCCGAAATCGTCAGAAAGGGTTCATACCCCACGAAATCGCTGGCGGCCAGGGTGCTGAAGATCAGCGCCAGCACCGGCCCCGTGAAATGCGGCCGCTCGCCGCGCGTGGCCTTGTCGGCCCAGAAGGACCAATGGATGAAACGGCTTAGCTGGATCGTCACCGCGAACAGCGGGATGACGACGGCGAGCATCAGGACGATGAGGGCAACGAGGACTTGAGGCGGAAGCATGGCGGGATTTTAACGGCTGCGGGAAACGGCGCCGCGCCCGATACGGGCGCGTAGCGCCAGCCCGAACACCGCCATTCCCATCGACAGCGACAGCAAGCGCAAGGCTTCCAGCGCCTTGTCGAAATAGGCCGGCTGATCGAACTGGACGGCGACGCCATAGCCGAAGACGGCGTAAGCAATGCAGGCCAGCAGAAACACCGCCATCAGCGCGATCGTGACGTCGCGCACCGCGCGCCAGGCCCTGGCCGAAAGCCCCGGAAGATTGGACTCCAGGCACAGCAGGATTCCAGCGCCCCACCAGAGCGGAACGATCTGGAATATCCCCCAGGCCAGCAATTCGCCGGACTGCAGGACATTGGCGGGATACACCTCATTCATGGCCGCGCTCCCGCTTCGCCATTCGCCGATGGACCAGCAGGACGATCAGGGCGGTAAGTAGAGACGGGCTCATGTACGGCATCAGCCCAAGCAGCGGAAACTCGTAGCCGCTGTCATGGTTGGTCGCCAGCCAATAGAACATGCCCAGCAGGACCAGCGCAAAAACCCAGACCGCCAGCATTCCAGCCGATATCCCGCGTCTGAAGGACCGCGTCCCCAGCCGGCCAAAATGCTGGGGCCATCGGCAGATGATCAGCGCCAGGACGCCCGCCGCCGGCACCAGGTAGGCCGTCGACTGGGCGATCAACATGCCAGACTCGGCAATCGCAGCAAGGACCGCGCGCAAATTCTTCTCCCAGGGCTAGAACCGACGCTCTCAGCGCAATCTGTGGCGCAGCGTCGGGCCGATCCGAGGCAGGATCAGCGATGGCCCCAGATAGTAGGGCAAGCGGGGCAGAAAAGTAACCGTACCGCCGGTCATAAGTCGAACGACGATATGGATGATTCGAATCGGCTGGCCATTCAGGCCCAGCCGCCGCCGTCGAAGATTCGACTCCCGACCAATTCCCGCAAGCCCTGGCACCACGTTGTCAACCATTACCCCTTTCCGCCCGGCGCATCTTGCATCGGACAATCCCCCCGATGAGCGACAAGATCATTGACGGCCCCAGATAAACCAGGAAGGAGAGCAAGAGGAAACCATAAGACCGCGAATAGTTCTCGGTGACATGATTGAGCAACAATGCGCCCGCGATAGCGAAGAGCCAGACCGCTACCATGACAAAGGAAAATGCCCTGCGTGACGCTGAAGATCCCAAAACCCCAAATCTGCCAGGCCAGGCCTGGACGGCGACTCCCAAAAGGCAGACAAGTGGCAGCGCGTACATCAACGCCTGTGCCGTCCGAAACGCCCTTTCGGCGGACCAAAGCATCAAGTCGTCCAATACCGTCTCCCAAGATAGTTAGCGGAAACTGTGCTGGGCGTCCCCTTTTCCGATAAGGGTTCCGTCATGCGCAGCGCCGTTTCAGCAACGCCCTCAAAAAACGCAACCTAGACGGCGGGCCGGGCACGCGCACGCAGCACCAGTCCGAGCACCGCCATCCCGATGGATAGCGACAATGCCCACAAGGCATCCCCGGTCATGTGAAAATATCCGGGCTTATCGAAAACAGCGGCAACGCTGTATCCGAAGATGGCATAGACGCCGCACACCAACAGAAAAACGGCCATCATGACGGCGACGACATCACGTACCCTACGCCAAACTTTCGGCAACAGCCCAGGAAGATGGGACTCGACGCATAAAAGAATGCCTATACCCCAAACAACTGGAAGAAGCTGAAAGAGGTTTACGGCCAGAGATTTGCCAAAAAGAAGAATATTGACGGGGAACTCATACATGTTCGCGGTCCCTCCGCGCCAATCGCCAATGGGCCAATAACGCAACGAGAGACATGATGAGCGACGGACTCATGTAAGTCATCAGCCCAAGCATCGCATAGCCGTATCCGTTGTCGTATCGGCTAGCAACCCAATAAAGCAGGAAGAGCAATGACAGCGCGAACACCCAAATCGCCGCCATTCCTCCCGAAATCCAACGCCTGGAAGCCACCGTTCCCAGCTTGCCAAAGCGCTGTGGCCAAAGATGGATGATCACCGCCAACACGCATGCAAGCGGCAATACGTAGCAGGAGGATCGGACGATCAACACTCCGAATTCAGCGAGCGCCATCAAGATTTCCCGCAAACTAGGCCTCCATCCAACCGCCCGCTCTTCTTTTCTATTTTCGAAAAATCGTCATGAGTTCTGCCTGGATCGACGATGAATCCACAGCACAACTCCTGCCAATGCCAGCGCGATCGACACCCACATCGTGGACAAGGTACGTACAGTAAGGTTCGTGAACCCGTGATCATCGAAATAGACAGCCACTGCCGAACCGTATATTGCGTAGACAACCACGTACACCAGAAACAGCGCCATCAGCGCCACGATCACATTCCGCAAGAGACGCCAGGTCGTCGACCGCAACCATGGCAGGTCGGACTCGATACACAATAGCAAGCCGACGGCCCATACCACGGGCAGCAGCGATATCGTTTCCGTGGCGAAGGTCTCTCCCGCCTTTAGCAGCGTGAGCGGAACATCAATCATCCTCTTCGTCCCTGACGCGAGTCTTGTATCGGACGATCAATCCGATCAGAGACAAGACCAGCGACGGCGCCATATAGGCAAGAAAAGCGACCAGGACAAAACCATGCTCCCGGGAATAGCTCCGCGAAACATAGAGGAGCAGAAAAAATCCCACGATCGCCAACAGCCATACGGCCGCCATGACTATCGCGAGCCCCTTGCGTGCGGCCGACGATCCCAATGCTCCGAAGCGATGCGGCCAGATATGAACCGCAATCCCCACGACGCAGACTAGCGGGAGCACGTACACCAGGGCGTACGCGGTCTGAAACGCCATATCGGCAGCCCAGATCAAGAATTCACGCACGACTTGTCTCCTAGGGCGTCAACCGGCGGCACCAACTGCCGCACGGCGGGCAAGAACCTCATCATGCTGCCTGTTCTTCTTTCTTGCTTTCAAAAAAGTCTTCCTTCGGCTTACTCGTCTGCTCCGCGATGACGCTATCCAGGACACGTCCCGGCGGCTTCGGCGTATCTCCTTCGCCAGCCCCCCACGCCAAGGGCATTTCAACGAAAAACCCCTTAACTTTGGAACGCAAATAGGCAATTGCCTGTTCGATCTTATGCTCTGAATTCGCCATGTACGTCGGCTGCAAATCAGGCAACTTGGTGAAATCGTATTCCCCCGAGGGCGGACCGTCGACCAGAATATAGCCATCACGCAGCTTGCCGTCCGGCCCGACATTGCCGATTGGAACGCCATTGACCTCGTATTTCTTGACCTGTGTATAGATCGGAGGAAAGGCTTTGCGTCCATCCAGGAGCTTGCGGAAACTGTTGCGAGGCGTATGCCGGAAAACAGTGCTATAGGCCTCGCGGTTATCGTGCGCGAGCTGCTGCAAAGCCCCGATGCTGGAGGGATCCAAAGGTCTCTCCAGACTGATTCCTTGCGGTACGCCGGCAGCCTTCTGCACGCCTGTCGAGCCGCTCTCAACCATCATGCCAAAGTGCTTGCGCCAGAGCTTCATGCGCAGGTCTCGGGCGAATTTCCGCGTCACGACTCTCACGCCTGCGCCAACATCGGTCATCGCAGCCCCATCGTCGTCCACTACCACGGCAGCCAGTTCGGTATCGCCGTTCCCGTTCAGGCTGCGATCGTTGATGTTCGCGCTGCCGATGATGGCGACCGCATCGTCGACGATGGTCAGCTTGCTGTGTACGTAGATCATCTCCGTAACAACACCCAGACGTGTCGAACCGTAGTTCCGCAGATTCAACACTGTCAGGTACTTGCGCCATTCGTCCGCCATGCCCCAATTGGCAAGCGCGACAGCGATGTCCGCGTTCGTCTGGGCTGGCTGAGCCACCTTCCTGGTCTTGCGGTGCTTGGCGTACAGTGTGGCGTTGATTCGATGCACCAGGCTGTTGCGCGCGCGCTTGACGCCCTGTAGCGCCCACCACGTCTGGGACATGGTCGCCGGCTCTTCCAACAGGCCTTCCGGATGCTCTGGCAGCACCAGCCACACATGGAAGGGCCGGTCCGCATAGATCGCCGCCCCTATCGCATTGGCCAATTCCGGAATGATGGGATTCGTCCCCGGCGACGTTTTCTTGCCGAGCTGATCCACCCCGCAATCGGAAATGAAGAACTGATTCTCGATGTAGATGTAGGCCTGCGCCGACCGGATGCAGTTGACCATCGCGTCCCGGATGCTGGTCTGATGGTTAGCCGCCCACTTCGCCCGGGCGGCCTGAACTATCTTCCGGCGCTTCGGGTTGGGCGTCTTCCAGTCGTCGTTGACGTACTTGTAATTGTCGCCCCAGAGTTTCAGTTCATCCCGCAACTGTGTCGACGAGGCCGAACGGCATATCTGCACCGTGGCATTGCCGCTGCCGCGCGTCTGCGGATCAAGCAAATGCTGAGACCCCTTCGCTCGGTCGAACCAACTCGCATCCATGCTTGGATCGAACACATTGGTACCCGCGCGCGCGAAGCTGTTCCAACGCAACACAAAGTTCAGGAAAACGTCGAAGGCCGCGGGGCCCTCGACTTTCATGGCCACGTCTTCCCATGGTTCGCGCGGCTGCCGCAAGGGATCGAGCAGAGCTCCGCCCAACGGAGGCTCAAATCCCGGCAGTCCCCCCGAGGCCCGGGTGAGGTCCAGCTCTGCCTGGGTCGCCTTCCTGGCCGCCACAAGCTGCGCGTTGTACGCGTCGTTCAACACGTGGATTTTCGGGTCGATGACGACATCGAAGGACGGAGTCTCCCAACGGCCATAGGCCAGATCGATTCCGCCCAGGAATGCTTGTTTTCCGTCCACCAGCACGAACTTCTGATGATGGGAAAAAAAAGTGTTTGTTGCCGGAATCCGCCCCGTATTGGCATTCTGCAGCATGACACGGATGGAACCCTTGCCCTTGGGCAAGCCATGCAGCATGTCCTGCGTCGTGTCATCGTGCGTATTTAGAGCCATACTGATCGAATCGTAGAGCAGGATGCGCACATGCACCCCGCGCTGTATCGCGGCCGCCAGCAGCGAAGACAGACGGCCCGGATGCCCGTTCTCGCCGCGCCGCTCCAGCTCCACGTCGTAGTCCATCTGCCAGTCCGCGATCATGATGAAGCTTTGCGCCCCGCGGATCGCGGCCGCCACGGCCGCCATGTATTCCCGGCCGGTGATGTAGGACTCGCAGCGGTTGCCATACCGCGGCATGGCGAAGGGCTGGTTCAGGTCGAAGTACTGGCCCGATACCGTCGTCATCGTGTCCGGGACGATCTGCGCGGTGTACTGGTCTATGTCGAGTTTATCCATGGCCTTTTTCTTGAACGCAAGCCGGCGGGCGCCTGCCTTATGCCTTCGTCTTGGGTTTGAGCGTCTCCAGGCCCTGCGCCGAGCCGTCGGCCAGGGCATGCTCGGACAGCCAGTCGGCGTGCGCCGTGTCCAGTTCCGAACCCTTGCGCGCAAAATTTAGGGCATCGAGAATCCGCTCCGACGTCGCCTGTTCCGAGGTCGTCGTCCAACGCGCTGGCGTCATGGCTTGCGCGGTCAGGCCGCTGATCAGCCATACGCGGCCGGGATTTGCCATCACTTCGCTATGGACGGCGTATTGCTGCGCTTCCGTCAGGCCGAGTTCGCCGCCGGCGGGCGTCTTCCCTTCGCCCAAGACCTCGGACCACTCCGACGAATCGAACACCTGGGGATTGATGCGTCCACCCTGTTGAACCACGTTCAGTTCCGCAGGCACCTTCACGATCCGCCAGGTCTCGCCCTCCGGCGCGATGCCATGGGCCCCCGGCATGTCCTGCAGGCGCAGGGCCAGCTTCATCGGCGCGGGCGCGCTCTGCACGAACACGGGCAGGGCATAGGACATCTGGTCCGGCCCGGCAAACTGCTTGTTCCCCGTCTTCACGTCGATGCGCCCCGGCGCGGTCACCGTGATGTTGCCGCCTTCCAGCACGATGCTGGCGCCGGCCGCGGTGGCGATGCGGATGCGTTTGGGCGCGGCACATTCCACGTTGGTCGTGGCGCTGCCGATGGTGATGTCCTTCTGCGCCTGCACGCGCAGGATGTCGTGCTGGGCCTGTACGTGCACGTCGCCCGTGGCGGAGATCAGGTCCAGGCCGGAGTCCGCGCCGCCCTGCTGCAGGCCGGCGACGATGCCCAGGCCCTGCCCGGTATGCACGCGCAGCGCGCCCATCACGGCCAGGTTCTGGTCCTTGCCGGCCGACCAGTGCACGGTCTCGCCGGCGGTGTATTGCATGTGTTCGCCGGCGACCTGCGCCAGCCCCGCGCGCGCGGCCATGAACACGACCGGATCGGTCAGGTGCGGCACCTTGCCCTCGGCCGCCTGGGTGTGCTTGGCCGAGGCGTCGCTGCGCGCGCCGTCCAGGCTGTCGCCCGCGACGGTGCCGGACACGGCGCGATGCATGGCCGCCAGCGGCGCCTTGCCGTCGTCCAGCACGCTGGCTTCCGGTCCCCTGGAGCCCAGCGCGCTTGCCAGCCGCAAGCCCTGGTGCGCGCCGACCACGCCGTCCAGCGAACGCGCCATCTGGTCGGCCTGGCTGGCCAGCGCCTGCAAGCCCGCGGCTTCGCCTGCGGGGCCGGCGGAGGCGCCGGTGCCGGCGTAGGTGCTGAGCAGCACGCCCGCGCCGCCGCGCACGGCGCCATAGGCATCGGTGCGCAGCTCGGCGCCCAGGCCGCGCAGGCCGCCGCGGTAGTTGCCGGCCTGATGGATCAGGTGGCCCAGGTTCAGTTCACTGGCTTCCAGGCTGCTCTTGATCTGCACGCGCAGTTGTCCGTCGCTGTCGTCGAACACGATCTGGTTGTAGCCCGAGCCGCCGAACTCCTTGCTCTTGAAGCCGCTGAGCGCGGCGGCGTTGCGGTGGTTCTCGTCGCCGCCGGCCGCGCCATGCCAGGCGGGCGCATTGCCTCCCGCCAGGTTGGCCTGGGCGCTGGGCGCGCTATCGCGCGCGGCGGCGTAGACCTCGGTGTCGGCCTGGCCGCCGTCGCGGCCGCCCGGCGTGGCGGGCGTGCCGCCCTCGCCGCGGCCGTTGTACAGCGCGCCCACGACGATGGGCTGGTCCACGTCGTCGTCCAGGAAGCGCACCAGCACCTCCTGGCCGATGCGCGGCACGAAGCTCATGCCCATGCCTGCGCCCGATTGGCGCTGAGCCACGCGGGCCCAGCGGCTCTTGGCCAGCCCCTCCGCGCCGTCGGCCTGCCAATGGAAACGGATGCGCACGTCGCCGCGCTTGTTGCGCAGGATCTCGTCCTGCTCCCGCGGCTGCACCGCGCCGTCCGCGTCCGTGACGATGGCGGTGTGCACGCCATGGACCGAAGGCGCGCCGCTCAAGCGCGCGCCGCGCGCCTGCGGCAGCGCCGGCCGCCAGGGGCGGTCGCAGCGCACCGCCTGGAAGCGATTGGCATAGCCAACCTCGCGCGCCTTCGCCAACACGGCAGCGTCGGCCCGCGACTGCTCGGCGCGCGCGCGCTCTACGCCTGGCGACTCGGGAGCCTCGGCGTCCAACGCCAGATACGCGTCCAGCCCGCCCAGCCGCTGCGCCAGCGAGGCGCGGGTCTCGGGCGGCAGATTGTTGATGCCTACGTGCTCGACCCGGTCCAGCGCGAAGGCGGGTTCGAAGCCCTCTTCAGCGGCGGGACCCAGCGGAGACATGTTCTGCAAAGTGAAGCGCGTGCCGGAACGGAAGGTACGCACGCTGCCCAGGCCGACAAAGGTTTCCGCAGCGGCCTGCACCGCTTCCATCGCCAAGGTCGCCTGGCGCCGCGCCTCGGCTTCATCGGCAAAGCTGCCGTGGCCGGCCACTTCGTACCATTCCAGACCAGCCTCTTCGCCGCCTTCGACGGGACCCGCCAGCGCCTCGGCCGCCACCGCGCGCTTGCCGCCGCCATGCCAGCCCAGGACCGTGACGCGGTCCGGGCCGCGCCGCCATTGGCGCGCCATGGCCTGCACGGTGTCGCGCGATTCGGTCGCGCCCGCGCGATGAAAGCGCACGCCCCCGCCCGCGGACTCCGAGTCCTCGGCCAGGCCGCGGCTATCAGCGAAGATCAGCACGACGTGACGCGCAGGAACCTCCGGGTCTTCGGCCACCGTCCAGCCCAGTCCCGCTTCGGCCAGCAGGCGGCTGATGAAGTCATAGTCGGTCTCGCGGTACTCCGTGGTGTAGGGGCGCGGCGCCACGCCAGCCTGCGCTTCGGCCGCGTCGGCGGCCACGCGATGCACATAGCCTTCGTAGCCGCCCAGCACATGGCCGACGATGTCCAGCACGGAACGCGCTTCGAACACGCGGCTGTTGCGCTGCTGCGTGGCCAGCCACAGCCAGGGCGCGATGGTCAGGCGGTAGCGCGCCAGGCCCGCGTCGCCCGACAGCAGCTCGGCTTCGCGCACCAGGCCGCTGCGGCCCGCGCGGCTGCCGTCGGCCCGGGTGGTCCACAACGTCGCGGGGCGTCCGATCATGTCGCGCAAATCCAGACCGGCGTTATCCGACAGCGCGACCACGCGCGTTTGCGAAACGCCCGACAAGGCTTCGCGCGCGATCCAGCCCTCGACCTGCAGCGAGGCGAGCGCGCCCTCGCCTTCCAGGCTGAAAAGGCGGGCGTCGGAACTGAACAAGCCGGGGGTTGCAGTCGGATCCATTGCGGGGAAAAACCTTCTCTGAGGACTCAGGGTTCGACCTGGGCTTGCGGATTCGGGCATTCGGGCGCGGTGCCCCAATAACCCGAACACACCCGCAAGCGGCATTGCTCGCTTTCCAGGAAGCCCAGCTTGCGGCATTGCTCCAGGCGCGCCGCCAAGGGCGAGCCCGGCAGTTCGCGCACGAAGACGCCGTCGTTCTTGTAGACCTTGGTCCCGGGCGGCGAAGCCGGTGGCAGGCCATAGGACATCAGCGCAGCCAGCAATGCGGCGTCGGAATCGTTGCGTGGCGTCTTGGCGCGCTGCGGCGCGGCCTGGGGCGACGCCTTGGGCGAGGCCTGCGCGGTGTTCGCGCGCGGCACTGTGGGCCCGGCAGCCTTGGGCGCGGCGGCCTGCGCCTGCAACGCAGCGCGAGGCTGCGGCGGCGTAGCGGTGACGGCCAGCGCAGACAAGGGGTTCTCGGGCGTCCGGTCCTCATCGGCATTGGGAAGTCCCAATTGCGCGAGAGGATGGTCTTCGATGACGGCCGCGGAAGAAGGCTGCGGGTCGGGATCGGCAGCGGCCACGCGCGCACCCGCTGTTGTAGCGGCTGGCGCGGCGACGGGCTGCGCCGGCGGCGTAACAGGAGGAGTCGATTCAGCGACCACAGGCAGCGGCGGCGTATCGAACACGCTATATAGCACCGCGCCCGCAGCGCCCGTCAGCAACAGCAGCAGCAAGGCCAGCGGCAAGCGGGAACGGCGCTTGGGCGCCAGGTGTTTGACTTCGGCGTCCGGCACTCGCCCCTCTAGCGCGGCGAGGATGCGCGACGCCGCGCGTTCATCCGGTGACGGTGAGCGTCCTGCGAGCAAGCTGGGAACAGAGGTCGGTGATCGCGATCTTTTTTCGTCTTCTGCCATGCGAAGTCCCGTGTCTGCAGGGGCTGTCAGCACCCCTGTAACCAAGGGGTTCGAGAATACCTGATGACTTCTTTCGCATCACCGTTTCTTGTTACGAGTTCTAAGCCACGGACGCGTTTTGCAACGTCCAAGCGCTTGCCTGAATCCCGAATAGAACAAAAGATTACGCCTTCGTAACTGAGGGACCTCCTTGCTGCTCCTGCTGCCGCTCTACTTTCTGCTCGCCATCGGCGTCTCCGCGTTGCTTGTCTTTCCGTCCTTGCGGGAGGCCACGGCACGGGGAGCGCGCGCGTTCGCGCAGGGAATACGCCAGGGCATGGCGCGCGGCGCGGGACACGCCGGCGGGGCCGTGGGCGACTCCGCGCAGGCGCTGCGCACGGGCTTCGGAAAGGCCGGCGGCGCGTTTTCGGCGTACCGCTGGCACATCGCCGCAGTGCTGTTGGTTGTGCTGCTTCCGTCACTTTTCGCTTTCGTCATGCGACACAATCACACATTTGTTTACGAGGATCGGACCGCGGGTCCAGACCCTCGCATCCAGGCTTTGCTGACTGGCGAAAGACTGGTCCCGCCGCCCCCGCTGCCGCCTGAAGCGTTCACCACGCGCGAAGTGGAATTGGTGCGTCCCAACCTGGGCGGCGCCAGCCGCGACTGGAACCTGCTGGACGCCGATTACCGCCAGCGCCTGCTGGCCGCGTACCGCGTGATGCGCGAAGAGCACGGCTACGAGATGGTGCTGATCGAAGGCTATCGCAGCCCGGACCGCCAGGCGGAACTCGCGAAGATGGGCTCGCACGTGACCAATGCCGGCGCCTACCAGAGCTATCACCAGTTCGGCCTGGCCGCGGACAGCGCCTTCCTGCGCGACGGCAAGGTGGTCGTGTCCGAGAAGGATCCCTGGGCCATGCGTGGCTATGAACTCTTTGGCGAAACCGCCGAGCGCGTCGGCCTGACCTGGGGCGGCCGCTGGAAGATGATGGACTTCGGCCACACCGAGCTGCGCCGCCCGGGCGTCATGCGGCGCAATGGCGAGGCCGCGCAATGATCAACTTCGCAAGCGTCGGGTCGCATCCATGAGCCGCATACTCAAAACCGGGCTGCTGCTGGCCCTCGTCTTCGGCGTGGTCTGGCTCGCCGTCATCATCTGGTGGCAGGAATCGCGCACGCTGCCCACCGGCGTGGACATCGGCCTCTATCTGTTCGCGCTGCCGCTGGCGCTGATTGTCGCGGCATGGGGCGGCACGCGCATCGTCCGCGCGCGGCGCGAGGCCCGCGCCGCGCCGGCGCAGCCCGCGCAGGACAACACGGCCCAGGCGGCCGAGCCCGCGCCCGCCGCCGCGCGCCTGCGCGTGCTGGCCAGCGCCGCCAGCGCCGCAGCCGGAAGCGAACCTGCCGCCATCCACGCGGCGCTGACCGCGCAGCAGCGTCCGGACCTGGATCCGTCTTTCAAGAACACGCAGGGCTTTCCGGTGTTCAGCGCGCGCGCGCCGCAACTCGATACCGAGGCGCTGCGCGCGACGGCGCGCGAGGCCCGCGCCCCGGCCGCCGCGCTCGAGGAAGAATGCGTGCGTGCAACCGCCCTGCTGGCGGAAGTGGTGGAGGCGCTGTCGCAGGAGGCGCGCTCCATCGTGCTGAACCAGGGCGAACCGCAACGCGACGAGGCATGGCCGCTGCTGCAGCTGGAACTGCTGCTGCCGGCGCAATGGCCGGACGCCGTGCGCGACCATGCCGCGGACCAGATGCGCGCGACGGCTGCGTGGCCGGCCAGCCGCATCGCCTTGCGCCTGCATGCCGCGCAAGACGCGCTCGCCTGCGACGGCCTGTTGCGCCAGCTGGCGCAGGAACCCCTGACCGCGCGCAGCGCCACGCTGCGCCTGGTCGCGGTCGCCGACTCCTACATCGACGCCACGCGGGTCGAGCAATGGGACGCCGCCGGCCGGCTCATGACCAATGCCAACCCGCAGGGCCAGATTCCTGGCGAAGCCGCTGCGGGCCTGCTGCTGGACCTGGCCGCGCAAGCCTCGGGCGCTGAGCCCGCACGGGCCGACGCCGCGCTGACCCTGATCCTGTCGGCGCAAGCGCCGCGTTCGGTCGGCGCCGACGCGCGCGGCGCGCTGCATGAACCCCGGCTGACCGAATTGGCCGCGCAATTCCTGGCCGAACAAGGCCAGCCCGCCGATGGCGTGGCCGCGTTGATCAGCGATGCCGACCACCGCGGCAGCCGCCCGCTGGAGACCGCCGGCCTGGCTGCCGCGCTGTTTCCGGCGTTGGACCCCAACCAGGAATGCCTGGCGGTGAGCTCCGGTTGCGGCCATACCGGCGCGGCCGCGCATCTGCTGACCGTGGCCGTCGCGGGCGCCGCCTGCGCCCAGGCCGGCGCGCCCGTGCTCGCACTCATGACCCAGGACCCCGCGCTGCGGACGCTGGTGCTGGTGTCTTCCTCCGAACCCCTCCCCGCCTGACCCAAAAGAACATAGCTCAAACCATGCGCAGCCCCTCCGATCTCCTATCCGGCACTTCCCGCGCCATCAGCGAGGGCCGACATTGGTCCTCGCGCGCGCTGGCCAATCCCCGCACCTTCATGGCGCTCGGGCTGCTGGCCTTGGTGGTGTTCCTGTTCCTGTTCGCCGACACGGTGGAGATCGGCCTGATCTGGGCGGGCATCGCCCTGGGCATATGCGTACTGTTGTGGCTGTGCGCCTATCTGTGGCGCCGGCGGCGCACCCGAAAAGCCAACAAGAACCTGGGCGACATGCTGGAACAGCAGGTGCAGACGGGCGCGGCCGCCAACCGCAACGACGTGGAAGCGCTGCGCACGCGGCTGACCCAGGCGGTACGCACCATCAAGACCTCGAAGATCGGCCAGACCTCGGGCAACGAGGCCCTGTACGAGCTGCCCTGGTACATCGTCATCGGCAACCCCGCGGCCGGCAAGAGCAGCGCCGTGATCAATTCCGGCCTGCAGTTCCCCTTCGCGGACAAGAACGGCGCGGCGGTGCGAGGCGTGGGCGGCACGCGCAACTGCGACTGGTTCTTCACCACCGAGGGCATCCTGCTGGACACCGCCGGCCGCTACTCGGTGCATGAAGAGGACCGCAATGAATGGATGGGCTTCCTGGACCTGCTCAAGCGGCACCGTCCCAAGGCACCCATCAACGGCATCATCGTGGCCGCCAGCATCGACGAGCTGACGGGCGCAGGCCCCGAGTTCGCGATCAACCTGGCCAAGAACCTGCGCCAGCGCGTGCAGGAGCTGACCGACCGCCTGGAAGTGTTCGCGCCGGTCTACATCATCTTCACCAAGGCGGACCTGATCTCGGGCTTCAGCGAGTTCTTCTCCGACAGCGACCAGAGCGAGCGCGACCGCGTCTGGGGCGCAACCCTGCCCTACGGCGCCGAGGAAAACCGCGACGTGCTGGCGCTGTTCGACAGCCGCTTCGACGAGCTGTATGAAGGCCTGAAGGAAATGGGCACGGCGCAGATCTCGCTGCGCAACAGCCGCGACCTGCCGCCGGGCCTGCTGACCTTTCCGCTGGAATTCGCCGGCATCAAGCCCGCGCTGCGCACCTTCCTGTCGACGCTGTTCGAAACCAATCCGTTCCAGTACAAGCCGGTGTTCCGCGGCTTCTACTTCACCAGCGCGCTACAGGAAGGCGTCACGCAAAGCACGTCGACCGAACGGCTGGCCGAACGCTTCGAGCTGCGGCCCGCAGCGCGCGCGCAGTCGCGCAGCGTGACCTCCAACAACGGCTTCTTCCTGCGCGAGCTGTTCTCCAGCGTGATCTTCGCGGACAAGAAACTGGTGCGCCAGCACGCCAGCCCCGCCAAGACGCGCATGCGCTACCTGGCCTTCTTCGGCCTGGTGCTGGCGCTGGGACTGGTGCTGGGCGGCTGGAGCTGGTCGTACCTGGGCAACCGGCAACTGGCGCAGAACGTGCAGGCCGACCTGGACAAGGTGGTCCGCCTGCAAAGCGAACGCACCGACCTGCAGAGCAGACTGGAAGCGATGGAGATCCTGCAGGACCGCATCGAGCAGCTGGACCGTTATTCCTCCAGCCGGCCGTGGTCCCTGGGACTGGGCCTGTACCAGGGCGACGTGCTGAAGGAGCGGCTGCTGGCCGAGTACTACAACGGCGCGCGCCAATTCATGCTGGCGCCGGTGAAGGCCAGCCTGGAAGACTTCCTGGCCAAGGTCGATACCTCTGCCGCGGCGGCCAACGGGAGCACGCCGCAACCGGCGCCGCAGCAGGCCCGCGCCGCGCACGCGACCAATGGCGACACCCTGTTCCAGGACGCCTCGCCCACCAATGCGGACGACGCCTACAACGCGCTCAAGACCTACCTGATGATGGCCAATCATCAGCACGTGGATCCCACGCACCTGTCCGACCAGATCACGCGCTTCTGGCGCGGCTGGCTGGAGACCAACCGCGGCGCCATGCCGCGCGACCAGCTGATCCGCAGCGCCGAGCGGCTGATCTCGTTCTACGTCGGCCGCGCGCAGGACGAAGGCTGGCCGCAGATCGACACCAACCTGGCGCTGGTCGAGAAGACCCGCGGCAGCTTGCGCGCCGTGATGCAGGGCATGCCGGCGCGCGAACGCGCCTATGCCACGCTCAAGGCGCGCGCCGCCACGCGCTTCCAGGCCATGACGGTGGCGCGCATCGTGGGCGAGAACGACGCGGGCGTGGTCGCGGGCAGCTATGCCATCCCCGGCACCTTCACGCGCGAAGCCTGGGAGCAGTACATCCAGCCCGCCATCGGCGAGGCCGCCAAGAAGGAAGTGCAGACCAGCGACTGGGTGCTGGGCGTGAACGCGCGCGACGACCTGACGCTGGAAGGCAGCCCGGAGCAGATCCAGAAAAGCCTGGCGACGATGTACAAGACCGAGTACGCCGAGGAATGGCAGAAGTTCCTGCGCGGCGTGACGATCAAGCCCTTCACGAGCTTCGAACAATCGGTGGGCGCGATGAACCGCCTGGGCGATCCACAGACCTCGCCCATCGCCAAGCTCATCAACACCACCTATGAGCAGACCTCCTGGGACAATCCCTCGCTGATCAACGCCGGGCTGCAGCAGGCGCAGAGCGGCGTGGTCGGCTGGTTCAAGCGCGTCATCCTGCGCCAGACGCCGCCGTCCGCGGCACCCGCCACCGCCGCCAACGGCGAGGCGATTCCGATGGGTCCGGTGGGGCGTGAATTCTCCGACGTGGCGCGGCTGGTGGTCACTCGCGACAACCAGTCGCTGCTGGGCAACTACATGGGCGCGCTGTCGAAGATCCGCACCCGCTTCAACCTGCTGAACAACCAGGGCGATCCCGGCCCGGGCGCGCTGACGCTGATGCGCCAGACGCTGGAAGGCAAGGACTCCGAACTGGCCGATGCGCTGAAGCTGGTGGACGAGCAGATGCTGGCAGGCATGTCGGCGACGCAGCGCGAGACCCTGCGTCCGCTGCTGGTGCGCCCGCTGATCCAGGCCTACGCCGTCACCATGCAACCGGCGGAGTCCGAGCTGAACAAGGTCTGGAATGCGCAGGTCTACCGTCCGTTCAACCAGACCCTGGCGGAGAAGTATCCCTTCGCCAGCCGCGCCAGCGTCGAGGCCAGCAGCGACGAGATCGGCCAGGTGTTCGGCCCGCAGGGCAGCATCGCCAGGTACGTCAACGACACGCTGGGTCCCCTGACCGTGCGCCGCGGCGACATCCTCACGGCGCGCACCTGGGGCGACATGGGCGTGAGCCTGCAGCCCGCTTTCACGGCCAACTTCGCGCAATGGGTGGCACCGCTTTCGGGTGGCGCGGCCGGCAGTGGCGCAGCCAGCCAGCCGCAGACGCTGTTCCAGATCCAGCCCAAGCCCGCGGCCGGCGTGACCGAGTACACGATCGAGATCGACGGCCAGCAGCTGCGCTACCGCAACACCCCGCCGCAGTGGGTCAATTTCGTGTGGCCCAACGCCCAGGGCGCCCCCGGCGCGCGCATCACCGCCACCACCTTCGACGGCAGCGTGGTCGAGATCGTCAACGAACCCGGCCGCTTCGGCCTGGAGCGCCTGATCGCCACCGCCCAGCGCACCGCCAACGCCGACGGCAGCTTCAACATGAGCTGGGGCAAATCCAACGTGACGGTGCCGGTGAAGCTGCGCATCATCAGCAACGCCCAGGCGCCCGGCGCCGGCGGCAGCGAGCCCGGCGGCAGCCAGGGCCTGCGCAACCTGCGCCTGCCCTCGTCCGTGATCGGCGCCTCTTCCGAATCCTCCGCCCAGACGCAACCCGGAGCGCCGCAATGAGCAACCCGCAGTCCCCCTTGTTCCGCACGGCCTACTTCGGCAAGATCCCCAGCCGCGGCGACTTCGTGAAGAACACCTCGCATCCGCAGCTGATGGCCACGCTGGATGCCTGGGTCGCCAGCACCATGGAGATGCTGGCGCAGGAGCCGCACTGGAAGGCGCTGTACGACGAGGCCGAGCCCATGCCGTTCGCCATCCTGGGATCGCGCGGCAAGCTGGCCATCGCGGGTCACCTGCAGCCCAGCCAGGACCTGTCGGGCCGCCGCTATCCTTTCCTGTCCGCCACCTCGGTGGAGGTGCAGAAGCCGCTGGCCTTCATCGCCCGCAGCCCCATCGCCTTCAGCCGCATGTGGAACCGCATGAGCGGCACCGCCGCCCTGCTGATGCAGGACAGCGATCCCGCCTCGGCGCTGCAGACGCTCAACGAACTGGAAGGCGAGATCCGCACGGCGGCCGACGACGGCTTCGACGCCTTCGTCGACCTGCAGACGCTGGAACGGCTGGAAGCGATGCTGCGCGGCAACGGCCACGCCGCGCGCGTGCACGACATCATCCTGGCGCTGGGCATCCTGCTGGAGCCGGTGATGTCCAGCGGCTCCTCGCAGCTGGACAAGGGACTGTCGCTGCCGCTGCCCGACGATCCGCTCTACATCAACCTGGTGGCCGCCTACTGGATGACGCTGATCTCGCCCTTCCTGTCGCGCGCGGACTTCGAGATCACCCTCTTCATCGGCCGCATCGCCGGCAAGCACCGGCTGGCGGTCGACTTCCGCGGCGCCTCGCCGCAGACCCTGGCCAGCCTGCTGTCCACGCCGCAGGCGTATGCCGAACAGCACATCGTGCTGGAAGACGCGCCCTGGGTCCGCAACCACGTGTCGGCCAGCCATGGCCTGGCCAAGCTGTCCAGCTACCTGGACCAGCCGCGCCTGTCCTTGCGCCTGGCGCTGGACACCTTTCTTGAAGTCTTCACCGGAGCCTGACCATGCGCTATTCCTTCTTGCTCATGGCCGCGCTGTATGCCTGCACGGCCACAGCCCAGGACGCGGCCACGGTGGTGCCCGCCAACGTCATCCCCCAGCCCGGCCAGGTCGTGGCCAGCGGCGCCGTGCCGGACGAGGCCACCAAGGCCAACGTGCTGGCGCGGCTGCAGCAGGTGTACGGCGTGGGCAACGTGATCGACCAGATCGATGTGGGCGGCGTGGTCGCGCCGCCCAACTGGTCCGAGCACGTCGGCAAGCTCATCGGCCAGCCATTGAAACAGATCAACCGCGGCCAGCTGGAAATCGACGGCACCCAGATCCGCCTGCGCGGCGAAGTGCAGAACGAAGCCTCGCGCCAGCAGATTGCCAGCGCCTTCGCGACCTCGCTCAATCCCACCTACAAGATCGTCAACGGCCTGCGCGTGTCCGCCAGCAAGGACGAGCAGGGGCTGCTCGACCAGGTCCTGACCAACCGCGTGGTGGAATTCGAGACCGGCAGCGCCACGCTCACCACGCGCGGCCGCGAGCTGCTGGACAAGGTGGCGGACGTGGTGCCCAAGCTGCACAGCGACAAGGTGCAGATCATCGGCCACACCGACAGCTCCGGCAGCCGCAGCACCAACCTGGCGCTGAGCCAGGCGCGCGCCGACGCCGTCAAGACCTACCTGGTGGACAAGGGCCTGCCGCCCGCGCGCTTCGAGACGCTGGGAGCCGGCCCCGACCAGCCGCTCGCCACCAATGCCACGGCGGAAGGCCGCGCCAAAAACCGCCGCATCGAGTTCCGCGCCAGCCGCTAGGCGCCTGGCCGGCCCGCAAGGGCCGGTTGCCGCTCAAGCAATGGCTGGGCTCAGCCGTTGTGGTCCGGCGGCTTGGGCACGCCCAGCAGCTCTTCCAGGCCGGACAGCGCATCGCCATTCTTGAGGACGGTGCGCAGCCACAGGTGCAGCGACATCTCGCCCCAGCTGGCGGCCTTGTCGGCCAGATAGGCCACCGGGCTGTGGGGCTCGGTGCGGCGGAAGAATTCAGCCACTTCGCGCAGCTGCGCCAGCGCCTGCTCGCGCGTTTGCAGCGGGCCGCGCGCGGCCGCGGGCGCGGGCGCGGCGGAAACAGGGTCGGCGGCGGACAAGGTCGGCTCCATCCGGGCAACTGCGGGCGCAGCGGCGGGAGCGGCCGGCGCCGCGGTATCCGCGCGCACCAGCAGCCCGGCGTCGCGGGCGAAGCGGCGGGTCAGTTCGGTCACGTCGCGCAGCGCGTCGCGCACCGGCGAGAAGGCCGGGCCCTCATCGCCCAGGCGCTGCGCCAGGGTCTGTTCCAGGGTATCCAGCGCCGCGAAGCAGCTTTGCAGATTGCCTTCCAGTTCGGAATAGAAGGCCGGCGGCGTATCGCGGCGCGCGGCGTCGAACTGGTCCAGCGTGAGCTTGCCGCGCGTGATCTCGGCCGCGTTCTGCGGCGCGCGCTTGACCGCGTTGGCCAGCTGCGAGGCGCTGTCCCACAGGGCCGCGCCATAGCGCCCGCCCTCGGACTGCGTCAACGGCAATTCGCGGATCAGTTGTTGCGAGCGCGCCAGCAGCCAGGCCAGATTGCCCACGCGCTGCTGCACGTCGCCCTCGTCCGGCACGGGATGCAGGCCCTCCCAATAGTGGCGGCACAGGCCGTCCACCAGCAGATAGCCGTCGCGCAGGCCGGCGAAGCCGCGCGTCTTGGCCCAGGCCTCGGCCAGCCAGGCAGCCACGCGCACGTCCTTGCTCTGTTCACGCAGCACAATGGTGCAGATGCGGATGACTTCCGGCCAATCGGCCTCTTTGATGTCGATGACCCAGTCGCCCTGGTCCAGGTTCGGATCATCGTGGCGGCGGGCTTCGCGCACGGCGTCGAACTCGGCGGAAAACACCATGTCGGCGCCGCAAGGCGCCTCGCCGGGTATGGGCTGCAGCAGTATGTCGATATCGCTCATATGGGTCTGGTTGGATGGCAGGAACGCGGCCGCCGGGCCTGCGGCGAGCATTGCGAAGAGGACCGATCCTCCCATATCTGTAACGGCCTTGCGTTTGAAGATGACACGTCCTATTACAAAACGCATCACGGACCCTGGATATCATGCGGGTTCCCCAGGACGAGGATGCGCGATGAACAAGTCATTCCACATGATGCCCGACGGCCGCTTCATCAACGGCAAGCCGCGCCGCTGCCCCGACGGCACCTACGTCGGCGACGGCGGGCCCATCACGCGCGCGCCAGATGGCACCTACGTCGCCGGCAAGCCGCAGCGCGCGCCTGACGGCCGCTACCTCGGCGGCGACGGTCCGGTCCGCATGGCGCCCGACGGCACGTTCGTCACCGGCACGCCGCGGCAGGCCCCCGACGGCACCTATCTGTAAGCACACATAACCAAACTGACAGGGCAACAGGCAGCCATGGCGCAGCTATCGGTGATACGCAAGGGCGACCGCACCTCGCATGGCGGGGTGGTCGTCACGGGCGACGAAACAGTCATGATCTTCGGCCAGCCCATGGCCCGGCTGGGGGACCGCGTCACCTGCCCCAAGTGCGGCGGCACGCATACCATCGTCGAAGGCGCGGCCGCCGTCAGTTCGGACCGGCGCACCGCCCTGGAAGGCATGAAGACATCCTGCGGCGCGACGCTGATCGCAAGCCAGCAGTTCTACCGGCTGGAGCAGGGTTAGGTCCCAGACCGCGCGAGCATGCTCCGCAATCCCAGGCGCAGCGCCAGCGCCGCGAACGCAATGGGCAGCACCATGCGCCACTGCGCCACGAACAGTTCCCTCGTGGCCTCGCCCGGCGCCCAGGTGTTGCCAAACACCTGCGGGTCCGGCGGCGCCAGATACAGCGCAACCAGCACGGCGGCCAGCGTCGCAGCGGCCCGCCATGCGGCCGAGCGACGCACCCGCGCCAAGCGCTCGGCCAACGCCAGCGACAGCAGGCCGGCCAACCCCGCCAAGGCGGAATCGACATAGAACTCGAACGGCCCGTACAGGAACGGCGCATCCGGAATCATCCAGCCGTAGGCATCGGTCTTCAGCACCGAAGTCAGGCAAGCGCCAAAGAGCGCCGCCGCGGCGGACAGCAGCAGGAAATCAAACAACCGCAGGAAGAATGTCGGCATCACGGAACGGGAATGCGCCGCGGGCGGCGGCGGGTCGCGGGCGCAAGAATGCCACAGGAGCGCGCCCGCCGCATCCGATCCGCGGCGGCCGCCGCCATTGCAGGCAAACCAGCGCCGCACTGTGTTCTCTGAGAGAATGCCGCCTGTCTCTCAGGCCCCATCGCTCAGACCTCAAGCAGCACCCATGACGCTTCTGCAATCCAGGCTGTCCCCGTTGATGTTGTCCGGCGCGCTCGCGCTTGCCCTGGCGGCCCTGCCGGCCTACGCCTGCGCCAGCTCGTCCACCAAGAAGCCATCCACCCGCAGCACGCCCGCGGAGCCGCCTCAAGGCATGCCGCAGTACGGCAAGGGGAAACACGGCCGCTACCTGCTCCTGAAGCTGGACAACAGCCGTGGCAGCGCCATCGCTCCCAATACGCCATACCGCCTGTTCCTGACAGGCAAGGACCAGTCCATCGAGGGTACGCCCGACCACGACGGCATCGTGCACGGCGTCACCGACGCGCTGGGCCGCAGCGCCTGGATCTGGACCCGCGAGGCGCATTCCGCCGAGGACTACACGTTGATCCGGCGCATAGGCAGCGGCGCCTGGGGCAGCGTGTTCCAGTTGCAAAGCGGCGGGGATAAGGATCCGCTGGGGGGCTGGCCTTACGTCACCACCATGCACGTGCGCTGGGGCGAGCAATGGGTGGACCTGGGCTACAGCACGGCCCAGGGCAACACGGCGTACTTCAGCCACGATCGGCCGGCTGCCACGCTGTCGATATCCGTCGAAGCGAGCGCGGCGGAAAACCGCCAGTGCTTCGATGAGCTGGACGCCATCAACCGCAAGTTCAGCCAGGGCGATGCCGAGGGCGCGCTGCAACTGGTGGATGCCACCGACTGCGGCGCACAACCGCTGCAACAGCTGGACATGGCCAATCTATTGCTGATGGCCGGGCGCGCCGACCTGGCGCGGCAATGGCTGGCACGTGCCCGTTCCGGGTCCGCACCCGCGGACCGCGACGTGCTGCGCGCAAGGTTCAAGCTGGAACGCCTGCTGGGCATGCCTGCCCTGGCGCTGGAAGACGCGCTGGAACTGCAGCGCCGCCAAGCCGATGTACCCTTGCGGGACGAACCCGACTGGGCCAACAGCATCGCCTATTACCTGGCGGATTTTCCCGATCACCTGGCGCAGGCCGAAGCCCAGGCGCGTACATCCATAGCCACCGCCGGCCCCCTCCCTTACAACCTGGGCACCCTGGGCTGGATCCTGGCCCTGAGGGGCGACATCGACGGCGGGCTGGACCTGATGAAGCAGTCCTACCGCGAGATTCCGCGCGACGAGGAAATCGTGGCCGATTACGGCCTGGCGCTGTGGCGCCACGGCCAGCAAGGCCTGGCCGCTCGGCTCTGGGACCAGGCCGAGGCGCAATGCGTGTGGGGCGGGCGCATGCATGACGCGCTGCGCGAAGCCGGTCATCCGCACCCCTACTTCCAGGCGGCGAATTCCCGCGCGGTAGAGGCCTACCAGCAGCGCTGCTCGGCGCCGCAGACCAAACGCAAGGCCAAGCCTGGCGACCTGCGCGGCGCCGCGTCCGAAGCGTAAAATCGACTGCATAGACCAGCCGCACGCCATGCGTCCGCCACGGGCGCCTGGCGCAGGAGACCATCATGAAATCCGCCTTGACCCGCCTGCTTTCCCTTTTGGCCACGGCCGTGATCCTGGCCGGTTGCGCGCAAGGCAATGGCGGCCCGCCGTATCCCGGCGCGGTCAATCCCTACAGCGAGGGCGGCTTCCACGACGCCGGCCCCAACTACCCCGACACCGGCCGCTGACAAGCGCCGGCCTCAGGCTTCCCGCAGCGCGCCCGACTTCAGCAGGGGCGCCAGGATGCCCGCGGTGTAGACCCGCGCCAGGTTCACCAGGAAATCGGTGAAATCCGCCTTCGCCGCGTGATCGGCCTGATCCGAGATCACCCGCAACACCGCAAAGGGCACGCCGAATTCGTGGCAGACCTGCGCCATGGCCCCGCCTTCCATTTCCAGGCAGAGCGCATCGGGCAGGCGCTGGCGCAACAGGTGCGCCTGGTCATTGCTATTGACGAAGACGTCGCCGGTGGCGATGAGGCCATGGTGCACGCGCGGCGGCCGTGCGCCCTGCCCTGGCATCAAACCGGCATGGCCGCGCGCGAACTGTGCCGCGCTTTCCAGCAGTTGCCCGCTCAGGACCGGATCCGCGTCGAAGCGCTCGCGCCCCAGCAACGGAATCTCATGCTGTCCGAACAGCGGGCGCGCGTCCATGTCGTGCTGCATCAGCGCGCTGGCCACGACCACGTCGCCCACCGCCACGTCCTGGCGCAGGCCGCCCGCCAAGCCGGTGAAGATCACACGCGAGGCCTTGAACTCCTGGATCACGATGGATGCGGTTGCCGCCGCGGCCACCTTGCCGATCCGGCTCAACGCGATCACGCAGGGCGTGCCCCACAAGGTGCCGACATGGAAGTCGCGCATGGCGATGCGGTGGATGGCGGCGCCCGGATCCATTGCCGCGAGCAGGTCGGCGATTTCTTCGTGCAAGGCGCCCAGTATGGCTAGAGGTCCCATGTACATCTTCTTTAATCATGCGCGGCCCGCGGCCGCACTGCCCGCAACATACCCCAAGCGCGGCTCGGCCGCCAACGCGGACGCGCCGCCCGTCCATGCCCGCCGGATTGCTACTTTCGGTGTAGTGCGGTTTTCCTGCTGCTCCCGTGCCGCCCTGCAAGCCCAGCCGGCGCGACGGATCGCTACCAATTAGCTAGTCAAAAGTGCGGTGTACGTCCGATCAGCAGGGAAACCACGCCCCCGGCAGGCCCGCGGCGGCGTGCTAGCTTACGTCGCGCAGGAAGCGGGCCATGCCAGCAAGCAGCTTCATCGCAAGACTCCATCTGTGGAGAACGATCATGGTGAAGAATCTAGCCGTATTCTTCGACGGGACCTGGAACGAACCCAACGACCGCACCAATGTCTACGAACTCTACAAGGCGGCACCCGAGACCTCCACGCAGGAAACGCTTTACATAGAGGGCGTGGGTACGCAGGGCCAGGGCCTGTGGGCCGCCATCGACAAGTTCGCCGGCGGCGCCTTTGGCGCGGGGCTTTCGGCCAACATCCGCGCGGGCTACCGCTGGCTTTGCCAGCGCTACGAACCGCGCGACCGCATCTTCCTGTTCGGTTTCAGCCGCGGCGCCTACTCCGCCCGCAGCCTGGCAGGCATGGTGCGCAAATGCGGCCTGCTGAACGACCCCTCTGACAACAACGTGACGGAAGCCTATGCGCTCTACCGCGACGACTGCATCCCCTCGTCGCTGGAAGCCACGACCTTCCGCGTGAACTTCTCGCGCGAGACCGACGTGCATTTCGTCGGCGTGTGGGACACGGTCGGCAGCCTGGGCATACCCGTGGGCGGCATTCCCTTTCCGGGTTTTTCCAGGTTCTACAACTTCCACGACACCGAACTCAGCAACCACGTCCATCACGCCTATCACGCCATCGCCACCAACGAATTCCGCGAACCGTACGCGCCGACCCTGTGGACCCGCCTGGCCAACTCCGAGCCGCGCCCGGCCGACCATCCGGTCGAGCAGCGCTGGTTCATCGGCGCCCATTCCGACATCGGCGGCGGCTACCGCGACGGCAGCCTGCAAACGCTGCCGGCCTCGTGGCTGCAGGAGAAGGCGCGCCAGGCCGGCCTGGAGGCTGGGCTGGCGCAACGGGTCGCGACGGACTACGAGCAATGCGAGCCGCATGACTCCTATCGCGAGTTCACCGAGAAGGTGCTGATCCACGTGAAAAAGCGCCCCAGGCTGTGGGACGGCGCGACCGTGCTCAACCTGACGGTGGACGAGCGCCTGGTGAAGCGGTTCGGGCTCAGCCAGGAATTCCTGAAAGACTATCCCGACTTCAAGGACGCGCTGGAAAAACTGCCCGTCGCGCGGCCATGATGATCCCGCCGCGCGGCGCGGAACAAGCCATGAAAGCGCTCGCAATAGAGTGATGCAATACGCTCGGAAATGAGACTTTACGATTTAATGCGATACAAACTTCCACCTGTCTGAATGTGGGGGGAAAACAATACTTATGCGTACCGCATTTCAAGTAACCTCCGGCCACCAGTCATTGTTACGAGCCGATGTTTACGCATGTTCCGCAATGTCTTTGCTCTCAAATCCCTTGAAAGGTATTTCCTGACACTGGCTGCTGGCGTAGCGCTGCCGGTCTCCATGCTGACCGTGATCGTGGTACAGCAGAACTGGCAGTCGCTGGCCGCCACCGACGACGCCCTGAGAGGCTTCATCGTGGTCCGCACGACCCTGATGACCATGGAGGCGGTATCCGCCGAACGCGGGCCCATGAACTCCGCGCTGGGCTCCGACCTGCCGGTACCCGAGAACATCCTGCACGCGCTGGACCAGGCGCGCCAGCGCACCAATGCACGGATCGCCGACCTGCTTGCGCTCTACCGCGCCCCGCTCAATCCCAACGGCGCCCGCGAATTCACCAATATCCAACGCATCCGCGAGTCCTTGCTGAACGCCCGCGCCAGCGCCGACGCGGCCATCGCCGCGCCCCGAGCCAACGTCTCCGGCTACAACCTGTGGACGGTGGTCGGCGACATGGTCGCGCTGGTGCCTGAACTGCGCGCCGCGATGTCCGACGGCATCGGTCTGGTCGCCCGGAACCAGGGCGAGGACTTCGACCTGCTGTCGCTGGCGCTGCTTGCCGGCGAATTGCGCGAACAGGCAGGACTGGTCGGCTCCACGTTCGCGCCAGCCCTCAGCAAGCGCCGCACGCTGACCGCCAGCGATCAGCTGAGGATAGAGCGCGTGATCGGCCGCATCGACGAACTGCGCGCGCTGATCGACGCCAACATCGCCAGCATGCCGCGATACGCCTCTTCCCTCGCCTACCGCGAACTGCAGCAGCAGTACTTCGGCGATGGCATGAGCTACCTGGACAGCGTGCGCGCCATAGCCGAACGGGCGCCAGAGGACTCCCTGGTGTCGATGTACGAACTGGGCGCGAACTACGTGCCGCGCATGCAGTCCATCGTCCGCTTCCGCGACCTCATGCTCAATGAAGTAGAGCGGCGCATTGGAGAAAACCGCCAGGCCGCGATCCGCGTCCTGCTGACCACCCTTGCGGCCGCGGCGATGCTCACGGCCGCGTTGGTAATCGGCTTGACCATGTTCCGCAAGCGCGTCATCCGGCCGTTCGTGCGCGCCACCAACATCATCGGCGCAATCGCGAAAGGCGGCGATGTGCCGGCCATTCCCGCGGACCAGTACCGCGGCGAAGTCAACGGCATGTTCAAGGCCTTGAACGTGCTCAACGACAACGCCGCCGCCGTGCGCAAGCTGGAGCTGGAACGCGACCGCCTGATCCAGGATCTCGCCATCATGGCTGAAACGGATTTCCTGACCGGCCTGCTGAACCGGCGCGCCTTCGAAAAACGCCTGGAAGCCTCGCTGGACGACATCCGCAACGATGCGCAGGAAGGGCTGGGCTTCATCCTGTTCGACATCGACCACTTCAAGGCCATCAATGACACGCACGGCCACGCCACCGGCGACGAAGCGCTCAAGACCGTGGCCGAACTGTGCCGCAAGACCTTCCGCGAATCCGACGTGGTGGCACGCGTGGGCGGCGAGGAATTCGCGGTGCTGTGCCGCAGCCGCAACCCCGACCGCGTCCGGGACATCGCGGAACGCATGCGGCTGAACATCGCGCAGACGCGCATCAGCGCCGGCGCAGGCACCAGCTTCAGCATGACCGCCAGCTTTGGCGTCGCCCATGCCCGCGGCAACAACGCCACGGCGCTGGAGCTGCTTTCCCGTCGCGCCGACGAGCTGCTGTACAAGGCCAAGCTGAACGGTCGCAACTGCGTGCTGCTGGACTCAGCGCCTTGATGCCACGATTTTCTCAAGCCGCCAGCGTTTCCCGCGCCCGTCCCCGGTAACGCTGCCACAGCTCGGCTTGCTGCACGCGCGCCCGTTCGACGTTTTGCTCCTTGACATGGCCATAGCCTCGGATCGTGTCCGGCAGCGCGGCCAGTTCCAGCGCCGTGGCGCGATTGGCCGCGTCCAGTGTGCGGGCGAACTCCTCGGCCAGCGCCTGGTAGTCGGTCGCCAGTTGGCGCTCCATGCGGCGTTCGGCCGTCTTGCCGAATACGTCCAGCCAGGTGCCGCGCAGCCGCTTCATGGGCGCCAGCGCGCGAAACGCCAGTCCCATCCACGAACCGTAGGCGCGCTTCTGCAAGCGTCCCCGCGCGTCGCGGCGCGCAAGCGCGGGCGGCGCCAGGTGATAGCGCAGCGAGTAGTCGCGGCCGGGTTCGCCTTCGAACTGCTCACGCAGCCTGGCCTTGAAGGCCGGATCCACGTACAGGCGCGCCACCTCGTACTCGTCCTTGTAGGTCATGAGCTTGGCAAGATTGCGCGCAACCGTCTGCGTGACTTCGAAACGCTGCGGATCCGCCAGCGCGGCTTCGCGCGCACGCACCGCCCTCACCGCCTCCAGGAAGCGCGCGGCGTAGGCCTCGTCCTGATAGGCGCCTACGTGTTGCGCCAGCCGCTGGATCTGGCTATCCAAGGATTCCGGCAAGGCCATCACCTGCGCCCGCGGCGCCGGCTTGAGCGCGGCGGCGCCATGATGCGCGGCTTGCCGGCCCAGTTCGAAGGCGGCCAGGTTCTTCTCGACAGAGACGCCGTTCAGCTCGATCGCGCGCCGCAGGCTGTCCAGCGCCAATGGCAGCCCGCCCTGCTGCCAGGCATAACCCAGCAGCAGCGGATTGGCATAGATGGTATCGCCGAGCAGGGCCTCGGCCAGCGGACCGGCCTCGATGAAATCGCAGTTGCCGCCCGTGCTGCGCGCCAGCGCGGCTTCGGCCTGCGCGCCGGGGAAACGCCAGCTGGGCTGCGACAGGAAGGCCGCCGTCGGCGCGGCGCTGCTGTTCACCACGGCGCGGCCATGGTCCGGCCGCAGGCGCGACAGCACCTCGGGCGACGCCGACACCAGCGCGTCGCAGCCGATGACCAGGTCGGCCTCGCCCAGCGCCACGCGCGTGGCATGCAGGTCCGCGGGGCGATTGGCCAGCTGCACGTGGCTGAGCACGGCGCCGCCCTTCTGCGCCAGCCCCGCCATGTCCAGCACGGTCACGCCCTTGCCTTCGAGATGCGCGGCCGCGCCCAGCAGCGCGCCTATGGTCACGACGCCGGTGCCGCCCACGCCCGCGATCACCACGCGATAGGCCCCAAGCGGGCGGATTTCCGCCAGGGTGGGCCGCGGCGGCTCGGCCAACGCGGGAAGATTGCGGCCCGTGCCCGGCTTGCGCAGCGTCGCGCCTTCCGCCGTGACGAAGCTGGGGCAGAAGCCCTCCACGCAGGAAAAGTCCTTGTTGCAGGACGACTGGTTGATGCGGCGTTTCGTGCCCAGCGGCGTGTCCAGCGGCTCGACCGACAGGCAGTTGGACTGCACCGAGCAGTCGCCGCAGCCTTCGCAGACCGCCTCGTTGATGAAAGCGCGGCGCGGCGGATCGGGATACTCGCCGCGCTTGCGGCGGCGGCGCTTCTCGGTGGCGCAGGTCTGGTCGTAGATCAGCACCGTCGTGCCCGCGATGTCGCGCAAGGCGCGCTGCACGTCGTCGAGCGCCTTGCGGTGGTGCACTGCCACGCCCTGCGGCAGCGCGGCGGCGCCGGCGTACTTTTCCGGCTCGTCGGTCACGACCACGGTCCGGATCACGCCTTCGGCCTGCATCTGCGCCGCGATCTGCGGCACGGTCAGCACGCCGTCCACCGGCTGACCGCCCGTCATCGCGACCGCGTCGTTGTAGAGGATCTTGTAGGTGATGCTGGCGCGCGCGGCGACTGCCGCGCGTATCGCCAGCAGCCCCGAATGGAAATAGGTGCCGTCGCCCAGGTTGGCGAAGATGTGGCGCTCGGTGGTGAAGTCCTTCTGGCCCAGCCAGGCGACGCCCTCGCCGCCCATCTGGCTGAAGGTATCGGTCTTGCGGTCCATCCACATCGCCATGTAATGGCAGCCGATGCCGGCGACCGCGCGCGAGCCTTCGGGCACGCGGGTGGAGGTGTTGTGCGGACAGCCCGAACAGAACCAGGGCTTGCGCTCTTCCACCAGCGTGGGGCGGGCGGCCTCGCGCTCCTTGGCGTCGATCACCGCCAGCCGCGCCGCGATGCGCGCCCGCAGCGCGTCCGACAGGTCGGCTTTCTCCAGGCGCGCGGCAATGGCGCGGGCGATCAGGGCCGGCGACAGCTCATGGCGCGCGGGCAGCAGCCAGCCGCCGCGCGGCGTGGACCATTCGCCGCCGCCGTTGTCGCGCTCGTCGAACTTGCCGTAGACGCGCGGCCGCACGTCGTCGCGCCAGTTGTAGAGTTCTTCCTTCAGCGCGTATTCCAGGATCTGGCGCTTTTCCTCCACCACCAGGATCTCTTTCAGGCCGGTGGCGAACTCGCGCGCGTCCTGCGCGTCCAGCGGCCAGATGCAGCCCACCTTCAGCACGCGTATGCCGGCCTCGCGGCAGGCGGCCTCGTCCAAGCCCAGGTCGTTGAGCGCCTGGCGCACGTCCAGATACGCCTTGCCGGCGGTCATGATGCCGAAGTGCGCCTGCGGCGAATCCAGCACCACGCGGTTCAGCTTGTTGGCGCGCACATAGGCCAGCGCCGCGTACCACTTGTGGTCCAGCAGCCGCGCCTCCTGGGCCAGGGGCGTATCGGGCCAGCGGATGTTCAGGCCACCCTCGGGCAAGGCGTCCTCGGGCAGCACCACCCGCACCCGCTCCGGATCCAACTCCACCGACGCGCTGGACTCGACCACGTCGGTCACGCACTTCATCGCCACCCACAGGCCGGTGTAGCGGCTCATGGCCCAGCCGTGCAGGCCATAGTCCAGGTATTCCTGCACATTGGACGGGTACAGCACCGGTATGCCGCTGGCGATCAGCACGTGCTCGGACTGATGCGCCACCGACGAGGACTTGGCGGCATGATCGTCGCCCGCCAGCAGCAACACGCCGCCATGCTTCGAGCTGCCGGCGGAATTGGCGTGCTTGAGCACGTCCACCGACCGGTCCACGCCCGGCCCCTTGCCGTACCACATGCCGAACACGCCATCGCGCGCCGCGCCCGGGAACAGGTTCAGTTGCTGCGAGCCCCACACCGCCGTGGCGGCCAGGTCTTCGTTCACGCCGGGCTGGAACACCACGTCGCTGGCCTGCAGGTGGCGCTTGGCCTTCCACAGCGCCTGGTCCAGCCCGCCCAGCGGCGAGCCGCGGTAGCCCGAGATGTAGCCGCCAGTGTTCAGGCCCGCCTGCAGGTCGCGCTGCTTCTGCAGCAGCGGCAGCCGCACCAGGGCCTGGGTGCCGCTCAGATAGATGCGGCCGTGGCTGCGGGTGTACTTGTCGTCCAGCGTCAGGCCATGGGTATCGGCCGCGCCTGCGGGGTGTGGGGCGTTCACGCTTGTCTCCTGCGTTCCGGGTTCTTGGTGTTTTGCCGCAGTGTAGGAAGCGAGTTGGCTATCGTATATTCATATATTCAGGTATCAGATATTCGATAAACACATGGCTAACGACGTCACCCTGCGCCAGTTGCGCTACTTCGCGGCGGCCGCCCGGACTGGCCGGTTCTCCATGGCCGCCGCCGACGAACACGTCTCGCAATCCGCGGTCACCAACGCGGTCCTAGCCCTGGAGGCGCAGCTGGGCGTGCGGCTGTTCGACCGCCATCCGCATGGCGTCACCCTGACGCCCGAAGGACATAACTTCCACCAGCGCGCGCGCGAGGTGCTCGACTCCCTGGACGACGCCCTGCGCGAGCCCGGCTTTCAGCGCTATGCGCTGCGCGGCGCGGTGCGCATCGCAGCGTCCTACACAGTGCTGGGCTACTTCCTGCCCGACCTGCTGGCGCGCTTCAGGCGGCGCTATCCCGATGTGGAGCTGGACCTGGTCGACCTGGACCGGCCCGAGATCGAAGCCGCCGTGGCCAGCGGCGAGGTCGAACTGGGCGTGGCGCTGCTGTCCAATGTGGAACGGCGCGAACGCTTCGGACATCAGGTGCTGGTACGCTCGCGGCGGCAGCTGTGGACCGCGTCCGGCCATCCGCTGGCGCAGGCATCGGCGCCGTCGCTGGCCGACATTGCCGCCTATCCCTACATCCTGCTGGAAATGGACGAAGGCGAACGCTCCGCGCTGGCCTATTGGCGCGCCCACGGCCTGCAGCCCGACATCGCCTTCCGCACGCGCTCGATGGAGGCGCTGCGCGGGCTGGTCGCGCATGGCTTCGGCGTCACCATGCTGTCGGACATGGTCTACCGTCCGTGGTCGCTGGAGGGCCGCAAGATCGAGGCCGTGCCCATCACCGATGCGGTCCCGCCCATGGAGGCGGGCCTGCTGTGGCATCCGCAAGCGCGGCTGGCCAAGCCCGCCGAAGCCTTCCGCCAGTTCATGATCTACGCCTGCGGCGTCTAGCGCCGCAGCACGCCCGGCCCGCTACACCAGGATCGCGCCCTTGCGGCGCGTGAACTGGGCCAATGAACGCAAGGCCAGCGCATGCATGGCCGCCACCGACGGCAGCAGCGTTTCTTCCTTGCGGGTCAGCACGCCAACGATGCGCTCGACCGTGGGTTCGGCCAGCGGCACGAAGGCCAGTCCGGTCGCGGCCGCCGGCCGCGCCAGCACCGGCAGCACGGTCACGCCCAGGCCGCTCACCACGCTGGCCAAGAGCGACGCGCGGTTCGACACCACCATGAACGGGTCTTCGATGGCGCCGCCCAACTGCCGGTTCTTCAGCGTGTCGAAGGTGGCATTGCCTATCAGGCGCTCGCCTGCCAGCGCGGACCAGGGCACCGGTCCGCGGCGCCGCGCCAGCGGATGGCTCTTGCGGCACACCAGGCCGAACGCGTCGCGCGCCACCGGCGCGAACGCTACCTCCGCGGTGCGCGGCACCTGCCCCGCCACCCCTACCTGCACCTCGCCGCTCAGCACCAGCCGGTGCACGTCCTGCGAAGACTCGTCGATGGCGCGGATGCGGATCGCGGGGTGGCTGCGCGCGTAGCGCTCCAGCAGGCGCGGCAGCCACTCGTCGGCCAGCGACGGCATCACCGCCAACGACACCGGCCCCTGGCTGCCCAGGCCGAACTGGCGCGCCGCGTCCAGCACCCGGTCGTGGGTGGACAACAGTTCGCGGAACAGCGGGGCCACCGCGATGCCCAGGGGCGTGAGCTGCGCCCGCTTGCCGGGCTCGAACAGCGGGGCGCCCAGTTGCTGCTCCAGATCCTGCATGGCCGCCGACACGGCCGCCTGCGAGCGAAACGTGCCTTCGGCCGCCAGGCGGAAACTGCCGTGGTCGGCCGCCAGCAGGAACTGGCGCAAGTGCTGGATTTTCAAGGGCGCGGACATGGATTCAAGCTAGCGGAAAATTCGGATTTTCCGAAATTAACTTGAGTTAATTTGGATTGTCAAAACTCCGCCCGCCACCCAACAATGGCCGCGTCTTTCATTCCTACAGGTACTGGAGCAGCGGTTATGTCTTTGCAAGTGCGCAAGGTAGTCAGCTATGTGGAAAAAACCCTGATCGAAGGCGGCCGCGAGGCCGAACGCCCGCTGGTGATGGTCATCGCCGCGGCCGTGATCCGCAATCCCTGGGCGGGCCTGCCGTTCCAGGAAGACCTGCGGCCCAAGATCCTGGAAGCCGCGCCGCCGCTGGGCGAGCTGCTGGTCGCGGAAATCCTGCGCCAGGCCGGCTCGGCCGATCAGGTCGAAGCCTATGGCAAGGCCGCCGTGGTCGGCACGGCTGGCGAAGTCGAACACGCCTCGGCCCTGATCCACACGCTGCGCTTTGGCAACGCCTATCGCGGCGCGGTCGGCGGCACCAGCTACCTGAGCTTCACCAATATGCGCGGCGGCCCCGGCTGCGTGATCACCGTGCCCCTGATGCACAAGCTGGACGAGGGCCTGCGCTCGCACTACCTGACCGTGCAGACCACCATCAACGACGCGCCCGCCCCCGACGAAATCGTGATCGCCCTGGGCGCGGCGACCTCGGGCCGTCCGCATCACCGGATCGGCAACCGCTACTCCGACCTGCAGGAACTCGAACGCGAGGCACAGGCCAAATGAGCGCGCATTTTCGGCGTTCGGGCCGCGGCGAACCGCTGGTGCTGCTGCACGGCGTCGGCCTGGACCACACCTTGTGGGACGATCTGGCGCCGCTGCTGGAGCCCCATTTCGAAGTGCTGCGCTACGACATGCTGGGCCATGGCCGCGCCCCCGCCGTCGCCGATGGGGTGACGGTGCAGGACTACATCGCGCAGCTGGACGCGGAACTGGATCGCGCCGGCTGGCAAAACGCCAATCTGCTGGGCTATTCCATGGGCGGCCTGATCGCGGGCGCCTATGCCGCCGCGCGCCCGCAACGCGTCACGCGCCTGGCCTTGCTGAGCACGGTGTTCCGCCGCAGCGCGGACGAAACACGCGCCGTGCTGGCGCGGCTGGAAGCAGCTGCCACGCAGGATCCCGCAGCCGCGGCCCAGGTCTCGCTGCAGCGCTGGTTCACGCCCGAGTTCCAGGCCCGGCGTCCCGAGCGCGTGGCCAGCATCGGCCAGCGCCTGTTGGACAACGACCGCGCCAGCTTCCTGGCGGCATACCGCGTGTTCGCGCAGGGAGACCCGATCCTGGCGCAGGCCGCGCCAGACATCGCCTGCCCCGCGCTGGCGCTGACCGGCGAACTGGACGTCGGCTCGACCCCGCGCATGACACGGGAACTGGCCGAAGCGCTGCCCCATGCGCAGGCGCAGGTGGTGCCGGGCCAGCGACACATGCTGCCGGTGGAGGAACCCGCCATCGTGGCGGCGGCGCTGCATGGATTTTTTCTGCCGGCTGCCGGCGCGCCAAGCGCGGCCTAGCCCGCGTAGAGTGGATACGGAGACAAACAATATGAATCGCAGAACCATCCTGAAGAACATGGCGGCCCTGGCGCTCACGCCGCTGGGCGCAGCGCTCGGCGGCGCCGCCAGCGCGCGCGAAGCCCCTTTGCGCGTCATCGTGCCCTTCCCGCCCGGCGGCGGCACCGACGTGCTGGGCCGTGTGATCGCGGCCACGCTGGAAGGCGCGCTGGATCGCCCGGTGGTGGTCGAGAACAAGCCCGGCGCCAGCGGCATGCTGGGCGCCGACTACACCGCCAACGGCGCCAAGGACGGCAGCGTGCTGCTGTTCGCCGGCCTGGTGCCTTCGGTGCGCTACTACGCCCGGCCGCCCGAGGACGTGCTCAAGCAGCTGGCGCCCGTCTGCCCCATTGCCCGTTCGCCCTACATGGTGGCGGTCAACGCCGACCTGCCGGCCAAGACCCTGGGCGAACTGGTTGCCCAGGCCAAGCGCGAACCCAAGGGACTGACCTTCGGCTCTCCCGGCAACGCCACGCCGCAGCATCTGGCCACCGAGCTGCTGCAGGCCGCCTGCGGCATCGACATGCTGCACGTGCCTTACCGCGGCACGGGCCCGATGATGACGGACCTGCTGGGCGGGCAGATCCAGGTGGTGGTCGCCACCGTCGCGGCGGTGGAGCCCTATCTGCAAGGCGGGCGCCTGCGCGTGCTGGCCGTGACCAGTCCGGAGCGCCTGACCAAGTACCCGGACATCCCGACGGTGGCGGAAGGCGGCTACCCCGGCTTCTCGGCGCAGATCCAGTTCGGCACCTATTGCGCGGCCGGCACGCCGGATGCCGCCATTGCGGCGCTGAACCAGGGCATAAACCGCGCGTTGCAGACCGAGACGGTGCGCGCCAAGCTGGGCGAACAGGGCTTCCAGCCCACCGGCGGCACGCCCGCGCAGCTGCAACAGGCGCTGCTGGCGGAAATTCGCGACGTGGCGGGGCTGGTGCAGGCCGGCAAGGTCAAGGTCGACCTGTAGCGTCCCCCATAGGCACTGATGCTGGATAACCAGCATTTACAGGCGTGTCGTCCTCTGTGCATGCTGCCCGTTGATCCGGCGCAGATCGGGCGCAACATGGAGACGACATGCCTAGTCAGGAATCCCTGCACTCCGCCCATATCCGCGAGATCGAGCAAGTCGGCCTGGGCCGGCCCACGCAACGCGACGCGCACGTGGTCAACAGCTGGCTGCGCTGCCTGGACCAGTACCGGCTGGACCCCGCCCAGGCCTGCGAGGCCTATATCGTGCCGGATGGCCGGCTGCGCGAACACCGCCAGCAGTCCGAAGCGCTGATCTCCATCGCACGGTCCGGCCTGGACCATCTGTTCCGCCAGGTCGCCGGCCAGAACTACGTGCTGCTGCTGGCCGACCGCCAGGGCGTCACCGTGGAATTCCTGGGCGATGCGCAGCAGACCGCCAGCCTGCGCAAGGCCGGGCTCTATCTGGGGTCGGAATGGTCGGAGCGCCGCGCCGGCACCTGCGCCGTGGGCGCCTGCCTGGAGAGCGGCGAAGCCCTCACCATCCACCAGAGCGATCACTTCGACAACACCCATACGCCGCTGTCCTGCACCGCCGCGCCGATCTACAGCGCCGATGGCGAACTCGCGGCGGTGCTGGACATTTCGCTGCTCAGTTCGCCCATCCTTAAAGCCAGCCAGAACCTGGCGCTGCACCTGGTCACCAGCACCACGCGGCGCATCGAGATGGCCAACCTGATGGCGCGCACCAGCAATGAATGGGTACTGCGTTTCGCGCGCTCGCCCGAATTCCTGGACGTGGACCCGGAGGCCGCGATCTCGCTGGACGGCTCCGGCCGCATCCTGGGCATGACGCATACCGGCGCCAAGCTGCTGGCGCGCGCGGCTGGCCTGGACTGGCGCAATCCCGCCAGTCTGATCGGCCAGCCCGTCACCCGTTTCTTCGACGTGCAGCTGGACGATCTGCCGCGCTACACCCGCGCCCATGCGCCGCAACAGCGCCTGATCGCTGCGCGCGACGGCAACGCGCTGTTCGCGCATGCCATCGAACCCAACCGGCACTCGCGCGGCGCCAGCGTCGCGGTGCGTGGCGCGCCGTCGGCGCTGCGCGGACTGGACGGAGGCGACGCCCGCATGGCGGCCATGCTGACGCGCGCCGCCAAGCTGGCCCGGCAGGGGCTGCCCATCCTGCTGCAAGGCGAAACCGGGGTCGGCAAGGAATACCTGGCTCGCGCCATCCACGACGGCAGCCAGCGCACCGGGCGCTTCGTCGCCGTGAACTGCGCGGCGATCCCGGAATCCCTGATCGAAAGCGAGTTGTTCGGCTACCTGCCGGGGGCCTATACCGGCGCGGCGGCCAAGGGCCGCAAGGGACTGATCGAGGAGTCCGACGGCGGCACCCTGTTCCTGGACGAGATCGGCGACATGCCGCTGGCGCTGCAAAGCCGCCTGTTGCGCGTGCTGGCCGAATCCGAGGTCACACCCATCGGCGCCAACACCCCGCGCGCGGTACGCCTGTGCCTGGTGTCGGCCTCGCACCGCGACCTGGCCGCGCTGGTGCGCGAGGGGCGCTTCCGCGAAGACCTCTACTACCGCATCAACGCCGCCACGCTGACCGTGCCGCCGCTGCGCGAACGCGCCGACCTGGAATGGCTGATCGCCCGCCTGCTGGCGCGCCACCAGGACGAGTCCGGCGCCCCCGTGCTGGCGCCCGCCGCGCTGATGGCGTTGAAGGCGCATGCCTGGCCCGGCAACATCCGCGAACTCGCCAACGCCATCGCGGTCGCCGCCGCGCTGTGCGAGAACGGCGTGATCGAACCCGCCGACCTGCCCGACGCGCTGGCGCCGGCCGTGGCGGCCGCCGGCCCCGAAGAAGCCGCCTTGCGCGCCATGCTGGCCAGTTGCGGCGGCAATGTCTCCGAAGCCGCGCGGCGCCTGGGCGTGGACCGGTCCACCGTCCATCGCCAGATGCGGCGCCACGGCCTGGCCTCGCGCACCTGAGGCGCCACACCCTCGCGCCACAGGTGTGGCGTGACGCCACGGCATCCAGCCCTGCCTTCCCGGGCGCGACAACTGGCACGCCGATTGCTTGATCGTTATCGACGCCCACCGGCCGGCACAGGCCGGGGCCGCCAGCGGACCATGCCCCGGTCCGCCACGACAACGATCGCCCGCCACGGGCAAGGAGACTAGACATGCAGACCGATCAAGCCGGCGCCGCCCTGGACGCCGTGCTCGCGCGCCTGAACACGGCGCTGGGCAACAAGGACATCGATGGCGTCGCGGCGCTGTTCCAGGACGACTGCTACTGGCGCGACCTGGTGCTGTTCACCTGGAACCTGCGCACGCTCGAAGGCCATGGCCAGATCCGCGACATGCTGCAACACCAGCTGCCGCAAGTGGAGCCGGTGCGCTTCAGCCTGGATCCGAAGGAAGCCGTGTCGCAGGAGGCTGGCCTGCTGCAAGGCTGGATCGAGATCGAGACCAACCGCGCCCGCGGCTACGGCCACATCCGCGTCCAGGACGGCAAGATCTGGACCCTGCTGACCACCATGTCCGAACTCAAGGGGCACGAGGAACCCAGCGGCCTGCGCCGGCCCAAGGGCGCCGAACACGGCAGCAGCCGCACTCGGCAGACCTGGCTGGAAAAGCGCGAGCAGGAAGCCGCCGAACTCGGCTACCAGACCCAGCCCTATGTGCTCATCATCGGCGGCGGCCAGGGCGGCATCGCGCTGGGCGCGCGCCTGCGCCAGCTCGACGTGCCCACCATCATCATCGAAAAGAACGAACGCGCCGGCGACAGCTGGAGAAAGCGCTACAAGTCGCTGTGCCTGCATGATCCGGTCTGGTACGACCACCTGCCCTACATCCCCTTCCCCGAGAACTGGCCGGTCTTCGCGCCCAAGGACAAGATCGGCGACTGGCTGGAGATGTATACCAAGATCATGGAGCTGAACTACTGGACCTCCACCGTCTGCCAGTCTGCGCGCTACGACGAGCAGAAGCAGGAATGGGAGGTCACGGTGCTGCGCGAGGGCAAGCCCGTGGTGCTGCGGCCCAAGCAGCTGGTGCTGGCCACCGGCATGTCCGGCAAGCCCAACATCCCCAGCTTCCCCGGCCAGGACGAATTCCAGGGCGAACAGCAGCATTCCTCGCAACACCCTGGCCCCGACGCCTACCGCGGCAAGAACGTGGTCGTCATCGGCGCCAACAACTCTGCCCACGACATTTGCGCGGCGCTATGGGAAGGCGGGGCCAACGTCACCATGGTGCAACGTTCGTCCACCCACATCGTGCGCTCCGAAACACTCATGGACATCGGCCTGGGCGGCCTCTATTCCGAACAAGCGTTGGCAAACGGCATGACCACGCGCAAGGCCGACCTGACGTTCGCCTCGCTGCCCTACAAGATCATGGCGCAGTTCCAGATCCCGCTCTACGACCAGATGCGCGAACGCGACGCCGGGTTCTACGCCAAGCTCGAAGAGGCCGGCTTCATGCTGGACTGGGGCGATGACGGTTCGGGCCTGTTCATGAAGTACCTGCGGCGCGGATCCGGCTACTACATCGACGTCGGCGCCTGCGACCTGATCATCGACGGCAGCATCAAGCTGCAGTCGCGCACCGACGTGAGCCACCTCACGCGCGACGCCGTGGTGCTGAAGTCCGGCGTCCGGCTACCGGCGGACCTGGTGGTCTACGCCACCGGCTACGGCTCGATGAACGGCTGGGCCGCCGACCTGATCAACCGCGAGGTCGCGGACAAGGTCGGCAAGTGCTGGGGCCTGGGTTCGGACACCACCAAGGACCCCGGCCCCTGGGAGGGCGAACAGCGCAACATGTGGAAGCCCACGCAGCAGCATGCGCTCTGGTTCCATGGCGGCAACCTGCACCAGTCGCGGCATTACTCGCAATACCTGTCCCTGCAGCTGAAGGCGCGGCAGGTGGGCATGCCGGTGCAGGTCTATGGATTGCAGCAGGTGCACCACAAGCGGTAGGCGCCCGGCCTGCGCCCCCTGGGGTCGGGCCGGGCTTGCGCCAGCCCGGGCTCCGGGGTAAATTGTTGACAATTCAGCGCCCAAGGGCGCTTTTTTCCGAATTTTTCTCTCCATAGCGGAAAGATTGTCAACACAATGAGCAAGGTGCTGACCCTGCCCGGCGCCGCCCCCGGCGACAGCGAGACGCTTGCGGAACACATTTTCCGCAAGATCCAGTCCGCCATCGTCAAGGGCGAAATCGCCCCCGGCAGCAAGATTTCCGAGCCAGAGCTGGCCCGCATCCACGGCGTCAGCCGCGGCCCGCTGCGTGAAGCCCTGCACCGGCTCGAAGGCCAGAAGCTGCTGGTACGCGTGCCCCACGCCGGCGCCCGCGTGGTGTCCCTGTCACAGCAGGAACTTTCCGAACTCTACGAAATCCGCGAATCGCTGGAAGGCATGGCCTGCCGCCTGGCCGCCGAACGCATGCCGCCCTCGGAAATCGCCGAGCTGCGCGCCGTGCTGGAAGCGCACGAGCGCGACGAAGCCTTCCAGGCCGGGCTGGGCTACTACCAGCAGGAAGGCGACTACGATTTCCACTACCGCATCGTCAAGGGCAGCGGCAACCAGATGCTGTTCCGCATGCTGTGCGACGAACTCTATCAACTGGCGCGCATGTACCGCATCCAGTATTCGACCACCCCCAACCGCCCCCGGCAGGCCTACGCCGAACACCACCGTATTCTGGACGCCATCGCCGACGGTGATGGCGAGTTGGCTGAAATCCTGATGCGCCGCCACATCCGCGCATCCCGTCTCAACATCGAACAGCAGATCGCGCAGGGCAACCTGCAGCGCACCGAGGCATGAACCAAAACTACCGCAAGCCCCTGCCCGGCACCCGCCTGGACTACTTCGACACCCGCGCCGCCGTCGAGGCGATTTCGCCCGGGGCCTACGACCGCCTGCCCTACACCTCGCGCGTGCTGGCGGAAAACCTGGTGCGCCGCTGCGATCCGGCCATGCTGACCGATGCGCTGAAGCAGCTGATCGAGCGCCGCCGCGACCTGGACTTCCCCTGGTTTCCCGCGCGCGTGGTCTGTCATGACATTCTCGGCCAGACCGCGCTGGTCGACCTGGCCGGCCTGCGCGACGCCATCGCCGACAAGGGCGGCGACCCCGCCAAGGTCAATCCGGTGGTACCGGTGCAGCTGATCGTCGACCACTCGCTCGCCGTGGAATACGGCGGCGACGACCCCGACGCCTTCGCCAAGAACCGTGCCGTGGAAGACCGCCGCAACGAAGACCGCTTCCACTTCATCGACTGGACCAAGCAGGCCTTCCGCAACATCGAGGTCGTGCCCCCGGGCAACGGCATCATGCACCAGATCAACCTGGAACGGATGTCGCCCGTCATCTACACGCAGGACGGCGTGGCCTTCCCCGACACGCTGGTCGGCACCGACAGCCACACGCCGCACGTGGACGCGCTGGGCGTGATCGCCATCGGCGTGGGCGGCCTGGAAGCCGAGAACGTCATGCTGGGCCGCGCCTCGTGGATGCGCCTGCCCGACATCATCGGCGTGGAGCTGACCGGCCGCGCACAGCCCGGCATCACCGCCACCGACATCGTGCTGACCCTGACCGAATTCCTGCGGAAAGAAAAGGTCGTGGGCGCCTACCTGGAGTTCTACGGCGCAGGGGCCGCCAGCCTCACGCTGGGCGACCGCGCCACCATCTCGAACATGGCGCCCGAATACGGCGCCACGGCCGCGATGTTCTCCATCGACCAGCAGACCATCGACTACCTGCGCCTGACCGGCCGCGAGGACGAGCAGATCGCCCTGGTCGAGAACTACGCCAAGACCACGGGCCTGTGGTCCGACAGCCTGAAGCACGCCGAATACGAACGCGTGCTGCGCTTCGACCTGTCCAGCGTGGTGCGCACCCTGGCCGGCCCGTCCAATCCGCACCGCCGCCTGCCGGTCAGCGACCTGGCCGAGCGCGGCATCTCCGGCGTGGTGGAAAACAATCCCGGCCAGATGCCCGACGGCGCCGTGATCATCGCCGCCATCACCAGCTGCACCAACACCAGCAATCCGCGCAACGTCATCGCCGCCGGCCTGCTGGCGCGCAACGCCAACCGCGCCGGCCTGACCCGCAAGCCCTGGGTCAAGAGCTCGCTGGCGCCGGGATCCAAGGCCGTCTCGCTGTACCTGGACGAAGCCGGCCTGACGCCGGAGCTGGAACAGCTGGGCTTCGGCGTCGTCGCCTTTGCCTGTACCACTTGCAACGGCATGTCGGGCGCGCTGGATCCCGTCATCCAGCAGGAAATCATCGATCGCGACCTTTATGCCACCGCCGTGCTGTCCGGCAACCGCAACTTCGACGGCCGCATCCATCCCTACGCCAAGCAGGCCTTCCTGGCCTCGCCGCCGCTGGTCGTGGCCTATGCCATCGCCGGCACCATCCGCTTCGACATCGAACGCGACGTGCTGGGCACCGACGCCAATGGCCGAGAGATCCGCCTCAAGGACATCTGGCCCAGCGACGAAGAGATCGACGCCGTGGTCAAGGCCGCGGTCAAGCCCGAGCAGTTCCGCAAGGTCTACGCCCCCATGTTCGGCATCCAGGACGACCGCAAGGCCGCCATCAGCCCGCTGTACGAGTGGCGCGCGCAAAGCACCTATATCCGCCGCCCGCCGTACTGGGAAGGCGCGCTGGCAGGCGAACGCACGCTGCGCGGCATGCTGCCGCTGGCCGTGCTGGGCGACAACATCACCACCGATCACCTGTCGCCGTCCAACGCCATCCTGATGGACAGCGCCGCAGGCGAATACCTCGACAAGATGGGCCTGCCCGAAGAGGACTTCAACTCCTACGCCACCCACCGCGGCGACCACCTCACCGCGCAACGCGCCACCTTCGCCAACCCCAAGCTCTTCAACGAAATGGTGAAGAACGCGGACGGCACGGTGAAGCAGGGCTCGCTGGCCCGCGTGGAACCTGAAGGCCAGGTCATGCGCATGTGGGAAGCCATCGAAACCTACATGGACCGCAAGCAGCCGCTGATCATCGTGGCCGGCGCCGACTACGGCCAGGGCTCGTCGCGCGACTGGGCCGCCAAGGGCGTGCGCCTGGCCGGCGTGGAAGCCATCGTGGCCGAAGGCTTCGAACGCATCCACCGCACCAACCTGATCGGCATGGGCGTGCTGCCGCTGGAGTTCAAGGCTGGCGTGAACCGCAAGACGCTGGAGCTGGACGGCACCGAAAGCTACGACGTCATCGGCGAACGCAAGCCGCGCGCCGACCTGACGCTGGTGATCCACCGCCGCAACGGCGAAACCGTCGAAGTGCCCGTGACCTGCCGCCTGGACACCGCCGAAGAGGTCTCGATCTACGAAGCCGGCGGCGTGCTGCAGCGCTTCGCCCAGGACTTCCTGGAAGCTTCCGGCGCCGACAGGAAGGCCGGCTGATCCGCCAACGGCCGGGCGGGCGCTGCGGCGCTCGCCCCCACACCCATCATCAGGACTGCCCCATGACCCATGCTCCCCAGACCAAGATAGCCGCCACCTACATGCGCGGCGGCACCAGCAAAGGCGTGTTCTTCAAGCTCGACGACCTGCCCGAATCCGCGCGCATGCCCGGCGCCGCGCGCGACGCGCTGCTGATGCGCGTGATCGGCAGCCCCGACCCCTACGGCAAGCAGATCGACGGCATGGGCGCGGCCACCTCCAGCACCAGCAAGACCGTCATCATCGGCAAGAGCACGCGCCCCGACCATGACGTCGACTACCTGTTCGGCCAGGTCTCCATCGACCAGCCCTTCGTGGACTGGAGCGGCAACTGCGGCAACCTGTCCGCGGCCGTCGGCCCGTTCGCCATCACCAACGGCCTGGTCGACCCGGCCCGCGTGCCGCAGAACGGCGTGGCCGTCGTGCGCATCTGGCAGGCCAACATCCAGAAGACCATCATCGCCCACGTGCCCATGACCGATGGCGCCGTGCAGGAAACCGGCGACTTCGAGCTGGACGGCGTGACCTTCCCGGCCGCCGAGCTGCGCCTGGAGTTCATGGACCCGGCCGAGGAAGGCGATGGCGGCTCGATGTTCCCCACCGGCAAGCTGGTCGACGACCTGGAAGTGCCCGGCATCGGCAACTTCAAGGCCACCATGATCAACTCCGGCATCCCCACGATCTTCCTGGACGCCGAGGCGCTGGGCTACAAAGGCACCGAACTGCAGGACGACATCAACGGCGACGCCGCCGCGCTGGCGCGCTTCGAGACCATCCGCGCCCACGGCGCGCTGCGCATGGGCCTGATCAAAAAGATCGAAGAGGCCGCCAGCCGCCAGCACACGCCCAAGGTTGCCTTCGTCGCGGCGCCCAAGGAATACGTGTCCTCCAGCGGCAAGAAGATCGGCGCGGGCGACATCGACGTGCTGGTGCGCGCGCTCTCCATGGGCAAGTTGCACCACGCCATGATGGGCACTGCGTCCGTTGCCATCGCCACCGCCGCGGCGGTGCCGGGCACGCTGGTCAACCTGGCCGCGGGCGGCGGCGAACGCGACAACGTCTGCTTCGGCCATCCGTCCGGCACCTTGCGCGTCGGCGCCGAGGCCCAGCTCGTGGACGGCGAATGGAAGGTCACCAAGGCCATCATGAGCCGCAGCGCCCGCGTGCTGATGGAAGGCCGCGTGCACGTACCGCGCGAGGGCTTCTGATCCGGCTTGCGGTTTCCGGAATGAAGAACGGGGCTTGAAAGCCCCGTTTTTTTTACACGGCGCCAGCGCCTCAGCCCTTCGCTCCCGCCGCCTCCAGCAGGCGCACGACTTCGGTCTGTCCGCGCTCACGCGCATGACGCAATGGAGTCACGCCCTTGCCATCGGCCAGGTTGACGTCGGCGCCGGCTTCGATCAGCCGCTTGACGATCGCCTGGTGGCGCGCGCCGCCGTCGCCCAGGATCACGGCTTCCAACAAACCGGTCCAGCCCAGGTTGTTCACATGGTCCGCGTCCACGCCGGCGCGCAGCAGCATGTCCACCACTTCGACGTGGCCGCGCTCGCACGCAGGAATGAGCGCCGTGCCGCCGTAGCGGTTGGTGCTTTTCAGGTCGGCGCCGTGCGCCAGCGTCAGCGCCAGGATCTCGCGATAGCCTCGTGCGCCGGCCAGCAGGTAGGCGCTGTCGCGGATCGAGTTCTGCGCATTGACGTTGGCGCCGGCCTCGATCAGGACGCGCGCCGCTTCGACATGATTGCCCTGAGTGGCGCGCAGCAGCGGCGTATTGCCGTCCGCATCGCGCGTGTCCATGGCGACGCCTTGCTCAAGCAGCTGCTTGACGCGGGCCGCATCGCCGTTGCCCGCAGCGGTCAACAGCGCAGTGTCCGGGGCTGCAGCCGCAGCCGCTCCCCCCATGCCCAACAGGAATGCCGCCAGCCAAAGGCGACCCGCGCGAAAGATAGACATCGATATTTCCTCCAGATCAACAGCCTGACGCCGGCCGGATCGACTCCCGGCCTCGTGAGACTCCAAGTATGGCGGCCTGCCCAAGTATTATGAAATTAATTGGCTTGATAGATTCGAGTGGACATCCAAATGCTAGATCCGGTCCTGCTGCGCAGTTTCCTTACCGTCGTGGACACGGGTAACTTCACCCGCGCCAGCGAGCACCTGCACCTGACGCAATCCACCGTCAGCCAGCACGTCATCCGGCTGGAAGAGAACTTGGGTTGCCGCCTGCTGGACCGCGCGCAGCGCCACGTCCTGCCCACCGAGGAAGGCGAGCGCCTGCTGGGCTACGCCCGCAGCATCCTGCGCCTGGCCGAGGAAGCGCGCGAAAGCGTGGCCGCGGCGCAGGCCAGCGCGGTGCTGCGCCTGGGCGCGCCCGAGGACTTCATGGGTTCGACGCTGATGCCCACCATCGCCGCCGTCGAAGCGGCCTATCCCCGGCTGCGCGTGGAGGTCGAGGGCGGTCTCAGTCATGAGCTGTTGCGACGCTACCGTGATGGCGAACTCGACCTGCTGCTGGTCAAGCATTGGGAGGTCGATGCCGATTGCCATGCGCAGTGGCCCGAGCCCCTGCGCTGGATCACCGCCAGCGGCTCGCCGCCGCCCGCATCCGACACCGCCGTGCCGCTGGTGGCCTTTCCGTCCGGCGCGCTCTACCGCCAGGAAATGACCGCCATGCTGGAGACCAGCGGCAAGCCCTGGCACGTGCGATTCTCCAGCCCCAGCCTGCCCAGCCTCAGCGCGGCGGTCGCTGCCGGGCTGGGCGTCAGCTTGCTGCCGGCCGCCTGCGTCACCGCCGAGCACCGGGTGCTCACGCCGGAAGAAGGCTTCCCGACGCCTGACGGACTGCGCCTGTCGCTCTATGCCCGTTCGCGCCTGAGCGATGCCGGCCACGCGCTGCTGCGCGCACTGGCCCGGTTTTGCGAACAGCGCGCCGCGCAGGTCACGCCGCCGGCCTGACACCGCCGAAGGCCGCCACGGCGTCGCCCACAGGCTCGCCCCTGCGAAACAGGAAGCGCTGCGCCGGCACGGCGGCGACCGCGGCCGCGCCGTTGGGCGCGGGCAGCGCCACGAAGGTCGCCTCGTTGCCGGCCGCCAAGCCGTAGCCCTCCAGGCCCAACACCTCCGCTCCCGAGTGGGACGCCATGCGCAAAGCCGTCAGCAATTCACCGTCGGTGTAAAGGCCGGAGCGGTAGCCTATCAGCATCGCGCGCTGCAGCATGTCGCCATTGCCGTAAGGCCACCAGCAGTCCTGGATGTTGTCGTTGCCCGTGAACACGCGCACGCCCGCCTGGAGCAGCGCCAGAACCGGCGGAAACGCCCGGTCGCCAGGCGCGTTCGTCATGATCGCCACGCCCGCGTCGGCCAGCTTACGCGCCACCTCTTCCAATGCGCCCGGCCCGACGTCGCCCAGCGCATAGGCGTGGCTGATGGCGACCCGGCCCGCCAGGCCCAGCGCCCGCGTGCGCGCGGCGATGCGGGCAATCTGCTCGACCCCCGGTTCGCCCGGCTCGTGCAAATGGATGTCGACCTTCGCGCCCAGCCTGTCGGCGATGCCGAACACGCAATCCAGCTGGCCTTCCGCGTCGCCGTCCAGGGTGGAAGGGTCGATGCCGCCCACCACCTCGGCGCCTTCGCGCACGGCCGCTTCCAGCCATTGCGGCGTGCCCGGACAGGACATCACGCCGGCCTGCGGGAACGCCACCAGTTCGATGTCGACGATGCCGCGCCACTTCTCGCGCGCCGCCATGACGGCGCGCAGATTGGCCAGTCCGGTGCTGCCATCCACGTCCACGTGGCAACGCATCGCCACCGTGCCGAACGCCGCGGCTTGCGCGATGAGCGCATCGGCGCGTCCTTCGATGGGCGGCGCGGCCGCCAGCTCTTCCTTTTCGATGGCCAGCCGCTCGCGCAGGTTGGCCGCGGGCCGGTGAGGCCTCCAACGGTCGCCGACAAAGCTCTTGTCCAGGTGGATATGGCCATCGACAAAGCCGGGTAGCACCAGGTGCCCGCGCAGGTCGGTCACCTGTGCGGCGCCCGCGGCCGGCGGCTCGGCGCCCAGCGTGAGGATGCGGCCATCGCGCACGTGCAGGAATAGGGGATTGCCGTCTGGTCCGACGGCATTGATGTATACGCGGTCTGTCATGTGTCTCTCGGTCTTGCGCGGCCATGCCGCACGCATGGCCCGGGCTTGGGCATACCTTATCGGACAGCAGGCGCCACGGCCAATTAAGTGTTGCGATGCCCGCCAATGCGAATCGCGATACTCCGTGCACGTACGCCTAGCGGCCGCATGCTGGACTCGAGCGGGGTATGTCCCTATACTTGGCGCCTGTTGTAGTTCATTACGCATGCAGCCAGACGATGCACATCGCCTGGAGGCATCCATCACAAGGCCGCGCACAGCGGCCCGGCGTGTAACGCCGAAACACCCACACCCAGCCGTAAAGGCTGCGGAACAAAAATCCTGCTTACCAGGCGGGACCATCGCTCGCCGCATCGGGCAACGTAAAAAGCAACCAGCGTTCTGCGCAATGCGGCGGCAAGACACCTATACGGTGTGCCTTATTGCTGTCCGTCCGAGGGCGTCTCCAGTCACGTCCGCGCCGGGCAGGCTTGCGATCGCGCCTACGGCCGCTCGCCCGGTGTTTCGGCTGCGTCACAGGGGTTTGCCGCCCATCGCATTCCGCGCAAACGGCCTTCATGCAGCCATGACTGTCCGTCATGAACACGCTGTCAAGGAGAAAGGACGAAGACGATGCAAGAGACAGAATTCTTTCAGCTATCCGCCACCACCGCCATCCTGCTGCTGGTGGGCTTCTACGGCGCGACCTTCCTCATGTCGCTGCTGATTAGCCAGAAGAACGAGAACGTGGACGGCTACATGGTGTCGAACAACGCGGTCGGTTTCGGCCTGTCCACCGCCAGCATGATCGCCACCTGGATCTGGGCCGCATCGTTCTATGCCAGCGCCACCTCGGGCTACAAGTATGGCCTGTCGGGGCCGCTGCACTACGGCTTCTGGGGTGCGCTGATGATTCTGTTCATCTATCCCTTCGGCAAGCGCTTCCGCAAGCTGGCGCCCAAGGCCCACACGCTGGCCGAGGTCATACACGCGCGCCACGGCACCTCCAGCCAGATGATCATGGCGGTGTCGAACATCGTCGGCAGCTGCATCAGCCTGATGGTCAACTTCACGGCGGCTGGCGCGCTGGTTTCGATCCTGAGCCCGCTCAGCTTCATCCAGGGCGTGCTCATCGCCGGCCTGGGCGTGCTGTCCTACACGCTGTGGTCGGGATTCCGCACCTCCGTGATGACGGATTTTGCGCAGCTGGCCGCCATGATCATCGCGGCGGTCGTCATCATTCCGCTCATCTTCTTCAACGCGGGCGGCCCTGACGTGCTGTCGGAAAACATGTGGCGGCTGAGTTCCGACCAGGCGGACTTCTATTCCACCCGCGCCATCCTGGAACAGGGCGCGCCCTACTTCGTGGCCGTGCTGGCCTACGCCATCGGCAACCAGACCATCGCCCAGCGCCTGTTCGCGGTGCGCGAGGACCTGATCAAGCCCACCTTCCTGACGGCCACGGCGGGATACGGCGCCGTCGTGATCGGGTTGGGCATGCTGGGGCTGCTCGCGCTTTTCGTCGGCCTGGAACCTGCCAACGGCGACATGAACAACATCATCCCGCAGATGGCGTCGACCTACCTGCCGCCCTTCGGCATCGCGCTGTTCTTCCTGCTGGTGGTGGGCTCGCTTTCTTCCACCGCGGACTCCGACCTGGCCGCGCTGTCGGCCATCGTCATGACCGACGTGTACGCCAAGAACCTGGCTGGCGGCCGTCCCGATCCGCGCCGCATGCTGTGGTGGGGCCGCTGCACCATGATCGTGGCGACGATGATAGGCGTGATCTTCGCCAGCCTGCGCCTGGACATCCTGGTCATGCTGGTGTTCGTCGGCGCGCTGTGGGGCGCCATCGTGTTTCCGGTCATCGCCAGCTTCTACTGGGACCGCGTCGACAATCGCGCCTTCGTCAGCGCCGTGCTCAGCGCCGTGGCCATGTTCACCATCGTTCGCTTCGAGCTGCTGCCCATCACCGGCGCCATCGCCGTGTTCTTCGAGATCTGCTCGGCCATAGGCGGCGGCGTGGTGCTGGGCCTCATGACGTTCGGCTTCTTCGGCCGCACTGCGGCGCTCGCCGTAGGCACGGCAGGCGTGTTGGTGATGCTGCCCATCTTCGTCGGCACCTTGCGCGAGTACATCGTACTGATGGGCTCGCTGACCGCCTACGGGGTCAGCGCCACGGTCTGCGCCAGCCTCAGCCTGCGCAACAAGCAGCGTTTCGACTTCAGCCTGCTCGCGGACCGCGTGACGTCCTTCCAGGAAGCGCAGGAAGCCATGTCCACGCCCGCCGCGCAACGCCCCGAAATCCAGCCCACCCAAGGCTGAGCATCCATCCCGCAACAAGGAGACCGATATGTGGTTGACGTTCTACTTTCTGGTGTGGCCCGCCATTTCCGCCCTCATCCTGGCGCTGCTATGCGTGACGCTGTGGCAGGACATCCGCGCGGCCAGACGCAGCGGCAAGGCCATGATCTGACGTACCCGCCAGCGTCCCTTGCCGCTCAAGCCAGCCGCAACGGACGCTGGGCCTGCGCCAGCGCTTCAAGGTAGACCGCATGCGTGTCCGCCACGAAGCGCGACAGCGCGAAATCCCGCACGGCCTTCTCCCGCGCCGCGCGTCCCATGGGGCCCAACAGAAGCGGCTGCGCCAGGATCTCGCGCAGCACGCCGGCCACGGCCTCGGGCGTGCGCGCCGACACTACCCAGCCGTCCAGCCCCGCATGCACATTCTCGGCCAGCCCGCCGGCATTGCTGACGATGACCGGCACGCCCATGGCCATCATTTCGCGGCACGCGAACGAGATGGTCTCCATCTCCGAAGACAGCACAAATCCCACGTCCAGCGCCGCCACGAAGGACCGCACGTCGTCCAGCAAGCCTGAGAAGACCACCTGGCCTTCCATGCCCAGTTCGCGCACGCGTCGGCGCTGGAGTTCGCCGGGCGGCTCACCGGCAATCATGATGACGATGCGCTCGCGCAGCTCGGCGGGCAGTAAGGACACGGCCTCGACCATGTCCAGCCAGCGCTTGTAGTCGGCAGTGCCGGCATTGCTGCCGATCACCAGGCGGCGCGCGTGCGCGGCCGGCAGCCAACGGCGGCGAGCGTCATCCACGGCTTGCGGCGCGGGCGGCCTGAAGCGTTCCACGTCCACGCCATTGCGCACGGTGCGCAGGCCGCAGCGCGCGAACGCGCTGCCCGCCAGCTTGCGGCGCGTGTGCTCGCACACGCAGATGACGCGGTCCGTCGCCAGGCGGGCGCGCAGCGTCGCGCCGAAGCTGCTGGCATTCCGGTCGTTGTGCTGCGTGTACACCACCGCGGGGCTATCCGCCCCGAGCCCCAGGCCTGCCAGCATGCACAGGCGATGGTCGGCCGAACCGTTGACGTGCGCGACGTCGAAGCGATCCTGCGCCAGCAGCCGCCGCAGACGGCGCGCGTTGGGCAGCGCGCCCAGCAGGCCGCCGCGGAAATCCAGCGCTTCGGCGCGCACGCCGGGCATGGCCGAAGCCGCCTTGAACAAGCGGCTTTCTGGCGGCGCGGCCACCACGATGTCGTGCGCGTTGCGCAGCGCCCCGGCCAGCGACAGCACATACGTGGTGTGGCCGCCGCCATCGCCGCGATGGAAATTGGTGTACAGGATCTTCATCGCGGAGCGCCTGCTCAGGTCCTGGACGGACCAGTTCCATCAACCGGCATCCGCCCGGATTGCCGTGCACGTTTCGGCGCGCAGGGTGCATAATGCGCCGCAACGCCGATTTCATCGTTGGCCGTTTCACAACGCTTCGAGACAGGTTTTCGAGCACTCACGGATCGCTCCTTGTGTTTCAGCGCCGCCAAGCGGGAACTTGGCTGACACGCTGAACTCTACGCAGTCGGCAATTACAGAAGCCGGACCGACTCATTACATTTGTGCAAGGAAAGCGAGGCGCCCCATGCGTATCCTGTTGATCGAAGATGAAAGAAAGCTCGCGGACTACGTCCGCAAGGGATTGACCGAGCACAACTACGTGGTCGACATCGCCCGCGACGGCATCGACGGACGGCACGCCGCCATCGAGGGCGACTACGACGTGGTGGTGCTGGACGTGATGCTGCCGGGCGTCGACGGTTTCGGCGTGCTAGCGGACCTGCGCAAGCACAAGGAAACGCCGGTCCTGATGCTGACCGCCCGCGACAAGGTCGAAGACCGCGTGCGCGGCCTGGAGGGCGGCGCGGACGATTACCTCGTCAAGCCCTTCGCCTTTTCCGAGCTGCTGGCGCGGATCCAGGCCCTGCTGCGCCGCGGCCGGGGGCAGGAATCGACGCTGCTCAAGCTGGCCGACCTGGAGATGGACCTGGCGCGGCGCAAGGCGCAGCGAGGCGGCCTGCGCCTGGACCTGACCGCCAAGGAATTCACGCTGCTGACGCTGATGCTGCGCCGCCACGGCCAGGTGCTGTCCCGGACCGTGCTCGCCGAGCAGGTCTGGGACATGAACTTCGATAGCGACACCAACGTCATCGAAGTCGCCGTGCGGCGTCTGCGGGCGAAGATAGACGATCCGTTCGAGACCAAGCTGCTGCATACCGTGCGCGGCATGGGCTACGTGCTGGAGCTGCGCGAAAAATGAAACTGCCGCGCATTGCGTCCATGGAGATCCGGCTCACGCTGCTGCTCGGCGTCATCGCCCTGGTGGTGTCCAGCGTTGCCGGCTACACCCTGTTCTGGGCCTTGAAGCGCGAGGTGCAGCGCCAGGAGATCACCGAGGTGGCGGGCAAGCTCGAACTCATCAACCACCTCATCGGCATGCAGGCCACGCTCGCGCAGATGCAGGATCTGCGCGGCGCGCTGGACAACATCATGGTCGGCCACGGCAACCTCAAGACCTGGATCACGCTCGCGGACGGCAGCGTGTTCTACGGCGACGCGCCGCCCGTGGCCGTGCGCACGGTGGCCGGGCGCGAGATCAAGCTGCATACGCAGGACGGCTGGAACATGCGCGGACTGCGCGTGCCGCTGGAAGGCGCGCTGCTGCCGGGCGCCGAGCTCACCGTGGCCGTCAACCTGCGTCCCGGCACGCAGTTCCTGTATGCCTTTGCCACGGCGCTGGTGCTGATCTGCGCGGTCTGGGTCGGCGCCACCCTGGTGCTGTCGGCATGGGCAGTGCGGCGCTCCCTGTCGCCCATCCGCCGCCTGTCTCAGCAAGCCGCCCGCATCCAGCCAGACAATCTGGCCGTGCGCCTGCCGGAACAGGGCATAGACCGCGAGCTGCGCGAGTTCACCCATACCTTCAACGGCATGCTGGGCCGGGTGCAGACCGCCTATCAGCAGATGGAAGGCTTCAACGCCGATGTGGCGCATGAACTGCGCACGCCCCTGGCCACGCTGATCAGCGGCACCGAGGTCATCCTATCTTCCCGCCGCTCCGAGCAGGAGCTGCGCGAGGTGCTGGAATCCAACCTGGAAGAGCTGGAAGGCCTGAAAGCCCTGGTCAACGATATGCTGTTCCTGGCCCGCGCCGACGGCGGCGAACCGGCGGGAGACCTGCAGGAAGTGGACGTGCGCCGAGAGGTCGCCCGCGTGGCCGAATACTACGAGGCCGCGCTGGACGAGGCCGGCGTGTCCCTGACCGCGCACGGCGGCGCCGCCCTGATGGCCAACCCGCGGCTGCTGCGGCGCGCCATCGCCAACCTGCTCAGCAACGCCATCCGCGCCACGCCCCGCGGGCGCGGCATCGACCTCTACTGCATCGCCCGGCAGGACGAGATCGAAATCAGGGTCAGGAACCCCGGCGCGCCGATCGCGGCGCAGGCGCTGCCGCGCATCTTCGACCGCTTCTACCGGGGCGACGATGCCCGCAGCCGGCGCGCCGACGGGCACGGCCTGGGCCTAGCCATCGTGCGGGCCATCGCCCGCATGCACGGCGGCAACGCCTTCGCCCGCTGCGGCGGCCAGGGCACCGAGGTCGGCTTCACGCTGTCCCGGGCGCCGAACATTACAGGAAAGTAATCCTCCCGACAGGTTGCGGTGTGGAGCGCGTCACTAAAGTGGCGCCTCCCACCCCCAATTCGTCTAGAGGATACGCATGAAGAAACTGGTGAAACTCGCGCAGGGCGCCGTCGCCGCGGGCGCCTTTTTGCTTTCCTTCGGTGTCATGGCCGCCCCCGGCCACGGCGCTGGCCACGGCGGCGGCCATGATGCCGTGGCCGCCATCGGCAAGCCCGGCAATCCCGCCAAGGTCTCGCGCACGGTGGTCGTCGACATGACCGACGCCATGCGCTTCACGCCGGACAAGATCGACGTCAAGGCGGGCGAGACCATCCGCTTCAAGGTCACCAATTCCGGCAAGATCCGCCACGAAATGGTGCTGGGCACCAAGGCCGACCTGGACAGCCACTACCAGATGATGCTCAACGATCCGGGCATGCGCCATGAAGAGCCGAACTCCGTCTCGCTGGAAGCGGGCAAGGCCGGCGACATCGTCTGGACGTTCGACAAGGCGGGAACCGTCGCCTTCGCCTGCCTCGAGCCGGGGCACTACCCCGCCGGCATGAAGGGCGCGGTTTCCGTCAAGTAATCCACAGCCGGGATGCCGGTCCGGCTACCGGGGAGATAGAGCATGAGTAGAGCAGTTTCGAATCCGCGCCGCCGGTTTGTGCAGGGCCTGGCCACGGGCGGCGCGCTGGCCGGCATGGGCCTGTGGAGCCCGTCCTCGTGGGCGCAGGCGGGCTCGGCCCGGCAGAGCGTGCTGTCGGGCACCGAGTTCAACCTGGAGATCGGCGAGAGCCCCGCCAATTTCACCGGCGCCCCGCGCATCGCCACCACGGTCAACGGCATGCTGCCCGCGCCCACGCTGCGCTGGCGCGAAGGCGACCGCGTTACGCTACGCGTCACCAACCGCCTGCGCGAAGACACTTCGATCCACTGGCACGGCATCATCCTGCCCACCGGCATGGACGGCGTGCCCGGCCTGAGCTTTCCCGGCATCGCCCCTGGCGAAACCTTCACCTACCAGTTCGACGTGGGCCAGAGCGGCACGTACTGGTATCACAGCCATTCGGGCTTCCAGGAGCAGACCGGGCTTTACGGCGCCATCGTCATCGATCCCAAGCGCCCGGACCCGGTGCGCGCGGACCGCGACTATGTCGTCCTGCTGTCCGACTGGACCGACGAAGATCCCATGAGCGTGTTCCGCAAGCTCAAGGTGATGCCCGACTATTACAACTACATCCAGCCCACCGTCGGCAGCCTGATCGACGATGCCGAGAAATCCGGCTGGAAGAATGCGTTGAACGAGCGGCTCATGTGGCAGAAGATGCGCATGAACCAGACCGATCTGGCCGACGTCTCGGGCGCGACCTACACCTTTCTTACCAACGGCAAGTCGCCGGCCGGCAACTGGACCGGCCTGTTCCGTCCGGGCGAACGGATCCGCCTGCGCTTCATCAACGGGTCGGCCATGACCTACTTCGATGTGCGCATTCCCGGCCTGAAGATGACGGTGGTGGCCGCCGACGGCCTGGCCGTGCGGCCCGTGGAGGTGGAAGAGTTCCGCATCGCCGTGGCCGAGACCTATGACGTCATCGTCGAACCGCAGGACGAGCGCGCCTATACGATCTTCTCGCAAGCCATGGACCGCTCCGGCTATGCCCGCGGCACGCTGGCGCCGCGCGAAGGCATGCAGGCCGAGATCCCGGCGCTGGACCCGGTGCAGGTGCTGACCATGATGGACATGGGCATGGCGCACGACATGCCCGGCATGGACATGGGCGGCTCGCAAGCGGGGGGCATGGACCACGGCGCTCAAGGCGCGATGAACGCCGGGACGCAAGGCGGCATGGACCATGGCTCCATGGGAGGCATGAACCACGCAGGCATGGCTGGCATGAATCACGCCGGCATGAACCATGGCGCGGGCGGCAACGAAGGCGGCATGGTCGAGGTCAAGCACCCCTACCCCGCCGAATACAGTCCCGCCAACTCCATGGTGCCCGACATCGTTTCGACCCGGCTGGACGATCCCGGCGTGGGCCTGCGCAACAACGGCCGCCGCGTGCTGACCTACGCCGACCTGCGCTCCATGGTCGAACCGGCGGACAACCGCCCGCCGACCCGCGAGATCGAGCTGCACCTGACCGGCAACATGGACCGCTACATGTGGTCGTTCAACGGACTGAAGTTCACCGAGGCCAAGCCCATCGTGCTCAAGTATGGCGAGCGCGTGCGCTTCGTGCTGGTCAACGACACCATGATGACGCACCCCATCCACCTGCATGGCTTGTGGAGCGACCTCGAATCCGCCGACGGCAATTTCCAGGTGCGCAAGCACACGATCAGCCTGAACCCGGCGCAGCGCCTCAGCTACCGCGTCAGCGCGGACGCGCGCGGCAACTGGGCCTATCACTGCCATTTGCTGTTCCACATGGAGGCCGGCATGTTCCGCGCGGTCGTCGTGGAATAGGGGGAATAATGAGAACAATGACATCCAGAAAGCGCTGGCCCGGGCTCGTCGCGGGCGCCGCCCTCCTTTCCGCCGCCTCCGGACTGGCCCTGGCGCAGACGCCGGCGGGAACGATGAGCGGCATGGATCATGGCTCGATGCAGGGCATGGATCACGGCTCCATGCAAGGCATGGACCATGGTTCGAACGAGGGATCCGCTGCGGCCCCGAAAAAGGGCATGGACCACAGCTCAATGCCAGGCATGGACCACGGCTCGATGCAGGGCCAGGCCCCGGCCTCGAAGAAGGGCACGGACCACGGTTCCATGAAAGGCATGGATCACGGTTCGATGAAAGGCATGGATCACGGTTCGATGCCTGGCATGGACCACAGTTCTATGCCCGGCATGGACGAATCCTCGCGCAAAGGCCCGCCGGTGGGTTCCCTGCCCTCCAGCGACGGCAGCACCGAGCAGCGTTACGCCGCCTACCGCATCCATCCGCACATGATGGACAACGTCGTCACCAGCCATCTGCTGTTCGACAAGCTCGGCGTCGCCTATGACCGCAACGAACAGACCAGCCTGCAATGGGACGGCCAGTTCTGGATCGGCCGCGACCTGAACAAACTGTGGATCAAGAGCGAGGGCGATCGCCTGAACGGCAGCACGGATGCCAAGATCGAGGCCTTCTGGAGCCACACGATATCGCCGTTCTGGGACTTTCAGCTGGGCGCGCGGCGCGATTTCGGCACGGGTCCGAAACGCAACTGGGCTGCGCTCGGCGTGCAGGGCGTGGCGCCCTACGGCATCGAGACCGAGATCACCGGCTATGTCGGCGGATCCGGCAGGACTGCGCTGGCGCTGAAGGCGGAGTACGACCTGCTGCTTACCCAACGCCTGATCCTCACGCCCGAGATCGAAGCCAGCCTGAACGGCAAGAACGACGAGGCGCGCGGCGTGGGCTCGGGTCTGTCGGATGCATCGTTCTCCTTGCGGCTGCGCTACGAAGTCACGCGCGAATTCGCGCCTTATGTCGGCGTGTCGTTCGGGCGCAAGTTCGGCAAGACCGCAAGCTACGCCAGCGAAGCCGGAGAAAGCCGTTCCGAACGCGCCATCCTGGCCGGCGTGCGCATCTGGTTCTAGGCAGCCGCGGCGCCGCAACTTGCGGCGCCGATCGGCACTTTTTCAACTGCTCCGTGCGCTGCGCCGCGAACTGTACTGAACCATGGCCGTTTTGAGGCGAACATTACAGGAATGTAAACCGCCAGCAATGTGACGGTCAGACGCGCCTCCCTATAGTTGCCCCTTTGTCCACACAGCGGCGGGGCGGCAATGCTTGAAGCGATGGGTCTGGGTTGCATGCGCGCGGAGCGTCCGCTGTTCAAGGAGCTGGCTTTGCACGTGGCGCCCGGCGAATGCCTATTCGTGCACGGACGCAACGGCAGCGGCAAGACCAGCCTGCTGCGCATTCTGGCCGGCTTGGCGCGGCCCGCGCGCGGCAAGGTGCTCTGGCAGGGACTCGGCATCTCGCAACCTGGCAACAGGTATCGCGGCCAGTTCTTTTATGTGGGCCATGCCGATGGCCTCAGCGGCGAACTCAGCGCCGCCCAGAATCTGCACGCGCTGCAGGCCGCAAGCGGATATGCGGACCGTCCCGCTGCCATTGCGTTCGCGCTGCGCGAGGCAGGCCTCGAAGGCAAGGAGCATGTTCCGATCCGTGCCCTCTCGGCGGGCCAGAGGCGGCGGGCAGCCCTTGCTCGCCTGCTTGCCGAGTTCCGGCCCCTCTGGATTCTCGACGAACCCGTGACCGCCCTGGACGCCGGCGCTCACTCGTGGCTGGCACGCGCCATGGATCGCCATCTGCGCGATGGCGGCGCGATCGTGGCGACGAGCCATCAGGAGATCGCGCTGGACCATGCGCACAAGCAGATCCGGCTTGGCTCCTAGCGCATGAATTCCATGCCGAAATTGCTCTCGGCCGTTGCGCTGCGCGACCTGCGCATCGCTCAACGGCGCGCCAGCGATACGCTGACGCCGCTGGCCTTCTTCCTGGTGGCCGCCAGCCTGTTCCCCCTGGCGGTCGGCCCCGAACGGGAAATACTGCGCGCCATTGCGCCAGGCGTGCTCTGGGTGATGGCCTTGCTGTCCTGCCTGATGTCGCTGGGCCGCCTGTTCGAGGCAGACCATCGCGACGGTTCGCTGGAGCAATTGATGCTGTGCGCCGCGCCCTTGCCGGTGATCGTGCTGGGCAAGGTCGCGGCCCACTGGCTGCTGTCCGGGTTGCCGCTGACCTTGCTTGCGCCCGTGCTGGGCCTGCAATTCGGCCTGGATGCCGCCGCCCTTTTGTTCCTGACGCTGGGCCTGGCCATCGGCACGCCCGCCCTCGGCCTGATCGGCGCCATCGGCGCGGCGCTCACCCTGACCGCTCGTGGCGGCGGGGCGCTGCTGGCCCTGCTGGTCCTGCCTCTCTTCATTCCCATTCTCATATTCGGCGCCGGCGCGGTGCAGGCGGCCCAAAGCGGCCTGGGCGCGAGCGCGCACCTGTCGCTGCTGGGCGCCGTGCTGGCCTTGTCCCTGTTCTTCGCGCCGCTGGCCGCCGCCGCGGCGATACGCATCTCACTGGAATGAGGAGCCCATGATCCGCTGGTTTCACTATGCCTCGCCCAAGGCTTTCTACCCCTGGGCCGGAAAGGCGATCCCCTGGTTCGCCACGGCTGCGGTCCTGCTGGCCGCGGCCGGCCTCTATATCGGCTTTATCGTCGCGCCCGCCGATTTTCAACAAGGCCAGGGCTACCGCATCATCTTCGTCCACGTCCCGGTCTCCTGGATGTCGATGTTCGTCTATCTGGTGATGGCGTTCTGGGCCCTGATCCACCTGGTCCTCAACAGCAGGCTGTCGGCCATGATGATTGCCGCGCTGGCGCCGACCGGCGCGCTGTTCACGTTTCTGTCGCTCTGGACCGGCGCGCTGTGGGGCAAGCCCATGTGGGGCGCTTGGTGGGTCTGGGACGCGCGGCTGACCTCGGAATTGATCCTGCTGTTCCTGTACGCGGGCTACCTCGCCTTGAAGGCGGCCATCGACGATCCGCAGCGCGCCGACCGGGCGGGATCGGTGCTGGTGCTGGCCGGCGTGGTCAACATTCCCATCATCTATTTTTCGGTGCAATGGTGGAGCACCTTGCACCAGGGCGCTTCGGTATCCCTGACCGCCGCGCCCAGCATGGCCGGCATCATGCTCGCCGGCATGCTGCTGATGTCCCTGGCCGCGTGGATGTACTGCATCGCGACGGCGCTGGCGCGCCTGCGCTGCATCGTGCTCGAACGCGAGCGGCACGCGGCCTGGATCCGCGAACAATGGAGTAGCGAATGATGCATTGGTCCAGTCTGGGCGAATTCCTCGCCATGGGCGGTTATGCGGTTTACGTGTGGGGATCGCTGCTGATGACGGCGTTCCTGCTGGGTGGCGAACAGCTGCTGCTGGCGCGCCGCCGCCGCGCGATCCAGGCGGGTCCGCGCCCCGCCGCTGAATGGCGGGAGACCGGCGATGCATAAGCGGACACGGCGCTTGTGGCTGGCCCTGGGCGGCCTGGCCTCGGTAGGCGTGGCCAGCGCCCTGGTGCTGAACGCCTTCCAGAGCAATCTGGTGTTCTTCTACACGCCCACCCAGGTCAGCAACAACGAAGCGCCGGCAGGACGCGCCTTCCGCGTGGGCGGCATGGTCCAAACCGGCAGCGTGCAACGCACGCCGGGCACGCTGACCGTCCGTTTCGTCGTGACCGACACGGCCCACACCGTTCCCGTGGCCTATGAAGGCATCCTGCCGGACCTGTTCAGCGAAGGAAAAGGCGTCGTGGCGCAGGGCAGGCTGGACGGCAATGGCTTGTTCCGCGCCGAGGAAGTGCTGGCCAAGCATGACGAGAACTACATGCCGCCCGAGGCGCAGCACGCGATCGATCAGGCCGCATCGCAGGCCGCACCAAAGACCGCCCCGCAGGAGGCCCGCCCCCGATGATTCCGGAACTCGCTCATTTCGCCCTGATCCTGACGCTCTTCGTCGCGTTGGCGCAAGGCGTGCTCGCGCTGCGCGGCGCGGCCCTGGACCGCGCGGACTGGATCGCCATTGCGCGGCCCGCCGCGCAGATCCAGTTCCTGCTGGTGTCCTTCAGCCTCGCGGCGCTGGTCTGGTCTTTCGCGGCCAAGGACTATTCGGTGGCCTATGTGGCCTACAACTCCAATTCCCAATTGCCCTTGTTCTACCGCGTCGCAGCCACCTGGGGCGGGCATGAAGGCTCGCTGCTGCTGTGGATGTTCATGCAGACGGGCTGGGCTTGCGCGGTCAGCCTGTTTTCGCGGCAGTTGCCCGACGCCATGGTCGCGCGCGTGCTGGGCGTGCTGGGCCTGATCAGCACGGGCTTCCTGCTGTTCGTGCTGCTGACGTCGAATCCGTTCGAGCGCCTGGTCCCGGCCCCGGCTGACGGATTGGACCTGAACACGCTGCTGCAGGACATCGGCCTGATCTTCCACCCGCCGCTGCTGTACATGGGTTATGTGGGGTTTTCGGTGGCGTTCGCGTTCGCCATCGCCGCGCTGCTGTCGGGCAATCTCGATGCGGTCTGGGCCCGCTGGTCGCGTCCCTGGACCACGGCGGCCTGGCTGTTCCTGACGCTGGGCATCGCGGTCGGCAGCTGGTGGGCCTACTACGAGCTGGGCTGGGGCGGCTGGTGGTTCTGGGATCCGGTGGAAAACGCCTCCTTCATCCCCTGGCTGGCCGGCACGGCGCTGATCCACTCGCTGGCCGTGACCGAGAAGCGCGGCAGCTTCAAGAGCTGGACCGTGCTGCTGGCGATCGGCACGTTTGCACTGGCCCTGCTGGGTGCGTTCCTGGTGCGTTCGGGCGTGCTGACCTCGGTGCATGCGTTCGCGACGGACCCGGCGCGCGGCGTATTCATCCTGGCGCTGTTCACCGTCACGGTCGGCAGCTCCCTGTTCCTGTATGCCCTGCGCGCGCCCCGGATAGGCCACGGCGGCCAGTTCGCGTTCGTGTCGCGCGAATCGTTATTGCTGGTCAACAACGTGCTGCTCGCGGTCGCCGCCGCGACCGTGCTGCTGGGTACGCTCTATCCCCTGATCATCGATGCGCTGGGCCTGGGCAAGCTGTCGGTCGGACCGCCCTACTTCAATGCCGTCTTCGTGCCGCTGATGGTGCCGGCGCTGCTGCTCATGGCGGTGGGCCCCATCGCCAACTGGAAATCGGCCGATGCTGGCAGCCTGCTCAAACGCCTGTCGATTCCCGCGGCGCTGGCCGTGCTGGCGGGCGTGGGCGTTCCCCTGCTCTTCGGCCGCTGGTCCGCGGGCGCGGCGCTGGGGCTGGGACTGGCCGTGTGGTTGGCGACCGCCATCGCCGTGGACGTCGCCAAGCGCATCCGCGCGACCCGCGAGCGCTGGTGGCGCCAGCCGCGCAGCTGGCTGGGCATGCATCTGGCCCATCTGGGCGTGGCGGCGTTCGTTGCCGGAGTCGCGCTGGTGGGCAGCTACGAGACCGAACAGGATCTGCTGATGCAGCCCGGGCAAAGCGCGCCGGTGGCTTCGTACCGCGTCGAATTCAAAGGCGTGGAACGCGTGCGCGGCCCGAACTACGAGTCTGAAATGGGTACCTTCACGCTCTATCGCGGCGAACGGCGCCTGCGCGACCTGCGCCCCGAAAAGCGCACCTATGCCTCCTCGGCGCTGCCGATGACGGAGGCGGCCATCGCCGCCAACGGCCTGCGCCACGTCTACGTCGCGCTGGGCGAGCCCGAGCAGGACGGCGCCTGGAGCGTGCGCCTGTACTACAAGCCGTTCGTGGACTGGATCTGGGGCGGCTGCATCCTCATGGCCCTGGGCGGCCTGCTGGCGGTCAGCGATCCGCGCTATCGCCTGAAGCGGCGCGAGCAAAAGCAGCCGCGACCCACAGGGCCGCAGACGCCCGCGGAGGCCAGGCCATGAGCCGCTACATCTGGCCGCTGGCGGGCTTCGTGGTGCTGGTGTTCTTTCTGGGGATCGGCCTGACCCTCAACCCATCCGAAGTGCCGTCGCCGCTGATCGACAAGCCGGCGCCCGCGTTTGCCCTGCCCGAACTGCATGAGCCGCAAAAGACCTTCACGCCCGAGAGCATGAAAGGCCGGGTATGGGTACTGAACGTCTGGGCGTCCTGGTGCTATGCCTGCCTGACGGAACACACCTACATCCAGGAACTGTCGTCGCAACACGGCGTGCCGGTGATCGGCCTGAACTACAAGGACATCCGGACCGAGGCCATCGCCTGGCTGGCGCGCAACGGCGACTCCTACGAGAAATCCGTATCCGACAGCGACGGCAAGGCCGGCATCGACTATGGCGTCTATGGCGTGCCGGAGACCTTCGTCATCGATCAGGCCGGGATCATCCGCTACAAGCACATCGGTCCGGTAAGCGCAGAATCGCTGCGCGATACCCTCTTGCCGCTGATCCGGGGGCTGCAATGAAGGCCGTCCTGCGCGCATTGGCGCTATTGCTGGCGTTGGGCTACGGCTCGGGCGCCCATGGTTCGGCCGAAGACCGCCGCGTCAACGAGATCGCTTCGGAGCTGCGCTGCCTGGTCTGCCAGAACGAATCCATCGCCGCATCGCGCGCCGACCTGGCGGTCGACCTGCGCCGCCAGATCCGTCAACAGCTGGACGCCGGCAAGTCGGAAGCCGAGATCCTGGCCTATATGGAGGCGAGGTACGGCGACTTCATCCTGTACCGGCCGCGCCTGAAAGCTGCCACGCTGCTGCTGTGGTTCGGCCCGGCCGCGCTGCTGGCCGCCGGCTTGGCCGCGCTGGCCCTGACCTTGCGCCGTCGCAGGTTGCGCCAGCAGCGCCCCGCGCTGACGCCTGCGGAGCGCCGGGCTGCCAACGCTCTGCTTGGCGTCGACACTGAAAAAGGATCAGGAACATGACTCAGCTCTTCTATCTGTCGGCCGCGTTGATGGCCGCCGTTGTCACCCTATGGCTGATCGCCTCCCTGCGGCGCACGCCCGCCGCCAGCGCCGCCGACAAGCGCCGAGCGGCAAACGTGGCGGTGCTGCGCGACCAGCTGCGCGAGCTTGAACGGGACCGCGCAAGCGGCATCCTGTCGCAAGACGCCTTCGCGGAAGCGCGCACCGAGTTGCAGCGCCTGGCACTGGAAGAAGCCGGCGAGACGCAAGGGCATGCATCCGCGCCCGGCCGCGGCCGCCTGCTGCCCGCCGGCCTGGCCATCGCGCTGCCGTTGGCAGCCATAGTGGCCTATGTCGCTCTGGGCAATTCTGGCGCCATCGCGCCCCCTCCGGCGCCTGCCGCCCAGCCCCAAGTCACCGCCGCCGACATCCAGGCCATGGTGGCCAAACTGGAGACCCGCCTGGCGAGCGATTCCGACGACTATCAGGGATGGCTGATGCTGGCCCGTTCCCACCGCTACTTCGGCCGGCACGCCGACGCGGCACTGGCCTTTGCCCGGGCCGCGCCGGTGGTGGACAGCAACCCGGCAGCCCTGGCCGAATACGCCGAATCGCTGGTGCTCGGCGCCAACGGGGGTTTCGCCGGGCAGCCTGACCAGCTGTTGCGGCGCGCGCTGGACCTCAACCCCGAAGAGCCGTTGGCCCTGATGCTGGCGGGTGCAAGCCGCTTCGACCAGCGCGACTTCCCGGCGGCCATCGACTTCTGGCAGCGCCTGCTGGCCAGGCTGCCCGCCGGCAGCGACATGGCGCGCACCGTCAACGAGGGCATCACGCTGGCCCGCCAGCGTCAGCGCGAAGAGGCGGCGCCATGACCGCGGCGGTCCGTCATGCTTGACCTGTCCCTCATCGGCTTCGCCACCGCCTTCATCGCGGGGACCGCATCGTTCCTGTCGCCTTGCGTGCTGCCGCTGGTTCCGGGCTACCTTTCCTACATCGCGGGGGGCTCCGGCGCGTCCGCGGATGATGGCCGCGCGCTGCGCTGGCGCATGCTGGGGCTGGCGGCCTGTTTCGTGGCCGGGTTCTCGGCCGTGTTCGTCATCTTCGGGGCCAGCGTCACGGCGCTGAGCCGCCTGCTGCTGTCCTATCGCTACGAGTTGAACCTGGCCGCAGGCGCGATCATTGCGCTGGCGGGCTTGATGTTGCTGGGCGTCCTGCGCCTTCCCGCCTGGGCCCAGCGCTACTACCGGTTTGATCCCGTGGGCAAGGGCAGCCCCGGCAGCGCCGCGATCCTGGGCATGGCGTTCGGATTCGGCTGGACGCCTTGCATCGGCCCGATCCTGGCCGGCATCCTGGCGCTGGGCGCGGCCTCGGCCAGCGTGGGCCAGGCCGTGGCCCTGCTGGGCGTCTACGCGCTGGGGCTTGGCGTCCCCTTTTTAGCCGCGGCCTGGTTCATGAGCCCCTTCCTGCGGCGCATGCAGGGCCTGAAGCGCGCCGGCCGGATCCTGCGGGTCCTGACCGGGCTGATCCTGATCGTGATGGGATGGGCCATCGCCACCGGCCAATTGGCCCGTTTCGCCATCTGGATGCTGCTGACCTTCCCCGCCTTGGGCAGGCTGGGCTGAGCCAGGTCAAAACCCGTCCGATCAAACGCTTGACCTTGACATCATTGGAATCTTTATAGTGACAGCCATCAGCAGGACATTCCAAGTTTTCAAGGAGCGGATATGAGTGCCATCCCAGCAGACAGCGTCGCGGTCAGCCTGCCTATCGAAGGCATGACCTGCGCCTCGTGCGTGGGCCGGGTCGAAAAGGCCTTGAAGGCCGTGCCGGGCGTCAACCGGGCCAGCGTCAACCTGGCGACCGAACGCGCCGACATCACGTTTGCAGGCGCGCCGGACGTCGCCGCCGCCGTGCAGGCGGTGCAGAAGGCGGGTTATGCCGTGGCCGAAACCACCATCGAACTGTCGGTCACCGGCATGACCTGCGCCTCCTGCGTGGGCCGCGTCGAAAAAGCCCTGAAGGCGGTGCCCGGCGTCAGCAGCGCCAGCGTCAACCTCGCCACCGAGCGCGCCAGCATCACCGCGGCCGGCGGCGTGCCCGCCAGCGCCCTGATCCAGGCAGTGGCCAAGGCCGGCTACGACGCGAAGCCGCTGGCCGCCGAAGCCAGCGACACCGACGCCGTGGCCGAACGCCAGGCCGCCGAGCTGAAGTCGCTCAAGCGCGCGCTGACCGTGGCCACGATCTTCGCGCTGCCCGTGTTCATCCTGGAAATGGGCGCGCACATCGTGCCCGCCTTCCACCACGTCATCGCCGAGACCATCGGCACGCAGAACAGCTGGTACCTGCAATTCGTGCTGGCCAGCATCGTGCTGTTCGGCCCCGGCCTGCGCTTCTTCAAGAAGGGCATCCCCGCGCTGCTGCGCGGCGCACCCGACATGAACTCGCTGGTGGCAGTGGGCACGTCCGCCGCCTATGCCTACTCGGTGGTCGCCACCTTCGCGGCCGGACTGCTGCCCGCAGGCACGGTCAACGTCTACTACGAGGCCGCCGCGGTCATCGTGGCGCTGATCCTGCTGGGCCGCTACATGGAGGCCCGCGCCAAGGGCAACACCTCTGAGGCCATCAAGCGCCTGCTCGGCCTGCAAGCCAAGACCGCGCGCGTCGTGCGCAACGGCGCCACGCTGGAACTCGCCATCGACGAAGTGGTGGCCGGCGACCTGATCGAAGTCCGCCCCGGCGAACGCATCCCGGTAGATGGCGAGGTCGTGGAAGGCAACAGCTACATCGACGAGTCCATGATCAGCGGCGAGCCCGTGCCCGTCGAAAAGCAGCCTGGCTCCGAAGTGGTCGGCGGCACCGTCAACCAGAACGGCGCGCTGACGTTCCGCGCCACCAAGGTCGGCGGCGACACGCTGCTGGCGCAGATCATTCGCATGGTCGAACAGGCGCAAGGCTCCAAGCTGCCGATCCAGGCCCTGGTGGACCGCATCACGATGTGGTTCGTGCCTGCAGTCATGGCGGCCGCCGTGGTGACCTTCATCATCTGGCTGACCTTTGGACCCGAGCCGGCCCTGACCTTCGCCCTGGTCAATGCCGTGGCCGTGCTGATCATCGCCTGCCCCTGCGCCATGGGCCTGGCCACGCCGACCTCGATCATGGTAGGCACCGGCCGCGCCGCGCAGATGGGCGTGCTGTTCCGCAAGGGCGAAGCGCTGCAGTCGCTGAAGGACGCCCAGGTCGTGGCCGTGGACAAGACCGGCACGCTGACCAAGGGCCGCCCCGAGCTGACCGACCTGATCGTCGCGCCGGGCTTCGAACGCAACGCCGTGCTGGGCAAGGTCGCCACCGTCGAAGCCAAGTCGGAACACCCGATCGCGCAGGCCATCGTGGACGCGGCTCGTGCCGAGAACATCGCGCTGGGCACGATTTCGCAGTTCGAATCGATCACCGGCTTTGGCGTGAGCGCACGGGTCGACGGCGACCTGATCGAGATCGGCGCCGACCGCTTCATGCGCGAACTGGGCCTGAGCGTCGAGGCCTTCGGCTCGGACGCCGCACGCCTGGGCGACGAAGGCAAGACGCCGCTGTATGCCGCCGTCAACGGCCAGCTGGCCGCCATGATCGCCGTGGCCGACCCCATCAAGGAAACCACGGCCGCCGCCATCCGCGCCCTGCATGACCTGGGCCTGAAGGTCGCCATGATCACCGGCGACAACCGCCGCACCGGCGAGGCCATCGCCCGCCAGCTCGGCATCGACGAAGTCGTCGCCGAAGTGCTGCCGGACGGCAAGGTCGCGGCCGTGCAGCGCCTGAAGCAGCAGTACGGCCCCATCGCCTACGTGGGCGACGGCATCAACGACGCGCCGGCGCTGGCCGAAGCGGACGTGGGCCTGGCCATTGGCACCGGCACGGACATCGCCATCGAAGCCGCCGACGTGGTGCTGATGTCGGGCGACCTGGGCGGCGTGCCCAACGCCATCGCCCTGTCCAAGGCCACCATCCGCAACATCAAGCAGAACCTGTTCTGGGCGTTTGCCTATAACGTGGCGCTGATCCCGGTGGCGGCGGGCCTGCTGTACCCGGTCAACGGCAGCCTGCTGTCGCCGGTATTCGCGGCGGGCGCGATGGCCCTGTCCAGCGTGTTCGTGCTGAGCAACGCGCTGCGGCTGCGCCGCTTCGCGGCGCCCTTCCCGGCCCGGGGCTGAGCGGGACTTCCCGGCAGGCGCCGGGAAGCGCCCTTCCTACTGGCTCTATTGCTTCGGCGCGCTGGCCACCAGCGCGCCGAATTTCTTGTCCAGCTCCGCCAGCGCATCGTTGATGTAGGCGCGGCGCGCCTTGATCCAGGCGTCCTGCTCAGCCAGCTGCGTGCGCGCCTCCTTCAGCATGCGGTCCATTTCCGCCGGCTGCGGACCACCCGAAGTGGCGCGGTTCTTGACGATGGCCACCGGATCCAGCGTCGAGCGGAACTCCGCCTCGCTCATCGGCAGTTCGTTGCCGTACTTCGAGTCCTTCATGGCGTCCGCATAGATGCGGCGCGCCTGCTCATACGGGAAATCCAGCGGCTTGATGTTGTTGGTCTTGGCGTAGCTGACGACCTCGGACGCGAAGTGGTGGCCGTCGCGGAACGGCAGCTTGTACTTGCGCATCAGCACGTCGGCCAGTTCCTGCGAGGCCGTCCAGTCGCTGTTCAGCTCTTCCAGCGCCCTGTCGGGGCTGAGGACCATGGCCTTCAACACCCGGTCCCAGCGCTTGAGCGCCGAAATCCCGGCATCCACCATGGCGGAATTCTGCTTCACGTCCTTCGGATCGCTCATGCCGGGCGTGATGTTGTGCGTCTGCACCACCGGCCCCATGGCCAGCGTCACGGCGGTGGACGCATCGCTGCGGGTGTCGTTGAGCAGGCCGGGATTGCGCTTCTGCGGCATGGCGCTGGACACGTAGGTATTGCCGCCGCCCTCTTCCAGCAGGATCCAGGGACGCGGCTGGGCGTACTGGGTCATCACGTCCTCGACGAAATTGCCGGTGCGCAGCGCGATGCTGGTGACGATGGAGGCGACTTCCACGGGCTGATCCATGGACGAGATCTGCGAAGCGTCATAGGCGTTGTCCACCAGCGCGGCAAAGCCCAGGTACTGCGCCATGCGCTTGCGGTCCAGCGGCCAGCTGGTGCCGTTGAGCACCGTCGTGCCCATCGGCGAACGGTCGATGCGCACGTAGGCCTCGCGGATGCGCTGGGCGTCGCGCGCCAGGCCGGCGGCCTGCCCCAGCAGATAATGCCCATAGCTGTTGGGCTGCGCGGCCACGCCGTTGGTGTAGTTCGGCACGATGGTCGCGGCATGCTTGCCCGCCAGTTCCACCAGCGTGGTGGAGGTGGCGTTCAGCTGGGCCGCCAGGTCCAGCAGCTTGTCGCGCAGGATGGCGCTGCGGTAGGTCGCGTGCATGTCCTGGCTGGAGCGTCCCGCGTGCAGCAACGTCACGTCTTCGCCCGCCGCCTTGATCAGCAGCGGCTCGAAGGTGATGACGCTGGCCGGACGCTTGGCGCCGGGCTGGTTGCCGTCGCTGATCACCTTGGCCACGCCGGCCGCCAATCGCGGCGCCATGGACTTGTCCAGCAGCCCCTCGTCCGTGTTGATGACGGCGGTGGCCTTGTTGATCTCGCCCAGCCAGAAGAACGGGTCGCGCGGCACGGCGGCCGCGGGCTGGGCTTGCTGGGCCGATGCCTGCGCGACTAGCGTGAAGGCAAGCGCGGCGCCCAGGGCGGGAAGTAGATGTCTCATGGCTGTCTCGTTAGGATGGCGAGCGGCCAGTGTATCGGCGGGCCTGGCGGCGGGAAATGGCGGATTTCACCGAGCCATCCGCCCGCACGCGCCGCCCCGATCTTCAGGACTTGGTCAGCCTGACCAGCATCTTTCCGGTGTTGGCGCCCTTGAAGAGCCCGATGAATGCCTCGGGCGCGCGCTCCAGCCCGTCCACCACCGTTTCGCGCAGCTGCACCTGTCCGGCCTTGATCCATGCGCTCATCCGGGGGATGAACTCGGGCAGTACGTCGATGTGATCGGATGCGATCAGGCCCTGCAACTTGATGCGCTTCTCGATGGCCGAGAACAGGTTGCGCACGCCGATCGCCGGCTTGCCTTCGTTGTAGCCAGAGATCATGCCGCACAGCACGAAACGCGCCCGGTCATTGGCCAGCGCCAGCGCGCTGTCCAGATGGTCGCCGCCGACATTGTCGAAGTAGATGTCGATGCCCTGCGGCGCGGCCTGCGCCAATGCCGCAGTAAGGTCAGGCGCGTTGCGGTAATCGATGACGGCGTCGGCCCCGGCCACGTCGCGCAGCCACCGCGCCTTGTCCTCCGACCCCGCGGACGCCACCACGCGCAGCCCCATCTGCTTGGCCATCTGGACCACCACGCTGCCGACCGCGCCGCTGGCGGCGGACACGAAAAGCGTCTCACCCGCTTGCGCATTGGCGATCCGCGTCAGCCCCACGTAGGCCGTCAGGCCCGGAAAGCCCAGTGCGCCCAGATAGGTCTGCAAGGCGATGCCGTCATCGGCGACAGCGGTGGCGTGCGCCGCGTCGATCAGCGCGTGCTCGCGCCAGCCGGCGAAATGCACCACGCGGTCGCCCGCGGCAAAGCGCGGATCGGCGCTCTGCTCGACCACGCCGACCGCCGCGCCTTCCATCACCTGATCCAGCGCGAAGGGCGCGATGTAGCTCTTGCGCTCATCCATGCGGCCGCGCATGTACGGATCGACCGACATCCACAGATTGCGGACCAGGATCTGCCCTGGCCGGGGCGCCGGCAGCGCCGTTTCGACCAGCGCGAAGTCGGCTGGCGTCGGCAGCCCCGAGGGGCGATGCTTCAAGTGGATTTCCCGGGTAGTGATGGACATGGCGAACCTCATTGAGAAGGGTAGGAAGAGAAAGGGTCAGCGCGCAGCTTGTGAGCCAGGCGCTGCAAAGGACAGGCCGAGCGCGTGCGCATCCGACAGGCCGCGCACGCGCGCCTCGTCGTCACCGCTCTCGACATCAAGAAACAGATGCGTGCGCACGTCGCTCACGCCGCTGTAGTGGAAGACCCCGTGCTCGATTTGCGTGGCAATCGCAGCGCGGTAGCCGTGCCCGTCATAGGCTTGTTCGCCGGCGCCGCCGGTCGCGATCAGGCGCATGCGCTTGCCGGCCAGGCGGCCGGGCTGCCCGCCGCTGGCGCCGAAGGCCCACCCCTTGGTGAAGACGCGGTCGATCCAGCCCTTGACCAGCGCCGGCATGCTCCACCAGTAGACCGGGAACGCCAGCACGACCAGGTCGGCGGCCTCCACCCGCAATTGCTCGCGCCGCACGTCGCCGGGCAACGCCCCCTTGCCGCGATAGAACGCAAGGTCGGCCGCGGTCATGCGCGGGTCGAAGGATTCCGCGTCCAGGTCCGCCCACACGACCCCGGCCTGGCTGCCGGCCTGGACGCCGGCCACGTAGCGCTCGGCAAGCGTAGCGAAGTAAGAGCCAGCGGGCGCGCTGGCGGCTATAACCAGGATGTTCATGTCGGCTCCTTGTGTCGCGATGACGATGAGCCATTGAATCATCCAACCATCAGATAAAATAGTTCAATATTTTGGTCAAACCTATCTAATCAGTAGATATATATGCCGCCTCGAATTTCGCTGGAGCAATGGCAGGCCCTGGTCGCCGTGGTGGACGCGGGCGGATATGCCCAGGCCGCCGACGCGCTCAGCAAATCGCAGTCGACCATCAGCTACGCGATCCGCCAGATCGAGGAGCGGCTGGGGGTGGCGGTGTTCGCGATGGACGGACGCAAGGCTTTGCTCACGGACGACGGCAGGATCCTCTACCGGCGCGGCAAATCGCTGGTGGGCGAGGCCCAGCGCCTGGAACGGGCGGCGGCCAACCTGGCCAAGGGGCGGGAGCAGATGCTGACGCTGGCCGTGGAAAGCCTGTTCCCGACGGACCTGCTGCTGCGCTGCCTGGACAGACTTGCCAGCGAGTTCCCCGAGACCCGCATCGAACTTCACGAATCGGTGGTCGGCGGCACGGATGAACTGTTGCTCTCGGGCGAGGCCGACCTCGCCATCTGCGCCGATCACATTCCGGCCGGCCATGTCGGCGACGCGCTGCTGCGCTATTGCGCGATCGCCGCCGCCGCGCCGTCGCACCCCCTGCACCTGATGAACCGTCCGCTGTCGCTCGAGGACCTCAAGGCGCATCGCCACCTGGTGATCCGCGACAGCGGCCGCCAGCGCGTGCGGCCCAGCGTCTGGGACGTCGCCGAGCAGCGCATCACCGTCAGCCACAAGAGCACGTCGATACGCGCGGCGTGCATGGGCATGGGTTTCGCGTGGTATCCGGAAGACTGGATCCGCGAACAGTTGGCCTCGGGCGAACTGAAGCCGCTGCCGCTGCAGGATGGCGCGCAGCGCTGGGGCGCGCTGTACCTGGTCTACCCCGATCCCGACGCGGCAGGGCCTGGCGCGCGCCGCCTCGGCCAGATACTGCGCGAGGAAAGCCAGAAATCCGCGTGAAACCGCGGCACGGACAGCCCGTCCGCGTCCTTTGGCCTTAACATACCGCCCAAAAACCACACCACGCGCCCATGCCCCGTCCGAATCTGACCAACGCCGAAACCCTGTGCCAGATCGCCAAGCTGGGCAGTTTCCGCGCCGCGGCCGAACGGCTGCACACCTCCCAACCCGCCGTCTCGGCGCGCATGAAAGAGCTGGAGCAGTCGCTGGGCTTTCCGCTCTTCGAAAAGCGCGGCCGCCGGCTGGAACTGACGGTGCCCGCGCGCCGCTTCGTCGAACGCGTGGAACCGCTGCTGCTGGCGGTGGAGGACGCCTTCACCGACGCGGAGGCCGTCAACAACGCGGCCGGCACGGTGCGCATCGGCATGGGCGAGATTTCCATGACCTGGTTTTCGCGCGTGGTGCCCGAGCTGCGCCGCGCCCTGCCGCGCGTCTCCTACGAGATCGAGCTGGACCTTGCGGTCAAGCTGCAAGAGCACCTGACCTCGGGCGCGCTGGATATCGCGATCATGGCCAATCATCTGCGCGACGACCAGTTCATCTGCGAATCGCTGGGCAAGACCCGCATGTCGTGGATGGTCTCGTCCCGGCTGCTGAGCGACGCTGACGGCCATCCGCGCACCATGCAATCGCTATTGCAGACAGAACCGCTGTGGTGCGTGTCGCGCCCGTCGGGCTTCTTCGGCCCGGCGCAGGACGAGCTGCGCGACATGAGCGCCAACCTGGACAATATCTGCAGCTGCAATCGCCTGAACAGCCTGATCGAAGTCGTCGAAGCTGGCGGCGGCATCGCGCAGCTGCCGGAAATGATGGTGGCCGAACAGGTTCGCGCCGGCACCCTGGCGCTGGTGGACCCGACGCGGACTCCACTGACGCTGGAATTCACCATCGCCATCCACCGCAACCAAGGCCAGGCCATCGTCCACCAGGTCACCGAAGCCCTGACCCGGCTGGGCAAGGCCGCCACCGGCAAGGCCTGACGACCCACGGCGGCGTTCAGGCATCTAGCAGCGCCCGCTTCTGCACCTTGCCGCTGGCGTTGCGCGGCAGCTCTGCCATGAATTGCACCTGTTCGGGCACCTTGAAGTATGCCAGCCGCTGGGCGCAAAAGGCCTTGATGGCATCCGCATCCGCCTGATGCCCGGCGTGCAGCACGATGAAGGCCTTGACCGACTGGTCACGAACCGGATCCGGTATGCCCACCACGGCCACGTCGCGCACGGCGGGATGCCCCATCAGGGCCTCTTCCACCTCCGCGGCCGAGATGTTCTCGCCGGCCCGCTTGATCACCTCTTTCTTGCGGCCGAAGAAAAAGAAGTTGCCCTTGACGTCCTGATAGCCCAGATCTCCCGTATGCAGCCAGCCGCCTTCAAACACGGCCTGGGTAGCCGCCGGGTCGCGGTAATAGCCCGGGGTCAGCGTGCGCCCTGGACGCCCGCGCACCACGATCTCACCCACGGCGCCCGCGGCCACCGGCTGGTTGTCGTCGTCGACCACGAACACTTCGCGGTCGGGCGTGGCGCGCCCGATGGACGGATAGGCGGACGGCGAGGCATGCGGCTGCAAGGTGATGTAGAGCATGGTCTCGGACTGCCCGTAGCCGTTGCGCAGCGGGATGCGGAAGCGTTCGATGAACGCGGCGATCTCGGCTTCCGAGATGTTGATGGCGTAGCCCGCGTAGCGCACCTGGTGGGCCGTGTCGAACGGCGTGGGCGGCTGATTCAGCAAGGTGCGGCACAGCATGCCGGACAGGCTGCATATCGTGATGCGATGCTCGATGAGCTGACGCAGGTAGCGCGTTGCGCTATAGCGTTCGCCAATGACCACGGTGGCGCCCGCCGTCAGGCAGGACAACACGGTTTCCTGGCAGTTCGCATGGAACAGCGGCTTGTTGTTGAACACGCGATCCGCGCGGTTCAGGCCGCTGTTGGCCGCGCCCGCCAGGCCGCACCAGAGCAGGTTGGCCTGGGTCAGCATCACGCCCTTGGGCCGCGCCGAGGTTCCCGAGGTGTACAGGATCTGCGCAAGATCGTCGCCGCTCTGGTCCGGCGCATGGTAGTCCGCGGACGCGCCCGCCAAGGCGCCGCCCAGGCCGTCCGGCCCCAGGCTGCCACGCGCCACCGGCACGATGTCCGGCGCCTGTTCCATCCCGGCGCAGACTTCGCGGATCAGCGCCTCGTGCGCCGGCTCGACCAGCGCCAGCGCCGGCTGGCAGTGCTCCAGCTGATAGGCTGCTTCGGACGCAGTCAGGTGGATGTTGCCCGCCACGATGACGGCCCCGGCCAGCATCAGGCCCATCCACAGCGGCACGTACTCGGCCGTGTTGCCCATGAACACGAATACGCGGTCGCCCGGCATCACGCCACGGGCCTGCAGGCCCGCCGCGTAGCTGCGGGCCGCATCGCGCAATTGGAGGAAGCTCAACTGGCTGATGGCGCCATTCTGGTACTCATGCACAATCGCGATCCTATGCCCATGGCACAGCGCCTGTTCATCGAGCAAATCCGTGATCGTGCGGTTTCCTGCAGCGTCCATCCAGCCTCCGGCGTTTCTGATTTTCAATGGCGCGCCGGCTCCTTGCGGGCGCGCCTGTCGTTTGGAAAACCAGTATAGGTAGCGGCTTTTCACGGCACTAGCTAAACGTTTTTATGCATATCCATCAAGGTTTTTCATGCATGCCGGCCAGGCCGAATCATTGATGGGATTGATGCGTTTCCATCAAAACGTTTGCTTAGTCGGCAGCGGCGGGAAAACCTATACTCCGGTTGAAAGACGCCACGCAGCAAGGGCGTCGACCAGACAAAGAAGAATGCAAAACCGGAGGAGCTGCCGTGCAAGAGGCATCGATCAAGGACCAGGTTTCAGCCGAGGAATGGGCAGTGCGCGTCGACCTCGCCGCGGCCTACAACCTGGCTGTCGAAATGCGCATGACCGACCACATCTATACGCATATCTCGGCCCGGGTTCCCGGCGCCCAGCCGCACTTCCTGATCAATGCCTACGGCCTGATGTTCAACGAGATCACCGCGTCCAACCTGGTCAAGGTGGACATCGACGGCGGCATCCTGCTGGACCAGACCGGCCTGGGCATCAACCCTGCCGGCTTCGTCATCCATGGCGCCATCCATCGCGTCCGCCACGACGCGGCCTGCGTCATGCATACGCATACGGCGGCCGGCATCGCGGTGTCCGCGCAAGAAGCCGGCCTGCTCATGATCTCGCAGCATGCCATGCGCTTTCACAACCGCATCGGCTACCACGACTACGAAGGCGTCGCCTTGGACATGGACGAACAGCAACGCCTGATCGCCGACCTGGGTCCGCACAGCGCGATGATCCTGCGCAATCACGGCCTGCTGGTCTGCGGCGCCAGCGTTCCTGACGCCTTCGACGCCATGTTCTACCTGGAGCGCGCCTGCCAGGCGCAGGTCGCGGCCCTGGCCGGCGGCCTGCCGCTGGTTGTGCCTTCAGCCGAAGTCGCCGAGAAGGTCGGCCGTCAGTTCGACCGTCTCGACCGCCCGTCCCGCCACAAGCACTGGCCTCCCCTGCTCCGGCTGCTGCAACGCATCCGGCCCGAATACCAGCAATAGCGGCAACCGCGCCGCCATCCTGGCGGCCACTTTTCGCAGAGTAGAAATGGAAGATGCTCATCAATGCCGCGTCGCGGTATATGGTGCGGGTGCGATCGGCTGTCTGCTGGCCGCGCGCCTGGCCCAGGCAGGTTGCGAGGTGACCATGATCGCCCGCGGGAAAACGCTGGCCGCGCTGCGGCAGCATGGCGTCGGATTGACGGCTGACGGCGTCACGCGCCACTACCCGGTGCGCACCACCGACGACCCGCGCCAGGTGCGCGACGCGGACTACCTGATCCTCGCGGTCAAGCAGCAGGCGCTCGACGACATCGCCGCGCACCTGGCGCCGATGCTGGCGCCGGAAGGCGCCGTGGTCCCGGCCGTGAACGGCATCCCCTGGTGGTATCTGCCCACGTTGGACAGTCCCCTGGGAGACACGCCGCTGCAATCGGTCGATGGCCGCGGCCTCCTCCAGCGCGCGCTGCCTTTGGAGCGGGTGCTGGGCTCGGTGGTGTACATCGCGGCAAACGCCGCCGCTCCTGGCATCGCGTCGCAGAACGCCCGCAACAACCTCATCCTCGGCGAACCGGATGGCAGCATTTCCGCCCGAGCGATCCGACTCGCCGGCCTGCTGCACGCGTCTGGCCTGCAGTGCGATGTCACGCCCGGCATCCACCAGGCGGTATGGATCAAGGCGATGGGCAATGCCACCTTCAATCCCTTGAGCGTGCTGGCCAACGCCACCATGCGGGCCATGGTCCAGGACCCCTATCTCGGCAAACTGGCGCGCGCCATGCTGGGCGAGTACCAGGCGCTGGGCCAGGCGCTCGGGCTTGCGCTGCCGGTGACGGTGGAGCAACGCATGCAGGCGGCCGCCAGCGCCGGCTCGGCCCAGACCTCGATGCTGCAGGACGCGCTACAAGGCAAGCCGCTGGAAATCGACGCCCTGGTGGGCGCCATGATCGAGATCGCAGCAAAACTGAACCTGGACATGCCCTACGCCAATATGGTCTGGGGACTGATCCGGCACCGGAACCTCAGCGCAGGCTCCACCTGAAAACCACACCTGGAAAACCACAGGAGACAACCCATGAAATGGCTATCGCACTGCCTGGCCGCAACCCTGATGTGCACGGGCGCTACCGCCCAGGCCCAGGACTATCCCAATAAGCCCATCAACATCGTGGTGCCCTTCACGCCGGGCGGCGTCACCGACGTGATGACCCGCCAGATCGCGGCCAAGCTGCAAGGCGATCTGGGCCAGCCGGTGGTGGTGGTCAACAAGCCCGGCGCCGGCACCATGATCGCCTCGGCCTATGTGGCCAAGGCGCCGGCCGACGGCTACACGCTGCTGATGGCCGCATCGTCCCTGGGCATCGCTCCCAGCCTGTACAAGAACACCGCGAACTACGACCCGGTCAAGGACTTCCAGCCCGTTTCGCTCATCGCCAGCGTGCCGCATGTGCTGGTGACAGGCAAGCAGGTGCAGGCCACCAGCGTCAAGGAACTGATCGCCGCGCTCAAGAAGGACGGCAAGTCGGCGACCTTCGCTTCTTCCGGCAACGGCACTTCCAACCATCTGGAAGGCGAGCTGTTCGCCGCGCTGACCGGCCTGAAGATGACCCACATCCCCTACAAGGGCAGCGTGCCGGCGCTGACCTCGCTGGCGGGCGGCGAAGTCGACATGCTGTTCGTGGATATCGCGGCCGCCCAGCCTTTCCTGGATAGCGGCAAGGTGCGCCCGCTCGCCGTGACCACCAAGACGCGGTCCTCGGTGCTGCCAGACCTGCCCACCGTGGAGGAATCCGGCCTGCCCGGCTACGACGCCATGCCCTGGCTGGGCATCGTGGCGCCGGCCGGCACGCCGCCGGCGGTCGTCGACCGGTTGCAGGCGTCCCTGCAGAAGATCAAGGCAGCGCCCGACGTGCAGGAGCAGTTCAAGAAAATGGGCCTGGACGCGCTGTTCAGCAAGCCCACCGACTTCGGCGCCTTCATCGTCAGCGACAGCGCCAAATGGGCCGAGCTGATCAAGAAGTCCGGCGCAACCGCCGAGTAGGCCGCCACCCCAACCCCCACGCCATTCCTCGAAGGACCCTTACATGCATCGCGATACCCTGGCCCCGGCAGCACCGCTCGGCAACGACGTGTGGGAGGCCACGCTCAAGCGCGCGCTGGCCAGCGCCAACATCCCCACCCTGCTCATGGTGCTGGTGCACCTGACGGGCGACACGCAATGGCTGTCCGAGCGCTACCAGTGCTCGCGCATCCGCGGCCTTGAAGACAACGACCCGGGTGGCTTGCCGGACGCCGTGCAGGAAGAGGTCCGCGAGGCCGCGTACTCGGCCATCCTGCTGGCCCGCCGCGGCCAGCAACCCAAGCTACCGGCGCCTGCGCATGAACAGCTGGTCGCCATGCTGCGCGCCAGCATCGGGGAAGAGGTTCCTGACTCGTACGGCCCCATGATCGCCGCGTGGCTGGGGCTGGATCCAGACTTCGCGCTGGAGCAACGCGATACGTTCCAGGTGCCGCCAGGCTATCGTGTCCTGGTCATCGGCGCGGGCGTGGCCGGCCTGTGCGCGGCGATCCGCCTGCAAGGCGCGGGCATTCCCTATGTGGTGATCGAGAAGAACGCCGAAGTCGGCGGCACCTGGTACGAGAACCGCTATCCCGGCGCCGGCGTGGACACGCCCAACCACATCTACTCGTATTCCTTCGCCAAGCACGACTGGTCGCGCTACTTCGCCCTGCAAGGCGAAATCCAGGGCTATTTCGAAGGCGTCGCCGACCAGTATGGCGTGCGCTCCAGCATCCGCTTCAACACGCGCGTCGAGTCCGCCCGCTACGACGAATCCACGCTGCGCTGGAACGTGCGCACAACGGGGCAGGACGGCCAGGTCCAGGACTACGTGGCCGACATCGTCATCAGCGCGGTGGGCCTGCTCAACGTGCCCAAGCTGCCGCCCATACCAGGCCTGGACAGCTTCAAGGGCCCCTGCTTCCATACCGCAAACTGGCCGGAGGGCATCGACCTGCGCGGCAAGAACGTGGGCATCATCGGCAACGGCGCCAGCGCCATGCAGGTCGTGCCCGCGATCGCCGACCATGTCCGCTCCCTGACCGTGTTCCAGCGCTCCAGGCAGTGGGCCGCGCCTTTCGAGAAGTTCCAGAAACCCGTGCCCCAGGACGTCCGCTTCCTGCTGCGCGAAGTGCCTTACTACCAGGAGTGGTATCGCCAGCGCCTGGCCTGGATCTTCAACGACCGGGTCCATGCGACCCTGCAGATCGATCCGCAATGGCCGCACCCCGAGCGCGCGATCAACCAGATCAACGACAAGCATCGCGAGCACTTCACCAGCTACATCAAGACGGAACTCGGCGAGCGCCAGGATCTGCTGCCCGACGTGCTGCCGGACTATCCGCCCTTCGGCAAGCGCATGCTGATGGACAACGGCTGGTTCCGCACCATGGCGCGGGACCATGTGAAGCTGGTCACCGGCGGTATCGCGCGGGTCACTGAAAACGCCGTGGTAAGCGACAACGGCAATGCGCACGAACTGGACGTGCTGGTGGTCGCGACAGGCTTCGACGCCATTAATCTGCTGTCCTCGTTCAAGCTCTACGGCCGCGGCGGACGATCGATCCGCGAGGCCTGGGACGAAAAAGGAGCCGAAGCCTTCATGGGAGTCGCCGCGCCGGGCTTTCCCAATCTGTTCATCCTGGCCGGTCCCAACACCGCCCTGGGCCACGGCGGCAGCGTCGTCGCGCTGCTGGAGACCCAGGTGCGCTATGTCATGGGCCTGCTGCAGCAAGGCATGGAGCGGGCAGGCGGGCGTTTCGAGATCGAAGTCCGCAGGGATCGGCACGACGCCTACAACGCGCGCGTCCAGGCGGCCCACGACCGCATGATCTGGACCCACAAGGGCATGAGCAACTGGTATCGCAACGCGCATGGCAAGGTGGTGGCGCCCACGCCGTTCCGCAACGACGATTACTGGCACATGCTGCGCAAGACGGACATGGGCGACTACCACTACCGCCCGGCTTCCAGCATGGGCGAGGCCGAGCCGTCCGCCTCCACCCGCGTCGAGACAGCCTGAATGCCGCATGCGCAGAAGAAGCGCTGCCTGGTGCTGGGCTGCGGCGGCGTGACCGGGCTGGCCTGGGAGATCGGCATCCTGGCGGGCCTGGCGCGCCAGGACGTCAATCTCGCCGCCGCGGACCTGTTCATCGGTTGTTCGGCCGGTTCCGTCGCCGGCGCGCAGTTGGCGCTGGGCGTCCCGCCCGTGCAGCTGCTGGCGACGCAACTGGGCGGAACAGGCGCCGAACAATACCGGCCCTACTCGCAACAGGCGGCTGACGACAAGAACCGCGCGCTGTACGGCAAGGTCGGCGCAGACCCGCGGCAGGCGCGCCAGCGCATCGGCGCCCATGCCTTGCGCAGCGCCACCCCCACGCTGGCAGAACGCCGCGCCATCATCGCCGCCCGCCTGGGCGCCAGCGACTGGCCCTCCCGCCCCTTGCTGGTGGTCGCGGTCGACACGGCCACCGGCGAGGGGCGCAGTTTCAGCGCCGCCGACCGGGTGGATTTCGTCGATGCCATCGCCGCCAGCTGTGCCGTGCCCGGCGCCTGGCCGGCCGTGCCCATCGGCGGCGCGGCCTACATGGACGGCGGCATCCGTTCCATGACCAACGCCGACATGGCTGCCGGCTACGGGCAGGTCGTGGTGCTGGCGCCGTTGGGTTATCGGGAAGGCAATCCAGTCAGCGGCCACCTGCGGCGCGAACTTCACGCGCTGCGCGAGGCCGGCAGCCAAGTCCATGCCGTGCTGCCGGACGCGGCCAGCGAGCGTGCCATAGGCGACAACGTGCTGGATCCAGCCCGCCGCGCCGAAGCCGCCGAAGCCGGGCTACGCCAGGCATCGGCAATCGCACCAGCCTTGCGGGAGGCATGGCGCTGATCTTTTCACCACGTTCTACCCACTGGCGTCCTCGCCAAAAAGCGGTCTGCCCACTCCCTACGATGTGGCAGGTATGAACATACCGCAGGCAACCTAGACTCCCTGTTCAAGCCTGGCCGCGAGGCCAGGCACCACCATGAACGCGGAGTGAAACATGAACGCATCGCCGGCTGGCCTCAGACCCGCCGATTTCTTTTCCCCCACCGTCGCAGCCCTGATCTCGGTGCTAGTGAACTACGGCGGCACCTTTGTGCTGGTGTTCCAGGCGGCGGAGCTGGCCAGGCTGACGCCAGCCCAGACCACTTCCTGGGTATGGGCGGTTTCCGTCGGCGTGGGCATCACGGGCGCGCTGCTGAGCTGGCGCTACAAGGCCCCCGTCATCACCGCCTGGTCCACGCCCGGCGTGGCGTTTTTGGCGACCGTGATGCCGTTCACGCCCTACGGTGAGGTCATCGGCGCCTATATCCTGTCGGCGCTGGGCTTCATCGTGCTGGGCCTGTCCGGCGCGTTCGAAAAACTGGTGCGCATGATTCCGGGCGGCATCGCCGCCGGCCTGCTGGCAGGCATCCTGCTGCAATTCGGCATCAATGCCTTCGGCGGCGCCAGCGCCGATCCGCTGCTGGTGATCGTGCTGGTCATCTCCTACGCGCTGCTCAAGCGCTACACCTCGCGTTTCGCGGTGGTCGGTATCCTGGTCATCGGCCTGGGGCTGCTCATCGCACAGGGCCGCATCGACTTCTCGACAGTCCACCTCAGCCTGGCCGCGCCGGTGTTCGAAATGCCGCGGTTCTCGTTGCAGGCCCTGCTGGGCGTCGCCCTGCCGCTCTTCATCATCACGCTGACGGGGCAATACATGCCCGGCATGCTGGTGCTGCGCAACGACGGCTACCAAACCAGCGCGAATCCCATCCTCACGGTGACGGGCTTGGGCTCGCTCATCATGGCGCCATTCGGCGCGCACGCCTTCAACGTGGCGGCGATCACCGCCGCGATCTGCACCGGCCGCGACGCGCATGCGGATCCCGCCAAACGCTACATCGCGGGCCTGGCCTGCGGCGTGTTCTACATCCTGGTGGGCACCTTCGGCGTCACGCTGGCGACCTTGTTCATGGTGCTGCCCAAGGCGTTCATCACCACGCTGGCCGGCCTTGCCCTGCTGGGCGCCATCGGCGGCAGCCTGGCCAATGCGATGGCCGACGCCCGCACCCGGGAGACCGCGCTCATCACCTTTCTGGCCACCGCCGCCAACGTCACCCTGCTGGGCGTGGGCGGCGCGTTCTGGGGCCTGGTCGCCGGCCTGACCGCGCACCTGCTGATCCATGGCGGCCAGCGCGCGCTGGCCGCCAATCCTTGACCTCCCATCGCCACTTGCCAATCGAAACAGGAACCACCGTGACGAACACCGACCTTCCCGACAGCCTCGCGTTGCCTTGCGTCAACGCCCTGCCCCTGGCGCAGACCGATCCCGGTATCTGGAGCGCGATCGACGCCGAACGGCGCCGCCAGATGCACTCGATAGAACTGATCGCTTCCGAGAACTTCGTCAGCCGCGCGGTGCTGGAAGTCCAGGGCTCCGTGCTGACGAACAAGTACGCCGAGGGCTACCCCGGCCGCCGCTATTACGGCGGCTGCATCAACGCCGACGTGGCCGAGGAAATCGCCATCGAGCGCGCCACGCGCCTGTTCGGCGCCCGCTACGCCAACGTGCAGCCCCACTCCGGCAGCCAGGCCAACCAGGCGGTCTATCTGGCGCTGCTGGCGCCGGGCGACAAGATCCTGGGCCTGGACCTGAAGGCTGGCGGGCACCTGACCCATGGCTCCAAGGTCAACATGTCGGGACGCTGGCTGCAGGCGCTGAGCTATGGCGTCGATCCGGCCACGCATCGGGTGGACATGGACCAGGTCGAGCGCATGGCCCGGCAGGAAAGGCCGAAGCTCATCATCGCCGGCGGCTCGGCCTATTCGCGCACGCTGGACTTCGCGCGCTTTCGCGCCATCGCCGACGAGGTGGGCGCGATCTTCATGGCGGACATGGCGCATTTCGCCGGCCTGGCCGCGGCCGGGGCGTATCCGTCGCCAGTGCCGCATGCGCACGTCACGACCACCACCACGCACAAGACCTTGCGCGGCCCGCGCGGCGGCATGATCCTGACCAATGACGGCGAACTCGCCCGCAAGATCGATTCGGCGGTGTTTCCGGGCCTGCAGGGCGGTCCGCTGATGCACATCATCGCCGCCAAGGCCGTGGCCCTGGGCGAAGCGCTGCAGCCCGCATTCCAGACCTATGCCCACGCCGTGGTAGAAAACGCCCGCGTCCTGTGCCGCCGGCTGGCCGAGGGCGGGCTGTCCATCGTGTCGGGCGGCACCGACTGCCATCTGGGCGTGGTCGACCTGCGGCCCTGGGGCCTGGCCGGCAACACGGCGGAGCAAGCGCTGGAACAGGTAGGCATCACCCTGAACAAGAACGCCGTCCCCAACGATCCCGCCAAGCCCGCGGTCACCTCCGGCATACGCGCGGGCAGCGCCGCCTGCACCTCGCGCGGCATGGGGGCCGCCGAATTCCAGGAGATCGGCGACATGATCCTGGCCTTACTCGGCGGCGTGCGCGCCGGCGCCGTCGACGCCCGCACGGAAAGGGCCATCCGCGAGGGCGTGGCCGGGCTGGCCAGGCGCTTCCCGCTGCCGTACTGAAACCCTCTACGCCTTCCTCAAGGCATTCGACAGCCGCAGCACCGCGGCTTCGATCTCGTAGGCCGTCAGGGAGGCGTAGCCCAGCAACCAGCCCGGCTGCTTGTAGTCGCCCGCATAGAGACGGCTCAGCCCGGGCAGCCGCAGGCCGGCGGCCTCGGCCTGGCGGATGGTCTTTTCCTCGGACCATCCGCGCTCAAGCAGGCAGGGAATCTGCAGCCCGCCCGGCGGCCTGACGGCCTGCACGATGCCGCCCAGGTGTTTCCCCAGGGATTCCAGCAGCACCTGCCTGCGTCCCGCATACAGCTTGCGCATGGCCCGCACGTGCGAGTTGTAGTGGCCGTCGTCCATGAAGCGCGCCAGCGTCAGCTGCAGGATCTGCGGGGTATGCCCGTCCATGATGCTGCGCGCGCGGGCAAACGCGTCGACCAGGCCGGGCGGCAGCGCCATGTATCCCATCCTGAGCCCCGGATACAGCGTCTTGCTGAATGTGCCCAGGTAGATCGTGCGCTGATGCAGGTCCAGGCCTTGCACGCAGGCGGTGGGCAGGCCGTCGTAGTGGAACTCGCTGTCGTAGTCGTCCTCGATGATCCACTTGCCATGTTCCGCCGCCCAGCCGATCAGCTCCAGCCTGCGCTCGAGCGACAGCGTCACGCCCGTGGGGTACTGGTGCGACGGCGTCACGTACACGCAGTTGGCGCCGCTGCGGTCGGCGCGCAGCAGATCCATGCGTATGCCTTGCGCGTCGACGTCGATGGGGACGATGTGCGTCTCCGCGGCTTCGAAGGCCTTGCGCGCGCCGAAGTAACCGGGGTTCTCCATCAGCATGGGCTTGCCGGCGTCCGCCAGCAATTGCGCGCACAGGAACAGGGCCTGGCGAGTACTGCTCAGCACCAGCACCTGCTCGGGCAAGACCTTGGCCCCACGCTCCAAGTTCAGGTAGGCCGCGATGGCGCGGCGCAAGGGCTCGGCGCCCTGCGGGTCGCCATGCAGCAGCACATGGGCGCGATAGTCTTTCAGGACCTGGCGCTGCAGCCGCTCCCAGACCTCGGTGGGAAACGTACGGGTTTCCGGCAGGCCCGTGGCGAACGCCTTGATGACCTGCTGGTCCGCGACCCCGCCGCTGTCCAGGATCATGCGCCCGCGCCGGCTCAGGCCCGCCCCCGGCTGCGGCGCGCCCAGTTTCGGATCCAGCTTCGCGCGCCTGCGCGCGGCGCCGCGCAGTTCGGTGCCCACGGTCTGGGACACATAGCTGCCCGAACCCTCGCGGCGCACGATGTAGCCGTCGCGGTGCAGCTGCACATAGGCGTTCTCAACCGTGTCGCGCGCCACACCCAGCGACTTGGCCAGGCCGCGGGTCGCGGGCAGCCTAAGGCCGGGCCCCAGCGCGCCGTCCAGGATCAGGGCGCGCAGCGCCCGCTGGATGCGCTGATGCAGCTCCAGGCGCTGAAGCTCCGCATCGTTCATGCGCATCTTCAGCGTATCCAGCTCGAAGGTCTTAGCCATGCGGTCTGCTCACAAGATGAAAACTGGCCTGTCCGGGCCGGCCATTCTATCCGTAGACTCGGGCGTTCGCCACGAGCGCAACATTGCAGGAGCCCGCGCCAGGCGGGACAGGATCAGGACACATGGCAAGGTCATACAACTTCAGCGCAGGCCCGGCCGCGCTGCCGCTGGAAGTGCTGCAGGAAGCGCACGAGGAGTTCTTCGATTTCGCGGGCACCGGCATGTCGGTAATGGAGATCAGCCACCGTTCTCGCGTGTTCATCGACATCGCGCGCCAGGCGGAACTGGACCTGCGGGCCATCCTGCAGATCCCTGACCGCTACAAGGTGCTGTTCCTGCAAGGCGGCGCTTCGCTGCAGTTTTCGCAGGTGCCAATGAACCTGTTGCGCGGCAAGGCTTCCGCGGATTACCTGCACACCGGGCTTTGGTCCAGCAAGGCCATCGAGGCGGCCAGGCGCTATTGCGCGGTCCGCGTCGCGGCCAGCAGCGAGGCATCGGGGTTCGACCGCGTACCCGCTCCCGGCGAATGGCGGCTCGACGCCAACGCAGCCTATCTTCACTACACGGAGAACGAGACGGTGCACGGCGTGCAATTCCCGGCCCCGCCGGACGTGTCCGTCCCGCTGGTGTGCGATGCCTGCTCCAGCCTGCTGTCCAAGCCCATCGACGTGTCCCGGCACGGCCTGATCTACGCCGCCGCGCAGAAGAACATGGGGCCCGCCGGCGTCACGGTCGTGGTGGTGGACGAAGCCCTGCTGAACGGCGCGCTGCCCATCACTCCCGACGTGCTGAACTATGCGCACGCGGCGCGGGCGGACTCCATGCTCAACACCCCCGCCACGTTTTCCTGGTATCTGACCGGACTGACGTTGCGCTGGATCCGCCGGACGGGCGGGATAGAACGCATCCACCAGGCCAACCAGGCCAAGGCCTGGCTGCTGTACCGCGCCATCGACGCCAGCGGCGGCTTCTACCTCAACAAGGTCCGGCCCGAGTTCCGGTCCATCAACAACGTGCCGTTCTTCCTGGCCGATTCCGCCCTGGAGCCCTTGTTTCTGCGCCAGGCCGAAATCGCCGGACTGATGGGCTTGAAGGGACATTCCCACACCGGCGGTATCCGGGCCAGCCTCTACAACGCCGTCGACCTGTCCGCGGCGGCCGCCCTGGCCGATTTCATGACAGACTTCCAGTGCACGCGGGGCTGAGGCCAGCGCTGCGGCCCTGGGGAAAATAGGCACGGGGAGACCGGCATGGATTTCAGGCAGCTCAGGCAATTCGTCGTCCTGGCGACGGAATTGAACTATCGCAAGGCGGCCGCCCGGCTGCACATGACCCAGCCCCCGCTCAGCGTCGCCATCAAGCGGCTCGAAACCGAGATCGGCGCGGACCTGTTCGAGCGCGACCGCCTGGGCGTGCGCCTCACCGTCGCTGGCGGCGCCTTTCTGCGCGAAGCAAAGCGCCTGCTCGAAGGCGCCGACGCCGCGCTGCAGGCCGCGCGCGATGCAGCGGAAGGACGCATGGGCACGCTGCGGGTATGCGCGGTGCCCAGCGCCGCGTTGAACCTGCTGCCGCGCGTCCTGCCCGAATTCGCGCAGCGCTTTCCGCACATACGCCTGCGCCTGAGCAGCGGCAGCACCGTCGGCATTTTGGCGGGATTGCAGCGCGGCGAGCTGGATGCGGCATTCCTGGTGCCACCCGCTTCCGGGGTGCCGGGCATCGCGATCACGGCCTTGCAGCGGGAACGGCTGGTGCTGGCCGTGCCTTCGGGCCATCGCGTCGCGGGCATGGAATGCGCCAGGCTCTCGGACCTGGCTGATGAAACGCTGGTGGCCCTGGCGCACTCCGACAGCCCCGGATTCGCGGGAGAGATCGTCGCCGCCTGCCAGCGGGCCGGGTTCCATCCAAGGATCCTGCAAGAATCGTCCCACGCCCTCATCAGCCTTCCGCTCATCGCCGCGGGTTTGGGCGTCGCCATCGCCCCGGCAGCGCTGCGCAGGATCGCCATCGACAACGTCGCCTACGTCGACCTCATGGACGTGGCGGACGCGCCATTGACCTACGCCATGGCGCTGGCGGCGCCCGCCGAGTCCATGAATCCCGCGGTCCGCTGGTTCATCGACACGGCGCGCGAGGTGCTGGGCGCGCAAACGGCCTGACGCCCTGCCCTTACTGCGCCGGACGGGAAAGAATTCCCGCCCACTTCTTCTGTTCGGCGAGGACCCTCTGTTCGAACGCCGCCTGCGTGCCGTCCACGGGTTCGCTGCCGCGCGCGTAGATCTTGTCCTGCACCGATGGGCTCTTGGCCACCGCCGCGATGGCCGTGTTCAGGCGCGCAACCACATCGGCCGGCGTGCCTTTGGGCACGGCGATGCCCGACAGCGAGCCGCCTTCCACGTCCTTGCCCAACACTTCCTTGACCGTCGGGATGTCGGGCAGACTGGCCAGGCGTCGCGACGACGTCACCGCGTAGGGATGAATCTGCCTAGCCTCGACAAAGCCCACCGCGGTGACGGCGGAAACGGCCGTCAGGTCCGTGTTGCGGCTCATCACCGCCGTCATGGACTCCGATCCGCTCTTGTAGGGCACGTGCAGCATCTTCACGCCGGTCGCCTGTTGCAGCAGCTCCAGGACCTGGTAGTTGTCGGAACCCTCCCCCGCCGTGGAGAACGCGATCTTGTCAGCCTGGACCGATGCGGCCTTGATGATCTCCGGCAGCGACGGATACGGACTGTCCGCGCCCACAGCCAGCACCGTCGGCGTGTTGGCCAGCATGGCGACGTAGGTGAAGTCCCTGTTCGGGTCGTAAGGCAGCTTCTTGTAGATCAGCGGATTAACGGCGACCATGCCATTGGTGATCACCAGCAGCGTGTAGCCGTCGGCCGGCGACTTCGCCACCGCGCCGGCCGCGATCGAACCGCCCGCGCCGCCACGGTTCTCCACCACCACCGGCTGGCCCAGTTCGCGCGTCAGTCCCTCGGCAAACACGCGCGCCGTGGTGTCGGTCACGCCGCCGGCGCCAAACGGCACGATCAGGCGTATGGGCTGATCGGGATACGGCCCCGCCCACGCCGCCGCGGCGGGAAGCACTACACCCAACAGAGCCGCCATGCAGCGGCGCAATCCCTTGTTCATCGAGTTATCTCCATTTTTCTGAGGATTTCAAGAAGTCGTTGTTCCAGATCCGGGGCCAACGGCGCCAGGGGCGCGCGCAGACGGCCGCTATCGCAACCGCGCAGACGCAGGCCCGCGGCCACGGTCCGCGGCAGGCCATGGTCCATGAGGAAGTTCAGAAGATCGATCTGGCGGCCGAACCATTCGTCCGCGCCGCGCGCGTCGCCCGCCATGGCGCAGCGATACAGGTTCAGCGCGTAGGACGCGCTGACATTGGCCGATGCCGTGCACCAGCCCGCAGCGCCCTCGGCGAATCCGGTCCGCGCCATGCAGTTCAGGCCGATGTACACGGCTGTCCTCGCCGTGCAGGCTGCGCGCAGCCTGGCGATCTTGGTCGGATCGGGACTGCTTTCCTTGATCATGCTGACGTTGGGCAGCTCGGCCAGCCGGGCCAGGAACTCGACGGGCAAGTCCATGCCCGTGGTGAACGGGTTGTTGTAGACCATCACCGGCGTAGAGACCGACGCGCAGACCTCGCGGTAGTAGGCATGGATTTCGTCCTGAGTCAGCTTCCAGTAGGTGCTGGGCAATAGCTGCAAGGCGGCGGCGCCCGCGCGTTCGGCGTAGCGCGCATGGCGCACGGTGCTGGCCGTGCTCAGGCTGGACACGCCCGCCAGCACGGGCAGCCGACCGCGCGCCGCGCCTATGACGGTGTCGATGACGGCCTCGCGCTCGCCATCGTCCAGATAGGGCAAGCAGCCAACGCTGCCCAGCGGCGCCAGCGCATGCACGCCCTCGCCGATCAACCGCTCGACGTGCGCCTCCAGCAGCGCGTGGTCCACCCGCCCGCCCTCATCGCAAGGCGTCAGCAGGTAGCCGATGATTCCCTTCAAGTGCATAGCTCGTTCTCCATGACGGCTTGCAGTCTAGGGAGGCCGCCTGGGCCGGTCCAATACCTATTTCCTGGGCGCCTGATATCTCCCGCCCGCGCCGCCGCCAGGCGAATCTTGTATCCAGTAATTCCCGCGCAAGGCCGATAGACTTTCCCGGCCAATCACCAAGGAGCAAGCCATGAGCAGCAACGACGTTCTCGACCAGGCGCAGACCCACCACATGCCCGAGTACCGCAGGCCGGAGGACATGGAATGGGAAATGGGCCGGTTCAAGAACAAGACGAAGTTCCTCTTCCACACGCGGGAAGAGCGCCCCACCGAGCCCAACGCCGGCTTTCTGCGTTATGAACCGGGCGCGGGCTTCCGCCTGCACAAGCACGACTTCGCCCAGGTCTGGTACGTGATCGAAGGGGAATTCAACATGGGCGGAAAGATGTACGGTCCCGGCACCGTGGTGTTCCATCCGGACCCGCACATCGAGGAGGCGCTCAGCACCGAGACCGGCGGCACTTTGTTCTTCGTCCAGTACCAGGGCCCCACGACCGGCGGCCGGCCGGTGTACGAAGGCCGCATGAACATCAAGGGCGAACCGCCCGCGATCACCGAACAGGACCTCGAACACTGATAGTCCGCAGTTCCCCGGGCGGCAACCATGAATGGCAGCCGTCCACGGCCGGCTTAGACCGGCCGGCATGCCAAGAGATAGAAAATTCCAAGGAGACAACCATCATGCACGCCTCTATTCTGCGCGCCTGCCTCGCGTCGTTGACGCTTTCGCTTGGCGGCCTGGCTCAGGCCGCCACGGACTGGCCCGAGCGCCCCATCACGCTGGTCGTGCCTTTCGGCCCCGGCGGCATCACCGATCTAACCGCCCGCACGGTGGCCAAACAGCTGCAAGCCGAGCTCGGCAAGCCGGTAGTGGTGGAGAACAAGCCCGGCGCCGGCGGCAACATTGCCGCCGACATCGTGGCCCGGGCCAAGCCCGACGGCTACACGCTGATGGTGATCACCAATGGCATGGTCGCGGTCAACCCGCTCATCCACAAGCAGCTGAACTACGACGCGCTCAAGGATTTCGCCTACGTCTCCATGATCGCCAATACGCCACTGGCCCTGGTGGTGCCGGAAAGTTCGCCGATCCAGGACCTGCCGGCGCTGGTGGCGCGGGCCCGCAGCCGGCCGGACGCCGTATCCTTTGCCAGTTCCGGACAGGGCACCTCGATACACCAAGTGTTCGCCCTGATGCAGCAGCAGACCGGCGCCACGCTCATGCACGTGCCTTACAAGAGCGGCGCGGAGGCGGCCACCGCCCTGCTTTCCGGCGTGGTGGACGTGACCGCGGTCGAGACCGTGGTGGTCGGGCCGTTCATCCAGTCCGGAAAGATGCGGGCGCTGGGCGTGACCTCCGCACAGCGGGTGTCGAATCTGGCGGACGTCCCCGCTGCCCGCGAAGCCCTGGGCGGCGAATTCGATGTAGGCTCGATATCGGGACTGGTGGCGCCTGCCGCCACGCCGCGGAACATCGTCGCCAAGCTGGAACGCGCCATGCTGGCGGTGGCGCAGAGCGAGGGCATGGCGCAGCTGTATGCGCAAGGCAGCCAGCCCATGCCCACGGGATCGCAGGTCTTTCTGGAACGCATGCGCCAGGAACAAGAGAAGTGGCTGCTGGTATTCTCCGCGGAACCCGGAAAATAGCCGTCGGGGAATAGCCGCAGCCGTCAAGGACAGGGGAGTCAGGCCATGGATCGCGCATATCCCGCCGCGGAAGAACTGGTGCAGCATCTGGTGGAGTCGATCTCCGCGAAGATCTTCAATGGCGCTTATGCGCCCGGGCAGAAGCTGCGACAGGAGACGCTGGCCGAAGAGTACGACGTCAGCCGCACGCCGGTGCGCGAAGCGTTCCGGCAGCTTGAGACCAAGGGTCTGATCGTCCAGCAGCCGCGCTACGGCGCCACGGTGGTGGCGCCGACAATCAAGGACATAGGCGCGAACTACTGGCTGCGCGGCGAACTGGAAGGCATGGCGGCCGAGCTTGCGGCGCGCTGGATCTCCGACGCCGACTTGCAACAGTTGCAAGCCACCCACGCCGAATGCGCCGAGGCCGTCGCCGCGCTGTACACCGAGGTCAACGCCGGCGGCGCGGCGGCGCCGCGCCAGGCTGCCGCGTCCATGCGGCACTGGGTGGTCAAGAACCAGGAGTTCCACGCCCTGATCTTCCGCGCCGCCGGCAATCCGTCGCTGGAGCGCATCATCAAGGACCTGCACACCGACTACACCAAGAACATCCTCAACATGACCGTGCTGGGCATGTACGAGGCCCGCATGAAGAAGAATATCGAGCATCACGGGGCGATCGTCCAGGCGCTGACGGCGCGCGACACCGCCGCCTCGCGCGCGGCCATGCGCACGCATATCCACGAGTCTGGAGAGTTCGTGGTGGACTGGCTGCAGAAGCGGCCCGAAGGCCGCAAGCCGCCAAGGTAGATTCGGCCCCGATTCCCCCGAAAGCCGCGTGCTACCATGCCGGCGGAAGGGCGCAGCGCAGACGCCAGGGGCACCTATCCGCCTGGCCTCCTGCAAGCCGTATGGCGCCTGCCGAAACGCACAGGAAGCGACACGGATTCGAGCATGAGCGAGACCAGGAACACGTCTAGATCCTCGATCGAGATCTCGGAAGAGATTCTGCGGCGGATCAGGAACGGGCAATACCTGCCCGGCGATGCCTTGAGCCAATACGAGCTTGCGACCGAGTTCGAAACCAGCCGCACCCCCATCCGCGAGGCGCTGCGGTTTCTCGAAGCGCGCCGCGCCATCACGTTGACCAGTACAGGCCGCGCCGTGGTCACCGTGCCGTCCATCCGCGCCATCCGCGAAGCCTTCCAGATCCGCGCCGAACTCGAAGGGCTGGCCGCGCAGCTGGCGGTGAACTGGATCGACGACGGGGACCTGGAACTGCTGGCGCAGCATCAGAAGCACTACGCCGACGCCCTGCGCTCGCGCGTGCGCAGCGAAAGCGGTTCCGACTGGCTGAAGTTCAACGCCAAGTTCCACAGCCTGATCACGCAGGCCAGCCACAACGAACGTCTGCACGAGCTGGTCGCTGAGTTGCAGGGCAGCATCGTGTCCAACGTGCTGGGATTCGCCTCGAAGATGCCCCCGCGCCTGATGGAAGAGAACATCAAGCAGCACGAAGACATCATCGCGGCGCTGACCCTGCGCAATGGCCCCGCCGCTCGCGAGGCGATGGCCACGCACATATCCCGGACGACCGAACTCGTCATCGAATGGATGGAGACGCGGCGCTAGCCAGCTTTGCCGCTCCCGCGCCGCGCTGCCGTCCATAGGGGCGCATCAGCAGCCCGCACCCTGCCGCGATCAGGCCCAGTCCCGCCAGATACAACACGATCAGCCGCGGTGAGCCATCGCCCAGCGACAGCAGGTACGTCGCCACCAGCGGCGCGGTGCCGCCGCCTATCGCGCCGCCTATCTGCACCGCCAGCGAGATGCCCGTGTAGCGCACGGCAGGCGGGAACATGCTGGAGAAGAGGCTGGATTCCTGCGCATACATCGCGGCGTAGACCAGGCCGAATGCCACCAGCATGGCGATGTTCGTGTGATACGCCGTCTTCTCTTCCAGCAACGAGAAGAACGTCGCGCTGAACAGTGAGATGCCCAACGCACCGGCGATGAATATCGCGCGCTTGCTGATCATGTCGCCCAGCAGCCCGAACAGCGGAATGGTGAACAACGCCCCGACCGCTCCCCATATGACACCCGTCAATATGGTTTCACGCGGCAGCCCCAGCGTGCCCACGGCGTAGGTCAATGAAAACGTCGCCAGCGTGTAGAACCAGGTCTTTTCGGAGATGCAGGCCACCAGCGCGGCCAACACCGGCACCTTGTGGTCTCTGAGCACTGTCTTCAAGGGCAGCGCGTCCTGTTTCGGCTGGGCTTGCGCCTGCTTGAATTCCGGCGATTCGCTGACCTTGGCGCGGATGTACCAACCGACCAGCAGCAGGAACACGCTTGCCAGGAATGGCAGGCGCCAGCCCCAGCTCAGCATCTCCGCCTCCGGCAGCCTGGAGACCGCGCCCATGGCCAGCGACGACAGGATCAAGCCGGGCGCGACCCCGACCTGCGGCAGGCTGCCGAACAGGCCCTTCTTGCCTTCTGGCGCGTGCTCCACCGCCATCAGCACAGCGCCGCCCCACTCGCCGCCTACCGCCAGGCCTTGCAGGAAGCGGAAGAAGACCAGGGCCACCGCGCCCCAGTAGCCTATCGCCTCATAGCTTGGCGTCAGGCCGATCAGGATGGTGGGCACGCCCATCAGCATCAGGCTGATCATCAGCATCGATTTGCGGCCGACGCGGTCGCCGAAGTGGCCGAAGACGATGCCGCCCAACGGACGCGCGATGAATCCGACCGCATAGGTACCGAATGCCGCCAGCGTCCCGCTGATGGGGTCGATCGCGGGAAAGTAGATCTTGTTGAAAATCAGCGCGGCCGCAATGCCGTAGAGAAAGAAGTCATACCACTCGATGGTGGTCCCGATCATGCTGGACAGGCCCGCGGTCACGTAGTGCTTCTTGGTGCGCGAGGACGGCTGTTGTGAGATGGCGTTCATCCCGGTCTCCCTTGTTTTCTTTTTTGCGTCCGACTACACGGCGGTGGTCTCTTCCGCCAGGCTCTTGCGTTCGCTGACGTTGAAGCGGCCCTCGTAGATAGCGCCCTGGCGGGTATGCGGGCCGACGTACTGCACGTACAGGATCGTGCCGGCCTCGATAGTCTGCAGTTCGCTTTCGAAATGGGGATCCGGATGGAAGATCATCGAACCCTTGCCGTGGAGCTTGCCTTCGATGAGGAACTGACCGTCCAGGATGTACCAGACCTGCGCGAAGTAGTGGTTGTGCAGCGGGTGCCCCGAGCCCTTTTCGTACCGCACGATGCCCGCGTTCGGAATCGTCGGATCCTCTGCCGTCGGATGGAACATCATCTTCGCGAACTGGCCTTCGTAACGCAGGTTGGTCCACTCGAGGTCGTTCTCGTGGCGGGCGCGCATGCCCTGATGGTCTTCGGTCAGCGGACCGCCGCGGCCGCCCTCGTTGATGATCTTCTTGCCTGTGATGGTGTCGATGCTGGTCATGTGCTGTCCGTCCTGAAGAAAGGAAAATGATAAATACAAATGGGATCCCATTTATATAAAACGGGATCCTATTGACAGCGCATCGAGGCGGCTACTGGGTTTAACCCTTAGATTCAGCACGAAGGATCACGGCCGGGAGAAACGCCGATGGCCGCAAGCTGCGGCGGGCCGGAACGAGGCGCGGAGCGCCCCGGATGCCTATGCAAGGCTATCGATGTGGAGAGACCCGGGCGCCGGCGGGCGTCAGGGCATGGGACAAACTCAGATCTGGTCCAACCACCGCTCCATCGCGTTGCGCGCGCAGCGTTCGAGCTGCGGGCCGTAACGCAGTGCGTCCTCGCGAATGGCGGCCGGATCGATCTGGCGCAGGCTCAGTTCGCAGGCATGGCCGATCAGCCAACGCTCGATCTGCGCGGAATCCGCCTCCAGATGGAACTGCAGGCCCAGTATCCTGGATCCCAGCGCAAACGCCTGGTTCGGGAAGCCCGGCGTTTCGGCCAGGCGGGACGCGCCCTCGGGTATGGCGAACTGGTCGCCATGCCAGTGCAGCACGGGCACGGACGCGACCGCATTCAGCACGGAATCCTGCCCTTGCGGCGTCAGCGTCAACGGCGCATAGCCGATCTCCGCGCGGCCGGTGGACACCACGTCCGCCCCCAGCGCCGCCGCCATGAGCTGTGCGCCCAGGCAGATGCCCAGCGTCGGCTTGTCCTGGCGCAGGCGGTGCGCGATGGCGCGCAGCTCCTGCGCCAGGAAGGGATAGCGGCCGGTTTCATAGACGCCGATGGGGCCGCCCAGGATCACGACGAGATCGGCATTACCCAGGGCGGCGGTATCGATGGCGTCGACGCCGGCTTCCAGGTATCGCACGCTGTAGCCGCGCTCCGCCAGGACCGGCGCCAATATGCCCAGGTCTTCAAAGGGAACGTGGCGGATCGCCAAGGCGCTGAGGCTCATTCCAGGGACTCCTATTGCGGGCTTGGGTGACGGTCCAGGCCGCCCAGCAAGCCTTCGGGGGTTGAGACAAACACGTTTTCCGACGCCAGCAGCCGAATGCCTTGCGGCGTGCTTTCCAGCAGGCGCCGCTCGCCGTCGGCAACCTGCAGGCTGAGCTGATAACCGTCCTTGGCCGGCAGCCGCGCGGCGATGTCGCGACTGTCGTCCAGCGCGGATGCCGCGGTGGATTCGAAATGGCCGATCAGGCGGCCGTCACGCTTGATGATGAGTCGGTACACCGGCATGCGCGCTACTCCGGTTCACGCGCTTGCGCGCCGTTGTCGGTGGGCCAGTAATAGGAGTCGGGCGTGTTGCGCGCGCCGAAGATGGCTTGGCCGACGCGGACCACGGTGGCCCCTTCCTCGATGGCGATCTCGTAGTCGCCGGACATGCCCATGGACAGTTCATCCATGCCTATGCCCGCGGGCGCGTCCTGGCGCAGCTGGTCGCGCAGCGTGCGCAACAGGATGAAGCACTCGCGTACCCGCGCCGCTTCGGCCGAAAACAGCGCCAGGGTCATCAGGCCGCGCACCCGCAGCCCCGAAAACGCAGGCAGTTCCCGCAGGAAGGCCGCGGTCTCTTCCGGCTGCAGCCCGTACTTGCTGGCTTCGCCCGAGGTATTGACCTGCACGAACACGTCCAGCTGACGGCCTTCTGCCTGCAGCCGGCGATCCAGCGCTTCGGCCACCCGCAGACTATCGAGCGCCTGGAACTCGGCCGCGTAACGGGCCACGAGCTTGGCCTTGTTGGTCTGCAGATGGCCGATGACCGACCAGCGCAGGTCCGTCAGGTCTGCCATGGCTTCCCATTTCCTGGACACTTCCTGCAGCTTGTTTTCGCCCAGGTAGCGGCACCCGGCCTCGTAGGCCAGCCGGATGCGCGCCTCTTCCACCGTCTTGCTCACCGGCAGCAGGCGCACCGTCGCCGGATCGCGCCCGGCGCGCCGCGCCGCATCGGCGATGCGCTCGTTGACCGTGGCCAGATTGCGGCGGAAGTCCTCGACCGACTGCGCCTGCGGCCAACGGCCATGCTGGTCATGCTGTGTCTGGGTGCCGTTGTCTTGCCCAGGGTCTTGCTCGCTCATGCCCGAACCTCGCGTAGGAATAACGGCCGGCGTTTTCCATTACGCTTATGCCGCCTGAAGTTTTGTCATAGGTCAATATTATCACGCTGGCACGGGACCGGCGGGTGCTATGCGTTGGCGGCCAGCCATTCGCGCGGCGACACTCCCATCCGTTGCCGGAACGCCTTGGACAGGGACGAGGCGCTGGCAAACCCCAGCTCCGCCGCCACCAGCTTGACGGCGTGGCCCGATCGCATCATGGACGCCGCCAGGCTCAGCCGCCAATCGGTCAGGTAGGCCGCGGGAGTAGCACCGGTAGCGTCCTTGAAGGCCGCCGCGAAGGCGCTGCGCGACATGCCCGCCATCGCCGCCATCCTGGCCAGGGACCAGTCTTCGTATGGCGATCGGTGCAGCGCCACCAGCGCCCTGGCCAGGCGCGGATCCGACAGCCCCATCACCAAACCGCTGGTCACGCCTACGTCCTGCGGATGATCGAGTATCCACCTGAGCAGCTGGATCAGCACCACTTCGAACAGGCGGTCGGCCAGCAGGCGCGAGCCGCAGCGCACATGATCCGCCTCGGCGAACAGCAGGTCCAACGCGGGCCGCAAGCCTTTGACCGCGTCCAGCGGAATCCGCACCACGGGCGGCAGGGACTGCACGATGGGATTACGTTCGCCGCCGTCGAAATCCAGCGCGGCGCAGGTGAAATCCGAACCATCCCGCGGAGGATTCACGAACTCGTGATGCACCGCGCGCGGGTAGAACAGCAGGGTCGGCTCGGCCAGGCGCAGGCGCGGCGTGGCGGTCTCGCCCGGGCGATGCCGCACTTCCATCTCGCCCCGGCGCAACACGTGCAGAAAGCCACGCCCCGGCACGGCTTCGAAAGCCTGGGTGCCGCATAGCGCACCCGTGTGGAACAGCGTGGCGCGCACCCGGAAACGGTCCAGCAACGCCGACAGCCGGTCAACCTGGAGAGGAACAGGATCGCTCATATCTTGGACGAAATGACAATTTCTATGGATTAAACAACACCTTACGTCCAGCCATTCTACGTACGATTTCTCCAGCCCGTCCGATACCGGCGGCCTTTTTTTCTTTTCCAGGAGTTACCGACATGTCCCGAGTTCCTCTTATCGATGCCAGCAACGCCAGTGCGGACCGCAAGGCGCTGCTCACGCAGATCCACGGCGCCTTTGGCGCTACGCCGAACATGTTCAAGGCTGTCGCCAATTCGCCGGCGGCGTTGCAGAGCATGTGGGGCGCATTCGGCGCGCTCGGTGGCGGCGTCATCCCCGCCAAGCTGGGCGAACAGATCGCTGTGGCGGTGGCCGACCGCAACGCTTGCGAATACTGCCTCGCAGCCCATACGGCCCTGGGGCGCAAGGCGGGCGCCAGCGCCGAGGAAATGGCTGCCGCGCAAGGCGGCGACGCCGCCGACCCCAAGACCGCCGCGGCGCTGCGCTTCGCGCTGAAGCTGGTGGAGGCGCGCGGGCAAGTGAGCGCCGCCGACGTGCAAGCCGTGCGCGCGGCAGGCTACAGCGACCAGGAGATCGTCGAGATCCTGGCGCACGTCGCGCTCAACCTGTTCACCAACTACGTCAACGTGGCCTTTGCCGTGCCGGTGGATTTCCCGGCCGTGAAACTGCGCCGCGCCGCGTAATTCACCCATCGCGGCGGGCGGAGCCCCTCACCCGCCCGCCGCGCCTCAGGAGCCTGCAGATGTCCCGATCCGATACCCTGCCCCACGCATTGCCCCCGCCCTTGCTGACAGACGAATGGCTGAATGCGGATGGCCCCATCGATCTCGCCGCCCTGCGCGGCAAGGTCGTGCTGCTGCACGCATTTCAGATGCTATGTCCTGGGTGCCTGTCGCATGGGCTGCCGCAGGCCGAACGCGTGCACCGGCTGTTCCGCGGACAGGATGTGGCGGTCATCGGCCTGCATACCGTGTTCGAACACCACGACGTCATGGGCCCCGCCGCGCTGCGGGCCTTTAATCACGAGTACCGGTGGAGCTTTCCCATCGGCATCGACCGCCCTGCCGCGAATGGCGCCGTGCCGATGACCATGCAAGCCTATGGGCTGCGCGGCACGCCCAGCCTGGTCCTGCTGGACCGCCGGGGACGCGTGCGCCTGCAGCACTTCGGCAGCATCGACGACCTGGCCCTGGGCGCGGCCATCGGCAGACTGCAGGGCGAGAACGATGTCCCTGCCGTCGAGGCTGCTGCGCCAGATGATTCCAGCCGCGGAGAGTGCGACTCGGAAGGCTGCCTTGCGTCGCGTCCGCGATAAGCGCCGCGAGTCCCGTCCGTGCCGCTACGGCTGGACCATGGCGCGCAGCACCCGCACCAGGCATGCCGCCTGTTCCTCGGTGCCCACGGAAATGCGCAGGAACTGCTCCACGCGCGGCCGCTGGAAATGGCGCACCAGTATTTTCGCGTCCTTCAGACCAGCCGCGAGCGCCCGCGCATCGAAGCGCGGATGGCGCACGAACAGGAAATTCGCCTGCGACGGCAAGACGTCGAAGCCCAACAGCCGCAGATGCGCGCAGAGCAAGGTACGGGTGCCGATGATGGCCTGCCGCGTCTCCTCGAAATAGGCGCGGTCCTGAAAGGCCGCTGCGGCGCCCGCCTGCGCCAGGCGGCCGAGCGGATAGGAATTGAAGCTGTTCTTCACCCGTTCCAGCGCGGCAATCAGCGGCTCCTGCCCAATCGCGAACCCCACGCGCAGGCCGGCCAGCGCCCGGGACTTCGACAGCGTCTGGATCACCAGCAGGTTCGGATACCGCTGCACCAGGGCAATGGCGGATTGTCCGCCGAAGTCCACATAGGCCTCGTCCACCAGCACCAGCCGGCGGGGCTGGATCTCCAGCAGCCGCTGCACGCGGTCCAGCGGCAGGCATTCTCCCGTGGGTGCATTCGGGTTGGCGATGACCATGCCGGCAATGCCGGCATCCGCAGCGCCCAACGCCGCAAAACCATCCAGGTCCAGCCTCAGGCCGTCGTCCACCGCGATCTGCGCGCTGCGTATGCCGAACAAGCGGCAATACACCTCATAGAAGCCGTAGGTCACGTCCGCCATCAGCAAGGGTTGGACACCATGCTGGAAGAACGCGCAGAACGCCAGCGCCAGCACTTCGTCGGAACCGTTGCCGGCAAAGACCTGCGCCGCCGGCACCCCGTGATATTGCGCGATGGCCGCGCGCAGATGCCCGGCCTGTGGATCCGGATAGCGCTCCAGGCCTTCGGCCGCCGCGGCGGCGATGGCCGCCACCACGGCGGGTGACGGCGGATAGGGATTTTCGTTGGTGTTGAGTTTGATCCATCCATCGCCCGGCGACTGCTCTCCGGGCACGTAGGGCGACAAGGTCTCAACGCGCGGGCTGTGTAGGGAAACCATGGTGTTGCGGCAACGGCCTCTCGGTAAGCGATCGACGGGTTTCTGAATCTCGATTTTGTCCTATGTCATACTACACTACGATTCAGGACAATAAATGCCATACCGCCCACGCCGCAGCCGCGAGTTTCATGTCTACGTCTCTTTCCCTGTTTTTCCAGCGCGTTGCGCCCAAGCTCTGGCTGACGCGCTGCGCCGGCCGGCTGGCTTCATGCCGCCAGTCATGGGTAGCCCAGCCGCTGATCCGCGGGTATGCCAGTTGGTACGGCATCGATCTCGGCGAGGCCCTGCTCCCCGATCCGAAGGCCTATGACAGTTTCAACGCGTTCTTCACGCGCGCCTTGCGTCCCGGCGCCCGCCAGCTGGCCGACGCGGACTGGACCAGTCCGGCGGATGGCGTCGTCAGCCAGTTCGGCCGCATCAGCCTGGGGCAACTGATCCAGGCCAAGCAGCGCCAATACAGCGCGGCCGCGCTGCTGGCCGATGCCGACCTGGCCCGCGCGCTGGGCGGCGGCTGGTTCACCACGATCTATCTGAGTCCGCGCGACTACCATCGGGTGCACATGCCTTGCGAGGGACGTCTGCTGGGCATGCGCCATGTGCCGGGAACGCTGTATTCCGTCCGGCCGGAGATCGTGCAAGGCATGGACGGCCTGCTGGCGCGCAACGAACGGGTGGTCTGCTGGTTCGAACATCCCCTCCATGGCGTCTACGCCATGGTGCTGGTGGGCGCCGCCATCGTCGGCAGCATCGCCACGGCCTGGCATGGCCCGGTGGCGCCGCATGGCCGTCGCATTCAGCAGTGGGACTACGGCGGCCTGCCGCCCTTGCGCTTGCCGCAAGGCGCGGAGATGGGGCATTTCCAGCTCGGGTCCACCGTGGTGGTGCTGATGCCGGGCAGCGCCTGGCGTTTCCATCCCGGCTGGAAAACGGGGCGCACCGTCAGATTGGGACAAGCCATGGCCGACCGGCGTTGACGCCGGCGGCTAGAACCTGTTCACATTAAAAGGAGCCTTGCACAGGCCTTAGACCATGCTTTCCCGGATATCCCGCGCCAGCTTGCGGCACTGGCCCGGTTCGATCGCCGAGATGGTGATGCGCAGGCCCCTGACAGGTTCCTGCACCCCGAAGGCGTCGCCATGGCGCACCAGCCAGCCGCGATGGGCCAGGGCCAGCGCGACGGCCTGATCGTCGGTATCCAGCGGCACCCACAGGTTCAGGCCGTCGCCGTCAGCGGCGCACGGCACGCCCTGCTCCAGCAAGGCGCCCTCCAGGGCCTTGCGGCGCTGCGCGTAATCCTTGCGGGCCTGGGCCATCTGCTTGGCAACCTCGGGCCGGCCCAACGTGACCTCGACCATGTCCTGCAGCAGGTGGCTGACCCAGCTGGTGCCGGAAGCCAGCCGCAAGCGCAACTGACGCGACGTCGCGGGATCGCTGGCCACCATGGCCAGCCGCACGTCGGGGCCCAGCGTCTTGGAGAACGAGCGCACCAGCGCCCAGCGCTGCGCGCCGGAGGGCAGCACCGAGTGGTATTCCTTGCCCGACAGCAAGGCGTAATGATCGTCCACGATAACCATGGCATGCGGATACTTGGCCAGCACCCGCGCCAGCGCCTTCGCCCGCTTTTCGCTCAGGCTGCAGCCCGTGGGGTTGTGGGCCCGCGGCGTCAGGATCACGGCCTGCGCGCCCTTGGCCAGCGCCGCCTCCAGGGCCGCCGCCTGCATGCCTTCGGCGTCGACCGGCACGCCCAGCGCCTGCAGGCCGGCGATGCGCAGCATGTTGATGCTGCTCAGGAAGCAGGGATTCTCGACCGCCACCTTGTCCCCAGCCACCAGGTGCGAGCTGAGCAGCCGCTCGATGGCGTCCACCGCGCCGTGGGACAGGTTGATCTCGAAAGGCGCCGGGCAGTCCGGCGCGAACCAGGCGCGGGCATAGCTCTCCAGCCCGGCGTTGACGGTGGGCTCGCCATATAGCCGCGGCTGATAGGGCCGGATGGCAAGCGCGGCGCTCAAGTCCGGCAGCCAGGCCGGATTGGGATTGCCGCTGGCCAGATCGGCCAGCGGCGAGTCCGACAACGCGCCCTCCTGTTCGCCAGGACCGGATTGGGCGCGGATGATGGTGCCCAGGCGGCCCTGCGTCAGGGCAATGCCCGCCGTCACCAGCCGCTTGTAGGCGGCGGCGACAGTATTGCGGTTGATATCCAGTTCGACCGCCAGATCCCGTACCGGCGGCAGCGCATGGCCCGGAGGCAGCTGCCCCGACTGAGCCATCGCTCGCACGCAATCGAAGATCTCCGCGGCGGTCTTTCCTTGTATTTTCATAGAGTCCTAAGACAATCCCGTTCCTGGCATGGACAGCGGCCGGCCCACGCCAAGTCAATGGAGGCCCCTGGCCGGGCCAACTCGCGGCGTAAGTTTGACACGGATTCCCGGTCCGCATAAAGCGGGCTTACCGCAAGCAATCCACGTAGTAGCGCGGGTTTCCGTCCACGTCGCGCAGTTCCACGAAGCCATGGATGTCCGTCCCGAACCCTGGGCACTCCCGATTCAGCTCGCGCGAGAACTTCAGGTAATCGACTATGGTCCGGCTGAACACCTCGCCCGGTATCAACAAAGGTATGCCAGGGGGATAGGGTGTGATCAGGCTGGTGGTGATGCGGCCTTCCAGATGATCGATCTCCACCCTCTCGGTGCGACGCTGGGCGATGCAGGCGTAGGCATCGCAGGGTTTCATCGCCGGCGTGACGTCGGTCAGGTACATGTCCGTGGTCAGCCGGGCGATGTCATGCCTGGCATAGGTCGCATGGACATGCTGGCACAGGTCGCGCAAACCCATGTTCTCGTAGCGAGGATGCTTGCGACAGAACTCCGGCAGGATCCGCCACATGGGCTGATTGCGCTCGTAGTCGTCCTTGAACTGCTGCAACGCGGTCAGGAGCGAACTCCAACGGCCCTTGGTGATCCCTATCGTGAACATGATGAAGAAGCTGTACAGGCCGGTCTTCTCGACGATCACGCCATGCTCGGCCAGGAACTTGGTGACGATGGAGGCCGGAATGCCGCTGTCCGCGAAGTTGCCATCCAGGTCCAGCCCAGGCGTCACGATGGTGGACTTGATCGGGTCCAGCATATTGAAGCCGTCCGCCAGCGCGCCGAATCCGTGCCAGGACGAATCTGCGCCGTCGGCGCGGATGATCCAGTCCTCGGGCGAGCCTATGCCCTCCGGCGCCAACGCCTGCGGACCCCAGACCTTGAACCACCAGTCGCCGTCGGCGAAATGCGTGCCGACTTCCTTCATCGCGCGGCGGAAATCCAGCGCCTCGGCGATGCTCTCCTCCACCAGCACCGTGCCTCCCGGCGGCTCCATCATGGCCGCCGCCACGTCGCAGCTGGCGATGATGGCGTACTGGGGGCTGGTACTGGTGTGCATCAGATAGGCTTCGTTGAAGAGATGCCGGTCCAGCTGCCGCGTCATGGAATCCTGCGCCAGCACGTGGCTGGCCTGGCTGATGCCGGCCAGCAGCTTGTGCGTGGATTGCGTGGAAAACACCAGCGATTCCCTGGGCCGCGCGCGCTGCTTGCCCATGCAGTGATAGGCGCCATAGAACGGATGGAACACCGCGTGCGGCATCCAGGCTTCATCGAAATGCAAGGCATCGACGTAGCCGTCCAGCGCCGCCTTGATCGTCTCGGTTTCGTAGATGATGCCGTCGTAGGTCGACTGCGTCAGCGCCATCACCCGCGGACGTACCGCATCGGCGTCCAGGTGCTGGAGCAGCGGATGGGCGCGGATCTTCCCGCGGATCGTTTCGACATCGAACTCGCTCTTCGGAATCGGCCCGATGATGCCGAAATGGTTGCGCGTGGGGCGCAGGAAGACGGGAATCGCGCCCGTCATGACGATGCTGTGCAGGATGGACTTGTGGCAGTTGCGGTCCACCAGCACCACGTCGCCCGGCGCCACCATGTGGTGCCACACGATCTTGTTGCTGGTGCTGGTCCCGTTTGTCACGAAATAGCAGTGGTCCGCATTGAAAATGCGCGCGGCGTTGCGCTCGCTCGCGCCGATCGCGCCGTTGTGGTCCAGCAGCTGCCCCAGTTCCTCCACCGCATTGCAGACGTCCGCGCGCAGCATGTTCTCGCCGAAGAACTGATGGAACATCTGGCCCACCGGACTCTTCAGGAACGCCACGCCGCCGGAATGCCCCGGGCAATGCCAGGAATAGGATCCGTCCTCGGCGTAGTCCAGCAACGCCTTCAGGAACGGCGGCTTGACGCCTTCCAGGTAGGCCCGGGCCTCGCGGATCAGATGCCGCGCCACGAATTCCGGCGTGTCCTCATACATATGGATCACGCCCTGAAGTTCACGCAGGATGTCGTTCGGAATGTGCCGCGCGGTCTTGGTTTCTCCGTAGACGTAGATCGGCACGTCGGCATTGCGCCGCCGCACTTCGCTGATGAATTCCCGCAATGCCAGCAGCGCAGGCGCGATACCCTCGCCATGCGCGAGTTCCTCGTCGTCGATGGACAGGATAAAGGCGCTGGCGCGGCTTTGCTGCTGCGCGAACAGGCTGAGATCGCCGTAGCTGGTCGTCCCCAGCACGTCGAAGCCCTCGGCCTTGATGGCCTCGGCCAATACCCGGATGCTCAGGCCGGACGTGTTTTCCGAGCGGAAGTCCTCGTCGATGATGACGATGGGAAACTGGAACTGCATTGCTGTCCTCGATCGAATCCGGGACGCCCCCATGGCGGCCCGGCAACAAGGACAGCCGCGTGGCCGGCGGCCACGCGAAACAGCAGTCAGTCCGCAGCGGACGCTTGCAATTTATTTTGTCCTCGATCACAATTATATATGTCCTAGGACAAAACAAATGGCGCGGTGGCAGAGTGGCTATGCAGCAGGATTGCAAATCCGCGTAGGTTGGTTCGATTCCAGCCCGCGCCTCCACATTACGAAAGCGGCGGGCTTGCTCCGAGGTCAGACGGGTAGGGGCTCCCCCCTCAACCTGATTTGAGCAACCGTTCTTTCCCCCCGCTGCTCCAGCAGGAACTCGTGCCTGTCCGGATACCTCAGCGTCAGGCGGCGGCACAGATTCCCCAGTCCGCCCCCGCCGTTGGCGAGATCGTAGGGCGCGTGCAGCCGGCCGGGGTTTTCCACTTCGATGAGCAACTCCCCGCCCTGCAACCTCGTGCGTATGCCGATGGGGAAATGCGCATGCTCCGAACGCATGCCATGCTTGATCGCGTTTTCCACCAGCCCCTGCAGCGTCATGCGCGGCAGACTGATCTCCAGCGTGGCCGGATCGATCTGGCAATGTAGTTCAAGCTTCTTTTCAAAGCGCAACGCCTGTATGCGCACGTAGGCCTCGGCGGCCTCGATCTCCTCTTCCAGCCTGGACAGGCCGCGTCCGCGCCGGTCCAGCGAGTAGCGCAGATACTCGGCCAGGCTGCGGGTCATTTCCTCCGCGATGGCGGGACGTTCGGCGATCTCGGCCACGATGGTGTTCAGCGAGTTGAACAGGAAATGCGGCTCGATCTGCAGCTGCAGATGCTCGAGCTCCAGTTTCAAGGAACGCGTTTCCGCCTTCATCTTGGACAGGCGCTCGGTGCGCGCGCTCAGTTCGGCCGACACGCCGAAGTAGATCAGCGTCCAGATGGAGAGCATGCCCATGTAGTAGAGAAAGCCCAGCCGGTACTGGTTGCCCGGCAGCACCCGGATCGCGCCGGGCAGGAACAGGCTGTGGATGCCGTAGGCGATCGACGCCAATAGGGCAGATGCAGTCAGGCAGAACAGCACCGCGCTGACCAGCACCAGCAAGGGCGGGTCGCCCCTGCCCGAGCGGCGGCCGTGCAGCACGGCTGCCGCGCTGGTCAGGACGAATGCCAGCGGCTCCAGCGCCACGGTCAGCCAGAAGGCGGCGGTGGCGTTGCCAAAAATCGCCAGCCGGATGAAGAACCCCACGATCGCAAGAAAGAGCCAGCCCAGCGTCTGCGCCCGCCAGAAACCGAGCGAGGACTCCCCGGGGCTCAAGCCCTGGCTGATCAATTTGAACTGCATGGACACGCCCTCCGGACCAGCAAAGGGTTCACTGGAAACTGCCTAGGCCTTATATTTACCCGCGTGCCAGACCCGACGACTATACCCGCCACATCACGGCGCCAGGGAGGAAAATGCTGCGCGTGCTTGTCATAGACGATGAAGCCCCGGCGCGGCGCTACCTGCGCCGGCTGCTCGAAGCCTCGGCCGACGTCCAGGTCGCGGGCGAAGCCGCCAACCTGGAACAGGCGCGAGCGCTGGTCCGCGAGCATCGTCCGGATGCCCTGTTCCTGGACATCGAACTGACTTGCGCCACCGGCTTCGACCTGCTGGACGAGCTGGAAGCCCCGCCCGCCGTCGTCTTCGTCACCGCGCACAGCGATTACGCCGCCCGCGCCTTCGACGTCCAGGCCGTCGATTATCTGTTGAAACCCGTACGGCCCGACCGGCTTGAACAGACGCTGGCGCGCCTGCGCCCCCGCGCCAGCGGCCACCTGACATTGCGCACGCGCAACGGCACCAAGCTCATCAAGATCCATGAACTGACCGTGGCGCAAGCGCAAGGCGACTATGTTCTTCTTTGCAGCGCTACCCACGCCAACGAGTTGATGCACATCACCTTCAAGCGGCTGGCGGCCCAACTGCCTTGCCCGCCCTTCTGCGCCCTGTCCCGGTCGGTCATCATGAATCTGGAACATGTCTCCCATCTTTCGCAACTTCCCGGCGCGCAGACCGAGGTAGCGTTCAACAACGGCGTCGCCCCCGTCGTACTGGGCCGGGTCGCCTCGCAGCGCCTGCGGCGCGCGGTGGCGCAGCGCTGAGTAAAGGCAGCAACGGCCTATCCCGCAATCCCTCCTGCGCAACCACAGCGGCGCGGGTCGAAATGGAGCGATTTTCGTCAGCTGCGCAAGAGAGATCACGCCATTTTCGACGAAACGTGAAATTGCCTCGACCAAATCGCGCCACAGGCGCAAGCCGCAACCGCTGCACGCAAGCGGCCCCTGTCACTGGCCAGGCGATCCCTTGATCTCCGCCAGCCGCTTGTACAGATAGGACCGCGATATGCCCAGCGCTTCCGCGGCCTTTTTCTTGTTGCCGTGAAAGCGCTGCAGATAATCCACGATGAGATCTGCCTCCATGCGGTCCTTGACCTCCTTCATGGAGCCGTCGCGCGGCGCCGCAGTAGCCACGCGCACGGTATCCAGGTGGTAGGCGCCGCGCGCCTCGCCCGCCATCTCGAAATCCGCCACCCGGATCGCATCGCCGTCGCAGAAAATGGCGGCGCGCTCGATGGCGTGCTGCAACTGGCGCACATTTCCCGGCCAGGGCAGAGACTGCAGAAAGCGCAAGGCGGCTGGCTCGATCTCCTTGACCGGCAGGCCGTGGCGATCCGCGAACTGCTTCAGGAACGTGCCGGCCAGTATCGGAATATCCTCCAGGCGCTCGCGCAAGGAGGGCAGGCGCAGGGTCACGGCGCTGATGCGGTAGAACAGGTCCAGGCGGAAGGCGCCGCTATCCAGCATCTGATGGAAGTCGCGGTTGCTGGCCGAGATGAGGCGGAAGTTCGAGCGGTGCAGCGATTCGCCTCCAACACGCTGGAATGTGCCGTCCTGCAAGGTCCGCAACAGCTTCACCTGCACTTCCAGCGGCATGTCGCCGATCTCATCCAGGAACAGCGACCCGCCGTCGGCCTGTTCGAACTTTCCAGGCCTGCCCTTGCGGTCCGCGCCCGTGAACGCGCCGCTCTCGTAGCCGAAGAGCTCGCTTTCAACCAGGGAAACAGGCAGCGCCGCCGCGTTGATGACCACCATCGGATCGCTGGCCCGCGGACCCAGCATATGGATGGCATGCGCCACCACGTCCTTGCCCACGCCGCTCTCGCCCAACAGCAGCACGGGCACATCCAAGGGCGCGATCTTGACGATCTGTTCCTTCAGCCGCGCCACCGGCTCGCTGTCGCCGATGATCGCATCCAGACCGCGATTCGGCCGATCCATGCTGGATAGTTCACGCCTGTAGAAGTTCACCTCCTTGCGCAGCCGGGAAATCTCGGCGCTCATCTTCTGCAGCGCGTCCGGGCTCTTGAACATGACCTGGCCGATGGCGCCGACCACGCGGCGCTGGCGATCGAAGATAGGCGTGCGGCTCACGACGCGCGTGGTGCCGTGCATCTCCTGGGTCTGGCCGATCTCGGCCTTACCGCTGCGCAGCACGGTGTCGAGCCGCGTGTTCTCGATGACCTCGCGCGCCGGACGGCCCACGCCTTCGCCGCGCGACAACTTGAAGAACTTCTCGTGCACCGGGCTCATGTAGCGCAGGGTGCCCTGGGCATCGACCACATTGATCGCGCCGTACGGATTGGTGATGAGATGCCGCAGGATATCGCCGGCGAAGTCGACGCTGGCCACGAACTTGAACAGCGGGTCCGCTTCGTCGTGACGACTGACCAGGAAGCACGCCGCGTCAGGCGTGGCCACGTGCAGCACGCTGAGCGGCTCGTCCAGGTGCTCGAGCGCGAAGCAGGCAGGAATGGGCCGCAAGGCGCGAGCCGCCCAGCGCTTGGACAGGTCACGCAGCAGCCGGGAGTCGGAACCGATCCCCGAGGCAAAGCGCACTTCGCCGCTGGCGTCCAGCACCACGACGCCGCGCATCTCGTTTTCCATGACGCCTGTGTCTCCGAGTGATTTCGTGTTCTTGGGAAAGTGTTTGCGCCGAGGACACCCGCCGCTTCCGGACGTATCCGTAGGCGTGGCCAGCCCGGCAGCGCTCCCTTTTTTATAAGATGGCACGAAACTTGCTTGATGTCATCCACGTGACTTCCACCCTGGATGACTGATGACACCGCAAGAAAACCTGCCCTACGCGGATTCGCAAAAAAACGGCCTGGAACTGCTGGCACCGTTGCGCGTCCTGGATCTGACGACCTCGATTGCTGGTCCGTACGCGACGCAACTGCTGGCCGACCTGGGCGCGACCGTGCTCAAAGTGGAAAAGCCCGGCGCCGGAGACGACACGCGCGCCTGGGGCCCGCCCTTTTTGCAGGACGTCTCGCTCTGGTACCTCAGCGTCAACCGCAACAAGCACAGCCTCACGCTGGACGTGTCTCAGCCCGAAGGGCGCGAAGTCCTCGATAGCTTGCTGGCGCAAAGCGATGTGCTGGTGCTGAACATGGTGCCCCGCGTGCAGCGCAAGCTTGGACTGGACTATGACAGTCTGAAAGCCGCCTACCCGGCGCTGATCCATGCTTCGCTCACCGGCTTCGGCCTGACGGGTCCGCGCAGCGACTTTCCCTGCTACGACCTGATCGCCGAAGGCTATGCGGGGATCATGGACCTGACGGGCGAACTGGAGTCCGCGCCGCAGAAAGTCGGCACGCCGGCCGCCGACCTGCTGGCCGGCCAGGACCTGGCGCTGGCGGTGTTGGCAGCCTACATCGCGCGCGGCCAGCATGGCCGCGGCACGCAGATCGACATCTCGATGCAGTCGAGCATGACGCGCTTCGTCTCGCCACGGCTGCTGCCCTATCTGGGGTCCGGCGAGCTGCCCAGGCGCTCGGGCGGCAAGGATTCGGTCATCGCCATCTACCAGGTCTTCGATACGGCCGATGACCCCTTGTCGCTGGGACTGGGCAACGACAGGATCTGGCAGCGCTTCTGGCAGGCCGTGGGAGACCCGGCCTTTGGCGCGCGCACGGAGTTTGCCAGCAATGCGCACCGCAGGACGCACCGGGAGGCCATCGTGATGCGCATCGCCGAGCTGTTGCGCGCACAGCCGCGCGCGCATTGGCTGGCGCTGTTCGCCGAGCACAGCATTCCCGCCGGCCCCATCAACCGGCTGGACCAGGTGGCGCAAGACCCGGACCTGCTGGACAAGGGCCTGATCTATCGCGCCCGCGCCTCCAACGGCGCTATTCCTCAGGTGGGGCTGGGCATAGGCTTTGACGGCTCCCAGCACGTCCACCGCAAGTCCCCGCCCGCCCTGGGCGAAGACACCGACGACGTCCTGCGCGGCTGGCTGGGATACGCCGGTCCACGCATCGACGCGCTGCGCGAGCGCGGCGTGATTTGACCCATTCCATTCTCGATAACCCCACAGATCAAGGACAGCACCATGGAGTTCCAGGAAATCCTGTACGAGGAACAAGGCCCCGTCGGCATTCTGACGCTGAACCGCCCCGACGACGGCAATATGTTCACCGAAACGATGTGCCATGAGATCCGCGACTGCATCAACGCGGTCCGGCGCGAAACGCGCACCCGCGTGCTCATCATCACCGGGGCCGGAGACCGCTTCTTTTGCCTGGGCGGACGCAAGGACGGCATGCAGGACAGCCAGCTCTACGCAGGCGTGTTGCCGACGCTGGATATGTACGAGAGCATCGACCGCCTGCAGAAGCCCGTGATCGCCTCGGTCAACGGCTACGCCGTGGGCGGCGGCAACGTGCTGCAGATGGTTTGCGACATCACCATCGCCTCGGACAAGGCCATGTTCCGTCAGGTAGGCCCCATGGTCGGCAGCTTCGACGCCGGTTATGGCACCTGGTATCTGGAAGACCTGGTCGGCAAGAAGCGGGCCAAGGACATCTGGTACAGCAACCCCAAGATCTCTCCGCAGGAAGCCGTGGAAATGGGCCTGATCAACCGGGTCGTGCCGGCTGCGGAGTTGCGCCAGGCCACGATGGAACATGCCCTGAAGATCGCCGACCGCGGCGCCTTCGCGCTGGCTTCGATCAAGGGCGCCTTCAATGCGCGCCATGGCGGCGTGGGCGGCCTTTCGCGCATGGCGCACGACCTGCTGCTGCGCGGCTACCTCGACACGTCGGAACATGACGAACTGGCGGCATCGTTCGCGGAAAAGCGCGCGCCGGACGCCGGCAAGTTCGGTCATTGAGCGAGCCTGGCCGCAACGAGACGCCCAACATGAACACCCTACTCACGCTGCAGACCCCGCACGCTGCCCGCCAGTACTACCTGTCCGGCATCTGGCAGCAAGACACCCTGTACACGCTGGCCCGCCATCACGCGCGTGAACGGCCCGACGCTTATGCCCTGCGCGACCCATACCGGCGCCTGACCTGGAGCCAGCTGCTCCAGCACGTCGACAGCGTGGCCGAGAGCCTGCACCGGGCCGGACTGCGGCAGGGCGACAGGGTGGCGGCCTGGCTGCCGAGCCGCGCCGAGACCGTCATCCTGTTCCTGGCCTGCTCGCGCGGCGGCTATGTCTATTGCCCATCGCTGCACCAGAACTACACCGTGGCCGAAGTGGTCGAGCTGGCACGGCGCATGTGCTGCCGCGCCCTGGTCGCCGCCGTCGGCTATGGCGCCGATGCCGACAAGAAGGACATCTTCGCGCTGGCGGACGAGATACCCAGCCTCAAGCGCTTCTACGCCCTGCCGCGGCCGGACATGCCGCTGCCCCCGGGCGCCCATGCTTTCCCCGACGCCGCCGACCTGCCGCCCGTGCGGACCCCGCCGGTGCTCAACCCGGACAAGATCACCTACCTGGCCTTCACCTCCGGCACCACCGGCGCCCCCAAGGGTGTGATGCACAGCGATAACACGCTGCTGGCCAATGGCCGGGCGCTGGTGCGCGACTGGCACCACACCCAGGATACCGTCGCCCTCAGCCTCAGCCCCATGAGCCATCACATCGGCACCGTGGCGCTGGAGCAGATGCTGGTGGCCGGCATGGAGCTGGCGTTGCACGATCCGGCCGCCGGACTGGCGCCGCTGGACTGGCTGCAGACCTGCAAGGCGACCTACGTCATGGGCGTGCCCACGCATGCCATGGATCTGCTGTCGGAAATGAAGCGCCGCGGGCTGGACAGGCTGGGCGAGGTCCAGGCCTTCTACATGGCCGGTTCGCCCATCCCCCAGGAACTGGCGGAGAAATTCCTGCACATCGGCATCAAGCCGCAGAACGTCTACGGCATGACCGAGAACGGTTCGCACCAGTACACACTGCCCGACGCCCCCACCGGCGTCATCGTGGGCACCTGCGGACAAGCCTGCAAGGGCTACGAGATCCGCATCTGGAAACAGGAGGATCCCGACGCCGAAGCCGAGCCGGGAGAAATCGGAGAGATCGGCGGACGCGGCGGCCTCCTGATGCTGGGCTACTACAGCAACCAGGAAGCCACCGAAGCCTCGTTCAACGCCTCTGGCTGGTTCATGAGCGGTGATCTGGGCGTGCAGGACGCCGAGGGCAACGTGCGTATCGTCGGGCGCAAGAAGGACCTGATCATCCGGGGCGGGCACAACATCCACCCCGCGCGCATCGAGGATCTCACCCATCGCCACCCGCAGGTGCTGCGGGCCGCCGCCTTCGCCGTTTCGGATCCAAGGCTGGGAGAGATGGTGTGCCTGGCCATCGTCCCCCAGCCCGGCAGCGCGCCGCAGGCCGACGAAATCCTCCATCACCTCAACGAGGTCGGCCTGTCGAAGTACGACATGCCCGAGTACTACATCCTGCTGGACAGCTTTCCCATGACCGCCAGCGGCAAGATCCTCAAGCGCGCGCTGATGGACTGGATCAAGGACGAAAAGATCGCGCCCATCCCCGTGCGCTGGCAAGGCGCCGCCACGAACACCAAGTGAGACACGCATGATTCAGGAATCAACCCTGCCGGGCGGCATCGCCGTGCTGACCCTGGACCGGCAGAAGGCGCTGAACGCGCTCAGCTTCGAACAACTGCGGAACCTGGACCAGGCCATCGAGCGCGTGTCGGCCTCGGCCGCGCGCGGACTGGTCATCACGGGCGCCGGCGCCAAGGCCTTCTGCGCCGGGGCGGACATACCGGAGCTGGTGGGACGCACGCTGCGCGACGAGCACGAAGGCGCCCGCCTGGGCCAGGAAGTGTTCCAACGCATCAGCCAGCTGCGCATCCCCTCGGTTGCCGTGATCCACGGCTATGCCTTCGGCGGCGGCCTGGAGCTGGCGCTGGCCTGCACATTCCGGGTCGCCACGCCCGCGGCCCGCATGGGTCTGCCCGAGGTCAAGCTGGGCCTCATTCCCGGCTACGGCGGGACCCAACGCCTGCCCCGGTTGGTGGGCGAAGGGCGCGCGCTCGAACTCATCCTGTCCGGCCGCACGGTGAAAGCCGATGAAGCCGAGCGCATCGGCCTGGTGAACCAGATTGCGGAGGAAGGCGAGCCCGCGGCCATCGGCGCGGCCTATCTCGCGCCGCTGCTCCAGCACGGCCTGCTCGCGCTGGACTTCGCCCGCCAGGCGGTTCAGCGCGGCATGCAGACCTCGCTGGAGCTGGGACTGCGCATCGAGCGCGACCTTTCCACCCTGGCCTATCGCAGCGCCGACGCCGCCGAAGGCATGCAGGCCTTTCTCGAAAAACGCCCCCCCTGCTTCAAGGATGCATGACCATGCCTGAATCCACCATTGTCGTCACCGGCGCCAGCCGCGGCATCGGCGCCGAAATCGCCCTCTCCCTCGCGCGGGCCGGCTTTCAGGTCGCCTGCCTGTCACGCTCGGGCCAGGCGCCAGAACTGGCGGACGTGCCCGACGCGCTGCGCGCGCGCTGGCATGCCGTGGCCTGCGACGTCGGCGACGCCGCGCAAATCCAGCGCGCATTCGCCGAAGTCTCCGAACGCGCCGCAGGCCGCATCGCCGGCCTGGTGAACAACGCCGGCCAGCACACCGACGGCGCGGCCGCCACGCTGGCGCCCGCGGCGTTTGAATCCCTGATGCGCAGCAACGCCACGTCCGTGCTCATGGCCAGCCAGGCCGCCTATCCGCTGCTGCAGGCCAACGGCGGCGGCGTCATCGTCAACATGGGCTCGTTCTACGACAAGCTCGGCGTCAAGAAGAACCTGTCCTACTGCGCCTCCAAGGCGGCGGTGGGCGCCATTACGCGCTGCCTGGCTGTGGAATGGGCGGCCGACGACATCCAGGTCGTCAATCTGGCGCCGGGCTACGTCATGACCAGCCTGAACCGCGAGTACATGACCAGCGGACCGCTGGCCCAACACCTGCAGAAGCGCATTCCGCGCCGCAGCCCGGCCGAAGCCGCCGAAGTCGCCGACGCGGTGACCATGTTGTTCTCGCTGCGCTCGCGCTTTCTGACTGGCGAGACCATTTATCTGGACGGCGGCCAAAGCCTGATGGTCTGAGCCCCGCCCAAGCAGCTAGGAGCAATCAATGAACGTACTGCAACGCCTGGACGCCTCCATGCCCTGGAGCCCCGAAGAAGCCATGCTGCTCGACTCGGTGCGGGAGCTGGCGCGCGAGCGCATCGCACCCAGGGCCGCCGAACTGGACCGCAGCGGCGCCTTCCCCCACGACAACGTGGCCGACATCAACGCCTTGGGATTGAACGCCATGTTCATTCCTGAAGCCTACGGCGGCTCGCCGCTGTCCTATTCCTGCTATCTGGCCTGCGTGCGCGAAATCTCCGCGGCCTGCGCCTCCACCGGCATCGTCTGGGCCACCAATTTCCATGCCATCAAGCCATTGATCGAATTCGGCAACGAGGAACAGAAGCAACGCCTCCTGCCGCGCATCGCCGAAGGCGGGCTGGCCTCGCTGGTCATCACCGAGCCCTCGGCCGGTTCCGACGCCACGGGCATGCGCACCCGCTTCGAGGCCCAGGGCGACGAGATCGTCATCAACGGCCAGAAGACCTTCATCACCAACGGCGATGTGGCCGACGTATACCTGCTGTTCGGAAAGTGGGCCGGCATCGACGATGCCAAGCAGGCGATCAGCGCGGTCATCGTCGAAAAGGGCGCACCGGGCCTGACGGTGGTCGGCACCGAGGACAAGATGGGCACCCGCGCCTCCAGCACCGCCACGCTGGCTTTCGAAAACTGCCGCATCCCCCGCGCCAACCTGCTGTGCGAACCGGGCGACGGCCTGCGCATCCTGCTGACCTCGCTGAACCGCTCGCGGCCCAGCGTGGCCGCGCATGCGCTGGGCATCGCGCGCGCCGCCTTCGAGGACGCCGTCGCCTACATCAACGAGCGGCGCCAGTTCAAGCGCCGCGTGCTGGAGTTCCAGGGCATCCAGTTCCTGGTCGCCGACCTGGCGGCCGAGCTGGCGACCTGCGAGGCCTGGCTCTGGCGCGTCGCAGGCATGGTCGACAACCGCGCCGACGACATAGGCATGGAGGCCTCGATCCTGAAGCTCAAGGCCACCGACCTGGCCATGCGCATGAGCACCGAGGCCGTGCAGCTGCTGGGCGGCTACGGCTACTGCAAGGACTATCGCGTCGAACGCCTGATGCGCGACGCCAAGATCACCCAGATCTGGGAGGGCACCAACCAGATCCACCGCCAACTCATCGGCCGCAGCTTTCTGACCAAGGAGTAGTCCATGAACACCATCAAGACCGTAGGCGTCGTCGGATGCGGCACCATGGGAACGGGCATCGCGATCGTCGTGGCCCGCGCCGGCTACAAGCTGCGCGCCTACGACACCCGCGCCGAACTCGCCGAACAGGGGCGCCGGCAGGCGGCCGCCTTTCTGCGCAAGTCGGTGGAACGCGGCAAGCTGGCGGCCGGCCAGGACGAGGCCATACTGGCCAACTGGCATGCCAGCAATGACATCGAATCGCTGGCCGACTGCGACATCATCATCGAGGCGGTGTTCGAGGATATCCAGGTCAAGCACGAACTGTTCCGCAAGCTGGACCAGATCTGCGCGCCCCACACGCTGTTCGCCTCCAATACCTCCACCCTGTCGATCACCGAGATCGCCGGCGGCAGCGGCCGCGACACCCAGGTCGTGGGCATGCATTTCTGCCTGCCCGCGCAGCTGATGAAGCTGGTGGAAGTCTCGCCTGGCCTGAACACCTCGCGCGAAGCGCTGGATCAGGCATGGGCGTTCTGCGAGGCGCTGGGCCAACAACCCGTGCTCACGCGCGACACGCCGGGATTCATCCTCAACTACTTCCTGGTGCCCTGGCACAACGACGTCATCAACATGGTGGACCAGGGGGTCGCGGAACCGGCCGACATAGACCTGGCGGTCAAGACCGCCCTGGGCTATCCGCTGGGACCACTGACCTTGCTGGACATGGTCGGCATGGACACCCAGAAGCTCTTGTGCGAGGCGCTGCACGGCAGCACCCATGAGCCGCGCGCGGCCTGCCCCCCTCTGGTCAAACGCATGATTGGCGCAGGACGCCTGGGCCGCAAGAGCGGCGCGGGCTTCCATCGCTACGACAACGACAAGATCTTCGGAGCATGACTACCATGGCCTACCGCATCATCGACACCGGGAACAGCGCGTCCTTCCCCCAAGCCCACGACTTCCTTGCGCAAGCCCACGCCAGCGGCGAGGGACGGGTCTACCTGGGCGCCCAGGCCGGCCAGCGCTACCGGCAGGAACAGGCAGAAAGCCAGCAGGCGCCCTTCGTCGCCATCGAACTGGATCTGGAATGCCTGGGCGTGCATACGGGCGACGACGACGACGGCCGCGCCCGTAACGTGGTCGGGTTCGCACGGTTCCGCCTGGGCGACGACGCGCCGACCCGGCTCATCGAACTGGTGCGCAAACCCTACACGAGTCCTGAGGCGCTACAGGCCGCACGAGCCGCCTTCGCCGCGGCCGGCCTGGAAGTCGCCGTCTGCAACGACTTTCCCGGCCGCATCCTGAACCGCCTGGTGCGGCCCTACTACAACGCGGCGCTGCGGCGCCTGGACGAGGGCCTGGCCAGCGCCGATGACATGGACACCACCCTGCGCCTGGGCCTGGGGTATCCCGAAGGCCCCATCGCCCTGCTCGGCCGTACCGGCCTGCACCACCATTACCGGGTAAGCCAGGCCTTGTACGAAACGCTGGGCCAGGAAGCCTACGCCCCCGCGCGGCGCGCGCGCGTCGCGTGGCAGCGCCACCTCCAGGAGAGCGGCAATGCAAGCGCTTAGCGACATCACGGTGCTGGACTTCAGCACCCTGTTGCCCGGCCCCCTATGCACGCTGCTGCTGGCCGAGGCCGGCGCGCGCGTCATCAAGATCGAACGGCCGGCCGGCGGCGACGAGATGCGCGGCTACCTGCCCCGGTTTGGCGAGGACAGCGTCAACTTCACCCTGCTCAACCGCGGCAAGACCTCGGTGGCGATGGATCTGAAGAATGAAGGCGAGCGCGCGCGCCTGCGCCGGCTCATCGAAGAGGCCGACGTGCTGATCGAACAATTCCGCCCCGGCGTGATGCAGCGCCTGGGCCTGGACTACGACAGCGTGGCGCGCATCAACCCGCGCCTGGTGTATTGCTCCATCACCGGCTATGGGCAGGAAGGCGCCAGGGCCGGCATGGCCGGCCACGACCTGAACTACCAGGCGCTGACCGGCATGCTGTCGCTGACGGGGGATGCTCAAGGACGGCCTCTGGTGCCGCCCACGCTCACCGCGGACCTGGCCGGCGGCGCCTACCCCGCCTTCATGAACATCCTGCTGGCCCTGCGCCAGCGCGACCGCGACGGCAAGGGACGCCACCTCGATGTAGCCATGGCGGACAACCTTTTCACGCTTATGTATTGGGGGCTGGGCAATGGCTGGAGCCAGGGGCAGTGGCCTCGGCCCGGGAGCGACAAGGTCACGGGCGGCAGCTGCCGCTACCAGGTGTACGAGACGGCGGACGGACGCCACCTGGCGGTGGCGCCGTTGGAAGACAAGTTCTGGCGCGCCTTCGTCGAGGTCATCGGCCTGCCGGAGCTGTCCGATGCGGCCGAGGACGACGCCAGCGTGCGCCAGCGCGTCGCGGCCGTCCTGATCCAGCGCAGCGCCGAGGCATGGATGCAAGCGTTCGGCGACGGCGATACCTGCGTCAGCCTGGTCGCCAGCCTGCGCGAGGCCGCCGAAGACCCGCACTTCATTGCGCGCGGCCTGTTCTCGCGCGAAGTCGCCGACGGCGCGGGCCGGACCATGCCCGCCTTGCCGGTTCCCATCGATCCCGGCCTGCGCGTGCCGGCATCCCAGGTCCAGGCTCCGGGCCTGGGAGCACACACGGCGCGCATCTTGGCCGCGCAGGAGGCGACAGAATGAAAGCCCTGTTGGTCAGGAACTTCGCGCCCGCCGGCGACCACCGTGTCGAAACCGTCGCCGACCCCGTGCCTGGCGCTGACGAGGTGTTGATCCAGGTTGCCGCGGCCGGCGTGAACTATCCGGACACGCTGGTGGTCTCGGGCAGGTACCAGATCCTGCCGCCCTTGCCGTTCGTGCCGGGCAAGGACGCCAGCGGCACCGTGCTGCGCACAGGACCGGGCGTCACCGGCTTCAAGCCCGGCGATCGCGTGGTGGCGCACATGGAGCACGGCGCCTACGCCAGCCAGGCCGTCGCCCGCGCCGCCCACTGCCACCTGCTGCCCGACGGCGTCAGCCACGAAGACGCCGCCGCGATGGGGCTGGTGTTCCAGACCGCCTATCTGGCGCTGCTGGAACGCGGTGGCTTCAGCGCCGGCGAAACCGTGCTGGTCAACGGCGCAGCCGGTGGCGTCGGCGGCGCCGCGGTGCAACTGGTCAAGGCCCTGGGCGGCATCGCCCTGGCCGGCGTCAACACGCCGCAACAGGCGCAGGCGGCCCGCGAGATGGGGGCCGACCACGTGATCGATCTGTCGGCGGCAAACCTGCGCGACAGTCTGCGCGATCAGGTCTGGGCGGCAACCGATGGCCGTGGCGCCGACATCGTGCTCGATCCCCTGGGCGACGAGGTCTTCGCGGCTTCGCTGCGCGCCCTGGCCTGGTGCGGCAGGCTGGTGGTGATCGGCTTCGCGGCGGGCCAGATCCCGACGCTGAAGGCGAACTATCTGCTGCTCAAGAACATCAGCGTCATCGGCCTGCAATGGAGCGACTACCGCGACCGCCAGCCCGAGAAGATCGCGCAGGCGCAGGCGCGGCTGCTGCGCATGCGCGAACAAGGACTGATCCGTCCCAGGCTGGCCGCCAGCCTGCCGCTGGAAGAGGTGGCCATCGCCCTGCACGCTCTGGAGCAAGGCCGCGCCACCGGCAAGTACGTCGTCCATATGGAATCCCCCGTGCATCGCCCAACCTGAGAAGGCAGGACATATCCCATGAAACAGACAACCGTAGTCATGGCCGCGCTGCTAGGCGGTTCGCTGTACGCATTCCCTGGCCACGCACAGGGCGTCGCCCCATTTCGCCTCGGCGCCATCGTCGACATGACCGGCGTGTATTCGGCGCACGGCGGCCCCGGCATGGTCACCGCGGTCAAGATGGCGGCCGAGGACTTCGGCGGCAAGGTACTGGACCGCCCCATCGAAGTCCTGTCCGCGGACTACCAGAACAAGGTCGACATCGCAGCCACGCGCGCGCGCCAGTGGTATGACCGCGACGGCGTCAGCGCCATCATCGAATCCACCGACTCCGCATCGGCCCTGGCCCTGCAAACCCTGGGCAAGGAAAAGAAGCGCATCACGCTGTTCGCCGGCTCGGCCTCGTCCAACCTGACCAACGCGGCGTGCTCGCCCTATGGCGTGCACTATGTCTACGACACCTACGTCCTGGCCAACGGCACGGGCCGCGCCGTGACCCGCGCCGGCGGCGACAGCTGGTTCTTTATCACGGCGGACTATGCCTTCGGCCATTCGCTGGAGCGCGACACCGGCAATGTCATCAAGGCGAACGGCGGCAAGATCCTGGGCAATGTGCGCGCGCCGCTGTCCAGCCCCGATTTCGCTTCCTACCTGCTGCAGGCCCAGGCCAGCAAGGCCAAGGTGATAGGCCTGGCCAACGCCGGCACGGACACCCAGAACGCGGTGCGCCAGGCTTCGGAATTCGGCATCACGCAAAGCGGCCAGAAACTGGCCACCCTGCTGGTCTTCCTGCACGACATCAAGGGCCTGGGCCTGCAGGCCGCGCAAGGCTTGCAGTTCACCACCGGCTTCTACTGGGACCGCAACGCGGAAACCCGCGCCTGGTCACAGCGCTATTTCGAACGCCAGAAATCCATGCCGTCCATGGTGCAGGCCGGCGCCTACTCGGCCACCCTGCATTACCTGCAGGCCGTGCAGGCCGCCGGCACCGACGACGCCGATGCCGTGGCGGCCAAGATGAAGGAAATGCCGATCAATGATTTCTACGCCAGGAACGGCCGCATCCGCGCCGATGGCCGGATGGTCTACGACATGTACCTGGCGCAGGTGAAGACCCCGGCGGAGTCCAAGGGCGAATGGGATCTGCTGAAAATCCTGGACACCATTCCAGGGGACGAGGCCTACCGTCCCTTGTCGCAAAGCGAGTGCCCGCTGGTCAAGCCAGCGGGCTGAACGGGCAGCGGGCGGCGGCCGGCCTGCCGCCCGCGCACTCAGGCCGCCACGTACTTGAGCCAGCGGCCGCCATCCACCACCATGTTCTCGCCGGTGATGTAGGCGCCCAGGTCCGACGCCAGATAGACGGCGGCATTGGCGATATCGGACTTGTTGCCGAACCGGCCCAGGGCTGTCTTCTTGCGCTCCAGTTCCTCGCGGCCGGTCTCCTGATACAGGCGGCGCACCCCTTCCGTGTCGCCTATGGGCCCAGGCGAAATGGTGTTGACGCGGATGTTGTCGCCGCCCCACTCCACCGCCAGCGCGCGCGACAGGGAAATGATCCCGGCCTTGGCCGCGCCGGCGTGCGCGGCGCCCGGCCAGCCGCTCAGGCCGAGCATGGTGGCGATGCTGATGATGCAGCCGCCATCGCGGGCCGCCTTCAGATGCTTGTAGGCGGCATGACAGCCATAGAACGTGCCGTTCAGATCGATGTCTATGACCGTCTTCCAGCCATTGGGCGACAGTTCGGCGGTCGGGCAATGGAAGTTTCCGGCGGCGTTGTTCACCAGAATGTCCAGCGCGCCGTAGCGCTCGACCGCGGTTTCTATGGCGGCCTGGATCTGCTCGTAGACTCTGACGTCGGTTTGCACGGCCAGGATCTCCAGGCCCTGCGCCGCCAGCGACGCCACGGCGCCGTCCAGCCGCTCCTGGTTGCGGCTCGCCACCACCACCTTGGCGCCCAGGCGCGCATAGGCCGTGGCGATCTCCAGCCCTATGCCGCCCGCGCCTCCCGTTATCAACGCCACCTTTCCTTTCAGCACATCTGCAGCAAACATCGCTTTCTCCTGTTTCACTTGTGTTCCCGGCGCGAGCGGCCTAGTTGATCTTGATTCCCGATTCCTCGATGAGCTTCTTCCACTTGGGACGCTCCGCTTCCATGAAGGCGGCAAACTCTTCCGGAGTGGTGCTTTTCGGTATGCCGCTCATCCCCTCGACCCGCGCGCGGAAGTCCGGCGACGCCACGACCCGGGCGATGGTCTGGCTCAACTTGTCGACGATGGGCTTGGGCGTACCCGCGGGGACCACCACGCCGTACCAGGCGGTCAGGTCGTAGCCGGGCAAGCCGGATTCAGCCACCGTCGGCATGTCCGGCATGGACGGGACCCGGTCCAGGGACGTCACCGCCAATCCCCTGAGCATGCCGCCGTCGACGAAGCGCTTGGCGGCGAAGATGCTGCCGAACACGATGGGCACCTGTCCGCCGACGACGTCCGGCATCGACGCGCCATCCCCCTTGTAGGGAATGTGCGTCATCTGCACGCCCGCCATGGACTTCATCAGTTCGCCCGCAAAGTGGGTGCTGGTGCCGTCCCCGCCCGATGCGAAGCTGTACTTGTCGGGGTTGGCCTTCAGCAGCGCGATCAGCTCCTTGATGGTCTTTGCCGGCACGCTGGGATGCACGGCGACCATATTGGGCAGATAGGCCACGAAGGAGACAGGATCCAGGTCCTTCTTCGGATCGAAGCCCAGGTTCTTGAACATCATCTGATTGGCCACCAGCGGGCCATTGGTGACCAGCAGCACCGCGTAGCCGTCGGGGGCCATGCGCGCGAATTGGGCCGTGCCTACGTTCCCGCCCACTCCCGGCTTGTTTTCCACGATCACTTTCTGGCCCAGCTGTTCCGTCATCGCCTCGGCCAGGCTGCGCGCCAACGTGTCGGTCGGCCCGCCCGCCGCGAACGGCACGATCATCCTGATTGGCTTGCTCGGATATTCGGCGGCCCCAGCGCTGGTCGCGGTAAGCGCTGCCAACGCGATCGTGGCCACTCGGGTGGCCATCTTATTGATTGCATGGTTCATGTCTGCTCCTGACTTCCTGGTTGAAAATCCACGTCTGCATCCTTCCTGGTCAAACGCAAATTCCATGCCAGGCCCGGTCTCGCTGCGCACCGTCCAGCAACGCAACACCGCGGCCGCCAGCCAGCCGCCGGCCTTGCCTCCTGGGTGAACACATATGCGTACTATGAGGACACTCGTGGCGCGGCAGGACCTGCATCCGCGGCGCAAGCCCCCGTGGTACGGGTTTTGCTTCATACCCAAACACATCCGGGAAAGCCCGGACACGCCAGACTTGCTCAGGAGCCCCACCCCATGCCCGCCTCGCCCGATAAGCCCTACGCCGGATTGCGCGTCCTGGATCTCAGCCAGGGAGTCGCCGGACCTTACTGCGCCATGCTCCTGCTGGAACAAGGCGCCGAGGTCATCAAAGCGGAATCGCCAGCCGGCGACTGGAGCCGCGCCATCGGCCATCAGACCGAAGGCATGAGCGCGCTTGCCATTGCCTACAACCTGGGCAAGCGTTCGATCTGCGTCGACGCCCAGACCGAGGCCGGCCGCGACCTCCTGCGCCAGCTGGCGTTGCGTGCCGACGTCGTCATAGAGAGCTTCCGCCCCGGCGTCATGGAGCGTCTGGGCCTGTCATACGCCGAACTCTCGAAAGCCAGGCCCGATCAGGTGTATGTCTCGGTGTCCGCCTTCGGTCCGGACGGCCCCTATGCCGAACGGCCGGGATCGGATTCGACGCTGCAGGCCATGAGCGGCATGATGGTGGTCAACCGCGACGCGCGCGGCGCGCCGCGCAAGGTCGGCATCCTGCTGATCGACGTGACGACGGGCATCTATGCGGCGCAGGCCACGGGCGCCGCGCTGTACCGCCGCGCCGTGCGGGGCCAAGGCTCGCGGGTGCAGGTCTCCCTGCTGGAAGCCGCGGCCGCGGTGCAAAGCGGCGCCATCATCGACGAAGCCCTCAACGCCGGACGCGCCGTGCAGGCGCTGAGCGTGCCGGCTGGCACCTTCGAGACCGAGGACGGGCATATCAACGTCACCTCGCTGCACGACCGGATGTTCGCCGGCCTGTGCCAGGCCATAGGACGGAACGACTGGCTCGCCGACCCGCGGCTGAGCACGGCGACCGGGCGTTACGCGCACGGCGAGGAGATCAATTCAACGCTGACACGGATCTTCCGCGCCAAGCCGACGGCGCATTGGGTCGAGCGCCTGAACCGGCATGGCGTGGTCTGCGGAAAAGTCTCCGACTACGCCGGCTTCCTGGCCGACGCACAGGTTGAGCAACAGCGGATATTCGCGCTGAGCGACCAAGGCGGCCCATGCCGCGTGCCGATCGCCCGGCTGCCGGGCACGGCGGCGCCGGGCAGCCAGGAAAAGCGCTCGCCGCGGCGCGGCGAGCACACCCGGCAAATCCTGGGTGAACTCGGTCTGGATGCCGCGCAGCAGCAGGAGCTGTTCAACGCCGGGGTCGTGCAGTCCTGACATCCCGGGGCCGGGACTCAGCTCTCCTTGCCGCCTTCCATCAGGCGCAGCTGTTTGTACAGATAGGAGCGGGAGATTCCCAGTTCCTCGGCGACCCGCTTCTTGTTGCCGCCGGTGCGCTCCATGGCGTCCGCGATCAGCTCCATTTCGACGCGCTGCTTCGCTTCCCACATGTCGAAGCGGCCCGAGCCCGCGGTCGCCTGCAAGGGGCGGTACTCCTTCTCGGCCCCGATGCCGCCCGGATGCTCCAGACCGCCGAAGCTCTCCAGCGTCAGGCGGCTGCCGTCGCTGAATATCGCCGCCCGCTCCACCGCGTGCTGCAGCTGGCGCACATTGCCCGGCCAGCTGCGCGATTGCAGGTACTGGATGACATGGTCGTCGATGGACTTCCTGGCCACGCCCTGGCGCTTGGCGAAGGCGGCCAGGAAGGTATCGGCCAGCTCGGGAATATCCTCGGGCCTGTCCCGTAGCGAGGGCAGGTAGAGCGTCACGGCGCTGATGCGGTAGAACAGGTCCAGGCGGAACGTATTGTCCGCAACCATCTTCTGGAAGTCCCGATGGCTGGCCGAGATCAGACGGAAATCCGAGTGCAGCAGACGTTCACCGCCCACGCGCTGGAACGTGCCATCCTGCAGCACGCGCAGCAATTTCACCTGCATTTCCATCGGCATGTCGCCGATCTCATCGAGGAACAGGCTGCTGGTATCGGAAAGCTCGAACTTACCCTTGCGGCCGCGCTTGTCGGCGCCGGTGAACGCGCCGCCTTCATAGCCGAACAGCTCGCTTTCCACCAGGCTGATGGGCATCGCGGCCGCATTGATCAGGGTCAGCGGCTTGTCGCCACGCGGGCTGAGCATGTGCAGCGCGTGCGCCACCAGCTCCTTGCCCGTTCCGCTTTCCCCCACCAGCAACACCGGCACGTCCAGCGGCGCGACCCGCAGAATGTCTTCCTTGAGCTGCCGGATGGCCTTGCTGCTGCCCACGATCTGATCCAGCCCGTAGGAACGGTTGCGTATGCCGGAGAGTTCGCGCTTATAGAAATCGCGCTCCTGCCGCACGCGGGCGAGCTCGTTGGAGATGTCCTGGATCGCTTGCGGAATCGCCTGCGGGCCCTTGAACATGACCTGGCCGATCGCCGCCACCAGCTTCTTGTCGCGGTCGAAGATCGGGATGCGCGAAACGATGCGGGTGACGCCCTTGGCCTCATGGGCCTCGCCGATCTGCGGCTTGCCTGTGACGACCACTTCCTGCAAGCGGGTGTTCTCGATCACATCGCTGACCGGCCGGCCGATGGCGTCGCCGCGCTTCAAGCCGATCGAACGTTCGTGGATCGGGCTCATGTAAAGCAGATTGCCCGCCGCGTCGACGACGTTCATGGCCTCATAGGGATTGGTGATGAAGTACCGGAAGATATCCGCGGCGCAATCGACGGTGGCAATGAACTCCGTCAGCTCATCCCCGCCCGTGGAGAAGATCAGGAAACACGCGCCCTGCTCGCAAACCAGCGCAGCGACACTGTGAGCGGGCTCGATGCCAGGCAGGGCGAACAGGCGTTTGACCGGGGTGCTGGAACGATCGGCCCACAGGCGGGAGAGCATCCGCGCAATCACTTCCTCCGTGCCCAAACCCGAAGAAAATTTAATCTGGCCGCCCTCGTCCAGGACAAGTATCCCTTCGGTGTCTCTTACCATATCCTCTCGCTCTGCATCTGCCTTCCGTGTCTTTCGTGGCGGCATGTTGGTGGCGACGAGTGTACTCCACGGCTGCAGCGCCGCAGGCCGCGCCGGCGCTACATCTTGCGGCCGATGCCCCGCCGCGCAAGGCGCTCCGCCGCCCCTGTCGCGGCGTGGCCCGCAATGGCATGGAAATTGCTTGAAAGAAATGAATCAGGAACGCATTTGATGCCATGCAGCAAACCCTGTCCTTCGATCGGGGCTGCGGGCGCACCAGCCGATTTCTGTGTAACGAAAAAACCAACGAACCATCAAGAAGCGTAGAGGAGTGTCATGCCTGGTCCTTTGTCTCAAATCAAGATCGTCGACCTGACGTCAGTGGTAATGGGGCCTTATGCCACCCAGATCTTCGGCGACATGGGCGCGGACGTCATCAAGGTGGAAAGCCCCGACGGCGACATCATGCGCCACATGGGCGCAGGCCGTAGCCGGGCGATGGGGCCGATACACCTGTCGGTCAACCGGAACAAGAAAAGCCTGATGCTGGACCTGCGCATCCCCGAGGCGCGCGCAGCGCTGCTGCGCGTGGTGGCCACGGCCGATGTCTTCGTCCATGCCATGCGCCCGGCGGCCATCGAACGGCTAGGCCTGGGTTATGCGCAGATCAAGGAGATCAACCCTGGCATCGTCTACTGTGGCGCCTATGGCTTTGGCGAAGGCGGTCCCTATGCCGACGATCCTGCCTACGACGACATGATCCAGGGCGTGTCCGGCCTGTGCTCCGTCAATGCCCATCTGGCGGGAGAACCGCGTTTCACGCCCACCATCATCGGCGACAAGGTCGCCGGCCTGACCATCGCCTACAGCGTCCTGGCCGCGCTGTTCCACAAGCTGCGCACCGGCGAAGGGCAAAGCATCGAAGTGCCGATGTTCGAGTCCCTGGCCTCGTTCATGCTGATAGAACATCAATGGGAACGGGCTTTCGACCCGCAGAACGGCAAGGCAGGCTATCCGCGCGTGCTCAGCCAATTGCGCAAGCCGCACCGCACCAAGGACGGCTATCTCTGCGTGCTGCCCTACACCGACAAGAACTGGAAGGACTTCTTCCAACTGGTCGGCCGCGATGATCTGGCGAAGGATCCCCGCTACGACACGCCGAACCACCGCAGCCAGAACTACGAAACCCTGTACAAGATACTCGGCGAAATCATGACCGAGCGGACCTCCGCCGAATGGCTGAGCCAGCTGCGGCCGCTGAGCATTCCTGTCGCGCCGGTCAACAGCCTGGAGGACTTGTTCACGGACCCCCATCTGGCGGCGGTCGGCATGTTCGTGCAACAGGAACATCCGAGCGAAGGCGTGCTGACTCACGTCAGGCCGCCCGTCAAGTTCGGCAAGACTCCGAGCGAGGTGAAGCGCCTTGCGCCACGCCTGGGCGAGCACAGCCACGAGATTCTTGCCGCGGCCGGGCTATCCGACAGCGAGATCAGCGCACTGGCCGAAAGCGGCGCAACCCGCTAGGCCCCTCCTTCCTTTTTGGCGGGACCGGGAGCCAGCTTCCCGGTCCCTCGAACCAGACTCGGAGACCACTCCATGGTGTCGCCTTCGCATTTTCTTCCCCCTCCTGCCAGCGCCAGAAAATCCTCCCACTCGCGCACCATCCAGTTGCAGGCCTACGAGCGCGAGGACGGCCTGTGGGACCTGGAGGCCTTGATCGAGGACGTCAAGCCCCAGCCCTTCACCACACAGATGCGGCATTTCGACTGCGGCGTGCCCATACATCTGATGGCGATCCGCGTGACCATCAACGAAGCCCTGGATGTGCTGGGCGCCGAGGCCGGCATGCACCGCATGCCCTTTCCCTCCGTCTGTCCCGAAGCCCAGCTGCGGCTGGAGCGGCTGGTCGGCGCGAACCTGCTCAAGGGCTTCCGCCAGGAAATCGCCAAGCGGATCCCGGCCCATGAGCGCTGCTCGCACTTGTCCGAGCTGGCGACGCTGCTGCCGACCCTGGCCGTGCAGACGATCCTGCAAGGCAAGATCTCCCCGCAGGAGGAGGACGATCCCGCCAAACGCCCCTTGAAGATCGGCGCTTGCCACGCGTTGAGAGAGGACGGCCCGCTGGTCAAGGAGCATTACCCTCAGTGGTACAGGCCGCCAGGCCAGGCTTGAGCGCGGCCGCGATCCCGGCGCACAGCGTGTGTCTTCCGGCGGTGCGAACTGCGTGCGCCGCGGACACGATCCGCGGCTTCGCCGCCCCCGGCCGCTGCGGCTGAATGCTGGCATCCATTTTGCTTGAAGGTTCACCACCCACCCTTCAAGGAGAAGCATCATGTCCGCGCATCACCAGGAAAACGCCAGCGCCCAAGCCACGGTCCTGTTGGAAAAAACAGGCGGCCTTGCCGTCTTGACGTTGAACCGCCCCGAAAAGCTCAATGCCCTGTCGACGGCGATGCGCGCCGAGTTCGGCGCCCACCTGCAGGACATCGCCGCGGACCCCGACATCCATGTGGTGCTGCTGCAAGGGCTGGGCCGCGCCTTCTGCGTCGGGGCCGATACCGGCGATCTGCCGACGACCCCGCTGGCCTGGCGCGACCGTATCCTGACTGCGCAGCAACACCACATGGCGCTGATCAGGATGAACAAGATCGTCATCGCCTCGGTCCAGGGCGCGGCGGCCGGCGGCGGCGCTTCGCTGGCGCTTGCCGCCGACCTGCTGGTCATGGCGGATGACGCGACGCTGCGGTTCCCCTTCGTGCGCCTGGGCCTGATCCCGGACGGCGGCTGCTCCTATCTGCTGCAGTCGAAACTGGGCGTCCCCGCCGCCCTGGACCTGATGCTCACGGGCGGCGCCATGGATGCCGAGGAGGCCCGCCTGCGCGGCCTGACCCGTCGCGTGGTGCCGCGGGAAACCCTGGCCGAGGCCAGCCGCGCCTTGGCGGCCGAGCTGCTGGCGCTGCCCCATGAAGCACTGATGCTGACCAAGTCGGTCAGCCGCCAGAGCTGGAGCCAGCCCATGGACAGCGCCATGGCGCATGAGGCCGATGCGTTCGCGCTGGCCACGGCCATGCCAGGACACCAACGCGCGCTGGCGGCGGCGCAGGCGCGCAAATAGCCAGTGCGGCGGGCCCTTGCGGCTCCGCCGCCGCGAACACACAAACACAGTCCCGCATCCGCGTGTATGCCGCGAGTACACCCCGGCAGGCGATCCGTACGCCTGCCCTGCTCCGGCCCGCGGACGGCGCATCTGGCACGAACTTTGCTTTTACACAAACACCCCCCTTTACCCATTGGAGCGTCCTACATGGCAGCACAGGAGCTGGTAGCAACACAAAGAGACGGAGACGTACTCATCATCCGCCTGGCGAACCCGGAAAGCCGGAACTCGATGACCATGGACATGCGCGAACAGCTCGGCGCGGCGATCGCCCTGGCCGAGCGCGAGCCCGGCATACGCGCGGTTTTCCTGACGGGCGACGGCCCGACTTTCTGCTCCGGCGGCGACCTGAATCATCTGCGCACGGCCTGCGATCCGTGGACGGTGCACCGGCGCTTCCGCAATCTGAGCCGCTGGCTCACGCCGCTGATCACGCTGGACAAGCCCGTCGTCGTCGGCGTGAACGGTCATGCAGTAGGCGGCGGCATGGGCCTCGCGCTGACCGGCGACGTGGTCATCGCTGGCGAAAGCGCGAAGTTCATGTCCGGATTCTTCAGGCTGGGCGTCGTGCCTGACATCGCGGTCATGTACCACTTGCCGCGCCTGATCGGCATGGCGCGCGCCAAGAACTTCCTGTTCAGCGGCGGCACGTTCTCCGCGCAGGAGGCCGCTGATCTGGGCCTGGTATCCAAGGTCGTCGCCGATGCCGACCTGTATGACGCCGGCCTCGCCGAGGCCAGACGCCTGGCCGAAGGGCCCGCCGAGGTCATGGGGCTGGCCAAGGCCGTCATGGCGCGCAGTTTCGAAACCTCGCTGCACGACATGCTGGCATTCGAGGGCTTCGGTCAGGTGCTGGCCATGTCCAACCCCGAGTTCCGCGAAGGCTTGAACGCCGCCCTGGAACGCCGCCGCCCCGATTTTCCCGGCGCCGCGGCGGTCGTGAACCAGGGAGACAAAGCATGAGCCAGGATCTGCCTCAACCCATCGCCAATGCCGACTCCCAGCCCTACTGGGATGGAGCCCGCGAACACAAACTGCTGATCCGGAGATGCAAGGCATGCGCAGCACTGCATTTCATGCCGCGCCATCTCTGCCCCGAATGCTGGTCGGATCAACTCGAATGGGTGCAAAGCAAAGGCACAGGCAGCGTCTACAGCTTTTCCATCATCCGCCGCGCGCCGCTGCCCGCGTTCGCGTCCAGGACGCCCTATGTCACCGCGCTGATCGAACTCGACGAAGGCCCGCGCATGGTCGCCAACATCGTGGGCGCCGATGCCCTTTCGGTACGGATAGGGGACAAGGTCGGCGTGGTTTTCGAAGACCGCGGCGATGGCGCCCTGATTCCCCAATTCAAAAGAACCGAGGCCTGACTGGGATGGTTATGAAAGAACGCGCATCGCTAAAGAACAAAGTCGCCATCGTCGGCGTGGGCGAATCGGACATCGGCAAGGTTCCCCACATGACGGGCCTGGGCCTCAACGCCCAGGCCGCCAAGCGCGCGCTGGACGACGCCGGTTTGCAGGTGTCCGACATCGACGGCGTGCTGACGGCCTATTCCTTCACTGAACCGTACTTCATGCTGGGATCGGTCATCTGCGAGTACCTCGGCATCAAGCCCAGGCTCAACGCGTCGATGATCGTGGGCGGCGCCAGCCCGGTCGTCATGCTCAAGCATGCGGCGCAGGCCATCGTCAGCGGCCAGGCCGAGACCATCCTGGTGTGCGCGGGCGAGAACCGGGCCACCGGCCAAAGCCGGGACGCGGCCGTGGCGGCGCTGACGGCGGTGGGACACCCCTATTTCGAACAGCCCTACGGCACCTCGATACCCGGCTTCTACGCCATGATCGCGTTGCGCCACATGCACAAGTACGGCACCACGCGGGAACAGCTCGCGCATGTCGCGGTCAACACGCGCACGCACGCCCTGCTGCATCCCAACGCGCACATGAAAACGCCCTTGACGCTGGACCAGGTGATCTCGGCCAAGCCCATCGCCGATCCGCTGGGCATGCTGGATTGCTGCCTGATATCGGATGCCGGCGGCGCCTTCATCGTGACGTCCGCCGAGCGCGCGCGCGACTTGAAATGCAAGCCCGCCTACCTGCAAGGCATAGGCGAATACCACACACATGAGCATCTGATGTGCGCCCCCAGCCTGACCGAGTTCGGCGCGGCCGAATCCGGTCGCATCGCCTACGAAATGGCGGGACTCGCGCCCGGCGATATCGACGTGGCCGAACTCTACGACTGCTTCTCCATCGTCCCCATCCTGGAGGCCGAGGAACTGGGCTTCTGCCGGCCCGGAGAAGGCGGCGCGTTCTTCGAGCAGGGACATGCGCGCATCGGCGGCAAGCTGCCCATCAATACCCACGGCGGCATGCTCTCGCATGCGCACGCCGGCGCCGCGGGCGGCCTGTTCGGCATCGTGGAAGCGGTGCGCCAGTTGCGCGGCGGCCTGGGCGATCGCCAGGTAGAAGGCGCGGAGGTTGCGCTCGTGCACAACGAGGGCGGCATCCTGTCCTCACACGGCACCGCCATCCTGGCCAGCGACAAAGGCTGAATTCAACGCGGCTGTGCCGCATCCGGCAACCATTACAAGGACAACGCAATCATGACCACGACTCCCTCCGCACGCGGCCGGTACTTCGATGACTTCGAGATCGGCCAGGAATTCGTCAGCCCGGCCCGCACCATCACGCAGACGGACATCGTCAATTTCGCCTGCCTGTCGGGCGACTTCAACGAAGTCCACACCAATTTCGAGTACTGCAAGACCACGCCATTCGGCGAACCCATCGCGCACGGACCACTGGTGTACGCCATCATGGGCGGCCTGCAGTATGCCAGCGGCCTGAACGACGGAACCTTGCTGGCCCTGCTACAGATCGACGGCTGGAAACTGCTGGACCCCGTCAAGCATGGCGACACCATCAGGCTGCATTCACGGGTCGTCGACAAAAAGGCCAGCAGCAAGCCGGATCGTGGCGTCGTCACCTTTCAGCGGCAGTGCGTCAAGCACGACGGCACGGTAGCCCAGGAAATGACGGCCACCCTGCTGTACCGCCGGAGAACATCGTGAACCCTCGCAGAAGACACATTCTGGGCGCCATGCTGGCCACCCCCCTCCTGGCCGGGCCCGCCCGGGCGGCCGACAGGCCCTTGAGAATCGTGGTGCCCTTCCAATCGGGCTCGGCCACCGACACCGCGGCGCGCATCATCGGAGAAAACCTGAGCCGGTCCCTGTCCCGCGCGGTGCTCATCGACAACAAGCCCGGCGCCGAAGGATACATCGCGGTCAAGGAGGTCATGAAGGCGGATCCCTCGGGCGACGTGCTGCTGTTCTCGACCAACACCGCCATCACCGGCATCAATACCTTCAATGCCAAACCGATCTACGACCCGCTGACCGAGCTGTCTCCCATCGCCCGGGTCGGCGAGTTCCCCTTCCTGCTGGTCGTGAACACCAGCCTGCCATTCATGACGGCCCGCGCGTTCGTGGAATACGCGCGTGCCAACCCCAAGAAGCTGACCTATGCGTCCGGCAGTTCGTCCTCCATCGTGGCGATGGCGCAGCTGATGGGCATGGCCGGCCTGAAGCTGCATCACATCCCTTACAACAGCGAGCCGCCTGCCGTGGTGGATCTGGTGGGCGGCAGGATCGACGTCATGTTCGCCACGCCCACCACGACCATGGGCTTCATCAAGGAAGGGAAGGTGCGCGCGCTCATGACCACCACCCGGACACGCCTGGAGCAGTTCCCCGACGTGCCCACGATGACCGATTCCGGCTATACCAACATGCCGCTGGTGCCGTGGGGCGGGTTCTTCGGTCCTTCCGGAATGCGGCCGGAACTGCGCCGGAAGCTGAGCGCGGAGATCAATGCGGTTCTCGCCCAGCCGGACGTGGCGCGCGCGCTTGCCGTTCACCACATTTCGATCTCGACATCCGGCCCTGACGAATTCTCCGCCTATGTGAAGGAGCAGCTTGCGCTGTCGCTGCAAGTCGTCAAGGAACATGGGCTCGGCAGGAAGTAGATGGAGCAACTGCTGTGCGCCGCCCATACACTGCTGATCGGACCATGAACACCAACGCGCATGTGGATAGCTCCCCTGCCGGGCAGGCGGGCGGCGCCAGCCCCTGGCACGGATGTTGCGAGGTTATCCCCGACGCGCCCTGCGTTCATGTTGCCAGCCCGCCCGCAGAGGCAGGCTGAACAATAACTACATATGTGTTTTCCGCCGGTGAAAGGCGGAACTGGAGATAAGAATGACCTTTTTCAGAAAACCGCTACTGGCCGCGGCGGCCCTGCTGGCCAGCCTGGCTTTGCAAGGGCAGGCGGCGGCCGGCAGCTATCCGGACAAGCCCATACGCCTGATCACCCCCTACGCCGCCGGCGGCCTTTCCGACATCCTGGCCCGCACGCTGGCCCAGGATCTTTCGGAACGCCTGGGCCAATCCGTCATCGTCGAAAACCGCACCGGCGCGGGCGGCATCATCGGCACGGACTTCGTCGCCAAGTCGCGCCCCGACGGCTACACCCTGGCGCTGGCCAGCCAAGGCCTGGCCAGCGTCAACACCACTCTGTATCCGAACCTGCCCTACAACACGCTCAAGGACTTCACGCCGATCTCCCTGATCGCAAAATTCTCGCTGGTGCTGGTGACGAACCCCGATCAGCCGATCAAGACCGTCGCCGACCTCGTCGACCGGGCCAAGAAGAATCCCAGTGCGCTCAACTATGGGTCCGCAGGGAATGCCTCGACCGCGCATCTGACGATGGAAATGCTGAAGGACCGCACCGGCATGCCCATCATGCACATCCCGTACAAGGGCGAGTCCCTGGCGTTTACCGAACTGCTGGGCGGCCGGATCGACGCGACATTCGCCACGGTGGGAGGCGCGCTGCCGCTTATCCAGTCCGGCAAGGTCCGTCCCATCGCCGTGGCCGACAACGCGCGCAGCGCCTTGATGCCCGACGTGCCCACGGTGGAGGAATCCGGCGTGAAGGACTTCAACGTGTTCGGCTGGTACGCCATCCTCGCCCCGGCCAACGTGCCGCCGGAGGTGACGGACCGCCTGAGCAAGGCGCTGATGGATATAGGCAGGAGCGAGAAGTTCCGCGAGGCCATGCGCGTGCGCGGCATGGAGGCCGTGGGCAGCTCGCCGGAAGAAACGACCCGGGTGATCCGCGATGAAACGCAACGCTGGGGCGCCATCATCAAGAAGGTAGGCATCACCGCCGACTAGGCGGCCGGCGCATCGCCCCTCAAAGGGCGGCCCGCTACCGGGCCGCCCTGCCGTCAAGCGCTTACAGTCCCAATTCCCGCGCGATCAGTTCGCGCTGAATCTGCGAGGTGCCGCCGCCGACGGTCGCGTTGCGGGCATCGCGCCAATGCCGTTGCATCGCGTGATCCGTGGTGTAGGCGTGTCCGCCCAGGATCTGCATGCCCGAGGCGGTGACCCGCTGAAGCATCTCGGAAACGTAGAGCTTGGCCATGCTGGCCTCCTTGCGGCACGACAAGCCGTTGTCATAGCGCCAGGCGGCCATGGTGGTCAGCCAGCGGCCGCACTCCACCTCGGTCGCCATATCGGCCAGCATGTGCGCGATGGCCTGGAACTGGCCGATGGGACGCCCGAACTGCTTTCTTTCCTGGGCGTAGATCGTGGCGTCATTCAAGGCGCTGCTGGCGCAGCCCAGGTAGTTCGCAGCGAGCGTGATGCGCTCGCGCTCGAGATGGCGTCCGATGTATCCCCAGCCCTTGCCTTCCTCTCCCAGCAGATAGCGGGAGGGCACGCGCACGTCATCGAAGTAGATCTCCGACAAACCCAATACGCGGCGGCCGATGACGTCCAGACGCCGGATGGTGATGCCCTTGAGATCGTTGGGCACCAGGAACAGGGAAATGCCATCGTGCCGCTTTTCGCTCTTCGCGGTCCTGACGGCGAGAACGATATGGTTGTCGGGCGCGTCCGCGCCGCTGGAAAACACCTTCTGGCCGTTGATCAACCAGTCATCGCCGTCGCGCCGCGCGCTCGTGGTCAATGACGCCGCGTCCGACCCCGAGTTGGGTTCGGTCAGGCTGAACGAAAGCTTGGCCTGGCCCTGCGCCACGCGCGGCAGGATCTCGCGCTTGAGTTCTTCCGGCGCCACATCCGCCAGGATCGAGCAGCCCCAGGCCTGCAGCGCAATGCGCGTGGCGAAGTCCACGCTGGGCTTGGCGACCTCTTCGTAGAGAATGATGCAATCGGACATCGGGCTGCCCATGCCGCCGTACTCGGCCGGGACCACCATGGAGACAAAGCCCGCGTCCACCATGGCCGCGTAGACTTCCTCCGGATACGTGCCGTCGCGGTCCCATTGCCGCACCTTTTCGGGAGTGCACAAGGACTGCACGAGCCGTTCAACCGCTGAACGCAACATGACCTGCTCTTCGGTCTGGGTAAAGTTCAATTTTTCCTCCAGGTGGTTTGGTATCCATGCCTGCGTCCCGCCCGAGAGGAGGGATCGCGCCGCATCCCATAGCAGAAGCAAGAACCGCGCCAGCCCGCGGCATCGCCGGGCGGCGCCCTGCCATGCCCACCGCCAGTGCCTGCGCAGCGAACACCCGTGATTGCGCAACGGACAATTGGCCGCGCGCCCTGGCTGCCGGGCAGCCGCGGATGCTCTTGACTTGCCGCAGGCTTGCCGCAAAACTGATCGCTCTGTGCGCAAGGCCGCCCTTCTTCTTTGAGTCCCCAGCGTTGCGGAAGGCGCCGATTCAATCGACCGATCGAGTATTGAAGGAGCCCCGCATTGGCCACCGCCGCGATGCCCAGACTGAAGCTGCGCCGGCTCGTCACCGTGCTCGCGCTCGCGAGCGGAATCATCGCCTTCGTCAATACGCTGTATGCGGCCTACCTGGTGCAGCGCGAGCAACTGATCGCCAACACCCTGGAGGCCAATCGGGCCTACGCGGTCAAGCTGGCCGAGGTCACCGACCTCTATATCGAATCCATACAACGGCAGTTGGTCCTCTCCGCCGAACGCGCGCCTGGCCTGCTGGGCTCCAGGTCCGCCATGGACGATGAACTTGCGCGCCTGGTCCACCAGACCGACGGCGCCATGACCGCCGCGATCGCCGACAAGAACGGCACCATCCTGGCCACCGTTCCGGCCAATCCGGACTTCGAAGGCAAGACGCTGGTGCGCCAGCAACTGGCGTCCGGCCCCAAGAAACTGACGGGCCAGATCTCGACGCCCTACGTAGGCATGGCGGGCCAGCTGATACTGGCGTTCTCGGAGCCCTACAAGGATGCCCAGGGCGCCTACGCCGGCACGATCCTCACTGCCATGTCGCTCAGGCAAGGCAACGAGTTCGACAAGCTGGTGGGAGATCACTTCTACCGCGACGGCTCCTACCTGTATGTGGTCGATGGCGACGGCAACATCATCTATCACAAGGACAAGGAGCGCATCGGCACCAGCGAACGGAACAACGCGGTGGTCGAGGCGGTGTTGCGCGGAGAAACCGGCGCGATGCCCGTGGTCAATACGCGCGGCACGCATCTGCTGGCCGGGTACGCCGCGCTCAAGAACGGCGGCTGGGGCGTGGTGGCGCAGCGGCCCCTGGACGAAACCCTAAGTCCGCTGCAGAGCCTGACCGGCAGGATCGTGCTCTACGCCCTGCCGGTCGGATTGATCATGTTCCTGGTCGTCTACCTGCTGGGCCGCTGGATCTCCCGGCCGCTGGAGGAACTGGCACAGGTCATCGAAAGGGATCAGCCCGGCGCCTCGGCCGGCGACCTGGACAAGATCAAGGGCTGGTACTACGAAGCCGCGCGGCTCAGGAATGCCGTGACAACGAGCCAGAGTTCCCAGACCCGCCGCATCGACAAGCTGAACGCGGACACCATCACCGATCCCATGACCGGTCTCATCAACCGCAGGGGCCTGGCGCTGCAAATCGCCACGCTGCGGCAGACCAACCGGCCTTTCGCGGTGCTCGCGCTGGACCTGGACCACTTCAAGCGCGTGAACGACACCTGCGGGCATGCGGCTGGCGATCAGGTGCTGATCGCGCTGGCGGCCATCCTGAGGACCTGCGTCCGGGCGGAAGACGCGCCGTGCCGCGTCGGCGGCGAAGAGTTTCTTGTCCTGATGCCGGACGCCTCGCGCGACGCCGCCGAGAGGGTGGCCGAGCGCATCCGGGCGGCGACGGCCAACCACGCCATGCCCCAGGCGGTAGGGCATGTCACGGTTTCCATCGGCATCGCGCTGTGGCCGTCGGATGATTTCGACATCGAGAAGGTCATGGGCAAGGCCGATCAGGCTTTGTACTGGGCGAAGAATTCGGGACGGAACCGGATTGCGGTCTGGTCGGCCGCGGAAATCACGGAATAAGCGAATCAGGTGCGACGAGCGCCAGGCCGGGCGTACCGCACCCGGCAGGGAAAAGTCTGGCCCGCGCCAGCTCTCCGACTAGGGAAAACACCCATCAAAAAACCAAAAATGAATAATGACTCATTGTTCATTTTTTGCCAGAATGCACCAACCGCCTGACGACTTGCCATGACGCGGCACGCGCGCCGGCTCTTCCAGGCGAACTCCACGCAAGAGACTCCTGGCGTCTCCTGCTCTCCACACGAGGTCTAGATGAACTTTGCTGAGTACAAGAGCCTGACGTTCGAACGCCGCAAGCGCGTCCTGGAAATCACGATGAACCGGCCCGAGAAGCTCAATGCCGTCGATGAAGCCATGCACGAAGAGCTGGCCCGGGTCTTCGTCGATGTTTCGGCCGACCCGGAATGCGACGTCGTGATCCTGACGGGAGCGGGCCGGGCCTTTTCGTCCGGCGGCGACATAGCCTGGATGCAGAAAATGATCGACCAGCCCGGCGCGTTCGAAAAGACGGCCCGCGAAGGCAAGCAGATCGTGTTCTCGTTGCTGGACTGCGAAAAGCCTGTCATCGCAAAAGTGAATGGGCACGCGACAGGGCTGGGTGCCACGCTCGCGCTTTTCTGCGACGTGATCTTCGCCTCGGACGCCGCGAAGATCGGCGATCCGCACGTCAGTGTTGGTTATGTGGCTGGCGACGGCGGCGCCGTCATCTGGCCGCAACTGATCGGCTATGCGCGCGCCAAGGAATACCTGATGACCGGCGACCTGATGACCGCGACGGAAGCGGAACGCATCGGCCTGATCAATCATGTGGTCCCCGCGGCGGACCTGGAGCAACGCGTGGGGCAGTTCGCGGACAAGTTGGCCGCGGGCGCTACCAAGGCCATCCGCTGGACCAAGCTATCCGCAAACATCGGCCTGAAGCAGCTGGCGCACTCGATCATGGACGCCTCCCTGGCCTACGAGGCGCTTTCCAATTCCACCCAGGACCATCAAGAAGCTGTGAACGCCTTCCGCGAAAAACGCAGTCCGGTCTTCTCTGGAAAGTAGAGAGCCACTGATGAACTTCACGGAACCCGATCACATCCGGCAGCTGCGCGACACGCTCGAGCGGTTCGTCGAAAAGGAAATGCCGCGTGGCGCCGCCGCCGACTGGGACAAGCGCAACCACTTCCCGCGCGAAGTCTTCGACAAACTGGCGCGCCTCGGCGTCATGGGGCTCACCGTGCCCGAAGCGTATGGCGGCGCGGGCCGCGACATCCTAGCCACCATGGTCGTCATCGAAGAACTGTCCAGGCGCAGCCTGGCGGTATCGGTGCCCTACATCATGAGCGCCTGCTACGCGGGCATGAATCTGGTCGAATGCGCCACGGAAGCGCAGAAAGCCGAACTGTTGCCCAAGGTCGTGGACGGTACGCTCGTCTTTGCCTACGGCTGGACGGAACCGGACGCCGGCGCCGACCTGGCCAGCGTCAAGACCCGCGCCGAACGTGTGGGTGACGCCGTGCGGATCAATGGCGCCAAGCGCTTCTGCTCGGGCGCGGCGATATCGGACTACATCTACGCGCTGGTGCGCTCCGGCGGCGAGGGCGAGCGCTACAAGAATCTGTCCATGATCATGATCCCGCCCGACACCAAAGGCGTGACGATCACGCCCATCGAAGGGTTGGGCATGAAAGGAGCCGCGACCACGGACGTGATCTTCGAGGACGTGGAGGTGCCATTCGAGAATGTGATGGGCGGCGAGGCCGGCTGGAACAACGGCTGGCAGATGATCGTGGGCTCGGGCCTGGACGTGGAAAAGCTCGAAGTCGCCGCCATCGGCATCGGCATCGCCCGCGCCGCGCTCGACGATGCCTGGGCCTACGCGGGCGAACGCCAGCAATTCGGCAAGACCATCAACCACTACCAGTCCATTCAGCACAAGCTGGCCGACATGAAGACACAACTGCATGCCGCGCGCCTCGTGCTCTACCACGCCGCCTGGATGGCCAACGAACACCAGCGCTGCGGGGTCGAAACATCCATGGCGAAGCTCTTTGCCACGGAAACCGCCCGCTCGGTCGCGCTGGAATGCCAGACCATCTTCGGCGCCTATGGCTACGTCAAGGATTTCGACGCGGAGCGCTATGTCCGGGACGCCCTGCTGCTGCCCATCATCGGCGGCTCCTCCGCGGTCCAGCGCAACAACATCTACAAGTGGTCCGGAGCCTATGCCTGACAAGCCCTCAATCGACCTGGCCGGGAAGAAAGTGCTGGTCACCGGCGGCGCAAGCGGCATCGGAGCGGCGGTGGTCGATCTGTTCCTGGAGCTCGGCGCGCAAGTGAGTTCAGCTGACCTCCAGCCGCACGGTGCGACGGAACCGGACACCATTACCCGGTTCCAGGCGGACGTCTGCGTGGAACAAGACTGCCTGCGCGCCACGGCGGGAGCCATAGACGCCATGGGCGCCATCGACGTGCTCGTGAACTGCGCCGGCATACCCGACACCTACACCCCGACCCTGGAGCAAAGCGCACAATCCTGGCAGCGGATCGTGGATGTGGACCTGACCGGCACCTACCTCATGTGCAAGGCCGTGGGTGCACACATGGCGCAGCGCCGCTCCGGATCGATGATCAACATCTCGTCCATCGTCGGCCTGGGCGGCTTTCCCCGCCGCAACGCCTATGGCGCGTCCAAGGCGGGCGTGATCATGCTGACCAAATCGCTGGCCAGCGAGTGGGGCAGCCTGGGCATCCGCGTGAACTGCATCGCGCCCGGCTATATCCGCACGCCCCTGGTCGAAACCTTGATACGCGAAAACAAGGTGGACACCGGACAGATAGCACGGCGAACGCCGCTGGCCCGCCTCGGCCATCCCAGGGAGATCGCGCATGCCGCGGCCTACCTGTCCTCGGAATGGGCATCCTTCATCACGGGGGCAACCCTGCCGGTGGATGGCGGTTGGTCCGCGTTTGGAGGCGCGGGCGACATCGGCATCGCATGACATAGGCCTGGTTGATCTGAAGTTCCCTGGGGCGAGCCCCGCACAACAAAGCAGAAAAAAGCTAAGGAGACATGAACATGGATCGCAGAAACGTCCTCAAGATACTGGGCGCCCTGGGCGGCGCAAGCGCAACGGCCGCCGGCAGCCTGTGGAGCCGCGCCGCCTTTGCGCAAGCCAGTCCGTCCATCAAACTGGGCTTCATTTCATCGCTGTCCGGCGCCCAGGCGCCGCTGGGACAGCCCATGCTGCTGGGTGCGCAGATCGCCATTGACCAGGTCAACCAGGCGGGCGGCGTCCTTGGCAGGAAATTGGAGTTGGTCATCCGGGACGACAAAGCCAAACCCGCGGACGCGACCGTCGCCGCGCGCGAGCTGGCGGGCTCCGGCGTGAACATGCTGTTCGGCGTGGTCTCCAGCGCCGTGGCCCTGGCGATCGCCGCGATCCTGGAACAGGAGAAGACGCTGCTGATCACCTGCGCCGCGCACTCTGAAAAGCTCACCAAGGAGAACTTCGTCCGCAATTACTTCCGTGTCACGGACAATCCCTATATGCGCCAGCGCGCCCTCGCCAAGATGGCCGCGCAGCGCTATCCGGACGTCAACCGCTGGGCCGGCGTCATTCCCGACCACGAGTACGGCCGCACCACCTGGGGCTGCTTCGAAGACGGCCTGCGCGAGTTCTATCCGGCCCTCACCCAGAAGCAACCCGTGATCGCGCCGCCGGTGAAGACGCAGTACGGCGCCGCGGACTATCGCAACGCCATTACCGCCACCATGTCCACCCCGGCCGAGGGTTTCATGATCTCCGTGTATGGCGGCGACGCCGTGACGCTGTACAAGCAGGCCGAACCATTCGGCTTCTTCAAGAAGGCCAAGCTGATCGTGGACTCGGCCAACGAAATGATCGTGGCCAAGGCCATGAAACAGGATCTGCCGGACATGTGGGTGGGAACGCACTGGTACGCGGGTGCGTTCGAGGACATCGCGGTCAGCCGCGAGCTCCAGGCGGAAGCCGTGCGCCGAGCCAAGGATCCGCTCACGCTGGGCTTCATTTCCGAGGGGCATGCCGCGGTGATGGCCTACGCCCGCGCGCTGCAGGCGGCTGGCTCGGCCGATACCGGGGCAGTTCTGAATGCGCTTGAATCGGTCACGTTCGAAACCGCCACCGGACCTCGCCGCTTCCGCAAGGAAGACCATCAGGCCATCAAGCCCGTTGTCATGTACCGCCTGCGCGGGTCGGCCAAGGCAGCGGAAGGCTTCGAGATCGTGGACGTCATCCGCATCCCCGGCGAGGACGTGATCGACCCGGCCACGCCCGGAAAGGCCTTGAGCTTGCGGGCTGCTTGAAAGGGCGGAGAATCATGGACCAATACGGTTTGATGACGCTCAACGGCCTGTCGTGGGGCATGACGGTCTTCCTGACCGCCGCCGGCCTCACGCTGGTTTTTGGCATCCTGCACGTCCTGAACTTCGCACATGGCGGCTTCGTGATGCTGGGAGCCTACCTGGCATACAGTCTGCTGGCCAGGCTTGGAGAGCCTTCCTTCTGGGCTTTCATGCTCGCCACCGTGGTGTGCGCGGTAGCGCTGGGCGTGCTGGGCGCCGCCATGGACAGGCTGGTGTTCCAGCGGCTCAGGGGCGTCAGTGAATCCTATTCGTTGATCGCCACCTACGCGCTGCTGCTGCTCTGCCAGGGCGCGGTCAAGGTGATCTGGGGCATCGACTTTCTCAGCGTGCCGCCTCCGCCGGTATTGCGCGGCGCGACCGAGATCGCCGGCGTGCTGGCCCCCAACTTCGTGCTATTCGTGATCGGCTGCGGCGTGCTCGCCTTCCTCCTTCTCGACTATCTCGTGCATCGCACTGAATTGGGGAAAACCGTGCAGTCGGTGGCGGTCGATCCCTGGATGGCCTCGCTGCTCGGCGTGAACGTGCGCCTGGTGCTGACGGGCACCGTGGTCGTGGGCATCGCGCTGGCTGGCGCCGCCGGCGCGCTGCTGTCCGTCAACCAAAGCCTGTCCCCGAACATGGGCAGCGCCCTGATCATTCAGGCTTTCGGCGTGATCATCGTCGGCGGCATGGGAAACATCCGCGGCGCCTTCCTTGCCGCCATTCTTCTGGGCATCATCACGGCGATAGGCGACCGCGTCTTCGCGGAAGTGCCCGGCCTGTTCTTCTATATCGCCCTCATTTCGATATTGATGTGGCGTCCGCAAGGACTTTTGAAGGGGCTACGGTAATGAACCAGCTTGCCAGTACAACAAGCCGGCGCTCGTTCGACCTCGCGGTAGCGGGCGTGGTGATCGGGCTATTCGCCAGCGTCCCGTGGTGGGCGGACAAGGGGTTGGTGTTTCTCGCGTCGGTGGTGCTGATCAACGCCACCTTCGCCTTGAGCTTCAATCTCGTTTTCGGCCTGACCGGGATGGTCAGCTTCGGCCATGCGGCGTACTTCGCGGCTGGCGCCTACACCACCGGCCTGCTGCTGCAGAGCTACTCCCAGGTGCCCTTCCCCCTTGCCTGGCTGGCCGCGGGCATTGCGGGAGGGCTGGTCGCCGCGGCCGTCGCCGTCGTCGCCCTGCGCCGCGCCAGCGGCATCTACTTCGCCATCCTGACGCTCGCATTGGCGGAGCTGGTGCACATCTTGATTTCGAAATCGGATCTCCTGGGCCGCGAGGACGGCATGACAGGCATCAAGCGGCCGGTCGTGGAATTTGGCCTGTTCAGCCTCGACCTGGCAAAAGGCAGCAACCTCTACTACGTCACGCTGGTCTGCGTCTCGCTCCTGGGCCTGATCCTGTACATCCTGTGGCACAACCGGTACGGAAGGCTGCTGGCGGCCATCCGCCAGGATGCCGAGCGGGTGCGCTTTCTCGGCATCAATGTCCACGCCATGCGATTCTCGGCCTTTGTAGCCAGCGGCGCGTTCGCCGGCCTGGCCGGCGGCCTGTACGCGCCGGCGGCCCAGCTGCTCACGCCGGAAATCGCGCACTGGGGATATTCCGCCCTGCCCATCCTGTTCTGCCTGGTGGGCGGAGTCGCCTACTTCTGGGGGCCCGTCGCCGGGGCGGTGATCTTCATCGGGCTCGAACACATGACCCGCAACATCGTCGGCCTCTCCGAAATCCTGATAGGCGCGGTGCTGTTGATCGTGGTGCTGGCGTTCCCCGGCGGCGTCATTGGCGGCGCGCAGCGCCTGTTCGCGGCAAGCCGGCGCGGGAAATCCGCCAACGGCGGCTCCGGCTCGAAGATTCAGGGGCAGACATCGTGACTACGCACATACTCGACGCGCGCGGACTCTACAAGGCGTACGGCAGCATTCCTGTCCTGAAGGACGTAACGCTGCGCATGCAGCAAGGTGAAACGCATGTCGTCATCGGACCCAATGGCGCAGGCAAGACCACCTTGTTCAAAACCTTGAGCGGCGAACTCCTGCCGGATGCGGGTGAAATCTCGATCGCGGGCAAGAGGGTCGAAGGCATCGACGGCTACCAGCGCGTGCGCCTGGGCGTGGGACGGACCTTCCAGGTCGCCCGCGTCTTCGGCGAAGACACCGTGCTGGAAAACATGGTGGTCGCCGTCGAGGCCAGCCGCCGCCACCAGGGCGCGGGCGGCGGCTTCAGTTGGCGGATCGCGCCCGCCGCCGATGTCTATGACGAAGCCCTGGACGCCTTGGAGAAAATGGGCCTGGCCTCGCAGCGCGATCACGTCTCGGGAGTGCTGGCCTACGGCGACCGGAAACGGCTGGAACTCGCGATGAGCCTGGCGCTGCGGCCCAAACTCCTGATGCTCGACGAGCCGATGGCCGGCATGTCTCCGCCAGACAGGGCGGCGGCGGTGAAAACCATCAAATCGGTGGTGCGGGAACGCGGGATTTCGATCCTGCTGACCGAGCACGACATGGACGTCGTCTTTTCTTTGGCCGACCGCATCACCGTGCTGAACTACGGCGAGATCATCGCCAGCGGAACGCCCGAGGACGTGCGTTCCTCTCCCGAAGTCAGGGAAATCTACCTGGGCCACGAGGTGCAAAGTGCTTGAAGTGAAAAACCTGCGCGCACGCTACGGCGACAGCCTCATCCTCGACGGCGTCGGCATCGAGGTCGGCGCCGGCCAGGGAGTCGCCCTGTTGGGCCGCAACGGCGCGGGCAAGACGACCTTGCTCAAGAGCATCGTGGGCGGCGGCCCCACCGTCGATGGCACGCTGCGCTTCATGGGCAGCGATCTCAGGCAGATCGGCACGCATGCGCGCGCGCGTTCCGGGTTGGCGCTGGTGCCGGAAGACCGCAGGATATTCAGCCACCTGACCGTGGAGGAAAACCTGCTGCTGGCGCGGCATGCCAGCGGCCCGCGGGGCTGCCTGCCGCTGCAAGAGGCCTACGGACTATTTCCAGCGCTTGCCGAACTCCGGATGCGCATGGGAAACCAACTCAGCGGCGGACAGCAGCAGATCCTGGCGGTCGCGCGGGCCTTGATGTCCAGACCGAAGTGCATGCTGCTGGACGAACCCACGGAAGGCGTCGCCCCCTTGCTGGTCCAGCAAATGGCCGGGCAGGTCAATCGGGCCCGCCAACAGCAAGGCGCCGCGCTGCTGCTGGCGGAACAGAACCTGTGGTTCTCGCGGCAGTGTACCGATTACGTATTCGTGATCGATACTGGCAGAATCGTGTTCGAGGGCGATTGGAATCACTTCGACGCCCACCCTGAAATTGCCGACCGCTATCTGGCGGTCTGAACTTGTCACACACTGATGATGCTCCATGACTGCACGCAACCCGAATAAACCGGCATCGGCGCCCTCCGCGTCCCCTTCCGCCGGCCCCAAGGGCCGTCCTCGTAAAAAACAAACCCGCGACGAACGGGCCGGAGAAACCAGGGCGGCCATCTTCCGCGCTGCGGCTCAGGTCGTCGGAAAGCACGGCTACGGCGATGCGTCCATCAACCGCATCACCGAAGCCGCGGGGATCGCGCAAGGCACGTTCTATCTTTACTTCGAATCGCGCCAAGCGCTGTTCGACGAACTCCTGCCCCATGTCGGTCAGGACATGCTGGTCTTCATCCGCAGCCAGGTGAAAGGCGCGGCGAATGTGCTGGACATGGAGGAAAGAGGATTCCGCGCGTTCTTCAAGTATCTGCAGGACCACCCGGGTTTTTTCCGCATCCTCAACGAAGCCGAAATCGCGGCGCCGGTCGCGTACCTGGCGCACTTCAAGCTGATCACGCAACACTACGTCGACGCCTTGTCCAGAGGAGTCCAGGCCGGAGAGATCGTCAACTACCGCGAACAGGAACTGGAAACCCTGGCCTACATGTTCATGGCGGCACGCAGCTATCTCTACCTGCGCTACGTCAAGGACGCGGAAGCGGAAAGCGGCGCAGGCGTGACCCTGCCGGAATCGGTGGTCGAAACCTATATGAAGCTGGTGCGCGGCGGCTTGAGCTGAACGCAATCGGCACGGCCCCGTCCACGCAGGCGGGCGCCGGCAAAAACAATGCGGGAGACAGGAATGCACACAGACGCGAGTGGCTGGCAGACGCGGCTCGACCCAGACATGGCGGCCCGCTATGCGGGTGACGGCCGGTGGCAGAACATCACGCTGGCGGAGAGCGCGCGGCTATGCGCACGCGACTACCCGGACCAGGTCGCCGTGGCGGACGACTCCGGCGTACTGACGTTTCAGCAGCTGTGGGATCAGGCGCTGCGCCTCGCGGGGACATTGCGCGACCGTGGCCTGCGGCCCGGCAGCGTCGTCAGCTTCCAACTGCCAAACTGGCGCGAAACACTGGCCATCAATCTGGCCTGCGCCATCGGCGGGTACGTCTGCAATCCCATCGTCCCCATCTATCGCGATGCGGAACTCAAGTTCATCCTTGCCAATTCGAAGACCAGGGTCCTGTTCATTCCTGATCGCTTCCGCAGCATCGACTACCTTGAAATGATCCAGCGGCTGCGTCCGGATCTGCCTCACCTGGAGCACCTGGTCCTGGTTCGAGCCGAAGCGGACGGGCTGGCCTCGTATGCTTCCTGGGCAGGCCGCGATGCCCCCCTGGAGCCGTTCGCCCGCACCGACCCCGACGCCGTCAAGCTTCTGCTCTATACCTCTGGCACCACCGGGAACCCCAAGGGCGTTCTGCACAGCCAGAACACCCTCCGCGCCGAAGTCCAGGCCGTCACGGACTTCTGGGGGTTGTCCAGGGACGATGTATTGCTCATGCCGTCTCCGGTTACCCATATCACGGGCTATCTGTATGCGCTGGAGTTGCCCTTCCTGCAGGGAACCAAAGCCGTGCTGATGGAGCGCTGGGAGGCGAGCGCCGCGCTGGACGCGATCCAGCGGCACCAAGCGTCGTTCAGCATAGGCGCGACGCCCTTCCTGGTCGAGCTGGTGGCCGAAGTCGACCGGCGCGGCATCCAGCTGCCCTCCTTGCGGCTCTATGGCAGCGGCGGCGCCCCTGTGCCACCCGAGGTCGTCAAACGCGCCAATGCCGTACTGCCGAACTGCAAGACCTTCCGCATCTACGGAAGCAGCGAGGCGCCCACCATTTCGCTCGGTATCGCCGAAGGCGACCCGGCGGAAAGGGGCGCCACGACCGACGGCCTGATTTTCAACCACGAGGTCCGCATCGTGGACCCGGAGAACGGCGCGCCGCTCGCGCTTGGCCTGGCCGGCGAAGTCACGGCCCGAGGACCGGAAGTGATGCTGGGCTATACCGACCCGAGCGATACCGAAGAGGCCTTCGATGCGGACGGCTATTTCCACACCGGCGATCTGGGCTACATCGATGAGAACGGCTACATCACCGTAACCGGCCGTAAGAAAGATCTGATCATCCGCGGCGGCGAGAATATCAGCCCCAAGGAGATCGAAGATCTCCTGCATCAGCATCCTGCCATCCAGGAGGCCGCGGTAGTCGCGTTTCCCCACGCCAGGATGGGCGAAACACCCTGCGTCTACCTGGTCCTGCGGCCCGGACGCGAACTGGATTTTCCCGGTCTTCTGGCCTATCTGGAAGACGCCAGGCTGGCTCGCCAGAAATTTCCAGAGCGCATGTTCGTGGTGGACGATCTGCCGCGCACCGCCACCGGCAAGGTGCTCAAGCACGTCCTCAAGGCCCGCGCCGCCACGCAGGAAAGCCATGATGCGCCGCGCCTGCTCGCGCAGGCGTGATCCCATCGTCCAACCGCAGCAGAGGCAAGAACCATGGAATCCGAAGCGCCACACGATGATCCGCTCCCGCCTTCGTGGGATGCCCTTTCCGGCAAGACCCTGGGACAGCTGCTTGAACTGCGGGCCAGGCAACAGCCCCATCGGGTCGCCTTGTCGGCGCAATCGATCCAGGGCTTCCGCGATCGCCTGACCTACGCGCAGCTGGCACTTTTTTCGCGCCGGATGGGCGTTTGGCTGCGCACCGTCGGCATCGGCTCCGGCGACCGGGTCGCCATTTACCTGGCGAACGATGCCGGGCGGGAAGCTGTCCTGACCGCGCTGGGCTGCTTCGCCATAGGCGCGGTCGCCGTGCCCATGAACACGCGCGCCGCCGACGACGATCTCGTCCACGCGCTGGACTTGGTGAACCCCGCCCTGGTGGTTTGCGGCATGGCGTCGGCCGCCCGTTTGCAGCGCCTGACGCGCGCCCGGCAAGTGCAGGTCGACGCACCCGCAGATGCCGCGACCGCATGGCAAGACCCTTTGCACGGCACGGACGCCGGTCTATCCGCGGTCGTCGGCCTGGAACCGGACTCGCCCGCATGCCTGCTCTTCACTTCGGGCACGACCTCCCGCTCCAAGGCGGTCATCCACAGCCATCGAAGCATGATCGCCGCCGGATTCGCCGTCGGCCAGGCGGTCGGGCTGGGCACCAGCGACCTCTACCAGGGCGCCTTTCCGTTCTTCACCAGTTCCTGCCTGAATCTTGGATGCATGTCCTCCTGGGTGCACGGCGCGGGTTTCGTCCTGGAGCATCTGCCCGGCAACGCTGACCGGCTGCGCCTGGCGGAATCCGAACAATCCACCGTCTACCATGGCGTGCCCGCCGTGATCCAGTACATGCTGGACGAATGCGAACGCGGAACATACGCCCTGGGACGCCTGCGGCGGATCGCCTATGGCGGCGCGCCCATGCCCGTGGCCGCCATCGAACGCATAGCCCAGACCTGGCCCTGGGCGGACCAGATGCAGATCTGGGGCATGACCGAAAGCGGACCTGCGGGCGCGAGCCTGCCGCCGCACTGGCTGCCCGCCAAGGCGGGAATGATCGGCGCCGCCATGCCCAACTGCGAGTTGCGCGCGGTGGACGAGAACGGGCAGCCCGTCCCGGCGGGCGAGCCAGGCGAACTTTGCTTTCGCGGCCCCAGCATGGCCCAGGGCTACTTCGAGAACCCGCAGGAAAGCGCAAACACCTTTCGCGACGGCTGGCTGCACACCGGCGACATCGTGGTCCAGGACAAGGACGGACTGTTCCGCTTCGTCGACCGCAGCAAGGACGTGATCAATCGCGGCGGCCTGAAGGTGTCATCCGCCGCCATCGAAAATGCGCTGCAGCGCCTGCCGCAAATACAGGAAGTCGCGGTGATCCCGTTCCCCCATCCCAAGCTGGGCGAGGAAGCGGCAGCCTGCATCGTCTTCCGGCCCGGCGCGGCGCTGGATGCCGAGCGCCTGGAGGCGCACTGCATCCAATGGCTGGCTGACTACGCAGTCCCCAGGCACTGGTTTATCCTGGAATCACTGCCACGCAACCCCATGGGCAAGGTGCTTAAACGAGAGCTGCCCGCCCTGATCGCGCGGCTTGACTCCGCCACTGACAGCAGCCGCTGCTAGCCCCAATAGGCGGGGCGCGGGATTCATCGCCTCAATACACACTCTTTTAGCCGTCCTCTCGTGCCACGCCTCTTGTTCGAACCCAGAAGCCACTACCCCTACGCCACCGAGATCCAGATCTATGCCGGCCACATCAACTACGGGGGACACCTCGACCATGCCCAGCTGATCACCCTGGTCTCGGAGGCCAGGGTCAGGTTCATCAACTCGTTGGGCTATCAGGAACGAGACATCGAGGGACATCATTTCGTAGTGGCGGACCTTGCCCTTCAATACAAGTCCGAAAGCCACCACGGAGAAGTATTGCGTATCGAAATCGCACCCGCCAACTTCAACAAGTACGGCTTCGATCTGGAGTTTCACCTGACGGAGAAGCAGAGCGGGCGCGCGGTCGCCACGGGGAAGGCCGGCCTCGTATGCATCGACAACGGGACGCGAAAGGTTTCGCCGATATCTGCGCTTGATGTGGACTGGAACGCTGGCGCCCGCCGCGACCAGCCCATCTGTCCCTAGGCGCCAACAACAGCATCATTGCGGGATTCAGCCATTCCTTTCAGTTTTCACCCGATGACTAATCTTCATTAGACGGTTTTCACCAGGCATCTACAATCCTGGCCAGGGTCAAACTCAGATAAAAAGACCGTGGAGACAAGATGAAGACAGCCATGCCTGGCGGGACCTCCCTTATCACCCGACTCAAGTACCTGGCGTTGGCCGGCCTGTTCATGGCGGCCTGCGGCCATGCGCAACAGCCGGCAAAGCTGGTCGTCGGCCTGCCAGCCGGCGGCTCGTTCGACACCATAGCCAGGATCGTGGCCGAGAAGCTTCCCAGCCATCTGGAGCGGCCGGTAGTGGTGGAGAACCGCCCTGGCGCACAGACGCGAATCGCCATCCAGGCGGTAAAGGGCGCGGCGCCCGACGGCAACAGCCTGCTGGTGGCCCCCGGCGTGGCCATCTTCCTCTACCCGCACCTGTTCCGCCAGCTCAGCTACGACCCCTTCACCGACCTCAAGCCGGTGACCCAGTTGGTGAGCTGGGACATCGTGCTGGCGGTCGCAGCCGATAGCCCCATCGCTTCGTTCGACGATTTCCGGACCTGGGCCAGGCAGAATCCGGGCAAGACGTTCTACGGCACATCCGGCACCGGCAGCCTGCAGCATTTCCTGGGCGTGTCCTTGGCCAAGCGCCTGGATACGCCGCTCGATCACATCGCATTCAAGGGCGGCAAGGACGCCGTCACCGCGCTGCTGGGCGGCCATATCAATGCCATCGTGATGGACGCCGGCGAAGTGGTCCCGTTGGCGCAGGCAGGCAAGTTGCGCGTCCTGGCGACTTTCAGCGCGCGGCGTGAACCGGCGCTGCCGCAAACGCCGACCATGCGCGAACTGGGGCTGGGCGAACTGGAGACCTCGGGCTGGGCGGGGCTGTATGCGCCGGCAGGCACGCCGGAGCCGGTCATCCACAAGCTGAACACGGCGGTGAACGAGATCCTGGCCCTGCCTGACGTGGCCAAGCGTATCGCCGAGCTAGGCATGCGGCCAGCCGGCGGCACACCCCAAGCCGTCGATGCGCTGGCGCGCGAGCAGCTCGGCCAATGGCGCGATACGGTGGCCCAGTCCGGTTTCGTGATCGACTGAGCGACGCCCCTCCCCTCTCTTCCATCTCACCGGATCAATACCCATGTTTGCATTGACCACTCTCGACGTCGCGTCCCGTCCCGTCGCCTGCCTGGAGATCGATGGCAGCCACTATCCGCTGGCCGCTTGCGCGCGGATCCTGGACCTTCCGGCGCTGGACGCATCCGTCCGGGAGCTCTTCGAGGACTGGCCGAGCTCGCTGGCGCTGCTGGAACTGGCGGCCGGCCGCCGCGCGGCGCTCGCGGGCCATGAAGTCGCCAGTCCGGTCCGCCATCTGGCGCCGCTGCAGTATCCCGGCAAGGTGCTGTGCGCGGGGGCCAACTACCATGACCATCTGGCGGAAATGAATGTGCCAAATGCCGCGGACAAATCCGCGCAGCGCCTGTTTTTCTTCTTCAAGCCGCCGCGCCAAGCCGTGGTCGGCGAGGGCGCAACGGTACACATGCCCATCGGCTGCCAGCGCCTGGACTGGGAAATCGAACTGGCGCTGGTGATAGGCAAGACAGCCAGGAACCTGCGCCTGGAAGACGCGCTCGACCATGTGGCGGCGTATACGGTGGCCGTGGACATGTCGGCCCGCGATCTCAACAAAGCGCCGGACACTTTCTACAAACTGGATTGGGTGGCCGGCAAGGCGCACGACACCAGTTGCCCGCTCGGACCCAGGCTGGTGCCCGCGGCGTTCATTCGCGATCCCATGGACCTGGGCCTGAAGCTGAGCGTCAACGGCCAAGTCAAACAGGACGCCCGCAGCAGCGGCATGGTCTTCGACATCCGCGAGCAGCTGGTGACGCTGAGCCGCATCATGACGCTGGAGCCCGGCGATCTGGTGCTGACCGGCACGCCCGCCGGCGTGGGCGCGCCGCAAGGCACGTTCCTCAATGTCGGCGACGAAATCAGCGCGACGATCGAAGGCATCGGCACGCTGGCGGTGCAGATCCAAGCGTCACGCTGACATCCTGGCCCGCCACGGCCGCATCTTTCTCACGAGGCAGCTCCATGCAGTCCCTTTTCTCCCCCTTGCCCGCTGCGGCCGGCGACGCGATCTTCGCGCTAGTTGAAGCCTTCCAGAACGATCCGGCTCCCCACAAGGTCAGCCTCAGCATCGGCACCTACTTTGCCGAGGACGGCAGCATCCCTGTGATGCGCGCCGTGCGCCAGGCGCGCGACATGCTCGTGCAGGCGGGCAAGCCGCACCCCTACCTGCCCATTCCGGGATCGGCGCCGTATCGCAACGCCGCCAGATCCCTGGTCCTGGGCGCGGACGGCCCGGATCCAGAGCGGGTGGTGACGGTGCAGAGCGTCGGCGGCACCGGCGCCCTGAAGCTGGGCGCGGACCTGCTGCGCCGCACCTGCCCCGACGCTGCGGTCTGGGTCAGCGATCCGACCTGGGAGAACCACGGCCAGATCTTCCGCCAGGCGGGATTCACAGTGCATGAATACCCGTACTACGATCCTGCCGCCGCCACCGTGCGTTTCACGCAGATGCAGGCCGCTCTGCAAGCCCTGCCAGCCGGCTCCATCGTGGTGCTGCACGCCAGCTGTCACAACCCAACCGGCGTGGACCTGTCTTCAGAACAGTGGGAGCTGCTGACCGAGCTGTTTGCGCGCCAGGGCCTGATCCCCTTCTTCGACCTGGCCTATCAAGGATTCGGCCAAGGTCTGGACGCCGACGCCAAACCCATCCGGATGATGGCGCGCGCCGGCCTGGAATGCCTGGTCGCCAGTTCATTCTCCAAAAACTTCTCGTTGTACGGCGAACGCTGCGGCGCGCTGAACATCGTGTGCCACGACAAACTCGCCGCCGACCGCGCGCTGGGCCAGGTGAAGACGCTGATCCGCGGCAATTACTCCACGCCTCCAACGTTCGGCGCCGCGCTCGTCGCCACGATCCTGAACCAGCCCGAGTTACGCCACGCCTGGGCCGAAGAGTTGGAGCAGATGCGCGTGCGGCTTGTAGGCCTGCGCGCGCGCCTGTCCCATGCGCTGGCGCTGCTGACCGGCGAACCCGAGGCCTGGAACTACATCGAGCGCCAGCAAGGGCTGTTCAGCTACATGCGGCTCAGCCCCCAGCAGGTTGAAGCGCTGCGCCGCGAGCATGCCGTCTATCTGCTGAAATCCGGCAGGCTGTGCATTGCAGGCCTGACGGACAGCAACATCGAGTACGTCGCACGCGCGATCGCGGCCTGCGCACAGCGCTGAGCAACCCTTACCCATGCCCCGGGGGCCCGAGGCGAACACTTGATTGGAGCAAGGCATGAGCGTAACCAACCGGCTTCTCGCCTCCCTTGTCGGCTTGACACTGGCCACGCCTGTCGCCGCCTCCGGCGCCGGCCTGCTACGGAACGGATTGCAGCAGGCCGACCAGACCGAGCCCGACGTGATCGCATGGCGGCGCCACATACACCAGCATCCAGAACTGTCGTTCCAGGAGACGGAAACGGCGAAGTACATCGCCGATGCCCTGCGCGCCATGCCCGGCATCACCATCGAGACCGACGTGGCACGCACCGGCATCAAAGCCGTGCTCAAGGGCGGCAAGCCGGGACCTGTCGTGGCGTTACGCGCCGACATGGACGCCCTGCCCGTCGAGGAGCGCAACGATCTGCCGTTCCGCTCGCAGGTCAAGGCCACCTGGCGCGGCGAGCAGGTCTCGGTTTCCCACGCCTGCGGCCACGACACTCACGTCGCAATGCTGCTGGGCGCGGCCAAGGCCTTGTCGGCGATGCGCGAGGAACTGCCCGGCACCATCGTCTTCCTGTTCCAGCCCGCCGAGGAATGGGGGCCCGACAAGGAGCCCAGCGGCGCCAAGGCCATGATCGCGCAAGGCGTGCTGGAGAATCCCAAAGTGGACGTGGTATTCGGCCAGCACATCAGCGCCGGCGCCCCGTCCGGCTCCATCGCCTACCGCGCCGGCCCCACCATGGCCAGCGGCGACCGCTTCGAGATCTCGCTGCATGGCAAGGGTGGCCATGGCGGCCGGCCATGGACCGCCAATCCGGCGCTGGTACCCGCGGCCGAACTGACGTTGGCGTTGCAGGGGATTACCAGCAGCAAGGTCGACCAGTCCGACGGCGTCACCGTGCTGTCCATCGGCATGCTGCAAAGTGGGCGGCGCCCCAACATCCTGCCCGAAAGCGCCGAACTGGCAGGCACGGTGCGTTCGCTTTCATCGCACAACCAACGCATCGTGCACGAGGCGATCCGCGCACGCGCCGAGCATATTGCGCAGGCCTATGGCCTGAAATCCAAGGTGGACATATATACCGGCTACGAGGTTGTCGACAACGACAAATCCCTGACCCACAGTCTGGTACCTGCGTGGCAGGCAGCGGCAGGCGCCGGCCAGGCGGTTGAAATGCCGGCGCCATCCACCGGCAGCGAGGACTTCGGCGCCTATGGCGTCAGCGGCAAGGTGCCCTCGGTCTTCTGGTTCATCAATGCCTCGCCATTCGGCGACAAAAGCGGCGCTCCCAACCATTCGCCGGAATTCGCCATCGACGAAAGCGCGCTGCGCGTGGGCGTGCGCGCGCTGGTGGCGTCCGCGCTGACGTATATGGACAAGCAGTAGGCCGCGAAGCCCGATGCGGCGCCGCCGACGCGTCGCGCCATCGGCAGCGCCGCCCTTCAAAACCGCGGCGGGCGCTTTTCAATGAACGCGGTAACAGCCTCGCGATGCTCTGCAGTCTTGTGAGCCAGCGCCTGATAACTGGCCGACAACTCCAGCAAGGATGCCAGGCTGCTGTGCTGGCCTTCGCGCAGCAGGCGCTTGGTCATGCGCATGACGCCGCCCGGATTGGCGGCGATCTTCGCGGCCAGCGTCCTGGCGGTCGGCAGCAGTTCCGCCGCCGGAACCACGCGGCTGACCAGGCCCCAAGCCAACGCATCCTGCGCGCTGATGGCCTCGCCGGTGTAGGCCATTTCGCTGGCGCGGGCCATGCCCACGGCGCGCGGCAGCAGCCAGGCGCCGCCATCCCCTGGCACGATGCCCACGCGCACGAAGCTCTCGGCGAACGTCGCCGTGTCGGCGGCGATGCGGATGTCGCACATGCAGGCGATGTCCAGGCCGGCCCCGATGGCCGGGCCGTTGACGGCGCAGATGACGGGCACGTCCAGGCCATGCAGCGCAAGCGGAATGCGCTGGATGCCCTGCCGGTACTCTTCGCAGATGCGCTCGGGAGTCAGCGCGTCGTCGAAAAAGCGGCGCATGTCCTTGACGTTGCCGCCCGAACTGAAGATCGGCCCGGCCGCGGTCAGGATCAACACCTTCACGCCCGCGTCCTGGCGGATGTCCGCGCATAGCTGCACGATCTCTTCGATGGCGGTGTTGCCGGTCAGCGCATTGCGCGTCTCCGGCTGGTTCATGGTGGCGACGACAATGCCGCCCTCGCGCTCTATCTGCAGAAATGCCATGCAAGTGTCTCCTGAAAGCCGGGCTTACGCCGGGACATCGGTAATCGTGCGCACCAGGTCCAGGGTCGGCCCTGCGTGCGCGAACAGTGCTGCGCCGGCCACGTCCTGCCAGTAGGCCTCGCTGCCCGCGGTCTGGCGCCAGGCATGCAGGCGGCGCGTGTAGAGCTGCAGATCGTATTCTTCCGTAAAGCCGATGGCGCCGTGCACCGCGTGCGCCAGCTCGGCCACCACCAGCGCCGCCTCGCTGCAGCGCGCCTTGGCGACCGCTACCCGCAGCCGGTCCGGCGCCACGCCGCCTGCATGGCAGCCCAGCTGCGCCGCCATGCGGGCGGCGCAGACATGTTCGCTCATGACGGCCAGCTGATGCTGGATGGCCTGGAACTTGCCGATGGGCCGGCCGAATTGCTGGCGTTCATTGGCGTATTGCAGGGTGCGCTCCAACACGCTGCCCAGCGCGCCGGCCATCTGCGGCGCGACCACGCAGGCCTGCAAGGTCCGGACGTCGATGACTGCGTCCATCGGCGCCAGCGACGCAGCCGCGACCTGGGCCGGCGTCCAGCTCATGGCGGCGTCCAATGCCAGCGCTTGGGGCTGCTTGTGCGCCTGCGCGGCGTCCAGCAGGCGCCAGGCATCGCCCGTCTGCACCAGCACGCTGTCAGCCACCGCGCCGCCGCGCACCAGCGCGCAATGCCAGGCGCCATCCGCCTGTTGCACGCCGCGCGCCAAAGCAATGCTGCCAGCCGGCCGTTGCGCTACCGGCAGCAGCGCGCGCGCGATCATGGTCTCGCCCAGCAACAAGGGCAGCGCGTGGGCGCCGCATTGCTCCAGCACGCCGAATACTTGGTCCAGACTTAGCCCGGAGCCGCCCTCGTCCTCGCCGACCAGCGCGTCGGCCAGACCAGTTTCCTCCAGCTGTTGCCAGAGCCTGCCGGCGGCGTCGCCGCCCGCTTCGATATCGCGCACCGCCTGCGGCGTGCAATGGTCCGCCAGCACCTGGCGCGCGGCATCGGCGTACAGATCGTTGTCGCTCATGTCATGCTCCTTCAGCGCAAGCCCAGGCCGCGCGCGATCATGCCGCGCAGGATCTCGCGGGTGCCACCCCGCAGGGAAAACGAGGGCGACGCCTCGGTCACGTATTTCAGGGTCATCAGCAATTCCACCGGGATGTCCTCGGCCTCGCGCGAGTACAGGTCTTCCGCGATCCAGGCCGGGATCATCTGCTCCAGCGTGGTGCCCAGTTCCTTGACCAGCGCCGCCTCCACGATGGGGCTGGCGCCGCGCGTCAGCTTCTCCTGCACCGACACCGACATGGCCCGCAGCGGCGTCAGCTGGCCCAGCACCTTGCCGGCCAGCCGCTGCGCCGAGGGCGTGCGATTGGCGGGCAGGCGCGCATAGTCCAGCCATTGATCGAACAGCACGATGCTGGAATACAGCCGCTCCGGACCGCTGCGCTCGAACGCCAGTTCGGCCGTGACCTGTTCCCAGCCCTGCCCTTCGTCACCCACCAGCGCGTCGGCGTCCAGCTGCACGTTGTCGAAGAACACTTCGCAGAAGTGGCTGTCGCCCGACAGATCCTCGATCGGGCGCACCGTCACGCCGGGCAGGGACAGGTCGACAATCACTTGCGACAGGCCCTTGTGCCGGTCCTCCGGTCCGCCCGAAGTGCGCACCAGCGCAATCATGTATTGGCAGTGATGGGCATTGGTGGTCCAGATCTTCTGGCCGTTGAGCAGCCAACCGCGGTCGTTCGGCACTGCGCGCGTGCGCACGCTGGCCAGGTCCGAGCCCGAGTTGGGCTCGCTCATGCCGATGCAGAAGAAGGACTCGCCGCGACAGATGCGGGGAACGTGGAAGCGCTTCTGGGCCTCAGTGCCGTACTTGAGGATGAGCGGCGCGCTCTGCCGGTCGGCAATCCAATGCGACCCGACCGGCGCGCCGGCATTGAGAAATTCCTCTACCAACACATAGCGCGCGAAGGCGCTGCGTCCGCCGCCGCCATACTCGCGCGGCAAGGTCAGGCCAATCCAGCCGCGCTCGCCCACGCGGCGGCTGAACGTGGTGTCGTAGCCGCCCCAGGAACGCGCCCGGATATGCGCCGGCATATCACGCACTGCTTCCTGCAGGAAGGCGCGAACGGCGGGGCGCAGGGCCTCGTCTTCGGGAGGAATGCGCGTCAGCGGCAATGCCAGTGAATTCAGACTGCTCATCCCAGGACTCCATTGATTCGATGCGTGTGCAGGGTATCCGCGCTCAAGCCCAGCAGGCGGGCCAGGACGGCATCGGTATGCTGGCCCAGCTGCGGCGGCGCGTGGCGGTAGCTCACCGGCGTATCCGACAAGCGGATGGGGCTGGCGACCAGCGGCACCTCGCCCGCTTGCGGGTGCTGCATGCTCATGCGCAGGCCGCGCGCCTGGACCTGCGGATCCTCAAATACGTCCGCGACGGTGTTGATGGGTCCGCAAGGCACGCCGTGCTGCTCCAGCAGCGCGACCCAGTCGCGCGTGCTGCGGGTGACGGTGATGGCGCGCAAGCCTTCGATCAGCTCCTCGCGATGGGCGATCCGCGCCGCATTGCGCGCAAAGCGCTCGTCCTCGGCCCATTGCGGCCGTTCTATGGCGGTGCACAGCCGCGCGAATTGCCCATCGTTGCCGACGGCCAGGATCATGTGCCCATCCGCCGTCGGAAAGTCCTGGTACGGAAGCGTATTCGGATGCGCGTTGCCCATGCGGCGCGGCGTTTGCTGGCCATACAGATAGTTCATCGCCTGATTGCCCAGGCAGGCGACGCCCACGTCAAGCAAGGCCAGATCGATATGCTGGCCGCGCCCGGTGTGCGCGCGCGCCTGCAATGCAGCCAGGATGGCAGTGCTGGCATACAACCCCGTCAGGATGTCGGTCAGCGCCACGCCCACTTTCATGGGACCGCCGCCGGGCGCGCCGTCGGGATGCCCCGTGATGCTCATCAGGCCGCCCATGCCCTGGATCAGAAAGTCGTAGCCGGCGCGATGCGCATACGGACCGTCCTGGCCAAAGCCCGTGACCGAGCAATACACCAGCCTGGGGTTCAGCTCGCTCAGCGACGCGTAGTCCAGCCCGTATTGCGCCAGGCCGCCGGTCTTGAAGTTCTCGATCAGCACGTCGCATTGCTGCGCCAGCTGCCGCACCAGTTCCTGCCCTTCGGGTTTGGTGAAATCGATGCTGACCGACTGCTTGTTGCGGTTGGCGCACATGTAATAGGCGGACTCGCCGGTGGGTTGCCCCACCGGATCGGTCACGTAGGGTGGTCCCCAGGCGCGCGTATCGTCGCCCGTTCCCGGCCGCTCCACCTTGATCACTTCGGCGCCCAGGTCGCCCAGCGTCTGGGCGGCCCAGGGGCCGGCCAGCACGCGCGACAGATCGAGCACCTTCACATTCTGCAGGGCTTGCGACGTCATGCTCGCCTCTTTCTTCATTGTTGGGGAACGTTCGCCTTCTTGACGATGCGTTGCCACAGCGCGATTTCCTTCTGCTGGAATTCGTGCATCTGCGCAGGCCCGCCCGTCATCGGCGTGGCGCCCAGGCGTTCATAGAAGGCGCGGGTTTCGGGCATCTTGGAAATGCGCGTGAACAGCTCGGCCAGGCGCGCGGTCTGTTCAGCCGGCGTCTTGACGCTGACCATCGCGCCCACCCAGGTGTAGGCTTCGAATCCGGGCAGGCCGGCTTCGGTCGCGGTCGGCACGTCGGGCGAAGTCCCGACACGCTGGTCCGACGCCACCGCCACCACCTTCACGCGGCCGTCCTTGGCCAGTTCCTGCACCGCGGTCACCTCGGCGAACGTGTAGTCCACCGTGCCGCCGGCCACAGCCATGATGGCGTCGCCGGCGCCCTTGAACGGCACATGCACCGTCTTCAGGCCGGCGCTGTCGTTCAGCAATTCGCCCATCAACTGGTAGCCGGCCGACCCTGCTCCGAAATTCACTTTGCCGGGATTGGCCTGGGCATAGGCGATCAAGTCCTTCAGGGTGCCGTACGGCGCCTGCGGACTGACGGCCAGCATGGCGGGCGAACGCATCATCATGGTCAACGGCGCGAAATCCTTGACCGGGTCGTACGGCAGCGCCTTGAACAGCGCCGCATTGACCGCCAGCGTCGAATTGCTGCCGATGAAGACCGTGTAGCCATCCGCCGGCGCCGACAGGACGTTCTTCACCGCGATGAAGCCATTGGCGCCCGGCTTGTTCTCCACCACCACCGGCTGCCCGGTCAGCTCCTGCAGCTGGCGGGCGAAATAGCGGGCCGAGGTATCGGTGCCGCTGCCGGGGCCGAACGGCACCACGAACTTGATCGGCCGGGAGGGGAAGGTCTCGGCCAGCGCGACGGTCTGATGGCCGGCGGCGCCAAGCATTGCCACGGCCAACATGGCCGTCAGCATCTGTCTGCGGTGCAGCATGGAAGTCTCCTTTGGGTGGATGGCCGGCCGCTCTAGGCGGCGGTCCTGGCCATATGTTCCAGCGGATGACTTTAGGCGTGCTTAACAGGCCTGTCTAATATTAAGAATTTTAGATTTGATATTGAATGAATATCAGCGATATCCGCAGCCGCGCCCGGATCAGGCCCGACCTTGCCATTCCCGGCACAGATCAATCCGTGAATCTGGCGTTGTATTTCCAGTTTCCGTCAGGCAACAGCTCCACCCTATACGTGACCGAGGCCCATGTCTTCCCGAACTCTCTGTACAGGCCGGAGAGCTTATAGAGTCCCGCCTGGATTTCCTCCGTCGGGCCGATGAGATCCCGAAGCCCTTCCGGGCTCGAAATTGAAATGCTCATCCTTTCATAGGAGGCATCATCATCCCGGTGAACCACCATTTCCGCGATGCTCCATGACTCCGGCGTTGCCACGATCAATGCATTGGCCACTTCAAAATCAATCGGCGCCTGGCGCTCGACAAGCGATTCCATCGTCATTCTCGCTAAGGCTGTCTAATTGGAACAAGAAAGAGCCTGAATAAGCCCGTCCAGCTCGAATACTACTCCCGCCTGACCTCGCCCGTTTCCGCCCTTCATTGACCCAGGCTGCCAAGTTCCTTGATGAGCCCGGGCACCACCGAATACTCCTCCCGGTACTCCCGCAAGAATTCCTCCGGCGCATTGCCGATCGCATCGAAGCCGATGTTCTCCAGATACTTGCCGAACTCCGGATCGCGCACCACCTGCCGGGCCGCCGCCGCAAGCTTCTGTACCACGTCCGCAGGCATGCCGGCGGGGCCGCTCAAGCCGACCCAGGCCTTGTTCTTGAATATGAAGGCGTCGTATCCCGCTTCGGCGAAGGTCTGGACTTCCGGCAGCAACGCCGAACGCTTGTCGCCGATGACGGCGATGGCCTTGACCTTGCCGTCCGCGATCATGGGCGCGGCAATGCTGGTGGAGGTGAAGGTGAACGCCAATTGGCCGCCCAACAGATCCGTCATGGCCGGCGGCGATCCCTTGTAGGGGACATCAATGAACTTTACTGAAGACTGCCTGGCCAGGCTCTCCATGATCAGCTGCGGGTACGAGCCCGGGCCGTATGAACCATAAGCCAGGGGAATCTGCGCAGTCCGTGCCTGCTGGACCGCGCCCGCCAGATCCGCGGCCTGCATGGACTTGTTCGCGACGAGCACCGGGCCGGAAGCAGCAATCTTGCTGATCAGCGTGAAATCGCGCTGCGGGTCATAGGGCACCTTCATGGTGACGGTCGAAGAAATGAGCGCATCACCCACGCTCAGCATCATGGTGTAGCCATCTGGCTTGGCGCGCGCCACCTCGGTAGCGCCGATGGTTCCGGCCGCGCCGGGCTTGTTTTCAATCACGATGGGCGCGCCAAGCTGCGCGGACATGAGTTCGCCCAGCTTGCGTCCAATGGCATCGATGGGAGCGCCCGCCGAAGAGGGAACGATCCAGCGGATGGGCCGGTTCGGGTAGGAAGCTTGAGCCGTGGCGACGACGCTGCTCAGCGTCATGGCGCACGCCAGCGCTATTCCCAGTGTTTTCTTGATGACAGCCATTTTGTCTCCTCCTTGCGGGAGCCGGAATCAGTTGTGCGCGTCCAGGAACTCAAGCACCACGCGGTTGAACTCGTCCGCCGTTTCGAAATACGGCGAGTGGCCGGATTCTTCGAAGGTGTACTTCTGGCTGCCAGGCAGCAACTCCGCGACCAGATGGTGGCTTTCCGGCGTGAGGAAATCATCGTGGCTGCCGCCCGTCATCAGGGTCGGCACGCGGTAGCCTGCGAGTTCGGATGGATGGATCTTGACGTCGTCGGCCTGCATGGTCAGCGCCAGGAAGCCTTTCGGGTTGAGCGCCTTGATGCAACCGTACAGGTGCAGCATCTCGGGCCGGGCTTCGACGTTCTTGCGATTCCAGCCGATGCTCTTGCTGCGCAGGTCATGGCGGCCGTCATCGAAGGTCTTGCCGGCCTTGCGCAGGATCTCCCAGGTCTCGGGCGAATAGGCTGGCGTCGGCGAGCCGCTGATGAACAGCGTCTGGACGCGTTCCGGCTGCTTCACGGCCAGCGGCAGGCCCGCCCATGCGCCCAGCGACTGGCACACGAGGTTTACTTTGCCTATGCCTTCCTGGTCCAGGATGGCCAGCACGTCCGCGGGGTAATGACGCGGATGGTTGCCCTCCGGCGCGCAGGGAGAGTTCTTGAACCCCCGCAGGTCCATCACGATGACCTTATATTTGCCGGCGAAGAAAGGCACTTGCTGGTACCAGCAAATGGTGTTGCCGCCGCCGCCATGGATGAACAGGACGGGCGCGCCGTCGCCATAGGTTTCGTAGTAGATGCGGGTGTCGTCGGGTGCGGTTGCATAAGGCACGAAAAGCTCCTTGGAGGGATCGGTTGATCTAATATCTGCGTGTTGATTTTGTTCGATCTCCTGCGGAAACACCGCGCTCCAGACAGACATCATGGGTGCCGCTCCAGACAACTACCCTCTGCATGTGGACCTGCTGCTGCCAGCCGGCAGGCTGAATGGCCCCATCCATGCCGCGATCGATACTTTCCGCACCGCCAACGGTATTGCCCGCAGCCGCAGCGGGCAGGCGTCCGGCCATGTGGTGACTTGGCGCTGCGCGGGCGCGGCCCTGCCGGCGGGAACGGACTCCGCATCCGAACACCAGTGCTTTCTGCCGCCGGGCGCGCCGGATTCGGCAACGGAGCGCGCCATCTTCGTGCCTCCGCTGGAAACGGTCTCGGTGCCGCAGCTGCGCGCCTGCGTCGCAAGCAACGAAACCGTGCTGCGCGAAATCCGCGGCGCCGTGGCGGATAAGCGCTATGTCTGCGCGGTCGGCACCGGCGTCTGGCTGGTCGCGGCGGCGGGCGTCCTGGACAGGATGCAAGCGCCCGTGCAATGGGCGTACCAATCAGGTTTCGCGCGCACCCATCCGGACCTGGCCATCGCCAACGATCCAATTGTCTGGGCCGACGAGCGCATCCTGCTGGCTGGCACCCCTTCATTGGCCTATGACTGCGTGCTTGAGCTGATGGACCGCGCAGGCATCGCCGGACTGGCCGGTGCCTCGCGCGACAAGCTCGTCTTCGATCCCGCGCGGCAGTTCATCGCCTCGACGCTGCCCATAGACAAGGTCAGCGGCCTCACGCGCGACAGCCCGCTATATCGGGCCGTCCAGTGGCTGCTGGCGCATGCGCAGGAAGCCGTGACGATAGGCGACGCCGCGCAGCATGCGGCCGTCAGCGAAAGGACCCTGGCGCGCCTATTTCGGATGCACCTGACGATTACGCCTCATGAATTCCTCACTGACGTACGGATGCGGAAAAGCCAGATGTGGCTGGAGGTGACGCTGCGCTCGGTGGAGGACATAGCCAATGACTGCGGCTATCAGGACGTCGCGGCCTTCCGCCGCGCCTTCAAGCGCAAGTTCGGCGTTACGCCGGCGGATTACCGGCGCGAGTACACGCAGCGCGGGCCGCGGGCGCGATGGAAGATGGAACAGTATGGAAGCGAGGAGTAGCGGGCGGAGATATCCTGCGCCCTGGCGAAACTCGGGGCGGTCGCATGGGCATGCAAGAATACATGGCCCATGCCATGCGGGGGACTGGCTGCTGGGATCGCCAGGAATGCGCGTGGAACACTCAGGGACTCGAACACTATGGGAATTTCCGCGGCGGCCAGCCACCGGCTGCGCATGCTGCTCGGCGGAGCAGCTTCAATCGTCTTTGCCTGGTACTGCTTCCACGGATTGGGGTGGCTTGCGCGCAGGGTCGGGATAGTCCCGATCGTGCACTACGATCCGCCGGTAATCCAGTGGCTTCAAATCGGCGACCCGATATTTCAAAGCTGGTACCAGGTCCGCGTGTCGGAAGACTTTACGCTAGCCGGCCTCGCGCTCATTTTCCTGACCCTGGTACTGTCCTATTACGTCGCACGCGTAGCCTATCACCTCAGCTTCGCGAAGGTCTTTACCCGTTACGACCGTTGGTTTCTTGCGGGATGGATGATCGGCGCGCCCTTGATGGCCGCGCTGGGGCACATACTCGTCTTCATGGTGTTCGAGCATCCCTGGGCGCAGCGATGGCCCACGCTTTCCGGCGCAGCCATGCTGATCGCTTTTTCCGGGTCGGCGAAACTGTATGTGGATTCCTGGCAATGGATCATGCGCCGGCGCAGGGTTCATCCGATCTGACACGCCTCCCCGGCCTGGCACGCGGCGTCCTTTCCGGGCCTGCCCAGCATCCATCCGCATTCCGTCCTAAAATGCGCGGTTTGCCGAAAGAACCGTCATGGCCGTCGCCATGAAGGGCTTTCATCCTTTACAAATGAGTGTGGTGAAGATGAACAAGCCTTTCATTTCGCTGTGCCCGGAAATTACTCGGGCACATGCGCTGACTCTGATGGATTGGTTGGAAGATGAACGCGTTACCTGCTATCTGAGCGATTCGCGCCATGTCTCCCGCTTCATCGAGCAAGCCATCGATCGGACGCAACTGCCGATCCTGACTCATCTGTTCAACCAAGGCGGCCGGTTCTTCATGGCCTATGACCGGCACGACGTCCCCATCGGTTTCGTGCGCCTGGTCAAGAGCGGCCCGGACTGCGAGATCGTCCTGGTCATCGGAGACTGCGACAACTGGGGCCGCAACCTTGGCGCCAGCACGATCCGCGAAGGCATGAAGCTGGCCTTCCTCGACATGCGGGCCGAGAAGCTCATCGCCAAGATTCATCCGGACAACGCGCGCTCGCTGAAGACCTTTCTGCGCAGCGGCTTTCTGCTTGAAGCCGAAACGCCGACACTGAAGTCGTTTTCCATGACTGCGGGGCGCTATCTCCGGCTCTTGCGCGAAGGCGCCGTTGGCGACTCCACCGATATCTACATCACTGAAATCGACAAGGCCCGGCTCAAGAGCCTGATCGAACTCGAGCAAGGCCCGACTATTGTCGAGCTCGAGCACGAGCTGGAGCGAGCCATCATCGTCAAGCCGCAGCAGGTAGCGCGGGACGTGGTCACGATGAACTCCAGGGCCTTGCTGCAGCTGGACGACGAAGAAATGGAAGTGGCCCTGGTCTACCCTGAAGACGCCGACAGCAGTACCGGAAAGTTTTCCGTATGTTCCGACGTAGGCGCCGCCATCCTGGGCTATCAAGAAGGGGACACCGTCGACTGGCGGATTTCGGACCGGACCCGCCGGATCGGGATCAGGAAAGTGCTTTATCAGCCGGAAGCCGCAGGCGATTTCCACCTGTAGGTTTGCCGGGTGAAATAGGCATCCTAGCTACGAAAGCGCTCGATCGTAAGCCCCTCGAGGTCGATTTCGGGCTTGCGGCCACATACCAGATCCGCCACGATCCGGGACGTTCCGCAAGCCTGGGTCCAGCCGTTCGAGCCATGCCCGCTATTGAGAAACAGCCCGTTCCAACCCGAGCTTCCGAGAATGGGGGGACCATCCGGCGTCATGGGGCGCAGGCCCGCCCAGAACGTGGCGTTGGCATAGTCGATACCGTTTGGGAACAGGCTACGCACCGCTCGGACCAGCACATCCTTGCGGCCCGCCTTCAATGACAGGTCGTGGCCAACCAGTTCGGCCATGCCCGCCGCGCGGATTCTGTTGCCCAGTCGTGAAATCATGACCTTGTTGTGTTCATCCATGACCGACATATTGGGCGCTTGATCGGCATTGGTCACCCGCGCGGTAATGGAATAGCCTTTGAGCGGATAGACGGGAAGCTCGATCCCCAGCGGCGCAAGCAATGCGGGAGCCTGGTTGCCCAAGGCGACAACGGTGGCATCGGCCTTCAGTACGCCGCCAGAGGTCTCGGCACCCACCACCCGCCCGCCCTCATGCAGCAATCGCCGCACCTCGGTGTCGAAGCGGAACTTCACGCCTGCACGCTGAAGCCAGGCGGCCAATGCCTGGCAGAAAATGTGGCTATCGCCGGAGGCATCGGCCGGTAAATGAAGGCCGCCCGCGATCTTGGCGGTGGCGTCTCGCAAGGCCGGCTCGACTGCCAGCGCATCGCGCCCGTTCAACACACTGTGGGGAATGCCGAATTCCTTCAGTGCGCTGGCGGCAATATTGCCGTACCGGCACTCCGCTTCGGTCTGGAATAGCTGCAACACGCCGCCCGCATGAAAATCGAACGTGATCGGCGTTTCGGCCATCAGCTGTTTCAGGCAAGCAAGGCTATAGTGGGCCACGCGCTGCATGCGCAGCTTGTTGACGCGGAATCGCGGCGCATTGCATTCCATCAGCCAGCGCCGGGTCCAACGAAGCCTTTCAAATTCGGGCCAAAGCGAAAAGCGCACAGGGGCATCGGCTTGCAACGCCATCTTCAATACCTTGAGCGGCATTCCCGGCGCCGCCCATGGCGCTGCAAAACTCGGACACAAACCGCCCGCATTGCCGAAGCTGGTTTCCATTCCTGCCGCCGAGCGGCGTTCCACGACTTCGACGTCGTGGCCTTCGCGGCAGAGGTAGTAGGCCGTTGTGGCGCCGACTACGCCGGATCCTAGGATGAGAACTTTCATGGGCATGGTTGTCTTGGTCGATCGCGATATCCGCGGCGTGGCCGGAAGGTGCAGCCCGACAGTGCCCCGCCTGACTGGATTCAAGGATAAAGGGTGCCGGAGTGAAATTTATTTCATTGTTTTGATGTCTACCCGCGTGAATGGGAAAAATATTCACCTGCCGTGTTGTTAGCATTGAATGGCGCGTTGAATATTCGCAATCGGTCCGGATCCTCGAAATGCGCGAACCCTGGGCCAGAACCTCGTCAAATCATGTCTGAACAGATTCGCCGCTTCCCCTCGCTCTCTCACTGGGGCGCATACACCGCGGTCACGCAAGGCGGCCGGCTGATCGATTGCGAGCCGTTCGCCCACGACAGCGCTCCCTCGAGCATCCTGCAATCGATGCCTGCCATGGTCCACTCGCCGCTACGGGTGAACCGGCCAGCCATTCGGAAGGGATGGCTGCGCGATCGGCACCTGTGCGACGGGAGCGAGCGCGGACGTGACGACTATGTAGAGGTCAGTTGGGACGAAGCCCTTGCGGCAGTCCACTCGGAACTCCAGCGTGTGAGGGCGGAGCATGGCAGCGAGGCCATTTTTGGCGGCTCATATGGCTGGTCATCGGCAGGCCGGCTGCACCATGCGCGCACCCAGACGCACCGCTTCCTGAACGCCGGCGGCGGCTTTACGAATCAGGCGGGGAACTACAGCTGGGGCACCGCGCAGTTTCTGCTGCCCCATGTGATCGGCACCTATACGCCGGTGACAGGCCGCGTGACGGACTGGAACAGCGTCACGAGCCATACGCGGCTGCTGATCGCATTTGGCGGCATGCCGTTGCGCAATACGCAGATCACCTCGGGCGGCGCCGGGGACCATCCCGTGCCCGGGCAGATCGAACGGGCGGTGGCAGCGGGCATGGAGCTTGTGGTCATAAGCCCAACCCGGGGCGATGTTCCTCCCGGCGTGCGCGCGCGCTGGATTCCCATTCGTCCCAACACCGACGCCGCCTTGATGCTGGCAATGATTCAGACGCTGATCGCCGATGGCGTCCACGACGAGGAGTTCCTCCAGGTCCATTGCGTAGGATTTCCGGCCTTGCGCGATTATCTGGCAGGCAAGGCGGACGGAACCCCCAAGACGCCCGAATGGGCCGAGGCGATCTGCGATGTCCCGGCCGAGACGATCCGCGCGCTCGCGCGCCAGGCGCGCAACACTCGCACGATGCTGACTTGCGCATGGTCATTGCAACGCGCTCATCGCGGTGAACAGCCGTATTGGGCAAGCATTGCGCTTGCCGCTGCGCTGGGGCATATCGGGCTGCCTGGCGGGGGCTTTGCGTTTGGGCATGCGTCCATGAATGGCGCCGGAAACCCGCGCATGGAGATTGCAGGGCCCGCCATGGAATCAGGGCGCAATCCGACCGGCTCGGTGATTCCTGTTGCCCGGATCACCGACATGCTGCTGCATCCTGGCCAGCGCTACGAATTCAATGGGCGGGAAGGTACCTATCCGGACATCAAGTTGGTGTACTGGGCCGGCGGCAACCCCTTCCACCACCAGCAGGACCTGAATCGATTCAGCCGCGCATGGAGCCGGCCGCAAACAATAGTCGCCCACGAGATCTGGTGGACACCCATGGCGCGACGCTCGGACATCGTGCTGCCGGCCACCACCACGCTGGAAAGAAACGACATCGGCGGTTCGACGCGCGACCGCCACGTGTTCGCCATGCATCAGGCCCTGGCGCCGATCGGCTCCAGCCGCAATGACTTCGACATATACCGGGAACTGGCCGCGCTGGGCGGCTACGAACATGCCTTTACCGAAGGCCGGGGCGAGATGGAGTGGGTACGGCATATCTACGAATCCATGGTCAAGGAATGGCGCGGCAGCGGCCATACGGCCCCTGATTTCGATGCTTTCTGGAGCCGCGGGTTCGTGGAAATTCCCGAGCCAGAAACACCGTTCGTGCTGTTCGAAGAGTTCCGTCGCGACCCCGAAACCAATCCGCTGCGTACCCCGTCGGGGCGCATCGAGCTGTATTCGGAAAAAATCGCCGGATTCGGTTATGCCGATTGCCCGCCCCACCCCAGTTGGCTGGCGCCGGACGAATGGCTTGGATCACCCAAGGCGGCCCAGTGGCCGCTGCATCTGCTCACCCCGCAGCCCGCAGGCAAGCTCCATTCCCAAATGGACGGCGGCAAGACATCGGTGGACCTCAAGGTCAATGGCCGGGAGGCGCTGCGCATCGCGCCGTCGGATGCGCAAGCGCGGCGCATCGGCCAACATGATCTCGTCAAGGTCTACAACGACCGTGGCGCCTGCCTTGCGACCGCGGTGATCGACGCCGACCTCAAGCCTGGCGTGGTGGCTCTGCCTACGGGAGCATGGTTTGACGCTGTCGACGAGAAGCTGGAGATCCACGGCAACCCCAACGTGTTGACGATCGACGTGGGCACTTCCCGCTTGACTCAGGGAAGCAGTGCCCAGTCTGCACTGGTGGAGGTGGTGCGCTGGGAACAAGCTACGCCGTTGGTGCGGGCCCTGGAGGTACCGGTAATCGTCAAATTGGATCGCGCCGCATAGCCCTCAGGCCCGATGGCCGGATGCGGCCTTATCTGAACGCGCAGAGCGCCCCTGGGTGGGGCGCTCTGGTTCCTGGGGAAGCGGCCTCAGTCCGCGGTGATATTGGCCTGCTTGATGATGGCGTTGTATTTGGTCGTCTCGGCCTGGATGTACTGCGCGAAGTCCGCGCTGTTCCTGTAGGAGCTTTCAAAGCCGAGGTTGTCGAGTTGCTCCTTCATGCTGGCGGACGTCATGATTTTCTGCGTGGCGACTTCCAGCGTCTTGAGTATCGGCTCCGGCAGCTTGGCGGGCGCCCACAAGCCATACCAGGAATAAAACTCGAAATCCTTCAGCCCGGCCTCGCGCATCGTCGGAACGTCCGGAAGCAAGGGGCTGCGCTTGTCGCCGGTTACCGCCAGCGCACGTATCTTGCCTGACTTGACCATGGGCAGCGAGGAGAGCATCGGATCGGCCAGCGCGTGAACCTGCCCGCCGATCAAGTCGGTCAAGGCAGGGCCGCCGCCTTTGTAGAGGACGATCGGGATCTGCAGATCGGCAAGACCGCCTTCATAGGCGAACTGCGCGATGGCGAGGTGCCCCGCCGAACCAAAGCCCGTGGTTGCAAAATTGTATTTGTTGGGAGCTGCCTTCACCGCGCCGACGAATTCCTGCACGGTCTTCGCGGGGACATCGTTGTTCACGCTGAAAATCAATGCGCCCTGGGCCAGACCACTGATGGGGGTGAAATCCTTCACCGCATCGAAGGTCATCTTCTTCCCATAGAGCAGCGGGTTGATGTTGTGGATCGAGGCATTCAGGTACAGCGTATAGCCATCTGGCGCCGCACGCGCGACCACGCCCGCGCCCACCATCCCCGACGCGCCCGCCCTGTTGTCGATGATGACCGATTGCTTCAGTTCCTCGCCTAGCTTCACGGCAAATATGCGCGCAAGGCCGTCGACGGAACCGCCAGGAGGGTGAGGCACCACGATGGTAATCGGGCGGCTGGGATAGGAGGCGTCCGACTTCGATTGCGCCTGTACCGAGCCCAGCACGGCCAAGCTGCCAACAACTGCCGCAATGCCTTTCATGCAAAAGCGGCGAGAACGAAAAGGGGTATTACGCATGACGAACGATCTCATTGAAAATGGTTGGGCAACGAGTACCGCTCCCCTCCCCGTGCCCGCAATCCATGAAAGAGGGGGGTGTGGAAAGCGGGGATGATCGTAGGCGAATCAGTAGGTGCCTGGATAGGCGGCGCCGTCTATTAAGATATTCTGTCCGCATATATAGCCGGATTGGGCCGCGCAGACATATGCGCAAAGCGCGCCCAATTCCTCGGGCTCGCCGTAGCGTCCGGCAGGATTGTTGGATCCGCGCTCCGTCCACAGCTGTTCGAAACTCTTGCCGCCTGGTTCCAGCATTCCTTCTATGTGATGCCGCTGCGCATCGGTGGCGAAGACGCCCGGAAGCAGGTTGTTGATGGTGACGTTGTGCCGCACCGTCTGGCGGGCCAGGCCCGCAACAAAACCCACCAAGCAGGAGCGCGCGCCATTGGAAAGGCCGAGTTCAAGCTGCGGCGTTTTGACGCTGCGTGAAACGATATTCACAATGCGGCCGAAGCGGCGTTCCATCATGCCGTCAACGACCCGCCGGATCATGTCGATCGGCCCGAGAGCCATGGCATCAAGGGCTGCATGCCAGTCGGACTGGGTCCATTGGCGAAAGTCACCGGGCGGCGCCCCGTCCGCATTGTTGACCAGGATATCGGGCGCGGGGCACGCCGCAAGCGCCGCCTCCCGCCCTTCATCCGTGGTGATATTGGCAACCGCATAGCGGACCCGGGTTCCCGTGGCCGCCGTGATTTCATCTGCCGCCTTGGCCAGCGTGCTTTCCGTGCGCGCCGCGATGGTCACGTTGACGCCTTCGCTCGCCAACTGATGGGCGCAGGCGCGGCCCATTCCCTTGCTGCCGCCAAAAACCAGCGCATGGCGGCCTCGAATTCCCAAATCCATAGCGTTTCCTATTGCAAAGGCGCAGCCCGAGCCATGCCATGAAATGGCCGGAAAGGAGTTCCGTCATCAGGAAGCCGCAAGGCGGACAATCTTCCGACGCACGTCCTTTCCGGACTCGTCCTGCAACGGATCAGGCGGCCTTCAGCTGCAGCGAATTCCAGCCGTACTTCTTGTCGAGGCCCAGCGCCTTGACCGCGCGCAGGCCCTTGAGCAAGGGCTCTCCTTCCAGCGCGCGCAGCGGCTTGCGCAGTTCGCCTGCCGGCAGGCCCACGGCCTTCATCAGCGATTTGATGGCCACGGGATTGATGGCCGAGTACGAGTAGTGCAGCAATTGCAGATTGCGCAAATAGGACTCGCGGAAGCTGACGCTGACCTCGGGCGACGTCCAGGGCTGGGAAATCTCGGTCAACTCTGCCGGCGCAATGTTGCCGGTCATGTTGGCCGTGCCATGGCCGCCCAGGCTCATGGTCGGCACGACCAGGCCCAGATTGGGCGAATCGCAGCACATCACGGATACGTCGGGCGCGCCGTATAGCACCTGCGCCACCTGGCCCACGCGCGTGGTGGATTCCTTGTGGACCACGTAATTCGGGTGCTTGAAGATGCGCAGCAGCTGGTCCCAGTGCAGGTCGCTCTTGACGCGCGGCGGATTGTTGTAGATGCCCAGCGGCAGGTCGGTGGCATCGGCGATTTCGAGGAAATAGCTTTCGATGTCCGATTCGGAGGCGCAGATGTAGGCGGGCGCGGCCAGAATCGCGCCATCGGCGCCGTTGGCCCGCGCAAAGCGCAGGTAATCCATGGTGGCCTCGGTGTTGTTGCCGGTGCAGCCATAGAAGAGCTTCATCTTGCCGGTCTTCATCTTCGCGGTTTCGACGATGATGTCCTGACGCTCCTTTTGCGACAGCATGGAAACCTCGCCCGTTGAGCCCATGATGAGCACGGCGCTGGTGCCGTTGTCTTCCTGGAACTTCAGCAGCTCGCGGAAGGCTTCGTAATCGGGGCTGCCGTCCTTGTTGAAGGGCGTAATCAGGGCCACGAAGGACCCGGTGATCTTCATCTTGCTCATGTATATCTCCAGTAATGTCCAAATCAAGAATGGGTAAGACTCAAGCCGAGCGGGCGGCTTCTTTCCGGGTATCTTGCTGCTGCGCCTGCTGGCAGGCGACCATCGCAGCCAAGCCCTGCTTCAGGTCGGCGATCAGGTCTTCCGGGTCTTCCAGCCCCACATGCATGCGTACTGCCTTGCCCTTGTGAGGCCAGCGATCGCCGTGGTGCCTACCCGGAGTGAACGGTATGGCCAGGCTTTCATATCCGCCCCAGGACACGCCGATTCCAAAATGATGCAACGTATCGACAAAGGCGGCCACTGATTCGTCGTCGCTTGCGCGCAGGACTACCGTGAAAAGGCCGCTCGCCCCATTGAAATCGCGCTTCCAGATGGCATGGCCCGGGTGCGAGGGCAGCGCTGGATGCACCACGGCCTCGACCTCGGCTTGCTGCTCCAGCCACTGAGCCACGCGGATTCCCGACGCCATATGCTTCTGCAGCCGCACGTCCATGGTGCGCAGCCCGCGTAGCGCCAGGAAGATATCGTCGGGACTGGCCGTCTGGCCCATTTCCTGCGTCGTCTCCTTGACCTTGGGCCAGGTGGCTTCGTTGCAGGTCACCACGCCCAGCATGGCGTCCGAATGGCCCACGATGTACTTGGTCGCGGCGTGGATGGACACATCGACGCCATGATCGAAAGCCTTGAAGAACAAGGGCGTGGCCCAGGTGTTGTCCATGACGACGAAGGCGCCGTGCGCGTGCGCCGCCGCCGCGATGGCGGGAATATCCTGGATTTCGAGGGTTTCGGAACCCGGTGACTCCACAAATACGACACGCGTATTGGGCTGCATGAGCGATTCGATGCGCTTGCCGCAAGCAGGGTCGTAGACCTGTACCTCAACCCCGAAACGGCTGAGCACGCGATCGAGGAAGGAGCGGGTCGGAGAATAGGCGCTATACGACACCAGGATATGGTCGCCGGCCTTGAGCAATGCGGTGAGCGCCGTGGCGATGGCCGCCAGGCCCGATGGAAAGACCAAGGAGCGGTGCCCGCCTTCCAGGGCAGCCATGGCCTCCTCGAATGCGTGGGCGGTGGCGGTTCCATAGCGGCCATAGGTGGTGGCGCCCGGCTCTTGCGCGGCGCGGGCGCGCTTCATGCCTTCCCATTCCGCCATGCTGCCCGCGAGTATCGTCGACGCCCTGCAGATGGGGGTATTCACCAGGCCGCCAAAACGTTCCGGATGCCGGCCTGCGCTGACGAGTTGAGTGCTTTGCCTCATGAACTTCAATCTCCGTGGATGCACGGCCAACGCTTCCACGGGAAGTCGGTGACCACTGATGACGTGATCAAGTCTATGAGGTTAGCGGGTGAAAACTCTTCGATTTTTTACCCCTTCCGGAGGCAAAAAGAGAAAAATAATCACCGCCGAATCCTGACAATCTGACGCAGGCGGACTGGCCATGCCGGTCAGGCCCGGCACGGATGAAAGGCCTTAGCTTCGGACAGCGGAGCGCGCGCGTTTCGGCCTGCTTGCGTTGTGGGAGCTCCACCGGCCCGCGCGCTCTTCGATGGTGGTGGGAAAAATCTCCAGGCAAAGCTTGTGCAGCGAACGGACGAACGGATTCGATTTCAGGAACATGGCTTCGCCGAAATAGATGGGAATCCTTGGCGCGTTGGGCAGCGCGATGCAGTTCAGGCGCCGATCCGACTCGTCGATGCACCAGGTAGGAAGCAAGGCGAAGCCCAGGCCTTCATCGACGCAACGCTTGACGCTCATGCTGGTCGAGGTGGATACCGCGACCTTGGGCTGCTCGTTGCCGACCGACAAATAGTCCAGCGCGATATTGCGAAGCATCTGGCCGGGTTCATAGGTCACCAGCGGCCGTCCAAGCGCCCATTCCGGAACCGCCTTTTCATCGGCTGGCGCGGGCCAGCTCGACGGGAACGCCAGCGCCGGCTGATAGTGGCAGATAACGCGTTGCGGAATGACGGTGTCGCCAAAATAGCGCTCGCTCAAACAGACATCCAGCGAGCCGTTGCGGATCAGCTCCGGCAACGAAACGTCCTTTTCGTAGCCGACGATCTCGACGTTGGGATACATGCGCCGAAACTTCGTCAGCACTGGCGGCAGCAGGTAGTAGAAGATCGCGTGCGGCATTCCGATACGGATGACCGGCCGCTCCTTGTCGATCAGGCTGCCCAGGCGCGTCAGCATGACATCGAATTCCGGCGCCAGCAGCCGGTAAAGGCTGGTGCCGCGCGGCGTGAGCTTGATCGACTTGGCGCCGCGCCCAGCCACCACCAGCTTCTCGCCGACGCGCTGCTCGAGGCGCCGGATGTGGTTGGCCACCGACTGGTAGGTGATGTTCAGCCGGCGCGCCGCGGCGGAATACGTGCCCTCCTGTGCGACGAGGAAGAAAGTCTGGGTGAGAGTAAGGTCCACCTCTTGCATCGCGCCTCCGGCTTGCCGGTTCAAATATAAAATTTCTTGTAAGTCTGGCTCGATGAATTGTATCGCCCCGAGGTAAGGCCGCCTATAACATCGATCTCAGGTTTGGCCTCCGAACCGCGCGGCGGCAACGGCATCCCGGATATGCCTGCCGCGCAAAAGGGAGGGTAAGTTGAGTGAGCCATGGACAAGAAAGATCGCTGCATCCTCGCGTTGCTTCAGACTGATGCGCGCCTCTCGAACAATGAAATCGCGGAACAGGTCCACCTGTCCCCGACCGCGTGCTGGAAGCGGATTCAGCACTTGCAGGCGTCCGGCCTGATACGCCGCCAGGTTTGCCTGTTGGACAACAACAAGGCGGGGCTGGGCGTGACGGTGTTCGTCTCGATAAAGACGAATCGCCATGACCTCAATTGGCTTGAGAAATTCTCGCTGGGCGTCAAGGATATGCCGGAGGTCATGGAGTTCTATCGGATGACCGGCGACACCGACTACCTTCTCAAGGTGGTGGTGCCCGATATCGCCGGGTTCGATTTCGTCTACAAGAAGCTCATCCAGGTCGCTGAACTGTTTGACGTCAGTTCGAGTTTTGCGATGGAGGAACTCAAGTACACCACGGCGTTGCCGCTTGACCATCTTTGATTCGCAAGGGCGGCTCGCCCTGGCCTATGGGAATGACCTCCCAAAGCGACGCGCTGGATGGGGAGCGTAATTGGAGCGGGCGAAGGGAATCACCCAAAGCAGCCAACCCATTGATTAATAAAGATTTTTTCTGGTTATTAAAACCAGAAGTGGCCTCTGAATGTACCACATCACCCCTCTTGGCGAAAGGCATAAATCCACCGCCCTCTGCTGGCAGCTACCGACAGCCACTGCGATCAGGAAGGGAGCGCTTTTGCGATCTGCAGTGCCCTGCGCTCGAACCGTTCGGAAACAGGGTTCGCTTGCCCCTGGGGCCTATGCAGGTGCGTCACGATTTCGTAGGGGCCGTCGTCCAGTGGTCGCATGCTGACTCCCCATCCAGGGGCGTGCTTGATACGCGATTGTGCGGATACCCCGACACCGTAGCCGGCAGAAACCCATAGCGCCATCATCTCGAAGGAAGTCACGTACTGAAGGTTCTGCGGGTCAGCAGGCAGACGCGCGAGCAGCCGACGATCCAGCGAAGAACAGGTCTCAGCCTCCCAGCGAAAGATCGGATAGTTCTGGAGGTCGGCGATGGTGAGCGATGCCTGCTCAAGCAAGGGAAGCCTCAGCGGTATCGCAACGGCCATGTGCTCAATCCACAAGGGCTGGGTTTCCAGGGCCGGATCGCTCGCTCCTTGAAGCGACATTCCCACGTCGTAGCGGCCTTCACGAAGCCCATCAAGCAGCTCGTCACCTGCCACTTCAAAGAACGTGATGCTGACCTCGGGTTCTTCCGCTCGTTGCAGCGCGAGCAGCGCCGAGAGCTGAGATGACGATACGCCTGGCGCAATCGCAAGCCTGAGGTGGGCGGGTTGGCTGGTGATGTTGTCCACGGAGAACCTACAGAAGCGACGAAGCAGGTCAAGGGCAAACCAGCATCATAGTAAAGAGAGAAATTTAACGTCTATATGTTTAACGTGGTTAATTTAAGAGGATTGTTTGACGCTTCTGTTGATGCAGAAGCTTACTATTCAGCCAGGTCGTCCACCTGGCACACCCACATATGAATCCGAACCAGCATTAGCTTTCGGGCGGGCCGTGCGTGCCGCTCGCGTCGCGCAGGGGGTCGCTCAAGACGATTTTGCGTATCAGGCGGGAATATCGCGTTCGCACATGGGCAAGATCGAACGCGGGGAGCATGTGCCGACGCTGCCTTTGATACTGAAAATCGCTGCCGCACTCGGGATAAGCGCCAGCGAATTGATGGCCGCGACTGAAAAGAACCTCAGCGCGGGCAGTGAGCCGCAAGATTCGGCATAGCGGTCGTAAGTGTCTTTTCGGATATTGGCAGCGCAAGCTGTCGCAGCCAACGGCGCCGGGCGGGTGCTTAGCCCGACAGCGGAACACTGGAATGCCTCTTACGTATCGACAACCACAACATTAGCCACAGGGATTTTCTGGGAAATAGCAGCGTAAAGATCAACGTCCGTCTGCTGGGTCTGAATGGATACCACCAAGCTATATCGCGCCGGCAGGCCATAACGTTCCAGCGCAGGCCGTGTCCGCCACCACCCAGCCGAAGGATACACAGCAATGAAGCCACGGCTGGCCAAGTCAGCCGCCGTACCTTTCCAGACATCCTGATGCAGCGAACCACGATGCCGCTGCCGTTCGCCCAACAGCCAATTGGGATCTGAGGGGTTCACAGGGTCACCCTCATCCTCGCGCTGCGCTGCCGCATTCACCCGTGCGACAAAATTCTCGGTGGATGCATCAAGCGGACGCTGCACATCAAATCGCAGGCGATGCGAAGGGTAGTGATACTTTGATGCAACACCACGCGCTGATGGATTGGGTTCGATGAAGTAGGAGAGCGTGATGCGCATCTCGACGGGCGTGTCCTGCAACGCCTCCAACTCATCCTTCGGCCAAGGCAAGGAGTGCAGATTCATGTCGCGCGTCACGATGCCCTTGCCCTGAACCTTCGCATAAGGATGCACCACGTCTTCAACCAGTAGGGTCAGCGAGTCTCCCGCACTCCAGAGCGCGCGGTTCAAGTCCGGGGTTCCCCAGCCGCAATGGCGAATCAGGTGAACGTAGTCGTCCTTGTTGGGCGCTGCGGGCAAGAACATCCCCCGCATGGCCTCGCTCCATTGCGCCGAATGTACCAGCAACGCACGCACGGTTTCAGGTCGGAGGTGCGGATAGGCCGCCATGATCTGCGCCGCCATTCCCGCGCACAATGCCGATGCGGCACTGGTGGCATTGCTGGTAGTGAACAAGCGATCCAACGGCTGGTTATGGGTCGTCAACAAGTTCAGGCTGGCCATGCCTACCGCCCCCAGCTCATCCTTGGCTGCATTGCCTCCTTCCAGCACCACTTCGGGTTTCAAGGGCCATGCGCGATCCCACGTCCTGGTTGTTGTCGTGAAAGGGCTGAGGCCGCCGGCTTCGGCAACGGGCTTCAAGGAAGGATGACCTTCCGTGTCGATCTTGTCGGTAAAAGCGCCCACCGTGATCGCGTTCCATGCCTGGCCAGGGTCATGCACGAGATTGGTGGAAAGGCTATCTGGATACCCCGCCCATGCATTGGGGTCGCGCGTGTTGCCGGCGGACAGCACGAACAGACGCGGGCTTTCACCGACCCCATCGGTATCCGCAGCAAGGCTATCGACGGCAGCAGACCACGAGGAAGGACGACCACGATCACGGTAGTCCGAGGCTGTCACCGCCGAAGCGAACACGCGCGACCGATTCGGAGCGGAGATTTCAGGCCGCGCAACGCCTTCCATGAAAAGGTAAGCATGGTGGCGCGCATCGCCTTCATTCGCACCTTCCGCCGGTATCAGCTTGACCGACTCCAGCCGATGAGGGACGTTGATCGAATCCGCAGACGCCAGGGCGTCTGTGAGATCGCCATAGGCAGCCAAGCCCGCCAAGCCAGTGCCATGATTGGCCTCATCATCCACGCCCCAGGCTGGCTCCACGGTATGCAAATCGCTCGCATCCATCAACGGCTCCAAGAGCGGATGCGCGCGCGTCACGCCGGAATCCAATAAGCAGACTCGCGGAGCGGTGTCGCCTGATGGCCTCAACTGGGCGCGACGCAGCAAGTCGTCCGCCCACTCCCGTTGTTCACTGATGCCCATGCCGTCGAAGAACTCGGCCGTCTCCTTGGCGTAGCGAAGTTCAGCGACACAGTTCAGCGTCATCACCGACCGCGAGAACTGCTGCTGCGACCCATACATCAACAACACCGTGCGTTCGGGAAAATTGACCTGCTTGTCACTGACGACACATTCCGCCAATCGAGCAAGCTTCTTGAAGTCTTCTACAACGACTTGCCGCTGCCCCGCCCCTCGAACCGGAAGCCATACCTCCCACCAGAAGGCGGTCGCAAGATCGTCAGGCAGCAGTTCGGGAGCGTCAGTCCACAGAGCCCTGATTTCTGCAGTTCGGATGGATTCGATGGCATCCAACAACTTCCGGTGATCGCGTGCTTGACCGCGACTGTCCTTCTTCTCCTCCAGATAGTCGGATATGTATTTCTCGAAGTGCGCCAGCTTTCCATCAGGAACGAAGACATTGGCGAAGGTCTGGTTGCCTTCGCGGCGAACACTGAGAAGTTCAATGTTCCTGGTTTCGTTCGCCAAGCTCTCGAATGCCAACTCGACATCAGGTTGGCTGGAAAACTGGATTTGCAAGCCCAACCCGCTTTCCAGTTGCAGGTCTCGCTGACCTTGCACCGCCTCTGCTGCAGCGGGCTTCAAGTTTTCAACCTGGTCGCGAAGGGATGCACCGTGCTGCTGCCGGGGCAACGTCGGCACGCTGCGTGTCGATCCACCGCCAGCAGAGTGCGCTTTGAACTCGACGGCTTGAGATGTGTCTCGAAGAATGAAATGTGGGCGCTTAGCTTGTAGTTGATCCGGCATTGCTCGGTGCGACCTTCTTGTTGTTCATTCTGAGACTTAATTTGCGGCGCTCATCGAAAGCACGTGTCAGCACATCTGCTTTTACGCGCTCCTCGTCGTGCATCACGGCTTCCTTGATGGATTCATCTACGGCACGTCTGATCTCCGCGTAGCTCAAGCCTTCTGCCTTGGCTGTGATGGCCTTGAGCGGAAAGGGCTTGGGCGCGAACTTCCCAAGCCGCGACTGGATCAGCTTGGTAGCCTGCGGCGCGCTCGGGAGCCGATACTCGATCACGTCATCAAATCGGCGAAAAAGCGCGTAGTCAAGGATCTCAACATGGTTCGTTGCTGCAACGATCAAGCTATGGGATTGGTCGCTCTCGATCATTTGCAGAAAACTGTTCAGTACCCGCCGAATCTCACCCACGTCATTAGCCAGCCCTCTTTGTGAGCCGATGGCGTCGAACTCGTCAAAGAAGTAGACGCCTCGCACATCATTGATGGCATCGAATATTTGGCGCAGCTTGGCGGCGGTCTCCCCCATGAACTTGGTGATCAGTGCATCCAGTCGAACGGAGAACAGCGGAATGCCAAGTTCACCGGCCAACACAGAGGCGGTCATCGTCTTGCCGGTGCCCGGTGGCCCGACCAGCAGCAGTTTGCGTCTTGGCGACAGGCCATGCTCGCGGATGCGCAAATGATGCCTCTGCTCTTTCATGATGCGACCAAGTTGTTCGGCCATCTCCGCATCGAGCACCATGTCCGACAGACGATTCTTCGGATAGGAAACCGTCAGCAAGTTTGCCAACTCACCGCGAGGACGAGCCAACGGCACCAGTTTGCCCTCGGGGCCACCCGGCGCGACACGGGCTTTTGCCGCGTCGATCATGTCGCGGAGTTCTTCGGCAAGCTTGCCGTGACCTACCTTCGCTTCACGGGCCGCGACCTGCATGGCAACAGAATAGAAATGCTGGTCATCCCGCTCGATATGGGATTTCACCAACGCCTTGAGTTGTTCGGCATTAGCCATAGTGGCCTCCCACCTGCGCTGTCATGTTGGCCGATGCTCCCAGTGATGCCAGCGCAGACTGCATTAACTGATCGGCGACGTGCTCGTCTATCGCACCCAGTTCGCTTTGGTCGGCAGCCAGAACGAACAGCAGGCCGACAGGCACATGCAATGCCTCGGCAATTCTTGTAACCGTCGAAAGTGTCGGGTCGCGCTTATTGTTCTCAAGCATCGACAAGTACGACACGGAGCAATTGGCTCGGTTCGCAATGGTGCTTTGAGAGACGCCCCGTTGCGTTCGGCACAGTCGAATGGCTTGTCCAACATTCATGGCGCTTGCTTTCTCACGGGTTGCGACGAGCGTAAGTACCCTGAAATTTTACCACCAGTGAACATCATTGACGAGACTTCTCCCCCGGATACCGCGCTGGCAGGCTTCAGGCAGCCAGTCCTGGCCGCTGCCGATCAATCGTCCGAATGCGCGCGCAGGCGTGCGATGAACCGCTCCACCGACACCGGCGAGTCCTCGCCGGCGGGCCGTAGCAAGTAGGTCGTGATGACTGCGGAATCCATGGCCAGAGGGCGGATCACCACATCGGGGCGCAGGCTCGCCGCGATCCTGGTTTCGGTGATGAAGCCCACCCCGTAGCCGGCACCGACCAGGGTGAGCATCATGTCCAATGAAGACACGTGCTCGGCGACGTCAGGGGGACGCTCCAAAGGTCGCAGCAGCCGCGCCAGTTCACGATGGTAGCCTTCGCATACTTGCGGATCGCATAAGACCAGTGGGTAGCTCGCAAGCTGATGCAGCGGAACAGCCTTGTGTGAAAGCAAAGGATGCCGGGCGGGCACGGCAACCACCAGCGGATCGTGCCAGAGTGGCTCGGTAACGATGCCGTCGCCGACTTCCGCCGTGTGCGCAAACCCGATCGAGAAGTCGCCTGAGCGCAAACCACGCAACTGATCGGCCAACGGCACTTCGGACAGGCGAATCTCGATCTCCGGCTCTTCCTCGCGGCAGCGGGCCAAGAGGGCCGACAGCCTGGGATCGATTGCGCCGTCGGATACGGCGATGCGAAGGCTTCCGCTCAAGCCCGCAGCGACCGCCCGGACGTTCTCCTGAGCCTGTTTGAGGACGGCGAACACCCTGCGCACATCTTTCAGGAACGTTGCACCCGCCTCGGTCAGTACCGTGCCTCGGCGGTTGCGCTCGAAAAGCACCACACCCAGATCATCCTCAAGCTCCTTGATGGCGCGGGACAGCGGTGGCTGTTCGATATGCAGGCGCTCTGCGGCCCGTGTGAAGTGCAGCTCTTCTGCGAGAGCCACAAAGCAGCGAAGGTGTCGCAGTTCCATGGGCCGTGCTCCTGTTCCGTATCAGCGATCTATTCGCACCAGTTCTCGTCCGCAGTGACCTGCTGGATGCACGCCAGTCCACGCCGGATCGCTCATTTGCGCCTCAAAAATGGTTATCATAATGCAGCTAACTAGCGAATCAACTTGGATTTATAGACGTCTTTCCACACAGACCATATACTTTCGGCAGAAATCTGCATAAGCATTCGCTAACCCGAACGAGCCAGCCAGGATGCCCCACGAACAGCTTGCCGATCTAACCCAACCACAGCGTGACCGCCTCGCGTTCGTGGAATTGCGTCTGCGCTTCATTGGGGAGATGCGCCGCCAGGACTTGGTCGCGCGTTTTGGTATCCAGTCCGCTGCCGCGTCCAGGGATCTGGCGCTGTACAAGGACTTGGCACCGGGCAATATCGACTACGACGGCAAAGGCAAGTTCTACGTCCTGGGTTCGAGCTTCCAGCCGATCTTCGATTTCCCACCCGAGCGAGTGTTGTCGTGGCTGACGCAGGGGTTTGGCGACGGTGAACCGATGCACATCAAGGCGTGGGTGGCCAGCGAGAGCCCGTCCCGGCTCACTCACCCTGACCTAGCAATCCTGGCGAGCGTCACTCGGGCCATCCATTACGAATGCCCCCTGGGTATCGAATACCACTCCATCTCCAGTGGCCGCACCGCGCGGGAGATCGTCCCGTTCGCGCTGATCGACAACGGTCTGCGCTGGCACGTTCGCGCCTTCGATCGCAAGTCCCAGGATTTCCGGGACTTCGTCATCACCCGGATCAAACGTCCCGTCATCCTCAAGGACCAGTCAGTGGCTCCCCATGAGATGAGCGATCAAGACATTCAGTGGACCCGGATCGTCGAGCTGGAACTGGTGCCCCATCCAGATCAGCCCCGACCCGAAATCACTGAAATGGACTACGGCATGCAGGGCGGCGTGCTGCACATGAAGCTGCGAGCCGCCACGGCCGGCTACATCCTGCGCAAGTGGAGTGTGGACTGCTCCCCTGACCACAGCCTGCGCGGCCCTGAATATCGGCTCTGGTTGAAAGACCATCTCGCCATTTATGGCGTGCGCAATGCAGTGCTTGCGCCAGGGTATGCATCGCCGAGTGCAGAAATGTCGATTGCTGACTGAACGGAAACGACTATGAAGCTGATCCAAAACACCGGAACACAGCGCGTCATCGACTTGATGAGGCCCCATCTAAAACACGGCAACCGACTCGACTGTGTAACGCCTTCGTTCTCGCTTTACGCCTTTGCGGAAATTCGGGAGGCGTTATCCGCTTTGGATCAAGTTCAATTGATTGTGCCTCCTGATAACGAGGCACTTGAATTCTTGGGAACGGAGGGCGACCGTGCAGCGCGCAATCGTCTGCAGGCACGTTGGCTGGCCAATCAGTGCGCGAAATGGATCAGTGAAAAAGTGGCGCTCCGGCGGGCATCGAGGTCGGTGCCACAGGGGGCTGCTGTCATGCGCGGCCCGGACGGGGCTCCTGCACAAGTGGTCCTGGGCTCGTTTGCCTTCAACACGTCTGGCCTTGGACTGACGCCAGGCAACCCATTGAACCTGATTCAGGCGTCAGAAACGGCCGAGGAAGCCGCGCAGCTCGCCCAATGGTTCGATCACCAGTGGGCAGCCTTGCAAACTACTGCTTCAACCGACTCCGAGGGTCAGGGAGAAGAGCACGAATCCGTACTTGAGGCGCTGCGAGGCCTGGGTGAGCACCGCGATCCCTTCACCATCTACACCTTGATGCTGCACCGCTTGTTTCAGGACAGCGGTGACGAGATGGACGAGGAGCGCATCGTCAAGTCAGCCACCGGCATTCGCAATACCGTGGTATGGAAGAAGCTGTTCAAGTTTCAGCGCGATGGTGTGGTGGGTGCCATCGACAAGCTGAACCGCTTTGGCGGCTGCATCATCGCCGACAGTGTAGGGCTGGGTAAAACCTTTGAAGCTCTGGCCATCATCAAATATCACGAGCTGCGCAACGACCGCGTTCTGGTGCTGGCGCCCAAACGCCTGCGCGACAACTGGACGCTCTACAAGGCCAACGACAAACGCAACATCCTTGCAGCTGATCGCTTTAACTACGACGTGCTCAACCACACCGATTTGTCGCGCGATGGCGGCCTCTCAGGTGACATCGACCTGTCACATGTGAACTGGGGTAATTACGACCTGGTGGTGATCGACGAGTCGCACAACTTCCGCAACAAGGCCACGCACAAGGGCAAGGAGTCGCGCTACGACCGCCTGATGCGACGCATCATCCGTGAAGGCGTCAAGACCCGCGTGCTGATGCTCTCGGCCACGCCGGTGAACAATCGCCTGGCCGACCTGCGCAACCAGATTGCCTTTGCCACTGAAGGCGACGATACCGCCCTGATGGAACACGGCATCGCCAGCATCGAGGCGACGACCCGCAAGGCACAGGCGCAATTCAATCGCTGGCTGGCGCTGGACGAAGGTGAAAAGACTCCCGGTCAGTTGGTAGAAATGCTGGGGTTCGACTACTTCACCCTGTTGGACCATCTCACCATTGCCCGCTCCAGGCGGCATGTGGAGAAGTATTACGGCACCAGCGAGACCGGCCGCTTTCCCGACCGACTGCCGCCCATCAACATCAAGGCCGACGTGGACCTTGCGGGCGAATTTCGTGCCATCCGCGATATCAACCAGGAAATCCGTCGGCTCACGCTCGCCAGCTACGCGCCGCTGCGCTATGTGCTGCCCCACAAGCAGGCCGCCTACGACGCCAAATACAGCACCCAGGTGCGTGGTGGCGAAGGTTTTTTCCGGCAAGCCGATCGTGAGGAAAGCCTGATCCACCTGCTGCGCGTGAACGTGCTCAAACGCATGGAAAGCTGTGTATCGGCCTTCACCCTGACTGTGCAGCGCCAACTCAAGGATGTAGAGAACACACTGGCACGCATCGAATCCCATGCCGAAGCGCTGGAGGAAATCGACATTGCCGACGTCGATATCGACGACCCGGCGTTTGAGACCTTGCTGGTCGGTCGCAAAGTCAAGGTGCTGCTGGGCGATGTGGATCTGATCCGCTGGAAGCAGGACCTACTGGAAGACCGCAACCGCCTGGCGACTCTGCTGGCTGCAGCGCGCCAAGTGGATGCCGCCCGTGATGCCAAGCTGGCGGCCTTGCGCGACATGATTGCCCGCAAATGCGCCGAACCCATCAACACCCACGATGGTAAAGCCAACCGCAAGATCATTGTGTTCACCGCCTTCTCGGACACGGCGCACTATCTCTACGCCCAACTTGCCCCCTGGGCCAGGGATAAGCAGGGCATGCACGCAGCGGTCGTCACCGGCAGCGCCGGCATCCAGTCCACCTTGCCAGGTCTGCGCAAGAACATGGGAGACGTGCTCTCAGCCTTCGCGCCGCGCGCCAAGGAGCGCCCGCAAGACCTGGCGGATGAAGGCGAAATCGACTTGCTGATCGCCACCGATTGCATCTCTGAAGGGCAGAACCTGCAAGACTGCGACTGGCTGATTAACTACGACATTCACTGGAACCCGGTGCGCATCATCCAGCGCTTCGGGCGTATCGACCGCATAGGCTCGCCCAACCAACGCATCCAGCTCGTGAACTTCTGGCCCAACATGGAACTGGAGGAATACATCAACCTGGAACAGCGCGTCAGCGGGCGCATGGTGCTGCTCGATATCTCGGCCACCGGCGAAGAAAACCTGATCGAACAGCAGTCCGGCAACGCCATGAACGATCTGGAGTACCGGCGCAAGCAACTGCTCAAGCTGCAGGACACGGTGATCGACATGGAAGATCTGTCCACCGGCGTGGCGATCACCGACCTCACCCTGACCGACTTCCGCATCGACCTCGCGCAGTTCCTTAAAAGCCACCCCGGCAAGCTGGACACCCAGCCGCTTGGGGCTTTTGCGGTCACCACCACGCTGGATGCCGACATTCCCCCTGGAGTGATCTTTTGCCTACAAGCCTGCGGCCCGACGGCAAAATCCGCCGCGTCGTCCGACTACCCGCTCGCGCCGCACTACCTGGTGCATGTCGGCGATGACGGCCACGTATTGCTGCCCTACCCGCAGGCCAAGCGCATCCTGGATCGCCTCAAGCGCCTGGCGCTGGGGCGAGAACGGCCGGATGACAGTGCCTGCGCGCGCTTCGACAAGGCGACAAAAAGCGGTGAGGACATGCGCCACGCCCAGAAGCTGCTCGCGGCGGCCGTGGCATCCGTCGCCGGCAAGCATGAGGAACGGGCCGTTGCCAGCCTCTTCACACCTGGCGGCACGCACGCCATGAAGGGCGAGTTCGCTGGCAGTGACGACTTCGAGGTGGTGGCATTTCTCGTCGTGCTGCCCGATGAAAAAAGTATTTGATTACAAGGACCCGCATGAGCTTTCGCACCGCCGAACCCGCATTGAAAGATGTCCTCGATGGAATCGCATCGGGGCAAATCCAGCTTCCTGACTTCCAACGCGGCTGGGTGTGGGATGACAACCATATTCGGTCGTTGATCGCGAGCCTCTCGCTGTCCTACCCGATCGGCGCGGTCATGTTTCTGGAAGCAGGTGGGGTACCGTTCAAGCCCCGGCTGTTTGCCGGCGTCAACCTGCAGCCTGCGCCTACTCCAAAGACCCTCGTACTTGATGGTCAGCAACGCCTGACCTCGATGTACCTGGCGCTGCGCAGCGGCCAGCCCGTGCCGACGCGCACGGAGAAAGGCGCGAACATTCGCCGCCTGTATTTCCTTGACATGGCCCAATGCCTGGACGAATCGGCAGACCGCGAAGAAGCCGTTCTCTCGGTGCCGGAGACGCTACAAGTCACGTCCGATTTCGGTCGCAAGGTTGAGCTGGACGTCAGCACGCCAGACTTGCAATACAGCCAACGCCTCTTCCCTGTGACATTGCTTTTCGATATTCAGGGTTTCATGGCTTGGGAAAGCGGCTTCAGCGCCCATCACCAGTTCGCAGCGGAAGCGATGCAGTTCATGCAACGATTCCGCAACGACATCTGGCTACGCTTCCAGCAGTTCAAGGTTCCCGCCATCGAGCTGACTCAGGACACGCCACGCGAAGCCGTGTGCCAGGTGTTCGAGAAGGTCAATACCGGCGGCGTGACGCTCACCGTTTTCGAGCTGATGACGGCCACCTTCGCAGCCGATGAATTCAATCTGCGTGACGACTGGGAGGCCCGGCGGGAGCGGTTGACCGTCAAGCATGACGTGCTCACGGCAGTGGACGGCACCAGCTTTCTCACTGCCGTGACCCTGCTGGCCAATTATCAAAGGCACAAGGCACAGGGCACGCCCGTCAGTTGCAAGCGTGCCGACGTGCTGCGGCTGCCGTTGGCGGATTTCAAGGCGTTCGAACCCGCGCTGGAGCAAGGGTTCAAGCGCGCGGCAGAGTTGCTTGCAGAAGAAAAAATCTTCGATGGCCGCAGCCTGCCCTATGCCACACAGCTCATACCGTTGTCAGCCATATGTGCTCACCTAGCAGACCGCACCACACAGCACGGCGTCAAACAGAAGCTGTTGCGCTGGTACTGGAGCGGTGTGCTCGGTGAACTGTACGGCGGAGCCAACGAGACTCGCTTTGCCATGGACATCCAGGATGTTGTCGCCTGGATCGAAGGTGGTGGCGAACCGCGCACGGTTCGCGATGCCAACTTCGCGCCGACAAGGTTGCTTACCCTGCAAAGCCGTCTCGCAGCGGCCTACAAGGGCCTGGCCGCCTTGCTCATGAAGCACGGCGGCCGTGATTTCGCCAGCGGCACGCCCATTGATCTCAATGCCTACTTCAACAACGCCATCGACATCCACCACGTCTTTCCCCGCGCCTGGTGCGAAAAGCAGAAGCTGCCCAAGGAAAAGTGGAACAGCGTGGTCAACAAGGCTCCGCTGGCGGCAGGCACCAACCGCTTCATCAGTGGCGATGCCCCCAGCGTCTACCTCGCCCGTATCCAGAAGGCCAAGCAGGTTGCCCCCGACAGTCTCGATGAGTTCCTGACTTCGCATGTGATTCCGGTACAGGCACTTCGCTCGGACGACTTTGATACTTTCATCCGCCAACGCGCTGCTGCGCTGTTGAAGCTCATCGAACAGGCCATGGGCAAAGCCATTGCCGGACGCGACAGCGAAGAAACCATCAAGGCCTTTGGCGCGGAACTGTCGTCATGAACCGGACGGATGTCGTTGCAGCACTGTGTCTTCCCGACAGCGCACGGGTGGACCAGCGCGTCCCCAAGAAGCTGTTGCTGGAGAACGGTGCGCCCACGGCATCCGACAAGCGCCTGATCACGGACGCCATTGAAGAAATCCAGTGGCTTGCCGCACTCAAGCCCAACACCATTGGCGTACCCAGCTACCGGGACGCGCAGCGTGAATACCTGGAAGTCACCGTGCTTGGCTTGACCCTGCGTGGCACTGTCAAGCCCGCCAGTCTCGCTCGCCTTGCCGAATTGGTGCATCGGGCCGTGCCGTATCCCGTGTTGCTGCTTGTGCAAGGCCAGGCACTGACCCTCTCGCTGGCGCACAAACGCTGGGCGCAGAACGAGGCAGGTAAGGTCGTGCTCGACGGCGACCCAGTGTTGGCCTCGCTGCCCCACGCAACCGAAGATGCCGCCGCAGTGGAAGACACAATAGCCCCCGAAATCGAGCGCGCCTTCGTGCAGTCCCTGTCGATTGCACGCCAACCCCAGACCACGCTGCATGCCCTTTATCAGGGTTGGATGGAGCGCGTGTGGGCCTGGCAGGCGGCACGGCTGACGGGAACCTACCAGGCTGACACAACCCCGGCACAAGCGGCTGCCCGCTGGCAGGCGCTGGCTGATTGTGAGCGGCTGGAGAACGAGATCGGCCGCCTGCGAGCGCAAGCCACCAAGGAAAAACAACTGGCGCGCCAGGTGGAACTGAACCTGACGCTCAAGCGCATCCAGGCCGAACTGGCCGCTGCGCGCCGACAACTTTGAAGATTGAACGAATGACGGAGAAGACCATGGAAAAACTCACGGCAGCCAGCCCCGAAGCCCAGTCCGCCGACCTGGTGGCGGGCAATATCGAACAGCTCAAGGCGCTGTTCCCGGAATTGATCACTGAGGGCGCGAACGGCGTGGCGGTGAACGTGGACGTGCTCAAGGCGCTGGTGGGTGATGCCAGCGTCACCGATGCCGATGAGAAGTACGGTCTCAACTGGCACGGCAAGCGTCGCGCGCGACAACTGGCGCTCACGCCCAGCACTGGCACCTTGCGCCCCTGCCCGGAGGACAGCGTGGACTGGAATACCACCCAGAACCTGATGATCGAGGGCGACAACCTCGAAGTGCTCAAGCTGCTGCAAAAAAGCTATGCCGGCAAGGTCAAGATGATCTATATCGACCCACCGTACAACACTGGCAAGGATTTTGTGTACCCGGATAATTTTCAGGACAACATCAAAAACTATCTGGAACTGACCGGGCAAATCGAAGGCGGACAGAAGATCAGCAGCAATACCGAGGCCAGCGGGCGGTTTCATACCGACTGGCTGAATATGATGTATCCGAGACTGAAGCTCGCCAGAGACCTCTTGCGTGATGATGGAGTTATCTTTGTGAGCCTCGACGATAATGAGGCGAGCAATTTGAAGGCGATCGGTAGTGAAGTATTCGGTGAAGATAACTTTATTGCGACGATATGTCATAAAGCCCGCGCATCGGTGTCCAATGACAAGATCATTTCATCAAATCACAATCTGATCGCGCTTTTCGCCAAAAATAGGGAAGAAGTGTTTGCCAAGCGGGATCGTTTTGGCTTGGAGCCAAATCTCGATGGCTTCGACTTAAAGGATGATCGCGGAAACTACAAGTTGGTTCCTGTGGATGGCCCGGGTGGCGCGGCGAAAGGAAATCCCTTCTACACATTCGAAGGGGTCACTGGATACTTTCGCTTCTCTGAGAAAACGATGAGGGAGAAGTGGAACGAAGGGCACGTCGTTAAAGTGGGATCCAATCTTCAACAGAAGTACTATCTGAAAGACGCTATCGAGTCGAGAAAGACTGACACCACTTGGTGGGACCAAAATCTCTACACATCCACGGCAACCTCTAGGCTGTCGGAGTTAATGGGAGCTTCTGTTTTCAGCAACCCAAAGCCAGTCGAATTGATTAGGCGGATGCTTCGCCTTTGGGTGCGGGAGTCGGGCGATCTAGTGCTGGATTTTTTTGCTGGATCTGGGACTACGGCGCATGCCGTGTACGAACAGAGTGCTGAGGACCAGATTCAAAGAAAATTTGTGCTAGTCCAACTCCCAGAACCCCTTGATTCGGAGGACAAGGATCAGAAGGTGGCCGCCGAGTTCTGCGACCGGCTGGGCAAGCCGCGCACCATCGCCGAACTGACCAAGGAACGCCTGCGCCGTGCCGGCGCCAAGCTCAAGGCCGAGCATCCTGACTGGCGGGGCGACACTGGCTTTCGCGCGTTCAAGCTCGACACCTCCAATATCCGCGTCTGGAATCCCAAACCAGACGATCTGGAAGCCACACTATTCGACCATCAGGATCATCTGCTCGAAGGTCGCAGCGAGGCTGATGTGCTTTACGAACTGCTGCTCAAGTTGGGGCTGGATCTGTGTGTGCCCATCGAACAGCGCAATATCGAAGGCCTTCACGTCCATGCCATTGGCGGCGGCGTGCTGCTGGCGTGCCTGGCTGAGACCATCACCCGCGAACAGGTAGAGCCGCTCGCCCAGGGCATCATCGGCTGGCACAAGGAGTTGGCCCCTGCCGGTGACACCACCTGCGTGTTCCGCGACAGCGCCTTTGCCGATGACGTGGCCAAAACCAATCTCGCAGCCATTCTGGAGCAACACGGCATCCAGAACGTGCGCAGCTTGTAAGGGGGCTTGCCATGAAACTGCACTTCGAGCCCAACCTCGACTACCAGATGCAGGCCATCGAGGCTGTATGCGATCTTTTCCGTGGTCAGGAGGTCTGCCGCACCGAATTCACGGTGACCATGAAATTGCCCGATGACGTGCAGATGTCACTGGGCGTGGCGCAGTCCGACCTTGGCGTTGGCAACCGCTTGACGCTGCTCGATGACGAGCTGCTCAAGAATCTGGCTGACATCCAGTTGCGCGGTGGCTTGCCGCCTTCCGGCTCGCTGACTTCGGGCGACTTCACTGTGGAAATGGAGACCGGCACCGGCAAGACCTATGTGTACCTGCGCACGATCTTCGAGCTGAACAAGCGCTACGGCTTCAGCAAGTTCGTGATCGTGGTGCCGTCGGTGGCGATCAAGGAAGGCGTCTACAAGACCCTGCAAATCACCGAGGAGCACTTCAAGCGGCTCTACGCGGGCGTGCCGTTCGATTACTTCCTGTACGACTCGGGCAAGCCCGGGCCGGTGCGCAACTTCGCCACCAGCTCCAACATCCAGATCATGGTGGTGACGGTGGGCGCGATCAACAAGAAGGATGTGAACAACCTCTACAAAGAGAGCGAGAAAACCGGCGGCGAGAAACCCATCGACCTGATCAAGGCAACCCAGCCGATCATCATCGTGGATGAACCGCAAAGCGTGGACGGCGGGCTGGAAGGCCGTGGCAAGGAAGCGCTGGATGCCATGAACCCGCTCTGCACGCTGCGCTACTCCGCTACCCATGTGGACAAGCACCATATGGTGTTCCGCCTGGATGCGGTGGATGCCTATGAGCGCAAACTGGTCAAGCAGATCGAGGTGGCGTCGGCCACGGTAGAGGACGCGCACAACAAGCCTTTCGTGCGCCTGGTGAAGGTGGAAAACAAGCGCGGCCGCATCAGCGCCAAGGTCGAGCTGGATAAACAGACCGCCACTGGCGTTCAGCGGGTTGAGGTGACGGTCAGCGATGGCGACGACCTTCAGCAGAGCGCCGATGGCCGCGCGATCTACGCCGATTTTCGGGTGGGTGAGATCAATACGGCCAAGGGTGACGAGTTCATGGAACTGCGCTACCCCGGCGGCGAAGTGTTTTTGCAGCCTGGCCAGGCCCACGGAGATGTGGATGCGCTGGCCGTGCAACGCGAGATGATTCGCCGCACGATCAAGGAGCACCTGGACAAGGAGAAGCACCTGCGTCCATTGGGGATCAAGGTGTTGAGCCTGTTCTTCATCGACGCGGTGGACAAGTACCGTCAGTACGATGCCGACGGCCAGCCGGTCAAGGGCGTGTATGCGCAGATGTTCGAGGAGGAATATCGCCGTGCCGCCAAGTTGCCGGCCTACCAGAGTTTGTTTGCCGAGATCGACCTGGAGTCCGCCGCCGAGGAGGTGCACAACGGCTATTTCTCCATCGACAAGAAAGGCGGCTGGCTTGATACCGCCGAGAACAATGCGGGCAACCGGGAGAATGCCGAGCGCGCCTACAACCTGATCATGAAGGAGAAGGAGAAGCTGCTGTCCTTCGGCACGCCGCTGAAGTTCATCTTCTCCCACTCCGCGCTCAAGGAGGGCTGGGACAACCCCAACGTATTCCAGATTTGCACCTTGCGCGACATCCAGACCGAGCGCGAGCGCCGCCAGACCATTGGTCGTGGGTTGCGTCTGTGTGTCAACCAGGATGGCGAGCGGGTGCGCGGCTTCGAGGTCAACACCCTGACCGTGGTGGCCACGGAAAACTACGAGCAGTTTGCCGAAAACCTGCAGAAGGAAATCGAGAAAGACACAGGCATTCGCTTTGGCATCGTGGAGCAGCATCAATTTGCCGCCATTGCCGTGACCGACGCTGATGGGCACGCCGCACCGCTGGGCATCGAGCAATCGAAGACACTGTGGGAGCACCTGAAAGCCGCCGGCCATATTGATGCCAAAGGCAAGGTGCAGGATTCGCTGAAAACGGCGCTGAAGAACGGCACCTTGGAACTGCCAGCTGAGTTCGATGCGCAAAAGAGCCAGATTGCCGAAGTGCTGCGCAAGGTGTCGGGTCGGCTCGACATCAAGAATGCCGATGAGCGCCGGCAAGTGCCGCTGCGCAAGGGCAAGGATGGCAAGGCCGTCTATCTGAGCGACGATTTCAAGGCGCTGTGGGACCGTATCAAGCACCAAACAACGTACCGCGTGCAGTTCGATAACGCCAAGCTGGTGACGGATTGCATCGCAGCGTTGCAGAAGGCCCCGGTGATTGCCAAGGCACGGCTGCAATGGCGCAAGGCCGACATCGCTATCGGCAAGGCGGGTGTCGCCGCGACGGAAAAAGCGGGTGCGGCGACTGTGGTGCTGGACGAGGCGGATATCGAGCTGCCGGATTTGCTGACTGACCTGCAGGACCGCACCCAGCTCACCCGGCGCACCATCGTCAGCATCCTGACGGGAAGCGGCCGCCTTGACGACTTCAAACGCAATCCCCAGCAGTTCATTGAATTGGCTGCCGAGACCATCAACCGCTGCAAGCGCTTGGCCCTGGTCGATGGCATCAAGTACCAGAAGCTCGGTGACCAGCATGTCTATGCGCAGGAGCTGTTTGAGAAGGAAGAGCTCACCGGTTATCTGAAGAACATGCTGCTGGATACCCAGAAGTCGATCTACGAGCACGTGGTGTACGACTCGACCACCGAGCGGGACTTCGCCGATAGGCTGGAGAAGAATGACGCCATCAAGCTCTACGCCAAGCTGCCAGGCTGGTTCAAAGTGCCCACGCCGCTTGGCACCTACAACCCCGACTGGGCCGTGTTGGTGGAAGAAGACGGCACCCAGCACCTGTACTTTGTGGTGGAAACCAAAAGCAGCCTGTTCACCGACGACCTGCGCGACAAGGAGAGCGCCAAGATCGAATGCGGCAAGGCGCATTTCACTGCGCTGGGGGGCGGCGAGAACCCAGCCCGGTATGTGGTTGCGCGCTCGGTTGGTGATCTTTTGACCGAGACGGCAAAGGGGTAGGTTCTGCCGTCGCGACGGCACGATAAGTTTTCGTCATGCCTACGTGCAAACACCGTAGCTTTGAATAAAGGAGTTTTTATATGAGCAATATCCCATTCGATCCGTCGAAATTCACGGCACCGAAAGCGAAACCTCTACCAGTCGTGCTTCTTCTCGATGTCAGCGGCAGCATGAGCGGAGAGAAAATCCGCAATGTGAATGATGCCGTTCGCGATATGTTGGATACCTTCAGCGACACCGAGAACGGTGAAACTGAAATCCATGTGGCGATCATCACTTTCGGTTCTCAGGTAGCGCTGCATCAGCCGCTTGCCAGTGCCAGCGATATTCATTGGCAGGACCTTTCAGCTGGCGGCATGACTCCGCTTGGCACGGCATTGCAAATGGCCAAAGCGATGATCGAAGACAAAGATGTCATTCCTTCGCGTGCGTATCGTCCAACGGTCGTATTGGTCTCTGATGGTGGGCCTAATGATGCGTGGGAAAAACCTCTGAACGCGTTTATTAGCGACGGACGCTCTGCAAAATGTGACCGTTTGGCAATGGCGATAGGCGCTGATGCTGACGAGGCGGTACTTGGGAAATTTATCGAAGGCACCTCGAATCGCCTCTTCTACGCAGAGAACGCCAAGCAGCTACGTGACTTCTTCAAGTTTGTCACCATGTCGGTGACCATTCGCACGAAGTCACAGACGCCAAATAATGTACCTGAAGCGAGCACCATTGACATCCAGCCGGCCACAATCGAAGCACGCCAGGATAAACAGAACTCTGTGACACAAAGTTCTTCGACAGAAGATGGAGGGTATTGGTAATGGCACAAGCAATCGGCGATCCAGAAGAACTTGAGCGCTTCGCATATTCGTTACAACAATTTATTGATTCGCTCAACGATGCTGTCGGCAATCTTAACGGTGCCTTTGCTTCACTCGGAGACACCTGGCAAGACGAAAAGCGGGCGCGATTTGAGGAGGATTACAACGCGCTCGTTCAGCAGTTGCAACACTTCAACGACAACGCGTCTGAGCAGGTTCCATATCTGGCAGCGCTCGCGGCGCGGCTGCGGGATTATTTGCAAAGCTAAGGGCAGCGAGGTCGCAATGGCACAAGTTTCAATTGGGCAAGTGGAGAATTTGGAAGACCTCGTGCGCGATCTGCAGTCAGTGCGCGAGGCGCTAGAGGCCGCATGCCGCGAACAAATTGCTGTTGCGGAGCAGAAATGCGCAGAGGCTCGTGAAGAAGCGCAGAACAGCGCAAGCATGTTGGAAAGTGCCATCCAGCAGGAGCAAGCCGCCACGCAAAATGTTGACGGCGCTGAGCAAGCGCTCGATAGCAGTCAGAGCTCGCTTTCTTCCGCCGAGTCTGCGCTATCTGCTTGCCTTTCTCAGCCGCACGATGACGATGGACGTTGCCCGGACTGCTCCGGCGAGGACTCTGCCGTCGCCGAAGCAGAAGCCGCTGTTGAGCAGGCTCAGAGCATGCTGGAGCAAGCAAGAGCAGAGCTTGATGTGGCGACAGAAGATCGCATATCCATGGAGCAGCGCGTGGATCTTGCGAAGCAGGCGCAGGCGATGGCAGAGCATACCCTGGAGCAGACCCTACAAGCATGCAATGCGCACTTGGCAACTGTCGATCAGGCGATTGAAGCTGGCACTGCACGCTTGATATCCGCGCAAGGAGCACTGGATGCTTATCTCGCGACAAACCCGTCCGCTGCGCAATTCCATGCTTGGTTGAAATGGGATCCAGCCAAAGATGGCCGTCCCGTGACGCCAGATATATTGCGAGACCGCATGAACCTATCGTCAGAGCAGAGACGATTGCTTCAGGAATATCTTTACGACCGTGATCCAGCGTATCGCAAGCAGGTCGATAAATTTCGGAACCAATGGGTAGTCGCCAAGGGTGATGCAGAGCGAAACATCGTCGCACGTAAGGCACGGATACACCTGAGTGGTGAATTCGGGGAACAGATAGTTCGGCACGCACTTGCGCCACTTGGCGGCCGGATCGAGACGCAAGGGCGAACCTTTGTGGGCGACAACGGACGCTACACAAAAACAGATTTGATAGTCACCGACTTGCGGGTTCCGGTCATTCTGGGGCGTGGTGAGGGCATGGGGGCTCCGGTGGGCGGCTCGATGGCATTCGAAGTGAAATGCGGCAAGGCGGAATACCTCTATTCGCAGAAAGATCACATGATTTTTCAGGCTGAAGGGCACAAGCAAGCAGATGCGCAATGCACTCTTTGCTCGCGAGACATCCACGATTTGCCAGAAGAAAAACAGAAAGAACTGCGCGATGCCTTGCGCGAAGCTGGCTCACCAATGGTGGGAATGTTGCCAAGGAAAAATGAAATAGATCAGTCCTGTCTTGATTTCATCCGCCATAACGAGGACGAGCAACCATGAAAATACGTTTCGCAATTATTAGCCATGACCTTCTCGCACAAGTCCGGGCTGAAGTTGATGTCCTCCTGCATGCAGTAAATGTCGGAGATATGGATGGCGTGGATGCGTCCACCGCACGCCTCTTGGAGCTGACAGTTGATTGCAGATCGATTGAGTTGTCCGAGGAAGAGTGGCGCGCATTTCTAAGCGAAATCAGGGCCAAGAACCCTGAGTTCGAATCGAGCTACTTGTTGCCTGGGACTATTTGCGCGCCCCTGTTTCCAAACCTCTCGGTAGCTGACGACTATGTTCTCGAACTTCCAATCGATGGTGATATGGAAGAGGAGGAAGCTAATGTTTGATGAGGCCTTTGGAATGGCTGCGATGTGCGCTGGAAAATTTCGCGAGGGAGTGCGTGATACGTTCGGCGCGTCCATTGTTGCTGATGTACTTGATCCGATTCTCAAGGAAGTCGATTCACTCCGCATTTTCAATGCGGCTTACCAGCTGCAGTCGCTCGCCATTGATCGAACTTTGAATGACGTTCGCGAGCTCCAGTTCAAAGACAGTGGGTGGAATCAATGAGTGAAAGCGCGAAGGATTTTCAGAGCGTAATTTTCAAGCTACACAAGGCAATTGCGGACTATCAAGAAGGTTGTGCGCGCATCGACCGCGAATTCAATGCCACTAAAAAAACATTGAACGAAGACCAGGAGCGCAATCGGAGCATAAGGAAGTCGAATTGGCAGGCAGGCTTTGTCAGAGAGTGGGAAAGTAATGCAACTGCTATAGCGAACGCAAGTGCACAGCTCAGACAACATCAGCCTGCCTTCGTGGATTTTGGCGTAGACAAGCCATTGATGGCATCGGAAATTCCAGCAGGTCTTGTGCTTGGCTCGGAGCAAGTCTCTTTTGAGAAGCTCTCTTGTCAAGCCCCAAAAGTCATCTCTTTCCCCTTTTCCAGCGCTCTTGTTTTTCCGCAAGGCGATGCGGAGAAGAAAAGACTCGCGCATTGTCTCTTGTTGCGGTTGCTGTCGGCTTTGCCTGCAGGTCAAGTAGAGTTGACACTGATTGACCCCCTACAGCAGGGTCAATCGGTCGAGCCGTTCCTACCATTGCTGAAGGTTGAGCAATTGGTGCCGCAAGGTCATGTTCTTACTCGTGCGGACGAAATCGAAGCAGCGCTCGGAAAACTGACGGACGAAATTGAGGAGCTGATCCAGCTGCGGTTCAATGAGAAGGCATCCAACTGGTTGAAATACAACGCAGTTCAACCCGATGCCCCGTTGCCTTACAAGGTAGTACTGCTCTTTGATGTGCCAGAGCAGATATCGGAAAAATCTCTTTGGCTCCTTGGACGCATCTGCGAAAACGGTCCACGCTGCGGCGTGCTGCCCATCATTGCAATTGATGAGCAGCGCCTGGAAGACCGGCGATATGAAAAGCTCAACGCCACGCTGAAAAACTCAACCACGCAACTGAATGATCTCTTGCAACGCGCTGGGGCTGGTGGGCTGTCATTCACATATCAACCGGAGCAATGGCCGCGACAAGATGTGCTGGATGGCTTTATCGCAAGGCTCGCTGAAGATTGTGCTGCTAAGACGCGCTTCAAGAAAACGATGCCTGATCTCTGGACGAGCTTCGGCAAGGGAGAGACGACTCTTGGTGGCTTTGATATTCCCATCGGCTGGACGACTGCAGGCGACTTCGCGACCCTGAGACTGGGCGCGACGGACTCCGAGCATCATGTGCTGCTTGCGGGGAAGACGGGCTCGGGAAAGTCCAATCTGCTCCATGTTTTGATTCACACGCTGTGCGAGAAATATCCGAGCGAAGAGCTTGATCTTTATCTACTGGATTACAAGGAGTCGACTGAGTTCAATGTTTACGCAACTCCGCCAATCCCGCAAGCCCGTCTTGTCGCTACGGAAAGTGATCCTGAGTATGGTGTCACTGTACTACGGCATCTTGTGGGCGAACTGGAAATTCGCGCACGCATATTCAAGTCGAAAAATGTTAACGACTTCGGCGAATACCGAAAATCAACCGGAGTACGGTTACCCCGCGTTCTGTTAATCATAGACGAGTTCCAGGTTCTGTTTTCAGAAAGTCGCCAGGTAGCAGAAGCTGCTGAGCAGCTGCTCTCGAAGCTTTTGAAACAGGGACGCTCGTTTGGCATTCACATCCTCTTGGCTACTCAGACTTTGAAAGGCATCAACGCGCAGTCAATCGGGAGCATCATCACCCAGTTGGGATGCCGTATTGCACTGGCTTGTGGGCAGGAAGATTCCGCAATGATCCTCGGGGGCGGGAACTGGGCAGCTGCGGAGCTGCGCAGCCCACCTGAAGGCATTATCAACAATGCTAACGGTGCCAAATCCGGCAATGTGAAGTTCATGATTCCATTCGCCGGAGAAAGTGAGCATCGACGTGATTTGCTGACGAATTTGATAGAGCGTACATCTCCTTCTGGGGGGGCTTCCAAAACAAAGGTTTTCAGCGGAGCATTCCTTCCTGAGATGCCGTCTCCCTTTGAATATCAAACAGCTTGCGCGCATGAAGAAACTTTTCTTTTGGGCGAAAACCTCGCATTCGATTCAAAACCGTTGACCGTGCCACTTACTCGTCGATCCGCGTTCAATGTTCTATTCAGCGGCTACAACGATCAGATTCACGACGGACTCCTGTCCGCTATGCTTTTCAGTCTGGCTTTCGTCGATGGCTTTGATGAAATCGTGTATTTCAACGCGCGCGGAGTCCCCCCTGGAGGAGGATTCTCAGCCGCAGTGCAATTGCTCGGTGTACGCCTCAAGATGTTCGACGATATAGCCGAACTACCACTTCAAGCGATATCAGACGATATTGGGAATCGCCGCGTCGCGTTGATTGTCGATGGCCTGGATTCCGAGAAAGCGCTCCAGCCAGCCCCAGCGTTTAGATCGCCCAAGCCAGGCGAACCACCAACCCCGTCTGACTTGCTAAAGCGTCTCGCCGAGGACGGCCCAAGAAAGGGGACGTTTGTATTTGCCTTTGTCGACCGTTGGCAGCGCTGTGCCAGTACCTGCAAAGACCTTTTCTCATTTTTCGAATTGCGCGTGGCGTATTGCATGAACGAAGACGATGCCGGATCGCTTGTGAGTGGCGGTATTGGTAAGTTCAAAGGCATTGAAAAACCGAACAGAGCTGTATTTGTAAACAAAATGACGAATGACATCACATGGTTCCGCCCATATGTTCAGGAACGCACTCGATGAAGCGATTTCTGCTCACGTGGTATGGAATCACCGATTTTCGCGCGTCTCTTGGGTTTGAGAATACCGATGGCCCTATTGCGAGTGCCCTTGCGGGTGCGTCCTATTCTGATATCGTCATCTTGGGCTATACCCGGATGGATAATGATGCCAGCGAATTGATCGAGGTGCAGAAGGCATTCGCACTCGAATTGGCGTCAATACGAAACATGGGACAAGAGAAGGATTGGAAGGCCACTAATCATTTTGTCTCCAGGTTTGCCAATACGGCTGTCGCCCATGAACATTTTTCGACTTGGCTGGAAAAGAAGGCCGCAGCCTTGGGCTGCGACGCAAGCATCCGTTTAAAAAGCGAAAAGCTTTGCCAACTAAACGACACCGAAGGTATTTACGCAGGCGCGATGCGGGCGCTGAATGAGGTGGAACAGGAGTCAGGTGAAAAGCTTGTCACGCTTTATCTCAGCCCAGGAACTCCGGTTATGGCCTTTGTCTGGGCGCTCGCGGCGCTGAGCTATCCTGAACTCAAAAAAAGACTCATAGCGTCGTCCATCATTGGCAAAGCACCTGAAGTCATAGCGTTGCCTGCCGAGTGGCTTGAGCGACACAGCGTAAAACAGGCTGCGATTCGAGACATCTCCAACGGGTTCGATGTGACATTTCATCTTTTTGGTGAGCAACGGATGCCTGCCTTGTTAAGCATCCGGCAATTTGAGTCGGCGCATCACATCTTTGTTAACTCAAAAGACTTCCCTGCTACATGTATGCGAGCCTTTATTGGCTCCCGGGACCTACACGAACTTACCGTTGACCCTTGGGATGATCGTGCTGTTCACGAAAGAATCACCGAGCTGGCAAAGCAATTTCCAGAAAAAACACGAGTTGGAATCAATTTAACCGGCGGCACAAAATTAATGTTTGCAGGTGCACTCTCTGCTGCGCGCGAACTGGGTGCCATTCCGTTTTATTTTGATAGCAAGAATCGTTGCGTTACTTTCATTGATAGTGTTCGGCGTGAAAAAATCAGGCAGATTGATTCAATTGAAACATTCTTGCGCCTTAATAGCGACGGCTTGATGATCGCCGGCAGCTCCCTTATGAATGATATGTCGCCGAATCGCCAACTTCTAACTGAGACTCTTTGGCTATATCGTGAAAAGGTGCGTAGGTTCTATAGAGAACTGACCGATTATAACAATGGATTCAGACCATTCGAAATTTGTCGTGATGGCTTCAAATTCAAGCTGGATGACATGGAGACAGTATCCGTCCAAGGCTACGGATTGGATATGGTATTTGAGAAATGGCCTGATTTCGCTAAATACCTATCTGGCGGCTGGTTCGAGGAGTTTGTTTATTTGCAATGTAAGCCCTACGAAGACGCTGGCGTTATTCAAGACTTGCGTATCAATGTCAAGCTGAACTTGAGTTTAGAAGAGTCGAAAGGCTATTCGAGCTTCGGCGTTGAATACAGCGAGTTGGATATCACATTCACCGATGGCTATTCACTTTATATCGTGGAATGCAAGGCAGGCAATGTAACGCAAGAGCAGATTATGAAGCTGCAAAATCTTGTGCGCTTCTACGGGGGAATTGAAGGTCGCGGCATCATTGCCTGCTGTGTTCCGCCAAATACTGAGTCGGCCAAGAAAAAAATAAAGGATGCCAGGCTGACGCTTTGGAGTGGTGCATCACTTTCTGAGCAGATAAAGGCAATGATGAACAGCATCACTGAGCGGGCTGAAGCGAGTGAGGCAACGCCATGATGCTCCATTTGGTTTGCGACATCTCCGGCAGCATGAGTGAAGGAGGTAAGCCCTTCATCCTGCGAACCTTGGCCACGACCGTGGCGCAATGGGTGCGGCAGGGCTATGGACAGGCGGAAATCCACCTTTGTGCTTGGAGCAGTGAGGCACGCAACATCCCGAACTGGAGCGTCAAGGAGGATCTCCCGGTGGAAATGCTGGTTTGCCAAGGGGGTACCAATGGCGAGGCGCTGGTTCAACTGTTGGGTAGCGAGCCGGATGGAAAGGTTCTGATTCTCACGGATGGATTCTGGACAAGAGACGACGTGAAGACTCTGAGCCGCTGGCAGGAAGGCTTACCGCCGGACACACTGCGCGTCATCCAAATCGGCGCGGATGCTAACCCGCATCTGTCCAAGGGGCTCAAAGGCGCAAAGGTGTTTGTCGCAGAAGAAGTGCTCTCCGTGCTCGATAACTGGCTGCAAGCGGATGAGGAATGGGCATGACGCTTTGGAAAAGTTTTGGGGCAAGCGTTCGCGGCCCGCACCATATCGCCGAAGGTTTGCCAAATCAGGATGCGTGGGCGAAGTTCCACCATGTTTGGGGGGATGGCATCGTCGTGTCCGACGGGGTTGGCTCCAAGCCTTTCTCCAGCTTTGGCAGCGATGCCGCTTGTCTCGCTGTTGAGCTCGCGGTCCTGACTTGCTGCCCTGATGGTGAAATCGAACGCAACTCGCTGTTCAGCAGCATCCAAGCTAACTGGCTAAGGCTTGTCGCCCCGCTGGAACCTCGCGATTGTGCGGCCACCTGCCTCTTCGCGTTACGTCTGGATGGCGTGATCCACATAGGAATGCTCGGCGACGGACTTGCAGCCCTTGTCAAGTCCGATGGATCAGTCGTTTCGCTGTCGGAAAACAAGACGCAAGGCTTCTCCAATATCACCACTGCGCTTTCCGCCAATGTCTCCGCCAAAGACTGGCAATATTTGTCGCTGTCGGCGGAGCAGTGCATCGCAGTATTGCTCTGCACCGATGGCGTGGCTGACGATTTGGATAACGCTGACGGGTTTGTGAGCAGCTTCGTCGAAGCGCATCGAACCCTCGCTTCGGTAAGCGCCAACCGGCGCATCCACGAGATGCTCGAAAACTGGCCTACGCCCAAGCACAGCGACGATAAAACCCTCGCCTGCCTGTGCAGTGAGGAGGTGGCAGATGAGTGACTCCGAACTCCGGGCTCCTAAGCCACTTGTGGATGAATACGGCAATGTCCATCACATTGCCGATGAGCTTGCACGCGGTGGACAAGGCGTGGTCTATCGCACCAAGGATGCAGATTTGGCTGTCAAGCAACCGCTGGATGCATCCGGCCAGCCGGATAAAAACGCCAATCTGCGCGAGCGTTTCCAACGCATCCGCCTGCTGCCCATACCGCAACGTATCCCCGTTTCCCTGCCACTCGCCATTCTGCGTGACAAGCCGGGCTATGTGATGCGTCTGTTGAACGACATGAAGCCGTTCACCGTTTTCGAGTTGGATGGAAGAAGCAAAAAGAAGCTAGAAGATGAAAGGCAAGCCTTGCCGCAATGGCTGACGAAGATTCCTGACAAGGACCTGGCGCTTCGACTGCTGCATTACGCCAGCACGGGGTCTACACGTCGTCGTCTGCGAGCGCTGGCAAAGTGCGCCGCCATCCTCGCTCGCCTTCACAGCGCGGGACTGGTCTATGGCGACCTCTCCCCCAACAATGCGTTCCTTGGTGAAGGCGACACTCCCGATGTCTGGCTCATAGATGCCGACAACATGCGCCTGGAATTATCCAGCGGCGGCGTGTCCGTCTATACGCCTGGTTACGGTGCGCCGGAGGTGGTGCAGGGCCGCGATCAGTCCCGCCCGCGAACGGATTGTTGGGCTTTCGCGGTAATGACCTTCAAGCTGCTGGCTCTATGCCACCCTTTCATCGGCAACAAAGTGCTGCAAGCGGTGGACGAGGACGGGGGTTGGGATGCTGAGTCGCAGCTGAGCGGCGACGGTGCGCCCACCAATATGGAAGATCGGGCATACGCCGGCTATTTACCTTTCGTGGATGACGAAGATGACGACGCCAACCAAGGTGTTGGTGGCCTGCCTCGCGCGTTGGTTGCAACAGAAGGATTGCGGCGCCTATTTCAGGAAACTTTCGGTGCGGGACGGGAACTGCCGCACCGCCGACCTCCAATAGCGTTCTGGACACTGGAGCTTGCAAGGGCTGCGGATCTGTCGCTGGACTGCCCCGTATGTGGCATGAGTCATTTCGTCGATGAACACGCGCAATGCCCGTATTGCGGCGCGACGCATTCGGCCTTCATTCGCGTCAAAACGCCGCGTTGGGAAATCCTGATTCCCGGCAGCGCCACGGCGTTCCTGCTGCCGAAACGGCTGTTCTACCCGTTTTCATTCGAGCATCACGACGACACGGTATACGAAGCCGTGCTCAACTTCGCGGCAAAAACCGCAGTCCCTGTGCGAGGCACGCAGCCTTTCCCGGACAACCTCAGCTTTGAGTTCGTGGAGGGCGGCAAATGAAGTTTCAGGACATTCCCACCAACATCCTGAGTGTCCGCATCAAGCGGTCTGACAACGGCGAAGCCCTGCCAGAGCAGCCTATCTTCTCGGTGGATGCCAGACCAGCCCACGCGGATGAATTTGAAATTCGCTTGGAGAATGCGGTGGCCATCGTCCGCCCTGTCGTTGCAGCAGATATTCGTCGCCTCAACGCCGAACTGGCCAGCGGTCGTGCCCTGCTCGCCCAACTTGCAAACCCCGCCGCCGATGGCAGCGTCGAATTGCAAGTCGCTTTTTTCACTGGTGAATGCCTGGAAATGGGCGACGTCGAAATCGGCGTGGATGAATATGTGGAAAAGGGACTGAAGAAGATGGGGCATGGCTTCAAGGGCCAGAGCCCCTACGAAAAACTCGGCCAACTCTGCAGCTTTCAGCAAGGCGAAAACAATTTTTTCTTTCTGACCTCTGGCTCTGCCATTCATGGAGAGCTGGAACTAGACGGCGAGAATGCACCAAACGAAACAAGGACAGAGGCAAGCCAAAAGAATTCCTTCGGCATTACCGGCGACACTATCCGCTTCGTTGCTACTGAAAAGTCAATACCGGGCGGAAATTCCATCTTCATCGCCACCCGCCTGACCAAGCCAAAGAACGAGCCTGACCGCGCCTTACGCCTCGCCAAAGGCAGGCTGCGTTTTGTGGACTGGACACAGGCGGGACAAGTGCAAATTCTTGCCAAAGCGCAAATGACAGCACTCACTCAGGACGATGGAAGCTATCTGAAAAAGTGGGACGAGTTTGGTGAGGTTGAAGGTGAACTGCTGCTCAATCAGGCACGTGCAGTCGGCACGTTGCAGTTCACGGATATGGAGCAGAGGCGGGACGGGACTGTTACGGTTCGCATTGTCGAAGCCTCTGATTTAGCCATAACCACCTTGGCTGAAAATAAAGTACCAGAGCTCGAACTCGTAGATGAGCTGCCAGACTATTTGCTGAATGAGAACTTGAGTTTCAAAGATTTTGAAAAAGGCATAAAAAGTGCTGCGGATCTCGATAAGAAGATTGGAGAAAAATTCATACAGAGCAAAGAGTGGGTTTCTTTTGCAGTAAAAAACTTTGACAAGGAAACCCGCTCACTTGCGCTCAAAACCGAAATTCTGCCATCGGTATCCGGCACGCTCATTCTCTCACTCAAAGGTGATGTTGCCCAAATCGAGCGCCGAATGGCCGCCCGTCAAGCAATCTTGGAGGGACGTAGCGCTAACCCTCAGTTGGGTTTATTGATTGAAGAGCATGGGAAAATTGCACAAATCCGTGTGCCGCAAAATATTCCACCGCTTACAGCATTTGTTCGTAAGAAAATTTTCCGCAATGACCCAACCGTGATGCAGGAAAAAGCCGTTGAGGTCGCATTGAACACACCCGACATCGCGCTTATTCAAGGTCCGCCTGGTACTGGCAAGACAACCGTTATCGCTGCGATTTTAGAACGCCTGAACGAGATGGCAGACAAGCGCGGTGTGCGTGTCAAAGGTCAAATTCTATTGACGGGGTTTCAGCACGACGCGGTGGAGAACATGATCGAGCGGCTTTCGCTCAACAGCCTACCCGTGCCGAAATTCGGAAAACGATCTGGCGCAGCAGAAGATGATTACAGTGCTTTCGAACGCAATCTTGAAAACTGGTGCTCGAATTTAGCCGCTGATTTGCGCGACCGTAATCCGCAGCTTGCTGGGGTGGAGCAGGAAAGGGAGATAAAAAACCTATTCTTGCAATATGTCCAGGCACCGACTCGCCCATTGGCCGCCAGCCTTGTCAGGAAAATCATCGCGCTTGGCATTTCGGTGCTTGGCGAAGACGACGCGCGGCGGGCGGACAATCTGGCGAAGAACCTGATGCGTGAAGAGCGACTTAACGTCGATTCAGGCCAATGGCTTGTTGCCGTACGCCGTCTGCGTGTGCGCTTCGAAAGTTTCGCTGATGATGGTGCGGCAAGGGCGGCGGACGCTTTGGACGACCTGAGCGATGTTCTTGAAAAAAGCGAACGCAAGCTGCTAGACGAAGCCAGCCTTTGGCGCAGCGAAGATGGCACGCCGTCTTTTCTGACGGAATTGGAAGCCCTGAAAAGGAGACTTCTTGTTCGGTTGACCACCCCCCCGGTCTTTCGCGTGGAAAAACAAAACGACGAAGTGATTGGGCTGGCGGAACTTGCCATCCAGCGCATCAAGACCGTAGGGTACTCGGTTAAAGATAAAAAATCCGCTGCGCTGGTGGAGTTTTTGGCCGAACTCGAAAGTAATCCCTATGGAATGATGGATGCTGTTTCTGATTACAGCTTTGCTTTTGCTGCCACTTGCCAGCAAAGCGTAAATCGGGGGATGCAAATGCAAAAAGGCATCATCGGGCGTGATGTCAATGAGAACCTGAAAGGGATGGAGTACGAGTATGTGATCGTGGACGAGGCCGCTCGGGTATCGCCTCGTGACTTGATGGTGGCTATGGCGCAAGGCAAGCGCATTATTCTGGTGGGCGACCACCGGCAGTTGCCGCACATCATTGACGAAGAAGTAGCTCGCCAGATGGAGGAAGGCGAAACGGGTCAGGGAGAAAATGACTGGCTAAAAAAATCCATGTTCCAGTATCTGTTCAGTACCCGCCTGAAGACCCTGGAGGACGGCGACGGCATCACCCGCCGTGTCACGCTGGACAAGCAATACCGCATGCATCCGCTGCTGGGTGGCTTTATCAGCCGTAATTTCTACGAACGCTTTGATCACACGGAGAGGTTTGGCTCTGGGCGGCCAGAAAGCGATTTTGCCCACGCTCTGCCCGGCACGAACGGCAAGCCTGCCGTTTGGTTGGATGTGCCAGCACAGAGAGGAAAACATCAAAAGGACGGGACCAGTTGGACGCGCCCCGCAGAAGTCACTGTCATTGCCCGCCAGTTACAGGCATGGATGAGTTCGGATGCAGGGAAAGATCTCTCCTTCGGTGTTATTTCGTTTTATAAGGCGCAGGCCGACAGCATCAGGGAAGAACTCAAAAGGCAGCTTGGCGGGATCGTGAGCGATGACAAGCAACTGCGTGTTGGAACGGTAGACTCCTTCCAAGGCATGGAGTTCGATGTCGTCTTCCTCTCAATGGTGCGAACCTTGCCGCAAAACTGGCAGCCAAAGGATGATGACTGCGAGAAACAAGCCAGAGGGCTGTTTGGCCATCTCTGTCTTTACAACCGTCTGAATGTCGCCATGAGCCGGCAAAAGAAATTGCTGGTAGTCGTGGGTGATACTGGTGCGTTGCAAAACAAGCTCGCGGCGGACTTTGTTCCGGGGTTGGTGGATTTTCTTCACCTTTGCCAGCGTGAAGGTGTGGTGCTGCCATGCTGAGGCTCCTGGACTACGGCAAGCCCAATCCCTTCAGCGGCATCATCGGCAAGTCGCGCAATCTCGCATGGCCGGTAAACGCGTATCGCGTGACCCTGCCCAAGAGCTCCAACGATCGTGATGGCTTGAACGCATTTGAGCGTGTCATCCTGAAAATACTTGATGCTGTCGGCGCGCTGGATGCAGATGATCTGGCGGCCGAAACTTGCATTCCGCTTGATTTAATCAATGGCATTCTTCTGCGCTTGCAGGACAAGGGATTTATTGACGAATACAACGCCATCCTTATGCAGGAGCACGATGATGGATTAGGCGGCGAAGATAACGCTCCGGTCTTCGTTACCGCGCTTTTGTTCCGTGAACTTGCCACCGGTAAAATCCTACCTTTCCTGCACTGGTTGAACGACGCGAATCCATTGCAAAAAAAGGAAGGCGAGGAGAATGATTTTCGAACAATCCGTTGGGATGCTATTCACAAAGGAAACACGCCCACACAACGCGATGTTATCAACGCATTGCGGGGCATGAAGAAACGCGCGGCAGTTTTTGGCATGGAAGAAAAGATGCCTCCTGTTCAGCAAATCACGATAACTGCCGAACCAGAGCTGTATCACCTTGACTGCCCCATCGCCATTCAGAGAGTCGATAGCGAGTTCCGCGTTGCTGACCCGTTTGGTAACGGATTTTCGTTGATTCTTGAAAAAGCCTTTGAGCAGCTTCTTGAGCGAGAAGATAACCTGGCTGGATGGCTGCTCACTTGGAAAAAACTACTAAGTAGTTCTCGACCCGAGAAACCGGACATCAGACCAAAAGAGCCGTTCGAGACAGATGCCAACTGGCAACGCTACCCGAAGCTCATTGCCAGTTTAAGACCTGCAAGCAATGCAGATTTTCGAACCTTAGCCAAAATCCATGCATCCATAGAATGGGCGCTGTTCTACGCCTGTTCTGTCCGTCCATTCAAAAATGTCATCACAACACTCAGACACACCGAACAGAGCCAACATGCTGCGCTCTTGGTGAAGGCAGCGCAAACGATAGGGTTTGAACTGCCATTGCAAGGTTTCAGACCGATTCGTGAGGGCAAGCTACGGGAGTTCGAGGTCGGGGGAGCCTATCAAGAGACGGTTCTTGCCATCGCTATGCTTCAGGCGCGCGATGACGTAGGGCATCCCTTGCGGCGGCTTGTCTCCGTGCATCCAGGTTTCATAAACCGTCTTCTTGCCGTCAGCGTCAAGCGCAACGAAAAAGCACATGGCAAGGGGCGCGCGGATGCTCCACAGCAGGAACTGGCTGATGACCCGTTTATGCGCGAAACAGTCTATGCGCTTGTGCCGGACATTGTTTTTGCCGACACACCTGCTATTGCGCTAGACAAGGACGTGCAAGGTGATGCACTGCTGGATGCCCGCGCCAGCATTCAGGTGGAGTTGGGCTTCAAGTTGTTCAATCGCCTGGGCACGAACCTGCAGGACCGACTGGTTCACGCGGAGCGTTTTTTCCTGTCTTGCCATGATGGGGATGATGCTTTGGCCTATGTTCTAGACCTCTGTGCCGCCGTACAAGCCTCATTCGAGGGAGTTTTGGTAGGCAAGTTGCCGCCTGACACCAATGACGCGCAGCTCAATAGCACGGCTGAAAGCAAGGCTATTGAGGCTGGTTTCTGTGCGGTCCTGCCAGAGAGTTTGCTAACCGTCAAGACATTGGCTGTGCGCCAAACCTTGCAGGGTGGCAGTCAATCACTAGGCGCTTGCGTCATCGCGTTTCTTCTGGTGTCTGACGAGGATGTACTTACCTCAATTTATGACGTACAGCCGTCCTTTGTAGATGATATGGCCAGCCTCATTATTCGACGTGGGCACGGCAACGAGCCATTGCCCCTGCCCAAGGGCGACATCGGGCATCTTCGCAAATCAGCTCTTACAACTATCAGAACACTCATGGAATTTTGAAAATGAATGGCCCCACCCAACTAGAAACCGAAGCCCAGTGGCTTGCCGATTTGAACGCGCGTGAGAGCGGGATCAGAACCAAGGAAAGCGAAATCGCCGGCCGCGAAATCTCCGTGGCTGCACGTGAAAAGCAGGCGACTGCAGAGCGTCAAGCCATCGAGCAAGACAAGGCCAAATTGACGCAGCGCGAGCAGGCCGTCACGCAGGCCGAGCAAAAGCGCGATGCAGGCTTTGCCGCTGAACGAGCCGCGCTGAACGATGAGCTGCGTGAAAAGCGCGTCCAGGGCGAAAAGGAGATCACCCATACCCGAGAAAATAAACTAACTGCTCTGGAAGATGAAATTGCCAGACTGAAAGCGAAGCGCTTGGAGGCGGTTGCCCATGCCGAAGACGTCGAACGGGAGCGCATCAGAGCGGAAATCGCCAAGGAGCGCGATGCATGGGCAAAACAACAGGATGACGCTCGACATCGGTTGAACTCAGATCGCACGGAATTTGAAAAGCAAAAAGGCGCACTTTCTGCCTTGCAAAGCGAAGTCGAAGGTAGGCAGGCGGAGCTTGAGACTTCAGAGCGAACACTCGAACGCAAAGAACAGCGGTTGGAACAGCAGAACCAGAGGCGCAGCGAGCAACTGGACGATGAGGTTGAGAGGCGTGTTGAGGATCGCCGCAAAACGCTAGAGGCTGCTCAGGAATCTGCCAAAAAGGAAAACATTCGGCTGCGCGAGGCGCTTCACACTCAGGACCAACTTCTCGGCGCATTCGAGCAGTTAAAGCGGCAACTTGGTGGCAAAGACCCGGCTGAAATTCTGCGCGCGCTGAACAGCCAAGCCGACGAACTCAAGCGCTTGCGAGAGGAACTTGCCACCCGTCCTACCGAGGAAATGCGTGAGCGGTATCAAGCCCTTGAATCGGAAGCCAAGAATCAGAAGGCACGGGCAGACCAGTTAGAACGGCAACTTGCCACTAATGAGGCTGCGGTCGCTGAAATTGGCGAGCTGCGCCGTCAAGGCTCGGAGCTCAACGCCGAGAACAAATCTCTGGCGCAAAGGGCATCTATCTTCGAGGGAGCAGCCAACGAAGCACAAGCCGAACTCAACCGTTTGCGTGCAGCTTATGAGCGCCCCGCTGAAGTTGCCGCTCGCTACAAAGAAATTGAGATGCCGCACATCAGTGTGGATAAGGTCAAGCAGCCGGTGCAGCACGAGATCGATGAGCTAACTTGGCTCACTGGGATTGGCAATGCTTGCGACACATATGGGCTACATTTCAATCCGCGTATTTTGAAAGCTTTTCATACAGCGCTCAAAACAGCTGAATGGTCGCCGCTCACTGTCCTGGCGGGGGTTTCTGGAACCGGAAAATCAGAACTCCCGCGCCTCTACTCGCACTTTGGCGGCATTTATTTCGAGCCGCTGTCTGTCCAACCGAATTGGGATTCGCAGGAATCCATGCTGGGTTTTTTCAATTCCATAGACAACAAGTTCGATGCGCAGCCGGTGCTGCGCTTTCTCGCGCAAAGTCAGATATCAGGCCACGAACGATATGAACAGCGTATTAAACGTTGGCAGAGTATGTCGCCGGATCAGCAAATGGCACTTGACCCTGAGAAGGACAAAAATCTAATTGAAGCGTTGAAACAAGCAGATTATCCAGGATTGCAGGACGCAGTGTGTCTGGTTCTGCTTGATGAGATGAATCTAGCACACCCCGAGCTTTATTTTGCGGATTTCTTGAGCAAGCTAGAACTGCGGCGTGGCAGAAAGGGTAATGACGTCCCGTTCATCCCGGTGAAAATCGGCGCAGGCATGGAGCCCTATAAACTTCCCCTCGGTCGCAATGTGCTTTGGACAGGGACGATGAACCAAGATGAAACCACCAAGTCACTTTCAGACAAGGTGCTTGATCGATCCATCATCATCAACTTTCCGCGCCCGACGGAGCTCAAACGCCGCCTGAAGCTTGCTCCACTTGATGACAAAAATCGAGGCCCAGCGCTACACAAAACGTCGTGGCAGAGTTGGCTAGCGCAAGGCAGCAACTTCTCCGACGATCAGGTCAGCCCGTTCAAGAAATTCATTGAAGGAATCAATGCCTCTCTCGCGGTCACAGGCCGTGCTCTCGGTCACCGCGTTTGGCAATCCATTGAATACTACATGGCCAATTACCCGGATGTTCGTGCTGCACCCGATAAAGATGCGCTTGCCAGGGCTATGCATGTCGCCTTCGAGGATCAACTCGTGCAGAAGGTCATGCCCAAGTTGCGGGGTATAGATACACGCGGCAAGAGCAAGACGGAGTGCCTGGACAGGATTCGTGGACAGCTCGTTACAGGAATCGGGAGTAACTCATTCAATCTGGCCGAGGATTTCGATCTCGCCTGCGATCTTGGATATGGTCAGTTTATCTGGCAATCAGCAAACTACCTAAACGCCGGCGATACTATCTCTGATAAAAAACCTACGGCTGCTCTGGCGCCGGACGGGAGCGAAGAGCCACATCCACTTTTTATGAAAGAATCAGATGCAGCCAAACGCCGTAAACTCTGGAGCGCAAAGACACCTGAGCAACGAAAAGAGCTTAGTGAAAAGCTAGAAGCGAATGCCGGAAGGGTTCCACATAACTCATGACAGTCAATCTAAAAAAAATCTATGTGGGTTATCGCGCTAAGGAGAAAATTTCTAGCGCCTTACTTGAACAATTAGATTGGTTTTATCGGGCTGCAGATTTCGATCCGAAAACAGGTTTGGCGTTGCCGCAGGCATTGTCTTCTTTTTTGAAGAAAATTGCGCAGCCTGTAAATAACAGCATAATCCATGATCGGCTTTGGCGTATCACAGAGCACAGCCGTGCTGCACTCGAACATCTAATGAGATCACTCAACGAGAGCCCGCGTCGTGAGCAAGCGTTGATGCCCATTCATGCTGTGCGCGAGCTCGACGCTAACAGTTTTATAAAACTCAGCAATCGCCCAGGGCGTACCATTCGAGAAAAACTTGCTGGTAAGCCTCATATGCAGGCTGTGCGTCGTTTTCAATCTGTCGATCTGCCCGAAAATCGTCTATTGAAGGCATTTGTTCGCCATCTTGTTGAACTGCTTGAATTTCGCCTAGATTACCTCGGCCATGAAGACGAGATTCTGCCAAAAATACAATCTTGGCTGCACTCCGAAGAAGCCCAAGCGATTGGCAACTGGGACAATCTGCCACCCAATAATACGCTACTCTCGCACCGTGATTATCGACGCATTTGGGATTCATGGCGGTGGCTACAGACCTTGGATGATGATGTCGCTGGCGACTTTGTCCAGGTTGAGGCACGTGACAAAACGATGCGCTTATGGAGACAATGCGCGCAAATGTGGTCTTCCGGAAAACATCTATTTTCTGAGATGCCGCTTATTTTTGACTACGAGAAGTTTGAGATACTTCCCTGGTCTTCAAAACCGCCCTTGTTCAATACATCAAGGAAGAATATTTCGCGGCATAGCCTGCAATGTGAAATCACCGATCCAGTTTGTGTTGATTTCACGTCCTTGCGCCCGAGTTACGACTGCGGCGACGGTGCATTCGCACAGTCTTTGCCTGATACGTTTCTGTGGCAGCAATGGAGGCGCGATGATGAGAGCATCGACATCGAACTCTTCCACTCCGATGCAGTTTGGCTTCATCCGCAATCGATAACCATATCCGGGCCAGACCTCTTATTTGCCAAAGGCAACACATCAGAGAACTGCGACCGTGCCGCTCGCGCATTCACTATTCGGCTGCACGAGATTTTCAGGAATGACACACTCTACTGGCTGGTTCCGGATTTTCTCAACGACTTTGAACTTGAGCTTATCCGTCGCAATCTCAATGCTCGTTTCTCCAACGCTGAACCGTTACCGCGCAGCGTGGCAGCAGTTTTCGCGCTGGCTGATCCAGAAAAAATAAAGGGTGAGGGTTATGCCGTCGTTGTTGTAGATACCATTGGCAACAAGACCTGTGCAGTCAAGCTACTTGCCAAATTCGACGAGAACCTGAAAAAACGTCTTCCCATAACTCGCGGATTTTATTGGGAGCGCTGTCCACCAGTTATCATTGCTAACGCGGATGATAATAGAACCGAATTTCAAGGCTACGATATTAGCGTGGTTGATGCCCAAGAACGGTGGCACGATGCAATTCCCGCTAGCAGGAGCGGATACATCGATCCCGAGCACCTCAAGCGCGATCGGCGTATCGGAGGCTTCGCGTTCTGCATCAATCTAACGGGAAGCCCCGTTGCAGGTGGCGTCCGCCTACATACCCTCCAGCAACAAGCAGGTGACATTCCGCTATGGCGTGATCAAATCCCAGAACTTTCAATCAAGGTGATGAAAGATGGCCACTACCAACGCTTTCACTTGGTTTCACGTGGGACAACTATCAAGCCTGTTCGCGGAAAACCCGTGTTCATTCCCATTGCTGAAGAATTCACACTTCTAGCAGGAAAACAGCATTACTCGTTCCCACTCTACATCGGCAGCAATGCTGACGACCTTGGCTTTTCCGCTCGTCTCGATTCACCCGATTTTCCGCTAAAAGGTGATGTCCTGTGTGATTTAAACTTGACCTTTGAATACGGCGCAGACACCCCTTATAAGCTTGTGTTCACTCCACGCGCAGAATCAATTCGACCCATGCGGGCAACGTGGCAGCGCATGGACGAAATCGTCATCAGCGATGCCCCCGCGCCAGAATATCCAACGCCGATAACGTGGTCAGATTTGCGGATTTTCCCGAAATCCGGCAGTAATGAAACTACCGACTTGCTCGACTGGATGCAGAGGGGAATTGCACAGCTTGACCGCCATCTTTATATCCGTCCCAAGCCACGGATAACAGGTGAAATAAGCAGCGCATGGAAGATTGATAAAAAAGGAGGGAAATTTACCTTTGCGGCTTGCGATGCAGTGGAGGACTCCGTTTTCATCCATCAGAATAGCTTTATTCATGAATTGAATTTCGTTGACTTTTCAGAGGGGCAGGAAATCTCATTCGAGCTTCGAGAGCGCGAAGGGAAATACTCTGGCTGGAAAGTGGCTGGCCCGACATATAAGGATGCGGTGCATTTAAAGTTTTTTGATAAGGAATCAGAAAAAGACTTAGTCGCCAATATTCGCAAGAGCCTTTATTTTCCAGTCATTCAGGTTTGGCGTGATGGTCGCTCGATCAGTGATCCGGAATGCCCGCAAGATTTTAGCGCCGCAATGAAAATTAATTGTGAGTATCTCGTTGCCCTATTGTCAGAAGATGAGCTTCCTGAATCAGTGAGGGCAGAAATTATATTTCTGCTTTTCTGTATGCATAAAGATGTGCCTGACGACTGCATTCAGTTGATCTTCGATAAGATCAGAGATGGTAATATTCTTGAAAAGAGCCTGGTCGGTTTCGCGCTTGGTGATGTTTCAAAGCAATGGCAATATGATTTGCTATCAAAACTTGTTGAGAATCTGACAGGCGATGTGCTTCGCATTTTTTCTTACGCCATCTGGCGAGAGCAGAATTTCGTTGATAAAATATGCCTCGCGGACATGCGTAGCATTCTGAATACTCTGAGCATCATGCTTGGTAACATAAAGCAGTGTCCGCCACGGAAATACGAGAAAGACGAATGGACTGCGCGTAATTGGATTCGTTCTACAACGGAGCCACTTGAACTTTTGCTAGGCCTGCTGCGCACCCGGGCATCGTCCAACCCTGAAATCAAAATGCTCCTTCAACCGCATCAAAAAATAACTAAAGAATTTGCGAAGCAAATTGAGCATGTAACTGAAATCATCTTGCAGTCGGATATTCCTCTTTTTTCCCGTGTGCAACTCAATCTCCAGAAGCCGAAGAGCGATCGCGCGCCCGATTTACTTTATGCACTGCGACTTTACCTCGGCGGGGATGACGGAGCGGACGCGATTCACATCTCCAGTGTTTCTGATGGAAATTCTGATTGAAATTTAAGCCTCATGGGTTATTTGACTAATTGATGGTTTTTGATTTAATCAAAAATAGATATGGATTATTTGAGGCCGGAAGATCGAAAACCATTTGTGGTTTGATAAGTAAATAGCCATGTAGCTTCCTCGATTTTCTGGGGCCTGTGACTTCGCACGTCCAGATGTTCAAACCACTCGGCTGCTTGCGATGTAATTGCAGTCGCTCGAAGCGCTTCTGCACCCACTGCCAATCCTGCAGGTTCTCCTGTTTGGCCAGTTTGCCTACCTGCGGGTGTTCTTGGGCATAGCGCTGAAATACGCCGGGGCTGACTAGGTAGGCGGTGTCGCTCACGGTATGCACCAGCGCTTTCGCATCATTGATGATGAGTCGCCGCGTGGCGATGCCCTGTTTCAGCCACGCCATGAAGTGTTCGCCGGATGGCTGTGCCGTCGAGGATGTGGAGGTCGGCGGCGAAGGCGCAGCGGCGGCCAGGGTCGGCAGTGGCGCATCCGAGAGAACGATGGGTGCTTCGTCCGGGGTGGTTTCCACATCCTGATCGTTGGTTGGCGAGTTTCCTATTCCTACCATCGCCAGCATGTCCTCCATGGCGTCAGGGATGGCCAGGGCCTTGGGCGGAAGGGCCGATGCGATTCCACGACCTTCCACTGGCGGAGCGTTTTGGTTTTCCAAGGCTGACGCCGCGCCGTCCGCAGAAAGGGGGGCTGCTGCCTCGGCAGCTTCGCCTGCCAGTGCCGCGTCGATCGTCACCATCCCTGCAAAGGGTGCTGGTCGCTCACCAGATTCCCAGATCAGCGCGGGCGCGAGGCGCAACAGGGTGAACGAGTGAGTCCAGCCGGTGGAACTGGTCACGGTAGCGCGCCAGATCGCTTTGCCGTCCGGCGTGGACTGCAACATGCCGTGGTCCTGCAGCACGTTGAACACGGCGGTGTTGTTCGCAGGGATGCCGTCGATACCCTGGGATAGCAAGTGCGCCCGCAGCTTGTCCGAGACCGTTTTGCTGACCAGCCACAAGCCATCTTCGGTGAGCCAGCCATCGGAGGCTTCCGGCTGGTTCAGCTTCAACTGTTCCTTGAGCAGGTAGCGCAAGCCATCGAGCAGCTTGCGTTGCAGCGCGTGCTTGGGTGCGGCCATGGCACGTGTGGGGTCGCCACCCAGTTCCTGGGCCACGGAAGCCCGGTCGGCCTGCACCACCAGTTCGCCCAGCACCCCTGCATGCTCGTACTGCCCGGCCAGGACATAAAGCAGCGGCGCCCACAGTGATGGGTAGCTGCTGAGCCAGTCCAGGACTTCTCGGTCAAGCAGTTGGTGGTAGAGCAAACCGCTTGCGGCGCTGTGCAGGCGGTACTCGCGATCGTCACGGTAGCGGAAGCGGTATGGCTGGTGTAGCGGGCCGTGCCACGGATGCCAGGTATTGCCGTCGGCCAACTCGACGTGCAGATCGACGGCGATCTTGCCGATGTCGTGCAGCAGGGC
>NZ_MTLG01000113.1 GCF_002192695.1 Achromobacter xylosoxidans
GGCTTTTTGAATTCTGGTGCCCGGGGCCGGAATCGAACCGGCACGCCTTGAAAAAGGGGTGCCAGACTGCAATTTCACTCGCTAAATTGTAGTCTGACATTTTTTAAGATTCATATCCTCAAGCGCCAATCAACATATTCTATAAATTCACGGCAGTAATTCGTGTAATCTTTTTAAATTCAATGTGCGTAGAAAGTTACTGGATCCTGAGTTTTTGTTTTCCAAAAAAATATCTCCGTTTCTTTCTACTTTAAGAATATCAAATCTCAAGGAAAAGGAGTTTCCTCGTTTGGCATGAATAATGTCTTTTAATGATTTTCGAGGAATTGTAATTTCACAAAAATTCTCAAAATCCAGTATTTCAATATTTTCCTCGTGCTCGCGATATCTAGAAACAATATTTCCATTCCGGCGAAGAAAAGACGCTTCAACTGACCTACGGGCTAAATCTTCCGTCATTCCCGCAAGTTGAAAGCCAATTTTTCTGGGTGCATCTTGCGAAACTAAGCATGCCACGTGCATAATCCCCTTAAGATCGACCAGGTTGTGCTCAGGATGCAGTTTTGGGAAATAGAATATGGGCTGCTTACTATCTATTTTTTTACCGCAAAGTTCGCAAATTACATCGGTGCTTTTCATATCTGCCTTCCGGGCAACCAATTAGCCATATCTTCATATGGTGGGAAACTCTTGATGCCTGTTGGTAGAGTCTTTTATCAAAGATTTTTCCCGCGGGAATTTTTGAAAAACCGCTCTGTGGGTAAAAACTATATCAGACTGCAATTCAACGAATAGAGTTGTGGTCTGACGCGATTCTCATTTTTTAGGTAGTGGAAAGTGACGGAATCGCAGTGCCTGAAAATTGCTGAGCAATATTTGCTGCTTCGCAACGGTCCGGTAATCCCCCCATTATTAGCGATTGTGGATTCAGACGGTCATGGCCAACCGCTGTTTTGGGGGAAATCCGCCCAGAGCCATGTTTGGGCGCTCGTGATTGTAGGACCACATCCACTGCGTGGCGACGCGCTGTACGTGGTCCAGATCGTTCCAGTGATATTGGGACAGCCATTCGTAGCGCATGGTCCCGTTGAACCGTTCGACGTGGGCATTCTGTTGCGGCTTGCCCGCCTGGATGTATCGAGCCCTATGCTCCCATGCGCCGGCGCGCTCGACGATCGCCGAGCTCAGGTATTCCGGGCCGTTAGTGCACCGAATGGCTGAGATCTTTTCGCGCCAGCCGATAATCTGCTTGAGCGTGCGCATCACGCGCTCGAACAGCAGTGAGAGCAAGGGTTCGCCGACGCACGAAAAAAGCCGCTGACGCTAAACGTCAACGGCTTTTTGAATTCTGGTGCCCGGGGCCGGAATCGAACCGGCACGCCT
>NZ_MTLG01000114.1 GCF_002192695.1 Achromobacter xylosoxidans
GGCCAGCACACCCAGCACGGCCGCAAGACCGGCAAGAAGAAGGTGCTGGTGGTGTCCGCCGACGTCTATCGCCCGGCCGCCATCGATCAGCTGAAAAGCGTGGCAGCCCAGGTCGGCGTGGACTTCCTGCCGTCCGACCCCAGCCAGAAGCCCGAGGACATCGCCCGCAACGCGGTGGACCACGCGCGCCGCCATCACTATGACGTGCTGATCCTGGACACGGCCGGCCGCCTGGGCATCGACGAAGCCATGATGCGCGAGATCCGCGCGCTGCATGACCTGGTCAAACCCGTGGAAACGCTGTTCGTGGTCGACGCCATGCAGGGCCAGGACGCGGTCAACACCGCGCGCGCCTTCGCGGAAGCGCTGCCGCTGACCGGCGTGGTCCTGACCAAGCTGGACGGCGACGCCCGCGGCGGCGCGGCCCTGTCGGTGCGCCACGTCACCGGCAAGCCCCTGAAGTTCGTCGGCGTCTCGGAAAAGCTCGACGGCCTGGAGCCCTTCTACCCCGAGCGCATGGCGCAGCGCGTGCTGGGCATGGGCGACATCGTGTCGCTGGTCGAGCAGGCGCAGAAGAACATCGACATCGCCGAAGCCCAGAAGCTCGCCGCGAAGATCAAGTCGGGCAACAAGTTCGACCTGAACGACTTCCGCGACCAGCTCGGCCAGGTGAAGAAGCTGGGCGACATGGGCTCGTTGCTGGAAAAGCTGCCGGCCCAGTTCCAGCAGGCCGCAGGCCAGTTGCAGGGCGGCCAGGCTGAAAAGCAGCTGCGCCGCACCGAAGGCATCCTGAACTCCATGACCGCGGCCGAACGCGCCAAGCCGGAACTCATCAAGGCCTCGCGCAAGCGCCGCATCGCGGCCGGCTCCGGCGTGCCGGTGCAGGAAGTCAACCGCCTGCTCGCGCAGTTCGACCAGATGCAGGGCATGATGAAGCAGATGAAGAAGGGCGGCATGGCCAAGATGATGCGCGCCATGGGCGGCATGAAGGGCCTGGGCCGCTTCGGAATGAAATGATGCCCCCAACGGCGCGCGCATTGCGTGCGCTTGCGGTGCCCCCCAAAAGGGGGCGTTTTTTCCTTGAGGCGGCCCGGCGAAAAAGGCCTTCTTGCATCGGATTGGAATGCCCCTGTTGGGGCATTTTTCATTAGAGACGGGCAAAAAAATGGCCAGACATTGCGTCTGGCCAAGTAATCGCGGCTAGCAGGGGGCGCCTGCCGCGATGCAAGCCGGAAAGCGCATGGGTGCCTTCCGGCCTGTCCGATTTACGGCAGTGATCAGGACAGGGGCGGAATGCGCAGCACCTGGCCCGGGTAGATCTTGTCGGGGCTGGTCAGCATGGGCTTGTTGGCTTCGAAGATCAGATTGTTCTTGGCGCCCTGGCCCTTGCCGTATTGCGCTTCGGCAATCTTCCACAGGTTGTCGCCCTTCTGCACCGTGTACATCTTGGCTTCCGGGGCGGCCTGTTTCACCTTCAGTTGGTTGTCCACCTGGGCCACGCCCACGGTGTTGCCCAGCGCCAGAGTGATCTTCTCTGCCGCTTCCGTGCTGAGGGCCTCGCCCGCCACCGTGACCTTGTCGCCGTCGACCGAGATCTGCAAGCCGTCGGCATTCAGGCCGTGCTTATCCAGCTCTTTCTTCAATTCGTCCGCCGTCGCGGCCTTGGCCTCGCTGGCGCCGAAGAGCTTTTCTCCAACGTCCTTGATGAAATTGAGCAGACCCATAGTGTTTCCTTTATCTATGTTGCGGTGAGAGAAACAAGTGCCATCAGGGCTTTTGGCCCATGAACATTTTGCGCACGACGCCGGCGATCAAGGTCAGCACGGCGCCACCGACGCCGCCGCCGACCACGCTGCTGGCGATCGCGGAAAGATCCAGTCCTGTATTGCCTGCTGCAGCCGCGCTGGCTCCCGCGGTGATCATCGGGGCCAGCCAGGAACCCCCTGCCAGGCCGCCGATGGCGCCTGCAATGGTATTGCCCAACGGACCCAGGTTGAACTGCTGGAGCATCTTCCCCAAGCCATTGCCCCCGGCCGCGCCGGCGACAAGCTGGATGATCAGGTTGATGATGACTGCGGTGTTCATGATGCCTCCTCTGCCCCGCGGGGCGATGTGCAACGCTAGAACAACAGCAAGACAAGAGTACGAAACCAGCAGGAACGATTATGACTCGCACATTCCCCGCACGACGAGGGGTTAACGTGTAACAGGTTGCTAGCCTGCTGGCAGACTACGCAAGAATGCTGGTCAGTTTGCAGGGAATGCACCGCGCTGGGCCTAAACCGCATCCGGCGCGCGGCTACATGCGACAAGGGCCGCTATCGCAGCGGCCCTTGTCTTTGCAGCGTTCAGCGCGGCGCGGGTGTCAGCCGCCGCCCACCGCGACCACGATCTCGACCTGGTCGCCGTCGCTCAGCGCGGTTTGCGCGTGCTGGCTCTTGGGCACGATTTCGCCGTTGCGTTCCACGGCCACACGCTTGCCGGCATAGCCCAGGGCCTCCAGCAGTTCATTCACGGTCGTGTCCAGGGGAAACTCCCGTGCGTCTCCGTTCAGGGTGATGTGCATGCAGGTCTCCTCAGTTATCGCGCATAGCCGTCGGTGGCGGCGATCAGCCGCGCCAACGTGCCGGGTTCGTCAAACGCATGACCCGCGTCCGGGACCAGGTGGAATTCGGCCTCGGGCCAGGCACGGTGCAGGTCCCAGGCGGTACGCGCGGGCGTGCAGACGTCGTAGCGGCCCTGCACGATGGTGCCCGGAATGCCGCGCAGCTTGTGCGCATCGCGGATCAGCTGGCCTTCTTCCATGAAGCCGCGGTTCACGAAATAGTGGTTCTCGATGCGCGCGAACGCCAGCGCGGCGCGGTCGGCGGCATGGCTTTGCTGATGGCGCGGGCTGGGCAGCAGCGTGATGGTGCTGTCTTCCCATTTGCTCCAGGCCTTCGCGGCGCGCAACTGTTCGGCCGGATCATCCCCCGTCAGGCGCTTGTGATAAGCCGCGACCAGATCGCCGCGCTCGTCTTCCGGAATCGGCGCCAGGTACTCTTCCCAACGGTCGGGGAACAGCCACGACGCGCCTTCCTGGTAGAACCAATGGATCTCCGAGCGGCGCAGGCTGAAGATGCCGCGCAGCACCAGCTCGCTGACGTGGGACACATGCGTTTCCGCATAGGCCAGCGCCAGCGTCGACCCCCAGGATCCGCCGAACACCAGCCATTTTTCCGCGCCCATGACCTCGGTGCGCAGGCGCTCGATGTCGGACACCAGATCCCAGGTCGTGTTGTTCTCCAGGCTGGCGTGGGGCTGCGAACGGCCGCAACCGCGCTGATCGAACAGCAGCACGTTGTAGCGCTGAGGATCGAACAGTTGCCGGTGCACGGGCGAGCAGCCGCTGCCGGGGCCGCCATGCAGGAACACGGCGGGCTTGCCCTGCGGATTGCCGCAGAGTTCCCAATAGATCTGGTGGCCGTCGCCGGTGTCCAGCGTGCCTTGGCGGTAGGGTTCGATGGGCGGATATAGCATCAGGCGACTCGCTTGAAGATCAGGTCCCAGACACCGTGGCCCAGGCGCAGGCCGCGGCTCTCGAATTTGGTCAGGGGGCGGTAATCGGGGCGCGGCGCGTAGCCGTCAGCGGTATTGGCAAGCTGCGGCTCGTTGCCCAGCACCTCCAGCATCTGCACCGCGTAGTCTTCCCAGTCGGTGGCGCAATGGATGTAGCCGCCCGGCGCAATGCGGCTGGCCAAGAGCGAGATGAACGCGGGCTGGATCAGGCGGCGCTTGTGATGGCGCTTCTTGGGCCACGGATCCGGGAAATAGATATGCACGCCGGCCAGCGAGTCGGGGGCGATCATGTCGCGCACCACTTCCACCGCGTCGTGCTGGATGATGCGCAGGTTCGGGATGCTGGAGTCCTCGATGCGACGCAGCAGCGAGCCGACGCCGGCGTTGAACACCTCCACGCCCAGGAAGTTGTCGTCCGGACGCGCCAGCGCGATCTTCTCGGTGGTCTCGCCCATGCCGAAGCCGATCTCCAGTACCGTCGGGGCCTGCCGGCCGAAGGCGGCGGCGGGATCCAGGCGGCGCGGCGCATAGGGAATGGACCATTGGCCCATCAGGCGCTCGAGCGCGGCCAGCTGGCCCTGCGTAATGTGGCCGCGGCGGTGCACGAAACTGCGGATATGGGTTGCGCCCGGGCTGTTGGGAGCGTGCGCGGTACTGGCCAGCGCCGCCTGCGTTTCCGGGGAAACGGCGGCGGGCGCAGCCTCGCTGCCGGGCGTGGCGGGGGTGCTTGCGGCAGCCGGGGCCGAGGCGGCTGCGGGGTGGTTGTCGGGGGTGTTCGTATTCATAGCCCGGATTGTAGTGGCAGGTCCGGCGCGCCGCTGTCGCCCAGATGCACTAAATTGGGGACATATTTATAGCCTTGAGGCTGAAGACCTCCGGCGCAAGACGGCGGCCGCCCGCGTCGATGAAAAAAGGCGCGCTATAATCGCCGCCTCTGCTTCGGCTTTGCGCCGAGGGCACGACACCCGAGCGGGTGTAGTTCAATGGTAGAACGGCGGCTTCCCAAGCCTCAAGCGTGGGTTCGATTCCCATCACCCGCTCCACTTCGACTTTCCAGGGACTTCCACCGAACGCCAGGGAACGTCGTAAGTCATTGTCAGGATTGAGATTTTTACCTGATCTCAATCCACCGACATCCAGCGAAATCCACTCCCAGCCGGTTCTAACTGGTACGTTGAGCGGTACACTGGCAATACGGAGGTCCCCAAAACCGTATTGTTGCTGGAGGAGCCGGGGTTCCGTCGGGAACATGGCATCCAACTCGCTTCGCAGGAGTTGGACTCATGCTTTCAGACCTCCAGGTTCGACAGGCCAAGGTGACCGGCAAGGCGTATTCGCTTGTCGATTTCGACGGTCTCTACTTTTACATCTCCGCCACCGGCTTCAAGGCCTGGCACTTCCGCTTCACTTGGGGCGGCAAGCGCGAGCGCATGTCCTTGGGTGGCTATCCCGCGCTTTCCCTGAAAGACGCTCGCAATCTGCGCGACGAGGCCCGGGCCATGCTGGCCAAGGGCATCAACCCGCATTCGGAGCGCAAGCGCAAGCGCCACGCCATCGTCCTGGCGGGCGAGCACACCTTCCAGGCCATCTACGACAAATGGCTGGCCCACCGCAGCCTCTCTCTGGAAAATGAGGGTCGCCAGAGCACGCCCAAACAGATCGGACGCGTCTTCGCCAAGGATGTGTTTCCCGTATTGCGCCACCTGACCGTCTACGACGTCACCCGCGCCCACCTGCTGGACATCATCGGCAGAGTGGAAAAGCGTGGCTCGCTGTCGGTCGCCGAGAAGCTGCGCACCTGGTTCAGCCAGCTATTCACCTACGCCTCGGTGGTGGTGTCCAACATGGGCGACAACCCGGCCAAGGATTTGGATGTGGTGGCGATGCCGCTGCCGCCGGTGGAGAACAACCCCTTTTTGCGCATGCCCGAACTGCCGGCAATGCTGCAGACGTTGCGCAAGTACAGCGGCCGCCTGAATACGCAACTGGGTCTACGTCTGCTGCTGCTCACGGGCGTGCGCACCGGTGAATTGCGCTACGCCACGCCCGATCAGTTCGATCTGGAGCGCGGTCTGTGGATCATCCCGGTTGTCAGGCTCAAGCAACGCAAGCAGCTCACCAAGAAGAAGCGCCAGCGTTTCGCCGACATCCCGCCGTACATCGTGCCACTGTCATTGCAGGCACAAGAAGTCGTTCGTCATCTGCTGGGAAATCTGAAGCCAGCGCAGGTCTATCTCATTCCCGGTGATTGGTGCCTGAAAAAACCTCTCAGCGAGAACACGCTCAATGGCGCGCTCAAGCGCATGGGCTATGAAGACCAGCTCACTGGGCACGGCGTTCGCGCCACCATCTCGACCGCGCTCAATGAATTGGGCTATCCGCCCAAGTGGGTAGACGCCCAACTTTCGCATGCCGATCCGGATCGGATCAGCGCGACCTACAACCACGCCGAGTACGTCGAGCAGCGCCGCGTCATGATGCAAGACTGGGCCGACCGCCTGGACTTGTTCGAGCAGAATCAGGTCGAAGTTGCCAGCACGCACCTGACCATCACGCTGCAGGGTCTGCCCACGATTGCCGGACAGGCGGCAGCGCAGCCGCCCGCCATGAATCCAAACGCCCCTCAGTTGATCGTTGCGCCTGCACCGGATGCGCCAGCGGTTCCAGCTTCCGTCTATCGACTTTCGGCGGTGCATCTGCCCGAGTACGCGCGACCCACGCTGTCAGAGGTGCAGCGCGAGCGCTTGCAATTGCTGGAGATGTTCGAGGCATCCCACAACCTGTCGGTGGCCGACTACGCCAAGCTGGTTGGCAAGTCCCGCCGCTGGATCACTTACGAGATTCAGGCTGGCAATCTCCTGTCGATCCATCTGGGTCACCGTGGACAGCGCGTCCCGGACTGGCAACTCAACCCCATCAAACGCAAGCTGATTCAGGCTGTCCTGAAGCTGGTGCCGCGCGGCATCGACACCTGGCACATCTATCACGCACTGCTGCGGCCATACGATGCCCTGGGCAAGTGTCCAGTCATCGAGGCAGTCGATCCGACCAACCTGCATCTTGCAGCTCGACTGGTCGCCGCACATGCCATAGAAACCGATGAGCTTGCAGAGCAATCGGAAGTATCTCCGGTGCTGGCCAGGCAGACTGCAGAGCGCCTGGTAAAAACGGCAATGTTGGTTGATACGCCCGAAGATCTGGTCGCCCGTTGAGCTGAGGCCGGACGGCAGCCCGTCCGGTCAAGGTCCAAGCAGGGAACCAATAGGTCGATCGTTGCATGACCACCCGCCAACTCGCACTTTCCAAGTGTTGGTAGGCCGTGTTTAGCGTCGAATCTGCGCTTGGCAGTCACCATAGGTGACTTCTCTGTGATGCTATCTCGCTATATCAGTATCCCCATCGGATATGACGCCAGCGGATTTCCGCAGCCAATCCCAAGCCCGGATCAATAGATTCCGACCGCTCGCAGCTTTTTCAAACCGCTGCCGTATCAGACCATACCGATACGGTTTTGCGTGAGCCGCCACTTCTCACGATCCTGATAGCGCAAGCGTCACTGTCGAGCCGCGACTGACGCTCGCTTTTCTTGTGCTCAATGGATTTTTGTACATCGAGCACACAACGCCTACTCGTTGCGCGAACTGATCAGAAGTAATCAAAAGCGGGCGTCATCACTCGCGTCTTGCGCGGACAACAGGCCGACCATGAGGACGGCTGCAAAAGCAGTCGGCCCTGTAGTTCTTCTCCTGGAAGGAGACGGAGCATGCACGAGAACAAAAATGATGCACCAACATCAAAGGTGTTCTACCGCCCGCTCGAAGCGTCCATCCGCTGGGCCGGACTGCTGCGATACGAGCAGGCGATCCTGGCTTCGGTCTCGTCGCCGATGAATCTGCCGCAGTCGCTGGACTGTCCACGTTTGGGCGAACTGCGGCTGTACACCGACCGCATCTATGACGGCATCCTCAACGGGGAACTGCCCTTCGGGCAGCACGGCATCACGACGCGCGACACCGCGTTGATTGAATCGCCTGATCTGACGGTACGCCATGTCGATCTGAAGTGCTGGATGCGCCAGCACTACCCCGAGCAGCGGCCCGGCTTTCTCTTCTCCCGCAGCGAGCGCATCACCCATCCCTTCATCTCTCTGGAAACAGGGCAAGCCATGCTGGTCGAACGCCAGGCTTTGAAATCCGTCCTGGAACAGACCAAACGTCAGCTTCGCGAGTTGCAGGACAAGCATGACGCGCTGCTCAAGCAGCCCACGGTGATTCCGGCATGCGCGCAGTCTCCGATCAGTGATCGAGCCGAGGCCACCTACCTGAACATCGTTGGCGGCCTGTTGGAGCTGATGCTCGGCCAGTCGCCATCGGGCACGCCGTACTCCAGCTTCAAGACGCAGGAGGCCGTGGTCAGCGCGCTGGTCGCCCATCACAGCGGCGCCATGGGCATCGCGGAGCGGACATTGAACGGTAAGTTCGCCACCGCCAGGCGCCGGCTGCGTAGCGCCTCCCGCTGAGATTTGCCAGCTTGTATGTGCAGTCGCGGAGATTGCATTTGCAATGTCTTTTCGCAGCCGTGTCTATTGAATAGAGGTCACGCCAACAAACGCCACTGAGCGTTCAGGAGTGACTGCCATGTCGCAAACATCTGTACTGCAGCCAAACGAGCGCCGCATCCTGCGCCTGGAAGAAGTCGAAGCGAAATCCGGTTTCAAACGCGCCCACATCTACAACCTGATGAAGAAGCGCCAGTTCCCGCAGGCGCTGCGTCTGGGCGTGCGCGCTGTGGGCTGGGACTCTATCGAAATCGATCAGTGGATCGACGAGCGCGTCAACAGCCGGGCCTGACCCGTTCTCCCGCGGACTTTTCATCTTGACACGGAGAACGCCATGCAGGTCGTATCCATCATTTCAACCAAAGGTGGGGTCGGCAAGACCACCACCGCTGCGAACCTCGGCGGTCTCGCTGCGGACGCCGGACTGCGCGTGTTGTTGCTCGACCTCGATGTGCAGCCCACCTTGTCCTCATACTATGAGCTGGCTCACCGCGCGCCGGGCGGCATCTATGAATTGCTGGCCTTCAACGAGCGCGACCTCGACCAGCTTGTGTCCCGCACGATCATCGCGGGCCTGGACTTGGTGCTCTCCAACGACCACCGAGGCGAACTGAACACTTTGCTGCTGCACGCGCCGGACGGGCGCTTGCGGCTGCGGCATCTGCTTCCGGCGCTCAATCCCCTCTACGACCTGGTGCTGATCGACACCCAGGGCGCGCGCTCGGTGCTGCTGGAGATGGCGGTGCTGGCCTCCGACCTCGCACTGTCACCCGTGACCCCAGAAATTCTCGCCGCCCGCGAGCTGCGGCGCGGCACCATGCAGTTGCTGGAGGACATTGCACCGTACCGGCAGCTGGGCATCGAGCCACCGCAGCTGCACCTGCTCATCAACCGCGTCCATCCGGTGTCCGCCAACGCCCGCCTGATCCAGCAGGCGCTGCGCGATCTGTTCCAGAACCATGCCGACATCCGTGTGTTGGCTACCGACGTGCCGGCCATTGAGGCTTATCCGCGTGCCGCGACGCGCGGCCTGCCGGTGCATCGGCTCGAGTACCGTCAGCCAGTGGGCAGAGTCGCTCCCGCCGCGCTCGCCACCATGCGCGATCTTGCCGGCGAATTGCTCCCACAGTGGCAGGATCGATTTACCGCAGTGTCCGGCCGTCCGCCACAGCCTCTTGATACCAGGAGGCCCCATGGCCAACGCACATGAACTGGCCCGAGGTCACAGCCGGCTGCGCGCCCTGATCGAGTTCGCCGTCGGCGAAGGCTGGCACGTCAAGCGCACGGCGGGCGGTCACCTCAAGTTCACCAAGGCAGGCTGCGCCGCGATCTACACCAGTTCGACGGCCAGCGATCACCGGGCAGCCCTCAACGCCCGTGCGCAGATCCGTCGTGCCGAGCGCGAGACCCGATCCCAAGCGCAGGGGGGCGGCCATGACTGAGATCACCTCCCAGCAGATGGCCGGCAAACTGCTTGCGTCCGGGTTCGAGCGCAGCGGCCCGTCAGCAACGACCTTGAGCGACCCGATCGCCGACACGCCCATGGTCGTGACGCTCGACCAATTGCGCCCCTACGACCACGACCCGCGCAAGAAGCGCAATCCGGTGTACGAGGAAATCAAGGCATCCATCCGCGAACGTGGCCTGGACGCGGCTCCGGCCATCACCCGGCGGCCCGGCGACGATCACTACATCATCCGCAATGGCGGCAACACGCGACTGGCAATCCTGCGCGAACTTTGGTCGGAGACCAGGGACGAACGTTTTTTTCGGGTCTCATGCCTGTTCCGCCCATGGCCCGAGCGTGGCGAGATCGTCGCGCTCACCGGGCATCTTGCGGAAAACGAACTGCGCGGTGGCCTCACCTTCATCGAGCGCGCTTTGGGCGTCGAGAAAGCGCGCGAGTTCTACGAACTGGAAAGCGGCTCCACCCTGAGCCAGTCCGAGCTGGCCCGCCGCCTGGCCGCCGACGGATACCCCGTGCAGCAGTCGCACATCAGCCGGATGGCCGACGCGGTACGCTACCTGCTGCCCGCAATCCCGACCGTGCTCTACGCCGGCCTGGGGCGTCACCAGGTCGAGCGGTTGTCGGTCATGCGCAAGGCCTGCGAGCGCACCTGGGAGCACTACGCCAAAGGCCGCTCACTGGTTCAGGACTTCGACGAGTTCTTTCAGGAAGTGCTGTCGCAATTCGATGTCCAGGCTGACGAGTTCTCTGCGCAGCGCGTACAGGACGAGCTGATCGGCCAGATGACCGAATTGCTGAACGTCGATTACGACGTGCTCGCTCTGGACATGACCGAATCCGAGAGCCGCCAGCGTGCCTTGGTCAGCGAGCCGACGCCGCCCTCGACACCGCCTGCCTTGCCAGAGCCAGAGGCCATCGCGCGCCCACCTGCCAATACCGCGCCACCTGCCACGAGGCCGACGGCAACGCCCTCGACGGGCGAGAGCGACGCGGATGACAGTCATTCGGGCGCGGTCAGTCCGGCGGCAGATGGCGACCTGCTTCAGAAGCACATTGTCTCCCCGGCGCCGACAACCGAACGGCTTGAGTTCATCCAGCGCATGGTCGCCAACCAGTTGGGCGATGCACTGCCGCACGACTTCTCGGCGAATGTCTTGCAGTCCATCCCGGTGCAGGCTGGCGGGCTCTATCCGATCTCGGATGTCTGGTACATCGCCCCCGGCCTGGACACACCCGAACACCTGCGCATCCACGTCGCGCAGTTTGCCCGCGAGATTGCGGTCGAGGTAGACCTGGGCGAGTGCATCGATGACCGCCCAGACGGCATCGGCTTCGCCTGCCGTGTTCGCACCACCAACCCAGCGCCGCTGGGCCGTGCCGTCCATGCGTTGTTGGCTTGCCTGGCCGGTCAGCAGCCCGCCGACGTCGGTCTGGACAACGGGCAACTCGTCATCGACCTGCCAGCGCTGCTGCACGGCCAGGGTGACGTAACCCGACGATTGAGCGACGCCGCGCTGGTCAAGCTGTTCCGCCTGCTGCGACTGGCCCGCCGCCTGCTCGATCTCGAAGCCGGCGCTGCGGACTCTGGAACCTGAGCGAGGGAGGCCAGCATGTCCACAGCACACCCACTCAACCAGGCTGTCATTGCCCAGGCCCTCTATGACCTGCGCAATGGGCAACTGCGCCGCTGCAAACTAATGGGGTTTGGCGAGGCAGAGCTGGACGCCCTCAAGCATCCCGCGCTAATCAGCGTGCTGGCCAACGCCAACGTCTCGTGGTGCTCAGTGACGGTCAACCGCGAAGTGCTGCGGCGGCTGCTCCAGCAGGCACAAGACGTGGAGAAGGAAATCGCCACAGTCGATCGCATGCTCAGACTGGGCGCGAGCACCGAGATGGTCAGCAAGTTCTATGGCTTGACGCATCAGGAAGTAGCGCTTCGCCGTGAAATCCTCGGTCTGCCCAAGCGCAAGGGGCGGCACCCCGTGCTGGACGAGGAGCAGGACACGGAGCTGTGGCGGCGATGGAAGGCCGTGACCAACAGCAGAACCGTCGATCTCGAAGACGAAACCTCCATCCTCGATGCCGCCATGGACTTGGCCGAAGGCATGTCGCTGCCTCTGTCGGTGGTCTGGGCCTCGATCAAAGGCTGGGTCGATCAGGGATTGGCTTGAGTCATGGCCATGGACGAACCCGCATCACGAGTCCGACGCCAAGGTCCCATCGCACTGGCAGAACTGTTCGATGCTGCGCTGAAAGACCTTGCCCCCAAGCCCGCCCCCAGCGCACCTGCGTCTACACCTGCACAGTCGCCCACGCCCACCTCCGGCGATGCTTTTCTGTTCAGTGGCAACCGGCACGAGACGGTGCCACGCAAGTTGTTCCTTGACCGCCGCTTGACACCGCTGGAACGAAACGCCTGGCAAGTGTTCCGGCTGATGCTCAACGACGATGGCGTGACTGCATTTCCCACCTACGAGCAGTTGCGGCCCTGGCTGGCGTCCATGCCCTGCGCGGGCCAAGCCTCGCATGAAACCGTAGCACGGGCGCTGACACTGATGCGCCTGACCCGCTGGCTGAGCCTGGTTCAGCGACGGCGTGACCCCAAGACCGGCCGCATCCTCGGCAATCTGTACGTGCTGCACGACGAGTCCCTGACACCGTTCGAGGCCATGCAGCTCGACCCCGACTACCTGCAACTCGTCAGCCAGGCGCTCGGCCATTCTGCCAAGGCCGTGCAGATCGTGGGCCTGCACACGCTCAAGGAAATCGGTGAAGACCCATTGCTGGCCGGACGCACCCTCCCGTCACGGTTGCAGGTGATGGCCGAACGTCTCGCCAACCAGGACTTTACGGCCAGCGATAGTTATCCACAGGAAGACGCCAGTCACGATTCCGAAGAAGGGGTTCCGAGCTTTCTTCGGAATGGCGAACGCCCCTCTACGGATTCCGAAGCAGAGCCGAAACCCGCGCCAGACGTCTCTCTTCGGAATCCGAAGCAGGCCCGTACAGTACGTAGTAGTTGTATTAATGAAATACGTACTACTGCGCAGGCGCGCGCGCTGGACGATCTGCAATGGCCCAAGCGCTTTGCGCAACTGAAGGCGGAACAGCAGGCGGGTGCCAAGGTGGCATTGCAGCAGGTTGATGCCTCGCTGAGGCAGGATGTGCTGGACGAATGGGCCGCGCGTTGTAGCAACCACGGCATCCGCAATCCCGCTGGGTATCTATTCGGCATCATCCAGCGAGCCATCCACGGCGAGTTCAATGCCTGGGCCAAGAAAGACCCGCCACCGGCACCCGCTCCGCCAAACGAACGGCCACCACCCACATCGTCGGTCCAAACGCAGGGTAAGCCGGTACCACCAGAAGTCGCCAGGCAGCACATCGAGCGGCTGCGAGACCTGCTCGCCAGCAAGTGAGCCGGCTGACAAGGCCGTGAAGTGGACGCCCATGGATGCCAATAGAGCTATCCCCTGGGGATAGTTTCACCGTTGGGGCGGATGCCGTGCAGTCGCAAGCCTGGCCTCGAACATCTGCAGCAGCATCTGCGTTGTCCGCCCTGATCCCGACGTGCAGCGTTCGTTGGCGCTCCATGGAGCTATCCCCAGGGGATAGCTCGCGCCGCAGGCGGCCACCACGCGCTGAACCGGGGTCTGGCAGGTTTCGGTTTGTTGACTGACGGCCTTCCGCTTCCTGCCGAAGCTGACCGCTCCTTTCCACACAACGAGCGGACACCATGGCAACCAATGAACCACTGCAACTGAATCTCGGCTCCCTGCGCAGCGCGATGTCGCTGACGCTTCACACGCACCACGCTTCGCGCATCTGGCATGGCCGGGCCGCCGCCGAGGGGCGACCGGGCATCGTTGGCCTGAACGGCTACATCGCCCAAATGAACAAGATGCGGCGCGGTTCGGAACAGGACGACCCGTACTCGGATTGGTGGATGCTGCGCATCGAGGTCAAGCTCGACCAGACCAAGACCACGCTGCAATCGCTGCGCGAGCAGGTGGATCAGGCACTGGCGAGCGTGCCGCCGGCACTCAGCCTGGGCGAAAACCTCAACGTTCAGCCCGTCAAGTTGCCGCTGTTCGTCAATGCGCAGCTCGGCTTTGCCGCCGTCTATCTGCTGGCCGAATACGACGACATCGCCCGCAAACTGATCCTCGCCCACCACACGGCACTCATCGACCGCAGCACCTTGGAGCGTTGGCTCAACGAGGGCGCCCATGCACTGCGCAGCCTGTTCTCGCTGGCCCAGCAATACCGCTATTCGGGCTGTACGCGCGACGATTTCGTATCAAAGAACGCCGCAGCTCGGGCGGCGCTGGAGAAATTCGGCGAACTGCCGCAGGACGTGCTGGAAGGCACGCGCCGCTCGAAGTTCGCGCCGCCCATCGTGCGCCGTGGCCTGCAACAGCGTGCCGAGAGTCCTGCTGCAGCGCCCGCCCCCAACGACGAGGCCGCCACCGACGAGCTGGCCACTGACACAGCACCCGAAGTCAGCGCCGGCGAGATCGAGGGCGAGCAGGCATGAGCGATCCGAACCGCGAACCCCGCTACTTCCTGGGCCTGCAACAGGCAGCCTTCATGAAGCTGGAACACGCTGCCTCTCTAAAAGGCCTTTTGAAGCCTTTTAAGGGTAAGGGGGATCTTGAGGCCTGGGCCAGCCAGTGCTTCGCCATGCGCGACGAGTTGATTGGCTTGACGCAGCGGCAGGTGCTGCAACAGGCAGTCGGGCATCCCTTCCACCTGCTGCCCGTGGAGTTGGTCCAGCAAACCACTGGCGCAGGCACGGCGTTTTTGCGCTGGCGCAAACACGACCGCTCAGCCATGGGTGTGGCCCTGTGGGAGGAATTGATGGCGAGCACCGGCACGCCGGTCAATCTGCTGGCCGAGCTGCACGCGATCGAGCTTCAGCGCATCACGTTGAACATGCAGATCAGTCTGCTGCACACCCTGGGCAGGCAGGCACAGGAATGCGCCAGCAAGGCGGCCGAGGCGGAAGACGCCTACCTGCGCAGGCTCAAGTCCATCCCATCTGGAATGCGTGACCGGTGATGGCACCGGACTCCCCAGTACGCGCCCGAAGCCGACGCGGCACGAGTATTTCAACCACCATGGAGATTGCAACATGAGCACGCACTTTTGGGGCGAAGGCAACATTGGCTCCCCGCCCGAGTACCGGGAGTTCCCCAACGGCAACGACGAGCCGCGGCGCTTACTGCGGCTGAACGTGTATTTCGACAACCCCGTTCCCACCAAAGGCGGCGACTTCGAGGATCGCGGCGGCTTCTGGGCACCGGTGGAAATCTGGCACCGTGACGTCGCGCACTGGAAGGATCTGTACCAGAAAGGCATGCGCGTGCTGGTCGTCGGCCGCATGGAGCGCGAGCCCTGGACGGACAACGAAGATCAGCCGCGCGAGACCTGGCAGATCAACGCACGCAGCGTCGGCATCCTGCCGTTCCGCGTCGAGTCCGTGACCCTCAGCCCCAAAACCGCGCAGGACGCGCAGCCGAAGCCCCAAGCAGCCCAGGAACCGACTGCGCCGAAGGAGGTCAAGCGCAGGAAGTGATCCGGCATGGAGGCGGTTGCGGTGCTTCGCTGCTGTCCATGCACCTGCGAGCTATCCCCAGGGGATAGCTCCATCAACGTCCACCGGCTTCCACGCGCTCCCGAAAATCGCGGCTCCCGCCCCGCACACCCCGGCTGCACGTTATCTCCGCCCGAGCCATTCCATCCCGTGAAAGTGGTCGCCACCGCTTGCGACTTGTTTGCTGCTGCCCCTGGCGGTGCCCGGCATCCTCGATTCCAGCAACTCAATGAACCACGGAAATCGGATGGACGGATATGCGGCTGTTCTTGTGCGAGAAGCCCTCCCAAAAAAAAAAACGGCGGGGGATTTTGAGTCCCCTGCGTCTACCAATTTCACCACCCGGGCTAGGAGGTCGCGGACACGTCCAAATGACGGTCGCGGGAGAAGCGAAGACGGCGATTATATGCGGTCTGGGAAAAATTGTCAGGCGGCCCTGGATCCGGCCATCTGACGGGGGCAAGTCCCTCTGCACACAGGCGCAGGCCGGGACCGGCTTCCCAGGAACCCGCAGCCTTACTTCTTCTCAGGCAAAAACCAGTTCATCACCAGTGCGCAGATGCCGCCGGTGGCGACGCCCGACTCCAGCACGCTCTTCACGGCATGGGGCAGGTGCGAGAGGATTTCCGGCACTTGCGACACGCCCAGGCCCAGGGCCAGGGACACGGCGATGATGAGCAGCGCGCGGCGGTCCAGGTGGATGCCTGCCAGGATGTTGATGCCGGACGCGGCGACCGCGCCGAACATGACCATCGCGGCGCCGCCCAGGACGGGCTCGGGCACGGCCTGCAGGATACCGGCCACTGCCGGGAACAGGCCCAGCAGGACCAGCATGCCGGCGATCCACACGCCGACGTGGCGGCTGGCGATGCCGGTCAACTGGATCACGCCGTTGTTCTGCGCGAAGACCGAGCTGGGGAAGGTGTTGAACACGCCCGCCAAGAGCGAGTTCGCGCCGTTGACCAGGACGCCGCCCTTGATGCGCTGCATCCACAGCGGGCCTTCGACGGGCTGCTTGGAGACCTTGCTGGTGGCGGTGACGTCGCCGATGGCTTCCAGGGACGTGACCAGGTAGATGATCAGCATGGGCACGAACAGCGCCCACGAGAAGCCCAGGCCGAAGTGCAGCGGCGTGGGGACTTGGAACAGGGCGGCTTCGCGGGCGCCGGTGAAGTCCAGGCGGCCCATGTAGGCGGCGGCGATGTAGCCGACGGCCAGCGCCAGCACCAGGGCGGTGCTGCGCACCCACACGACCGGCACGCGGTTCAGCAGGATGATGGTGCCCAGGACCAGGCCGGACAGGGTCAGGTTCTCGGCGCTGGCAAAGGTGCCGTTGCCCATGGCGCTGTAGCCGCCGCCCATGCTGATGAGGCCGACCTTGATCAGCGTCAGGCCGATGAGCAGCACCACGATGCCGGTGACCAGCGGGGTGATCAGGCGTTTGACGAAGGGCAGGATGCGGCTGATGCCCATTTCAACGAAGGAGCCGGCGATGACCACGCCGAAGATCGCGGCCATGACGGCTTCGACCGGGGTGCCTTGCTTGACCATGACCGAGCCGCCGGCGATCAGCGGGCCGACGAAGTTGAAGCTGGTGCCCTGCACGATCAGCAGTCCGGCGCCCAGGGGGCCGAAGCGCTTGCACTGGACGTAGGTGGCGATACCGGAGATGACCAGCGACATGGACACGATCAGGGTGGTGTCGCGGGTGCTCACGCCCAGGGCCTGGCAGATCAGCAGGCCGGGGGTGACGATGGGAACCAGGATGGCCAGCAGGTGCTGCAGGGCGGCGACGAAGGCCACGGGAGGCGCGGGGCGGTCGTCGGGGCCGTAGACCAGGTCGTGGCTGGGGTCGGCGTCGGAGGCGCCGTGGGGGACGGGTTGGGTCAGGGAGGCGGGTTGCATGGCGGATGGGCCGGCCAGGGGCGGGGTAGGGGAGGAAAGTGCGGGATTTTAGCGGGGAAGGCCCTGCGCCGTCCGGGGACGCGCCCGGGGGCGGGCTGGGTCGGGGCCGCTGGTTAGAATCCCTGGTCGCCAATCAAGGGCCGTCAGCCTCTGCCTCTTCATGCAAAAACGCGCCAAATGGGCCGTGATCACGCTGGTCCTGATCATCGCCGCGCTGCCGATGTTCCTGCTGTTCTGGTTGATGGACGGCGACGACTTCGCGGCCGTCGACCATGGGCAGTCCTACGGCAACAGCATCTATAAGAACTATCAGGGTGGCGTTTACGCCGCCGTTCCCAGCAACGGCTATTACCGCATGGACGAGGCCGATCCGGCCAGTTTCGCGGCCTTCGATACCGGGGCTTTCGACGGCAGGCAGGCGGCCAGGGACCAGCGCCATGTGTATTGCGGCAATCAGGTCCTGCCGGGCATGAAGCCAGCGTCCGCGCGCTACCTGGGCAACAGCTATTTCAGCGATGGCGCGGTCACGGTTTTCTGTTCGATGCACAGTGTGCGCAACGAAGGCCTGGGCATGCTGGACGAGTTCTGGCAGAAGGTCCTGTACCAGGCGGACGCCGGCCCCAAGCCGCAGACTTACCTGTATCCGTTCGTCGCCCTGCCGGCCAGCGCCCGGCCCTACCGGCCGCTGCTGGACCGCGAGCTGGCCACCGACGACGAGCGCGTGTACTACCGGGGCCGCGAAATGCCGCAGGCGGCGCCGGCCTCGCTGCGCCGCCTGCCGGCAGGCCGGGACGGGGACGTGCGTTCCAGCGACGATTTCTTCGCCGATGGCCGCCGCGTCTATTTCCACGAACAGCTGCTGCCGCTGTCGGATGATCCCGCGCTGTACACCTTCATGGTGGGCGACCTGTACCGCCAGCCCTATCTGCAAGACCCGCGCGACGGCATGGTGTACGTGGGCGCGCAGGCCTTCGACGCGGCGCATGCGCCGTACCGCCTGCTCAACGAGCACGGCCGGCATGTGTACCAGGCGCTGTTCCGCAGCAAGGACGGCATCTTTTTCTACAACACGCAGACGCGGCAGGTGGAGCGGGCCGGCGACGACCCGTTGGCTTCGGGCACATACACCGCGCTGTCGCCCTACGTGTACACGGACGGCGGGCAGACGTTGTTCCTGCAGGCGCAGGAAGTTTGGGCTCGCAGCTCGCGGGGCGGTGGCGGCGGGCTGGTGTCCCGTTCCACGCTGGTCAACCAGCTGACGGATGCGCCGGCTGGGGAATGGATCAAGCGCGGCGTGGTTTATCACAACTTCGGCACGGTCTGGCAGAAGGGAGAGAAGCTCTATTACCTTGACGAGCTCGGACCCTCGCAGCTGATTTTCCATTCGATCTATCAGATCATGGACCGCGGCGCGGCGGATTTCCTGCTGCGCTCGCAAGAAACGCGGCAGATCACGGCTGCCGACATCCGCAAGCTGGTCCGGGCCGGCAAGCTGGCGGTGCCGCAGTATGAAACCGTGCTGGAAGCCAAGACACGTTACCGCAAGGTGTTCTCGATTTTCTGAGGCGCCGCCGCCACTCCCCAAAATGGGGGGGTAGGGCCGGTTGGGGTTTTCCTGCCCGCCCTTGAAAGCGCGCCATTGGCCCCCACATCAGTAGGGTTTCCCGGCGGCCGCGCGGGCCAGATGTCCCGGCAGCCAATAACTGTCCCTAATTTATTTACCTAGCCACGTAGAACTATGAGCCAAACCGCCACGCCTTCCACGTCCGAAACCCTGGGGTTCCAGGCAGAGGTGAAGCAGCTGCTGCACCTGATGATCCATTCGCTGTACAGCAACAAGGAAATCTTCCTGCGCGAGCTGGTGTCGAACGCATCGGATGCCTGCGACAAGCTGCGCTTCGAGGCCATCGACCAGCCCGAGCTGCTGGAAGGCAATGGCGAACTGGCCATCACGGTCAGCTACGACAAGGCCGCTCGCACCATCACGATTTCCGACAACGGCATCGGTCTGTCGCGTGATGAAGCCGTGGCCAACCTGGGCACGATCGCGCGTTCCGGCACGCGGGAATTCTTCTCGCAGCTGACTGGCGACAAGCAGAAGGATGCGCAGTTGATCGGCCAGTTCGGCGTGGGCTTCTATTCCTCGTTCATCGTGGCCGACAAGGTCACCGTGATCAGCCGCCGCGCCGGCGCCACGGACGCGATCCAGTGGGAATCCGACGGCCAGGGCGAATTCACCATCGCCGCGGCTGAAAAGGCCTCGCGCGGCACGGACGTCACGCTGCACCTGCGCGCCGACGAAGACGAATTGCTCAACGGCTGGAAGCTGCGCGAGATCCTGCGCCGCTACTCGGACCACATCTCGCTGCCCATCCGCATGGCCAAGGAAGAGTGGGACCAGGAGAAGGGCGAGCAGGTCAAGACCGAAGAACTCGAAACGGTGAACCAGGCCAATGCGCTGTGGGCCCGCAGCAAGTCCGAGGTCACGGAAGAGCAGTACCGCGAGTTCTACAAGACGGTGTCGCACGACTACGACGACCCGCTGGCCTGGACCCACAACCGCGTCGAAGGCCGCAGCGAATACACGCAGCTGCTGTATGTGCCCAAGCATGCGCCCATGGACATGTGGGACCGCGACGGCCGCCACGGCGTGAAGCTGTACGTCAAGCGCGTCTTCATCATGGACGACGCCGACCAGCTGTTGCCCTCGTACCTGCGCTTCGTGCGCGGCGTGATCGATTCGGCGGACCTGCCGCTGAACGTGTCGCGTGAAATCCTGCAGGAAAGCCGCGACGTGCGCGCGATCCGCGAGGGTTCGGCCAAGCGCATCCTGTCGCTGCTGGAAGACATGGCGGAGAACAAGCCGGAAGACTACGCGACCTTCTGGTCGGAGTTCGGCCAGGTGCTGAAGGAAGGCGCGGGCGAGGACTCGGCCAACCTGGAACGCATCGCCAAGCTCATGCGCTTCGCGTCGACGCAGACGGGCGACCAGGCCCAGACCGTGTCGTTCGCCGACTACGTGTCGCGCATGAAGGAAGGCCAGGACAAGATCTACTACGTCACGGCGGATACCTTCGCCGCCGCCAGCAACAGCCCGCATCTGGAAATCTTCCGCAAGAAGGGCATCGAGGTCCTGCTGCTGTCGGACCGCGTGGACGAATGGATGCTGTCCTACCTGCGCGAATTCGACGGCAAGTCGCTGGTGTCGGTGGCCAAGGGCGGCCTGGACCTGGCCGAGCTGGCCGACGAGGAAGAAAAGAAGCACCAGGCCGAAGTGGCCGAGGACTTCAAGCCGCTGGTCGAGCGCCTGCAGAAGACGCTGGAAGAGCAGGTCAAGGAAGTGCGCGTGACCCTGCGCCTGGTGGATTCGCCGGCTTGCGTGGTGGTGGGCCAGAACGAACTCAGCCCGCACCTGCTGCGCATGCTCAAGGCCGCCGGCCAGGAAGCGCCCAACGTCAAGCCGGTGCTGGAAATCAACCCCGAGCACCCGCTGCTGGCCCGCATCCGCGCCGCCGAAGACGGCGAGTTCGACCAGTGGGCGCGTCTGCTGCTGGATCAGGCGCTGCTGGCCGAAGGCGCGCAGATCGCGGACCCGGCCGCGTTCGTGAAGCGCTTGAATGCGTTGCTGCTGAAGTAAGCGGAAAGTAGCTCAAAAAAAGCGCCTTTGACAGGCGCTTTTTTTGTGGGCGGCACATGGTTGGACGGCGATGAGGAAAGCGTCCGATTTTTTCGTGAGTAGCCGTGGGGCGGAGAGCTGGTAGGCTCGAACTGTGTGATTATTCCCGCTCGGGAAGTTGCCCCGGTTTATTTGATATGGAGCTTCAATAACTGACCGTACGGTAATTTTCGGAGCTGCCGATGATCACAGAACCCCCTGTCCGAGATTTCCCTGTCACGATCCGCACCTCGATCGAGTTAGGTGAATTGGTGAAGAGAACGGGCCGCTTGCAAGATTTGCTGCAAATGGATCTGGCCGGTTTGTCGGGTTCGGGAAATCGGTATGTCGTGGACCTGGAGCGGGGCAAGTCCACACTCCAATTGCAGAAGGTGCTGGACATGCTGGATCTGCTGGGCCTCGAGGTACAGGTGGTGCCCAAGCGTGCGCGTCTGCCCTGATTGCACGAGGGGGCCGACATAACCGCGTGGCCGGCGACCGCCTCTCGATCCAGGTCCTTCCCGTCAGGACGCACCTTCGCCCCGTATCACCACCGCATCCAGCGCCACCACCCCTTGCCCCTCTGGCAGCGCCAGCAAGGGATTGATCTCCACCGAACTGAAGTCCTTCCGGCGCGCGTGGGCGAAGCGGGACAGGGCAGCCAGCGCCTCGGCCAGCGCGTCGACGTCGCAGGGCGGCGCGCCGCGCACGCCCTGCAGCAGCGCGTAGCCCTTGATCTCGCGGATCATTTCCAGGGCGTCATCACGATCGAAGGGGGCCAGGCGGAAACTGACGTCCTTGAGCACTTCGACGAAGACGCCGCCCAGGCCGAACATGACGACGGGGCCGAACACGGGATCACAATGCACGCCAGCGATGCATTCCACGCCCTTGGGGGCCATGGGGGCGACGAGCACGCCGTCGATGCGGGCGTCGGGCCGGCGCTGGCGCACGGAGGCCATGATGTCGGCGTAAGCGCGCCGCACGGCGTCCTCGCCGCGGAGGTTGAGCTTCACGCCGCCTACATCGCTTTTGTGCGTGATGTCGGGCGATACCACTTTGAGCACGACGGGAACGCCGTCGCCGCCGGCGCCCATGCCTGGCGTGCGCATATCCGCGACGGCGCGCACCGCCGCATCCGCATCGGTGGCCAGGGCGCAGGGGGACGTGGGCAAGCTGGCCTGACGCAGCAGGTCCATGGCCTGGACTTCGTTGTAGGCGTCCAGCAATGCCGGGGCGTTGGCGATCGCAGTTGCGGGGCCCGCTTCAGCCACGCTGTTGCTCGCGCTGGCCGCTCCGGCTACCGCGCCTATGGTGCGGATGGCGGCGCTGGGATCAGCGAATACCAGGCAGCCCAGCCGTTCCAGCTCGCGGCGGCGCGCGGGCGGGAACAGCGCGCTGATGGCCAGGGGCACGTTCGGATGGCGGGCCTGCATCTGCCGAGCGAAGGCCTCGAAGGTGGGCCACAGGGCTTCGGAGGAGCCTGCAGCGGCCAGGAACACGGCCAGGGCGTCGTAGCGTCCATCGGCCAGCATGTCGTCGGCGGTGGCCAGCAGCAGTCCGGGTTCGGACACGGCCTGGCCCGTGACGTCGACCGGGTTGCGGCCGCTGGCGAAGGGCACGCGTTCCAGCAGCCGGGCTTGCGCGTCGGCGGCGGGCTCAGGCAGCGCCAGTCCGGTGTCGGCGGCTTCGTCGGCCATCAGCGCGCCCACGCCGCCGGAAATGGTGAAGATGCCCAGGCGCCGGCCTTGCGGCGGCTGTTTCCAGGTGTCCAGCGCATAGCCCAGGTTGAAGAATTCCTCGATGGTGCGCGCGCGCAGGGCGCCGTACTGGCGGAACAGCGCGTCGTAGACGGCGTCATCGCCGGCCAGCGCGGCGGTGTGCGAAGCCGCGGCCTGCGCGCCGGCCTGGGTGCGGCCGATCTTGGTGACGACGACGGGTTTGCCGGCCGCGCGCGCCGCGGCCAGGGCGCGGCGCAGCTTGGCGCCGTCGCGGCAGCCTTCCATGTAAGCCATGATGACGCGGGTATCGGCGTCGCGCGCCAGCCATTCGATGCAGTCGGCGACGTCGATGTCGGCCTCGTTGCCGGTGCTGATCCAGTGCGACAGGCCCAGGCCGCGTTCGCGCGCCATGCTGTAGGCGTAGGCGCCGAACGCGCCGCTCTGCGACACCATGCCGATGCCGCCGGCGGCGACGATGCCGTTGGCGGGGGCAGGCGAGAAGGTCGCGTAGACATTGCGTCGCACGTTCATGAAGCCCAGGCAATTGGGGCCCAGCAGCCGGATACCGCGCTCGCGCGCGATGGCGCAGAGCCGTTCCTGTTGCGCAGCGCCGTCCGCGCCGGTCTCGGAGAAGCCGGAGGTGAACACCACGGCCGCGCCGACCTGGCCGGGCCGGGCGCGTTCCAACGCCTGCGCGGCGTGGGCGGCGGGTACCGCCAGGATGGCCAGGTCCACGTCGGCGTCCAACGCGTCCAGGCCGGGCATGGCGGGCAGGCCGGCGATGGCGTCCGCGCGCGGGTTGACGGGGATGATGCGGCCGCCGTAGCCGTGCTGCAGCAGCAATGTGATCGGCATGGCGCCGATCTTGCCCGGCGTGGCCGAGGCGCCGACGATGGCGATGCCTTGCGGATCGAAGAGGCGGGACAGGGAGGTGTCAGTCATGGTGTGGCGATGAAAGATCAGGAGTAGCGCACGACGCTGCGGCCGGTGCTGCCGCGTTCGAGCATGGCGGCCAGCGCCTGTGGCAGCTCGCGGGGTTCGATGACGCGCGCGATCAGGTCCAGGTGCGCGGGGCGGTATTCGGCGGCAAGCTTGTTCCACACCTGGCGCCGCAGCGGCATGGGGCTGTTGGCGTTGATGCCCAGCAGCTTGACGCCGCGCAGGATGAAGGGAATGACCGAGGTGGGCAGGTCCGCGCCGCCGGCATTGCCGAAGGCGGCGGCCACGCCGTCGGGCTTCAGGCTGGCCAGCGCGTGGGCCAGCAGCGGTCCGCCCACGGAGTCGACCACGCCTGCCCAGCGCGCGCTCATGAGCGGCTTGATGCCGGCCGACAGGTTGGGCGGGGCGATCACCTCCTGCGCGCCCAGCGAGCGCAGATAGTCCGCCGCGTCCGGCTTGCCGGACATGGCGCAGACGCGATAACCGCGCTGGCTCAGGATGTCGATGGCGACGCCGGCAACGCCGCCGGTGGCGCCGGTGACCAGCACCTCGCCTTGGTCCGGCGTCAGTCCGCAGTGCTCCATCCAGTGCAGCGAGAGCGCGGCGGTGTAGCCCGCCGCGCCCAGCACGGCGGCGTCGCGCAGTCCGATGCCTGCGGGCAGCGGCAGCACCCAGTCATGGCGCACCCGCGCATACTCGGCGTAGCCGCCGTCGCAATCCACACCGATGCCGAAGCCGTGCACCACGACCTCCTGGCCGGGCGCGAGCGCCGGGTCGGCGGAATGCACCACGGTGCCCGAGAGGTCGATGCCGCCGATGCGCGGATACTCGCGGACGATGCCGCCGCGCCCGGCCTGGGCCAGCGCGTCCTTGTAGTTCAAGCCCGCATACGCCACCTTGATGAGCGTGTCGCCCGCGGACAGCTGGTCCGCGGTCAGGGTGTCGAAACGGCCCTGCGGCGGTTCGCCCGCCGCGCCTGCGTGCAGGCGGTAGGCCTGGAATTCGGGGTTTTCCATGTTCGTCTCCTTGAGGGCTCAGGCCAGCAGCCGGCGAGCCAGCGTGGCGCGGTGCAGTTCGTTGGCGCCGTCGTAGATCCGGAAGGGGCGCATCTCCTGCCAGACCATGGACACGGGCGTGTCGTCGGACAGGCCTGATGCGCCCATCATCTGCACGGCGCGGTCGGCCACGCGGTTCACGGCCTCGGACACGAAGACCTTGGCCATGGCGCTGTGCTGCTTCACCGACAGGCCTTCGTCCATGCGGGTTGCGCAGTCCAGCGTCATGAGGCGGCTGGCGTGCAGGTCGATGTGGGAGTCCGCGACCATGGCCTGGATCTGCTGCAGATCGGCCAGGCGCGCGCCGAAAGACTCGCGCTGCACCACATAGGCCTGCGCCGTTTCCAGCGCGCGGCGGGCGCGGCCGATGTAGCGCATGCAGTGGGACAGGCGGGCGGGCTCCAGCCGCAGCTGCGCATATTCCAGGCCGCGGCCGGGTTCGCCCAGCACGGCCTCGTCGCCGACCTCGCAGTCCTGCAGCAGGATCTCGGCGTGGCCGCCGATCTGGTAGCCCGTGACCATGCCGATGTCGCGCACCACCTGGTAGCCCGGCGTGTCCGCCGGCATCAGGAACAGCGTGGCGCCGGTATCGGTGCGCGCCAGCACCAGCGCGAAATCCGCGCCCACGCCGCCGCTGATGAACTGCTTGTGGCCATTCAGCACCCAGCGCCCATTACGACGTTCGGCGCGGGTGCGCAGCATGGACGGGTCGGAGCCGGCGCCGGGGGCGGGTTCGGTCATGGCGAAGCAGGCGCGCTGCTCGCCGCGCACCAGCGGCGCCAGGAACCGGTCCTGCTGCTCCGGGCTGCCCAGGCGCAGCAGCGTCAGCATGTTGGGCTGGTCGGGTGCGGCGCAATTCAGTGCGGCGGGGCCCAGGAAGCCGCGGCCGGCCTCTTCGAGCACCTGGGCCAGGGCGCGCCAGCCCAAACCCAGTCCGCCGCATTCCTGCGGCAACTGGGGCGCATACAGGCCGGCCTCGCGAGCCTGTATGCGCAATTGGGTGACGCGGCGGTCCAGCGCGGCCACGTCGCGGGCAATGGCGGGGGATTCCGCCGGTATCGCCACCTCGTCGACGAAGCGGCGCACGCGCTCGCACAGGTCTTGCAGGGCGTCGCCGCCGTTGCGTTCTTGTTTGGACTGCATGGCTTATTCCTCGATCTTCACGCCGGCCTGCTTGACCACGGCGCGCCATCTGTCGGTTTCGTCGGCGATGTGCCGGCCAAAGGCTTCGGGCGTGCCGCCGGTGGCACGCATGCCCAGTCCGGTGAAGTAGCTGCGCACCTCGGGATCGGCCAGCACGGCGTTGATCTGACGGTTCAGCAGGGCGATCACGTCCTTGGGCGTACCTGCGGGCGCCATTACGCCCCACCAGGACGAGGCCGACAGCGGTACGCCCAGCTCGGCCAGCGTGGGCACGTCGGGCAGCTCGGGGTTGCGCGTCTGCGAGGCGATGGCGACGGCCCGCAGGCGGCCGGCCTTGACCTGTGCATACACCGGAGGCAGGTTGTCGAAGCTCATCTGGACCTGGCCGCCGACCAGCGCGGTGGCGGCTTCGCTGCTGCCCTTGTAGGGGATGTGACGCAGCGCGATGCCGGTCTGGTGCGCGAACTGCTCGCCCGCCAGATGCGGGATGCTGCCCGTTCCCGCCGTAGCGAAGGTCAGGCCCTGCTGCTGCGCGGCGGCACGCTTCAAGTCGTCCAGGCTGCGTAGGGGACTGGCGGCGGGCAGCAGCAGGTAGACCGGCACGTCCGTGGCCCAGACGACGGGCGTGAGGTCTTTCTTCACGTCATAGGGCAGCTTGGCGTACAGCACGCTGTTGGTCGCCAGGTTGGCCGTTCCCATCAGCAGCGTATAGCCATCGGGCGCGGCGCTGGCCACGTAGGCGGTGCCGATCTGCGTGGCCCCGCCGGGCTTGTTTTCCACCACCACGGGCTGGCCCAGCAGGGGCGCCAGCTTGCGCGCGATCATGCGCGCCGCGGTATCGGTGCCCCCGCCGGCCGCGTAGGGCACGATCAGCCGCACCGGCTTGTCGGGGTAGGCGGCGGCTTGCGCCGTGCCGGCCGCGCCCAGCAGGGCGACGGCGCACAGTGCGCGCAGCATTCGAAAGCAGGATTGCATGGCGGTCTCCCTGCGTCGGCTTATTGGATGCGGGCGCCGGTGGACTGCACCAGCTTGCCCCACCAGGCGGTTTCGTCGGCGATCTGCTTGGCGAACTCGGCCGGCGTGCTGGCCAGGGGTTCCGCGCCCAGCTCCTGGAAGCGGGCGCGCAGCTGCGGATCCTGCAGCGCCTTGACCACGGCGGCGTGCAGCCGCTCGATCACCGCCGGGTCGGTGCCGGCGGGCGCCATCAGGCCTTTCCAGGCCATCACCACAAAGCCCTTCTGGCCGGCTTCATCGAAGGTGGGAATGTCGGGCGCGGCGGTGGCGCGCTGGTCGCTGGGCACGGCCAGCGCGCGCAGGCCGCCTGCCTTGACCTGCGGCAGCAGCGCCGGCATGTTGTCGATCATGAAGTCGATGTGGCCGGCCACCAGGTCGGTGATGGCGGGGCCGCTGCCCTTGTAGGGCACGTGTTCGGCCTGGATGCCGGTCTGCTGCTTGAGCAGTTCGCCGGCCAGTTGGGCAGGCGAGCCATTTCCCGGAGACCCGAAGGACAGCTTGCCGGGGTTGCTGCGGGCGTACTGCAGGAATTCCTGCAGCGTCTTCACCGGCATGGACTTGGTCACCACCATCAGGTTGTGCTCGCGTTCCAGGCAGGTGATGGGCGCCAGGTCCTTGGCCGGATTGAACGGCATGTTGGCGTACAGGCTGGGATTGATGACGGTGGGGCCGGCCGCCGCCAGCAGCAGCGTGTAGCCGTCGGGCGCGGCGCGGGCCACGAAGTCGCCGCCGATGTTGCCGCCGGCGCCGGGCTTGTTCTCGACGATGACCGGCTGGCCCAGGATGGGATGCAGCGCCTCGGCCAGCAGGCGTCCCAGGATGTCGGTCGAACCGCCCGGGGCGAAGGGCACGATCAGCCTCACGGGCTTGTCGGGGTAGGCGGCCGCGGCTTGCGGCGGCAGCGCCGCGCAGGCGAGCGCGGCGGCCATGGCGCCGATCCACTTCGGCAGGTGCTTGTGCAGCATGATGGAAGTCTCCTTTGGTTTGGCGGGCCGCCGGCTTCTTGCGGCTGCGGTCCCTGTATGCCCTAGCGGCCGGGCGTGTAGCCCGCCTGGGTCAGCGTGTGGCGGGCGATATTCAGTTGATGGATCTGGCTGGTGCCTTCGTACAGGCGGAACAGGCGCACGTCGCGGTAGAAGCGTTCGATGCCATGGTCGGCGATGTAGCCATAGCCGCCATGCATCTGCACGCACCGGTCCGCCACGCGGCCGCACATCTCCGACGCGAAGTACTTGCAGATCGAGGCGTTCAATGTCACGTCCGCGCCCGCGTCGCGTTCGCGGGCGGTTTGCAGCACCAGCGCGCGGGCGGCCTGGATCTCGGTCTGGCAGTCGGCCAGCATGGCCTGGATCAGCTGGAAGTCCATCAGCGGCTTGCCGAATTGCTGGCGTTCGGCCACGAAGCGCAGCGTGTCGTCCAGCATGCGGATGGCGGGGCCTATGCACAGCGCGGCCAGATGGATGCGTTGCTTGTTCAACACCTTCATCGCCGTCTTGAAGCCCAGGCCTTCCTGGCCGCCGATGACGTTGGCGGCCGGCACGCGGCAATCCTGGAAATGCACGGCGGACACGGGCGATCCGGCCTGGCCCATCTTGTCGTAGGGCTGGCCGGTGGACAGACCCGGCGTGCCGCGTTCCACGATGAAGGCGGTGATGCCCTTGGCGCCCGGCGCGTCGGGATCGGTGCGCGCCATGACGGTGAACAGGCCCGCCAGGGGCGCATTGGTGATGAAGCACTTCTCGCCGTTCAGCACGTAGTGGCCGCCGTCGCGCACGGCGGTGGTGCGCAGGGCGGTGGCGTCGGAGCCCGCCTGCGGCTCGGTCAGGGCGAAGCAGCCGGTCAGCTCGCCGGACGCCAGCAGCGGCAGGTAGCGGGCCTTCTGCGCCTCGGTGCCGTCGGCCACCAGCGCCTCGGAACCGATGCCGGTGTTGGTGCCGACCCGCGCGCGAAACGCCACCGAGCATTGCGACAGCTCCATGGCGGCCAGGATCAGTTCCTCGGTCGTCATGCCCGCGCCGCCGTATTGCTCCGGGATGGAATAGCCGAACAGTCCCTGCGCGGCCATGCTGGCAACCAGGTCCGGCGGCACCTCGTCCAGGCGGGCGACCTCGGCTTCGTGCGGCGCCAGTTGCTCGCGCACGTAGCGGCGTAGCGATTCGAGGAATTGCGGGAAACCGTCGGGGTCCCTGATCATGGCTAGTCTCCGTTTCATGGTGGGCGCTGATGCATGCCGCGCCGTGTTGAATCCAGGCTAGCAAAAGGCCGCCGGATTTGAGACAAGTGTTTTGATATCTTGAACGCCATGCGAGCCAGATCGGCTATCGCTGCTCTATGATCGGCGGGAACGGACCGCGCATTCCGCGCGTGCTGGGCTCAGGAACGCGACCATGACCACCCGCCCCGGCGAACGCCATGCCGACCCTGCCTTTGCCACCACGTTGGCGCACGGCCTGTCGGTGCTGCAGGCCTTCCGGCATGGCGAACCCGCGCTCAGCAACCGTGAACTGGCGGACCGCACCGGCCTGTCCAAAGCCACGGTTTCACGCCTTACCACCACGCTGATGCAGCGTGGCCTGCTGCGCTACGACGTGGGCCTGCGCCGCTACCGCCTGGGCACCGCGGTCTTGTCGCTGAGTTATCCGCTTTTGGCCAGCATCAAGGTGCGCCAATTGGCGCGCCCGCTGATGAAGCGGCTGGCCGACGCGGCGGGGGGCTCGGCGTCATTGGGCATGCATCACGGCCTGAACATGGTGTACGTGGAAACCTGTCGGGGCCACGACGCCGTGTCGTTCCGCCCGGATATCGGGGCCTTGCTGCCGCTGCTGCCTTCCGCGATGGGACGCGCCTGGCTGGCGCAAGCGCCGGCGGACGAGGCAGAGCCCTTGCTGGCGGCGCTACGGCGCCAGGATCCCGCCGTCTGGCGGCGCCATGCGCCGGACTGGGAACAGGCGCGGCATGATTACGCCGAGCATGGCTATTGCGTGGGACAGGGCGACTGGCATTCGGACGTGCACGCGGTGGCGGTACCCATGCGCACCCGCGTCGACGGCCAGGCGCTGGTGTTCAACTGCGGCGTGCCCGTGACGCGGTTGCGGCCGGGCGACCTGCGCGGCCGCATCGCGCCGCGTCTGCTGACGCTGGTGGCGCGCGTGGAGAAAATGCTGGAGCGGCAGAATGGCGAGTGATCGGGATCGCGAATTCACCACCACGCTGGCGCGCGGCATCGACATCCTGGCCTGCTTTCGCGCCGACCGCCCTGTGTTGGCCAACAAGGACTTTGCGCAGCAGACCGGCCTGTCGCGCAGCGCCGTGGCGCGGTTGACCCATACGCTGGTGGAACTGGGCTTTCTGCAGCGCGAAGGCGAGCCGGCACGCTACCGGCTGGGTGCGTCGGTGCTGGCGCTGAGCTATCCCTTGCTCGCCAGCATGCAGATCCGGCAGCTGGCGCGGCCGCTGATGAAGCAGCTGGCCGACCATGCGCGCGGCGCCGTGTCGCTGGTGGTGCGCGACCGCCTGCAAATGGTGTACGTGGAAACGGCCCGTTCCAACGAGGCCTTGCAGACGCGGCCCGACATCGGCGCGGCGCTGCCGCTGCTGTCCAGCGCCGCTGGCAAGGCGTGGCTGGCGCGGGTCTCGGACGAGGAGCGGGCCGCCGTGCTGAACCAGCTGCGGGTGGCGGATCCCCGGCATTACGAGACCCATTTCCCCAGCCTGGAGGCCGCGCGCCGCGACCTGGAGCGCAAGGGCTATTGCGGCAACAACCTGGAGTGGCGCCCGGACGCCTACGGTTTTGCCGCGCCGCTGGGACGGCCCTACCAGTCGCTGTTGTACGTCTTCAATTGTGGCGTGCCGGCGCAGGACGGGCCTTACCGCGAGCGCGCGGCCGACATCGGCCCGCGGCTGGTCGCCCTCGCGCGGGAGACGGAACGGCTGTTGGGGCTGTCCTGACGCTCCCGGCCCGTCTCCGGGATTCGTGACTCCAAGTCAAAAGTGTTTCGCTGTTTCCTGGCTTTTTCCGCAAGGATGGGGGCGGCATACTGGGCGCCTGCCTTCCGATCGGGTTTACCCGTACCCGGCCTTCCGTGCCGGCCCGCCTTCCCGGTCGGCGCAATCGAACCAAGGAAACCAGATGAATCCCCAGGACTCCCAGCCGGCGAAGGCCGGCCTGCCATTGCTGGCGCTCGCCGTCGGTGCCTTCGGCATCGGCGTGACCGAGTTTTCTCCCATGGGCCTGTTGCCCGTCATTGCCGAAGGGGTGGACGTGTCCATTCCCAGCGCCGGCATGCTGATCAGCGCCTACGCCATCGGCGTGATGGTCGGCGCGCCGCTGATGACGCTGGCGCTTTCGCGCTGGTCGCGCCGCAACGCCTTGCTGGTGCTGATGGCGATCTTCACGGTGGGCAACGTGCTGTCCGCGCTGTCGCCCAACTACACGACGCTGCTGCTGGCCCGCCTGGTCACCAGCCTGAACCATGGCGCGTTCTTCGGCCTGGGCTCGCTGGTGGCGGCCAGCGTGGTGCCGCGCCACAAGCAGGCCAGCGCCGTCGCCACCATGTTCCTGGGCCTGACCATCGCCAACGTGGGCGGCGTGCCCGCCGCCACCTGGCTGGGGCAGGTCATCGGCTGGCGCATGTCGTTCGCCGCGACCTCGGTGCTGGGCCTGATCGCGATGCTGTCGCTATGGTTCGCGCTGCCGGCCGGCGAGGCCGGGCGCCGTCCCGACATCCGCCGCGAGCTGGCCGTGCTGAAGAGTCCGGTGGTGCTGGTGGCCTTGCTGACCACGGTGCTGGGCGCGGGCGCGATGTTCACGCTCTACACCTATGTGGCGCCGACCCTGGCCGAGCTGACGGGCGCATCGCCCAACTTCGTCACGGCGATGCTGGTGCTGATCGGCGTCGGCTTCACCATCGGCAATACGGTGGGCGGGCGCTTTGCCGACCGTTCGCTGGACGGCAGCCTGATCGCCTTCCTGGTGCTGATCATCGCCGACCTGCTGGCGTTCCCGTGGCTGGTCACGACGCAGACCGGCGCGGCCATCGCGCTGCTGATCTTCGGTTTCGGCACGTTTGCCGTGGTGCCGCCGCTGCAGATGCGCGTCATGCGCGCGGCCACCGACGCGCCGGGCCTGGCCTCGTCGGTGAACGTGGGCGCCTTCAACCTGGGCAACGCGGTAGGCGCCGCAGCGGGCGGGGGCGTGATCTCGGCAGGCATGGGCTATGCGGCGGTGCCTGTCGCCGGCGCGATCATCGCCGCGGCGGGGCTGGGCCTGGTGCTGTGGCAGCGTGCCAGCAACCAACGCCAGCGCAAGCTGGCGATGCAGGGCTGCTGAAACCGCGACGCGCAGCAAGTAAAAAAAAGGGCGCCTGTGCATGCAGGCGCCCTTTCTTCATGCAGCGAGACCGCGGCGCTCAGGCTTCGATCCGCTCCACCTTGCCCACCAGCAGGATGTACGACAGCGCGCCCAGCAGGGCCAGCGACGATACGTACACGATGGCGGGCGCGAAGCTGTCCTTCGTCACCAGGAAACCGATCACGATGGGCGTGCAGATCGACGACAGGTTGCCGACGAAGTTGAACACCCCGCCCGTCAGCCCCAGGAGGCGCACCGGCGCCAGCGTGGACACCAGCGACCAGGTGATCGATGCCAGGCCGTTGCCGAAGAAGGCCAGGGCCAGGAAGAAGATCACCCAGGGCGTGGAATCCGTGAAGTTCGCGCCGATCATGGACGTGGAGATCAAGAGGCCCAGGATGATGGGCAGCTTGCGCGCCAGGCCGACGGTGGCGCCGCGGCGGATCAGGAAGTCGGACAGCACGCCCGAGCACAGCACGCCGACGAAGGCCGCCAGGAACGGCACCGACGCCAGGAAGCCGGACTTGATGAAGTCCATGCCGCGGTACTTGACCAGGTAGGTGGGGAACCAGGTCAGGAAGAACCACAGCGTGGACGTCAGGCAGAACTGGCCCAGGTACACGCCCCACAGCTTGCGCTTGCTCATGACCAGGCCCAGGTCGTTCCAGTTGAAGGGCGCCTTCTTTTCCTTGACGTTGCGGTCCAGGTCGACCACGCCGCCGCCTTTCTGGATCAGCTCGATTTCCGCCGCGTTCGCGCCCTTGAACTGGCGCGGCTCGCGGTAGATCATGAACCACAGCACGCCCCACACGATGCCCAGCAGGCCGGTGCTGACGAACACCATGTGCCAGCCGTAGTGGTGCTGCAGCCAGGCCAGCACCGGCGTCAGGAACGCCAGGCCGACGAACTGGCCCGAGGTATAGAAGCCGATGGCGGTGGCGCGTTCGCGTTCCGGGAACCAGGTGGTGACGACGCGGTTGTTGATCGGATAGGCCGGCGCTTCCAGCGCGCCCACGGCCAGGCGCAGCACGAACAGGATGACGAAGCTGCCGGCAAAGCCCATGAAGAACGTGGCTGCCGACCACAGGATCAGCGCGGCCGCGTACAGCACGCGCGGCGAAACGCGGTCCACCAGCCAGCCGCCGGGGATCTGCATGGCGGCGTAGGTCCAGCCGAAGGCCGACAGGATCAGGCCTTCATGCACGGTGTCCAGGCCGAACTCGTCCTTGAGCGCGGGTGCTGCGATGGACAGGTTGCTGCGGTCCAGGTAGTTGATGACGACGGTGATGAACAGCATCACCATGATGAGGTACCGGCTGCGCGTGGGGCGCTGGGCGCCTTGCAGGCCGGCGTGGGTGGCTGTGGACAAGGGATGTCTCCTCTTTCTCTCTATCGGCTGGTTTTTATCGGCTTACCATTCGGCGAAGCTGCCGTCGGCGTGGCGCCAGACCGGATTGCGCCAGCGGTGGCCCACGGCGGCGCGTTCCTTCACGTATTCCTCGTTGACCTCGATGCCCAGGCCGGGGCCTTGCGGAATAGCGACCATGCCGTCCTCGTAGGCGAACACCTCGCGGTTGCTGACGTAGTCCAGCAGGTCGTTGGCGGCGTTGTAGTGGATGCCCAGGCTTTGTTCCTGGATGAAGGCGTTGTAGCAACCGGCGTCGATCTGCAGGCAGGTGGCCAGCGCGATCGGACCCAGCGGGCAGTGCAGCGCCAGCGCCACGTCGTAGGCTTCGGCCATGGCCGCGATCTTGCGGGTTTCGGTGATGCCGCCAGCGTGCGAGGGATCGGGCTGGATGATGTCCACATAGCCTTCGGACAGCACGCGCTTGAAGTCCCAGCGCGAGAACAGGCGTTCGCCCAGCGCGATCGGGGTGGAGGTCAGCGGGGCCAGTTCCTTCAATGCTTCGTAGTGTTCGCTCAGCACCGGCTCTTCGATGAACATGAGCTTGAACGGGTCCAGCTCTTTCATCAGCACCTTGGCCATGGGCTTGTGCACACGGCCATGGAAGTCCACGCCTATGCCCACGTTGGGGCCGACCGCGTCGCGCACGGCGGCCACGTTCTCCAGGCACTTCTCGACCTTGTCGAAGGAATCGATGTACTGCAGTTCCTCGGTGCCGTTCATCTTCACGGCGGTGAAGCCGCGCTGCACGGCGCTCTTGGCGGCCGCGGCGGTGTCGGCGGGGCGGTCGCCGCCGATCCACGAGTACACGCGGATGCGGTCGCGCACGTTGCCGCCCAGCAGCTGCGACACGGATACGCCCAGGTCCTTGCCCTTGATGTCCCACAGGGCCTGGTCGATGCCGGCCAGCGCGCTCATGTGGATGGCGCCGCCGCGGTAGAAGCCGCCGCGGTACAGCACGGTCCAGTGGTCTTCGATGTTGCGCGGATCCTTGCCGATCAGGTAGTCGGACAGTTCCTCGACGGCGGCGGCGACCGAGTGCGCGCGGCCTTCGACGACGGGCTCGCCCCAGCCGACGATGCCGGCGTCCGTTTCAATCTTCAGGAAGCACCACCGCGGCGGCACGATGTAGGTGGTGAGCTTGGTGATCTTCATGCTTGGGTCTCCTGGGCGGGATAGGCGCGTTGCCAGGCCGCGATGAATGAGCGCGCGTTCTGGCCGACTTGGGCGGCCGACAGGCCGGGTTTGTACAAGGCGGAGCCCAGGCCGAAGCCGCTGGCGCCCGCCTGGGCGTAAATCGCGATGTTGTCGGGCGTGATGCCGCCCACGGGCGCCAGCGCGATCGGCGGACGCAGCACGGCGCGCCAGGCCTTCAGCACGGCGGGACCGAGCTGCTCGGCCGGAAACATCTTCAGCACGTCGGCGCCGGCCGCCAGCGCGGCGTAGGCTTCGGTGGGCGTGGCCACGCCGGGGCAGGAGGCCATGCCCAGTTGCTTGGCCCGGCGGATCACGGCGGCGTCGCTGTGCGGCATGACGATCAGTTCGCCGCCGGCCTGCTGCACGCGGGCGCAGTCCTCGGGGTCCAGCACGGTGCCCGCGCCGATCAGGCAGTCGGTGGGCAGCGCCGCGCGCATGGCGCGGATGCTGTCCAGCGGCTCGGGCGAATTCAGCGGCACTTCGATCAGGCGAAAGCCTGCGGCATAGAGTTCCTGCCCGATGGCTTCGGCCTCGGCGGGCTCGATGCCGCGCAGGATGGCGATCAGGCCGCAGTGGGCCATGGCGGTTTGCAGACCGGGATGGTTCATGTTCGGTTCCTATTCCGTGGAGGGCGAGGCGACCAGCCCGGCGCAGACGGCCAGGTGCCACAGGCCGCGCTCGGTGGCGTTCTGCGCCTGTTCGGGCGTGCCCAGGCCGTAGTGCTGCATGGCCTGGATATAGCGTTGGCACAGCGCGGGGTCGCCGCAAAGCACGATGCGGGGCAGTTCGCCCTGCTGTTGCAGCATGTCGGCCAGCGCCGCGATTTCATGGCCGATGAGCAGGCCAGACAGATAGTCGGCCTGCGATTCGGGCGCCAGTTCACCGGTCAGGCCCAGCGCGCGCGTGCTGAAGATGGTGGACAGCACGCCGGCGCGGCCGGCGGGCGCGCCGGCCACTTTCAGGCCGCGTTCGAAGGCGGCCATGTCGGCGCTGGCGGCGTCGGCCATGGTTCGGCCCAGGATGGTGTGGCCGCGCAGCGCGGCGTAGACCTCGCCGGTCATGAAGGTGTCGAAGTGGGTGACGCGGCCGCGGCGGGCGCTGACCCATTTCGAATGCGTGCCGGGCAGGCCGATCAGGACGTTGTCGGCGCTGCGTGTCGCCGGGTCCGCCATCACGCCGACGACCTGGGTTTCTTCGCCGCGCATGACGTTGGGCAGGCCGTGGCGCTGGATCAGGCCGGGCACGATATGCAGGGAAGGGCCGCCGTCGCGCCGGACCTCGGTCAGCAGCGTGCCGATGCGCTGCAGGTCGACCGGCACGTCCAGGTAGGCGGCTTCCTTCCAGCCCTGGGCGCTGCCGACCATGCCGCAGGCGATCACCGGCAAGGAGGGCTCGGCGCGCAGCCAGTCGCCGCAGGCCTGTTCGAAGGCCAGTTCAAAGCCCGACAGGGCGGTGGTGGCGGCGCCGTCCTGCAACGGCTGCGGCAGGCGCATGATGCCCCAGGGCAGGTGGCGCGTATCCAGCGTGCGGCCGGCGGCATCCAGACGGTAGGCGCGCAGCGAGGAGGTGCCCCAATCCAGCGCGATGAGCGCCGCGCGGGCGGGAGATCCGGTAGTCATCAGAAGCTGTCTCGTTTCCGTCCGCAAACCGGGCTGCGGACGCGCGTTGAGGCTGGCGCGGGGCTGGGTTTGCGGACCTTGTTGTCTCGTGCCCGCCGGACGTTGGTGAGCGCGTGGCGGGCGATGGGAAAAATTCTAGATCAGCGCTTGAAAAATCTCAAAATATAGAATTAAATCCCATATAGAGGGAATAAGGGGTGGTGAAGCGCTTTTCACCATCCGGCGCGTAGTGCACGGGAATCGCCCGGAATGCGCGCCTTTTCCCTGCATCCCGCCGCGATCGCGGCGGTTATGCTTGCAGTCGTTCACTTGTTGCCCGGCCCCGTTTTCATGACCTCCACGCAGACTCCCGACCGTACGCCCACCCTGGACCCCGATGGCGCCGCGCCCGCCGGCACGCAGACGCTGATGCGCGGCCTGGCGGTGGTGCAGGCGGTGTCGGGCGGCGCGCGCGACCTGAAGGAAATCTGCGCACGCATCGGCGTGGCGCGCAGCACCACGCACCGGCTGGCCAGCTGCCTGGTGCAGGAACGCTATCTGCGGTCCCTGCCCGGCGTGGGCTATGTGCTGGGGCCGAAGCTGATCGAACTGGGTTTCCAGGCGCGCGAAGCCTTTCCGATGGCGACGCTGGCGCGTCCTTACCTGGACAGCCTGGCGGAACAGACGGGCGATACCATCCACCTGGCCGTGCGCGACAACGACGAAGTCCTGTACCTGGAAAAGATCCCCGGCAAGAAGGGGCTGGAGATGCGCTCCCGCGTCGGGCACCGCATGCCGCTGGCCGCCACCGGCGTGGGCAAGGCCTTGCTGCTGGATACCGAAGAGCCGCAATGGAAGGCGCTGTACCGCGTCGGCGCGCCGGTGTCGTCGCGCGCGGGAGGTGGCAGCCCGACCTGGGAGGCTTTCCGCGACCGCATGCGCGACTATGCCGCCAACGGCTACGCGTTCGACCTCGAAGACAACGAGCCGTCGATCCGCTGCGTGGCGGCGCCCGTGCGCGACGCGTCCAGCGGCATCGTCGCCGCCATCAGCGTGTCCAGCACGGTGCCCTATATGTCGCTGGAGCGTATGCGCGACATGGTCGTCGTGGTGCAGGGCGCGGCAGCGGGGATTTCAGCGGAACTGGGCTGGAAGGTGGACCGCGGCTGAGGCCGCGGCCTCGCCCATTATTCCAGCGGCAGCGTCAGCACGCCCTGCGGGGCCGGACGCATCATGACGCGTCGGTACCAGGCCGACAGCGCCGGCGTGTCGGGCCGCTCGATCGGCAGGGCCAGCCAGCGGTGGGCCGAGCAGACCAGGGCGATGTCGGCCATGGTCAGGTGACGGCCGGCAATGAACTCGCGGCCTTGCAAGGCCTGGTCCAGGATCAGGGCGCGCGCATTCGAACGCTTGACCGAATTTTCGATGGCGGCGCGGTCGCGCTTGTCCTCGGGCGTGCGGATCAGGCCCAGGAACGCGGGGCCCATGACGCCTTGCCATTCGGTGGCCTGCCAGTCCATCCAGCGGTCCGCGTCCGCGCGCATGCAGACGTCTTCCGGCCACAGGCTGCCCGCGCCGTAGCGCGCGGCCAGATAGCGCACGATGGCGTTCGATTCCCACAGCACGAAGCCGCCATCGTCGATGAGCGGCACGGTGCGGTTGGGATTCAGCTTGGCGAATTCGGGCGTGTCGACCACGCCGAACGGGCCGCCAGCCTGCGTGAAGGAATGCGGCAGCGCCAGTTCGCGCACCGCCAGCATGACTTTCTGAACGTTGACGGAAGTCAGGCGTCCCCAGATCTTCAACATGGCCATTCCTTGTAGTGTCAGACGGGCGGCAGCTGCCGCCGTGCAAAACCGCTGTCGCGCGCAAAGCGCGTCCAGTTGAAAGCAGGCCCGGGGTCGGTCTTGCGCCCCGGGGCGATGTGTTCGTGTCCCCAGGCGGCCGCCAGCGGATGGCGCACGCGCAGCGCCGGCGTCAGCTTGCGCAGGGCCAGGTACTGGGCTTCGGCATAGGGCTGGGTGTCGGTGCCTTCAAGCTCTATGCCGATGGAGAAGTCATTGCAACGCTCGCGGCCCGCAAAACGCGAGACGCCCGCATGCCAGGCGCGCTGGTCGGTGGAGACGAACTGGATGATGCCGCCATCGCGGCGGATGAAGAAATGCGCCGATACGCGCAGGCCGCGCAGCCGTTCCAGCCAGGGATGGGAACCGTAGTCCAGCGTATTCAGGAACAGCCCCGCGACCTCAGGGCCGCCGAATTGCCCCGGCGGCAGGCTGATGTTGTGCAGCACCAGCAGCGACACCTGCGCGCCGGCGGGGCGCGCGTCGCAGTTGGGGGAGGGCATGAGCGAAACACCCGGGGCCGGCGCCAGCCAGCCATGACGATCCAGAAGCAAGGCCATGGGAAGAAAGCATGCATGTGGTTTCCAACACGCATTATGCCGTGCCGGGCGGCAAGCCTCTAATCGGGCGGATCAGTGCCGGGCAGGGCCCAGGCGCGCGTGCTCCGCGCTGCACCAGGTCTGGCCGTTCTGCTGCAAGGCCTCGGAGCGGGGCAGATGGATGCCGCAGTGGGCGCAACGCACCATGGATTCCAGCGGTTTGGGTCCGCGGGCATCGGTCTTGGGCTTTTTCGCGCCCTGCTGGCCGGCTTGCCGCGCCGCCGCCATGCGGCCGGCCAGGCGGGCCACGAACAGCACCAGGATGATCAGAACGATCCAGAACAGCAACTTGCCCACTTCAACCTCGATGCAGAATCATTTCCAGCACGAACCGGCTGCCGGTATAGGCCAGAATCAGGAACCCGAAACCCGTCAGCGTCCAGCGCAGGGCGACGCGGCCGCGCCAGCCCCAGATGTGGCGGCCGGCCAGCAGCACGCCAAAGGTCAGCCACGACAACAGCGTGAACACGGTCTTGTGGTCGAACGGCAGGATCTTGCCCGTCAGCTTCATGGAAGCCACCGAGCCCGTGCCCACGGCCAGGGTCAGCACGATGAAGCCGATCCAGATGATGCGGAACAGCAGTTGTTCCTGCACCAGCAGCGGCGGCTGCGAGTCCAGCACGCGGCCGACGATGCTGCGTTCGGCGGGAGCTTCCAGCGGGCGATGCAGGTGGCGGTCCAGCAGCGCCATCATCATGGCGTGCAGCGCGGCGATGGTGATCAGGCCGTAGGCCGCCAGGGCGATCAGCAGGTGGACGCGCAACCAGGCGTCATTGGCATGGGGCACGAACTGCCCCTGAGGGAAGAGCGCGGCCAGGCCGCTGGCGATGGTGGCGGCGGGCAACAGCAGCAATTGCAGGCCATCTATGCGCACCAGCAGGCTTTCCAGCCAGAACACCACCATGCCCAGCCAGATGGCCGCGGACAGGGCCAGCGCCCACCCGATGAACAGATGCTGGGCCCCCAGCATCGATTGTTGCAGCCCGATTCCATGGAGAACCAGGGCACCCAGCAGGCACAGGCGGGCGATTTTGCCGGTCTGTTCCACGCCGCCGCCGCGGGCCAGGCGGATCCAAAGCGACCCTCCCAGCACTGCGTACGCCAAGGCAGCCGCCGTGTGAAATACAATGCCTAGTGACATAGAAACCGTTGTCTGGATGGGGCCTTGGGGCGCATGCCGCCCGAAAGCGCAGAATCCGCGCCTGCGGCCACCGTTCAATCAACTAGTTTAAGCGGAAACGCCTCTCATGCTCGATAACCTAACTCAACGCCTGTCGCGCGTCGTCAAGACGCTGCGCGGGGAAGCCCGCCTGACCGAGGCCAACACCCAGGAGATGCTGCGCGAAGTGCGCATGGCGCTGCTGGAAGCCGACGTGGCGCTGCCCGTCGTGCGCGAGTTCGTCGCGCGCGTAAAGGAAAAGGCGCTGGGCGAAGAAGTCGCCAGCAGCCTCAGCCCGGGCCAGGCCCTGGTGGGCGTGGTCCACAAGGAACTGACCGCCCTGATGGGCGGCGACCTGGGCGCCGACTCCGGCGAACTGTCGCTGGCGGTGCAGCCGCCCGCCGTCATCCTCATGGCCGGCCTGCAGGGCGCCGGCAAGACCACCACCACCGGCAAGCTGGCGCGCTGGCTCAGCGAAGGCCAGCACACCCAGCACGGCCGCAAGACCGGCAAGAAGAAGGTGCTG
>NZ_MTLG01000115.1 GCF_002192695.1 Achromobacter xylosoxidans
GCCCACCCCCGAAGCGCTGCGCGCTTCCCCCTCAAGGGGGCATGCCTGTGGACCGGCGAAGCCGGCTCCGCGGCATCCGGATGGAGTGACACCAGTGCATGCGCCGTGCGTGGTGCGCAATCAGATTGGCTTTGGTGATTTGACCGCGAGCTAGGCCATCGGCAATTCGCGGCAAGGGGGAAGTCTTCATGACGTTTACGCTGATCGTCGAGCAATTGCTGAACGGTCTGCAGTTTGGGTTGATGTTGTTTCTGATCGCGGCCGGGCTGACCCTGGTGTTCGGCATCATGGACATCATGAATCTGGCTCACGGCTCGCTCTACATGGCCGGCGCTTATGTCGCCGCCGAAACCATGCAGCGCACAGGTTCATTCACCGCCGCCGTCCTGGTGGCGGCCGTTGCCACCGGCATCGTCGGGGTGGTGCTGGAACTGACGCTGATCCGCCGCCTTGCGCTGCGCGACCATCTGGCCCAGGTGCTGGGCACCTACGCCGTCATACTCATCGCCAACGACCTGGTCAAGATGATCTGGGGCCCGGCCCCCGTCATGCTGAACATGCCGGCCGCGCTGTCCGGCCCGGTCCGGCTGCTGCCCGATCTGCTCTATCCCGCCTACCGCCTCATGATCATCGTGTTCGGCGTGGCCGCCGCCGCGGGCCTGTACTGGTTCGTGACGCGCACCCGTGCAGGCGTGCTGGTGCGGGCGGGCGCGTCCAACCGCCAGATGGCCACCCTGATGGGCGTGCGCGTGCCGCTGCTGTTCCTGGGCGTGTTCGTGCTGGGCGCCATGCTGGCCGCCGTGGCCGGCGCCTTGCTCGGTCCGATCACCTCGGTGCAGGTGGGGATGGGTGAAGAAATCCTGATCCTGGTGCTGGTGTGCATCGTCATCGGCGGCATCGGATCGATCCGCGGCGCCTTTGTCGGGGCGCTGCTGGTGGGCATGGTGGACACGGCGGGGCGGGCCTTCTTGCCCATGTTGCTGCGCCAGGTCTTTTCTCCGGCCGTGGCCTCCAGCGTCGGTCCGACGCTGGCCGCCATCGCCATTTATGTATTGATGGCGGCAGTGCTGGTGTTCCGGCCCTCCGGCTTGTTTCCGGCGCGGGGTTGAGCATGAAATCCATGATCTGGACCGTGGTCCTGCTGGCCGCGTTGGCCGTATTCCCCCTGGTCGCGCCGGCGCTGGGCCTGGACTTCTATATTTCCTTCGTGCGGCGCGTGCTGATCTACGCGCTGGCCGCGACCAGCCTGAACCTGATCCTGGGCTACGGCGGCATGGTGGCGCTGGGGCACGCGGCCTTCTTCGGCGCGGGCGCCTATGCGGTCGGCATCCTGGCCATGTCGGGCGTGACGTCGGCCCTGATCGTCTGGCCGGCGGCGATGCTGCTGGCGGCGGTGCTGGCCTGCATCACGGGGGCGATTTCGCTGCGTACCCGCGGCGTGTACTTCATCATGATCACGCTGGCCTTCGCGCAGATGCTGTTCTATATCTTCATCTCGCTGCGCCAGTATGGCGGCGAAGACGGGCTGAACCTGCCGGGCTATTCGACCTTGCCGGGCATCGACCTGGCCAATGACGTCAGCTTCTATTACCTGGTGCTGGCGCTGTTCGCGCTGATCATGTGGATGTTCGGCCGCGTGGTGGCTTCCCGCTTCGGCACCGCCCTGCAAGGCATACGCGAAAACGAGTCGCGCATGGAGTCCATGGGCTATCCGGTTTATCGCACCAAGCTGATGGCGTTCACGCTGAGCGGCGCGGTGGCCGGCCTGGCCGGCGCGCTGCTGGCCAATCACAATCTCTTCATCTCGCCCAGCCTGATGCACTGGACCCAGTCGGCCAACCTGCTGATCATGGTGCTGGTGGGTGGCATCGGCCTGCGCTATGGCGGCGTGGCCGGCGCCGTGGTCATGCTGACCCTGGAAGAAGTGCTGCGCCTGTGGACCGAGTATTGGCACCTGCCCCTGGGCGTGCTGTTGCTGTGCGTGGTGTTCGGCGCGCCGCGCGGCCTGGTCGGGCTGTTCGGCCCCTTGTTCAGCGGCCGTGCCGCTGCCGCCCAATCCGGCAAGGTGGGATCATGAACGCTACCGTAACGCCGGCCTTGCAGGCTTCGGGACTGGTGCGCCGTTTCGGCGCGCTGGTCGCCACCGACAATGTGTCGCTGTCCCTGAACCCGGGCGAGATCCACGCCCTGATCGGCCCCAACGGCGCGGGCAAGTCCACGCTGATCCATCTGCTGTCAGGCACGCTGGCGGCGGATTCGGGCACGCTGAAGGTGGGCGGACGTGACGTCACCGGCATGAACGCCCATCAGCGCGTTTCCGCCGGGCTGTCGCGCTCGTACCAGATCACCAATATCTTCAAGCAGTCCACGGTGCTGGACAACCTGGTGCTGGCGGTGCAGGCGCACGCGGGCAGCAGCTTCCGCTTCTGGAAGCCGCGCGCCGCCGAATCGGCCTTGTACGAGCAGGCGCGTGAACTGGCGCGGGAATGCGCCATCGACGCCAGCCTGCTGGAACGTCCGGCCGGTACCCTGCCGCACGGCGAACAGCGCAAGGTCGAGTTCGCGCTGGCGCTGGCCGCGCGGCCTGCCGTGTTGTTGCTGGACGAACCCATGGCGGGCATGGGGCCGGACGAAACCGTGCGCCTGACCGAATTGATCGAATCGATGCGGGGCCGCGCCGCCATGCTGCTGGTCGAACACGACATGCAGGCCGTGTTCCGCCTGGCCGACCGCCTGTCGGTCCTGGTGTACGGCCGCGTCATCGCGACCGGCACCCCCGACGAAATCCGCGCCAACCCGGAAGTGCGGCAAGCCTACCTGGGCGACGAGGAGACCGTGTGATGCTGACCATCGAATCCGCCAAGAGCGGTTACGGCGCCAGCCAGGTGCTGTTCGGCGTGGACCTGCAGATCGGCGCCGGCCAGGTCGTGACCTTGCTGGGCCGCAACGGCATGGGCAAGACCACCTTGCTGCGCACCTTGTTCGGCCAGTTGCCGCTGCGCGGCGGCAAGATCCAGTTCGCGGGGCAGGACATCAGCGGCTGGAGTCCGGACCGCATCGCGCGGGTCGGCATGGCCATCGTGCCGGAAGGGCGGCAGTGTTTCCCCAACCTGACGGTGCGCGAACACCTGACGGCCTTCGTCGCCGCCCGCAATCCGGACATCGGCGAACCCTGGACGCCAGAACGCGTCTTCGAACTCTTTCCCCGCCTGCAGGAGCGCGCCCGCAACATGGGCAACCAGCTGTCGGGCGGCGAACAGCAGATGCTGGCCATCGGCCGGGCGCTGGTCACCAATCCGCGGCTCCTGATCCTGGACGAGGCCACCGAAGGACTGGCGCCCAAGATCCGCGAGGAAATCTGGAATTGCCTGGCGCGCTTGCGCCAGGCCGGCCAGACCATCCTGGTCATCGACAAATACGTCGAGCGGCTGCTCAGCCTGGCCGACCGTCACGTGATCCTGGAACGCGGCAAGGTGGTGTGGACCGGAGACTCCCAGGCCTTGGACGCCGATCGCGGCCTCTGGGAACGCTATCTGGGCGTGTAGCAAGAAAGCTGCAATACAAACAGGCAAATGCCGTCAGTCGTGACATAAAAAGCAATAAATTGACATTTGTATTGCAGCCATGCAACTTAAGACACTCGAGCGTCTTACAAGCGTTTGCTCCTGTTTCAATTGGAACCACTGTTCTCTACACTTGTCGCGCCGGACGCGCCTCGCGGGCGCGCCCGCAACAGGCTCATGGCTGAACAAGCGGGGCAAGCGCGCGGCGAAACATCGTTACACAACGAATGCCCGCTTATGCGTCCCCTTCACGCACGTTACGTCTTATCAGGCAGTAAGGAAGACTTTGCATGGCGAAATGGGGTTTGCGCAGAAAATCGTTGATGGCGCTGTTGCTGGCGTGCCTGGTCGCGCTGGCGCCGGCCGCCCTGATAGGCTGGCAGGTGCTGGACGGCGTCAGGGAGCACTTCGGGCGCGCTTTCTCCGACAACTTCACGCAATTGAACCGCCAGCGCATCCTGGCGCCGGTATCCCGCGAACTGGCCCTGTCGCTGCGGCTGGCGGATAGCGAGGTCACGCGCCGCTGGCTGCGCCACGAAGGCGATCCGGCCGCGCGCGAACTGTTCTTCCGCGAGGCCGATGGCTACCGCCGCGATCTGCTGGGCCGTGCCTACTTCATCGCCAGCGCGGCCTCCGGCAACTATTACTTCAACGACGACCAGCCCCTGTCCGAGACGCCGCGCTACACGCTGAGCAAAAGCGCTGCCGACGACGCCTGGTTCTACCTGACGCTGGCCTCGTCCGCCAAGTACAACATCAACGTCAACCCGGACCTGAAGCTCAAGACCACCAAGGTCTGGATCAATGTCCAGGTGCGCGACGGCGACCGGGTCATCGGCCTGACCGGCTCCGGCCTGGACGTGGGCGGGTTCCTGCGCGAATTCGTCAATAGCGGCCAGCCGGGCGTCACGCCCATCATCATCGACGAGAAAGGCGCGATCCAGGCGCACATGGACGCCTCGCTCATCGCCTACAACTCGGGCGCGGGCGGCGCCGGCGCCACCCGCGGCACGGTGTTCAATCTGCTGGACGGCGGCGAAGGGCGCGCCGAGCTGGCCGCGGCCATGAAGGCGGCGCGGACCGACCCGCAGTCGGTGCAATCCGCCTGGGTCAAGATGGACGGCATCCGGCAGCTGGTGTCCGTGGCCTACATGCCGGAGCTGCACTGGCACGTGTTGACCGTGGTGGACCTGGGCGCCGCGCGGGTGCTGGACACGGATTGGCTCTGGCCCGCGGCCATTGGCCTGGTGGTGCTGTTCGCGGCCATGCTGCTGTGCTTCGGCTACGCCATCGAACGCCTGATGCTGCGTCCCTTGCGCCGCCTGCAGCAGTCGGCGCGGGCCATCGCCGATGGCAGCTACGACGTGCGCCTGCCGCCGGGCGGCCAGGACGAGATCGGCGACCTCAGCCGCGCCTTCGGCGTGATGGCGGACAAGGTGCGCCAGCACACGGCCGAACTCGAGACCAAGGTGCGCGAGCGCACCTCCGAACTCGAGGACGCCAACCGCGCCATGGCCGCCGCGCACAAGAAAATTGACGATTCCATCGACTACGCCAGCCTGATCCAGCGCGCCATCCTGCCGGACCGCCAGCTGACCCAGTCCCTGGGCGCGCATCATTTCGTGCTGTGGAAGCCGCGCGACGTGGTCGGCGGCGACTTCTACGTGTTCCGCTCCGACGGCGCCAATTGCCTGCTGGGCATCATGGATTGCGCCGGCCACGGCGTGCCCGGCGCGCTGATGACCATGCTGGCCCGCGCGGCCATAGACCTGGCGATCACCGAGGCGGGACCGGCCGATCCGGCCGCCATCCTGACCCGCACCGACAGCGCCATCCGCGCCATGCTTGCGGACGCGCAATTGCCGCGCGCGCTGGCCACGAACACCGATGCGGCCCTGGTATATATTGACCGCCAAGCCGGCAGGCTGCTGTACGCGGGCGCCAAGATCAGCCTGTACGCAAGCAATGGCGAGGAACTGCGCGAGGTGCCCGGCGGCAAGCGGGCGCTGGGGGACAAGCGCACCGAGATCTACGAAAACATCGAGTTGCGGATGGAGCCGGGCTGGACCTACTACCTGGTCACGGACGGGTTCCTGGACCAGGCGGGAGGCGAACACGGCTTTGGCTTCGGCAATACGCGGTTCGCGGAAATGCTCAAGACACACGCGCGCCGGCCGTTAACCGAACAGGCGGCCGCCTTTACCCAGGCGCTGGCACAGTACCAAGGCGGGCGGCCGCAGCGTGATGACATCACCTTGCTGTCGTTTCGTTTCGAATAAACGTTATCAGGGCGCTTACCCCCATGAATGCCTCCGATCTTTACGCATTGGGCGAACGGTTCAACCAGAATCGCACTCTGTTGTGCTTCAACGGACCGACTTCCCGCAGCCTGATCGAGGAAATCGGCAATGCGCTCAAGAACTACCTGAACGCGGAGCACGCGCGGCCGGCCGAGGCCATGGATGTCTTCTCCGTCTACATCGAGATGATCCAGAACATCCGCCAGTACGCCGCGCTGCATGACGACGTGGACGCCTCGGCCACCGTGGTGATCGGCCGCCGCGATGAAAGCCGCTATGTGGTGTCCGCGGGCAATCTGGTCAAGGCGGAGGACGGCCAGTCGCTGGTTGCCCGCATCCAGGAACTGGCGGCGCTGGACAAGGCGGCGCTGAAGGCCGAGTACAAGGCGCAGTTGCACAAGCCGCGCGCCCAGGGCGTCGCCTCGGGCGCGGGCCTGGGCCTGATCGATATCGCCCGCCGGGCCGGCGCGCCGCTGGAAGCCAGCCTGACGCCCGCCGCGACACCCGGGCAGGCGTTCTTCAGCCTGAGCGTCGTGATCTGAAGGCGCGCCCGGCCAAGAACATATTTGGAGCAATTGATGAAAGATCTGAACATTCCCGGGACCCAGTCCACGCCCGCCATCACCGCCGACACCGCTGCCGGCGTGCTGGCGATGCGCGGCGACTCCTATCCCGAGAATTCCTTCGAACTCTTCGGTCCCGTGATCGAATGGGTCGAAGCCTACCTGCTGAGCAGCGCCGCGCCCCTGAAGCTGGAACTCGAGCTGCTGTACCTGAACACCAGCAGCATCAAGTCGGTCATGGACATCTTCGATCTGCTGGAGGCCGCCCACGGCAAGGGCCGCGAGGTCAGCGTGACCTGGTTCTACGACATGCGCAATGAGCGCGTCGGCGAGCTGGCCGAGGAATTCAAGGAAGACTGCACCTTTCCATTTTCAGTCATCGGCCGCCAATGAAATCCGACGCCGCCCAGCTCGACAAGCGCATCGCCGAATTGCTGGCGGATCCCGCCTATGAAGGCCATCCGCTGCGCGAAGCGCTGGGCGCGCTCTGGCGGCATACCGGCGAGCAGATGGCGCGCATCGAGCGCGTGACCCAGCTGTCGGACGCCTACCAGAGCATGGCGCATGAGCGCGAGTTGGGCCTGTGCGACCGTTTTGACCGGCAGTTGCGCCGCCTGACCCGCATCGCACGCATCTCGGACCACTATCAAAGCATGATGCGGGACCTGAATTCCGCCTTGCTGGAAACCTCCAATCGCGATCCCCTGACCGGTCTCCTGAACCGGCGCGCCTTGATGGAAATGATCAAGCAGGAGGTTCTGCGCGTGTCCCGCGGCGGCTCGACTTTCATCGTGGCGATGCTGGACGTGGATCACTTCAAGTCGGTCAACGACCGCTATGGCCATGAAACGGGCGACCGCGCGCTGGTCGAGCTGGCTGGCGTGCTGGGCAAGAACCTGCGTGAATACGATCTGTGCGGCCGCTGGGGCGGCGAGGAGTTCCTGGTGCTGTTGCCCAGTACCCAGCCCGAGGACGCCCAGCGCGTGATGGACAGGCTGGTGGGCGCGGTGCGCGCCCTGGCGATCACGGTGGGGGATGGCATGTTGAGATTGACGGTCAGCATAGGCATGGCATATCACCAGTTGGGGGAAACCTTCTCTGAAACGCTCAGCCGTGCGGACCAGGCCTTGTACCTGGCCAAGCAGGACGGACGCGACCGCGTCGAACTCGGGTTTCCGAAGCGCTGATGAAACCGGACCAGCTGTTATCCGGCATGGAGCCCCATATGCTTGATTCTTATCCAGGCGTCACCGACGAGCGCCCACAAGGCGCCGCATGGCATCCGGGCACATACCTGGCGTCCATGGATAGGGCGCTGTTGCTGTTCGATTTCAACCCTGCCGGCTCCTTGTTGAACGCCAACGCGAACTTTCTCGCCTTGGTGGGCCATGCCCGCGAAGAGGCGCTGGCGTTGCGCCACGACATGCTGTGCGACAGCATGGACGAGGGCAAGGGCATCGTCGGCGGCGAGCAGGTCTGGGCCAGGCTGTTGGGCGGCAAGCACTTTACCGGCACCTGCCGCTACCGCAAGAAGGACGGCGGCTTCGTCTGGATCGAAGCCACCTACATGCCCATCGCCGACGACGCCGGCGAGGTGGTCCGCATTTCCGTCATTTCCCGCAAGTCCATCGCCGACGCCGATCGCCAGGAAGAGGTCCGCCTCTTGCTGCTGGGTATCAACGAAACCGGCAACGCCGTCGCGGTGTCGGGCAAGGACGGCCGCATCGTCTACGTGAACGACGGCTTCCAGCGCATGCTGGGCTTTGCCCGCGGCGACGCCGTGAACCAGGAACTGGGCGAACTGCTGGCCGGCGGCAGGCCGGACGGCGGCACGCGCGAAGAATTGGACCGCCGCATCGCCTGCCGCGAGGGCTACCACAAGGACGTGCTGGTCTATGACCGCGCCGGCCGGCCGCTGTGGGTGTCGGTGATGGCGAACTCCGTGTTCGACGAACGCGGCGCGCTGGTTAACATCGTGGACGTCTTGACGGACATCACGCCGACCAAGGTGCATGAAGTGCTGCAGCGCCGCGTGCTGCAGGCCATGGTGAACGAGGCCTCGGTGGTCGAGGTCATGAACATGGTGTGCCGCGAGGTCGAGCGCCTGGCGCCCGAAGTCGCCGCCAGCGTGCTGCGCGTGGATGACGCGGGTCTGCTGCGGCCGCTGGCCGCGCCCAGCCTGCCGCAAGCCTATGCCGACGCCCTGGACGGCGTGGCCATCGGGCCGCAGGCGGGCGCTTGCGGCACGTCGGCCTTCCTGGGCCGGCCGGTGATCGTGCCGGACATTTCCACCGATCCGCTGTGGGACGATTACCGCCACCTGCCGCTGCCGGACGACGTGAAGGCCTGCTGGTCTTCGCCGATCAAGTCGAGCGACGGCCGGGTGATAGGCACTTTCGGCTTCTATTTCCGTGAACGGCGTCTACCCGACGATTTCCACCATCGGCTGGTGGATGTGTGCGTCTATCTCTGCGCCCTGGCGCTGGAACGCGAAGAGGCGCGCGCCCGCATCCGGCAGTTGGCGTTCTACGACGAACTGACGGGCCTGCCCAACCGCAATCTGCTGTTGGCGCAGGCGGAACAGGCGATCGCGCGCGCGGAGCCCGAGCGCAAGCGCGTCGCGGTATTGTTCCTGGACCTGGACCGCTTCAAGCAGGTCAACGACACGCTGGGCCATCCCATTGGCGACGCGCTGCTGCGCGACGTGGCGCAGCGTCTGCGCCGCCTGGCGCGCGCGACGGACATCGTGGGCCGCTTGTCCGGCGACGAGTTCGTGATGCTGATGCCGGACTTCGAGCACGGCCGCCTGACGGCCGCGGCCGAACACGTGCTGGTGGCGCTGGCGCAGCCGTTCTCGGTGGGCGGCATTACGCTGAATCCGTCGGTCAGCATCGGCATCAGCGTGTTCCCGGAAAACGGGCGCGACATGGATACGCTGCTGCGCCATGCGGACATGGCGATGTACCAGGCCAAGACGGCGGGACGCAATCGCATTTCCTTCTTCAGCGCCGAGATGAACCGGCAGGCGCAGGAGCGCCTGGCGCTGGAAGCCGCCTTGCGCGATGCGCTGGAGGCCAAGGCGTTGCGGCTGCATTATCAACCGCAGGTGGGACTGAAGAATGGCCAGTTGTACGGCGTCGAGGCGCTGGCGCGCTGGCGTCATCCGACCTTGGGCGATATTTCACCGGCGCGCTTCGTGCCGCTGGCCGAGGAATGCGGGCTGATCGGGGACCTGGGCGACTGGGCGGTGCATGAGGCTTGTTCGCAGTTGGCGGTGTGGCGGGCCAAGGGCCTGCGGGTTCCTTCCGTGTCGGTGAACCTGTCGGCGACGAATTTCCACAACCTGAATCTGCCGCGGATGATCGAGGCGACGTTGGCGGAGTTCGGGCTGGCGGCGGCGGATCTGATGCTGGAGATCACGGAAGGCGTGGTGCTGGACGCGACCGCGGGTACGTTGCGGACCATTGCTGAGCTGCATCGCCTGGGCGTGCGGCTGTCGATGGACGACTTCGGCACGGGTTATTCCAGCCTGGGGCATTTGCGGCGGCTGATCGTGGACGAATTGAAGCTGGATCGCAGTTTCGTGCAGGGGCTGGAGAGCGATGACGCGGCTCGGGCGTTGACCAGCGCGGTGATTCGTATCGGCGAGAGCCTGAGTCTGCCAGTGGTGGCCGAGGGCGTCGAGAACGAAGAGCAGCGGCGGTTTTTGATCGAGCAGGGGTGTGCGGCTGGGCAGGGGTTCTTGTTTTCGCCGCCGTTGCCGGCTGATGATCTTGAGGAGTGGCTGCGGGGGCGGCCTTAGTTTTCTTGCAGTGCGTTGCTGGTTCTTAAGACGCCAGTCGCTTCGGCGGCCTGGCGTGCGCGGGGCAACGATTGCGGTCCGGAGCGTTCGCTCCGGACTACCCCTTCGTCATCGTCGTCCAGGCCCTCGGCCTTCCCTTCCGATTCCCTCGGGCTTATCGACGCCCCGCGCACGCCAGGCCGCCGAAGCGACTGGCTCGGCTGGTTGAATCTTTACGGGCGCTGGGGCGGGGAGTGTGCTTGGCGTTCTTGCCGCCGGTGAGGGGTGGCGAAAGATTTTGCGGGGCCCGCCCCAGATCGGCCGCGCGGGCGGCCGATCTGGGGCTTACGCTTGGTCTTGCGACTGCGACTGCGACTGCGACTGCGATTGCGATTGCTGTCGCTGTCGCTGGTGCCGTGCTGCCAGATGATGCCCGTGGCGTGTCTATCTCTTACTTTGATGCCACCGTTTCCGGCGGCACCGGGTTTTCCCAGCCGCCGCCAATTGCGCGGATCAGGCCTACGGCCGAGCGCGCTTGTTCACCGCTTAATTGCACTGCAACGCGTTGCTGCAGCAGTACGCTGCGGTCGGCTTCGATCACGTCCAGGTAGCTGATGGAGCCTTCGCGGTACTGCGTGTGCGAGAGCTTGGCGGCGCGGGCGGCGGCGTCGACGGCGGCGTCTTGCGCCTTGGTCTGGTCGGCCAGGATGCGCAGGTTGGCCAGGTTGTCTTCCACTTCGCGGAACGCGTTCAGGATGGTCTGGCGGTAGACCGCCACGTCTTCCTCGTAGACGGCGCGGGCGCGGTCCAGGCCGGCCTGGCGGCGGCCGCCGTCGAAGATGGGCATGGACAGCGCGGCGCCGACCAGCGGGCCCAAGAGGAAGGTGCGGCTGGACCACTGGAACAGGTTGCCCAGGTCCGAGGACTCGTAGCCGAAGGCGCCGGTGATATCTAGGCGCGGGAAGAAGGCGGACTTGGCGGCGCCGACGCGGGCGTTGGCGGCGGCCATGGCGCGTTCGGCGGCGGCGATGTCGGGGCGGCGCTCCAGCAGGCTCGAGGGCAGGCCGGCCGGGATCGACAGCGCGACCTTCTGGATGGGCTGCTCGGGCATGGCGAAGTCCGACGGGGCGCGGCCCAGCAGCACGGCCAGGGCGTGTTCGGACGCGGCGCGGCGGCGGTCGATGCCCAGGGCTTCGGACTGCGCGCTGGCGAGTTCGGCCTTGGCGCGGGCCAGGTCGAGTTCGCTGATGTCGCCGGCGTCGTAGCGGCGCTGGATCAGTTGCAGGGTGTCGGTGCGCAGCTTGACCGTCTGGCGGTAGAGCTGCGATTCGGCGTCCTGTTCGCGCACCAGGAAGTAGGTGGTGGCGACGTCGGCCTGCAGGGCCAGCAGCACGGACCGGTACAGGGCTTCGCTTTGCTGGGCGTCGGCGCTGGCGGCATCGTAGGTGGAGGCGACGCGGCCGAACAGGTCGGCTTCGTAGGACACGGCGCCTTGCGCGCGCCAGGTGGTGACGGGGGTGGTCGCGGTGCCGTCGGGCAGGCCTTGCGAGACGGCCGAGGGGCGCTGGCGGTTGGGGCCGAAGGCGGCGTCCAGGTTGGGGAAGAAGCCGGCGCGGGCTTCGCGTTGCAGCGCGCGCGACTGGGTCAGGCGGGCGGCGGCGGCCTGCAGGTTCTGGTTGGCCTTCTGGGCTTCTTCCTGCAGCTGGTTCAAGCCTTCGTCGCCGAACACTTTCCACCAGGCGCCGCGCAGGGCGTCTTCGGACGGCTCGGCGGTCTTCCAGGTGCCGGCTTCGGAAGCGGGCAGGGCGGCTTCCTTGAAGGCCGCGGGCACCGCGGCCGAAGGCCGTTCGTAGGTGGGGCCCACCGCGCAGCCGGCCAGCACGAGCAGGACGGCAAGCAGGGCGGAACCGCGGGTCAGTCTTTTGATCATGATGACTATTCTCTTGTGGGCGCCTTCCGCCGCCGGGGCGGAAGGCGCTGTCTAGGCTTCTCTGGTTTGTCGGCTCAGGCCTGGTGTTGCGGGGCGGGCGGCGCGTTCGGGTCCAGGTGCGGCACGCACACCGGAGCCTCGTGCGGCGCGGCGGAGTGCAGCGTCTTGCCGCCCAGCGTGCGCAGCAGCACGTAGAACACGGGGGTCAGGAACAGGCCGAACAGGGTCACGCCCAGCATGCCGAAGAACACGGCAATACCCATGGCCTGGCGCATTTCAGAGCCTGCGCCCGAGGACAGCACCAGCGGCACCACGCCCATGATGAATGCGATGGACGTCATCAGGATGGGACGCAGGCGCAGGCGACTGGCTTCGATCGCGGCTTCGAGTGGGCTGCGGCCGTTCATTTCCAGTTCGCGGGCGAATTCGACGATCAGGATCGCGTTCTTCGCCGACAGGCCCACCAGCACCATCAAGCCGATCTGCGTGAAGATGTTGTTGTCGTTGCCGGTCAGGTAGACGCCCGTCAGCGCGGCCAGGATGCTCATCGGCACGATCAGGATCACGGCCAGCGGCAGGGTCAGACTTTCGTACAGGGCGGCCAGCACCAGGAACACCAGCAGCACGCTGATCGGGAACACCCACAGGCCGGCGTTGCCTGCCAGGATCTGCTGGTAGGTCAGGTCGGTCCATTCCATCTTCATGCCGCGCGGCAGGGTCTCGGCAGCCACGCGTTCGGCCGCGGCTTGCGCCTGGTCGGACGAGTAGCCGGGCGCCGGGCCGCCGTTGATGTCGGCGGCGGTGTAGCCGTTGTAGCGCACCACCATTTCGGGGCCGAAGGTCTGGTTGACCGTGACCAGCGAGGACAGCGGCACCATCTCGCCGGCGGCGTTGCGGGTCTTCAGTTGCAGGATGTCGTCGGCGTGGGCGCGGAATTGCGCGTCAGCCTGCGCCCGCACCTGGAAGACGCGGCCAAAGCGGTTGAAGTCGTTGACGTACATCGAGCCCAGATAGATCTGCATGGTGTCGAATACTTCGGTCACCGGCACGCCCAGTTGCTTGGCCTTGACGCGGTCCAGGTCCACATCCAGCTGCGGCACGTTGATTTCGTAGCTGGAGAAGGCCGGGCCGAGCTCGGGCGTCTGGCGCGCCTTGGCCAGGAAGGCTTGCTTGGCCTTTTCCAGTTCGGCGTAGCCGGCGGCGCCGCGGTCCTCGATCTGGAACTTGAAACCGCCCAGCGTGCCCAGGCCCATCACGGGCGGGGGCGGGAACACGGCGATGAACGAGTCCTGGATGGCCGCGAACTTCTGGTTGAGCGAGCCCGCGATGGCGTCGCCCGACAGCGCGGCGCCCTTGCGTTCGTCAAAGGGCTTGAGCGTGACGAACACGATGCCGGCGCTGGAGCTGTTGGTGAAGCCGTTGATCGACAGTCCGGGGAAGGCGATGGTGCTCTGCACGCCAGGCTCCTTCAGGGCGATCTCGCTCATGCGGCGGATCACCGCTTCGCTGCGGTCCAGTGAGGCGCCGTTGGGCAGCTGCGTGAAGGCGATCAGGTATTGCTTGTCCTGCGCGGGCACGAAGCCGCCGGGCACCAGGTAGGAGACGCCGATGGTGGCGGCCACCAGCACGGCGTATACGCCCATGGCGCCGGCCTTGCGGCGGATCACGCTGGACACGCCAGTGCCATAGGATTCGGACGCGCGACCGAACATGTTGTTGAACCAGTTGAAGAAGCGGCCGAAGACGCGGTTCATGCCACGGGTCAGCCAGTCGGGCTTGTCGTGGTGGCTCTTGAGCAGGATGGCCGACAGCGCGGGCGACAGGGTCAGCGAGTTGAAGGCCGAGATCACCGTCGAGATGGCGATGGTCATGGCGAACTGCTTGTAGAACTGGCCGGTCAGGCCCGTCATGAAGGCCAGCGGCACGAACACCGCGCACAGCGTCAGCGCAATGGCGATGATGGGGCCGCTGACTTCACGCATGGCGCGGTAGGTCGCGTCGCGCGGACTCAAGCCCGCCGCGATGTTGCGCTCCACGTTTTCCACCACCACGATGGCGTCGTCCACCACGATGCCGATGGCCAGCACCATGCCGAACAGCGACAGCGCGTTGATGGAGTAGCCGAACATCAGCAGCAGGGCGAAGGTACCCACGATGGACACGGGCACCGCCAGCAGCGGGATGATGGAGGCGCGCCAGGTCTGCAGGAACAGGATCACCACCAGCACCACCAGGGCGATCGCTTCCAGCAGCGTGGTCACCACGGCCTTGATGCTGGCGCGCACGAACTGGGTGGGGTCGTATTCGATGCGGTATTCCACGCCCGGCGGAAAGTCCTGCTGCAGGTCGGCCATGGCCGCGCGCACCTGGCTGGACACGTCCAGGGCGTTGGCGCCCGGCGACTGCATGATGCCCATGCCCACCGCCTGCTTGTTGTCCAGCAGCGAGCGCAAGCCGTATTCCTGGGCGTCCAGTTCGACGCGGGCCACGTCCGACAGGTGCGTCACGGCGCCATCGGGCGAGGTCTTCAGGATGATGTCGCGGAATTCCTCTTCGGTCTGCAGGCGGCCGCGGGCGTTCACGTTCAGTTGCAGCGGCACGTCGCCCAGCGTGGGGGACGCGCCGATGACGCCAGCGGCGACCTGCACGTTCTGTTCACGGATGGCAGCGACCACTTCGCTGGCGGTCATGCCGCGCTGGGCGACTTTCTGCGGGTCGAGCCAGACGCGCATGGAATAGTTGCCCGAGCCCCATACCGTCACTTCGCCCACGCCGGTGATGCGGGCCAGGCGGTCCTTGACGTTCAGGATGGCGTAGTTGCGCAGGTAGGTGATGTCGTAGCGGTCATTGGGCGAGATCAGGTGCACCACCAGCGTCAGCGTGGGGGAGCTCTTGGCCGTGGTCACGCCCAGGCGCTGCACGTCCGGCGGCAGGCGCGGCAGCGCTTGCGACACGCGGTTCTGCACCAACTGCTGGGCCTTGTCCGGGTCCACGCCCAGCTTGAAGTTCACCGTCAGGGTCAGGTTGCCGTCGCTGTTGGCCTGCGACTGCATGTACAGCATGTCCTCGACGCCGTTGATGGATTCCTCCAGCGGCGAGGCCACGGTTTCGGCGATGACCTTGGGGTTGGCGCCCGGATACTGAGCGCGCACGACCACGGACGGCGGCACCACTTCCGGATACTCGGAGATGGGCAGCTGGAACATGGCCAGCAGGCCCCCCAGCAGCACCAGGACCGATAGCACGCCGGCGAAGATCGGCCGGTCGATGAAGAATTTCGAGATATTCATGGACGTTCTCGTTAGACGCGCCGGCTCAGTTCAGGGTGGCCGAGGCGGTCTTGACCGGGTTGCGTTGGGCCGCAACCATGGGGACGACGGTGGGGGTCACGGCATCGCCGGGACGCACGCGCTGCAGGCCGTTGACGACGATGCGCTCGCCGGCGGCCAGGCCGGAATCGACCACGCGCAGGCCTTCCTGGTTGGCGCCCAGCTTGATCTGGCGATAGACGGCATGGTTCTTGTCATCCAGCACCAGCACGTAGCGCTTGTCCTGGTCGGTGCCGATGGCTTTTTCGTCGATCAGCACGGCCTGGCGGGGTTCGCTGCCGCCCAGGCGGACGCGGGCGTACAGGCCGGGCAGCAGTTGCCCGTCGGCGTTGTCGAACTCGGCGCGCACGCGGATCGTGCCGGAGGTGGTGTCCAGGCGATTGTCCACGGACTGCACGACGCCGGTGCGCGAATAGCCTTCCTCGTTGGCCAGGCCCAGCTCCACCGGCACGGCGCCGGAACGGCCGCCGCGGGCGGGGTTCACATAGCGCAGGAAGGTTTGTTCGTCCACGTCGAACGAGGCGTACATCTTGGAGACGGACACCAGCCGGGTCAGCGGCACGGAGCCGGCGCCAGCCGCCACCACGTTGCCCACCGTGACCTCGGCGCGCGACACCCGGCCGTCCACCGGGGCTTCGATGCGGGTGTAGCCGAGGTTCAGCTTGGCATAGTCCAGCGCGGCCTGGGCGCCTTGCAGATTGGCGGCGGCTTCGCGCGCGGCGTTCTGCTTTTCCTCGAAATCGCGGCGGGCGATGGCGTTGTCGGTCAGCAGGCGCTGGCCGCGGGCCAGTTCGCTGGCGGTGTACGAGGCGCGGGCCTTCGCGGCGGTCAGGGCAGCGGCGGCGCGGTCGACCTCGGCGGCATAGGGGCGCGGGTCGATGGTGAAGAGCACGTCGCCCTTCTTGACGATGCTGCCGTCCTGGAAGTGCACGGCGGTAAGGGTGCCCGACACCAGGGGACGGATGTCGACGCGGTCGATGGCTTCCAGGCGGCCGGAGTAGCGCTGCCAGTCCACGATGGTCTTGTTCAGGACCTCGGCCACCTCGACCGGCGTGGCGGCGGGAGCGGTCTGCGCCTGGGCGGCGTTGGCGCCGGCCGGGGCGCGGAAGAGGGCGTAACCGCCGCCGGCGGCGATGACAGCTGCAAAGACGGCGAGCACAGCAATACGATTGCGCGAAACCATGGTGTTTCCTTGAGAGATGATGGGGCGAAAGCGCGCTTGCCTGGGTGAGCCTGGGGGCGGGAGGCGGCTGCGGCGGCCTGGGGCAGGCCTGTCCTCAGGATCCGGTGAAAATGCTGCGATGCAGCATGCAATACTGCTGCGCATCCCAGGCAAAGGCGCCTGATCGGGGCGGGTCTTTGCAGTTGCCGGAATCTGAGGATAGGCATGCCCTTTGATGGCGCCTGGCGGCAAGGGCACTTCAAGATGGTTTGCATTTTGAGCGGTTTAGGGGGTCGGATAAACCCTGATGTTTCGGCAACACTAGTCGCTGAATTCGACTAATCAATGTCGAAATCGGGTTATGCTCCGTCCACACCGACTATTTCCCCAAAGGACACCGTCGCCATGGACCGTTTTCAGGCTATGCAGGTGTTTGTGCGCGTCGTGGACGCCAATAGCTTCACCCGGGCGGCCGACAGCCTCTCGCTTCCGCGCACCACCGTCACCACCATCATCCAGAACCTCGAACGCCTGTTGGGCGTGCGCCTGCTCAACCGCACCACGCGCCGCATCGGCCTCACACCCGACGGCGCCGGCTATTACCAGCACTGCGTGCGCATCCTGGCCGACGTCGAGGAAACCGAGGCCTGCTTCCAGGAAGCGGCCCTGCGCCTGAAGGGCCGGCTGCGCATCGACGCGCCTACCTGCATCGGGCGGCTGATCCTGATTCCCTCATTGTGTGATTTCCACGACAAATACCCCGACGTGGAGCTGGTGCTGGGCCTGGGCGATCGCCCGGTGGACATGGTGCAGGAGGCCGTGGATTGCGTGATACGCGCGGGCGAGCTGGAGGATTCCAGCCTGGTCGCGCGCCGCATCGGCACCCTGCAGAGCGTGACCTGCGCCTCGCCCACCTATGTGGCGCGCCATGGCCTGCCGCAGAGCATCGACGAGCTGCGCGACCATCACGCCGTGCACTATTTTTCCAGCCGCACCGGGCGCAATTGCGCCTGGGACTTCCGGGTCGATGGCAAGCACCAGGAAGTGGAAATGAAGGGCGTGGTGTCGGTGAACGAGTCCGGCGCCTACCTGGACTGCGGGCTCAAGGGCTTCGGCCTGATCCAGACCCCGCGCTACATGGCGTTGCCGCACCTGCAATCGGGCGAGCTCATCGAAGTGCTGCCGCAATGGAAGCCTAGCCCCACCGCGATTTCGGTGTTGTATCCGCAAAGCCGGCAACTGTCGCCCAAGGTGCGCGCCTTCACCGACTGGGCCGCCGAATTGTTCGCCAGCTGCCCGCTCCTGAGCGGCCGCGACGAGACCGATCCGGCCGCGGCCAGCTGCGGCGTTTATGCCCGCGGGGCTGGCCAGGCGAACGCCGTGGCGTCTGCCGCGCCCAGGCCGGCGCTGGAGGAATACCTGCCGCCGCGCCGCCGGACCGCGCGCGAAGAGGCCGCGGAGTACGCTTTGTAAAGTGTCCGGCGTGGAGGGCGGATGCGCCCTCCACCCTGGGAGCCACGGGAAACCCCGTAGTAAATACAGGCCTTGTGTCCCTCGAATTGCACGAAACGTCTGTATAGTCCGACAGTCAAAGCCTACAACGCCCTTACTGTCGGTCCGCTCCATGCAGCCTGTACTACCCGCTTACCTGATCGCCCGTTGGCTTTTGTTGCTTGTGCTATTGGCGGGGGTGTATTTCCTCAGCGGATTCCTGGTCCCCGCGCTCGCCGCACTCATCATCGGCCTGGCCAGCTGGCCTCTGTACCAACGCCTGGTCGCCCGTTGCGGCGGCCGCACCGCGCTGGCCGCCTCGTTGGCGCTGCTGGTGGTGATCGTGGTGCTGATCGTGCCGATGTCGTTCGCGCTGTCTTACGCCATCAAGGAAGCCAGCACCTTCTTCGCCTGGGCCATAGCGGCCAACCGCCATGGCGTGGACGTACCCAACTGGATCACCTCCATGCCCGTGGTGGGCGAGCGCCTGGGCCAGTACTGGGAATCCTATATCGGCCAGCCTCACGCGCTGGGCGCGCTGGTCGAGGCCGTCAGCGGCGAACACCTGGGCAATATCTACCGCATGGTCCTGGCGGCCACCGGCAACGTGTTCCAGCTGCTGCTGACCGTGCTGTTCATGTTGATCACGCTGTTCTTCGTCTACAAGGACGGCATCCGCATGGTGGCCCAGCTGGATGTGCTGGGCGAACGCATCCTGCCGGCGCGCTGGCTGCGCTTTTCGCGCGTGGTGCCGGCCACCATCAATTCCACCGTCACCGGCATGGGCCTGATCGCGCTGGGCGAAGGCGTGGTGCTGGGCATCGCCTACTGGGTGGCGGGCGTGCCGTCGCCCGTGCTGCTGGGCGTGGTCACGGGCTTCATGGCGCTGATCCCCGGCGGCGCGCCGCTGTCGTTCACGCTGGTGTCGCTCTATCTGGTCGGTTCGGGCCATCTGGTGGCGGGCATCGCCCTGATGGTCTGGGGCAGCGTGGAACTCTTCATCGTCGACAAGACCCTGCGCCCGCGCCTGGTGGGCGGGCCGGTCAAGCTGCCTTTCCTGCCGACCTTCTTCGGCCTGGTGGGGGGCGTGAAGACGATGGGCATCGTCGGGCTGTTCGTAGGGCCGGTGCTGATGGCCCTGCTGGTGGCGGTGTGGCGCGAATGGGTGCACCATGAAGTCCAGGAGCGCGACGCCGCCCGCATCAACCCGCCCGCCCAACCCCCTGCAGCCTGAATGCCATGTTGTTGCCCGATGATCAGATAGCCGTCCTGCGCGAGCAGGGCTTCGTGGTGGCGCGCCAGTTCGCCAGCCCGGACCAGGTGGCGGCGCTGCGCGCCGTCGCCGAACGCCATTTGCGCGATTACGTCGCGCCCATCGAATACGAAGCCGACCTGCGCTACCCCGGCGCGCCCGAGTCGCGCGCCGCCGCAGGCGGGCTGACCGTGCGCCGGCTGCTCGGCGCCCATGGCCGCGATCCGTTGTTTGCGCAATGGGCCACGGATCCGCGCATCGGGCAGTGGCTGGGGCGCTACTTCGACGAAACGCCGGTGCTGTCCACCGTGCATCACAACTGCGTGATGACCAAGCATCCCGCCTACGGCAGCCTGACGGGCTGGCACCAGGACATCCGCTACTGGTCGTTCTCCGACACGGACCTGGTGTCCACCTGGCTGGCGCTGGGTCCGGAAACGCGCGCCAACGGCGGCCTGTCGTTCATCCCGGGTTCGCACGCGGCCGCCTTTGCGCCGGAACAGTTCGACCAGCAGAAGTTCTTCCGCGACGACGCGCCCCAGAATGCCGAATGGATCGCGCGCGCCGTCTGTCCCGAGTTGCAGGCCGGCGACGTGGTGTTCTTCCATTGCCGCACGCTGCACGCGGCCCAGGGCAACAGCAGCGACCGCGTGAAGCTGTCGGTGGTGCACACCTACCATCCACAGTCCTGTCATCCGCTGCCGGGCACGCGCTCGGCCAGCCAGCCGGGCGTGCCGCTGCCAGTTTCGGCAACCTGACGGTGACTGCGGCAGCCACCAACGCCCACGCCACCTTCACGATGAGCTATCAGTAGCGCCCCGCGCGCAGCGCCCCAGCCACCACAGCAGGGCCGCCGCGGCCAGGATCGCCCCGACATTGAACTGCATGGCGCTGGCGAAGGCGCGCGCATGGCGCTCAGCCGCGCTGGCATCGGCATGGGCTTCCAGCGTGCCGGCATACAGCATCCCCGCCGCCGACACGCCCAGCGCCGCGCCCACTTGCTGCAAGGTCGACACCACGCCCGCCGCCATGCCGGCCTGGCGGTCCTCCACCAACCCTAGCGCCAGGTTCACCAGCGGCGTATTGACGGCGCCTTGCGCGGCGCCCAGCCACACCAGCGCCGGCAACAGCGACCACGGCGCGAGGCTGGCGGCGGCCGCGCCGACCTGCAGCATCAAGGCGGCCGTGGCGCCGCCATACAGCAGCGCAGCCAGCGCAATGGCGCGCGTGCCGTAGGCTGCCACCAGCCGCGGCGCCGCCATCGATCCGGCCACGAAGCCCACGCTGGCAGGCGCGAAGATCAGGCCTGCCGTCAGCGCGTCCAGTCCGAAGCCTGTCTGCACCAGCAGCGCGTAGCAGAGGAAGATGGCGCTGGCGGTTGAGAACACCAGCAGCACCAAGAGGCAGCCGGCCGCGAAGCGCGGCTGCGCCAGCAAGGCCATGTCGACCAGGGGTGCGCCGCCACGGGCCGCGATGTGGCGCTGCATGCGCACGAACAGCGCCAGCGTGGCCAGCGCAGCCACGCCGCACGCCACCGTCCATGCGGGCCAGTGCCGCTGCGGGCCTTCGATCAGCGCCAGCAGCAACAAGGTCAGGCCCGCGCCCACCAGCGCCGCGCCGGGCCAGTCCATGCGCGCGCCCGAAGGCTCCCGCGATTCCGGGATGTGGCGGGCCAACCGCAACGCCAGCAGGCCCACCGGCACGTTGAGCAGGAAGATGCCGCGCCATGCCAAGCCGAACAGGTCCGCATGCACGATCCAGCCGCCCAGCACCTGTCCAGCGATGGCCGCCAGCCCCAGCGTCATGCCCAGCAAGCCGAAGGCGCGCCGCCGTTCGTGGCCCTGGTAGCTGACGCGGATCAGCGCATACACCTGCGGAAACAGCATGGCCGCCGCCATGCCTTGCAGGACGCGCGCGACGATCAGCGCGTCGGCCGTGGGCGCCAGGCCGCACAGCGCCGAGGCCAGCGCGAAGCCCGCCATGCCCAGCATGAACAGGCGCCGCCTGCCGTGGCGGTCGCCGAGCCGGCTGCCCGCGATCAGCAGCACGCCATAGGCCAGTTCGTAGGCGGCGATGATGAAGCTGATCTGCGCGAAGCTGGCGGACAGGGTGGATTGCATGCTGGGGATGGCAACGTTCACCACGAACAGGTCGAAGATCGTGATGAAGCCGCCAGACAGCAGCACGGCCAGGCCCAGGCGGCCCAGGGCGGGCTGGCGGGTGGCGTGAAGATCAGGGCAGGCAAGCGCGGAGGAAGTCATGGAAAGCGCCATCGGAGTGTCGATGGGCGCTATTCTGTAGAGGCTTTCAGCCTTATACAATTTAGCTGTTTATGCTATTACTGCTTGCAATAGACACATGACCGCGACCCTAGCTCCGAAGCGCCTGGACCGCACCCGCGCCGATCTGTCCGAATTCCTGCGCCTGCGCCGCGAACGGCTCAGTCCCGCCCAACTTGGGCTGCCCGCTGGCGGCCGCCGGCGCACGCCGGGATTGCGGCGCGAGGAAGTGGCCGCGCTGGCCGGCGTGGGCCTGGCCTGGTACACCTGGTTCGAACAAGGCCGCAACATCAGCGTGTCGGCCGGCTTTCTGGAAAACCTGGCGCGCGTGCTGCGGCTGGACGCCGCCGAGCGCCGCCACTTGTACCTGCTGGCGCATCAGCGCCCGCCGTCGGAACCGGGCCGCACCTGGTGCACGGTGCCGGCGCAAGTGCGCCGCCTGATGGACGATCTGCCGGCGCGCCCCGCCTACATCCTGAACCTGCGCTGGGACGTGGTGGTATGGAACGCGGCGGCGGACCGGGTATTCAATTTTTCCGCGCAGGCGCCGGGGCGCAGGAACCTGCTGTGGATGCTGTTCGCGGATCCCGCGATGCGGGAACGGTTCGTGGACTGGCAGGCCCAGGCGCCCGCCATGCTGTCCACATTCCGCCGCGATTTCGTCAGTGCCGGCCAGGCGCCGGATGTGGGGGAGCTGGTGGACGAGCTGGAGCGCGTGTCGCCGGACTTCAAGACCTGGTGGCGCGAACACGATGTGCATGGCGCCTGCATGGGCGAGCGCCGCCTGCGGCTGGAACCCCTGGGCGAGTTGGCGTTCGAGCATTCGACCTTGTCGGTGGACGAGAGCCGGCACTTGCGGCTGGTGGTCTATGCGCCCGCGCCGGACGAGCCCAAGGCGGCGGCCTTCGAGCGCTGGCTGGAGGGCCGCGCGACTGCCAGGCCTCAGTCCGCCCGTGGCACCAGCGAATAGGCGCGGCGTGGGTCTACGGAGCCGCGTCGGGCGGCTCCTATAGTCGGGGCTTCTTCATACCGCCGCGTCCCCGTGGACGCATACGCCGCCCATGTCCATCGCCACGCTTTCCCGCCGCCACGCCTTGTTGCTCCTGGGCGTGGTGGTGCTGGCCTGGGGCTTCACCTGGATCGTCAATAAGCAGCTGTTGCAGTACATGACGCCCATCTGGGCGGCGGCCGCGCGCAGCATCGCGGGCACGGCCGCATTGCTGGCGCTGGGTCTTGCGCTGCGCCGCGTGGCCCGGCCGGTCAAGGCCGACCTTCCCGTGATTCTCAGCGTGGGGCTGCTGCACATGGGCGCCTTCGCCGCGCTGGTCAGCCTGGGCATGCTGCATGTGCCGGCGGGCCGCTCGGCGGTGCTGGCCTACACCACCCCCTTGTGGGTGATCCCGGGCGCCTGGCTGTTCCTGGGCGAGTCCGTGGGCCCAGCCAGGCGAGCCGGGCTCGTGCTGGGCCTCTTGGGGCTGGTCGTCATCTTCAATCCCTTGGCCTTCGACTGGACGAATCGCGATGCGTTGCTGGGCAACGGCCTGATCCTGCTGGCGGCGCTGTGCTGGGCGGCCAACATCGTCTACGTGCGTGCGCACCGCTGGGTCACGCCGCCCTTCGAGCTCGCGCTGTGGCAGGCCTTGCTGGCCTCGGTCGTGCTGTCGGCCGTGGCCTATGCCGCCGAAGGCCCGCCGCAAGTGGCGTGGAGCGCGGACCTGGCGTGGCTGCTGGGCTATGCCGGCGTGTTCGGCATCGCGGTGGCGCACTGGGCTGCCGTGAATGTAAATCGTGCATTGCCCGCGGGCGTGACTGCCATCGGGCTGTTGGGGGTACCGGTGTTCGGCCTGCTGTGCTCGGCCCTGTTCCTGCGCGAGCCGGTCAGCGTTTCGTTGCTGGCGGGTATGGCGCTCATCGTGGGAGGCATCGCGGCAGGGGTGATCGAACGTCGCGCTTGACGGCCGGACTATCGCAGGTATATCGTAAGATATATGTCGTAAGATATAACTCGTACGATAGACACCGGAGGTAAACCATGCGTGATGCCCAATTCCTTACCGCATTCGTGCGCCGAGCCCGCCAGAAGCCGCAGGGCCGCCACGATCGTTCCCATTCCCATCATCCCCATGCGCACCATCGCCACCACGGCGAAGGCCATGGCCACCATCAGCGCCACGCCGGCGCGGGCGGCGACTGGTTCTCCGGTCCGGCCGGCGAGCGTGGCGAAGGCGGCGGCTTTGGCGGTGGCTTCGGCGACGACGGCCGCGGGTGGACCCGCAGCCGCAAAGTCAGCGCCGACGACCTGCAACTGATGCTGCTGGGCCTGCTGGAAAAGAATCCCAGCCATGGCTATGAGTTGATCAAGGCGCTGGGCGCGCTCAGCAACGGCTTCTACACGCCTAGCCCCGGCATGGTCTATCCCGCGTTGACCTACCTGGAAGAGCTGGGCTACGCCACCGTGGAGCAAGAGGGCGCGAAGAAGCGCTACCACCTGGCCGAGCCGGGCCGCGCGCACCTGGACGGCAACCGCGAGCGCCTGGCGCTGATGTTCAACAAGCTCAAGCATGTGGCGCGCAAGATGGACTGGATGCGCCAGGCCTGGAGCGGCGAGCCGCGCAGCGTCGGCCCGGAAGGCGAAGACACCGCCACCGGCTGGCTGCCGGAATTCGTGGCCGCGCGCCAGGCGCTCAAGCGCGCATTGCTGGACCGCACCGACGCCTCGCCCGCGGAGCAGCGGCGCATCGCGGCCATCCTGGCCCGCGCCACTGAGGACATCAATGGGCAGGCCTGTTCCTGAAGACCTTATTCCTGGAGTATCCATGACCCGCAACGACCTGAATGTCGAACGCGTCCGCCACAACCTGAAGATGCGCACGCTGACCGTGGCCAGCGTCGAACGCGTCGCCGGCCTGATGGCCCGCGTCACCTTCACTGGCGACGAGCTGCAGGACTTCGTGTCCGCTTCGTTCGACGACCACGTGAAGCTGTTCTTTCCCGCCGATCCGTCCTTGCCGCCGGCGCTGCCGGTGGTGACCCCGGACGGCATCAAGTTCCCGGAGGACATGCCCAAGCCCGCCGCCCGCGACTACACGCCGCGCTTTTTCGATGCGGCGCGCAAGGAACTCGTCATCGACTTCGTGCTGCACGGCGACGGCCCCGCATCCACCTGGGCCGAGCAGGCCAAGCCCGGCCAGCAACTCGGCATAGGCGGACCGCGCGGCTCCTTCGTCGTACCCACGGGCTTCGACTGGCATGTGCTGATCGGCGATGAAACCGCCTTGCCCGCCATCGCCCGCCGCCTCGAAGAGCTGCCCGCCAGCGCGCAGGCGCTGGTGCTGATCGAAGTGCCGGACGCCTCCAACGAAATCCCGCTGACGACCGCGGCGCAGGCTTCGGTGCGCTGGCTGCACCGCAACGGCACCGCGGCGGGCTACAGCACGCTGTTGCTGGAAGCGGCGCGCGAGCTGGCGCTGCCGTCGGGCGAGGGCTATGCCTGGGTCGCCGCCGAATCCGCCGCGGCCAAGGCTGTGCGGGAAATCATGGTGGCGCAGCATGGCGTCGACAAGAGCCGCATCCGCGCCGCCAGCTACTGGAAGCGCGGAGCGGTAGCCGTGCACGAGTCGCACGAAGGCTGAGCGCCCCTCGAACCGCCGGCAGGCGCGAAGAGCAATAGCCTCAGCCGCCGGCCAAGGCCAGCAGGTTGCGCACGCGCCCGCCCGCGCCGTGCTCGCGCACCGCCAGGCCCAGCACCGCGCGCGGCCAGTCCAGCGCGAAGGGGCGGTACACCACGCCGTCGGGGCGCAGATGGCGCAGCGACTCCGGCACGATGGCCACGCCCATGCCGGCGGCGACCAGGTTCACCGCCGACGACAGCTGCGGCGCGCGCTGGCCGATCTGCGGATTAAGCCCATGCTGGCGGCAGGCCGCCATGATGTCGGCGCTGAGCCCGTAACCGGATTTGCGCGAATACAGGATGAAACGCTCCTGCTGCAGATCCGCGGGCGCCAGCCGCTTGCGCCGCGCCAGCGCGTGGCCCAGGGGCAGCGCCACCACCAGCGGCTCTTGCGCCAGTTGCGTGAACGCCAGGCCGCCGTCCAGCGCGAAGGGCGGACGCACGAAGGCGGCATCGATGGCGCCGCTGCGCAGCTGCGCCACCAGTGTTTCGCTATCGCCCTGCGACAGCGTCATCTCCACGTCCGGATATTGCTGCCGATACTGCCGTATCAGTTCCGTCACCACACCGCTGAAGGACGCGGATTCCGTGAACCCCAGCGTCAGCTCGCCGACCTCGCCGCGCGCGGCCCGCTGCGCCGTCCGCACGGCGGCGTCGGCGCGCTGCAGGATATCTTGCGCGCAAACCAGGAAGGCGCGGCCGGCATCGTTCAGCGCGACGCCGCGCCCGGCGCGGTCGAACAGCGGCGTGCCGACTTCCTGCTCCAGCTGCCGGATCTGCTGCGACAGCGGCGGCTGCGCCATGCCCAACTGTTCGGCCGCGCGCGTGAAGTGCTGGGCTTCGGCGGTGGCGACGAAGTAACGCAAGTGGCGCAGTTCCATATCGGTACTCCAAAAGTATTGATTATGAATTTTTCATATATTGGACATTCTATTGCGACGCGCCGATCATGCATGCATCGACGACACCCGCAAAGGAATCCGCATGACTGCCCCCATCAAACCCAGCACCCTGTTGCGCCAGCACCTGGCGCGCGACATCGTCGTGGCGCCCGGGGCCTATGACGGCATGTCGGCCCGGCTGGTGGCCGCGGCCGGCTTTTCCGCCGTCTACGCCAGCGGCGGCGCCATCGCGCGCGCCGCCGGCTATCCGGACATCGGCTTGCTCAGCTTCACCGAGGTCATGGACCGCGTGGAAAAGATCGTGGACGCCAGCGACCTGCCGGTGGTGGCCGACGCCGACACCGGCTTCGGCGGTTCGGCCAACGTGGAGCGCACCGTGCGCATCATGGAGCGCGCCGGCGTGGCGGCCTTCCATATCGAAGACCAGTCCTTCCCCAAGCGCTGCGGCCACCTGGACGACAAGAGCCTGGTGGACGCCGACGAAATGTGCCGCAAGGTGCACATCGCGCGCCAGACGCTGAGCGACCCCGATGCGCTGGTGATCGCCCGCACCGACGCCATCGCGGTCGAAGGTTTCGAAGCCGCGCTGTCGCGCGCCGAGCGTTACCTGAAGGCGGGGGCGGACATGATCTTCGTGGAAGCGCCCGAGACGCTGGAGCAGATCCGCGCCATCGCCGAACGCCTGCCGGGCCTGAAGCTCATCAACATGTTCTACGGCGGCAAGACGCCGCTTACGCCGCTGGCCGACCTGGCGGCCATGGGCTACCGCCTGGCGATCATTCCGTCGGATCTGCAGCGCGCCGCCATCCACGCCATGCAGGCCACGCTGGCGGCGATCAGGCAGACGGGCGACAGCAGCGCGCTGGCCGATCAGCTCACCAGCTTCAAGGAGCGGGAAGAGATCGTGCAGACGCGCCGCTATCTGGCGCTGGACGCGCAGTAGGCGCGCGGCGCTAGCGGGGGCAGCGGCTGGGCAGGCTCAGCGGCCACAGCCGCTGGTTGTGCGAGCCGTACAGCGTGCGCACGCCGCATTGCATTTCCACGCGCGCCACCTGCTTGCCAGAGGGATCGATGATCATCGATTGCTCCAGCGTGGACACCACCGCGCGGCCCTTGCTGAACGGCGAGACCACGCGGTAGTCGGCGGCGATGACCAGCTTGCCCCGGGCGTCCACGTAGCCGTAGCCGTTATCCATGCTGGCCGGCGCCAGGCCTTCGCTCAGCGGGCCCAGCGCGTCGTACACGGGGCTGGCATACGCGCCCTTGCCGTCCAGGGCGCGCATGCCGTGGTTGGACACGCGCGTCACCGCGAGGCCTTCGGAATAGGCCGATGCGCGGCCTTCGACGGAAAGCCGCTTCTTGCCGTCCAGGCCGGTGTAGTCGGTCATTTCCCGGTTGCCCGCGTAGTAGTGCCGCAACAGCATGTCGGAGCCCTGCGGCCAGCGCCATTCGCCGGCGGGCAGCGCGGTCACGGTCTTGCCCTGGTCGTCGATCAGGCGCGGACCGTCCTCGCCCGTCAGCAGGGCGCGGGCGGGGGCGCCGCGGAAGGTGCCGGCGACGGCCGAGGACGGCGCGATCCGCCATTGCCCCTGGCTGTCCAGATAGCCTTGGCGCGGCTGGCGGCGCAGCACCGTCCAGTCGCCCATGCGCACGTAGTCCGCGTCTTCCATGTCCACGGCTTCCGAGCCGTCCGGCGTGATGGTCCAGCGCTGCTTGTCGTCGGCGGCCGCGATTGCGCCTTCGCTGTCCACGCCGACCGAGAGCTTGGGCCGGAACGCGGTCAGCGCGCGGCCCTCGGCGTTGAAGACGGCGGCGGGACGTTCGTACTCTTCCTGCTGCGGGCCAGCCTGGCGCAGCTTCCAGATCTTGGCGGTGATGCGTTCCGCGCTGTGGTGGCTGGGCGGCACAATCCACTTGCCCTTAAGGTCGATGATCCCGACGCGATCCTGGCCCAGCGAGGCGACCGCCTGGCCGTCCTGGAAGAGGCCGATGTCCTGGAACGCGGGCGCGGCGATTTCCTTGCCGGCGACGAAGTCGTACAGGCCCCAGGGCGAGCCCTCGGCCGCGGTCTTCAGGAACCGGACCACGCCGGGGGCGACGATCTGCGCTTCAAAGAAGTCGCGGGGCAGGTCGTAGGTCTTGCCGCTGCGATCCAGCATGCGGCTTACGCCATCGGCGTAAGCCGGCGCATAGCCGTGGCGGAACGGCCCGATGTGCTGTTGCGCGGGCAGATCCATGGGCTTGCCCATGGCGTCGAGCAGCAGCAGGCCTGCGGCGGTCTGGGCGGCGTAGCGCAGCTGTTCAGCCTTGAGCCCGGCGGCTTCGGCATCCGCCTGCGCGCCGTAATCCTCGTCGGATCCGTCCAGCGGGATGATGTTGCGCCAGGCCGGGTCGGAGGCGATGCCGCCGTCGGCCAGCAGCAGGCCGGCGCCGTCCTCGGCGCATTGGCAGTGGTCCTGGGCCAGCAGGCCCAGCGCGCTGCCGGGGATGTCCAGCGGCAGGTTCTTGAGCGAACGGCTCTTGGCGGCTTCCACGGTTTCGGGCTTGAGCAGCAGGCGGCCTTCCTCGTCCAGCACGTTGAGCAGTTCGCCTTCCTGTTTGAAGAGCCACAGCTTGCCCTGGCTGAGCACCATCCTGCCGGTGTCCTTGAGCCAGGCGGGCGCCGTGTCGCCGTGCAGCCAGTTGCCCCTTGGCGTCAACAGGCCTGCCGGTACGCGTTCCTCGTTCGAGAACAGCACGTAGCCGTTCTGGTTCTCGGCCACGAACAGGTCCGCGCCCAGCGTCAGCGGCTCCGCGCGCCCCGGAATCAGGGCCATCTGCTTGCCGCCGGACGGGTAGACGATGGCATCGCCGTAGCGCTGCGATTCCTGCGCTTCGGCGGACTTGAGCGTAACGACGGGCTTGCCGCCGCTATCCAGCACTACATAGGAACCGCGGTCGAGCTCGGCGCTCCAGAATGCCTTGGTCACGGGCATCAGGCTGCGATAGCCCTGGTCCGCGCCCACGGGCTTGCCATCAAGGTCCAGCAGCAGCGCATCGCCGTCGGCATAGGCGACGGCCATCGAGCCGTCTTCGCCCGGCACCGAGATGTCCTGATAGTCGGGCTCGAGCACCCACTTCCAGTCCCTGTCCACCAGGCCGTACCGGCCTTCCTTGTTGGTGGCGATGTACAGGCCATTGCCATAGGACTTGATGATGCCGACGCCGGTGTCGCCGTAGCGGCGTTCGCCGGTGCTGGAGCGGTACTCCGGTTTGTATTCCACCGTCGCCAGCGCTGGCACGCCCGCACCCACGTGCAAGGACTGCATGCCTTCGTCCATCGGTGCGCCTACCGGCTGGCCCTTGCGGTCGATCAATAGATAGCGGCCGTCCAGTATGGCCACGGTCAGGCCGATCTCGGCGTAGTCCTGCACGGCGTCGTAGCGCGGCGGCACCGCCATCCGGCCTTTGGTGTCGATGAAGCCCCACTTGCCTTTCCATTTCACCGCGGCCATGCCGTGACGGAAATCGCCCACCGCCTCGAAGATGGGCGAAATCGCCAGCCGGCCGTTCTGGTCCAGGAAGCCCCAGGCATGGCGGCGCAGCGAATGATCGCGCGGCACGCGCTCGATGTTCACCAGCGCGGAGGGCAGCAGCACAGCGGCGCGCTGGTCCGCCAGCGTGCGGATGCAGCCGTTGGCGTAGGGGCTGATATCGTCGTCGGCTGCGACGCTGTAGGGCTTTTCATCGATGCAGTACGAGTATTGCGCATGCGCCGACAGGGACGCGCCCAGCGCGGCCAGGGCGCAGGCAAGGCGGGTGGTGCGTATCGCGCGTGACTTCATGGTTGTTTCGCTTTGGCGTTGTCGGGGGCGAGTTCGAACTTGTCGGCCACGGGGCAATCCATTTTCTGCTGCGGCCAGGTGATCCTGCCCTGGTCGTCCAGGATGGTCACCGTGTCGCATACCTCGGTGAACGTGGCGATGGGCACGCCCTTGGTATCGATGTACTGCGTGTTGCGGCCCTGATGGTTGCTGCGGACCAGCGCGCGTTCCTCGCTGAAGTTGCCGGCCCAGGTAAAGACGGGCGGAATCGCATAGCGTCCCGTCAGGTCGATGTAGCCATATAGCGTGCCCGAATACTGCAGGCGGCGCGCCACGGCCAGTCCGTTGTTCAGCGGACCCAGCGTGTCGAAGTGCGGTCCCACGATGCGCTTGCCGCTGGCATCGATGAAGCCGTGCCTGCCATTGCCCGAGCCGCTGCGATAGGGGGCCACGCCCTCGTTGGCGCTACGGTCTTCCACGCTGTAGGTGCCGTCGATGCGCGTGATCTCGCGGCCCTGCAGGTCCGTCATGATGCTGACGGAATTTTCCGAGTCGTGGAACACGATGCGCTGCATGGTTGCCAGCGGCGAGCCGTCGCCCAGCTTGCCCAGCACGGTCTTGCCGTCCTGGTCGATCACGCGGTAGTCGGAGCCGTTGTAGGCGCGCGCCAGCCCCTCGGGCTGCGCGAAGAAGGGATTGAACTCGCCGTAGATGGCGGGAACCTTCATGTTGCCGCGGGCATCGATGGCGCCCTCGCGATTCTCGTGTTCGATGTAGAGCCAGTGCTGGTAGACCTCCTTGCGCTTGGCCTGGCCGTCGGAGACGCGCGTGGCGCCGCCCTTCGTATCGAACACCGCGATTCCGCCGCCTGCCAGTTCACCGAGGTAGCGTCCGTCCTTCAAGCGCTGCGGCTTGCCGGTAACACGCTCGCTGGGCTTGCCGGTACGCAGGTTCACCAGGCGGTAAGGCGTGCTGAAAGAGCTGCGGTTGCGCGCTCCGGGTTCGTTGTCTTCGACCAACATGAGGCCGTTGCCCAGGTACTCCAGTTTGTAGGAGCTGTCCTGCGTGGCGGGTATCACCCATTTGCCCTCGCGGTTCATGACACCCCAGTTGTCCTGGTGTTGGACCTTGGCCCAGTCGTCTTCGAACCGCTCCATGTTTTCGTACATCGGCTTGACGGCGGGCGCGCCCTTGGCGACGTTCCAGATGCCCCAGCGGTTCTGGCGGTTTTCGTCCGGCGCGCGGTACTGGATCAGTTCGCCGTTGACGTACGTGGCGCCGTCCAGGACTTCGGCCGGAACGCGCGCGGCCTTGCCGTGGGCATCGACCACCAGGCCGTCGTCGTCGCGGCTGTGCGTAACGCTCGCCAGCGTGTAGGCGCCATTGAATGGGCGGAGGATGCTGTAGCGGGGCGGCACCGTCCAATTGCCGTTGGCGTCGATGGCGCCATACTTGCCGTTGGCGGCGCGGACCGGCAAGGGCATGGACGCGTCAGCGCTGGACATGTCCTCCCAGTCCGGATTGGTCACTATCTTGCCCTTGGACGTCAGGATGCCTAGCGGCTTCTGGTAGTCCAGGGGCCGCAGCAGCGCCAGCGGCAGGCCGTCCGCGGCGGCGCGGCCGCGGGCCGACTCTCTGGCGGAAAAGGCCCTGATGTCGTAGTCCTGCAGGCGCGCGACGGTGTCGGCGTCCAGCAGCGGCTTGCCCTCGCGCGTATAGATCTGCAGCAGGCCGCCGCCGGCGTCGGGAGCGGCATCCGCGCTCGTCGCTTGCGCGGCGGCTGCGGCGGCGTCCACCGCCACGGCGGCTACGTCCATTGCGGCAGGCGTGGCGACGTCGACGGCCACGGTCTCGGCTTGCGAGGCATCGGCTGCCGCTGCGACCGCCTCCTGCGCGGCAACTGCGGCGTCGGCCGATGCCTCCACCGCCTCTCCGGGGCCGTCGTCAGGGACCGCGGCGGCGCTGGCTGCCGCGGCATCGGCTGCCACGGCAGCGGCCTCGGCCGCCTCGACTGCCATATCCGCGGCGCGCGGGGGCAGGGATGCCGTCACCCAGGCCAGCCCGTTGCTCAGTTGCACGCGGCCATGGCGCGCGTCTATCTTGCGGAAATTGCCGGCGGGATCGATCAGCAGCACGGCGTCGTCGTCGATCATGACGCCCCAGCCCTCGCTTTCATCCAGGCCGATGTAATTGCCCTTGAAGGCATGCTGGACGCCGAGCTTGCCGTTCAACAGCAGCGCCTTGCCTGCGCCTTTCTGCTTGACCAGCCACAGCCCGGGGCCCGCCAGCTGCACGTGCTCGTAGCGCTGCTTATGGATGGTCTTGCCGCGCGGATCCACGAACGTCCAGCCTGCGTCGCGGCTCACCGCCAGCACGTCGCCGTCGCGCAATGCGGGCTCGCGGGCGCGCAACACGTCGGGTGCGATCGCCCAGCGGGCCTGCTCGTCCAGCAGGCCCCACCAGCCGCTGTAGCGCGAATCGCGCAGCTGGGCAGGCAGGTAGCCGCCGCTGGGCGCGGCCAGCGCCATGACGCCGGCGGGCAGCGTCGCCGCCTTGCCGGTTGCGGTGTTGAACAGGCGCGGCGGCATGGGCATCTCCATCGATGCCAGCTTCTGCCCCCGCTGGAAGCCCCAGGAGCGCGTGCCCAGCTCAAAGGTCTTGATGATGTTGCCCTTGCGGTCGATCAGCACGTCGTGCCCGTCTTCCTCGACCAGCGCGGTGCCCTCGGCGTTAAAGCCCGTCGCCTCGGAAAAGCGCGGCTTGATCGCCCATTGCCCTTGCGTATCGATATAGCCCCAGAGCCCATCCTGGTTCACGGCCGCCAGGCCGTTCTGAAAGGACTTGGCCTCCCGGAAGGACGGCGCGATGGCTATGCGGCCTTGCTTGTCGAGATAGCCCCAGCGTCCGGCGTCGTCATCGGCCGATCCGGTCAGCACGGCGGCCAGCCCTTGGTGGAAAGCCTGCTGGCATTCCAGGTTGGCGCTGTCGTATTCGTTGTAGCCAGGGGCGCACTGGTCAATCCAGTTGGACCTGGCCTGCGCCGCGCCGGGCGCGGCGGGCAGGGCGGCCAGCGCCATGGCCAGCGCCAGGGGTTTGAGGGCGAGCGGGGTCTTCATCGTGCAGCGGCGCGGGCTGCAACCGCGCAAGCGTAAAGGCCGGGCTGGGCGTGCCACATGGTCGTATGCCTGCCAAGAATGATGGGAAAGGCAGCACTGTAACCAGCGACTGCCGCCAATTACGCGGCAAATGTAACCGTAACAAACAAACCGTTAACAGCAGCCGCGGGCGCGCCTGCGCAGCGTCGTTTTTCGCCCGGCTCTGACATTCCCGCAAAGCATGTAGCGGACAAAAAATAATCGGTTGATGTCCGAGCCCCGCGGTCCTGTAATGGACGCCGGTGCCTGCCTGCATGGAGGCGACGTTCCATTGCCGAGGTTCGCATGCCTGTCTTGCGCAAGTCTTCCCTGGATGCTTCTCAGCTCTTGCTGCTGGTGCTGGCCGGCGGCGTCATCATGGGCCTGGCGCTGGGCGTGCGCCACGTGCAGGGCCTGTTCCTCCTGCCCGTCACGATGGATCGCGGCTGGAGCCGCGAGACCTTCGCCATGGCGCTGGCGGTGCAGAACCTGACCTGGGGCGTGGTCCAGCCCTTCACCGGCATGATTGCCGACCGCTACGGCTCGGCCAAGGTGATTGCGGGCGGGCTGGTGTTCTATGCGCTGGGGCTGGCGGGCATGGCGCATGCCACTACACCCGCCGGGTTCCTGTGGACGGCGGGCGTGTGCATCGGCATCGCGCTGTCCGGCACCGCCTTCGCCGCGATCTACGGCGCGCTCAGCCGGCTGGTGGCGCCCGAGCGCCGCAGCTGGGCGCTGGGCGTGGCGGGCGCCGTGGGCGGGCTGGGCCAGTTCACCATGGTGCCGGCCGCGCAGTGGCTGATCGGCGGCTGGGGCTGGGTTGCGGCCCTGCTGTCGTTCGCGGTGGTCCTGGCCATGTTGCTGCCCCTGGCATTGCCGCTGCGCGAGTCTCCCGGCCGGGAGCAGGGCGCGGCGGCAGGCGAGGCAGGGCTGTCCATGTCCGCAGCCATCCGTGAAGCCTTCGCCCAACCGGGCTTCTGGCTGCTGAACCTGGGTTTCCTGGCCTGCGGCTTCCAGTTGGCCTTTATCGGCACGCACCTGCCCGCCTACCTCATGGACAAGGGCCTGCGGGCGTCCGACGCGGTGGCGGCGCTGGCCATCATCGCGCTGACCAACGTCATGGGCACCTATGTCTGCGGCGTCCTGGGCGGACGCCACCGCCGCAAGTACCTGCTGGCCGGCATCTATCTGCTGCGCACGGCCGCCATCGCGCTGTTCGTACTGCTGCCGCTGTCGTCATGGACCGTGTACGTGTTCGCGGCGGTCATGGGCTTTGTCTGGCTGGGCACGGTGCCGCTCACCAACGGGCTGATATCCCAGGTGTTTGGGGTGCGTTACATCACGACCCTGTTCGGCTTCGTGTTCTTCGGCCACCAGCTCGGTTCCTTCCTGGGCGTGTGGCTGGGCGGCGTCGTGTTCGAGGCCACCGGGTCCTATGACCTGATCTGGCTGGGCGCGATGGCGCTGGGCGTGCTGTCGGCGGCGCTGCACTGGCCGATAGACGACCGCGAGATCCAGCGCCGCGCCGTCGGCGCTCCGGGCTAGCGGCGGCTTACAGCGGCCGGTGCTGGGTGCCCGCGCCCATGGTGATGTGCAGCATGCGACAGGGACCGGCCACCTTGAGCGTGTGCCAGATGCCCTTGGGGATCACATAGGCGTCGCCCGCCTGCATCCGCACGGCCTGCTCGCCCGTGGGCCATTCCAGCCGCAATTCCGCCGCGCCTTCGATCAGGCGCACGACCTCGTCGGCCTGCGGGTGCATTTCCCACTGCGGCCAGTCTGTCTCGAAGGCGTATTCGGACACCAGCCAGCCACGGCCGAACCGTTCCAGCTCCTCTTCGGGCTGCGACCAGAAGGCGTTGCCGCCTTCGACGGCAGAGCAAGTACCCGAGGCGTCCAGCAGGAGATAGTGCGATGACAGATTGGTAGTCATGTTGCGCGTCCTGGTGAGAGAGGGGTCGAGCCAGTGTAAAGCGATATCATGTGCATCTTCATCGGGTATAAAAGGAGAGGGCGATGCGCCAGGGGTTCGATGGGGTCAGGCCCGCGTCCGAGTCTTCCATCGAGATCGGCTTCTTCCATGAAGGCCGGCATTGCGTCGAACGCATCCGCGCCAAGCCCACCGCCGCCAACCTCAAGCGCGCCGCCGACCGGCGAGCCGCCATCCTCGAGGCCATTGCGCGCGGTGAGTTCGACTACGACGCCGAGTTTCCCAAGCGCGGCGGCGCGACCAAGCCACCACAGGGTTCCGCAAGATGAGCGACAAGCAGCTGGACATCAACGATCTGACGCCCGACGCCTTCAAGGCCTACGGCTGGATGCTGGGCAAGCCCATGCCGGACGGCAACGGCGTGCCCCTGTTTTCCAACCAGGACACCGACTTCTGGCAGGAGCACCAGTTCAACACCGGCGCCGGCGGCGACGCCGAGTTGCTGTGGGTCAACTACCGCAGCCAGTCCTTTGAAATCTCCAGCCTGGAAAAGCATCTGCTGACGCAGCAGGCCATCGTGCCGCTGACGGGCGAGATCATTCAGGTGGTGGCGCGCAGCGCGGCCGACGGCAGTCCGGACCTGGCCACGCTGGCGGCGTTTCGCGTGCCGCAGGGGCAGGGCGTCTGCATGCGCCCGGGCTGCTGGCACGCCACGCGCGTCACGGACGAGGAAGTCACCTGCCTGATGCTGACCCGCCGCTCCACCACCGTGGACCTGATCCAGCACCTGACCACGGACGCCAGCGCCAGCGAAAGCGCTATTGTGCCGATTCCCGTGCAGCGGCTGGAGGCCCAGATCCAGCCGGCTTGAGCGCATGCGGGGGAATGTGCCAGAATTCCCCGGAAATTCACGCCTCGCATGCGACGCTGCCTTCAGCGGGCGTTGCCAACATCACGTAGTGTTGGAGCATTGAATGCGCGACCGTCAGACTGGCATCGGATTCTTTTGCGCGGCCCGGCTGCTGCTTGCCGCGCTGCTGATCGGCGGCGCCGCCGGATGCGCCATCAATACGCACGACGCAAGCGGCTCGCAATCGGTAGGCATCGACGGCGTCACGGCGCAGCAGACGCGCGGCATCGCCCGCGAAGCCTATCTGTACGGCACGCCAATGGTCGCAAGCTACCAGACCATGCATGCCTTCAGCATCGACAAGAACAACCCCCAGTACAAAGGCCCGTTCAACAGCGTCAACAACGTGGCGCGCGTCTTCACGCCCGAAGACACCGCGTTCGTCACGCCCAACGCCGACACGCCATACACCTTCGCGGTGCTGGACCTGCGCGCCGAACCCGTGGTCATCACCGTGCCCGCCATGGAGCCGCGCCGCTACTTCGTGCTGCAGCTGATGGACCTGTATACCTACAATTTTGCCTACATCGGCAGCCGCAGCACGGGCAATGGCGGCGGCCGGTTCCTGGTCGCGGGCCCGCGCTGGAAGGGCAAGCCCCCGGCCGGTATCACCAAGGTGATCAGGTCGGAAACCGACCTCGTCAACCTGGTCGGGCGCACCCAGCTCTTTAACGCGGGCGATCTGTCCAACGTCAAGCGCATCCAGTCGCGCTACAAGATCCAGACGCTGTCCGCCTACCGCAAGCAGCGCGCGCCCGAGCCGGCCCCGGCGGTGGACTGGATCGCGCCCGAGCCGCCCGCCCAGATGCGCAGTTCGCTGGAGTTCTACAACCAGCTCGCCTTCCTGCTGCAGTTTGCGCCGGCCCATGCCTCGGAACAATCGTTGCGCGAACGCTTTGCCAGCATCGGCCTGGAACCCGGCCGGCAGTTCGATTTCAACAGCATGAACCCCGCATTGCGCCGCGCCTTGCAGGAAGGCATGCATGACGGCCAGAACGACATCGACAAGAACCGCGAGGCCCTGAACGGCAAGACCGATGGGTTGTTCGGCGACCGCAACACGCTGAAGAACGACTATCTGGCGCGCGCCACGGGTACGCAGGTCGGCATCGGCGGCAACAGCCGTGTGGAAGCGCTGTACCCCGTGCTGGAAAACGACAGCACAGGCCAGCCGCTGGATGGCCGCTACAAGTACACCCTGCGCTTCGCGCCGCGCAGCCTGCCGCCCGTCAACGCCTTCTGGTCCATGACCCTGTACCGCCTGCCCGAACAGCAGTTGGCGGCCAATCCGCTCAAGCGCTACCTGATCAACTCGTCCATGCTGCCATCGCTCAAACGCGACCGCGACGGTGGCATCACGATCTACATCCAGTCGGAGTCGCCGGGCAAGGGCAAGGAGTCCAACTGGCTGCCCGCGCCGGCTGGGCCTTTCATGGTCACGTTGCGGTACTACTGGCCCAAGCCTGCGTTGCTGGACGGCAAATGGACGTCGCCGCAGATCGAAAGGGCCCGGCAGACGCCGCAGGCCCGGCCCGCGCCTTCGCCGCTCCAGGTTCGACACTAGCGGCGGTCTGGGCTACAAGAAGGCCTCGCGCAGGCCGGTCGTCGCAGTCTCTGGCCAGGCGCAGTCGGGCAGCCGCCCATACAGGGAGCCTCGCGCCGCATGAAGCGCAATTTCAATATCCACGACCTGCGCATTTTCTACGCGGTGGTCATGACCGGATCGACCCGGCAGGCCGCGCAGTCCATGCACCTGACGCAACCGGCGGTCAGCCACGCGATATCCCGTCTGGAAGGCGCCACCGGCGTGCAGCTGTTCGACCGGTCCCATAAGACCTTGCGTCCCACCGAGGCTGGCCAGTACCTCTACAGTGAAGCGAAATTCGTGCTGGACGAGCTGGTCCGCATCGACGAGGCCTTGCACAGCATCGAACAGTTCGGCGGGCGCGGCCTGCGGATCGCGTCTTCGCCCGCGCTGGCGCTGGGTTACGCGCCTGACGCGGTGCGACGCTATCTGGACGCCAACGGCACCCGGCCGTTTTCCATCGACATCGAATCGTCGGTGCAGGCCATCAGCGCGGTCGAAACCATGCGCGCGGATTTCGGCCTGGGCGCGGTGGAGCGCGACAGCGCCCGTCTGGCGTTCACGCCGTTCCTGCGAGCCGATGTCATGGCCATCGCGCATCGCGATCATCCCTTGGCGGCGCGCGACACCATCGCGGCGGCCGATATCCCGCCAGACACCTATGTAAAACCCTTGTGGTCCGACTATGTGGTGGCCCAGGGCGATATCGCGGATTCGCTGTTGCTGAGTTCCGGCATGCGGGCGCACATGTCCCTGCTACCCGGGACGGTGCGGGCCGTCAGGGGTATCAGCCTGGTCAACGCCTTGTCCGCCTGGGACATCGTAGCGGCCTATCCCGATCTGGTCGCCCGGCCCCTGGCGTCGCGGCAGTGGTTCGATTTCTACCTCATCACCCGCAAGGAGGAGCGCGGACAGGATCTTGCCGAGCGGCTGCTTGACGCCCTGCGCGCCACCGCGCAGGACCGCCGCCAGGGCGTCTACGCGCATACGGTCCAGTTGCTGGAGTAGGCTGCAGCCTACTCTGCCGGCGGCTGCCAGGGCAGCGATTGCAGGTCGCCGTCTATGCTGATGGCCTGTCCGCTGATCATCGCCCCGAACGGGCTGGACAGGAACAGCGCCATGTTGGCGATGTCCGCGGCGCGCACGAACTGCCGCAGGCTGACGCCGGCCAACTCCAGCCGGGTCTCTTCTTCCACTGTCAGGCCCATGTTCCTGGCGCGCGCCTCGATCACCCGGTCGATCCGCGGCCCCGCCACCAGCCCGGGCAACAGCGCGTTGACGCGGATGCCATAGCCGCCCAGCTCCACCGCGAGCGAGCGCGTCAAGCCCACCACGCCCCACTTGGTCGCTGCGTAGGGCGTGCGCATGGGGATGCCCATGCGGCCCGCCACCGAGCTGATGTTGATGATGCTGCCGCCGCCTGAAGCGCGCAGCGCCGGCAGCGCATGCCGCACCGTGTGGAACTGCGATGCCAGGTTGATGTCCAGCGTCGCGTCCAGCTCATCCGGCTGGATGTCCGCGATGCCCGCCGTGGGGCCGGCTATGCCCGCGTTGTTGACCAGCACGTCCAGGCCGCCCAGTTGCGCCAGCGCTTCCTGCATGTAGCGATCGATCTCTTCGCGCCGGCTCACGTCGGCGCGCGACCAGGGATGAGGGCAGGCCGCCAGTGCCTGCTCATCCACGTCGCAGACGTGCACCCTGGCGCCGCGGTCGGCGAATGCGGCCGCGATCGCCGCGCCGATGCCGGCGGCGCCCGCGGTCACGATGGCGCGCTTGCCGGATAGATCTACGGGCAACGCGGAAATGTCCCCGGGAACAGCGTTCTTCACAGTCATGCCAGATCCTTGTCGTTACGGCTCAGGGCTTCATCAGACGGCAGGTCGATTCTGCCGGCGAGGTATAGACCTGATCGCCCGGCACCCGGGCCACCTGCTTGTAGTAGTCCCAGGGCGCCTTCGACTCTGCCGGGGTCTTTACCTGCATCAGGAACATGTCGTGCACCATCAGGCCATCGGCGCGGATCTTGCCGTCCTTCACGAAGAAGTCGTTGACCGGATTTGCCTTCAGCCATTTCATGATGGTGTCGCCATCGGTGCTCTTGGTGGCTTCCACCGCCTTCAGGTAGGTCGTGGCGGCGGAGTAGTCGCCAGCCTGCAGCATCGACGGTTTCTTCTTCATTGTGGCCTCGAAGCGCGAGGCCCACTTGCGCGAGGCGTCGTCCTGGTCCCAGTACCAGGCCGTGGTCAGGTACATGTTCTGCGCGGCTTGCAGCCCCAGCGCGTGCACGTCCGTGATCAGCACCAGCAGGCCCGCGATCTTCATTTTCGGGGTCAGGCCGAATTCATTGGCGGCCTTGACGGCATTGCTGGTGTCGCTGGCCGAGTTCGCCAGGCCCAGCACCGATGCGCCAGACGCCTGCGCCTGCAGGATGAACGATGAGAAATCCGCCGCGTTCAGCGGATGCCGGACCCGACCCTTGATGTTGCCGCCGTCGGCCTGCACCACCGCTGACGCATCGCGCTCCAGCGCATGGCCGAAGGCGTGGTCCACCGTCAGGAAGTACCAGTCCTTGTTGCCTTCCTTCATCATCGCCCGAGCCGTGCCGCGCGCCAGCGAAACCGTGTCGTACACATAATGCACGGTGTAGGGCGTGCATTGGGAGTTTGTCAGTTCGGAGGCGCCCGCGCTCACCACGAAGAACGGCGTCTTCTTTTCTTCGGCCACCTTCGCCATCGCCAGCGCCGCCGCCGAATTGGCGCCCGCAATCAGCATGTTCACGCCCTTCTGGTCCAGCCACTCACGCGCCCTGGACGAGGCGATGTCGGCTCGGTTTTGATGGTCTGCCACCAGCACCTCGACCTTCTTCCCCGCCACCACGCCGCCCAGGTCCGCCACCGCCATCTTGATCGCCTCGGCGCCGCCCGGGCCGTCGGCGTCCGCCGACAGGCCGGACATGTCGGTAATGAAGCCGATGCGGATCACGCCGTCGTCGGCCTGCGCCATGCCGGCCGTCCCCAACAGCGTCGCGAGCGCGGCCGCGCAAAGTGTCTTTTTCATGTCTGGTCTCCCCACTGGATAGGATTCTTGTTCAGAACGCGACGTTGTCGCGGCCCTTCAGTTGCAGCGTCTCGCGAGCTTCGTCGGGCGTGGCGATCTGCAAGGACAGGTCTTCCAGGATGCGGCGTATCCTCCGCACCTGGTCAGCATTGGATTGCGCCAGTTCTCCCGGCCCGTCCCACAGCGAATCCTCCAGGCCCACACGCACGTTGCCGCCCAGGGTCGCCGCCATCGTCGCCAGCGGCGTCTGCTTGCGCCCGGCGGCCAGCACCGACCAGATGTAGTTGTCGCCGAACAAGCGGTCGGCGGTGCGCTTCATCATCATCACGTCTTCGGGGTGCGTGCCGATGCCGCCGCGTATGCCGAACACGGACTGGATCAGGAAGGGCGGCTTGAGCAGCTTGCGGTCCACGAAATGCGCCGCCGTGTACAGGTGCCCGATGTCATAGCACTCGATCTCGAAGCGCGTGCCGTTGTCGCTGCACGAGGTCAGGATGTGTTCGATGTCCTTGAAGGTGTTCTTGAAGATAAGGTCGTTGCTGCCTTCCAGGTAGGGACGTTCCCAGGCGTGCTTGAATTCCTTGAAGCGTTCCAGCAGCTCATACATGCCGAAGTTCATCGAGCCCATGTTCAGCGAGGCAACCTCCGGCTTGAACTGCAGCGCCGGGGCCATGCGGTCGGCGATGGGTAGCACCGGAGATCCGCCGGTCGTGATGTTGATCACCACGTCCGAGGCCTGCTTGATGCGGGGCAGGAACTGCGCATACAGCGCCGGGTCCTGGGTCGGCTGCCCGGTATCGGGCTGGCGCGCATGCAGATGCACGATGGCGGCGCCCGCCTGGGCAGCGTCCAGCGCGGACTGCGCAATCTCATCGGGCGTGACGGGCAGATGGGGCGACATCGACGGCGTGTGGACCGATCCGGTGATGGCGCAGGTGATGATGACCTTGTTCCTGGACTTTTTCATGGGCCTCGGGCTGCGCGCTTGCGCATGCGGTTTTGATGGTTTTCATGGCCCCGGCTGTCTCCTCCGGGCGTGGGCCATTCTGTCCCACGCCCGCGGCCCGTGTCACCTGAACAGAAATAATCAATTGATAGGATTTTCGGTGCTGCGGTGCAGCGACGAAGGGCGCTAGCGCTGCGCGGAATCCTCGACAGGACTACAATTTGCCTATGCCGGAACGCCCGTTCCGGCGGCCATCCGATCACGCAGAAGTCGCCTCCCATGCTTGATATCCCGACCCTCCGCCCGCTGCGGGCCATGCAGCCCGGGTGCGGCCAGATCCGCCTGATGCTGGTGCCGGCATGAGCTACGTCCTGGCGGTGGATCTGGGTGGCACACGCTTTCGCGCCGCGTTGGTGGACGATCGCGGCGGTATCGCGCATTCGTGTTTCATCGAAAGCCCGGCGCGTGCCAGCCCTGCCGCTCATCCGGGCTGGGACGAGATCGATGCCGATGCCTGGTGGAGCGGGCTGCAAGCCCTGGCCGATGCGCTGGCCGCGCAGGCGGACGCCGCTTTCAATGCGGTGGAGGCCATCGCGATCTGCGGCGTCACGCGCACGCAGATCTTCATCGATGCGCACGGCGCCGCCATCCGGCCGGCGATCACCTGGCGCGATACGCGCGCGGCAATGGACGTGGGTGCGTGGCTCGCGTCCATGCCGTCTTCCCATCCCGAACATGGACAGATCAACGCCTTCCATCCCTGGGCGCGCGTGGCTTGGCTGTTGCACGCCGAGCCCGAGCACGCGGCGCGGGTGCGATTGGTGCTGGAACCCAAGGATTATCTGAATTTCCGCCTGACCGGACGCGCCGTGAGCGACACCGTGTCGATGGCGCGTCTGGCGGCGGCCGCGACGGCCGGGCTCGACTGCGCCGATCTGCTGACGGCGGTGGGAGCCAACCAGGCCTGGGTGCCGCGCCTGCTCGATCCGCTGGAGGTCGTCGGGGTCGTGCAAGCGGGCCTGCCGGGCGCGCTGGCGCGTCTGTCAGGGCGTCCCGTCGTGGCTTGCGCCAACGACACCTGGGCGGCCGTGGCCGGCCTGGGCGCCTTGCGGCCGGGCTATGCCTACAACATCTCCGGCACCACCGAAGTTTTCGGCGCCGTGGGCGCCGAGCCGGTGCAGGCGCAAGGCCTGATGACGGTGGACTGGGGCGGCGGGCATCACCAGATTGGCGGACCAGGCCAGAACGGCGCGGATACGGTGGCGTGGCTCTTGCCGCTGTTGGGTCGCCTGGGCGACGAAGGCATGGCCGGCGTGGGCGAGGCCATGGACGCCTTGCTCGACGCGCCGCGCGATCCGCAGCCGGCGCTGTTCCTGCCCTATCTGCAAGGCGAACGGGTGCCTTATTGGGATCCGCACCTGCGCGGCGCTTTCCTGGGCTTGAACCGCCGCCACGGCCCCGGCGACTTGGCCTGGGCCGTGCTGGAAGGCGTGGCCTTTCTCAACCGCATCGTGCTGGAGCGCGCCGAAAGCGCGCTGGGCAGTCCCGTGGAAGAAATCCGCTTTGGCGGCGGCGCGGCGTCCAATGCCCAGTGGTGCCAGGTCAAGGCCGACATCTGCGAACGCGCCCTGGTGGTCGGCCAGGCCGAACAGCCCGGCGTGCTGGGCGCGGCGGTCGCCGCGTGGACAGGCCTGGGCCGCTACGGCAGCTTCGCATCCGCCCAGGACGCGCTGGTGCGCGTGGCGCAACGCTACGAGCCCCAGGCCGAGCGCGCGCACGCCTATCGCCGCATGTACCGCCAGTTCCGCGCCGCGGAAGCCGCGCTGGCGCCCGTGTCGCGCGCGCTGGCCGGCATCGACATGGGCTGATGGCCCAGGTATAAACTACCTCGCCATCAGCGGGGCGCGGCGACGCGCCCACATAACAAGCAAAACGCAGCAAGGGTTGAGTCGATGCGCGGCATCCTGGAAAAGTACGGCACGGCAATCGCGGGATTGGTCCTGGTGGTTTTCTTCGCATTGGCAGCCCCGAATTTCGCGGCGCCCAACAATCTTCTGAACATCGCCAAGGAAACCAGCTTCCTGGCCATCATCGCCATCGGCTTCACGCTGGCGCTGGTCACGGCCGAACTGGACCTGTCCGTGGCCGACGTCGCCAGCCTGGCGGCCGTCGTGACCGGCGCCCTGGTGCATACCGGCCAACCTGTGCTCCTGGCCATAGGCGCTGGCCTGGGTGTAGGCCTCTTGTGCGGCCTGGTGAACGGCATCGCCGTCACGCGGCTGCGGGTCCCTTCGCTGATCGCGACATTGGGCATGGCCGCCATGGCGAGGGGCTTTGCCTTCATGTTGACCGACGGCGTTTCCTATGTGGGCCGCTGGCCTGCCGCATTCACCGACCTGGCGCGCGGCAAGCCCTTCGGCATTCCCGCCCTGGTGCTGTGGATGCTGGGCGCCGTGCTGCTTGCCTTCTTCCTGGTGAAATGGACCCGTACCGGCGCCCGCATGACCGCCACCGGCGAGGCCGGTGAATCCGCGCGGCTGGCCGGCATCAACATCCGCGCCATGAAAAGCATGGGCCTGGCGCTGTCCGGCCTGTGCGCGGGGCTGGCGGCCGTGCTGCTGACATCCAGCCTGTCGTCCGCCGCGCCCAACATGGCCGGCGACTACTTCCTGTACGCCATCGCCGCGGTGCTGCTGGGCATGACCATGTTCAACCCCGGCCACGCCAACATACCCGGCACGCTGGTGGCCGCGCTGATCCTCAAGGTGCTGGGCAACGGCCTGGTCCTCATGGGGGCGCCGTATTACGTGCAGGACATCGTGCTGGGCTTCATCATCATCGCGTCCGTCGCGGTGTCATCGGCCGTGCTGAAGAAAGCGGCCTTCAAATTCTGATCGGAAGGGGAAGAGAACCATGCGTAAATCCTTGATGCGCAACCTGCTGTTGGCCGCGTTTTCCGTGCCGGCCCTGGCCATGGGCGCGGCCGCGCAAGCCTTCGACGTGGGCGTGGTCGCGTTCCAGATGTCTTCGGAAACCCACGCGCGCGTCGCCAATGCCGCCGCCGAGGCCGCCCGCTCCAAGGGCTGGACCGTGACCCAGTTGAACGCCGAAGGCTCGCTGCCCAAGCTGGCCGAACAGCTCGACACCCTGGTCAACAAGAAAGTCGACGCCATCGTCATCGCCATGGGCAAGCCCGTGGAAACCGACGCGCAGCTGCAGGCCGCCAAGGAGAAGGGCATCCCGGTCGTCGGCGTGATGTCCGGCGCCAGCCCCCACATGCTGTTCGACGTCGAGGTCAATGAATACGCCACTGGCGCCCAGTCCGTGCTCTACATGCTGGGCAAGATGGGCTACCAGGGCAACATCCTGTCCGCCCGCTTCGACGGCAACTCCGGCACCCGCATCCGCGGCAAGATGCTGGACGCCGTCCTGACCGAGAACACCGCCGTCAAGGACCTGGCCAAGTTCAGCATGGCCCGCACCCAAAGCTGGCGTGACGACGTGCGCAATGGCATGCAGGCCCTGCTGCTGCGCCATCAGGGCCAGTTCAAGGGCATCTGGGCTTCGTTCGACGGCCAGGCCTACGTCATCGACGACCTGCTGCAGGCCCAGGGCATGAAGAAGGGCGACATCACGCTCGTGTCCGTCGACGGCAGCCCGGAGACCTACCGCCGTATCGCCGATCCCAACAGTCTCATCACCGCGACCATGATGATTCCCTTCGAGCAGATGGGCACCAAGGCCATCTACGCCATCGACCGGATCGTCGTAAAGAAGGAACCCAGGGAAACCATTGCTGCCGGCCCCTACCTGTTCATGGACTCCGTCCTGGTCGACGCCAGCAACGTCCAGAAATTCCTGCAACCCGCCAAGTAAGAGCCAGCAGCCATGACCGCCGCGTTGTCGCTACGCCAGATCAAAAAGTCGTATGGCGCCGTCGAAGCCCTGAAGGGCGTGGACCTGGACGTGCCCCAGGGCAAGGTCATGGCCATCTGCGGCGACAACGGCGCGGGCAAGTCCACGCTCATCCGCATCATCTCAGGCGCGCAGGAACCCAGCGGCGGGGCGCTTAGCCTCAACGGCCAGCAGGTCGTGTTCGGCTCGCCCCACGACGCCCTGGTGCAAGGCATCGCCACCATCTACCAGGATCTGGCGCTGGCTCCGCGGCTGTCCATCTGGGAGAACATCTTCATGGGCGCCGAGCTGGTGCGGCGCGTGGGCCCGTTCAGCGTCCTGGACAAGCGCCGCATGGCGCAGGACGCGCGTGGCTACCTGCAACGCCTGTCCGTGCCCATCGACGACATGGACCGGCCCGTGGAGCGCATGTCCGGCGGCCAGCGCCAGGCCGTCGCCATCGCCCGCGCCCTGCGCTGGGACGCCCGCGTCGTCATCATGGACGAACCCACCGCCGCGCTGGGCGTCAAGGAAACGGCGCTGGTGCTGAATCTGGTGCGCAAGCTGCGCGAAGAAGGACGCACCGTCATCCTCATCAGCCACAACATGGCTGACGTGGTGGCGTTGGCGGACCGGGTGGCGATCCTGAAGAGCGGCGCCAAGGTCATCGAGCGCGACGTGGCCGGGTTGGATGCGGATGCGCTGGCGCACATGGTGATGACGGGCAAGGAATAGATTCCTGGCTCGCTCTTTCGAGCAGACAAAAAAAGGCCGACGCCAGGTTCTTCTGGCGGCGGCCTTTTTTCGTATGGCAGCGGGACTTAGTCCTTGCGGCTGGTCACTTCAACCAAGTGGTAGCCGAACTGGGTCTTCACCGGACCCTGGACCTCGCCGACCGGGGCGCTGAACACCACGGTGTCGAATTCCTTGACCATCTGGCCCGGACCGAACGTACCCAGGTTGCCACCGTCGCGCGAGGACGGGCAGCTGGAGTTTTCCTTGGCCAGCTGAGCGAAGTCGGCGCCGTTCTCGATGGCGGTCTTCAGTTCGTTAGCCTTGGCTTCGGTGGAGACGAGGATGTGACGGGCGGAGGCTTGTGCCATTTGGGAGCTCCTTGCGGACTTGAATTGGGGAGGGGGAGAGTAACGCATTTGGGGGGAATCCGTGGCTAGCGTAACCTACAGAAATGAACTGGTCTGCAATGTAAGTCTGGAATCTCAGCGCCAGAGACTCTGTGACCCATTGTTGCGAGATCCTGCGAGCCGATGCGTGGCGCAGTCCACCAAGGAGCTGACTAGTCATGACTGATACGTTGAGTCCTGCTGATCGCAGTTTGCGTATGTCGAAGATCAGGGCGAAGAATACAAAGCCTGAAATGTTGGTGCGATGCCTCATATACGGGGCGGGCTATCGCTATCGGCTACATGATGGGCGGATACTTGGAAAGCCGGATCTGGTTTTCAAGCGGCGGCGTAAGTTGATTTTTATTAACGGCTGCTTTTGGCACCGCCATGAAAGCTGCGTTCTGGCGCGATTTCCAAAGACAAATCAGGAATTTTGGGTAAAAAAGCTGTGCGCGAACAAGGCCCGAGATGAGGGTAACTACGAGAGGTTGAGAAATGATGGGTGGGGAGTTTTGGTTGTTTGGGAGTGTGAGCTTCGAGATCCGAAGAAGGTTCTATCGCGTATAGAAGATTTCCTGGGTCCGGCGCGCAAGAAGGCCTGTTGACCCAGGATAGCTCTCTTAAACAACCGTTCTAGCAGTGCACCGTTGTCGGCCGACAAGCTTGCTATGTGCTGTTGAGGCTTCAGTTACTTGCCTTCGGCCGCAATAAACTGTCCCGACAAGCATGGTGGCGGCGTGGCAAGATAGGTGGCAGCCTCCTGGAGAATGTGAGCCTGATTTTCGGGGCGCTCTGCAAGATTCAATGCCCAGTTTCGGCCGGGATGCAGTACATCCCAACGAGGACGCATGCCCGCATGCCTACCTTTGCCAGGATTGTGATTGCCAAATCCATCGATTAAGGAGTTCCACAGCGGAGTGAATCTGGCGATGATTAGCGACTCACCAAGGGGGATCCAAATGTCGTCAACTACAAGAAAGCGGCAATGGAAGTCTTTGATATCCAAATTCTGGGCGGCCTTGACGCTGTCAGCGTGCTCTCTCAAACGCTTATGAAGCACCTTTCCCGCAGCTAGCTCTACGTTGGCGCCCATCCTGGCCCCGGCGGGAACTGCTTTGCCGACGTAGATTGGCCATAGAAATTTGCCATTGTTATTAAGCTGGGAGATCGGTTTGTATGCTTCGAAATCTCCCGTGTAATAAATGGCGTAAATGCCAGCTCCCTCGAAAACCGGCACATGTGCAAGAGGATGTGCTTCCTTGGTTAGCAAAGCCTCGGCAACGCTTGCTCCGAGGTTCTTCTTGTCCAAAGGGTTAAACGGAATTACATGACTCGTCACGCTTTCGTCCTTTATTGCTCTTTTCCTGTTTTCCAATTAGCCGTAGCCCCGCAAGGGCCAGCTCTTCGGCCACGCTGGCAGCGACACGCTGCGCTAGCATAACTGGAACCGCATTTCCTAGCTGCCGCATGGTTTCAGTCCAGCTACCGTGAAACAGAAAACCATCAGGAAAGGTTTGGATGCGTGCGCTTTCTCGAACTGTAAAGTATCGGACGCTGCCGTCATCTCGAACCAGCATGTTTTCGCCACCTGGTACGCCATGTCCTCCTGCTTTTAGTGTTTTTGCAGGTAGGTCAAGTGGGCTCCCGGTATGCCCTGGATATGTTCGTGCTCCATCCTGGAATACGTGATTCGGCATCTTGGATGCAGCCGCCGATTTCGGATCAGGCAGGCCCTGAATGGCGTCTCGGACGGTTCTCCAAGGTAGTACGGAAGGGGTGAGTTCCATTTGGCGTAGCTTTGCGACGCGCGTCGCGAGGCTTTGGGGCATTGGCGGTGCCTTCACCTTATGGCGCTTCCAGTAGGCTCCGGTCACCCACTGGTCATGCAGAAGAGCGTCATAGCTATGCGTCTCTTCTGGGAAAGACCAGTTGGTGTCGAGGTCGTCGCGAAAACCAATGATGAAAACCCGTTCGCGTTTTTGAGGAACTCCATAGTTGGCTGCGTTGAGGAGCTTGGAGAACACGTTATAGGTGCGCCCCTTTCCTTTTCGTTTTCCGGACTTGCGTTCTGCCTGCAGACGCGAGAGATGGTCTGCCCAGTCTTCGTCCTTAAGTGGCGGAACCTCAGGAAACTCGAGTTGGAGCTTTATGTAGGCGAAGTAGTTGGCGAACGATGCACGCGTCAAGCCCTTCACGTTTTCAACAATGAATGCCTTTGGTCTTAGACTGCGGAGAATCTCGACGGTCGCGGGGAACATGTCCCGATTGTCCGCATGAGCTTTGTGCTTCCCCCCAATGGAAAAGGGCTGGCACGGGGGGCCTCCGGCCAACAGCTCAATGTCTTGAGGAATGGACGCCCAATCGAAGTGTCGAACATCGCCTTCGTGCAACGTCCAGTCAGCGAGCAGCGGATAACCGCGTCTTTGGTTCTCACGGACCGTATCACACGCCCATTTGTCCCATTCCACTACCGCGAGATGTTCAAAGCCTGCGATTTCGCAGCCCATCGCCAGTCCGCCCGCCCCGGCGAATAGCTCTACTGATTTCATGTTGGCGACCTTGTTTGATCCACAATTACTGTACGTATGGACAGTGTATCGTCTAGCGGCAGGCACGCAAAGATAGCTGCGGTAAGTACGTAGCTATGTGGATCAGGTGGAAATTTGCGTGCGCCTTAGCCCGCTTGGGGGCTCGGGGAATGTAGCACGGATCACTAGCCACTTTTGAGGCTTGCCAAGACGGACTCGTAGTCATTTGATGCGCGTGTTCCCAGGTCTTTGCTGGCTTAGACTCGGGGGCGTGCTTCTCATACAAACTGCGCCAAGAGCTGTTGACATCGTGCCGAAATCTACTTAGGCCAATCGGTCACCAGAGAGGCGCTTACCTGTGGCCCTAACCCCAAGCGCGCTGGAGCAAGCGGCAATTCCTGACCCAGACGGCGGGTGACGGCATCTGACGGCCGTGCAGTGGTGCAGTCGAGGTGGGGCCGTCGAACGCCCTGTGATTGGCTCGTCGGTCAGCCGGTTTGGCGTAATGATTAACGGTGTCGCTCGGTCAAGCGACGATAGGCAACCCTTACTCATCAATCGGCCACTTCGGCCGACTCACTCGCCGATATGGCAACCCATTCAAATCCAGCGTCGCCGACCCCGGAGCATCCGCAAACACCACATGCTGCGCCACCTTGGCGAACGACGCCTGGAAGTGCTGCGCCGACTTCACCACGATCAGCGCCTTCTCCTCCAGCCGGCAGCCGAGCTGGGTGAAGACATCGATATCCATGGCCTGGGCCCGTACCGTGATCAGCACAATCTCAACGCCATCCGCCTCGACCAAGGCGGAATTCCCTACGACAGCGGGCGATCCAGACAAGCCCGTCATGACCATGTCCGGCACCAGCGCCTTGACCGTGCACATCAGGTCTAGAGGCTCGCCAGACAGGGGGCTGATCTTGCCCCCTATGCGCAAGGGCAAGCGCGCACCCACGCCAGCACTGAAGGCGATACGGACGGCAATCGGGTCCCACATGGGGCCGATCGCCACATTGCGCACGCCCCTTTCCAGCAGACGCCGTAGCAGAAAGGTGGAGTCGCCCGCGCCGCCGCCGCCCGGGTTGTCGGCCGCATCGGCGATGACGACCGGCGTTGCGCCAAATGCCACAGCCTGATCAATGGCTTCGTCCGGTTTGGGGTAGACGGGCGTCAATACTTCGCGCATGCCGATCAGCTCGTCGGCCAGACGCCGCGCCAATTGCTGGGCGGCTCGGGCGTCGCCATCGGCATAGACCAGCAGCTTGGTCCCCATGTCGGGCACATCGCCCCAGGCGAAGCTGTGCACCACGGAAACGGAGAGTATGCCGTCCCGGCCTTCCAGCGCGCTGATGCGGTCTATGTAGCTGCGCGCCGGCTCTTGCGGCGTGCGTATGGTGACGACCATACCGCAGTCGACAACGGCAGCCACCGGGGCGATGCGGCGTTCGACGATCCCCGCGCAGAAGTCCACCAATTCCAACGCGCGCTCACGGATATCGGTGTGGGGATATTCCTTGTAGGCGACCAGCATATCGGCGTTGGCCACCATGGCGTCCGACAGGTGGCAGTGCGGATCCAGCTCCGCGCCCACGACGACATCCGCGCCGACGATGGTGCGGATGCGCGTCAGCAGGTCGCCCTCGCAGTCCTCGTAGCCGTCAGCCACCATCGCCCCATGCAGGCCCAGCACCACCATGTCGACGGGCAGCGCTTGCCGTAGGTCGCGCAGTAGTTCATCGCGCAGCGTCTCGTAAGCGTGGCGCGTGGTGATGCCGCCGGGCTGGGCGCCGGCGGCCATGCCTTCGATCACGGTCCAGCCGTGTTGCGCGCCGCGCTGGCGCGCTGCCCACAGAGGTCCGCTGAAGATGGTCATCTCGGGAGGATGGGTACCGGCGGGGTAATAGCCCCGGTCGGCGAAGTCATCCAGCGAGGTGGGCAGCGGAGCGAACGTATTGGTTTCCGTGGACAGCGAACCGGTGAAAACGCGCATGGTACGAGTGCTTAGTCCGCGGTGGCGCCGGAGGCCTTGACCACGTCGGCGTACTTGGCGATTTCGGAAGCGACGTGCTGGCGCAGTTCTTCGGTCGTGCCGCCGCCGGGGGTGGCGACCATGCCGGCGAGCTTTTCCTGGATGTCCTTCTCTGCCAGGATCGCGTTGACTTCCTTGTTCAGCTTTTCCACGATGCCGGCGGGCGTGCCGGTGGGTGCGAACAGCGCGTACCAGGACGTCATTTCGTAACCCTTGACGGTCGCGTCGATGGTGGGGATTTCGGGCGCGAAGGGTTGGACGGCAGCGCTGGTGACGCCCAGCGCGCGCAGCTTGCCACCTTGGATGAGCTGCATGACGGAAGGCGCGGTGTCGAACATCACCTGGATGCGGCCGGCCATCAGGTCGGTGAGGGCGGGCGCGCTGCCCTTGTACTGCACGTGTTCCATCTGCACGCCGGTCATCATCTTGAACAGTTCCGCCGACAGGCGCGTGGACGAGCCCGCGCCGGACGAGGCGAAGAAGATGTTCTTGGGGTTGGCTCGGGCGTAGTCGATGAACTCCTGCACGGTCTTGGCCGGCACGGTGTTGTTCACCACCATGATGTTGGGGAAGCGCGTCAGCAGCGCCACCGGCGCGAAGTCCTTCTGGAAGTCGAAGGACAGTTCCTTGTAGAGCGACACGTTGATGGTGCTGGCGTTCGAGCCCAGCAGGATGGTGTAGCCGTCGTTGGGCGAGCGCGCCACGGTGGCGGCGGCGATGTTGCTGGCGGCGCCCGGACGGTTTTCGACCACGAAGGTCTGGCCCAGCTTGTCCGACAGGCGGCCGGCGATCAGCCGCGCCACGGCGTCGGACGAGCCGCCCGGCGCGTAGCCGACCACGACCTTGACGGGCTTGCTCGGGTAGGCGGCTTCCGGCGAGGCGAATGCGGCCTGTTGACTGAACACGCTCAGGGTTGCGGCAGCGAGGATCGAAGCGAAGAGTTTCATGCTTTAAGGCTCGAAATGGGCGTTACCTCGCATTGCCGCCGCCGCTGGTTTCCAGCTTGCGGCTCGCAACCGAGCGGATTTGAAAGTACGCGCATTATTCGCAATCGCAGCCCTGTAAATCAATGTAAGCTGCGAGGAAGTTTGTTGCCAAAAAGGCAACGATTTGAAGAAATCGTAGAAAAGGGGACAAGCATGGACGGAGGTTTGAGCGCGCGGCGCCTGCAATACTTCTTCGAGGCGGTGACGACCGGATCGGTGCGCGGCGCAGCCGAGCGCCTGGGCGTGGAGCCGTCCATCGTCAGCCGCCAGATCCAGCTGCTGGAGACGGAGCTGGGCGTGGCGCTGCTGGAGCGCAAGGGCCGCGGCATCGTGCCCACCGACATGGCCGCCATTGTGATGGATCACTGCCGCGACCGGCAGGCCAGCGAACAGGCCCTGCGCGCCCGACTGGACGAGGTCAACGGTTTGCAACGCGGCGATATCCAGATCGTCACCAGCGAGGGCTTCGTCGATATCCTGATGAGCGGCGTGGTGGATGAATTCTGCCGGCAGCATCCCGGCGTGCGGGTGTCGCTGAAGGTGGCTGGCGCTTCCGACGCGGTGCGCGCCGTGGTGCACGACGACGCGCATATCGGCGTGGTGTTCGGCGCGCCGGCGGACCCCGGCATACGCGTGGTTCATACGCGCAACCATCCTCTGTGCGTGATCGCGTGGCCGGATCATCCGCTGGCGCGGCAGCGCAAGCGGCCGACGCTGAAGGACGTGGCGCGCTATCCGATTGCGCTGATGGGGCCGGGCTTCGGCTTGCGCCAGCTGATCGAGATGGCGGAACTGTCCGAGAACATCGTGCTGTCGCCCAGCTTCATCGCCAACTCGGTGGTGACGCTCAAGCGCTATGTGGAGAGCCGCCTGGGGCTGACCTTCACGTCGGCGAATTCCGTGGTGAAGGAAGTCGCCCGGGGCGAACTGGTGGCGCTGCGCACCACCAACCCCATCTTCGAGGCGGCGCAGACGCGGCTGATCGTGCGGGCCAACCGGCCGTTGACGAGCGCCGCGCGCGGCATGCTGGAACGGATCCAGGCATCGCCGCTGTTCCACGGCGCGAAGCCGTAGCGGGCGATGCCTGGAGAGAGGTTGCTTGTTTAACGCACCGGCCAACCGTACATCAGCCCGCCATCGCGGTAAGAAGCGTTCAGGCCGCGCGGCAGCTTCAGCGGGCTGCTGGGGCCGAGATTCTTCTCAAAGCTCTCGCCGTAGTTGCCGATGTTCTTGATGATGTTGTAGGCCCACTTGTCGTCCACGCCCAGGTTCTTGCCCATGCCCGGCGTCACGCCCAGCAGGCGCTGCACGTTGGGGTTGGTGCTCTTGAGCATTTCGTCGACGTTCTTGGACGTGATGCCGTATTCCTCGGCTTCCAGCATGGCGAACAGGGTCCAGCGCACCACGTTGAACCATTGTTCGTCGCCCTGGCGGACCATCGGGCCCAGGGGTTCCTTGGAGAAGTTCTCCGGCAGGATGTCGTACTTTTCCGGGTTCTCCAGGTTGCTGCGCGCCGCCGCCAGCTGCGACTTGTCGCCGGTGAACGCATCGCAGCGGCCCACCGCGAAGGCGCGGATGATCTCGTCCAGGCGTTCCACGACCACGGGCTTGAAGACGATGTTCTGCGAGCGGAACCAGTCAGCCAGGTTCAGTTCGGTGGTGGTGCCGGGCTGCACGCAGACCGTGGCGCCGTCCAGTTCCTTGGCGCTTTTGACGTTCAGGGACTTGTTCACCATGATGCCCTGGCTGTCGTAGTAGTTCACGGCCACGCCGATCAGGCCCAGCGTGGTGTCGCGGGTCAGCGACAGCGTGGTGTTGCGGGGCAGGACGTCGACTTCGCCGGACTGCAGCGCGGTGAAGCGCTGCAATGCGCTGACGGCCATGATCTTGGCCTTGGAGGCGTCGCCGAACATGGTGATGGCCAGCGCGCGGCACAGGTCCACGTCCAGACCGATCCAGCCGCCCTTGCTGTCGTTCACCGAGAAGCCGGCAACGCCGGTGGACACGCCGCATTGGACGAAGCCCTTGTTCTTGACCGCCTCGAAAGTCGCGCCGGCGTGGGCGGTCAAGGACGAAATGAGTAAGGCGGTGCCTGCCGCAGCCAGTTTGAGTGCTTTCATGGGTGTCTCCGCGCCATCCGGCGCATTTTTAGCGATCAGCCGAAGGCTGAGGTGCGGCGAATGGTAGCCAGCGGCATAAGGGGGGAGAATCAGGGAATTCCCGTTAAATCCGTCGGGCGGAATTTTCGACAGGCTTATCCATGAACAAGAACAAAGAACCCTCGGGGCACGGCCCGGCTGCGTGGCGCGGGTACGCCTGGGCCAAGGCGCGCCTGCTCGGCATATGGCGCGAACTGATCCGCGTCAACGCCAGCGACCGGCCCTGGGAAATGCCCCTGGCCGCAGCGCTGTCTTCAGGGCTGCCCTTGCTGGTGGGCGCCTATTTCGGCCGCATGGATTACGGCCTGATGTCCAGTCTGGGCGGCATGGTGTTCCTGAGCTTGCCCAATTCCTCGCTGCAGCACCGCATGATGATGTTGCTGGCGGCGTCCTTCGGCATGGTGGCCTGCTATGCGGTGGGCGCGCTGACGCAGTTCTGGCCCGCGGTCATGCTGGTGGCGTTGACCTTCATTGCCATGGTGGTGAACATGGTTTGCCGCTGCTACCGGCTGGGGCCGCCGGGCAGCCTGTTCTACATCATGGCGACCGCGATCGCGGCCTACACGCCGGGGAACGTGGAAGAAATCCCCACACGCGTCGGCATGGTGGCCCTGGGCAGTCTGGTCGCGTGCCTGGTGGCGTTTGTGTATTCCCTGCACATGACGCGGGTTGCGCCGCCGCCGCCCGAAACCGCGCTGCCCAGGCCCACGTTCGACTTCGTGGTCTACGACTCCGTGATCATCGGCCTGTTCGTGGGCGTGTCGCTGCTGGTAGCCGAGCTGCTGCAATTGCCGCGCCCCTACTGGGTGCCTGTCAGCTGCCTGGCCATCATCCAGGGAGCGACCCTGATGGCGGCCTGGAACCGCCAGCTGCATCGCATCCTGGGCACCGCCGTGGGCCTGTGCGTGGCGTGGGCCTTGTTGAGCCTGCCGCTGAATGTGTGGACCCTGAGCCTGGTGATGATGGCGCTGTCGTTCGGCATAGAAACGCTGGTGGTGCGCCATTACGCCAGCGCCGTGGTGCTGATCACGCCGCTGACGATTTTCCTGGCCGAGGCGCCGCACCTGGGCCAGGGCTATCCCGCGGCCGTCATCGAGGCGCGCTTCCTGGACACGGTGGTCGGCGCGTTCATCGGCGCCGTGGGCGCCGTGCTGCTGCACAACCAGCGCATCCGGCCGCGGCTGTCGCGCTGGATGCGGGCGGTGCTGCCCAGGCGGGTGAATTGACGGCGCCGGCTCGCGGAGTCCGTCGCCACGCATAGCTCCATTCGTGGCTGATTTACGTACCCGGCGCCGCGCCGTCAAGCGGGCCGCTTGACCAGCACCACCAACGCAATGCCGAGCAGGATCAGCACCGAAGCCGTCACCAGGATGGCGGTCACGGGCTCATGCAGGAACAGGGTTCCTCCGAACGCCGTCAGCACCGGCACGCTGAGCTGCACGGTCGCGGCGTGGGTCACTTTCAGCCCCTTGAGCGCCGCGTACCAGAAGACATAGCCCAGGCCCGATGTCACTGCGCCGGAGGCCACGGCATACGCCACGCCCGCCGCGTCGTAGCCCACGCCCGCGGCCAAGGCATGCAGCAGAAACAGCAGCAGCGCGACCGGCGCGGCGCGGATGAAGTTGCCCGCCGTCGCCGATGCCGCATCCCGGGCGCTTCGGCCCAGCAATGAATAGGCGCCCCACGCGATGCCGGCCGCGATCATCAGCAAGGCATGGAACGACGGCGGCGCGCTGACGCTGGGCAGCATCAGGATCACCAGGCCGGCCACCGCCAGGCCTATGCCCAGCCCCTGCGTGATGCTCAGCCTCTCGCCGATGAAGAATCCGTACAGGATCATGCTGATCTGGATCGACGCGAACAGCAGCAAGGCGCCGGTTCCTGCCGGGATCTGGGTGTAGGCATAGGCGAAGGCCACGGCATAGGCCAGCAGCGCCAACGCACCACGCCAATTGCCTTCCAGCGCCTTCGTCGGCTTGCGCAGGCGCAACACCAGCCACAGCACCAATGCGCCGGAAGCGATGCGGATGGCGACGAAGGTGGCCGGATCGATCGCGGTCTGCTTGAGCGCAAGGCGGCACAGCAGCGAGTTGCCGGCGAACGCGAGCATGGAGAGCAGGGTGAGCGCGTACAGGCGGGGTGTCATGGCGCGGTGTTTCCCTTGGGCAGCGCTTCGGCGATCGTGTCCGGAAAAAGCGGGATGGAACGATGATCAGATCGTAGCGCGGAGTTTCGGCTGGCGGTTGGGATACGCGTGCGATTCGTCTCAGTGGGTACGTACTTTGGCCGAAGCTTTTGAGCTGAGGGCATGGGCGGCATGCTGCCACAGCGCGCCCACTGCCGCGGATTGCCGTCCAGCGGCAGAGCGCAGCAGCCCGAATTCCCGGCGCGCCGCCGGGCTCAGCGGCAAGGCCCGCAACTGGCGCATGTCCGCGGGCAGCGTGGACTCGGGAACCACCGCGACCCCCATGCCCTCTCGCACCAATGCGCAGGCGCTGGCCCAGTCGCGGACCGTGACGCGGATGTCGTTGAGTTCCAGCCCGGCCTTGCGCGCCAGGCTCAGGCCATTCACGGCGCAGCCGCCGGTCGCGAGAATGAACGGTTCATCGGCCAGCTCGGCCAGTGCGACGCCCCGCGATGATGCGCGGCGGCTGAGCGCATGCATGCCGGGCAGCAGCGCTATCCAGCGATCGCGGCCCAGGATCAGGGCTTGCCTTTGCGTTGCGGGGTTCATCACCACGCCCAGATCGATGGCGCCGCGCGACAGCCATTCCTCGACCTCTTCATCCGTGCCCTCCAAGGCCACCACCTCGATGCCGGGGTGGCGCAGCCGGAAGCCGTGCAGCAGGGGCGGCAGCAGCGTCGAGATGACCGAGGGAAAGCTGCCCAGCCGGATGCGGCCCTGGCTCAGTCCCTGGCTGTCGTCGGCCAGGGCGCGGATGGACTCCAGGTGAGACAGCATCGCGCGGGCGTGATCGATGACCTGTTCGCCGAGCGCCGTTACCGCCACTTCCTTGCGGGAGCGGGTGAAAACCTGGAGGCCCAGCGACGCTTCCAGTTGCGCAATGGCCTGGCTGGCGCCGGACTGGGTGATGCCCACGCGCTCGGCGGCGCGGGAGATGTTGCCTGTGTCGGCCGTCGCGACGAGCAGGCGCCAATGTCCCAGGTTCAACATATTAAGTAGCTGAGCTAATGATGAGGAATTAGAGCATTAATTTTACCGGTGCACCCTGGCGCGAGAGACTGCTCTCTGTTGTTTCCCGGAGATGTCATGAAGCTTTACTACGCCCCGCATACCTGCTCACTGTCGCCGCACATCGTCTTGCGCGAACTGGAATTGCCCTTCGAACTGGTCAAGGTGAACAACCAGACCAAGCAGACCGCGGACGGCCGCGATTTCCGCACGATCAACCCCAAGGGTTATGTCGCCGCGCTGGAGCTGGACGATGGCGATGTGCTCACTGAAGGGCCGGCCATCGTCCAGTACCTGGCCGACCTGCATCCTGGCATGCAGCTGGCGCCACCAAATGGCACGCGCGAACGCACGCGGCTGCAGGAATGGCTGAACTTCCTAACCAGCGAGATCCACGCAGGATCGGCGCCCTTGTTCCAGTCGGCCTTGCCCGAAGCCGCCAAGGCGCACTTCCGCGAACGGCTCTTCAAACGCTTCGATTACCTGGACGGCATCCTGGCCGGGAGCAGCTACTTGGTGGGCCAGCAGTTCAGCGTGGCCGATGCCTATCTGTTTACCGTGCTGGGATGGTGCAGGTTCTTTGCAATCGACCTGGATCGCTGGCCATCCCTCGCGGCATACGCGGCCCGCATCGGAGAGCGCCCTGCGGTGCGGGCCGCGCTGCGCGCGGAGGCGCAGGGCTGAACGTCATGCGGCCACGGCAAGGGATGGACTAGGCCTGCTGGCGCGTGGCCGCCAAAACGATTTCACGCACGCACACGCCGTCCGGCTGCGCATAGGCGTAATGGATGGCGTTGGCCACGTCCTCGGCGGCCAGCACCTTGCCGCCCATCTCGGCCTTCCAGGCTTCGTAGCCCGTCTTGATGTCCGCGTCGGTGGTGTGGCCCAGCAACTCGGTCTCCACGGCGCCCGGCGCGATCGTGGTCACGCGCACGTTGTGCGCCGACAATTCCTCGCGCAGGTTTTCCGACAAGCCGTGCACGGCGAACTTGGTGCCCACGTAGGCCACGTGATTGGGGAAGGTCTTGCGCCCGGCCACGGAACTGACGTTGATGATGTTGCCGCGCTTGCGCTGGACCATGCCCGCCGCGACCGCGTGGACGCCGTTCAACACGCCTTTGACGTTCACGTCCAGCATCCGGTCCCATTGATCCGGGTCCTGGCGCGTGATGTCGCCCAACAGCATGACGCCTGCGTTGTTGATGAGCGCATCGGCCGGGCCGAAGCGCGCTTCGCCTTCCTGCACGGCGGCGGCCAGCGCGGCGCGGTCGGTCACGTCCACGGACAGCGCCAGGGTGTCGGGCAGGTTCAGCGCCTGCATTTTTTCCAGCCGGCGGGCCAGCAGCAGCAGCGGATGGCCGTGAGCCGAGAACAGGCGGGCGGTAGCCAGACCGATGCCGGAACTGGCGCCCGTGATGATGACGAGGGGTTTTTTCAAAGTGGACATGGCGGACTCCTGATATCGGTTTTATGTATGCTTGAGTGTCGGGAATCATTCTATTCTTGGTGATTTCGCCTGAGAAATGGTTTATTCCTTTAGAAGAAATCGGAAAATCTTATGGATAGCCGCCAGCTCAAGGCCTTTGTCGCCGTCTTCGAAGAGCGCAACATCACGGCCGCCGCCCGCCGCCTGCACCTGAGCCAGCCCGCGCTGTCGGGCACGATCAAAAGCCTGGAGGACCTGCTGGGCACGCAGTTGTTCACGCGGCAGGCGCGGGGCGTGGCCGTGACGGAGGACGCCCGCATCCTGTATCCGCAGGCGCGCCGCATCCTGTCGCAAACGGACTCGATGACGCAGCAGTTCCGCCACGGCTCGCCTGGATCTCGCGTCGAGATCGGCGTGGAGGCGGATATTGCCGGACAGGACATCGCCGCCTTCATGCGCGCGGCGCGTGAGGTCGTGCCGGCGCTTTTCGTGAGTCTGCTTGAAGGGTGCCAGGGCGATGCCCGGCTGGCGACCGAAGACGAGCGTTGCGAGGACGAGCTGTTCCTGCCCCTGTCCGTCGATCCTTACGTGCTGGCCATGCCCGCAGGCAGCGACGCGGACGCCGCATTGCCGTGGATCGTGTGCCCGAACCATCCGACGCATCAGCGTCTGCTGCCCTACTATGGCGCCGGGGCAAACACGCCGGCCGCGCACGCAGGATCGCTGCGCCTGGCATTGGCGTTGACCGCTGCCGGCGCAGGCATGTGCGTGGCGCCGGAGTCCCTCGCCGGCAGCCAGGCCGGCGTGGAGATCAGGCCTCTGGAAGGGCTGGAGATGGCGCGTCGCGTCGGGCTTTGCTATGCGGTGCAATCGTTGGACAAGTCCGCGGTGGCAACGCTGGTGGAGCGGCTTGGGGTGTATGCGTTCCAGGGCACGCATACAGCATAAGAAGGCCGCGCAACGCCATCGAGAGGTCCGGAAAACAAGGCGCAAGACTGCAACTTCACTCGTTAAGTTGTAGTCTTGCGCCTTTCGCCAGTAAACATGGCCGCGCTGCGGCCGATCAGGGAGGAGATAACTATGACAACGCGATCCGGCGCCAAGCTGGGCAAGGCGGTATGGGGGATGACGCTGGCTGCCGTGGCGTTTGCCGCATCGGTTTCCAACGCGCACGCGGACGACTATCCATCGCAGCCGATCAAGCTGATCGTGCCCTTTGCCGCCGGAGGCGGCAACGACGGAATCGCGCGTCTTCTGGGGCAACTGCTGTCCGATGGCCTGAAGCAGCCCGTAGTAGTGGAGAACCGCCCCGGCGCGGGCGGCAAGCTGGGCGTGGAGCAGGGCCTGAAGGCAGCACCCGACGGCTACACCCTGACCTTGATTTCCAACAGCTACTCGGTCAACCCCAGCCTGTACAAGCTGCCGTTCGACCCGGTGGAAGACATGACGCCAATCGGCATGATCGCGCGCGCGCCGTTCTTCGTGTCGGTCAATCCCAGCGTGCCGGCGGACAGCCTGGGCGATCTGGTGGCCCTGGCCAAGAAGAAGCCGGGCGGGTTGACCTATGCCTCGTCTGGCACGGGCGGGATTTCGCATCTGGCGATGGAGGCCTTCTTGAAGACGGCCGGCATCACCATGGTCCACATCCCCTACAAGGGGTCCGCGCCGGCCTTGACGGACACCGTTTCAGGCCAGGTCAACGTGATGCTGACCACGGCGGGGTCGACGCTGCCTTACCGCGAGGACAAGCGCCTGAAGGTGCTGGCCGTGACCTTGCCGCAGCGCGTGTCCTCGGCGCCGGACATCCCCACCGTGCGCGAGGCCGGCGTGCCGTATGACGTGACGGTGTGGTACGGCATCATCGCGCCCAAGGGCGTGCCGCCGCAGGTGCAGGCCAAGCTGAACGCCGCGATCAATGCGGCCGTTGTGATGCCAGAGATGGCTGATCGTCTGAAGGCGACCGGGGAGGCGGCCGCGCCGGGTAGCCCGCAGGACTTTCGCGATCAGATCGTGAAGGAGATTTCCTTGTGGGGCGATGTGGTGCGTGAGGCGGGTGTGACGGTCAATTGATCGTCTTGCGCGGAACTGGGCACGAGACGTGGCAACACGTGAAAACCGTCTGCGACAGTCCTTGCCTGGGTCGAACAAGAAAAAAGCCGTTGACGGCAAACGTCAACGGTTTTTGGGGTTCTGGCGGAGGCCTCTTTGTCTGATTGCGACGAGGGGCTAGACCCAGAGTCGATAGATCCAGAACGACTCGTCCTCAACGAAGCGCCGAGCAAACTCGGCCGGAGGAAATCCAGTTATGCGTTTTACTGCCCGACTTAGATGGGCTTGGTCTGCAAATCCTGCTTCCAGTGCAAAAGCAGCCCAATCCAGCGATTTTATGGACTCTTGACGATCTCGCGCTGCAAAGAAGGCCTGTTCAGTGCCAACAAGTGACTGCCATTCGCGTAGAGATCGCCCGCTGAATGCTCTGATACGACGTTCGACCTGTCGAATGCCACGACTGCGTTGCCATTCATTTGCTTGGCGGGCTAGTCCGTCGACCCACTGACGGCCCGCCCCTCTCAAAATGTCTATTGTGGAGTGGCGTGGATGTGATGGCCGCCAGCGCGGTTCAAGATATCGTTCGATAATTTCTAGAGTAACTTGATCGCCATCGGAATTAACCAGAGCGTCAAGCATCTCAAACCAAGTCGATCCAAGTATCCGGCGGGCGCAAATAGCTCGGTCTTGAATCATGGATACATCTATCTGGAACAACTCCGTCGCCGTGCTTATAGGGAAGTAAATCATTCCGCCGCGGCCACTCCCCCTAGACCAGCTTGCTGTTGGTCCTGACTGACTGCCGGAAATCAAGACATCGGTGTCAAAGCGGCGCCATTCCGTCCCATGGTCGTTTCGCTCCACAAGACCGAAGTCGGCATTTTTGTACCAAGAAAGGCAGACGAACGGCGATGCGGGGAAATGAGAGAGGCGCTGCGCATCGCTAAGAGCGATACCACAGGTGTTTCGACTAACCACTGCCACAATGGCGCCAGACAGTGCCATAGGCGCTGGATATAGTTGCGCCAGGGAGTCTTGCGTGCCGGTCACCACACGAGAGGCTCGCGCGTTGAAGGCAGGAACACAAATCTGATTTGATTGGCAATCCATGGGTCTACGGGACTGGGTGTGGAATCGCTTCGGGACTTAAGATGTCGTTTCGATTCAAGACGTCTCGGGCAAATTGGCATGTAGTACTGCCTATGAAAAAAGATGCCCCCTACTCATGCCCTTTCGAATCAACCGGCAAGTCTGATTCTCCCCTATCCCCGCGACAGTTTGAAGCGGGAGAGTGGCCTCCCGGTCCGTCATCAGGCGTCACTGGTTGGCGGCTGTCCAGAAAGATGTCTCACAACATGCTCGAGACACTTTCTGAATGGAAACAGGCCTTTGGCAATGTGTTTCATCTGCGAATTTGGCCCGAGAATTTCATAGTTCTCACGGATCCGGAGTTGGCGCGTGAACTACTAGTGAATCACCACGATGCTCTCATTCGCTGGGAACGCGGCATTCGTGTTTTTGCAAAAGTGCACGGGCATAGCGTGATCATAGCTGAGGGTGAGAAATGGGTTCAGAAGCGCCAAGTCATGCAGCCGAACTTCACCCCTAGAGCGCTGCAAAGCACTGTTCCGTCCATCATTGATGCAACGCGAGATGCATTTGATTCCTGGCCTCCAAACGATGACCTCTGGCCCATAGAGAGTGCGTTTACTTCACTGACCATGGACGCGATCATTCGAACCATGTTCTCGACCGAAGTTGGCGACGAGGCTAGGCAAGCGGAAGAGGCTGTTCGTGTTGTAGGCAAGGTGATAGATGCCGAATTCTTCTCGTTAGTAGATTGGCCCGACTGGGTGCCATGGAAGCGAGGCAAGAGGCGGGCAATTCAAAAGTTGGATGAATTGATCGAGCGCCACATGCAAGAGAGGCTACAAGCACCCGAGGAAAACTGGCCAGACGATTTGCTGTCCCGTCTGTTGCGTCTGCAACAGACCAATCCGTCCGAATGGTCGTATAAGGATATTCGCGATGAATGCATGACGACGTTCCTCGCCGGACATGAAACAACCGCGGCAACGCTAACCTGGTGGGCTTGGTGCATGGCTTCGAATCCAACCATGCAGGAAAAGGCCCGGACTGAAGTCGCACAAGTGTTGCAGGGCGCAGCGCCCACGATGCAAGCACTCGCGGCACTGTCTTATCTGGCTCGAACACTGGAAGAAGCGATGCGCCTATACCCTGCTGCACCGGTACTCATGACCCGCCGTGCTGTCACTCCTGTGAGCTTGGGGCCATGGCAGTTTCCACAGCGCACGCTGTTCATGCTGCCGATACAGCTAATGCAGCGGGATTCAAGTTGGTTTACTGATCCGCAGGATTATTGGCCGGATCGGTTCAGTGAAGATCCAAGACGTGCCCCGCGGGGCGCGTATGCGCCATTTGGATTAGGCCCGCGTGTTTGTCTCGGGCAGCATCTTGCAACGGCGGAAATGAAGGTAATGGCAGCCATGATCTTGCAGCGGTGGGCGTTATCGATACCCGTTGGCATGAAATCACCGCGTCCAGTGCAACAAGTGGCACTCAGGCCGGATGAGCCCCTGCATCTCTCGCTCAGATCAGTTCAGTAGCAGTTCATCCTGCGACATGTCATCAACGCGACGTGGGCCAGCCTTTCCGCGAGCTCGCAGTCGTAGGCAATTCATCAATAGCGAGCAGCCAGCATGGTCAGTACTTCATTCAGCGAGTCCACCGATTCACATGAGCGCGTCGCCGTCGCGTGTCTGTCCAAGTGGTACCCATGCATGCCAAATTTCCGAGGCCCGACCATATCGGCTTCAATGGTGTCGCCGATCATAAGTATCTCTTCGGGCTGGCACGCAATACCATCGCAGAGGTATCGATAGATCTCGGGCTGTGGTTTCACGGCACCGGCTTCGTATGACCAGGCGCAAAAGTCTGGTTGGATAGGCAGCAAGTCCAGTACCGGAGGTCCGTATGGCGCTGCGAGGTTGGAGCAAAGCGCTATTTTGATTCCTTGATCTTTCAAGGCGGCCAGAGTTGGGGCTGCATCAGCGAACAGCGTGATGGATTGGATTTCCTCATGCAGTTCGGCTTCCAGGGCACGCAAGTTCTCTTCGCTGACCATGCCGCCGAACATGCTGGCTGTCTGTCTCAGGTCTACTGCATTGCTCATCGCCCGGATGCCGTCGTCGCTCTGGCGCCGGCGGCCCGCCTCATGCAGCAGGCGCACCAGCTTTCGGAATGGGCGGGTGGGCCGTTCTATGCGGACCAATGTTCCAAATACGTCGAATGCTACGGCCTTGATTGCCATCGAACCTCCTGCTTGTCAGAGTAGGCTTGCACTGCGCGGTCGGGGGGGCGGAATCAACCTTGCTGCGAGGAAATTCTAACGGCCGCAATTTGATCCAAGTCCCGATATCGTCCGCTAGCTTGTGGCGTATACGTTGCACGCATTTGGGAGCGCTCGTTGCGCGCGGAGCGTCGAAATGAACATGTGTGAAGGCCGCTTGCGGCAATCTGCCATGAAAAAGGCCGTTGACGGCAAACGTCAATGGCTTTTTGAATTCTGGTGCCCGGGGCCGGAATCGAACCGGCACGCCT
>NZ_MTLG01000116.1 GCF_002192695.1 Achromobacter xylosoxidans
GCTTATCGACGCCCCGCGCCCCGCAGGCCGCCGACGCGACAGGCTCTGCCGGCTGAATCTCCACGGGCGCTGGGGCGAGTGGCGTGCTTGGCATTCTGGGCCGCATCGGGGTGTGGTGGCGTGTCTTGCGGGGCCCGCCCCAGGCCGGCCGCCCTGGCGGCCTCTTGGGGCTTACGCGGTGTCTTGCGGTTGGCGATGACGCTGCGCGCGATGTGAGTAACTTCTTGGCTTCGGAGCTACGTTCATGCCGGTCGTTGCTGGGTGCGCGCCGATTGCGATGAGCTCTCACGACGCAAGACACCGCGTACGCTCCCAAAGGCCGCCCGCGCGGCCGGCCGGGAGCGGGCCCCGCAAGATCTTTCGCCAAACCCCACCGCTGGCGAGTACCCCGCGCAAACCGTTCGTCCCAGCGGCCGCGAAGATGAATTCAATGGAGCCCGGTGCGGCGGTGGCCTGGGGGGCCGCGGGGCGTCGATAAGCCCGAGGGAATCCGAAGGAGCCGCCGCAGGCGGTGACGAGGATGACGACGGGGCAGTCCGGAGCGAAGGCTCCGGACCGCAATCGTTGCCCTGCGGCCCCAGGCCACCGCCGCACCGGGCGTCTTAAGAACTTCACCACAGAGTAGCCAATAGCTTCTCCACGACAAGCACCCCCTCTATACAATCGACCGATAAACCAAGGAGCCACCCCCATGTCCCTGAACTCTGACGCGCTACGCCTCTTCCTGGGCGTGGTCGACGCCGGATCCCTCAGCGCCGCCGCCGAGCTGCTGGGCCATACCGCGTCGGGCGTCAGCCGGGGTTTGTCGCGCCTGGAGGAAGAACTCGGCGTCACCTTGCTCAACCGCACCACCCGGCGCATGGAATTGACCGAGGAGGGCAAGCACTTCTTGCCGAAGGCCCGGCATATCGTCGCTTCGCTGGACGAAGCCGAGGACTGCATGCGCATGGTGCATCAGCGTCCGGCGGGCCGCTTGCGGGTGGATGCGTCGGTGCCGGTGATGTTGCATTGCGTGGTGCCGCTGGTCGCGGAATTCCGGCGCGAGTATCCGGCGATCACGCTCGAACTCACCAGCAACGACCGCATCGTCGATCTGATGGAACATCGCACCGACGTGGCGCTGCGCATGGGGCCGCTGACGGATTCCACCCTGCATGCGCGCACGCTGCGGCCTTCGCCGCGCTGGGTGATGGCCAGTCCGGAATACGTGGCCCGGCGCGGCGCGCCGCAAACGGTGGAGGATTTGGCGGCGCACGAAGTGCTGGGTTTCACCCAGCCTGAAAGCCTGAACGTCTGGCCCTTGCGCCACGCGGGCGGGTCCAGCTACCTGGCGGTGCCGACGCTGGCGACCTCCAGCGGCGAAACCCAGCGGCAACTGGCGGTGCGCGGCGTGGGCATCGCCTGCCTGTCCGACTTCGTGGTGCGCGAGGACGTCAAGGCCGGCCGGCTGGTGAAGGTGATGGAAGCCGTGCACACGGACTACCTGCAGCCCATGCACGCGGTGTATCACCGCAACACGCAGCTGTCGCGGCGGATTGCCTGCTTCCTGGATTTCTTCGCGGCGCGGATTTGATCCCGCGCCGCGCCTGGCATGGCGCCTAGGCGTGCAACGCCCGCCCAAACGCCGACAGTACCGATTCGTGCAGCGTTTCCGACAGGGTCGGGTGCGCGAACACGGTGTGCATCAGGTCTTCCTCGGTGGCCTCCAGCGAAGCCGCCACGCCATAGCCCGTGATCAGCTCGGACGCTTCGGGGTGGATGATGTGCGCGCCCAGCAGCTCGCCGCTTTTGGCATCGAACACCGTCTTCACCAAGCCCTGGTCCTCGCCCATGGCGATCGCCTTGCCGTTGCCGGCGAAGGTGAACTTGCCGACGCGGATCTCGCCGCCGTTCTTGGCGGCGTGCTCGCGGGCGCGGGCTTCGCTCATGCCGATGCTGGCGACCTGCGGATACGAATAGGTGCAGGCCGGAATGCGCAGCGGATCGATGGGATGCGCGGGCTTGCCGGCGATCGCTTCGACGCACAGCACCGCTTCGTGGCTGGCCTTGTGGGCCAGCCATGGCGCGCCGGCCACGTCGCCAATGGCGTAGACGCCGGGCTCGCCCGTGCGGCACAGGCCGTCGGTGACGATATGGGTCTTCTCCACCTTGACGCGGGTCTGCTCCAGGCCCAGGTTCTCGACGTTGCCGACGATGCCGGCGGCGACGATGACGCGGTCCACCTCCAGCTCGCTGCGCTTGCCTTGCTGGTCCAGCGCCACTTTCACGCCGGTTGCGGTCAACGAGGATGAGGTCACGGCGCACTGCGTCAGCACGCGGATGCCTTGCTTCTCGAAAGCCTTGCGGGCCAGCGCCGAGATTTCCGCGTCTTCCTGCGGCAGGATTTCCGCGGTCATGTCGATCAACGTGACCTCTGCACCCACGGCGCGGTAGAAGCTGGCGAACTCCGCGCCGATGGCGCCCGCGCCCACCACCAGCAGCGACTTCGGAATCTCGGCCGGAACCAGCGCCTGGCGGTAGGCCCAGATGCGTTCGCCCAGGGGCAGCGCCGGCAGTTCGCGGGCGCGCGCGCCTGTGGCCAGAATGATGTGCTTGGCCGATAGCGCGCTGCCGTTGTCCAGCGCCAGGCGGCCGCCGCCCGCCAGCTTGGCGCTAGCGGCGAACACGGTTACGCCGTTCTTCTTCATCAGGTGCGCCACGCCCTGGCCCAGGCGGCCTGCCACCTTGCGCGAACGCGCCACCATGGCGGCCAGGTCCGGGCGCGCTTCGCCAGCGCCCGCCACGCCGTAGTGCGCCGCCTCGCGGCAGGCGCGCAACACGGTGGCGCTGTGCAGCAGCGCCTTGGTGGGGATGCAGCCCCAGTTCAGGCAGATGCCGCCCAGCTCGGCGCGCTCCACCAGCGCGACCGACATGCCCAGCTGGGCCGCGCGGATGGCGGCGACGTAGCCGCCGGGACCGCCGCCCACCACGGCGAGATCAAACGTAGTCTTGGTCATGGCGGGGCTCACAGCAGGATGCGCACGGGGTTTTCGATCAGCGTGCGGAAGGCGGCCAGCCAGCGTGCGCCCACCGCGCCGTCCACCACGCGGTGGTCGGCCGACAGGGTCACGGTCATGACGGTGGCGGCGGCAAGCTGGCCGTCGCTGTCCACCACCGGGCGCTTCTCGGCCGCGCCTACCGCCAGGATGGCGGCCTGCGGCGGATTGATGATGGCGGCGAACTGGCTGATGCCATACATGCCCAGGTTGCTGACGGTCAGCGAGCCGCCGGTGAATTCCTCGGGCTTCAGGCGGTTGATCTTGGCGCGCCCGGCCAGCTCGACGATTTCGCCGGCGATGGCCGACAGCGGCTTGACGTCCGCGTCGCGCACGATGGGCGTGACCAAGCCGCCGTCGGTCGCCACCGCCACCGAGATGTCGGCGCCGGCGTGGTATTCGACGGCGTCCTCGTGCCAGCTGGCGTTGACTTCGGGCACTTCGCGCAGGGCCAGGGCGGCCGCGCGCACGATGAAGTCATTGACCGACAGCTTCACCGCGCCGCCCTGATTGGCCTGGGAGCGCAGCGCCAGCAGCGCGTCCATCCGGCAATCCACCGTCAGGTAGAAGTGCGGCACGTGCTGCTTGCTTTCGGTGAGGCGGCGGGCGATGGCGCGGCGCATGCCGGTGTGCGGCACGCGGCGCGCGGCGGGACGGCCGGCCAGCGGCGCGGCAGCGGCGGCCGGAATCCGGTCGCGCGCCGCTTCCACGTCGCGGCGCACGATGCGGCCGTGCGGGCCGGTGCCAGTCACGTTGAGCAGGTCCACATGCCACTGGGCGGCCAGGCGGCGCGCCAGCGGGCTGGCGAACAGGCGGCCGCCGGGGACCGGGGTGGTGCTTGCGGCGCCGGCCGGGGCGGAAGGCGAGGCGGGCGCGGAGGCAGCGGCGCTGCAGGCCGGAGCCGGCGCAGCGGCGGGGGCGGCGGCAACCGCGGGCTGCACGGCGGCGCCGGCTTCGGCCAGCGCGCGGTCGATGGCCGAGGCGTCCTCGCCCTGCGCCAGCAGCACGCCGATCACGGTGTTCACCGGCACGGAGGCCGCGCCGGCCTGGACCACGATGCGGCCCAGCACGCCGGCCTGTTCGGCATTGATTTCGACGATGGCCTTCTCGGTTTCGATTTCCGCCAGCGCGTCGCCCACGGCGACCGTGTCGCCTTCTTTCTTGAGCCACTGGTGCAGCGTGCCGCCCGAGGTATCGGCCGCAACGGAGGGGAGCTTGATAAGGTGTGCCACGATGTTCGTCCTATTCAGCGGCGCCGGCCAGGTCGGGCCGGTAGGTGGCGGGATCGTCGTATTCGACCAGTTCCAGCACATTGCCTTCGGGGTCGCGGAAGAACGCCAGCCAGGTGCCGGGGCGCACTTCCATCGGCGCCGGCTTGCTGTCGAAAACCACGCCCCGGGCTTCCAGACCGCGAACCACGCCGGGCAGGTCGCGCACGATGAAGGTCAGGTAGGTCGCGCCCTGGCGGTCCAGGATGGCCGCGCCGCGCGCGGCGGCCTCGGGCGCGGCGGCGGGTTGCAGCAGTTTGATGCGTTCGCCATAGCTGGTCTGCAGCCGCGCCACGTCGTAGCCATGGCGCGTCAGGCCGGTGGCCTGGGCCTTGTCGGCCGGCACGCTCACGCGGTTGACGAGCTTCAGGCCCAGCACGCCGGTATAAAAGGCCAGCAGCGCGTCCAGGTCGGCGCAGCAGATGCCGACCTCCATCGGCACGGTCATGTGCAGGGAAGCGCTCATGCCTGTTCTCCCAGGTCGGCCAGCACGTCGGCCAGGCCGGCCATGACTTCCTCGGTATCCGCGAACGCCGCGCGCTCCAGCACCTTGGAGATGCTGGGCGAGGCCTCGCCGCCAGTCACGCGCTTGACCGGCTGGTCCAGCCAGTCGAAGTAGCGGCGCTGGATCTCGTCGGCCAGCATGGCGCCGTAGGAGGTGCCGCGCGCGCCTTGCTCCACGATCAGCACGTTGTTGGTCTTCATGATGCTGGCGCCGATGGTGTCCCAGTCCAGGCTGGCGCGGTCCAGCGTGCGCAGGTCGATGACCTCGGCGTCCACGCCGGCGGCTTCCGCCGCCTTGAGCGCGCGGCTGACCATGGACAGATAGGTCAGGATGGTGACCTTGCCGCCCTCGCGGCGCACGCGAGCCTTGCCAAACGGGACGGCATAGTCCAGGTCGCCTGCGGGCACCTCGCCCGACGAGGCGTACAGGTCCACGTGCTCGATCACCAGCACCGGGTCCTTGGAGGCCAGCGCGGTGTTCATCAGGCCGACGTATTCGTAGGGCGTGGACGGCGCGACCACGCGCCAGCCGGGCGCGGTGGCGAAGATGCCGGCCGGGTCCATCGAGTGCTGCGAGCCGTAGCCCGTGCCCATGGCGACCTTGGTGCGCAGCACGAAGGGCACGTCGATGTCGCCGCCGAACATGTGGCGGGCCTTGCCGATCTGGTTGAAGATCTGGTCGGCCGCGACCCACATGAAGTCGGGGTACATGAACTCCACGATGGGCCGGTAGCGGCCGTCCATGGCCAGGCCGCCGCCCAGGCCGGCGAAGGCGTTCTCGGAAATGGGGGTGCCCAGCACGCGGTCGGGATACTTGTCCTTCAGGCCGCGCGTGGCGCCGTTGGTGCCGCCCTTCAGGCGGTGCACGTCTTCGCCCAGCACCACCACGCCGGCGTCGGTTTCCATGCGGCGGTCCAGCACGTCGGCCACCGCGTCCACGAACTTGCGCTCGGCGGACTGGCCGGCGTAGTCCGCCGCTTCCTGGTAGCGCAGGCCGGCCAGTTCCGAGCCGTCGCTGCGCAGGCCCACGTCGCGGAAGTCGGGACTGGGCCAGAGGTCGGCGCGCACGCGGCGCTTGCCGCCGTCGGCGGCTTCGGTCAGGCGGCCGGAGACGTCCTTCATCACGTCCTTGCAGCGCTGGCGCAGGGCGTCCACTTCGGCTTGTGTGATCAGCTTGCGGCCGATCATTTCCGCGGCGATCTTGTCCAGCGGATCGCGGCGGCGCCATTGCGCTTCCTCGTCCTTGCTGCGGTAGCCGAAGGCGCTGCCGGGGAACGGGCCGTTCTGGTGGAAGAAGCGGTACACGTCCACTTCGACGATGGTGGGACCGTTGCCGGCGCGCATGTGCGCCACGGCCTCGGACATGGCCAGGTGGACCGCCAGCGGGTCCATGCCGTCCACCTTCCACGACGGAATGTTGAAGGCCAGGCCGCGCGCCGACAGGCGCGGTTCGGCGGTGGACTCTTCGACCGTGGTGGACACGGCGTAGCGGTTGTTCTCGATGAAGAAGCACAGCGGCGTCTTCCAGGCCGCGGTCAGGTTCATGGTTTCCAGCACCGAGCCGATGTTCACCGCGCCGTCGCCGAAGTAGGTCACGGCGACGCGGTCGGTGCCCGCGTGCTTGTGCGCCCAGCCCGCGCCGGCCGCCAGCGGCACGCCGCCGCCGACGATGGCGTTGGTGCCCAGCGCGCCGGCTTCGAGCCAGCGCAGGTGCATGCTGCCGCCGCGGCCGCGGCAGTAACCCTGGGCCAGGCCCATGATCTCGGCCATGGTCTTCTGCAGGACCTCATCGATGGCGGGCGTGAGGGGATTACGCGGGTCCAGGCCCAGCGGCGCGACGTGCTGCAGCGCCTTGGCCAGGAACTGGTGGTGGCCGCGGTGCGAACCGTTGATCTGGTCGCCGGCGCCCAGCGCCAGCACAGAGCCGACCGCGCCGCCTTCCTGGCCCACGGACGAATGCGCGGGGCCGTGCACCAGGCCTTCGGCGGCCAGGTCCAGCACGGCCTCTTCAAAGGCGCGGATCCAGTGCAGCTGGGTCAGCATGGTGCCCAGCAGGGCCGGGTCCGCCTGTTGCCAGTCCTTGGCGTCTACCGTCAGTTGCCGCCAGGGCGCTTGGGACTCAAGCGGTTGGTGGGTGGCCATGAGTGAATCTCCAGAGATGTGTGGGTGTCTTGCGATTAGAGGTAGCTGTAGCGGCTCCAGCCGCCATCGGCCACCAGAGTGTGTCCGTTGACGTAGCCGGCCTGGCGCGAGGCCAGGAACACCGCCAGGTCGGCCATTTCGGCCGGTTGCGCCAGGCGGCGCAGCGGCGTGCGCTGCTTGAGGCGTTCGGGGTCGAGGCGGCCGCGCGCGGCCAGGTCGCGCACCAGGTCCGTTTCCACGTAGCCCGGCGCCAGCGCGTTCACGCGCACGCCCATGGGGCCCCATTCCACAGCCAGGGTCTCGGTCAGCAGCACCACCGCGCCCTTGGTGGCGCAGTAGGCGGCGCGGTCGGGCGCCGCCACCACGCCGTACATCGAGGCCAGGTTGATGATGCTGCCGGCGCCGGCGGGCACCATGCGGCGGCCGGCGGCCTGGGCGCACAGGAACACGCCGGTCAGGTTGATGTCCACGGCGCGGCGCCATTCGTCCACGGTGACTTCCAGCGTGGGCTTGTTGGCCGAGACGCCGGCGTTGTTGACCAGCACGTCGATGCGGCCCCAGGCCTGCTCGACCTGTGCGAAGGCGCGCTCGACCGCGTCGGCGTCGGTGACCGAGGCTTGCACGGCCAGCGCCTCGCCGCCCAGCGCGGCCAGGCCGGCGACGGCCTCTGCCAACGCCGTGGCGTCCATGTCCAGCAGCGCGACGCGCGCGCCCTGGCGCACGAAGGCCTGCGCCGTGGCCAGGCCTATGCCCTTGGCGCCGCCGGTGATGACGACGCTCTGGCCGCGCAGGTCGGGATGGATTACTTCCGGAGTTTGGTCCAAGATGGTTGCCTCTTAGCGATGTATTTGCCGGCGCTCAGACCGCCAGCCATTCCTGGACCACGTCCTGGCGCTCATGCAGCTGCGCGGGCGGTCCTTCGAAAACGATGCGGCCGTGGCCCATCACGCTGACGCGGGTGGAGACCTTCAGCGCGATGGTCAGCTTCTGCTCCACCAGCACCACCGACACGCCGCGCTTGTGGATGTCGCGGATCACGTCGGCGATCACTTCCACGATCTTCGGCGCCAGCCCCTCGGTGGGCTCGTCGATCAGCATGACCTTGGGGTTGCCCAGGAGCGAGCGGCACATGGTCAGCATCTGCTGTTCGCCGCCGGACAGGTTGCCGGCCTTGGTGCCGCGGCGTTCCTTCAGTCGCGGAAAGTAGTCGAACATCTGCTCGGTCGACCAGTAGGGCGCGTCGTCGCGCTTGGGTTGTTCGCCCATGCGCAGGTTCTCGTCCACGGTCAGGTTGGCGAATACCTCGCGTTCTTCCGGTACGAAGCCCAGGCCGGCGCGGGCGATCTCGAAGGGGCGCTTGTTGGTGATGTCGCGGCCTTCGATGGCGATGCTGCCGCCGGTCACGTCCACCAGGCCCATGATGCTTTTCATGGTGGTGGAGCGGCCGGCGCCGTTGCGGCCCAGCAGGCTCACGACCTCGCCGCGGCCGACAGTCAGGTCGATGCCGTGCAGGATGTGGCTCTTGCCGTAGTGGGCGTGCACGCCTTGCAGGCTCAGCAAGGGGGATTGCGTCGTCATACCGTTTCCTCTCCCAGGTAGGCTTCGCGCACGCGGGCGTCGCCGCGGATGTCGGCCGGTGTGCCGGTGGCGAGGATCTCGCCGTAGACCAGCACGCTGATGCGGTCGGCCAGCGAGAACACCACCTGCATGTCGTGCTCCACGATCAGCAGGGTGCAGTCGCGGGTCACGTCCTTGATCAGTTCCACCGTGTAGTCCACCTCGTGCTGGGACATGCCCGCCATGGGCTCGTCCAGCAGGATGACCTTGGGGCGCGAGGCCAGCGTCATGCCGATCTCCAGCGACCGCTGTTCCGAATAGTTCAGGTCGCCGGCGGCGGTGTCCTGCTTGGCGGCCAGGCGCACTTTCTCCAGCAGGCGGTCGACGTCCTCGTTGACGGCGCGGTTGCGGGCGATGGGACGCCAGAAGTTGTAGACCAGCCCGTGCATGCGCAAGACCGCCAGCCGCAGGTTCTCGCGCACCGACAGGCGCGGGAACACGTTGGTGATCTGGAACGAGCGCGCCAGTCCCAGGCGGTTGATGCGTTCCGGGGGCAGGCCGCCGATCGCGCGCGAACGCAGGCTGATGTCGCCCGAGGTCGGCGCGAACGAGCCCGACATCAGGTGGAACAGGGTGGACTTGCCCGCGCCGTTGGGACCGATGACGGCATGGCGTTCGCCGGCCTCGATCTTCAGGTTTACGCCGCGAATGATCTGCGCGTCGCCAAAGGACTTGCGCACGTCGGTCAGGGTCAGGATGTCGTGGCTCATTGTGCAGCCTCCAGCGCGGGAGCGGCTTGTTCGTCGTCGCGCCACAGGGCCAGCGCCCAGCGGCAGGCGGCGAGGCCCGCCAGGAACAACACCAACGGAATCAGCCAGGTCGACAGCGCCAGCGGCGCCCAGTCGTGGCCGAACAACGGGATGTCGGGCCAGCCGGCCTCGGGGTTCATCGCCAGCAGCGAGCGGTAGTCGCGGGCGAACATGCGTTGCAGCAGCTCCACCGTGAAGACCGTGGCGCAAGTCAGCAGCAGGCCGCCCGCCACCGAGACCGCCGCGCGCGGCAGCCAGTTGGCCAGTCCGCGCTCGCGCAGCGAACGCGCGGCGCCCTGCACCAGGCCCACCAGTCCGTCCGGCACGAACAGCATCACCAGCACGAACAGAATGCCCTGGTACAGCAGCCAGGAGCGGGTGATGTCGGCCAGCGTCTGCGACAGGAAGGTCAGGATGGACGCGCCCAGCACCGGGCCCAGGAAGGCGTTGACACCGCCGATGTAGGCGAACAGCACCGCGTCGGTGGACAGCTTGACGTCGAACAGCACGTAATTGCCTGCTTCGATGTTCAGCGCCTGCAGGCCGCCGGCGATGCCGGCGAACATGGCCGACAGTGCGAACACCAGGGTCTTGAGCGTGTGCGGGCGATAGCCCAGGTAGCGCAGGCGGTTGGCGTTCTCGCGCAGGCCCAGCGTCAGCCGGCCCAGCGGCGTGCGGGTCAGGCCATAAAGCGCGGCCAGCGACACCAGCACCCAGGCCAGTACCAGGAAATAGACCTCGATGTCGGAACCGAAGGTGAAACCCCAGGCCGGCATGCGCATGGCGGATACGCCCGCCTCGCCGCCGAACACGCCCTTCAGGTGCGGCGCCAGCGCATGCAGCAGCTCGGCCAGCGCCAGCGTGATCATGGCGAAGTAGACGCCCGCGCGCATGGTGGCGAACCAGCCCGCGACCAGGCCGAACAGCAGGCCGGCCACGCCGCCCGCCAGCGGCATCAGGGGCGTGGGCAGGAGGCCTGCGCCGCCCAGCGCATTCATGGCGTGGATGGTGGCGAAGGTGCCCACGCCGAAGTACGCGGCATGGCCGAAGGACAGCATGCCGCCCTGGCCGGCCAGCAGGTTGAAGGCGCAGGCGAACAGCGCGGCAATCAGCATCTGCACGGCCGCCACCAGCTGGCCCGGAGGCAACAGCCAGGGCAGCGCGCAAAGCGCGGCCACGCACAGGACAAGTAGCAGGATGGCGGAAGTACGGCGGGTCTGGCTCATGCCTGTTCTCCCTTCAGGCCCGAGGGCTTGACCAGCAGCACCACCAGCATCAGCAGGAAGGGCAGGGTGGCCGCCAGGCTGGAAATCTTCACGGTCATCAGGCCGCCCACGCTTTCGGCCCATTCTCCGGCGCCGAACAGGCCGAACAGGGACGCCAGGCTGGCGTCGATGCCGACCGAGAACGAGCTGATCAGGCCGATCAGCAGCGAGGCAATCATCGCGCCTTCCAGCGAGCCCAGGCCGCCGACCACGACCACCACGAACACCAGCACGCCCAGTTCCAGCGCCATGTTGGGGTTGGTGGTGTAGAACGCGCCCGCGACCGCGCCGGCCAGGCCGGCCATGGCCGCGCCCACGCCGAACACGCTCATGAACACCAGCGGCACGTTGTGGCCCAGCGCTTCGGCCATGCGCGGGCGGTAGATGGCCGAGCGCACCACGATGCCGACGCGGGTGCGCGACAGCAGCAGATAGATCACGGCGAACATCGCCAGCGACACCCCGCCCATCAGCAGGCGGTAGAAGGGGTAGTCCGCATCGAACACGCGGAAGGCCGCGAAGTTGAGGAACTGCGGCACGCGGTAGTCGACCGGAAAGTCGCCGTAGAACAGCTTGATCAGCTCCGCCACGATGAAGGCCAGGCCGAAGGTCACCAGCAGTTCCTGCGCATGGCCGAACTTGTGGACGCGGCGCAGAAAGTAGCGCTCCACGCCCATGCCCAGCAGGCCGGCGATGACGGTGGCCAGGACCAGCGCGGTCCAGAAGCCGGTGACGGGCGTCAGGGTGTAGGCGGCGTACGCGCCTATCATGTAGAACGAGGCGTGCGCGAAGTTGAGCACGCCCATCATTCCGAAAATCAGTGTCAGGCCTGCCGACACCATGAATAGCAGCAGGCCGTAAATCACGCCGTTCAACAGCGAGACGGTAAAGTATTCCATGTCCGCTCCAGGATTCTTGCGCTAAGACGACGGACGTCTTGCGAGCGATTGCGCACCAGGATTTTTCCGGCCCGCGCCGGGGGTGCGCTTATTGGTTCGCGAGGGGTCGCGATGCATTGCGCGCGCTGATGGCCGGCATGGCGCCGGCCGATCATCAACGCGCGCAAGCCATCAGTTCGGCCGCTGCATCTTGCAGGTCGCCTGCGGCGGCGCCGACACGTCGGCCGCGGCCAGCACCTTCACCGGCTCGAAGCCCATGTCGGTGCCGTCGGCCTTGTACTTGGCGTTCTTGCCGACCTTGGACACCACCATGGGCAGCTGCACCTGGTGGTCTTCCGCGCGCATTGTGTAGGTGCCCAGCGACGAGGTGTAGGTGACCTTCTCCAGCGCGCCGGCCAGTTGCGGCACGGACAGCTTGCCGTCCTGCGGCTGGACCTGCTTGAGCGCCTCGCCCAGGAAGCGGATGCCGATCACGGTCTGCGGTTCGGTGTAGCTGGGGTAGTGGCCGGTCTTGGCCTTGTAGTCCTCGGCGAACTTGGCGCCTTCCTCGCCGGCGGCCTCGATGTTGTAGGGGTGGGCGATGTAGTGGCCCAGCGCGACTTCGCCGGCGTTGGCCAGGTTGCCCACCTGATCCAGGAACACGGTGGCGAAGCGGACCTTCAGGCCAGCGGCCTGCGTGGCCTTCATCAAGAGCAGCAGGTCGTTGGACCAGTTGCCCGTGATCACGGTGTCGGGCGTGGCCGAGCGGATGCGCGCGACGTAAGGCGCGAAGTCCTGGATCTTGTTGACCTCGTGCAGCGTCTTGCCGACCACTTCATAGCCATACTGCTTGGCGAAGCGCTCGGTGGCGCCTTCCATGTCCTGGCCCCAGGAGTAGTTCTGGTTGATGGCGTACACGCGCTTGCCCAGGGTACCGTCGGCCGACATGACCGAGGCCAGCGCCTTCACGCGCAGATCGGCGTTGGTGGTGAAGCGGAAGTGGTAGAAGTGGCACTTCTGGCCGGTCAGTTCCAGCGCTTCGCCGCCCACGTTCAGGAACACGACTTCCTTGCCCGGGTTGCGCAGGTTGTGCTTGCGCACGTCTTCGGTCAGCTGTCCCGAAATGGCCGACGAGGACCCTTGCACCAGGATCTGCACGCCTTCGGCCGCGGCCGCGCGGAAGCGGTCGGACGCACCCACCGGGCCGCCCTGGTTGTCGAACTCGACCAGTTCCAGCGGCTGGCCGTTCCAGCCGCCGGCGGCGTTGATGCGGTCCAGCTCATATTTGACCGCGGCGCGGAACATCAGGCCGGTCGAAGCCTGCGGGCCGGACAGCGTTTCGATCAGGCCGATCTTGACGGGCGCGGCCTGGGCCGATGCGGCGATGCCGGCCAGGCACAGCAGGCCAGTGGTGAAAGCCAATTTCATGCGTGTCTCCTCCGTGGGACGGGAGTGTGGTGAATTTGTGGATCAAGCAAGCGCGCTGTTGAACCAGCCTTAGCGCGGCTCTTCTATGCCCAGGAAGCGGGCAATTTCGGCGATCTGTCCTTCCAGCATGTACAGGCCCGGATGCGTGCGGCAGCCACGCGCGGCGGCGGCGCGCAGCAGGGGCGTGTCGACGCGGCTCATGACGGCGTCGGCGACGACGGTGCCGGCGGCAAGCGCGTCCAGCTGGAAGGGCAGGGGATCGGTGTCGTTCAGGCCCAACGAGGTCGCGTTGATGGCGATGTCGCAGGACTCGGGCGCGGCGCCGGCCACGCTGATGGCGAGGCCGGGATACTGGCGGCCCAGGTGGGCGGCGAAGGAGAGTGCCTTGTCGGCGCTGCGGTTGTACAGGCGCAGGCTGGCGGGGCCGGCGTCGGCGACGGCACAGGCGATGGCCTTGCCCGCGCCGCCCAGGCCGGCCAGGTAGACATGGCGGCCGGCCGGATCATGGCCCTGGCTGCGCAGGCCGGCCACGAAGCCCAGTCCGTCGAAGTTTCCGCCGGTGAGCACGCCGTCGCGCAGGCGCACCGCGTTGACCGCGCCGCTCAGCTGGGCGGACGGCGTCAGGGCGTCGCACAGGGCGGCGGCGTTTTCCTTGTGGGGCACCGTCACCACGATGCCGCCCAGATTGGCCAGCCCGCGGATGCCGGCGAACAGGCCGGGCAGGCCGGCGGGGGCCACATGGAACGGAACCATGACCGCATCCACGCCGCGCTCGCGCAGCAGGGCGTTGAGCCGCTGGGGCGTCTTGACGTGAGCGATCGGGTCCGCCGCGATCGCGAAAACGGTAGTGCTGCCGGTGATTTCCACCTGTTTGTCCCCTGCCTGGGTAGCGGCTTGCCGCCGTGTCGTTCCTGACTCTCTTGCCTGAAAGCGCCAGTTGCTTTACGCTTTCGGAATAAGTTGTCAGGCAACTTTATTAAGTTGTCCGATAAATCATAGGGCAAGCGTTTTTCCCGTGTCAAGCGGCCGTTTCGGGAGTCCAATCGGAATTCCCGTGGCCGCTGGGAAGGCGTTCAGCCGGCGTACGAGAGTGCTTCAGGAGACAGAATGATTTCGTTCGAAGGAAAGGTTGCCGCCATCACCGGCGCGGGCAACGGCATCGGCCTGGCGACGGCGCGGTTGATGGCGGCGCATGGCGCCCGGCTGGTGCTGACCGACATCGACAACGCACGCCTGGAAGAGGTGGCGGCCGAGCTGGATCCCAGCGGGCAGCGCGTCTACACGCGCGCGCTGGACGTGTCGGCCTCGGCCGACTGCGAACGCGTGTTCGAGGCGGCGGCCAAGCATTTCGGTGGGCTGGACCATCTGGTGCATTGCGCCGGCATCTACCCGGAGCAACTGGTCAAGGACACCAGCGACGAGGCCTGGCGCACGCTGATGCGCGTGAACCTGGACGGCACCTTCTATGTATGCCGCGCCGCCCAGCGCCACCTGCGCCACGACGGCTCCATCGTGCTGCTGACCTCGCTGGCGGCCCAGCGCGGCAGCTATGCCCACGCGGCCTATTCGGCTTCCAAGGGCGCGGTGCAGAGCTTCACGCGCAGCCTGGCGCTGGAGCTGGCGCCGCAGATCCGCGTGAACGCGGTGGCGCCGGGCATCATCGCCACCTCCATGACCCAGGACCTGATCGGGCAGAAGGGCGCGCAGCTGCTGGAAAGCACGCCGCTGCGCCGCTACGGCACGGCCGAGGAAATCGCGGGTTCCATCGCGTTCCTGTGCTCGCCGCTGGCCGGTTTCGTCACGGGCGAGGTCATGCAGGTCAACGGCGGCATCTATATCGCGTAAAGTCCCAGGATGGCGCGGCGGTCCATGCCGCGGCCGGCCCGCCGGGCATTCCCATAAACAAGAGGCGGCGCGCCTGCGCCGCCCGCAAGTTTCCACCATTCGACCATGCAGCCCAACCAAGAACAGGATCCGCCGCGCGCCGCGCCCAAGAGTTCGCTTTCGGCGGCGCTGGGCGACGCGCTGGCGGAGCAGATCCGCCAGGGGACGCTCGCGCCCGGGGATCGCCTGCCCACGGAAAAGCAGCTGACGGAAACCTATTCGGTCAGCCGCGCCGTCGTGCGCGAAGCGCTGGCGCGCTTGAAGTCCGAAGGCCTGATCACGTCGCAGCAAGGCAGCGGGGTGTTTGTCGACCCGAACTTCCAGAAGAACGCGTTCCGCATCGCCGCGCCCACGCCGGGCGACAACCAGGAACTGGAACATATCCTGGAGCTGATGCTGTCCATCGAAGTCACCGCCGCGCGCTACGCCGCGCAGCGCCGCACCGACGCGGATCTGAAGAAGATGCGCCAGGCGCTGGTGGGCATGGAGTACGCGCTGCTCAACGACAAGCTGGGCGACGAAGAGGACTACCAGTTCCACCATGCCATCGTGCAGGCCACCCATAACCCGCATCTGGTGGCCCTGAACGACTACCTGGAAGCCAATGTGCGGCGGGTCATCCGCAGCGCGCGCAACAATACGGCGCGCATGTACACCGAACGCATGGCCGCGGTGCAGAGCGAGCATCAGGCGATCTTTGCCGCCATCGACGCGGGCGATCCGGACGCCGCCGGCCGCGCCGCCGACCGGCACCTGCGCAACGCCGCGGACCGCCTGCGGCTGTTCCAGGCGGAGCGGCCGGCGCCAGTCTAGGGCGCCGGGGATTGCCCGCCGCGCGGGCGAGTCCTAGGCGAAGGTCTGTTCCATTTCGCGGCGGAACTGTACGGCCGTGGACCGTTCGTCGTACTCCACGTCGGCCCAGCGTATCGCCTGGGATTGGCGCACCGGGTTCTTCAACTTGACCTGGTGCGACAGGCCCAGCGGCAGATAGCCTTCATCCACCGAATCGCGCGCCGGCATCAGCCGGCCGTACACCGTGTAGCCGCCTTCGCCGTCCAGGATCTGGCCGGCCGGCAGGTCGCGCTTGGCGGTGGCGACGACGTCGCCATGCCAGCCGGCGGGCGCGCCTGTGGGCTCGCGCCGCAAGCCCACGCTGGCCACGCTGATGCCCAACTCCAGCCCGATCAGGTGATAGGGCTTGTACATGGCGGTGTAGTTGCCGCTGGGGTCCGTGACCAGGCCGTATTCCTTGAAGCAGCGGCGCACATAGTCGCTGTCGGCGGCCAGGGTCACGTACACGCCCCAGCGCAGGTCGCGGAACACCGGGCGGCCGTCGCGCTCCAGCGAGGAAATCACCTCGACCTGGCCGCGATGGTGCAGGATGCCGCCGCTTTCGCGCGGCCGCAGCACGCGCGCCAGATCGTCCACGCCGCAGGGCGGGAAGTGCAGGCCGGATGGCGAGGGCAGCAAGCCCGTGGCGTTGGAGACCGCGGCCATCTCGATGGCGCTCTTGGTGCCGTCCAGGAAGCTGTTGAACATCTGCGCGTTGAAGTCGCCCGCCGCAACCATTTCGGCGGTGAAGCCGTAATAGGGCCAGACGGTGTCCGGCGTCGACGTATGGAACTCCGGCAGGTACTTGGTGCCCTTGCCCGCGGCCATGACCTCGAAGCCGCTGGCGCGCGCCCAGTCCACCATTTCGCAGATCAGGGCCGGCTGGTCGCCGTAGGCCAGTGAATAGACGATGCCGGCTTCGCGTGCGCGCCGCGCCAGCAGGGGGCCGGCCAGCGCGTCGGCCTCGACGTTGACCATGATGATGTGCTTGCCGTATTCGCAGCAGGCCAGCACGTGGCTGATGCCGGCGGCGGCCTGGCCGGTGGCGTCGATGACGATATCGACGTCGGGGCTGGCGATCACGGCGTGGGGATCGTCGCAGAAGTAGACCTTGCCGTTCTTCAGCGCGTCATTGGTGCTGGCGGCATTGAGCGCGCTGGCGGGCCAGCCGACGCGGGTGAGCGCCGCGCGCGCCCGGTCGGGCACCAGGTCAGCGACTGCGACCAGTCTCATCCCCGGCGTGCGCGGGGCCTGGCTCATGAACATCGCGCCGAACTTTCCGGCGCCCAGTAAGGCAACACGCAAAGGCTTGTGGTCGGCTTCCCGCTGCTTCAGAAGACGGTACAGGTTCATGGTGCAGGCTCCTCCGGGGTGGGGGGTACAGCAACACAGAATAGTCCCAAATTACGGCAGCTGAACAGGACTCACTCATCTGCCGTATACAGCTCTCCGGCCAGCACGTTGCGCCAATTCTTCCAGCTGATGCGGGGGCGGTCCGAGACCTCGCGGTTGTAGGGGGCGTCGAACAGGATGTGCTTCCAGCGCGGCTTGACCGCGCCTTCGATCAGGGGCTTGTCGTCGATCAGCAGATGGCCGTGCACCAGGGTCTTGTCCTTGGTCAGGATCAGCCGGTTGGTGGCGTCGCGCCCCAGGTGCCTTTCCACCCACAGGTACTTCTCCGCCACGCAGTTCTCGAACTGCGACAGGGGCGAGGAGCAGATGCGCACATCCATGCCCAGCGCCAGCAGTTCCTTCACGGCTTCCAGCGCGCCGGGCACCGGCGGCAGGTCGCGGATGAAGCCGGGCGCGGTGTAGATGGCTTCGGCCATGCCGCGCAGTTCGGGCGCATAGTCTTGGCGGATGTAGAAAGACTTGCGGTCCTCGAACGCCACGGGCGGTATGTCCGGATGGCGGGCCCGCCAGGCGTCGATGAAGGCGTGTTCGAAGTCGGCGAGCACGCCGTCTTGGTCCAGCAGGATGATCATGGCGATCCCGGGTGGTGGCAACCGGCTGATTGTGCCAGAGCGGCAGGTCAGGAGTTCTGCGGCCTGGACTGCGCCACGATGCGGTAGCGGCTGCCGCCCGACAGCGACTCGGAGGCGACCAGCACCATGCGGTCGTAGCGCCAGGGCAGGGGGGCGGGCGCCTGGGCGGGCGGGCTGGCGTGTTCGATGTTGCGCAGCAGGGTGACGTGCGGCCGGAAGGGCTGGGGCGGCGCAGCCAGGCCGAAGCCGGATAGCCATAGCCAGAGTTCGTCGTGGGCGGCCTGCAGGCCCGCGGGCGTGTCGCCGGGCCCGGCCCACAGGATGCGCTGGCGGCCGAAGACGCCATAGCGGTCCAGCAGGATGTCTTCGGGGGCGACGCGGCGTTCAGGCGTGGCCGCGGCCAGCTCGTCGGCGAGCGCCGTGTCCACCGGCCCCAGGAACGCCAGGGTCAGGTGCAGGGTTTCCGTGCGCATGGCCCGTCCGCCGCAAGCGGGACGCGCCAGTTCCGCCCAGGTCGCGAGCTGCGCCGCCATCGAGGGGGCGGGCCACAAGGCGTAGAACAGGCGGACGGTGGACATGCGCTGATTGTAGGGGCGCATCCGCCGCAATGCGCGCGCGGACCGGTTCAGTCGCTGGCGGTCTCGGTGCGGCGCCGACGCGTCAGCGCGGTGTCGAAGCGTTCCACGCCGGGGCGGGCCGGGCGGTCGAAGCGTTCCACGCCAGGACGTGCCGGGCGGTCGAAACGCTCGACACCGGGCCGGGTGAAGCGCTCGACGCGCTGCGGGCTTTCGGTCTTGGCCTGCACGCTCTGGGCGGCTGCCTGTTCGCGCTTGGCAATGATTTCCTCGGCGCGCTGGTGGTGCGGCGCCATCTTGCGGACCATCACCCGGCCGTCGCGCGGGAAGTAGTTGATGCGGCGCGCGTGCACGTCGCCCAGGTCCTGTGCCTTGACGGGTATGCCTTCGACCTTGAGGTAGTTCAGCACGAACTCGCCGTTGCGCTCGCCGATGTTCATCTGCTGCATGGCGGACAGCACGGCGCCGCCGCCGAACACCTTGGCTTCGAGCCGGTCGCGCACCGCGCCGGCCTTCAGCAGCTCGTTGATCAGCACTTCCATGGCAAAGGCGCCATAGCGCATGGTGGCCGATGCGGGCGATTGCATATCGCCTTCCGGCAACATGAAATGGTTCATGCCGCCCACCCCGGTGACCGGGTCGTGGATACAGGCGGCGACGCAAGACCCCAGGACGGTGGAGATCATCAGGTCTTCGTTGGTGACGTAGTACTCGTTGGGCAGTACTTTCACCGCCTGACACTGGAACGCGCTGTCGAAATAGTGGCGCGTCGCACGGGCTTCAAGACGGGCGGCCATGGGACTCGATTAAAGGCAAGAACAACGATTGGGACACGAAGTTGGCAGCTCGGAAATCAGATATGTATCAAAATATGTAAGAAAATGTCGCTTTATTCTTGCATACTCAAGCTTCCAGCGGGTGAATTGCTATGTAACGGACGCCGTAATTTGTCCTGTTTTTGCCGCCCGGCGCCCGCAGCCGCCCGCTGGCAGGCATGCAAGCATCCTACACAGGCAGGCGCAAGCCGTTCCCCGGATCACGGGGAAGAAGGGGCTTTATACGGAGCTTTAGGCGACGCGCGTCAGAAGCGCGTGCTGCGGGTGACCGACCAGCGCGCCGATAGCGCGCCCAGGGCGGCCGAGGCGACCACGGCGCTGACCAGCACGGCCGGGCCAGGCAGGTGCAGGGCGAATTCGGCCCCGTAGCTGCGGGCCAGTCCCACCAGGGCATCGTTCAGCGGCGACAGCGCGACCGCCGCCACGCCGATGGCCAGGAGCGACGCCACCGCGCCAGACAGCGCGCCCAGGTAGAGGAAGGGACGGCGCACGAAGGATTCCGTGGCGCCCACCAGCCGCGCCACGCCGATTTCCTCGCGTTGCGAAAGTGCCTGCATGCGCACGGTGTTGAAGACGGTCGCCAGTACCACCACCGCCACGCAGGCGGCCAGGAAAGCCAGGCCGATGCGGGCAAAGCGCAGGATCGCTTCCAGGCGCTGCACCCAGGCGCTATCCAGCTGCACCAGGTCGACGTGGTTCCATTGTTTCCAGGACCCGGCCAGCTTGTCGGCCCGGCCGGCGAGGTTGTCGCCGTCGGCCAGCGTCACCACCACCGCGTCCGGCAGCGGATTGCCCGGCAGCACGGCCAGCGCCTGTTGCCACGCGGGGTTGGCGCGCAGATCAGCCAGGGCGTCCTCGCGGCCCACCACGCGCACCGCGCGGATGTCGTCCTTGTATTCGTCCTGGATGCGCTTGGCCACGTCCGCGGCGGCGCCCGAGGGGGCGTCCACGCGCATGAAGACGGTGACTTCGGGGGTAACCGACATCTGGCGCGCCACCGGCTGGACCGAGACCAGGATGGCGCTGCCCAGCAAGGGCAGCGCCAGGGCCAGGGCCATGACCAACAGGTTGGCCAGCGATGAGAACGGTTGCTTGATCAGCCGGCGCAGGGTGACCAGCAGCGCGTAGCGGTGTTGCCGCAGCCAGGCGTTCATGCGGATTCTCCCGGATAGCCGCGGCCGGGTTGGCCCGCGCCAGCCTCAGGCGGCGGCGTCGCGGAGCCCTGGGAGTCGGCGAACTTGCCCGGGTCGATGCGCAAGGTGCGGGTGGCGTAGCGCGCCATGAGGTCCTGGTCGTGCGAGGCGATCAGCGTGGTCACGCCGACGCGGTTGAAATCGCGGAACACATTCATGATGCGTTGCGCGTTGTCGTGGTCGAGGTTGGCGGTGGGCTCGTCGGCGATCAGGATGGCGGGCCGGTTCACGATGGCCCGCGCGATCGCCAGGCGCTGCTGCTCGCCGCCGGACAACTCGATCGGATTCAGGTCTTCCTTGCCGGACAGTCCCACCTTGTCCAGGGCGGCGCGGGCGCGCGCCGCGGCCGAGTCCCAGGCATGGCCGGTGACCGCCAGCGGCAGCATGACGTTTTCGAACGCGCTGCGATCGAACAACAGGTGCGTGTCCTGCAGGATCACGCCCACGGCGCGGCGCAGGTATGGCCGGGCGCGGCTGGGCAGCTTGTCCAGCCGCTGGCCGTTGACCTGGATCGATCCCCGGCTGGCGGGCTCCAGCCCGCCGATCAGCTTGAGCAAGGTGGACTTGCCGGCGCCGGACGGCCCGGATACGAAAACGAATTCTCCCGCGCTCACGCGGAAGTTGATGTCGGCCAGGATATTGCGGCCGCGACCATATGATTTGAATACGTGCTGGAATTCGATCATGGCGGCTGTCAGATGAAGCCGCAATAGTAACTCGGGGACAGTAAGGTGGCCTAAACCGCCTGGACGATGCGCGGACAAATATTTGCGCGCAAGGCGCCCGGGCGCGTTTGTCGTGGCTCAAACAGTGCCCCCATTTTCGACAGGAAACAGCGTTTCATTTCACCCAGTGTCCCTATATTTCAAGGGAATTCCCGGATGCGCCGCGAGCGGCGCGGACGCTACCATCCGCCCCATACGTGGGCCCAACCCGGCCTGCGTGAACATTCGCTTTATCCCACACGGAGAACACGATGAAAGTATTGAAACTCGCTGCGATCGGCGCCGCTTTGTTCGCTGCATCGGCGGCAGCCAATGCGGGCGCAACCTTCGAAAACGTCAAGAAGAAAGGGTTTGTCCAGTGCGGGGTTTCGACGGGCATTCCGGGGTTCTCCATCGCTGACAGCAAGGGCGAATACAAGGGCATCGACGTGGACCTGTGCCGCGCCATCGCCTCGACCATGTTCGGCGACGCCACCAAGGTCAAGTTCACCCCGCTGAACACGCAACAGCGCTTCACGGCCCTGCAGTCGGGCGAAGTGGACGTGCTCACCCGCAACACCACCGTCACGCTGACGCGCGACACGACGCTGGGCCTGATCGGCGTGGGCGTGAACTACTACGACAGCCAGGGCGTCATGGTCTCCAAGGACCTGAACGTCAAGAGCGCCAAGGAACTGAACGGCGCCACCATCTGCGTGCAGCCCGGCACCACCACCGAACTGAACCTGGCTGACTGGTTCCGCGGCCAGAAGATCGAATTCAAGCCCGTCGTGATCGACAAGTACGACGAAATCATCCGCGCCTTCTCGGCCGGCCGCTGCGACGCCTTCACCACCGACAAGTCGCAACTGGCCTCCACCCGCACCACGCTCGAGAACCCGGACAAGTACGTGATCCTGCCGGAAGACTTCTCCAAGGAGCCGCTGGGCCCCATGGTCCGCCAGGGCGACGAGCAATGGTTCAACATCGTGCGCTGGTCGCTCAACGCCATGCTCGAAGCCGAGGAATACGGCATCACCAAGGCCAACGTCGCGGAAATGGCCAAGAGCCCCAACCCCAACATCCAGCGCATCCTGGGCGTGACCCCGGGCATGGGCAAGAACCTGGGCGTGGATGACAAGTGGGCCTACAACATCATCAAGAACGTGGGTAACTACGGAGAAAGCTTCGAAAGCACGCTGGGCAAGAACAGCGCGATGAAGCTGGAGCGCGGTCTTAACGCTTCCTACAAGAATGGTGGCTTGATGTACGGCTGGCCGGTGCGCTAACACACGGCTGCCTGGAAAAACGGAGCCCGGCGCTCCGTTTTTCCTCTCCCGCCCTCGGGCGGGTGGCAGGAGTGGGTGGCGCGGCCCTACCGGCTTCGCCGCCCGGTGTCCGACTTCTGTAGATTTACTCATGAATACTCCCAATAAAAGCGCGCCTGCATCGGCACCCCCCCGGCGTCTGAACTGGAACGATCCGGGCGTACGCTCCGTGGTCTACCAGGTGCTGGCGCTGGCCGCGGTGGCCTGGGCCGTGTGGTTCCTGGTTTCAAACACGCTGCACAACCTGTCCGTGCGCAACATCGCCACGGGCTTCGGCTTCCTGGACCGCGAGGCCGGCTTCGCGATCGGCGAAACGCCCATCGCCTACACGCCCGCGGATACTTACGGCCGCGCCATCCTGGTCGGCCTGCTCAACACGCTGCGCGTGGCCGTCATCGGCATCGTGCTGGCGACCATCCTCGGCACGCTCATCGGCATCGGCCGCCTGTCCAAGAACTGGCTGGTGGCAAAGATCACCTCGGTCTACGTCGAAGTGATGCGCAACGTGCCGCTGCTGCTGCAGTTGTTCTTCTGGTATGCGCTGATCACGGAAAACATGCCGGGTCCGCGCCAGGCGCACAATCCGCTGCCTGGCGTGTTCATCTCCAACCGCGGCCTGAAAGTGCCGGGGCTGGAAGGCAATTCCCTGGACTGGATGCTGGCCGGGCTGGGCCTGGCCATTGTCGCGATCATCTTCCTGGGCCATTGGGGCAAGAAGCGCCAGGAGGCCACCGGCAATGTGTTCCCGCTGGGCCGCGCCGCCATCGGCCTGCTCATCGGCTTTCCCATCATCGGCTGGCTGGTCAGTGGCGCTTCGCTGACCCTGGACATGCCGGAGCTCAAGGGCTTCAACTTCTCGGGCGGCCTGACGCTGTCTCCGGAATTCGCGGCCTTGCTCGCGGGCCTGGTGATCTATACCTCGGCCTTCATCGCCGAAGTGGTGCGCTCGGGCATCCAGGCGGTCAATACCGGCCAATGGGAAGCCGCCGGTTCGCTGGGCCTGCGCCGCAAGCAGGTGCTGCGCCTGGTGGTGCTGCCGCAGGCGCTGCGCGTGATCATCCCGCCGATGACCAGCCAGTACCTGAACCTGACCAAGAACAGTTCGCTGGCCGTGGCCATCGGTTACCCCGACATCGTGTCGGTGGTGAACACCACGCTGAACCAGACCGGCCAGGCCATCGAGGGCATCCTGATCATCATGGGCGCCTACCTCACGGTCAGCCTGTCGATTTCGATATTCATGAACTGGTACAACAAGCGCATCGCGCTGGTGGAGCGTTGATATGAGCAGCACTTCGCATATCCCCGCCGAAGGCCTGCCGCCGCCCAGCACCCAAGTGGGTCCCTGGGCCTGGATCAAGTCGCGCCTGTTCTCGTCGCCGCTGAACATCCTCATCACGGTGCTGGTGGCCTGGTTCCTGCTGATGGCGGTGCCGGCGCTGGTGGAATGGGCCTTCATCAAGGCGAACTTCTCCGCGACCAACGCGCAGGAGTGCCGCGCTTCCGGCGGCGCCTGCTGGGCGTTCATCATCGAGAAGCACCGGCTGATCCTGTTCGGCACCTATCCGTTCGACGAGCAATGGCGTCCGCTGATCGCGACCGTCATCCTGGTGGCCGTGATCGTCTGCAGCGGCATCCGCCGCTTCTGGAACTGGAAGCTCGCCATCATCTGGACCGTGGGCCTGACGGCCGTGGCGCTCCTGATGTGGGGCGGCGTGTTCGGCCTGACCTACGTGGAAAACGCGCGCTGGGGCGGCCTGCCGCTGACGCTGATCCTGTCCACGTTCGGCATTGCCTTCGCCTTTCCCATCGGCGTGCTGCTGGCCCTGGGCCGGCGCTCCAAGATGCCCGCCATCAAGGCGCTGTGCGTCGTGTACATCGAGCTGATCCGCGGCGTGCCGCTGATCAGCCTGCTGTTCATGTCCTCGGTGATGCTGCCGCTGTTCCTGCCGGAAGGCTTCTCCATCGACAAGCTGCTGCGCGCGCAGATCGCGATCATCATGTTCGCGGCGGCGTACATCGCCGAAACGGTGCGCGGCGGCCTGCAGGCGATTCCCAAGGGCCAGTACGAGGGCGCGGATTCGCTGGGCCTGAACTACTGGCAGCAGATGCGCAAGATCATCCTGCCGCAGGCGCTGAAGATCGTGATTCCGCCGCTGGTCAGCATCTTCATCGCGCTGTTCAAGGACACCTCGCTGGTGGTGATCATCGGCATCTTCGATCTGACGCTGGCGGCCAAGGCGGCTTTGTCCGACGCGGCATGGCGCGGATTCGGGGTGGAGGCGTACCTGTTCATTTCGCTCATCTACTTCGTCTTCTGCTTCTCCATGTCCAAATACAGCCAGTCGCTGGAAAAACGCCTGGCCACGGGACACGCACGCTAGAACTTTGCAGCGCGTCCGCCTAGGGCGGGCGCGCACCGCGATACTTACGGGAGTACAGGCATGTCTGATGCCATCATCAAATTGCAGGACGTGAACAAGTGGTACGGCCAGTTCCACGTGCTGCGCAACATCAACCTGGACGTCGCGCCGGGTGAGCGCATCGTGGTGTGCGGACCGTCGGGCTCGGGCAAGTCCACCATGATCCGCTGCATCAACCGCCTGGAAGAGCACCAGAAGGGCCACATCATCGTGGACGGCACGGAGCTCACCAACGACCTCAAGCACATCGAGACCATCCGCAAGGACGTCGGCATGGTGTTCCAGCACTTCAACCTGTTCCCGCACCTGACGGTGCTGGAGAACCTGACGCTGGGCCCCATGTGGGTGCTGAAGAAGCCGCGCGCCGAAGCCGAGGCCACGGCCATGAAGTACCTGGAGCGCGTGCGCATCCCGGACCAGGCCAAGAAATTCCCCGGCCAGTTGTCGGGCGGCCAGCAGCAGCGCGTGGCGATCGCCCGTTCGCTGTGCATGAGCCCCAAGATCATGCTGTTCGATGAGCCGACGTCGGCGCTGGACCCGGAAATGGTCAAGGAAGTGCTGGACGTGATGGTCAGCCTGGCCCAGGAAAGCGGCATGACGATGATTTGCGTGACCCACGAAATGGGTTTTGCGCGCAAGGTCGCCAATCGCGTGATCTTCATGGACCGCGGCGAGATCATCGAGCAGAACAGTCCGGACGAGTTCTTCGACAATCCGCAGAACGACCGGACCAAGCTGTTCCTGAGCCAGATCCTGCACTGATCGGAACAACCGCGTTCGAAACCGCACCCCAAAAGTTGGACTCCGGTCCGACTTTTGGGGTGTTTTTCTTGGGGCGACGAGTTGTCGCCGCGGGCGCAGCGGCGGGAACAGCCGGCGGTTCTGCTGGTATCTCTTTGTTACGCCCTGTTCCTCGCTGCGGTATGCTACTGACCGCTATTGATCCGAAGCGAGGAGAACAACATCATGACGCAGACCCCCCGCCGCGCTGTGCGCCGCGCCCTGTTGCAAGGCGCCGTGGCGCTGGCCGCCACCCTGCCTTTCGGCGCCCCGGCGCTGGCCCAGGCCACCGATTTCCCGACCAAGCCGCTGCGCTTCGTCGTGCCTTACCCGCCTGGCGGCCCGCTGGACACCATGGCCCGGATGCTGGCCGAGAAGGTGCGCGGCTCGCTGGGGCAGCCGGTCATCGTGGAAAACCGTTCGGGCGCGGGCGGCAACATTGGCGCCGACCTGGTGGCCAAGGCGCCGGCCGACGGCTACACGCTGGTGATGGGCGCGGTCGCGACCCACGCCATCAATCCCTGGCTGTTCGCCAATCTGCCGTATGACCCGGTGAAGGATTTCGCGCCGGTGACGATCGTGGCCTCGGTGCCCAATGTGCTGGTGATGAACGTCGAGTTCGCGCAGAAGAACAAGATCGAGAAGCTGGCCGATCTGATCGACTACGCGAAGAAGAACCCGGGCAAGCTGAACTACGGCTCGGGCGGCAACGGCAGCGCAGGCCATCTGTCGGGCGAGTTGCTGAAGGCGCGCGCGGGGATCAATGTCGAGCACATTCCTTACCAGGGCGCGGCGCCTGCGCAGCTGGCGCTGCTGTCGGGGCAGTCGGATTTCATGTTCGACAACCTGGCGGCTTCGGCGCCGCTGATCAAGGACGGCAAGGTGAAGGCCTTGGCCGTGACCACCGCCAAGCGTTCTTCGCTGCTGGCGGATGTGCCTACGGTGGAAGAGTCGGGGATCAAGGGCTTTGATCTGGGGACCTGGTTCGGAGTGTTCACGACGGGCGGCACGCCGGCGCCGGTGGTGGCGAAGCTGAACAAGGCTTACTCGGAGGCGATGCAGCAGGCGGATGTGAAGCAGCGGCTGCTGACGATGGGGTCGGAGGCTGCGCCGATGGCGCCTGAGGCGTTTGCTGAGTTCGTTAAGGGTGAGAAGGCGAAGTATCAGGAGATTGTGAAGATCTCGGGTGCTAGTTTGAATTGATTGGTTTGTCTTGATGGGCGTTTTTTTGAGTTCTTGAGACGCCCGTCGCGTCGGCGGCCCGCGGTGTGCGGGGCTGCGATTGCGGTCCGGAGCGTTCGCTCCGGACTTCCCCTTCGTCATCTTCGTCACCGCCTGCGGCGGTTCCTTCAGATTCCCTCGGGCTTATCGACGCCCCGCACACCGCGGGCCGCCGACGCGCCGGGCTCTGGCGGTTGAAACTTGCCGTCAACTGGGGCGATTGGCGTTCTTCTGGTTCTTGCCGACGTCTGTGTGGGGTGGCGTGTCTTGCGGGGCCCGCCCCAGGCCGGCCGCGCGGGCGGCCTTTTGGGGCTTACGCGGTGTCTTGCGTCGTGATGGTGTGTCTTCGCGTCTTGCGCTCCGCGCCTTGCAGAGCGGTTCGTGGTCTATGCTGAGCATCCTTGCTTACTGATCTGGGGCCGTCATGCATCTACAAGCTGCCATTCCCATCCTGCGCATTTTTTCCGTGGAGAAGGCGCGCGAGTTCTATCTGGATTTTCTGGGGTTCGAGTGGGACTGGGAACATCGCTTCGAGCCGGGGCTGCCGCTGTATGCGCAAGTGCATCGCGGTGACCTGACGCTGCACCTGAGCGAGCACCACGGCGACGGCACGCCCGGATCCGCGGTCTTTGTGCGGATGCAGGGCGTGGACGAGTTTCAGGCCGAGGTGAACGCCAAGGGCTATGGCTATATGCGGCCGGGCGTGGAAGAGATGCCTTGGGGGCGGGTGATGACTGTCATCGATCCGTTCGGGAATCGGCTGAGCTTCTGCGAATCATCCGACTAGACGCCCAGGTAGCGCTGCGCCAGCTCGGGCTGCGCGGCGAGTTCCGCCGGGCTGCCTTGCCAGACCACGCGGCCTTTTTCCAGGACGTGGTGGCGGTCCACCAGCGTCGCCATTTCCTTCAGGTTCTTGTCTATCACCAGGATGGTCTGGCCTTCTTCCTTCAGGCGGCGCAGGCAGTTCCAGATTTCGTGGCGGATCAGCGGGGCCAGGCCTTCGGTGGCTTCGTCCAGGATGAGCAGGCGCGGGTTGATGAGGAGCGCGCGGCCGACGGCGAGCATTTGCTGCTCGCCGCCGGACAGGGTGCGGGCGGATTGGGCGCGGCGTTCCTTCAGACGGGGGAACAGGTCGAAGACGCGGCCCACGTGCCAGCCGACGCGGGTGTTGCGGGCGGTGGCGATCAGGTTTTCTTCCACCGACAGCGAGCCGAAGACGCGGCGGCCTTCGGGTACCAGGCCTATGCCCAGCTGGGCGATGCGGTGCGGGGCCTGGCCTGTTATCGGCTGGCCGTCGAGCAGGATGCTGCCGCCCTGCGCGGGCAGCATGCCCATGATGGTTTTGACGGTGGTGGTCTTGCCCATGCCGTTGCGGCCGATCAGGGATACGACCTGGCGCGCGGCGATGTCCAGGTCCACGCCGAACAGCACTTTGCTCGCGCCGTAGCCGGCCTGCAGTTGCTTGAGTTGCAGCATCAGTCCTCCTCGCCCAGATAGGCGGCGCGCACGTCGGGGTGGTGGCGCACCTCGTCGGGCGTGCCGGTGTAGATGGTCTTGCCATAGACCAGCACGGTGATGCGATCGGCCAGGGCGAAGACGGCGTCCATGTCGTGTTCGACCAGCAGGATGGCGTAGCGGCCTTTCAGCTCCTGTAGCAGGGCGGTCATGCGTTGGGATTCCTCGGCGCCCATGCCGGCCATGGGCTCGTCCAGCAAAAGCAGCGATGCGTCCAGCGACAGCGCCATCGCCAGTTCCAGTTGCCGCTTTTCGCCATGGGCCAGTTCCGATACGCGGACGTGGGCGCGTTCGCCCAGGCCTACGCGTTCCAGCGCCTGCCGGGCGGGTTGGCGCAGCTGGGGCAGGCGGCGGGCGTTCTTCCATAGGTTGAAGCCGCCGGGGCTGTGCGCCTGCACCGCCATGGCGACGTTGTCCTCGGCGGTGAAGGCGGGATAGAGCTGGCTGATCTGGAACGAGCGCGCCAGCCCGGCCGCGGGCCGTTTGTGGGCGGGCATGCGGGTGATGTCGCGGCCGTCCAGCAGGATGCCGCCCGCGTCCGGCAGGATCTCGCCGCTGATCTGCGACAGCAGCGTGGTCTTGCCCGCGCCGTTGGGCCCGATGAGCGCATGCAGTTCGCCGGGCCGGACTTGCAGGTTGACGCCTTGGGTCGCGCGCACGGCGCCGAAGGACTTCTGCAGGTCGCGGATTTCCAGCTTGGGATGATCAGTCATGATGTTTGCCTCCCACCAGCCAGCCATAGACGCCGCGCTTGCCGAACAGCACTACCAGCACCAGCACCGGTCCCAGGATCAGCATCCAGTGTTCGGTCCACGCGGTGGCGACCTGTTCCAGGCCCAGGTACACGGCCACGCCCAGCACGGGGCCGAAGATCGAGCCCATGCCGCCCAGGATCACCATGGCCATGAGTTCGCCGGACTTCTGCCACGCCGACATGTCGGGGCTGACGAAGAGCGCATAGTTGGCCCACAGCGCGCCCGCCAGGCCGGTGCCCGCGGCTGACAGCACGAAGGCGGTGAGCCGGTAGCGCAGCGGCGCGAAGCCCAGGCCGATGCTGCGGCGCGGATTCTGCTTGATGCTCTGCAACGCCATGCCGAAGGGCGAGTTGACGATGCGGCGGCATGCCAGCACCCAGGCCGTCATGAGCGCCAGGCAGACGTAGTAGAACGTCGTCGGGTTATTCACGTCCAGGCCGGGCAGGGTGTTGCGCGCGTCGATGGACAGGCCGTCGTCGCCGCCATAGACCATCAGGCCGACCAGGATGAAGTACAGCATCTGCCCGAAGGCCAGCGTGATCATGATGAACTGCACGCCCGAGGTGCGCAGCGACAGGAAGCCCACCACCAGGCCGGCGAGCGCGGCGGCGGCGATGGCCAGCGGCCACATCACCAGCGCCGCGTTGCTGCCGCTCCAGCCGAACAGCGTGTCGCCCTGGGCCAGGTGGAAGCCCGCGATGCCGATCACGTAACCGCCCAGCCCGAAGAAGGCGGCATGGCCGAAGCTGACCATGGCGCCGTAGCCCAGGATCAGGTCCAGGCTGACGGCGGCGATGGCGTAGATGAGGAAGCGGGTCATCAGGTTGATCAGGAAGCTCTCGCCGGTGGCCGACGCGATGGCCGGCACCAGCACGAACAGCAGCAGTCCGATCGTGTTGACGATGGTTTTTCTGGTCATGGGGTCGTTCCTATCGCTGCGCGGGCACCAGGCCGCGCGGCTTGAACAGCAGCACGATGGCCATCAGGATGTAGATGCTGGCCGAGACCAGGCTTGAGCTTGCCGAATCCGACAGCTGCGGCGGCAGCAGCTGCGACATCCAGAAGGGGATGTAGGCGCGTCCCAGCGCGTCGGTCATGCCTATCATCAGCGAACCCACCAGCGCGCCGCGCACCGAGCCCACGCCGCCCACCACGATGACCACGAAGGTGGTGATGAGGATGCGTTCGCCCATGCCGATTTCCACCGCCAGCAGCGGCGCCGCCATCACGCCTGCAAAGCCGCAGAGCAGGGCGCCCAGCGTGAAGATCAGCGTGAACAGGCGTTGGATGTTCACGCCCAGCGCGTCGACCATTTCACCGTCGTCGGCGCCCGCGCGTACCAGCATGCCGACGCGCGTGCGCGAGATCAGCAGCCACAGCCCCAGCGCCACCAGTACGCCGGCGCCGATGAAGGCCAGCCGCATGAGGGGATAGTTCAGGCCGGGCAAGATCTCCACGGACCCCGACAGGAACGGCGGGATGTCCATGAAGGGCGGACTGCGGCCGAACAGCACCGTCACCATCTCGTTGGTGAACAGCGTCAGGCCCAGCGTGGCCAGCACCTGGTCCAGGTGGTCGCGGCGGTAAAGATGGCGGATCACCAGCAGCTCCACCACCAGCCCATAGAGCGCCGCGCCCGCCAGCGCCGCCAGCAGCGCGGCGGCGAAGGAACCGGTGGCGGCGGCCGCGCTGGCGGCGCAGAACGCGCCCACCATGTAGAACGAACCGTGCGTCAGGTTGATGACGTTCATGATGCCGAACACCAGCGTCAAGCCCGCCGACAGCAGGAACAGCAACGCGCTGTACTGCAGGCCATTCAAGACCTGCTCCAGGAACATCAGCATGGGGACTCCTTGTGGAGTGGGTCCGGCGGACTGCGCGCAATCCGCCGGACGCGGTGCGGACTTACATCTTGCAGTCGGCGGCGTGCACGTCGGTATGGTCGCGGGCGATGACCTTCAGGTTCTTGTAGACCAGCTTGCCGTCGGGGCCGGCTTCGATGTGCAGCAGATACCAGTCCTGGATCGGGTGCTGGTTGGGGCCGAACTTGAACTTGCCGCGCACGCTGGGGAAGTCCGCGCGGCGCAGCGCATTGCGGAAGTCGTCGGCGCGGCCGGTGATGTCGCCGTCCACCGCCTTCAGCGCGGAGCCGATCAGGTTGGCAGTGTCGTAGGCCTGTGCCGCGTAGGCGGTGGGGGCGCGGTTGTAGGCCTTGGTGAAGGCGTCGACGAAATGCTTGCTCTGCGGATTGTCGAGGTCGGCGCTCCACAGCGAGCTCAGGTAGAAGCCCTTGCCGGCGTTGCCGGTCGCGGCCAGCATGCGGTCGTCCATCGAGTAGATGGGCGTGATCATGCGGATCTTTTCGGCCAGGCCGGAGTTGGCGAATTGCTTGGTCAGGTTGATGCCCGCGCCGCCGGGGTGGAACTGGAAGATGGCGTCGGGGTTGAGCGAGCGGATGCGCGCCAGTTCCACCGAGAAGTCGGCCTGTTCCAGCTTGGTGTAGATCTCGTCGGCGATCTCGCCCTTGTATGTGCGCTTGAAGCCGGCCACGGCATCGCGCCCGGCCTGGTAGTTGGGCGCCATGATGACCACGCGCTTGGCGCCCAGTTCATTGGCGGCCAGGCCGGCGGTGTCGGCGTAGGAGTCGTTCTGGAAGGCCACCGAGAAGTAGTTCGGGTTGCAGGCCTTGCCGGCATAGTTGGACGGGCCTGCGTTCAGGCTGACGTAGAAGGCGCCCGCGTTCAGCACGGTCGGGCCCACGGCCGCCATGACGTTGGAGAAGTTGATGCCGGTGAACAGCCGCACGCCGCCCTGCACCATCTTGTCGGCGATCTGCTTGGCGTTGGCGGGCTTGAGCGCGTCGTCCTCCACGCGCACGTTGACCGGCACGCCGCCCAGCTTGCCGCCGCCTTCCTTGACCGCCAGCATGAAGGCGTCGCGCTCGTCTTCGCCGATGTAGCCGGCGGGCGTGGACAGGGTGCCGATGAAGCCGATGTCGACCGGCTTCTGCTGCGCGCCGGCCGCGAACGCGGTCAGCGCAAGCACGAGGGCGGCGCTGCCGCGGATTGCGGTTTTTCTCATGGTTGTCTCCTTGGGTGCCTGCATTTTTTCTATTGAGAGGATTGCCCCGCGAGGCAGTTTTCCACCTTCCAGCCGTACAGCCACTGCAACGCGTCGTAGAACTGGGACTGGCTGCGGCCGGTCCACAGCATGTTGCGCACGGTGCGTTCGACGCCCCGCGCGTGATAGAGCCTGCCCATCTCCCGCGTCGACCACACCACCCGTGCGCTGCGGGGGATGCGGACCGATTCGTACAGGCGGAACGCGGCCTCCAGGTCGTGGCCGCAATGCCTGACGGCCTCGCCCAACGTCACCGCGTCCTCCAGCGCCATGCAGGCGCCCTGGGCCATGTATTGCGTCATGGGATGGGCGGCATCGCCCAGAATGGTCGCGCGGCCCTGGCCCCAGCGTTCCACGGGCTCGCGGTCGGCGGTGGCCCAGCGCTTCCAGGACGTGGGGCGGTCCAGCATCTGGTGCGGACGCGGGTGGATGCCCTGGAAGTAGGACAGTACCTCCTCCTTGCTGCCTTCGCGCACGCCCCATTCTTCCTGCTCGCGGCTGTGGAAGGTCACCACCAGGTTGTATTGCTGGCCGCCGCGCAAGGGATAGTGCACCAGATGGCAGTGCGGGCCGGCCCACAGCACGGGGGCGTTGATGCGCAGCTCCTCGGGCATGTTCTCGCGCTCGACCACGGCGCGGTACACCACGTGGCCGGTCACGCGCGCCGGGTCGCCCACCATGCGTTCGCGGATCACGGACTTCACGCCGTCCGCGCCCACCACGGCGTCGGCGCGGTAGCGCTTGCCCTGCGTGTCCACGACCTCCACGCCCTTGTCGTCCTGCGACAGGGAGGCGATCTGGGTGGAGGTGCGAAAGCTGATCAGCGGGTTCTGCTGCACGGCCTCCAGGATGGATAGATGGATGTCGGCGCGGTGGATCACGGCATAGGGGCCGCCGAAGCGCTCGCGGAAGGCTGCGCCGGTATCGATGCGCACCACCTCCTTGGCGTCGACCGCGTCCATCATGATGATGTGATCGGTGAATACGGCGCGGCCGCGCGCGGTCTGGCCCACGCCCAGGGCATCCAGCGCCGCGAAGGCGTTGGGGCCGAGCTGGATGCCGGCGCCGATCTCGCCGATGTGCGCGGCCTGCTCCAGCAATTGCACGGCGATGCCCTGCCGCGTCAGCGCCAGCGCGGCGGCCAGGCCGCCGATGCCGCCGCCCACCACGATCACGGATTTTCCTGTCTGCGTTGCGTTCATGTGTGGCCTCCGCGCCGTTCAGTCCTGGTCGCCCAGGAACACGCCTTGCTTCACCAGCTGCGCCTGCAAGGCGGAAACGGGCACGTCGCCCGGGGCGATGCCGGCGCGCAGCGCCATGGCGGCCGCGGTGCCCGCCGCCTCGCCCATGACGAAGCAACTGCCGCTGACGCGCGCGGCCGACTGGCCTTCGTGCGTCATGGAGGCGCAGCGTCCGGCCACCAGCACATTGCCGGCCACGCCCGGTGCGCGCCTGGGCACCATCATGCGGAATGGCAGCTGGTTGTAGCCGCGCGACTCCGGAATCGGCGGCCAGAGCCACTGCACGTCGCCGGCCGTGTGCATTTCCAGCGGCCAGCCGTTGACGCCGATGCTGTCCGGAAAGTCGGCGCAGCCCAGCACGTCTTCCTTGCTCAACACGGCCTCGCCCACGATGCGGCGGGTTTCGCGGATGCCGAGCTGCGGGGCGATGTCCAGCACGTAGGCGTGCTCGAAGCCCGGCACCTTGGCGCGCAGGAAGGCCAGGTACTGCACGATTTGGCGGCGGCCTTCGAGTTCGCCAGCGGACAGGGAGTTGGCGTCGGTGCCGTCGGCCGCGCTGCCGTCGGCGTTGGCCAGCTGGGTCACGTTGACTCGCCATTCATAGTCGTGCTTTTGCGGCCGCACGATGGCGCCACGGCGCGGGAAGGTGAATTCGCCGCTGGCCGCGGCCTGGTCCATCAGCTGCGGGATGGTCTTCCAGGCTTCCTGGGCGCGGGCGCCGTCGACATTGCCGACCTTGAACATCAGCGTCGGGTAGAGCATGCCGCCGTGCTCGTCGCCTTTCTCGAAGTGCAGGCCGCCCCACTGGGCGATATCGGCGTCGCCCGAGCAGTCGATGAAGATCCGGGCGCGCACGGCGCAACGGCCGGACTTGGTTTCCAGGAACAGCGCGTCGACCTTGCCGTCGGCGTCGCGTGCCACGCCGGTGGCCAGGGCATGGAACAGCATCTGGGCGCCGCTGGCCTGGACCAGGCCGTCGGCGGCGCATTTGAAGGCGGAGATGTCGTAAGCCTGGGCGTGGATCTTGCCCAGGATCAGGTGCGGATCGTTAAGTCCGTCCAGGGCGCGCATGCGGTCCAGCAGTTCGTCCGTCATGCCGTGGACCACTTGCCGGATGTCGCCGCGGACGTTGGCGTGCAGGCCGCAGAAGTTGGATACGCCGGCCGCCGTGCCCATCCCTCCCAGGAAACCGTAGCGTTCCACCAGCAGCACGCTGGCGCCGTTGCGCGCGGCGCTGGTCGCGGCCAGCAGGCCGGCCGGGCCGCCGCCCAGCACGACGACGTCATATTCGCCGTGGAGCGGGACCTGGCGGGCGGGTTCGGTGATGAGCATCCGGTGTACTCCTTGCTTGGATTGCGCCGCGCGGGCGGGCGCCGGTTTACTGGCCCTTGATGCCCAGCTTCTTGATCAACGGTTCCCAGCGCTTGAGTTCGTCGTCCATGTAGGCGCGGAACTGGACGGGCGTGGTGGCCGCGGGGTCCATGAACTGGGCTTGCAGGCGCTTGGTGACCTCGGGGTCGCGGATGGCCTGGATCAGCGCGTCGGACAGCTGCTTCTGGATGTCGGCGGGGACCTTGGACGAGATCACGAAGCCGATCCACGCCGAGCCCTCGATGCCTTGCACGCCGACTTCGGCCAGCGTCGGGATCTCGGGCAGCAACGCGGAGCGCTTGGACGAGGTGACGGCCAGCGCCTTCAGTCGTCCGTCCTTCACCATGGGCATGACGGCGATGGGCGGCAGGGCGGCGAACTGCGTGTCGCCGGACAGCAGCGAGGTCAGCGCGGCGGGCGACGAGGGGTAGGGCACGTGGGTGGCGCGCGCGCCGATCTGCTGCAGCATGAGCTCCACGGCCAGATGCGACACCGTGCCGGCGCCGGTGGACGGGAAGTTGTATTTGTCCGAGTTCTTCTTCAGCGCTTCCAGCAGCTGGCCGATGTTGTCGATACCGGCCGAGGCGGGCACGACCAGCACGTTGGGCTGGTGCACCGCCAGCGTCAGCGGCGACAGGTCGGTGGCCGGCGCATAGGGCAGCTTGTCGAACAGCAGCGTGTTGTTGACCAGCGGCCCGGTGATGGACACGCCGAAGGTGTAGCCGTCGGGTTTGGCGTTGGCGATGGCGTAGGTGCCGATGTTGCCGCTGGCGCCCGGCTTGTTCTCGATGACGATGCTCTGGCCCAGGATGGCGCCGGCCTTCTCGCCGACGATGCGCGCCACCTGGTCGGGGCTGGAGCCCGGGCCGAAGGGCACGACGGCCTTGAGCGGCTGGGCCGGCCAGGCCTGGGCCTGCGCGGCGGCCAGCGGCGCCAGCGCGGCCAGTGCCAGGATCAGCGCATGGGCGGCGATACGGGGCGCGTAGGGCTTATGCATGGGTGTCTCCCAGGTCCTTCATGGTGTTGAAGTAGGTTTGCTCGTTGGCGATGAAGGCGGCGACCATGGCGCGGTAGGTGGCGTCCACCACCTGGTCCAGGTTGGCGAAGCCCTGGTTGTGGCGTTCGGCCAGCAGGCGCGCCTTTTCGAAGACCTGCGCCTGGCGGGCCGGCGCGCTGACCTGGAAGGCGTCGCGCTTGAAGCGCGCGGCGTCCTTCACGTACATGGCGCGCTCGGCGATCAGGCGCACGATCTCGTCGTCCAGCCGGTCGATGTGGGCGCGCACGTCCGCCAGGGTGGCGCACAAGGGGCGGTAGGCCGGATCGGTGTACTCGCGCAGCGGCGCGCCCTGGGTGTCGGGTTCCTGGTGGCTCACTTGGCGTAGTCCGGTTGCTGGGTGGGAGCGGCCTGCTGGAAGGCGGGCTGCGCATTGCAGTGTTCATAGATGCGCAGGGCGCGCGGATAGGCGGACAGGTCGCAGCCCATGCGCTGGGCGTTTGCCATCTGCGGCACCAGGCAGCAGTCCGCCAGGGTGGGCGCGTCGCCATAGCAGTAGGCGCCATGGCCGTGGCGCGCCAGCAGCGCTTCCACCGCGGTCATGCCCTCGCGGATCCAGTGGTGGTACCAGGCGGTCTTCTGTTCGTCGCTGGCGCCCAGCACGTCCTGCAGATAGCGCAGGATGCGCATGTTGTTGACCGGATGGATGTCGCAGGAGATGGCGTCGGACAGCTCCAGCACGCGGGCGCGCTCCAGCGTGCCGGCCGGGATCAGGCGCGGCTCCGGATGCGTGGCGTCCAGGTAGTCGATGATGGCCAGCGACTGCGACAGCTGGGTGTCGCCATCGATCAACAGGGGCACGCCGGCCGAGGGATTCTTGGCCACGTAGTCCGCGGCGCGCTGTTCCTGCTTGCGCAGGTTCACGGGCAGATAGTCGTAGGACAGGCCCTTGAGCGCCAGTGCGATGCGCACGCGGTAGGAGGTGGAACTGTTGAAGAAGCTGTGCAGTTGCATGCGGGTTCCCGGAAGGTTCACGCCATCTGCACGCTGAGCGTGCCCAGGCCGTCCACGCCGCCCACCATCTTGTCGCCGCGCACCACCGGGCCCACGCCTTCGGGGGTGCCGGTGTAGATCAGGTCGCCGGCTTCCAGGCGGAAGTACTTGGACAGGTAGGCGACGGTTTCGGCGACGGACCAGATCAGCTTGCCGATGTCGCTACGCTGCTTGTCGGCGCCGTTGACCTGCAGCCAGATGGCGGCCTGGTTGATGTTCTTGACCGAGCCGGCGGGATGCAGCGGGCCGATGGGAGCGCTCTGGTCGAAGGCCTTGCCCAGTTCCCAGGGACGGCCGGCTTCGCGCATCTTCATCTGCAGGTCGCGGCGGGTCATGTCCAGGCCCACGGCGTAGCCCCAGACGTGTTGCAACGCCTCTTCGACGGCGATGTAGTTGCCGCCCTTGCCGATGGCCGCGACCAGTTCGATCTCGTAGTGCAGGTTGGCGGTCTCCGAAGGATAGGGCAGCGTCAGCGTGCTGCCTTCGGCCACGGGTACCACGGCGTCGGCCGGCTTGCAGAAGAAGAACGGCGGTTCGCGGTCGGGGTCGAAGCCCATCTCGCGGGCGTGGGCGGCGTAGTTGCGGCCGACGCAGTAGACGCGGCGCACGGGGAAGCGGTCCTGGCTGCCGGCGACGGGCACGGCGACGGGGGCGGCGGGATCAAAGACGAAAGACATGGGTCACCTTTTGGAATGCGGGGCCGGGGCGTCGCGCAGCCCCGGCCAGAAACGGAAGAGGAGGAAAGCCGGGGGCTGCTAGCCGATGCGCGCTTCGCGCCACACGCCCAGCGCGTCCTGCACGGGGCGGTCGGAATAGCTGAACAGGGTGGCGTCATCCAGCGCGGCCAGTTGCACGGGCTGCCAGGACGGGGCCACGAAGACGTCGCGCGGGCCGAAGTGGAATTCCTGGTCGCCGATGCGGGCCGTGCCGCGGCCCTCGACCACGCTGTAGACGGTGGAATCGGTGCTGCGGTAGGTCTTGCCCTGGAAGCCGGCGGGCAGGAACTGCATGAAGGTCGCCATGGTCGGCATGGGGTAGCCGCCCGTGGCCGGGTTCAGGTAGCGCAGCTTCACGCCGTCCCAGGGATCCAGTTCTCCATGGCGGTAGAGCTGGTCGAGCGCTTCGCGGCTGCGCTCGTAGGGGTAGTTGAAGATGGGCGAGGTGCCGCTGGACGTCTGGTGGCGCACCGGTGCCATGTTGTGGCCGTAGCGCGCCATGCTGTCGCCCTCGGGGCGGGTCACGGGCTGCGTGGCCGAGGGATAGTTCTCGGCGAAGCCCGCGTCCAGGAAGCGCAGCAGCGGGATGTCCAGGCCGTCCAGCCAGACCACGGGCTCGCCGCCCTCGGCGGTTTCGGCGTTGCCATGGTCATGCCAGGTCCAGGACGGCGTGATGATGAAGTCGCCGGGGCGCATGGTGGTGCGCTCGCCGTTGACGGCCGTGTAGGCGCCGCGGCCTTCGACGATGAAGCGCAGCGCCGATTGCGTGTGGCGGTGGCTGGGCGCGATCTCGCCGGGCAGGATCAGCTGCAGGCCCGCGTACAGGCTCTGGGTGATGCTGGCCTGGCCGGGCAGGCCGGGATTCTCCAGGATGAGCACGCGCCGCACGGCTTCTTCCGCCGTGATGAGCGAGCCGGACGCCATGACGTCGTCGCGCACGTCCTCGTACTTCCAGATGGCGGGGACGCAACGCGGAGCGGGTTCGCGCGGCACCAGGTTGTGTAGCGACTCCCACAGGGGGGCCATGTATTTCCTGGCGATGCGTGCGTAATAGGCGGCGCGGTCCGCGCCGGGGGTGTGACCGTCGGGCATGCTTGTCTCCGGAATGTCCGGCTGGCGCCGGCTTCGCGTGGCCGCCGCGTGGCTCGCGGCTGGTCCTGATATGGAGACGATTATGCGTAAGGAGCTATGTGTTTTGAAATGAAATTATCTTATTATCCATACCAATAAGAATATACATAGACGAGACGAGGGCCTGCATGGACTGGACCCACCGGTTGCGCCTGCGCAACCTGAAAATGCTGCTCAGCCTGGCCCAGACCCGCAACATCAGCCATTCGGCGGCGATGCTCAACACCACGCAGCCGGGCTTGTCCAAGTGGCTGAAGGATCTGGAAGACGACATCGGGCTGCCATTGTTCGAACGGCACGCGCGCGGCTTGCGGCCGACGCCGCATGGCGACGTGCTGATCGCGCACGCCCAGCGGGTGGAAGCGCAGCTGGACCGCGCCAGCGCGGACATGGCGGCGCTGCGCGAGGGCGGCGGCGGCCGGGTGGTGATAGGCGCGTCGGGCGCATCGGCATCGGACACCGTGCCGCTGGCGGTGATGAAGCTGCTCGATCGCATGCCGCAGGCGCGGGTGAAGCTGGTGGAGGGCACGACCGACCGGCTGCTGGCGCAGTTGGCGCAGGGCGATCTGGACATCGTGGTGGGGCGTTCGGCGCCGGAGCATCACGACCCGGCGATCCGCTTCGAGGCGCTGTACCTGGAACCCATCCATCTGGTGGCGCGGCCGCGGCATCCGCTGTTTGCGATCGAGCAGCCGTCCTGGCCGGATCTGCTGTCCTACCGCTGGATCCTGTGGCCCAAGGGCACGCCGATCCGCAACGCGGTGGACGCGGCGCTGGCGGCGGCGGGGCAGGCGCCTCCGCCGGACCATGTCGAATCCAATTCGGTGACCATCAATCTCACGCTGATCAACAACAGCGACATGATCGGGGTGGCTTCGCATCGGGCCGCGCTGCGGTTTTCGCAGATGCGGGCGATGCGGATCATTCCAGTGCGCCTGTCGGGTTTCGGGTCGGTGGCGATGTACTGGCGTGAGGATGCGTTCCGTCCCATCGCGGTGCAGGAAGCGATGGCGGCGTTGCGGAGCACGGTGGCGGATCACGCGTCGGGCGCGGCGAGGACGTGATGGATGCGCCGCGCGCGGGGCTCAACGCGTTGATCGCGCAGTGCCGCAAGCTGGAGGCGGCGCTGCCTGGGCAAGACGAAGCCGCCACCTCGGCGGCAATGCATCGCTTCGTGGCGGAGATGGATGCGCGTCGCGCGCCGCCGGGGATGTGGTCGCCGCTGGTGCTGGCGGTGCTGGTGATGACCGGCGGGTTGGGCGTCGGGATAGGGGTGCTGAGCCTGCTGCTGCATGGCGCGGGGGCTGCGATGGCGGCGTTTGCCTTGGTGCTGGTTTGCGCGGCGACGGCCTTGGCGTTGGCTATCGGGGTGGTGGCGTTCATGGGCGGGCATGCGTTCGGGCTGGTGGTGCTGAAGCGGCTGGCCTTGGGGTTGATCGCTGTCGGGTTTCTGGGCGTGATTGCGTGGACGCAGGGGGATGTGCGGGCGGTGGGGCCGGTGGTGGCGTTGCTGGGCGGGTTGGGGGCTTGGCTGGTGCTCAATAGCAATGGGTTTTATGTGTTTGCTGGGTATCAGATGGCTCGTCGGTATATGGAGCGTGGGCGGTGATGGGTCTGTGGATGTGGGGTTTGGTGCTTGCGGTGGTGGTTGGTTCTTAAGGCGCCTGTCGCGTCGGCGGCCTGCGGGGCGCGGGGCAACGATTGCGGTCCGGAGCGTT
>NZ_MTLG01000117.1 GCF_002192695.1 Achromobacter xylosoxidans
TGACGCGCACCTTGACGTTGTAGTCAACGACGCGTTTGACAGGTACCAGTATTTTCATGGGTTTCCTATGCGATGGGCAGGCGTCAAAGCTCTACTTCGGCGATATCGTGCTGCAGCCGATTAAGGAAATGCAGGAAGGTCACGCTATCGTCGAACTGAAAGCTCTTCATCGCTTGCCGGTAGAACTCGTAGATGTTGGGCTGGATCTCGTCCCAGAAGCGCTGGCCGGCCGGCAGCAGAATGACGACGCGCGCGCGCCGGTCATTCTTATCGGGAACACGGCGCACATGGCCTTCGCGTTCCAGGCGCTTGAGCACGCCGTCCAGGCTTTGCCGGCTGACGACGAGATAGTCAGCCAGTTCGCCGAAGGTCATGCCGTCTGCCGCCTGCGGCCGCGTCAGCGCGCCCAGCACGGCCCACTGCACCGTGCTGATGCCGAGTTCGTTGCTTGCTTGGCGCTGCAGGGAGTTGCCCAGTTGGAACAGACGGAAGAACAACCGATTGTGGATCTCGGCGCCTGATTTGTTTGCCACGATGTTTTCGCCCTTGCAACAGATGAATGGAAGCGAGATTACCTCATGGCCTTGCCGGACACGCTGCTTAGAAGGGCGTTTCGACCGGGAACCGGGCTGGCCGTTTTTGCAGGAAGGCGTCCATGCCCTCCTTGCCTTCCGGGCTCGCCATGCCGATGAATTCCATCGCCAGCGAGGCGTCGAAGATCGGACCAGCCTGCCGCAGCCAGTTGTTCAGCGCGTGCTTGGTCCAGCGAATGGCGCCAGGCGCGCCATCGGCCAGCCGGGATGCGAGCTCGACGGCTTTGGCTTCGACCTCCGAGTCGTCCAGCGCGAGAGAGATGAGATTCATGCGCTCGGCTTCCTCGCCCGTGAAGCTGTCCGCGGTGAGCAGATAGTATTTTGCCTTGGCCATGCCGCATAGCAGCGGCCAGATGATGGTGGCGTGGTCCCCGGCGGCCACGCCGATTTTCATGTGTCCGTCGGAGAAGCGGGCGTCCTTGGATGCGATGGAAATGTCGGCGAGAACCACGCATGCGAGGCCGGCCCCGACGGCCCAGCCGCGCGCTGCGCTCACGATGGGCTTGGAGCAATTGATCATGCCGTAGACGATGTCGCGCGCTTCCTTCATCGTCTGCATGCGGGTGTCGTAGTCGTCGGCGCCATGGCGTTCATGATTGAGATCGCCACCGGCGGAGAAAGTCCGGCCTTCTCCGGTCAGCAGAATGGCCGAGACCGTGGGGTCGGCGTCCACGTCCCGCCAGATCTGGGAAACTTCGCGATGCATGGCTGCGTCCATGGCGCCCATCTTGAGCGGCGAGGCCAGGGTGATACGCAGCACGCGGGGGTGCGGCCGGTCGAACTTGAGCCGGGTGTAGGAGGCATAGCGGTCGTTCATGGTCAGCGATTCCTGTGATGAGGAGATGGGAAGCCGCGGCGATAGCCGGCGGCGGAGTCATGGCGGGAGTGGCTCCCGCGAACAGCGAGATCTCGGTTAGAAGGCATGTGCCAGCCGCAGCGCATCCTCGATGGCGCGCGCGGCATCGAGTTCGGCCGCGCGCCGCGCGCCTCCTATGGTTTCCACGCGCAAGCCGGAGCCAGCCAGGGACCGGCTCAGTTCGTCCTGCGCCATCTGGCCCGCGCATATGATGACGTCGTCCACCGGAAGCACTTCCGTGACGCCATCGCGGGAGTAGGTCAGGCCCGCGTCGTCGATGTGGTGATAGGCGGCGCCGGAAATCATCCGAACGCCAGCGCGCTTCAGGCGGGTCTTGAGGATCCAACCGGTGCTTTTGCCCAGGCGCGCGCCCGGCTTTTCGGGGCTGCGCTGCAGCATGTGGATGACGCGCCGGGGGGCGCGCGGCGGGGTGTCTTTCAAGCCGCCTGGATTGCGCAAGGACGCGTCGATGCCCCAGTGCTGCCGGAATTGTTCAGGCGACAGCGATTCGTCTGCGTCGCCCAGGAGGAATTCCGCGGTATCGAAGGCAATGCCGCCGGCGCCGATCAGGGCCACGCGGGCGCCGACGCGGCGGCGCCCCGACAGGACTTCATCGTAGAGGGCGACTTTCGGATGATCGATGCCGTCTATGTCGGGCAGCCGCGGGGTCACGCCCGTGGCCACGACGACAGCGTCATAACCTCCCGCCCGCAATTCCGCGGCGGTGACGCGTCGGCCCAGCGCGACGGCTACGCCAAGTTCGGCGAGCCTCGCCTGGAAGTAGCGCAGCGTTTCGTTGAATTCGCTCTTGCCCGGTATGCGGCGGGCCAGGTTCAGCAAGCCGCCCAGGTCCGGTCCCGCCTCGTACAACGCGACCGCGTGGCCACGTTCGGCCGCGTAGACGGCGAAGGCCATGCCGGCGGCGCCGCCGCCTGCCACCGCGATGCGTCGCGGCGTTGCGACCCGGCCTGTCGGGTAGTCCAGTTCGCGCCCGGCGCGGGGGTTGACCAGGCACGATGCCGCGCGCTCGGTGAAGATATGGTCCAAACAGGCTTGGTTGCAGGCGATACAGCTATTGATGAGATCGGCACGACCCTTGCGTGTCTTGGCGGCGAATTCGGGGTCGGCAAGCAGAGGCCTTGCCATTGACACGAAGTCGGCGCTGCCGCCAGCCAGCAGGCGCTCGCCGACTTCGGGCGTGCTGATGCGGTTGGAGGCGATGACGGGAATGGAAACCGCGCGCTTGATATTGTGGACGGCGAACTCCCAGGCGGCGCGCGGGACGGACGCCGCAATCGTGGGAATGGCCGACTCGTGCCAGCCGACACCCGTATTGAGCATGTCGACGCCGGCTTGCTGCAGGCGCTGCGCGAGCTGCGCGGTCTCGTCGCCCGTAAGCCCGTCTTGCACCAGATCTATGGCCGAGATCCGGTAGATGAGCAGGAAGCGGGCGCCGACGGCGGCGCGCACGGCCGCTACGGTCTCGATGGGAAAGCGGATGCGGTTCTCGAAGCTGCCGCCATAGGCGTCGTCGCGGAGGTTGGTGCATGGGCTCGTGAACTCGTTGAGCAGATAGCCTTCGGAGCCCATGATCTCCACGCCGTCGTAGCCCGCCTCCTGGGCGAGTCGGGCGGTATGGGCTATCGCCTGCACGGTCTGGGCAATGCCTTGCGCCGTCAACGCGCGAGGCGCATGGCGATTGATTGGGGCGCGCAGCTCCGTGGGGCCGACGCACAAGGGATGCCTGGCATAGCGTCCGGCATGGAGGATCTGCAGCACGATCCTGCCGCCCTCCTCGTGCACGGCGCGCGTGACGGCCAGATGCGGCGCCAACTGCTCCGGGTGTTCCAGTAGGGGCGCATCCTCCTCCATCCGGCCCGCCTGGTTTGGCGCGTATCCCCCGGTGAGGATCAGGCCGACTTCGCCGCGCGCGCGTTCACGGAAGAACTGCACCTGCCGCGCCAATGGTTGATCCAGGGTCTCGATGCGGGTGTGCATCGCGCCCATGACCATGCGGTTGCGCAACGCGAGAAAGCCGAAGTCATAGGGCTTAAGCAGGCTGGGGTACGTGTGCATGATTCACCCGGATTTGCGGAAGTCTGGGGATGGACGGGGCGGACGCGTTTCAGTTGTCGGTGAACGCGGCAGGCCGCTTGGCCAGGAAGGCGGCCATGCCTTCGGCCGCGTCGTGCGACTGCACGCAGAGCGCGAACAGGTCGGCTTCCATGGCCAGCCCGGGCGCCAGCGCGCCGTCCAGGCCACGGCGCATGGCTTCGCGGGCCATGGATGTCGCGACCTTGCTGTGCCTGATCATGGGCTCCAGGAAGGCGCGTCCCAGGTCCGCCGGGGCGCCGCCATCCATGATGCGGTTGACCAGGCCGATATGCAGGGCCTCCTCGGCGTCGACGGCCCGGCCGGAGAGAACCAGTTCCGCCGCGCGGGCCTCGCCTATCAGACGCGGCAGGCGTTGGGTGCCGCCATAGCCGGGAATGAGACCCAGCTTGACCTCGGGCAATGCCATCCTGGCCTTGGCCGTGGCGATGCGGAAGGTGCAGGCGAGCGCCAGTTCCAGGCCGCCGCCAAACGCAAATCCATGTATGACCGCCACGCTGGGCAGGGCTGATTGCTGGATGCGATCGAAGAGGGCCTGAGCCTGGGCCACGTTCGAGCGGTGGGTAGCGGGCGCGCGGGCCTGGAGTTGCGCGATGTCCGCGCCGGCGCACAGCGCCTTGTCGCCCGCGCCAGTAAACACCATGGCGCGGCAGCCGGCAGCCTCCGCATCGTCCACCGCCGTGCGCAGGTCGGCGAGCATCTGCTCGTTCAGCGCATTGAGGGCCTGCGGGCGGTTCAGCTCGATTACGGCCACCTGATCGCGAAACTCCGTCACAACGGTCATGCTTGTCTCCGGTTTTGAATTTATATCAACATCATGATTTAAATTCGGAGCGCTTGTAAAGGAAAAATTTGCCTTTGGCGCAATCGCAAACATATAATTCTGAACATCGTTCATATAAATGAACGCAAAAGACGCATGACAGCGGACGGGGATGTGCCCGGTCCGCGAGTCGGCACGCAGAGGAGACACCCATGAAACTGTTGCGCACACTGGCGGCCGCGCTCGCCAGCAGTCTGATCCTTGGCCCTGGTGCGGCAGGCGCCCAGCCGGTCTTCCCCGCCAAGCCCATCCGGGTAATCGTGCCGTTCGCGCCGGGTGGCGCTACCGACCAGGTCGCACGCCTGTTGGCCGCTCAGGTGTCCGGCGAGCTGGGTGTGCCCGTGGTGGTGGAGAACCGCCCGGGCGCCAATGGCAACATCGGCGCCGAAGCCGTGGCCCAGGCTGCGCCCGACGGCTATACGCTTCTGCACAGCACATCCGCGCTGGGCTTCACGGCGGCATTTGGCCAAAAGGTCTCATACAACCTGGACAAGAATCTGGCCCCGGTTTCTCTGCTGATCGACCAGCCTTTGCTGGTAATGGCCAGCAACCCCCTGGGCGTGGCGAACGTGCAGGAGCTGACGGCCTATGCGCAGAAGCACCCTGGCAAGCTGAACTACGGCTCGTCAGGCACGGGCAACCTGACCCATCTGGCCATGTTCGTGCTGCTGCAGGCGGCCGGAATCGAGGCTACGCATATTCCCTACAAGGGCGGCGCGGGAGCGTTCCCAGACTTCATCGCGGGGCGTCTCGACTTGTTTGCGGACCCGATCAATTCGGCCTATCCCTACGTCCGGGACGGACGGGTCAAGGCGCTGGTGGTGACCGGCAAGGACCGGTCGCACCTGTTGCCCGATGTGCCCACCGCCTCCGAGGCAATCCTGCCCGGGTTCCAGATGGGCGCCTGGCAAGCCTTGATGGTGCCGGCGGGAACGCCGCCGGAAGTCATCGCCCGCCTGAATCAGGCTTACGCGAAGGCGTTGAGCGACCCCAAGGTGACCGCCCAATTGGCAGCGCAGGGAGCAGTGCCCAAGGCGACCTCGCCGCAGGAGTTCCGGAGCTTCCTGCAGGCCGAAATCGAACGTTGGAGAGACGTGGTGCAAACCTCGGGCATCAAGCTGGACTAATGCCGCACGCCCGTTGGCTGGGCCGAAGAATACATCCGCGAGCTTGCCCCTTTAATGCCGCAATGCGCCCATATACATCATGATATTGATCTAAATGAGCAAAAAAGAACCAAAATTTCGTTGCCCATCAGCATGATGGAACATAAAATAATAAACGGCATTCATAAATATGAACGATCTTGAATCTGAGGCTAGGCATATGGCTGGATCTCTCTCTCACTTGCGCGTGCTGGACCTGACCCGTGTGCTGGCCGGGCCCTGGTGCACGCAGATGCTCGCCGACCTTGGGGCCGATGTCATCAAGGTGGAGCGTCCGGTGCTGGGTGACGACACCCGGCACTGGGGGCCGCCGTGGATCGAGAATGACGACGGCGAGCGTGTGGGCGACTCGGCCTACTTCACGTCCGCCAATCGCAACAAGCGCTCCGTCGCCATCGACATCTCGACCCCGCAGGGGCAGGAGCTGGTGCGCGAGCTCGCGCGCCAGTGCGACGTGCTGGTGGAAAACTACAAGGTCGGCGACCTGGCCCGCTACGGCCTGTCGTACACCCATTTGCGCGAAGTGAATCCGCGTCTGATCTATTGCTCCATCACAGGCTATGGACAGGACGGACCGTGCGCGCACCTGCCGGGGTACGACTTCATTTTTCAGGGCGAAGGCGGGTTGATGAGCATCACCGGCGAGCGCGACGACAAGCCGGGCGGCGGGCCGATGAAATCGGCCATCGCCGTCGCCGATGTGCTGACTGGCCTGAACGCCACCATAGGCATACTTTCGGCCATCGAGAGCCGGCACGCGACCGGCGTTGGCCAGCATATCGACGTCGCGCTGCTGGATACGGTGGTCAATTTCGGCGCCAACCAGATAGCCAGCTATTTCGCCAGCGGGGCGATTCCACGCCGCTGGGGCAACGAGCATCCTAACCTTGCGCCCTATCAAACCTTTCCCACGGCAGACGGGCACATCATCATCGGCTGCGGCAACGACGGCCAGTTCCGCAGATTGTGCGAACTGATCGGCATGCCTGAAATGCTCAGCGATCCTCGCTTCGCGGACATGCCCGGCCGCAACGTCAACCGCGCCGCCCTGGTGGGTGCGTTGGAAGCGCTGTTCCGGACGCAGCCGTCCAAGCATTGGCTGGGCCTGCTCGCCAACTCCGAAGTCCCGAACGGCTCCATCAACAACTATGCGCAGGTATTCGAGCACCCGCAGGTGATACACCGCGGCCTGCGCGTGGACATGCCGCATCCGGGGGGCACGACGGTAGGCATGGTCGCCAATCCGATCCGCCTGTCCGATACGCCGGTGGAGTACAGGTATCCGCCTCCATTGCGCGGACAACACACCGCCGAGGTGCTCGCATCGCTGCTCAATAAGTCCGACGCCGACATCGGGGCGCTGGAAGCAACACGAATCATCGAGATCAGGAACATCCCATGCATGACAGCCAATACGCTTTGAACGACGATCAGCTGCAGATACAGGATCTCATCAGGCGCGTGGCGCGAGAAAAGGTCGCGCCGAGAGCCAACGAGATCGACAGCAGCGCCGAGTATCCCCATGACATGTATGCCCTGCTCAAAGAGCTGGGACTGTTCACGCTGCCGTTCCCCGAGCAGTATGGCGGGGCGGGCAGCATGTTGTCGGCATGCCTGGCAATCGAAGAGTTCGGTCGCGTTTGCTACAACACCGCCTACCTGCTGCTGGTCCAGTGGGTGCCGTTCGGCGCGATCCTTCACGGCGGCACCGAGGAGCAGAAGGCGCGGCTGTTGCCCGGCCTGGCCAGCGGCGACCTGCGCGGCGCCTTTTCCACCACCGAGGCCCAGAGCGGTTCTGACGTCAGCGGCATCAAGACCCGCGCCGAGAAAGTCGACGGCGGCTTTCTGCTGAACGGCGCCAAGATCTGGTGCACCAATTCGGACATCGCGGACTTCATCCTGGTGGCGGCAAAGTACCGCGAAGAGGGCAAGGACGGAATCAGCCTGTTCATCGTCGAGAAGGGTACGTCCGGCCTGCAGGTCGGACGCAAGGAAGAAAAGATGGGGGCGCGCGGCGTGCCGTCCTGCCCATTGTTTCTCGACAACGTGTTTGTGCCCGACGCGAACATGCTGGGCGGTGGATTCAGGGCGGTCATGGAGGCCTTCAACGCCAGCCGCCCGCTGATCGGGGCGCGTGGCGTCGGCCTGGCCCAGGGCGCGCTGGACCACGCAATCGAATTCGTCACCAATCGCACGGCTTTCGGCCAACAAGTCAGCGAATTCCAGGGCGTGCGCTGGATGCTGGCCGACATGGCGATGCAGACCGAAGCCGCACGCCAACTGGTTTACCGCGCCGCCTCGCTGGTGGATGGCGGCGCGCCGGCGGCGGTCCTGGCTCCGGTGGCGGCGATGGCGAAATGCTTTGCCAGCGACACGGCCATGAAGGTCGCGACCGATGCCGTGCAGCTGTTCGGCGCGGCGGGAATCTCGTCGGAGTATCCGATCAACCGCTATTTCAGGGATGCCAAGGTGCTGCAGATCATCGAAGGCACCAACCAGATCCAACGCAACATCATTTCGAACAGTCTGTTGGGCCGTCCCGCCCGCAAGTAACAACACCCACACAAGGAGACCGCGATGAACCGCGAAGAAATCGAAACCGTAGGCCTGGGCATGTACTTCGAAGACCTGCCGGTCGGACGCAAATTCAAGACGCTGGGACGCACGATCCAGGATGCGGACGTATGCGCCTTCATCAACTGCATACATATGACCGAGGTGCTGTTCACCGACATGGAATTCGTCAAGAACGAATCCGATATCAAGGGCCGTTTCGCGCCGGGATCGTTCGTGTATGGCATCTCGGAAGGGTTGCTGACTCAATCGACCATGCAGAAGACGGGCTACGCCTTTCTGAACATGGAACTGGACATCAAAGGTCCGGCCTTCGTCGGCGACACCATCCACGTCGAGTGCGAAGTGATAGAAGCGCGCCTGTCCAACAGTCGCCCGGGGCGGGGCCTGGTGCGTACCTTCAACAAAGTGGTCAAGCAGGACGGTACGGTCGTGATGACGTACACCCCCCTGCGCATGATCAAGTGCCGCAGTTAAGACTAGCCAGGAGAGTAGCCATGAAGGGTTTGAAAGACAAAGTTGTGATCGTCACGGGCGGCAGCGGCGGCATCGGCGCCGCGCTGTGCGAACGCTTCGCCGAGGAAGGCGCCAAGGTCGCCATCTTCGACCTGAACGCCGAAGGGGCGGGGCAGGTCGCCGCGCGCATCCGGGTACAGGGCGGCCAGGCATCCGCATACCGCGTTGACATCACCGACTATGCCGGGATCGTCGCCGCCGTCGCCCGAGCCGAGGCCGAGCAGGGGCCGATCGACGTGCTGGTGAACAACGCGGGCTGGGACCATGCCGCGCGGTTCCTCGATACGGATCCGGAACTGTGGGACAAGATCATCAGCATCAATCTGAAAGGTCCCATCAACCTGCACCACGCGGTGCTCAAGGGCATGGTCGCCCGCGGCAAGGGACGCATCGTCAACATCGCGTCCGATGCCGGCCGCGTCGGTTCTTCCGGGGAATCGGTGTATTCGGCCTGCAAGGGCGGGATCATTGCGTTCACCAAGACCATGGCGCGCGAGGTCGCACGCAAGCAGATCAACGTCAACGTGGTCTGCCCCGGTCCGACTGACACTCCGCTGTTCCGTGATTTCGCCGGCGAAGGCGAAAGCGGCGCCAAGCTGCGCAACGCACTGGAGAAGGCCATCCCGTTCGGCAGGCTGGGCCAGCCCGGCGATGTGGTCGGCGCGGTGTGCTTCATGGCGTCGGACGACGCGGCATTCATTACCGGCCAGGTTGTCTCGGTGTCGGGTGGATTGACCATGGCGGGCTAGATTCCGCCGGCAAAACAGGGCGCGCAGCGCCCGTGGCAGAAAGGCAGGAACAGGAGACAAACATGATTCACTGCAAGCAATCCCGCGGGACGGTTGGCGGCGGCCGTCGCGGATACGCATGGCTGGCCGGCATCACGGGCACGGCTGTTCTGGCGATCGTGGCAGGCGTGGCGGCGCCTGATGCCATGGCCCAGGAAAACTATCCTTCCAAACCCATCAAGGTCGTCCTGGGGTTCTCCGCCGGCGGGGGCACCGATGCGATCGCGCGCGCGCTGGCGAAGCACATGGCCGGCACGCTGGGTGCGAACGTGTTGATCGACAACAAGCCCGGCGCCAACGGCAACATTGCCGCCGAGGAAGTCAGCCGGGCGGCGGGCGACGGCTATACCCTGCTGTACAACACCTCATCCATCGCCTCGAGTCCCGCGCTTTACAGCAAACGGCTGTCCTACGACGTGAGCAAGGACCTCGCGCCAATCGCGCTCACGGCCAGCCTGCCGATCGTGCTGGTGGTGCCGGCAAAGTCGCCATTCAAGACGGTGGAGGAACTGGTGGCCTACGCCAAGGCGAATCCCGGCAAGCTCAACTACGCGTCGGCGGGCAACGGCAACGTGACTCATCTGGCCGCGCTGTCGTTCGAGGATGCCGTTGGCATCAAGGGCATGCACATTCCGTACAAGGGCGAGGCGCCCGCGCTGGTCGACCTGATGGCCGGCATGGTTGATTACTACTTCGCGACTTCGGCCGGTGCCATTCCCGCGGTCAAGTCAGGACGTTTGAAGGCGCTGGCGGTTGCGACGAAGGCGCCGCTGGATACCCTGCCGGATGTGCCCACGCTGGATGCAACGGTAGCCAGGGGCCTGGAGATGTCGGCGTGGTCGGGGATGATGGCGCCAGCGGCAACACCGCCGGCGATCGTCGCCAAGCTCAATGGCGCAGTTGAAAAGGCCTTGGCCGACAAGGAAGTGCAGGCATATTTCGCCAACCAGAGCGCGCAGGCCTCGTCGTCCACGCCGCAGGAGTATGGTGCGTTCCTCAACAAGGAGATTGACGCCTTGGCCAAGGTCATCAAGAAGGCCGGCGTAACGCTGGATTGACGCCAGGCCAATTGCTGCGGGCCGCAACGCGCAGGTCGTTGCGGCCCGCGGCCTTTACCGGATGTCAGGCCGGAAATTCCACGATGGTCCTACCCCAGGATTGACCGTCCAGCATGTACTGAAGTTGTTGGGCCAACCCATCGAGCGTTATGGTTTTCACCTGTTCAATTGTGTGCTGCGGCCTGAGGTCGCCAGCGAGGCGAGCCCAAAGCTCGGCTTCCAGATCCAGGTAGTAGGTCAGGTTGACGCCGATGAGGCGCACACCGCGCAGGATGAAGGGAAGTACGCTGGTGGACAATTCGTTGCCGGCCACATTGCCGAAACTGGCCACGCATCCGCGCGGCATGATGGAGCGCAGCATCAGGTCCAGCGGCTTGCCTCCCAGCGCGTCCAGCCCGCCAGCCCAGCGGGCCGGCTCCAGCGGCCGGCCTTGGTCGGCCAGATCCGTGGCGCCTAGAACTGCCTGGGCTCCCAGCGTTTGCAGATAGGCCGCCCGATCAGGCTTGGCGCTGACCGCCGCGACCCGGTATTGCAGCCGCGCCAACATTTCGATGGCCATGCCCGAGACAGCGCCGGTCGCTCCGTTGACGAGGATTTCGCCCCGCTCGGGTTGGCAGCGCGCCTCCTGCAACAGATGGACGGCGAGCGCGGCGGTATAGCCGGCGATCCCGAGCGTGGCGGCATCGCGCAACGCGAAGCCGCCGGGCAGCTTGATGACCCAGTCTGCGGGTACGCGCAAGTACTCCGAGAATCCGCCGTCATGGTCCACGCCGAAGCCCCGTCCAAGGACGGCCACTTCGTCGCCTTCCCGGAACCTGCGGTCGCCGGATGCCACGATCCATCCCGAGGCGTCACTGCCTGCGACGCGGGGGAACTTCCGGATGACGTTGCCCTGCTCGGTCGTGGCCAGCGCATCCTTGTAATTGACGCCGGCGTACGCCGTGCGTATGACCACATCTCCCGGCGATAGATCGGCCAGGGCCAGGCGCGCGAGGCCAGAGGTCATCGGGCCGTCGCGCCGGATCTGGTAGGCGCGGAATGTGCCGTGGCCTGGTGTGCCGTCCTTGGGTGCTGATTGCATTGAGATCTCCTTGTTCCCGCTGCTTTTTGATCGTTGCGCCGGTTCAAGCGGCGCCGTGTTTACAGGTATCATTCGAGAATATGAACGCAGTGCATGCACATTGCTCCAGGCTGATCCGACCCATTCATGAAAACCCGATCCGAAACGAGTCCCGCTACTTCCGAGCCCCGCTCCCTGCTGCGGATTCTCGGCATCTTCGAGGTGCTGGCGCGCGGGACCGGCGGCGCCACGCTGGCGGAACTGAGCAGCGAGCTCGAGGCCCCCAAGAGCAGCCTGCTCTTGCTGCTGCGGCCCTTGGTGGCCCATAAGTACCTGATGCACGCGGCCGGGCGCTACGAGCTGGGGCCATCCATCTTCCAGTTGTCGGCCGAGGTGCTGGCCAGCGCGGGCGTTACCAAGATCTTGCGGCCCTATGTCGAGGAGCTGGCGGCGCGCTGCGAGGAAAGCGTGTTCCTGGCGCTGATCGACAAGGAAGCGAAGACGGTTACCTATATCGACGGCATCGACAGCAAGCAACCTGTCCGGTACTCGGTGCCGATCGGCACGAAACGGCCGCTGCACGTGTCGGCCGCGGGCAAGCTGCTGTTCGCGTTTCAGGACCAGGCTTGGCAAAAGAAATACCTCAAGACCGCCAAACTCAAGCCCATGACGGGCAAGCCTCTGCCGGACAAGGAGGCTTTCGAGTCGCAGCTGCAGGAAATACGCGCTTCCGGAATTGCGGTGAGCATGGGCGAGGCGGTTGCAGGCGCGTCCGGCATTGCCGCGCCGATCATCAAGGCTGACGGCACCGCCAGCTACGCCCTGATGATTGCGGCGCCCAGCGACCGTTTCGCGCAGTCGTTGCCCGCCTTGCGGCAGCTGCTGCAGGAAGTGGCCGCGGACGCCTCCACAACCTTACGGCATATGCCCGGCAACTGAGACTTCCTCCAGCTGGCTGCGCCATCGTGTCTGTTCGGCGGGCGATAACCATCCGGCCAGCGCCGCTTCCATCGTGCTGGCGCTGGCGGCCTCGGGCGGCGTCGGCTTTGCGGGGGCCGTACGCGAGAAGCGCGGGGCAGGCGCCGGCTGCATGACGCCGTCGACGTCGATCAAGACCTTCCGCTCCCGCATATGAGGGTGTCCGGCGGCCTGGTCCAGCGATAGCACCGGCGCCACGCACACGTCCGTGGTACCGAGCAGCTCGCACCATTGCGCCTGCGTCTTCTTCCTGAAGGCGTCGGCGAGGATGGATCTGGCCAGCGGCCATCCGTCGCGGTCGGCCTGGCGGCCGAGCGATTCGCGGTCCAGGCCCATGAGCTCGAGCAGCTTGTCGTGGAACTTGCGCTCCAGCGGCGCGACGGAAACCCATTTGCCATCGGCGCACTCGTAGACATCATAGAAGTAGGCGCCGGAGTCCAGCATGTTGTGGCCACGCTTGTCGTTCCAAAGGCCGGCCGCGTGCAGGCCGAACAGGGCGGTCGCCAGCGATGCGGTGCCGTCCACGATGGCGGCATCGACGACCTGGCCCAGTCCTGAACGGGCCGCTTCGATGATGGCGGCGAGGACGCCCAAGGCCAGGTACAGCGCGCCGCCGCCGAAGTCTCCCACCAGATTCAGGGGTGGGGTGGGCGGCTGGCCTTCGCGGCCCATGGCGTGCAACACGCCGGTCAGGCCGATGTAATTGAGATCATGGCCGGCTACCTGGGCCAGCGGCCCGGTCTGGCCCCATCCCGTCATCCGGCCGTAGACCAGCCGTGGATTGCGCGTCAGGCAGACGTCGGGCCCCAGTCCCAGGCGTTCCATCACGCCGGGCCGGAAACCCTCGAGCAGGGCGTCGGCGCCTTCGATGAGGCGCAGCGCCAGGTCCCGCGCCGCAGCGTTCTTGAGGTCCAGGGCGATGGCCTTGCGGTTGCGCAACAGCAAGTTGAACCTGAGCGGACGCTCGATGCCCAGCGATGGGGGTTCCGACCGGTCTATGCGCAGCACGGTGGCGCCCAGGTCGGCGAGCAGCATTGCGGTCATCGGGCAGGGGCCTATGCCCGCGAACTCGATGATCTTGATTCCCTTGAGCGGACCCATCATGCCTCTCCCTGACTGGCCAGGGGCGTCTCGGCGCCAGGCGCCGGGCCAGCGGATGCCGGCACGAGGTAAAGCGCGCGGCCGCTGGCGATGAGATTGCCCTCCGTGTCCAACACGCGGGCATGGGCGGTCGCGAAGCGCCTGCCCAGGTGTATGACCTGGCCTTCGGCCCGCAAGTCGCCGGGTTTGGCGATGCGGTGAAAGTCCACATGCATATCGATCGTGGGGACGGGAACGCCTACTTTCAGGGCGACTGCATAGTCGCCGGCGGCATCGATCAACGTCGCAAGTATGCCGCCATGCGTGGAGCGGGCATCCGGGTTCGAAATGAGTTCCTCGCGCCAGCGGATGCCGAGCGTGATGCCGTCGTCATCGGCTCGCAGTACGGACATGCCCAGCCATCGGTTCAAGGGACTGCGATTGACGATGCGGCTTGCCTCTGTGAATGCGGTGGAACTCATAGGGCCTCATGTGGCTAGGTTTGCCCGACGGGCTTCGGCCGGGCGCGTCATTGTTCTAGTTGTTCATTAATGTGAACGTTGTTCATAAATATAACGATGGAGAAAAAGGAGTGTCAAGGCCCGTAATCCCGAGCCTCGCCTGTTAGCAGAGTTTTTAGCCCGCGCTGCTCAGCGGATGAACAAAGGTGTAGCCCTGGCCGTAGCTCGTGCGCAGCGGCAGTTCGATTCCCGCCATCCGCGCCCGGCGGCGCAGGCGCCCAACCACGCTGGAGACGATGGCGCGCTGCAGATGCACCGGGCGGCCTGCCGCGTCCGGCCAGACCTCCTTGTGGAGGTCCGCAATACTGCAGTACTGGAAGTCATGGCCGCTCAGGCACGACAGCAGGGCATACTCCTTGTTGCTCAACGCAAGCAAGCCGGCGCTGTCCGGGGCGCGCAGCGTCTTCTCTGCCTCCATCAGCGCCCACTCGCGGACCGGCGTGACGCGGACGGTCGCGACAGTTGCCGCCAGGGCGCGCCGCCTGCGCGCCAGCGATTCCGCGGCGGGCGCGGCCTCGCGCTGCAGGCGGGTACGCAAGGCCGAAGACAGGCGCTCCAGGCTGCTGAGCGCCGCCAACAATTCGCCGATGCCGGCGTTCGAGGGCAGGCAGGCGTCCGCGCCGGCGCAGATCAGTTCCGCCCGGGTATTGGAGGAATCGTTGGCGGTGATCATGGCCACCAATCCCGCGACGTAGGGGCCGCGCCGCGCGCCCAGCATGGCGGCCAGCCATTCCGCGCTGCCGTGCATGACCACATAGTGCAGGCCGGGCTCGGCGAGCTGCTCCTGCAAGCGGGTGGCGGATTGGGTCAGGCATATCATCTGGGCGCGGTCGCCCAGCCCCTGCACTAGCGCCGTGGCTGGCTCGATGGCTTCGACGCAAACATGGACGGTGTGATTGAAGGTAGGTCTGTTCATGATCCTGGGCCAGTTTTTCGTGGATTCGGAGGAGGTCATTTGTATTCAAGGGTGAAGGTGGCCGAGCCGTTGGCACGACCCGCGGTCACCTGGTTTGCGGTTTGGTAGTAGCGGGCATGGAACGGCACGTTGTAGACGCCGTCCTTGGACATGCCCACCAAGGCGCTTTGGCCGTAGGCCACCGGCTGGCGGTCCTTGTCCAGGATCTGGATGCCGACACCGGTCGCGGCATTGGCGTCGGGGCTCAAGGCGATCACGCCCGGCGCGCCCGAGGCGTCGGGCTTGGCGTCCATCCGCAGGTACACCGCATTCAGCTCCGGCTTGGCCTCGCGGCAGTTCAGCTTGATGTTGAAGCCTTGTTCCGCGGCCGTGCTGCCGACCGAGCTGAACAGGTTCTTCCAGACCTTGCCGAGTTGGATGGGAGGGGTGGGGGCGGCGGTGCAGGAAGGGGTGACGATGGCGGTGGTTCTGCCGTCGATCCTCACGGTCAATGCCTCCCCTGGCGCGTCTTGCGCGTACAGGCTGGCGTAATGTCCTGCTGCAAGAGCGCCGTTGCCGGTGATGGAACCGATCTTGTAGAGTTGGACGTGAATCCAGCCTTTGGGGCCGAGGGGTAGCGTGCCTGCTTGATGCAGGCTCCAGGAGTAAGGGAAGGGGAAGGTTCCGACATGGTCGCTTGGACGCAGCCCGATACGAATGCCGATTCCGGGAATGTTTGTCCGATAGATGAAGGTGTCGTCCAGGCGTGTGCCCATGTGGATGGACGCCATTGCCTTTCCGCCGCCGTCACCGCACCTGAGGAACGCGCTGTCTCCATGACTTATGGGATATCTTCTCTCGACGATGGGATCGAGCCTGCTCGGTCCCCTCTCCAGTGGAACGAGTATGTTGCCGAGGTTGATATTGATGACATTCCGGGCTATCCCCGGTCCCAGGGTGCATGCCGCCTGGTTCTGTGGTGCATATGCGCTCAGCGCCAGCGCCAGGCACGCGAGGGCCAACAGGCCGATTGCGCGTTTTTCCTTGGTGGACTGAGTGTCTTTCATTTTTGGTTTGTTTCTATGGCCTGCAATTTCTGGAACACGCATCACCGGCACGCGTAGCTGACTTGCCGCATGGGCGCGCCGGTAGCCGTGGAATATCGGGCCGGTTTTTCCTGGGTTCGGAGGGGGTCATTTGTATTCAAGCGTGAAGGTGGCCGAGCCATTCGCCTGGCCGGCGGTCACCTGATTCGCGGTCTGGTAGTAGCGGGCATGGAACGGCACGTTGTAGACGCCGTCCTTGGACATGCCCACCAAGGCGCCTTGGCCGTAGGTGACCGGCTGACGGCCCTTGTCCAGAATCTGGATGCCGACGCCTGTCGCGGCATTGGCGTCGGGACTCAAGGCGATCACGCCTGGCGCGCCCGAGGCGTCGGGCTTGGCGTCCATCCGCAGGTACACCGCATTCAGTTTCGGCTTGGCCTCGCGGCAGTTCAGCGTGATGTTGAAGCTTTTTTCGGCCGCCGTGCTGCCTACCGAGCTGAACAGGTTCTTCCAGACCTTGCCGAGTTGGACGGGAGGGGTGGGGGCGGCGGTGCAGGAAGGGGTGACGATGGTCGTGGCGCGTCCGCTGACCTGCACTTGCAGGGCTTTTTGCGGATCGCTCGACGAGTACATGGTGGCGTATAGCCCGTCCTGCAGAGAGCCGTTTCCTGTGTCTCTTGCGATTTTGAAGAGTTCGACAGTGATGGTCCAGTTCTTGCTGGTGCTAGTCCTGGAAGTGGTGGTGGGCATCGAAAACGGAAAATGATCAGGAGGAACCGAGTCCCAGTCCCGGAAGCCAAGCCGAATTCCGATGCCGGGAATGTTGGTCCGGTAGACCCGGTTGGTGTTGGCCACCAGTTCTCCCATATGAACGGAACTTTGCCACGAAGCGCCGCCGTTCTTGTCGCACTGAATGATCACGTTGCCCTTGTGAGAAATGGGGAATCTTCTTTCAACAATGACGGAGTTGACGGGCATATTCGTCGGCACAAGTACGGAGCCGAGTGCGATGTTGATCACATTCTTGTCCATTCCCTCTCCCAGCGCGCATGCCGCGAGGCTTTGCGGCGCATAGCCGCACAGCATCAGCGCCATGCATGCCAATATCAGCATGCCGCCCGTGCGTGTTCCCTTGCGGTGATGTAGTTTCATTTCATGCCTGTTCATATGTCTTGCGATCTTCGATGTGCGCATCACTGGCACGTGTAGCTGACTTCCCGTATGGGTGCGGGACGGTCTTCTTGCGGCAGGCTGTAGGACACGCCGCAGCTGTCGTTGGCGCCGCGGCCCCAGACGATGCGAATCGTTCCGGATTGCTGTGCCCCCGTCACGAAGGCCTGGCCGTCCGGGCCCACGATGCCGATTTCCTGGCCCGCCTCGTCGTCGATGCGCGCGCCGAACGGCACCACGCTGTTGTCCTTGCGGGTCAGCGTCATCATCAGGCGAAAGCCCACGACCGTCTCGAATCCCGCCTGTATCACCGCGCCGCGGGTGGGCACCAGGTTTACCGCCGCGTTCCTGACTTCAACGGTGTCGCCCAGGTCGGCGGTGCGCATGGCCAGGCGGTTGGAACGGTAGGGACTCAGGCTCGGGACGATGGCGTAGCCGCTGGCGTTGGTGCTGACGCCAGGATGCGATTCGAAGCGCACATCCTCGGCCGACGGAGCGCGCACCAGCGCCACGGTTTCGCCCAGGGGCTGGCCGAGCGTCACGCCGCCGGCATGCGCTACGATGCCGCCTGACAGGCCCGCGCTGATCTGGTTGTAGCCACGTCCCTGCGACGCGCCCAGGTCGAAGCGACCGACCTTGGACAGGTAGCTGGCGTTGCCGGTGCTGCTGATGCCGTTCTGATTGGACGTTGCGGCCGTCAGGTTGTAGGTAAGCTGATCGTCTTCCAGCGCGGAGCCGAAAACGCTGGCCTGGTGGCTGGTCTGGCCGTTGTTGCCCGTGACCACGGAGTACTGGGCGCTGCTGCGCGACGTCCCCAGCGGGATCGACAGCGACAGCATGACCTGGCGGTCATTCGAGCCATTGCGGCCGGTGTTCATATTGACGAAGACGTTGTAGCTGACCTGCCTGTAGAAGCCGGAGTAGCCAACTTGGATCAGCCGCTCCTTCTGATTCGTCTGCCAGTACGACTGCTGGCGCGCCGACGCGTAGACCGAACCCCAGGAGCCGAGCGACTGGGCCACGTCCAAGCGCAGTTCGTTGCGGCGGTTGGGCATTTTGTCTCCCGGTTCGAAATCATCGACGCCAGTCGCTTCCTGGAAAGTCCGGTAGCCGCTGGTGGAATAGCGATAGCCGGCGATGCGGAAGTTGGTGCCTGCTTCGTCGAAGGACTTGGCATACAGGAAGCGCACGGATTGCCCCTGGGCCTTCAAGCGCTCGGTGGCGGTGCGGGCATGCGACAGATCCAGGGAAATCGCGCCGAAGCTGCGCAGGTTCTTGCCCACGCCCACCAGGCCCGATTGATAGATGCCGGCCGCGGTGACGCCGCCGTACAGCGAGAACTCCTGGCCCAGGCCGCGCGCGACCGTGCCTTGCACAAAGGTAGGCTCGCGTTCGTCCGACCCGTAGGCGCTGCGATAGCGTCCGGCGGTGGCGCTGTAGCGCCAGGTGCCTTCGCGCAACAGCGTGGGCACGGAGGCATAGGCTTGCACGTAGCGGCTTTGCCGGCCGTCCGATTCCGTGACCGTGACCTCCAGGTCACCGCCGGAAGACGAGGGATACAGGTCATCCAGCACGAAGGCGCCGGGCGCAACATAGGTGCTATAGACGATATAGCCGTTCTGCCTGACAGTGACCTGTGCGTTGGTCCGGGCGATGCCACGTATGGTCGGCGCGTATCCTTGCATGCTGTCCGGCAGCATCGAGTCGTCCGACGAGACCTGCACGCCGCGGAACGGCATGCTGTCGAAGAAGTTGCCGGGCGTGTTGCCGTCGCCGATCAGCAGCTGGCCATTGATCGAGTGCAAGTCCCGCTGCAGATTGGTTTCCACCGTCTGCCATGTGCCACGGCCGTCGGAGCCGCGGTTGTAGTTGGAACTATGGCGCAAGCGCCAGTCGCCGAAGTTGAGGCCGCCGCGCAATCCGGCGAACCCCATGTAGGGCGATTCGGCGCCGCGGCTGGACGAGTCGCCGTCGCGGTTGAACGAGTCCCTGTCGCGGTTGGACGAGCCCCCGCCGCCTTGGCGGGATATGTTGAGCTGATAGTCCAGCAGGGCCGCGGTGATGCCTTTGTCCCAGCGCGAGGGGTCGACGGAGTCGCGGGCAGTACGCTTGACCGCGACTTGCGGAATGCTCAGACGCAGGCGCTGCTTGCTGCCATCGAAGCTCACGGTCGCATCCTGTATCAAGGCGGCCAGGTCCACGCAGGCGCCATCCGCGCCAGCCGACTCCGGCAGCGCGGCCATATTGACGCCCCAGGTTTCCAGCTGATTGCGCGTCAGGCAGACCGAGGGCTTCTGGCCGTCCTGTGCCTCGACGATGATCCTGCTCTTGCCCACGGACTGGTCGTTGACGATCACGTCGGCCAGATACTCGCCCGGCAGGACGCTGTTGCCGAAACTGAAGATGGACAGATCGGCCTGCGGCTGGTCTCCGCCCGTGCCCAGGAAGTCCTGATTGAAGACTGCGCCCGCCGGCTCGGCGGCCTGGCCCGAAAAGGAGGCCAGGCCCAGCAACAGCGACGCCAAGGCCGTGGATGTCGGCATGCGGACCTGCGATACGCCTTTCATACGATGAACTCCGGGCGCTAGCGGCCTGCGGCAGGCGCGACGGGCTCGGCCTTGACGTGGACGGGGGTTTGCGCGCTGGGCACGCGGACTTTTTCCTCGGAGGTCTCGGCGCCGTAGTCATTGATGGTGGTGAACACGACGTCCACGTCCCTGGGCGCGGACAATCCCGACAGGGGGTACTCCAGCACGCCGCCGGGCGGCACCATTCCGCCGTTGATCTCCTGTTGGCCGCCGTTGACGTTCAGCGTGGCGAAGGTGACGTGATAAGCGGACGGATTGCCGATCTTCAGCACCGCGCCCTTGCCGCCGGCGGCGACCGCCCATTGCAATTGCTGGCGCTGTTCACCAGGCTTGCCCGCCAGGCCCGCGGGCCGGTAGAACAGTTTGATGCGGGTGCGCACCGCGATCTGCAGCACGTTTTCGTCCTGGCTTTTTTCCGGAATTTCCTTGACGTTCAGCCAGAACACCGATTCGCGGTCGAGGGGCAGATTGCCGGCCAGGCGCAGTATGCGCAGCACGTTCTCCTGGCCCGGATCCAGGCGCGACAGCGGCGGGGTGGCCACGAACGGCGTCTTGGTGTTGCCTTCGCCGGCATCGATCCAGGCTTGCACGACGTAGGGGGCCGTGCCGGTGTTCTTGACGGGGATGGACGACTCGCGCTCTTTCTCGTTGAAAATGACGCGGGTGCCGCCGACCAGTACGCCGGCTCCGGCAGTGGCGTGCGCCAGCGTGGCCGCAAGGGCGAAGATCATGATGGGGCGCGCCGTGAGCACGCACCGTTGCGCGATGTCTTTCAGCATGAGGGTCTCGATGTGTTTTGCTCGCAAGCCATTCGTGGGCGATGGCGGCGATTCAGGCCGCGGTTCTGAGGGAACCGCCCGCCGCGTGGAGGCTTGCGGCCAGCCCCGCTACCGTGGGGCTGGCGGTCTGGCAAAGCGGCGTCAGTTGTAGTTCACCGTGAACTGCGCGGTGGCGTTGGCCGGGCCGGGGGTGACGGAGGCACCAGTTGAAACGTAGGCGGCTTCGAACTTCAGGTTGTTGGTTCCGAGGCCGAGGAAGTACTTCGGGGAGGCCGAACCCAATGCGATCTTTGCATGCAAGGCATCACGGATTTCGACGGCCACGCCGGTGGCGTTGGCGGTCAGTCCGCCCGAATTCGAGATGGCCAGCACGTCGTTGCTGATGCTGTCCGGCGTGCCGCTGAACGTCACGCTCGCGCCCTTGGCCGATGCGCTGCAATCGGTCAGCTGGATCTCGAACTGAGCGGGGGTCGAATGCTTGCCCGCAGCGCCGTCCATGCTGGCGCGCGATACTTTGCCGAGCGGCACGACCAGGTTGGTCGCGCTGGGCGAGACGGAGCACGGCGCGTCAACGATTTCACCGTTGAATTGAATACGCCCGTCTTCGGCCAGGGCGGCTTGAGAAACCGCGGCAGCCGTGGCGAGCAGGGCAAACTTGGCAAGGGTGTTCTTGTTCATGGAAGTAAATATCCTGATAGTCGATTAATAATCAAAAGCGCCGCCTGGGAATTATTGAAAACAGATGGCGGCCGATTTATGAAATGCTTTGGATCGATTTTCAGGAAGCAACTTCAACTTGATCAGGTTGTTATCAACATTCAATTCGAATATTGATAAAAGAGTGCGGCAAGATAATCAATTCTCTTGCCTCATCCGAATCCTGAATCCTGCATTTCGTCGGCAGTTGAAAGTTAAAAGAACCAGGGTTTCTGAAATGTAGGAATCCTCTCTTCTTGTTGTATGAAATTTCATATGAAAACAATGATGGGCGATTCTTGCTAATAATTGCAAAACTTGCCGAAATGAGGCGGTTTAATTGGTATTTCTTGGGCCTTTTTTTTCGTGATTTGAAAGCAACGGTTAGTGGATTTTGTTGGGGCTCTGCACTGCGCAACAGGTTGGTGGTATGCCTTCTGCGATAAAATCGCCGCTGCGCAGCGCGTACCGAATCCAGCCACAGGCACGACCACCGACACTCCTAGAATGAAGCCGGAAGTTCATGCGAGCGCTATGCAGCGCAGCGGCGTTGTCCGCACCCGGATTGCGGTTGGGGCGGTCGCGATTCTCATAACCCTATGCGCATTTGGCGCGCCGCTCGTTGCCGCGCGCATGCAGCCGCTTGCCTCGGCCGCAATCTGGTCCTGGGCGTTGAACGGCGTGCTGTCCATTGCCCTTCTGTCGGCGGCGGGAGTATTGCGGGGTGCCGCGAAAAAGGACGGCGATCCGCTGCGGCGCTTGAAGCAGGTCACCCGTTTGATCGCCGCCGCGCCCGTGGATATGGGAGTGCGGGAAAAATCGCTGCGCCTGGTCGGATGCAGTGCCGGCATGCAGCGCTTTTCCGACATAGTCATCAAGAATGGATGGGCCAGGCCGGAGTACCTCGACCTGGCCTTCCTGTCCAATGGCGAGAAGGACCGGATCCCGTTGCCTCCAAACATGGTCGCCATGGTGGGCGAGTTCCAGGCCGCGGTGGCCAGCGGCGAGCCGAGAGCCTATGACTTCGCTCACGAGGTGGAGGCTGTCGGTATCCGGGCGGCACATCAGGCATGGGTTTTTCCGCTGCGGGGCGCCGGCGATCCAGTGATAGGCATGTTGTCCATCGGCATGTATCTTCTGGGCCATGGGCAGTCGCTGGACGATTCGGCAAGCGCGCATCGCCGGGCTGAGCGCATCAACGACATGAAGACCCGATTCCTTGCGGCGGTCAGTCGCGATGTGCGCAATCCCTTGAATGCCATGGCGGGCCTGCTGGAGATGGCGTCGGTCGACTCCTCGATGCCGCGCCAGTCGAAAGAGATGTTGGCGACCGTGCGTTCGTCCACCCAATCCCTGCTCCAGTTGATTCCGTCCATCGTCGATACCCGCAGAATGGAGACAGGCGATCTGGCATGCGCCCGCATGTCGGTTTCATTGCGCAGGGTTGCCGCCGACGTGGTCGCGCTGTTCGCGCCCAGCGCCTACGAAAAGGGCATAAGCCTGACGCTGGAGGTGGCTCCCGGGGTTGCCGCCAGCCACGTGACGGACGCTCAGGGGCTGAATCAGTTGCTCAACAATTTCCTGTCCAACGCCATCCGGTTCACGGAACGCGGCGGCGTCCGGATACATCTGGACGGCGCCCCGGTGGAGGATGGCAGGCAATGGGTCACGCTCTCGGTCATCGATACCGGCAGCGGCATCGAGCCGCATATACAGCAGAAACTGTCGGCGTCCCGCTACGAAGCCGGGCTGAGCGCCTCGCCCGAAGGCGCCGGGCTGGGCCTGCACTACTGCCAGCAGATGGTGCACCGCATAGGCGGGACCATCAACATTTCCAGCGCTGTGGGCGAGGGCACGCATGTCCATGTCCGCGTGCCGCTGACGCTTGGATCCGGCGAGCTGCGCGACTCGCCGCAAGATGCTATGCCCGGAATGACGCAGCGGCCCACGACTGGGCTGCGGATGCTGGTTGTCGAAAGCCAGGCTGGCAACCGCCTGCTGCTGAATAGCCAATTGGAATTCCTCGGCCATTCCGTTCAGACGGCGGAGGATGGCGCGCAGGGCTTGGCGTTGGCCAGAGGCGGCAGCTTCGATCTGGTTGTCTGCGATGGCCTGCTGCCGGACATGAACGGCGCCGAATTCACGCGGATGTTGCGTGCGGCCGAGGGCGAGAACGCAGTCGTTCCCGTGCTGGGATACATGGCCGACGCGCGTACGGAAGATCGTGAGGCGGGCTTGCGGGCTGGCATGAAAGAGGTGTTGGTCAAGCCTGCTGGTCTGCTCGCGCTGGATGTCGCCGTTGCTTCCTGCCTGCCGGCGGCATATGCAGCAGGCGCACTGGCGCGGGATGGAGCAGCATAGTGGTCGATCGCGAGGCAGGCTCCATGCTCACCCTTTCCGTGTTCCTGAACATGGCGCTGGCGGCGGCGCTGGTCGTCATGCTGGTCTGGATCGCGCTGCGCATCCGCGGCGCCAACTCGCCGCGCGGCGAGTTGGTCAGCCTGGCGCGCTTGGCGGATACGCTGCCTGCCGGGATCTTCATCCGGGATCTCGACCTGAATCTGATGACGCGCAATGATGGGCTCAAGGAGTACGCCGCTACCTGCCGCAGCGAGGGTTGGACCCGCCCTCTGCATGTCTCGTTGGATTCCTTGTCCGCGCCGGCCCCCGGCAGTGAACTGCCGCCCAACCTGGACGAAGTCATCCGCGACTATCGCCAGGTGCTGGCCGGCGGCGAAACCGTGGTCCGCGAGCACCCCTTCGAGCATGATCCCACGTGCGGCGTCGCCGCATGGGCCGCGCCTTTGCGCGGGGCGGACGGCGCCGTCATTGGTTTGGTCGGGGGCAGCGCGCGCTTTCGCGGATTCCCCGACATGCTGCGGGACGTGTCCGAAACCCGGTTGAACATGGAAAGGGCCAACCTGATGAAATCGACGTACCTTGCGTTCATCAGCCATGAACTCCGGACTCCCCTGAACGCGATCATCGGCATGCTCGAACTGATGCTGTCGCGCGGCGGACTCTCCAGCAAGACCCAGGAGAAGCTGACGGTGTCGCGCCAGTCAGCCCAGTCGCTGCTGGCCCTGATCAGCGGATTGATCGACATATCCAAGCTGGAAACCGGGCACTTCCAGCTGCGGCGGCAGAACGTCGACCTGCGCGCGCTGTTGTCCGACACGCTTGCGCCGTTCCGCGTTGCCGCCCAGGCAAAGGGCCTGCAGCTGAACCTGGACATCGGCCGCGACCTTGCTGAACGTCATTTTTCGGATCCGATCCGCTTGAGGCAACTGCTGGATAAACTGTTGTCCAATGCGGTCCGCTTTACGGACCATGGCCGTATCGACGTCGCGCTGAGCGCCGGGGCCGCCACGCAAGAGGTGCAGTGGATCACGCTATGCGTCGCGGACAGCGGCCCCGGGATTGCCGAGGACATTCAGGCCAGACTGGCCGCGCCACAGTTTGAACCCATGCTCCGGGAGCAAGGTGCCGGCATCGGGCTGGGGTTGTCCATCTGTAGCGAACTGACGCGGCTGATGGGCGGTTCCATGGAAATTTCCAGCACGGCCGGACTGGGCACCAGAATATCGGTGCAGTTGCCGCTGGCGCTGCCTCCCTCGGAAAATGCCGCCGTGGCGGAGGCTCCCGCGACAATGGCGGCCGACGCCGGCGGCCTGCGCATCCTCGTCATCGACGACCATGAGGCCAACCGGCTGCTGCTCAAGCATCAATTGCGGATGTTGAAACACTCCGCACAATTCGCGCAGAACGGCGCGGCTGGCCTGGCATTGGCGGAGCGGCTCGAGTTCGATCTGATCATCTGCGACTGCGTCATGCCGGTCATGGACGGCGCGGCATTCACGGCTGCCTTGAGATCCGGCGGCAGCCTGAATGCGGCAACGCCGGTGCTGGGCTATACCGCGAGCGAACTTGAACTCGATCTGGCTTCCGGCGCGCGTGCCAGCATGAACGCCGTGCTGATCAAGCCTGTGGATCTGCAGACGCTGCAATCCTTCATCCTCGCGCACGGCAGGCGGCCGCCTGCCGACCGGGCTACGATCCACTGAAGGGGGACGACCATGTCAACGGTCTTGATTGTTGATGATCATCCAGCGTTTCGTCTGGTCCTGAGAACGCAGATTGCACTATTGCCCAGCGCCAGCCGGATCCTCGAGGCGGACAACGGGGTGGATACGCTGGCGCTGGCCAAGAGCGAGCGCCCGGATTTGATCGTGCTTGATCTGGACATGCCCAAGATGGGTGGCCTGGAGGCTATTTCCAGGATCCTCGCCGTCAATCCGGACTTGCGGATACTGGTGGTGTCGGCGCATGACCCTTCGGTCTTTGCGTCGCGCGTGGCCGAACTCGGCGCCTGCGGCTACGCCAGCAAGCGTCTGGAAATCAAGGAACTGGTGCGCTGCATCGAATCCGTGCTGGCGGGCTATAGCGTGTTCCCGAATTCCGCCAAGGCGGCCAGCTCCGCGGATGTGGTGGACGCCTATCAGAAGAAGCTCGACCTGCTTTCGAACAAGGAAATGGTCGTTACCCAGATGCTGGCCCAAGGGCTGAGCAACAAGGAAATCGGCGACGCGCTGTTCATCAGCAACAAGACGGTCAGTACGCACAAGACCAGGATAATGAACAAACTGCAGATCGGCTCTCTGGTTGAATTGGTCGATTTCGCCAGAAAATCGAAAATAGCGATGTGAAGAACTTGATACGGCGTATTCCCGCGTGAAGAACCCAGCGGCTCCGGCCCTTTATCCCGTGCACGAAACCTCGCAGGCGCAGGCAGTGGCGGCGTTGCGCGGCGAGCTGCTTTCCAAGGTCGGCAACGACCTGGAGATCGCGGCGGAGCTTGCTCGGAGCCTGCACCTCAACCACAGGGAGGACGTTGGCGCGTTGCTGCTGGCGATCAAGCAGGAGCAGTGGGCGGAGGTCAGGCGGTATGCGCATAGAATCCTGAACACCGCGCAATTGCTGGGCTGCGGCGCCTTGGTCGGACTTTGCCTGCGGGTTGAAGAGATGCTTTTCAAAGAGACCGACAAGGCGCGCGCGGAGTTATTGGCCGATTATGTGCCGGTAGTCGAAAATTTGAGTGCAGTCCTGGAACGCGTGAGCCGCACATTCTGAATCGTCCTACATTTTTCGTTCCCGAAGCGCCGTAGAGTGATGGAATCCGATTTTCGTCCCCAGCCCACCAGGAATGAAGTATGAAACGCGCAGCAGCGCAAGGCCAGCAGCTTGGCGACAGAGAAGTCATGTTGATGGCACAGCGCGGAGACGGCTTGAGCGTCGTACTTCAGCCGCAGTTCAATCTGCTGAATGGCGAAATGGTCGCTGCGGAATGCCTGGCCCGTTGGAAGCATCCGACCCGGGGCGATATCGGGCCGGCCGAATTCGTCCCCGCCGTCCATCGCCTCGGCGTGGACCTGCCCTTTTTCGAACAGATATGCCGCCTGGCCGTCGCTGCCTCGCAGGCGCTGCATGAACAGGGGATCGACGTGCCTCTGGCGATCAACGCCTCGGCCTCGACCTTGTCCAGCGGCGAGGCGGTTGATGCCCTGGCTCGCCATGCCGGCGCGGCGAACATTCCCTTGGCGCGGTTCCGGATCGAGTTGACCGAAGACCAGCCCGTCACCCGCCTCGAACCGCTGCGCAAGTCCCTGAAGAAATTCGCCCGCGCCGGCTGCCAAGTCAGCATGGACGACTTTGGTACCGGCTACGCCTCCTTGCAGCTCTTGAACGCGCTGCCCATCTCCGAGCTGAAGATCGACGGGCGCTTCGTGCGCCGCATCCGCCGCGACAGGAAAGCCAGGGAAATCACGCGCCTGTCGGTCCTGCTGGGCGAGAGTCTAGGCCTGCGCGTGATCGCCGAAGGTATTGAAAGCGCGCCGGACATCGCCCTGCTTCAATCCATGGGGTGCAGCCATGGGCAGGGCTATGTGCTGTCCCCGCCTATCGTGCTTTCCGAGTTTCTCGAAAACCGCGCACGGCAGGCGCGCCCAGGCCTGATTCCTGTGAAAATACCAACTTCCAGGGATATGCGGTTACGCCCGGCTGAGACATAGTTCAGGCTGGGCAATTCCGCCCGCTCTCATCCGATGACCGCCCACATGCTTGCTTCCGAGTCGACCCTGCCTGCCCCGGTGCTGCTGGTGGAGGACGAACCCCTGATCTGCCGCAGGCTGGAGGGCCTGCTGCTGCAACTCGGGTATGCGCCAGAGGCGCTGGTGTTTGCCGCCACGCTGGCGCAGGCGCGCGAGCGGCTTGCCAACCAGCCGTTCGCGCTGGCGCTGGTCGATCTGGGCTTGCCCGATGGCAACGGCACGGATCTGATCGCCGAGATGCACGCGGAAGATCCAAGCCTGGCGATACTGGTGATTTCCGCCTGGAGCACTGAGGACGCGATTCTCGCCGCCTTGCGCGCGGGCGCCACGGGCTACGTGCTCAAGGAACGTGACGACCTGGAGGTGTCCTTGTCCATACGCAGCGTGCTGCGGGGCGGCGCGCCGATTGATCCCTTCGTGGCCCGCCGCATCATCGAGGAGCTGCGTCCCCGGCGAGTCGAGCCGTCTGGCACGGCGGCAGAGGATCCGGGCGAGTCCGCTGATCCGGGCGAAACCCTGAGCCCGCGCGAAAGCCAGATCCTGCGCCTGGTCTCCGAGGGGCTGGGCAACCGCGAGATCGCCGAAGAACTGCATCTGTCGCGCTACACCGTCGAATGCCACGTCAAGCACATCTACCGCAAGCTCGCCGTTTCTTCGCGGACCCGGGCCATACACGCGGCGCGCACGCGCGGCTTGCTCGATTGAAGTGGCTGGCCGTCCTGTGGCTGGCGCTGTGGCTGGCGCCGGCATGGGCACAGGAGCCCGCTGCCGCCTGTACCGCGCAGGTGCTTTCCGTCCAGGTCGCCCGGGGCGGCGACGACGGCGCGCGGCCCGAGTCGGCGCAATGGCGGACGGTCGAGCTGCCCGATGACTGGAGCGCCCGCTGGCCGGGATACAGCGGCACCGCCTGGTACCGGATCGGCTGGCGGCGCGATTGCGCTGGCGGGGCCGCCGGGCAGGTGGCGTTGGCGCTGGAATCCATCATCATGGCGGGCGAGGTCTACATCAATGACGAACGCATCTGGAGCGATCTGCAACTGACCGAGCCGCTTTCGCGCAGCTGGAACATGCCGCGCTACTGGCTGATTCCCGATGCGCTGGTGCGTCCAGGTGAAAACACGCTGTGGATCCGGGTGGTCGGCGTGGCGGGGCAGTCACCGGGCCTGGGTCCCGTCCATCTGGGCGGGCAATGGCAGGTGCTGCGGCAGTACGAAGACCTGTGGTGGCGCAATCGCACCCTGTTCACGCTCAACCTGATCGTTTCGGCCGTCATGGGCGGGCTGTGCTTCTGCATCTGGCTTATGCGCCGCGAGCAACGCACCTATGGCTGGTACGCGCTCATGGCCTTGTTCTGGGTGCTGTTCATCGCCAATGTGCTGATGACCAGTCCTTGGCCGTTCCCGAACAGCGTGATGCTGGCCCGGGCCAACATCATGGTCCTGGTGTTGTACGTGGTGTGCTTTTGCATCTTCACGTGGCGCTTCGGCGGGCAGTCGTTGCCGCGCGTCGAAAAGGCGCTGTGGACGCTGGCCGCCGTATTGCTGGGGATCGAAGCCTTCGCGCCGCAGGCGTATCTGGCCGAGGTGCAGTTGGGGGTCGTGCTGATCGTGTCGGCGATTTTCTTCGCCAATTGCCTGCAGTTCCAGGTGCATGCGTGGCGGACCCGCCGGCCGGAGCACGGCATGCTGGCGGTGTGCCTGCTGATCTTTCTTGCCGCCAGCGTCCATGATCTGCTGCGGGTGTTGAAGCTCACCGACAGCCAGAGTGCATATACGCCGTTCACCAGCGTCGTGGTCACGCTGTGCATGTCCGCCGTGCTGGGGCTGCGTCATGCGCGCAGTGTGCGCCGCATCGAGCGTTTCAACCAGGAGCTGGCCGACGGCATCGAGCAGGCGCGCACTGAACTTGCCACGACGCTGGAGCGCGAACATGGACTGGCGCTGGCGAACGCCCGGCTGCAGGACCGGCTGCAGATTGCGCACGATCTGCACGATGGGCTGGGCGGCTCCCTGGTGCGCATGATGGCCATGGTGGAGCAGGCCAACGAACCCTTGCAGAGCCAGCAGTTTCTGTCGATGCTCAAGCTGCTGCGCGATGACCTGCGCCAGACCATAGACAGCGGCTCCAGCGCGGGGGTAAAGGTGCCGGCCACGCCGCGGGAATGGATCGCGCCCTTGCGCCACCGCTTCATGCAGCTGTTCGACGAGCTGGACATCAGCGCCAGCTGGCGGGTTCCCGAGGTGTGGCGCACGCCGCCCAGCGCCTTGCAATGCATGGCGCTGACACGGTTGGTGGAGGAATCGCTGGTGAATGTGCTCAAGCACAGCCGCGCCCGGCGCGTGGAGCTGGAGCTGCGGCAGTCTGAATTCGACTGCCTGGAACTGCGCATCGAGGATGATGGCGCTGGCTTTGACGTGGCCGCGGTGCTGCGCGCGGGCATTAGCGTGGGCATGCGCAGCATGCATACCCGCATCGCCAGGGTAGGGGGCGCGCTGGACGTGGCCTCGCGGCCGGGGCAGACGGTGCTGACGGCCACGCTGGAGCTGCGCGCGCCGCAGGCTTGAGGCCCGGCTACTGGGCCGTGTTTTCGTCGTCCACCGTCAGCCCGCCGCTTTTCATGATGCTCTGGGCGATCTCTTCGGCGGACTTGCCGGCAAAGCCATGTTCGCCCGCGGTGATGCGGAAGCTGTCGCCTTCCAGCGGGCTCCGCAGCGTGGCGGAGGACAGCAGCACGCCGCCTGAACGCAGCTGGATGCGCTTGCCCACGCGGTCGCGGGTGAAGTCGGCCAGGGCCTGGCGGCTTTCCGGCTTCAGCTCGACATCCACTGTCCTGGCCGAGGTCTGCGGGTCGGCCCCGGCGGTGGCCCGCGCCACCTGCAGCACGACGGTTTCGGCGTATGCTGCGCAGGGCAACAAAGCGGCAAACGCGGCCGCGCGGGCGAGTTGTCTCATTGATGGCATGGCAGGCTCCTTCTGATGGACATCCTGGCCCGAACCCATCCGAGGGCTCGGGCGGTTCCTACATCCTAGCGTATGTCGCGCGGCGCGATGCAAGGCCGGGCCAAGTGGGACGAGCGCGCGTGTGCAATGAGCGCTATGCTTCGCGGCGCGAGGGTCAGCGCGGCAACGGCCGTCGCGATCCATTCAAAGAGCGTCGGAAGGGCAGCGGCCTTGCCTAGCGTCATCGTCGCGCGTTGCCTGTCGGCGATCCGCCTTGACGCCGCCGGGGTGCCGAGGGAAGCCGGCGGACGAAAGCGCACACTGATATTGCGTAATGATCCCGGATCAAGACCGGGTCCCACGAAGGAGAGTCTCATGGCAGTGCGAGGAATTTGGCTTGCGGCCTGCTTGTTGTTGAGCGGTGTCGCCCACGCGGGATCGGCGCCCGCCGAACTGAACTGCGTTTCCGAAAGCGGCAAGGTCAAACTGGAAGGCGCGATCCCATCACCATCGTCCGAGGAAATGCAGCTGAAGCTGAGCTACACGGACGGCAGCCTGACGTTCGACTCGAATGCGAACCAGGGTTTCGTGGTGGCGGACTTTGCGCGGTCCGTATTCACGCTGGTGGTGGTGACGCAGGACCAGCCGCTTACGCTGTACGCCATCCCGTCCAGCATGACGGTGAAGCGGCAAGACAACGGCGACGACGCCGGCAAGTTCCAGGCCAAGCTGTTGGCGCCGCGCCCGTCCAGCGTATCGGGCGTGCAGGGCAATACCCCGTTGAAGGCCACCTTGAACTGCACGTATCGATACTCGTTGTAAGGCTGGCGCGAGGCGGGAGCCACCCAGTCCAGCCCCTTTTTTCAGATAGTTTGAAATCTGAGAAAAGGGGCATTTTTAATGCATGAAGCCTGCGGATACCTACTGAAGCCGGCATGCTGGTAGCGGATTGGTGCGCCCAAGTTGTTGCTATTGCGCCGCACTTAGGCCTGTTTTTCCTATCGAATTTCACAAAATTGACAGTTTTCTGAATAAAAACTGACTATTTGTTGAATGTAAAAATAGGAATGAATATCATTGGCACTCTTAAAAAAACCAGACCGCGCTGATAGCGCAGCCGCCGCGGGGCGGTTTCCGACAGAGTCCAATGAACAAAGCAGATACATCGACGGCCTACGCCAAGGCCGGTGGGAATACTTCGGCCTCCATTTATGCAGCGATGTGCGGCGCGCTGATGTCGCCAGGCCTGGCCCTGGCGCAGGGCAGCGTGGCGCCAGGCGCGGTGCATGAACTGTCGCCGGTGCACGTGCAGGGTCAGGCGGTCAGCGATGGCTACGAGGCCAACATCGCTTCCTCTCCCAAGATGACGGCGCCCCTGCTGGACACACCGCGTTCGGTCACCGTGATCACTGAACAGCTGATGCGCGACCGTGCGGCCACCTCGCTGATGGACGTGCTGCGCACTGCCCCGGGCATCACCTTTGGCGCCGGCGAGGGCGGCACGCCCACCGGCGACCGGCCCTTCGTGCGCGGCTACGAAGCCAGCACCGACATGATGGTCGACGGCATGCGCGACCTGGGCCGCTTCTCGCACGAGACCTTCAACCTGGAGTCGGTCGAGATCCTGAAGGGCCCCAGCTCCGCCTATTCCGGCCGCGGTTCGACCGGCGGCAGCATCAACCTGGTCAGCAAGAGCCCCAAGCTGGAGAACTTTGCGGAAGGCACCGTCGGCGTGGGCACCGACGACAACTGGCGCCTGACCGGCGACGGCAACTGGGCGCTGGGCGAAAGCTCGGCATTCCGCCTGAACTTCATGAAGCAGGGCGGCGACATCCCGGGCCGCGACCACGTCGAGACCGACCGCTGGGGCGTGGCCCCCTCGTTCTCCTGGGGCCTGGGTACGCCCACGCAAGTCACGCTCAGCTACTACCACCTGCAGAACGACGACACGCCCGACCTGGGCATTCCGTTCAAGAACGAGTCGCGCCCGGACCGCGTCACGCCGCCCAAAGTGGACCGCGACAACTACTACGGCTTGATCGGCCGCGACTACCGCAAGAACCAGGCCGACATGACCACCCTGATGGTCGAACACAAGTTCAGCGACAAGCTGAAGCTGCGCAACGGCACGCGTTACAGCGAGTCCACCAACGAATACGTGATGACGCGCCCGTCCTTCGACAATTGCGCGGCGCGCGTGGGCGGCAGGCCCAACCCCGCCTATGGCGTGGCGCCGTGCTCGAACGAGGCTGACGGCGTGCAGATGAGCAAAGCGCTGCGCAGCCTGAACCAGACCAACCGCTCCTTCATCAACCAGACCGACATGTTCGGCGAATTCACCGCCGGCGGCCTGCGCCACAGCTATGTGGCCGGCCTGGAGTTCAGCACCGAAACGATCAGCAAGCGCGACGGCGTGCCCTCGGGCGGCTTCGACAAGACCTTGGTGGATGACCTGTACAACCCGAATCCCCGCCAGCCCTACACCGGCAGCCTGAGCTGGGGCCCGCGCTACGACGCCGCCAAGACCATCACGCGCGCCGCCTACGTGTTCGACACCGTCAAGTTCAGCGAGCAATGGGAAGCCAATGCCGGCCTGCGCTATGACAACTACCGCGTGACCAGCGGCAATGTCGAGCGCACCGACAATATGTGGAACTACCAGCTGGGCCTGGTCTACAAGCCCGCGCCCAACGGCAGCATCTACGTGTCCTACGGCACCTCGTCCAACCCTTCCGGCGAAACGGCGGGCCAGTCCGGTGGCGCGGACGGCGCGGCCGGCGGCCGCCTGACCGCGGGCACCGCGGCCCTGGCGCCCGAGAAGAGCCGCAGCATCGAGCTGGGCACCAAGTGGGATGTGTTCGACGAGCGCCTGTCGTTGACGGCGGCGGTGTTCGAAACCCGCAAGACCGACGCGCGCAGCTCCGATCCCATCACCGGCGACGTGACGCTGGCCGGCAGCAACCGCGTGCGCGGCATCGAGCTGGGCGTGGCGGGATCCATCACCCCCAAGTGGCAGGTCTGGGGCGGCTACAGCTACATGGACCCGAAGGTCACCAGCTACCAGAGCGGCGGCACCGACTTCAGCGGCAATCAGATGAAGTTCATTGCCCGCCAGAGCGCCAGCCTGTGGACGACCTACAAGTTCCTGCCTGAATTGACGGTGGGCGCGGGCGCCACCTACACGGGCAAGCGCTATGTGGATGACGCCAACGTCTATCAGCTGCCTTCCTACTGGCGCTACGACGCGATGGCGGCGTATCAGTTCAACAAGAACTTCGGCCTGCAGTTGAACCTGAACAACCTGACCGACGAGACCATCTACGAGGCCTCGCACGTGGGCCTGTTCAGCTATGTGGCGCCGGGCCGTTCGGCGATGCTGACCGCCACGTTCCGGTACAACTGACGCGCAGCGCGCCAGCCCCGCTCTTGCGGGACTGGCGCTGCGGATTTGCGGATCAGTCGATGCGCGCGCCGGAGATCTTGACGGCTTCGGCCCACTTCGCGATTTCCTGCTGCACGAAGGCCTGGAACTGTTCTGGCGTGGACGGCGTGAATTCGCTGCCGGACGCGACGATCTTCTCCTTGGTCTTCGGATCGGCCATGACTTCGCGCATGTCCGCCGAGATCTTCTCCACCAGCGGCTTGGGCGTTCCCTTGGGCGCGAAGAAACCCGACCAGGGCGGCGCGGCATAGCCCGCGAAGCCTTGTTCGGCCACCGTGGGATAGTCGGGCGCGCTGGCGAAGCGTTCGCCCGTGGTCAGGGCCACGATCTTCAGTTTTCCGCTCTTGGCATAGGCCTGCACGGCGGGCAGGCCGGTAATGCCCACCTGGATCTGGCCGCCCAGCAGGTCGGTCACCATTGGCGAGCTGCCGCGGTAAGGAATGTGCGAGATCTCGAACTTGCCCTGGTTCTTGATCAGTTCCATGCCCAGGTGCGACGCTGTGCCGTTGCCGTCCGAACCGTAGGAGTAGTGCGCGTCGGGCTTCTTCAGCAGGGCGATGAGTTCCTGCAGATTGTTGGCCGGTACGTCGTTGTTGACGACGATGGCGTTGGGATACAGCGTGGCTTGCGTGATGGCCTCGAAATCCTTGACCGGGTCATAGCGCATGTTCTTGTAGAGCGAGGTGTTGATGCCATGCGAGCCCGTTACGCCCAGCACCAGGGTGTAGCCGTCGGGCGCGGCGCGCGCCACGTACTCCGAACCGACGTTGCCGCCCGCGCCGGGCTTGTTTTCCACCACGACCGGTTGTCCCCACTTCTTGGAGAGTCCCTCTGCCACCAGGCGCGCGGTGATGTCGGTGGCGCCGCCTGCTGGGAAGGGCACGACGATGGTGACTGCGCGCGTGGGGAAATTGTCCGTGCCCTGCGCGAAGGCGGGAGCGGCGGCCAGCCCGATGGCGCCGGCGAACAGTGCCAGAATGGTGCGGCGGGTGGTCGGCCGCGAGTGAGTTGCGGAGATGGTCGAGTACTTCATGGTTCAAGCCCCTTGTAGTGTGATGTAAGCCTTGCGTGAAGTTGGCGGCGGCTGCGCTAGAGCGCGGTGTATCCGCCGTCCGCGCGTATGTCCGCGCCCGTGATGAACGATGCGGCATCGCTGATCAGGAAAACTGCCGTTTGGGCGATTTCGGCGGCGGTGCCGAGGCGTCCGGCTGGATACTTGGCCGACAGCGCGGCGCTGGCCGCTTGCGCGCTGCCGTAGCGTGCGACCAGCCTGCTGGTGAGCACCGCGCCCGGAGAAAGGCTCAGGCCGCGGATGCCGTCGGCCCCATGGTCCACCGCGATGACGCGCGCCAGCGCGATCAGGCCGGCCTTGCTGGCGCCATAGGCGCCGCGGCCTGGCGCGGCGACGCTGCCCAGCTGCGACGCGATGTTCAGCACCACGCCGCCGCCGGTCCGCGCCATGTGAGGGATGGCGTGCTTGCTCATCAGCCATGCGCCGGTCAGGTTCACGTCCAGCGCCTGCCGCCATTGTTCCAGCGTCAAGTCCGCGATCTTGTTGCTCGGCGTGACGGTGGCGGCGTTGTTCACCAGGGCGTGGATGGCGCCCCAGCGCGCGACAGTTTGCTCGACGGCTTCGCGGGTGGCGTCCGCGTCAGTCACGTCGCAGGCGCGCGCCAGCACGAGGGCATCCGGCGCGTCCAGTGTCCGGCGGCAGTGCGCGAGCAGTTCCGGATCCCGGTCCAACAGGGCCACGCGGGCGCCGGCAAGCAGGCAGTGGGCTGCAATCGCCTGGCCCAGTCCGCCGGCCGCGCCGGTCACGATCACGGTCTTGCCGTTCAGTGCAGGTATGCCGGTCGTCGTCATAGCGGCATCGCTCCCAGCGAGGCGCCGCCGCAGACATAGAGCGTCTGTCCGGTGATGGCGCCGGCCTGCTCGCCCAGGAAGAAGGCGATGGCCGCGGCCACTTCGCGCGCTTCGATCAGGCGTCCCAGCGGCAGGTCCACCCGCGGCGGCGCGCCGCGCTTCGGGTCGTGCAGCATCGGGGTGTCGACCGCGCCGGGCGCGATTACGTTGACGGTAATGCCGCGGGCGATGAGTTCGGCCGCCAGGCTGCGCGCCAGGCCAATCTGTGCGGACTTCGTCGCGGCGTAGGCCAGGCGATGGGCGCGCCCCAGCACGGCGCGGCTGGACACCAGCGCGATGCGGCCGCGGCGGTCCGGCAATTGCGGCGCCAACGCGCGGACCAGCGCCATTGGCGCGGCCCCATGCAGTTGCCACAGCAATTCCGTGTCTTCTGGCCGCGTATCCAGCGCGCCGCCGGTGCGCACCACGCCGGCGCAATGCGCCAGCGCGGTCGGGGCGCAGTCGTCCAGCAGGGCGCACAGGCCACGCAAGGCGGCGGGGTCGGCCAGATCGCAACGCAGATGGCGATACTGCCCGTGGTCCAGGATGGCTGCAGGTGCGATGTCCACGCCCGTCACCCGCCAGTCCGACGCCAGCAGCAGCTCGGCCAGCGCCAGGCCGATGCCGGACGATGAGCCCGTCAGGACGCAATGCGCCTGCGCATTCCGCTCAGTCATGGCCGGGTACTCAGTCAGCCAGCGTCGTCAGGCGCTTTTCCATGGCGCGCATCTGCTCGTAGCCCATCAGCTGCATGATGTCTTCGATGCCGACCAGCAGGTCGGGGCGGTCCGCAGGCTCGCCGCTGGCAATCACGCCCTGCATGACCTGCAAGGCCTGGCGCATGCCGTGGATGGCGGCGGCGGGTAGCATGCGGGGCAGGCTGATGCGCTTGACGCCGATTTCCTTCAGCCGGGGCAGCGGAATCAGCGGCGTGGTGGGGCGGTTGCGGATGCCGAATCCCATGTTGATGCTGACCGGGATGCCGGCGGCGTCGACCAGGCGCTTGATGTCGTCCTCGGTGCGCACGGCGTCGGGAAACAGCATGTCGGCGCCGGCCTTGGCATAGGCGCGGGCGCGCTTGACCGCGCCTTCGATGCCTTCGATCGCCAGGGAGTCCGTGCGGGCGATGATGACGAAGTCATCGTCGCGCCGCGCCAGGCAGGCGGCCTCGATCTTCTTGACCATTTCCGCCTCGCTCACCACGTCCTTGCCGGGCATGTGGCCGCAACGCTTGGGGCTGACCTGGTCTTCGAGGTTGATGCCAGCGACGCCGGCTTCCTCGAACATCTGCACCGTGTGGTAGACGTTCACCGGGTTGCCGTAGCCGGTGTCGGCGTCAGCCGTGAGGGGAATGGCGACGGAGCGCGCGAGGTGGCGGCAATGGGTGACGTTTTCCGACAGGCCCATCACGCCGATGTCGGCGACGCCCAGCAGCGCATTCGACACGGCGGCGCCGCTGGTGCAGGCGGTCTTGAAGCCCGCGGCCTCGACCAGGCGGATGCTGTATCCATCGTACACACCGGGGGAGACGATGAAGGGTTCGTTCTTCAGCAATTGCCGGAACTGGTGGCGCGGGTTGTTCATGTCGTACTGCTCCAAAGGAATGTCAGGCAGCCGAGACAGGGTGCCCGGCGATGCCGGACGCCCCTTCGGCCAGATGTTCAAAAAGGTGTTGCGCCGCGCGTTCGATGTGCGAGCGCATGAGCGATTCCGCCAACTCGGCGTCGCGCGCGCGGATCGCGCGCAGGATCTGCCAGTGTTCGGCGTAGGCGTCGTCCTTGCGTTCCAGCACGGTGCCGGAATGCCGGCGGTAGACACGCAGCAGGTGGTAGAGGTCGCCGCAAAGGGCATTGATGATGCGGTTGTTGCCGCTGGCCCGCACGATGCGCTCATGGAAGTCGAAGACCCGCGGCGCGGACGCGCCGCCATTCGCCGCTTCCAGGCGGCGCTGACGGTCCTGTTCCAGCTCGGCCAGCAATTGCGCGATTTCGTCGTCGCTCATGCGGCGGGTGGCCAGGTTGCAGGCCACGCCTTCCAGCGCCATGCGCATCTGGAACAGTTCCAGCGCGGACTCTGCCGACAGCGTCACCACGCGCGCCTTGATGTAGGGCTCGCGCGTGATCAGCTGGATACCCTGCAGGCGGCGCACGGCCTCCCGAACCGGACCACGGCTGACGCCGAATTCTTGCGCCAGCGCGACTTCATTGATGACGCTGCCCGGAGCCAGCCGGCCCTGGTAAATCGCGTCCAGCACCTGGTCGAACACCACGTCGGCCAGCGGGCCGGAGGCGTCTTCCTTGGTGGCGATGGAGATCGTGGCGGTGTTCATAGTGTTGACAGCCTATCAAAGGAATTTAAAAAGTGTCAACTCTTTTGGAGTTGTCTTTGTTGTGAGCGAAGTGCTGGACTGCTATCGATATCATGGGTAATTCGCCTATTTTATCGAAGTATTTTCGGGTTATCCCTAGGCGAGAGAGGTTCGGTCAGCTATCTACACTTTCTTTGGCTCTTCTCTGAACTGTATTTATTGGGTCTAGTGTTCGGATATGCCCAGGCAATAGTGTTGACACTATTATTTCCTAGGCCGTAAGATGACCCAAGTTGAGATTTTCCCGATTACCGCTGCCATGATCCAGTCTTTCCCCTGTTGCGGCAGGACGCTGCGCTACGCGGACCTGTCCGCCGCCGCTCTTGCGGCAGGGCGCGACATCCACGCATATCCCTATGTCATCCGCGTGCTGCTGGAGAACCTGTTGCGTCATCGCGCCTGGGGCGCGGCCGTGCCCGAAGAGGAGATCGGCAGGCTCTGGGACTGGCGCGAGCACGTCGGCGCCGACCTGCCGCTGCATGTTGCGCGGGTGATCCTGCCGGATTCCAGCGGCCTGCCGGTGCTGCAGGACCTGGCGGCGTTGCGCGACGCGGTGGCCCAGGCCGGCGGGGACGCGGCGCAGGTGGACACCCGGATTCCCGTGGACCTGATCGTGGACCATTCCCTGCAGGTCGACCATTGGGGCGACGAGGGCGCGGTGCAGCGCAACCTGCGCCGCGAATTCGAGCGCAACGACGAACGCTACCGGTTTCTGAAATGGGCGCAACAGGCCTATAAGGGACTGCGTGTCATCACACCGGGCATCGGCATCATCCATCAGGTCAACCTGGAGTACCTGGCGCCGGTAGTCGCGCGCCAGTCCCGGGCCGATGGCGACTGGGCCTATCCCGATTTCGTCATCGGCGGCGATTCCCATACCCCCATGGTCAACGCCCTGGGCGTGCTGGGCTGGGGCGTGGGCGGCATCGACGCCGAGGCGGCCCTGCTGGGCCACGCCTACACATTCCCGATTCCAGAAGTGGTCGGGGTGCGGCTGCGTGGCGCCATCGAGGCGCCCGCGCTTACCACCGACGCCGCCCTGCTGATCACGCAGCAGTTGCGCACGGCGGGCGTGGTGGGCTGCATGGTCGAGTTCTTCGGACCCGCCGTGCAAGCGCTCAGCGTGCCAGAGCGCGCCACCATCGCCAACATGGCGCCCGAGTACGGCGCCACCTGCGGCTTCTTCCCGATCGACGGGCGCACGCTGGACTATGCCCGCATGACCGGGCGTGGTGACGAGCAACTGGCGCTGATCGAAGCCTATGCGCACGCCAACAGCCTGTGGCGCAATGCCGGGGAAACGGCGCCCGCCTATAGCCGCGTCATAGAGATCGACCTGTCCGCGGCACGTCCCAGCGTGGCGGGTCCGCGCCGACCGCAGGACCGCATGGACGTGGGCGAGGTCGCGGCGGATTTCCGCCGCCGCCTGGGCCAGCCGCTGGCCGAAGGCGGATTCGGCATGGACGCAGCCTCCCTGGCCGCGCATCCGCCGAGCCGCGCCGTCCTGGGCCACGGTTCCGTGGCGTTGGCGGCCATCACCTCCTGCACCAATACGTCCAATCCTGGCGTGATGCTGGCCGCCGGCCTGGTCGCGCAAAAGGCGCTGGCACTGGGCTTGAAGCCGCCGGCATGGGTCAAGCGCTCGCTGGCGCCTGGCTCGCGAGCGGTGACGCGCTATCTGGAATCCGCCGGCCTCCTGCAGGCCTTGCAGGCGCAAGGCTTCCACGTGATCGGCTACGGCTGCACCACTTGCGGCGGCAAGTCCGGTCCCCTGGATACGGCGGCGGCCGATGCCATCACCGAGGGCGGCCTGGTGGCTGCGGCGGTGCTGTCCGGCAACCGCAATTTCGAAGGCCGCATCCACAAGCTGCTGCGCGCCAACTACATCGGCTCTCCCGCCATGGTGGTGCTGTACGCGCTGGCCGGCAGGATGGATCTGGACTTCGAGCGTGAGCCGCTGGGGCCGGGCGCCGATGGCGCGCCCGTCTATCTGCGCGACGTCTGGCCCAGCCAGGAAGAGATAACGGCCTTGCTGCCGCTGGCCGCGGATCCCGCCCTGTTCGCCGAAGTCTATGACCCGGCGAACCTGGACAGCGCGATTTGGCGCGATCTGCCCGCGCCCTCGGGCCTGCGCTTTCCCTGGGACCCGGAATCGCAATACCTGGTGGAACCGCCATTCTTCAAGACCGAGCCGGGCCGCGATGCGCTGGCCGATCTGGAATCCAGCCTGACGCATGGCCGCGTGCTGGGCGCCTTCGGCGATTCGCTGACGACCGACCATATCTCGCCCAGCGGCGAGATCCCGGCGGATACGCCGGCAGGCGTCTACCTGATCGCCAAAGGGGTGGCGCCGCGCGACTTCAATACCTATGTGGCGCGCCGCTGCAATCATCATGTGATGACGCGCGCCACCTTCGCCAACATTCGCATCAAGAATTCCCTGGTGCCGGGCGTGGAGGGCGGCGTGACCCGCCATTTTCCCGACGGCCAGGACATGGCGGTGGTCGACGCGGCAGAGGCTTACCGGGCCGAGGGCGTGGCCAGCGTGATCCTGGGCGGCAAGGACTACGGCATGGGCAGCAGCCGCGATTGGGCTGCCAAGGGTTCGGCGCTGCTGGGCGTGCGCGCCGTGATCGCGGAGTCCTTCGAACGCATCCACCGCGCCAATCTGGTGGGCATGGGCGTGTTGCCGCTGGCCTTTGCGCCGGGCGAGGGCTGGCGCCAGCTGGGCCTGACCGGAGCGGAGATCCTGCGGTTCGAGAACGTGGCCAATGGGGTGCTCGAGGGCGAACCCATCACCGTCATCGCCGAGGACGGCGAGCGCCGCATCGTCTTCCTGGTCCAGGCGCAAGTGCTTACGCACGCCGAACGCAAACTCATGGCGGAGGGCGGCATCCCCGCCAGCGTCCTCAATGGCTTCTTGAACGATACGGCGGCCGCGAACGCGGCCCATTGCTGATAACGCGCATTTCCCGGGAAACACGACATCATGCTGGATCTCTTACTTACCAATGCAAGACTGTATTTGCCGCAGCAGGGGCTGACCGAGGGGGTGCTGGGCGTCATCGACGGCCGCATCGCGATCATCGCCGAGCCGGGCACCCCGCTGGAGGCACGCGAAACCATAGACTGCCAGGGTCTTTGGGTGTTGCCGGGCCTGATCGATCCGCACGTGCATTTCGGCTTCGGCTCGCCGGAAACCGACTTCGAAACCGAATCGCGCTTCGCCGCGCTGGGTGGAACCACCTCCGTGCTGTCCTTCCACCGTTCGGCGGACATCCGCGAGTCTTTTGACAAGGTGCGTGACCGCGCCCTGTCGCAAAGCTGCGTGGATTTTGGCTTTCATTTCGGCATCACCAGCAATCTGCACGTGGAGACGCTGGAGGAAATCTCGCGCCGCTTCAACGTGAATTCCTACAAGCTCTACATGATGTACAAGGGCGCCGCGGGCCTGTCCAAGGGCTTTACCGACATCGATGACGGCCTGCTGTATTCGGCGCTGCGCGCCACCGCGGCGATCCCGGGCGCGATCATGGGCGTGCATTGCGAAAACGTCGAAGTGATTCCCGTCCTGCGGGATCCGTTGCGCGCCGCCGGCCGCGACGACCTGAAAGCCTGGAACGAGCAGAGCCCGGACTTCCTGGAAGCGGAAAACGTACACCGCGTCTGCTACTTCGCGGCCAAGACCGGCGCCGCGGTCAATATCGTGCACCTGAGCAGCCGCGAGGCGCTGGACGAGGCGCGGCGCCACCGGCGCACGCCGGACGCGCCGCCCATCTATGTCGAGACCTGCCCGCACTATCTGTTCCTGAACGACGAATCGCCCGCCGGGACCTATGCCAAGGTTAACCCGCCCGTGCGCGGGCAGGAAGATGTGGACGCGATGTGGGAGGGCGTGCTGGACGGTTCCATCACCACCATCGGCACTGACCACGTGCCGCGTAAGCGCGCCACCAAGGACACCGACATCTGGGCGGCCAGCAACGGTTTCCCCGGCACCGGCCTGATGCTGCCGATTCTGCTGCATGAAGGCTATCACCGCCGTGGCGTGCCGCTGGAAACGCTGATGAAGGTCAGCGCGGAGAATTCCGCCCGCATCTATCAAATGCCGGGCAAGGGCAGCATCGAGATCGGCAAGGACGCCGACCTGGTGCTGGTGGACCCCGACCTGGAGCGCACCGTCGATCCCGCCACGCTCGAATCCAATTCCGATTACTCGCCCTACGAGGGCATGACCCTGAAGGGCTGGCCCGTGCGCACCCTGGTGCGCGGGCGCACCGTGGCGCTGGACGGCCGCATCACCGATGCCGCGCGCAGCAACCCGGGCGGCCGCTATCTCAAGCGTCTTTGAACTGAACCTACTCTCCATCTGGCAGGCACTACCATGAGCGAAACCAAGCGAATCTGGGACGATTTTCTGACCGAGCGCGACAAGCAGGTGCTGGCGCAGGCCGGCTATGGCAAGCGCGGCGGCTTCGGCAAGCGTCCGGCCCTGTTCATCATCGATGTGCAGTACAACTTCTGCGGCGATACGCCCCAGGACATCCTGGAAGGACTGAAGCAGTACCGCACCCATTGCGGCCGCGAGGCCTGGGATGCGGTGGCGCATATCGTGCCGCTGCTGGAGCTGGCGCGCGACAAGAACATTCCGGTCTTCTATACCGAAAGCGGCCGCCGCGCGGATCTGCTGGACAGCGGCGTGCAGGTGGGCAAGAACCATCGCGGTGGCGAGAAGACCGTGCTGGCCAATACCCACGCCACGCAGACCGTGGAGCCGCTGGCGCCGCGGCCGCAGGACATCCGCATCACCAAGCAGAAGCCGTCCTGCTTCTTCGGCACCATCTTCATGAGCCACCTGAACTTCCTGGACGTGGACACGCTGATCCTGGTGGGTTGCACGTCTTCGGGCTGCCTGCGCGCCACCACGGTGGATGCCTATTCGTACAACTTCAAGGTCATCATTCCCGAAGAGGCCGCGTTCGACCGTTTCCAGGCCAGCCATGCCATGAGCCTGTTTGACCTGAACTGCAAGTATGCCGACGTGATTCCGTCGCGCGAGGTACAGGACTACCTGCGCAACCTGCCCGCGCCCGCCGCGGAACAGGCCTGAGCCGCCCATGTCCATGACCGCCGGACCGTTGCCGGTCTACCTGCTGACGGGTTTTCTGGGCAGCGGCAAGACCACGCTGCTGTCGCGCCTGGTGCGCAGCCCGCGCTTTGCCGACACGGCGGTGATCATCAACGAGTTCGGCGAGATCGGCCTGGACCACATGCTGGTGGGCCGCGCCGACGATACCGACGTGGTGCTGCTGGATTCCGGCTGCCTGTGCTGCGCGGCGACCAGTTCGCTGCAGGACACGCTGGAGTCGCTCTATTACCGACGCCAGCGCGGCGAGATTCCCGCGTTCACGCGGGTGGTGGTGGAAACCTCCGGATTGGCGGATCCCTGCCCGGTCATCAATACGCTGGCGGCGGATCCGCTTATTGCCCGCCACTATCGCTTCGGCGGCGTGGTGGCGACGGCGGACGCGCTGCATGGCATGGCTGCGCTGGACGCGTACCGCGAAGCCAGCACCCAGATCGCCATCGCCGACCGCATCGCGCTGACCAAGGCCGATCTGGCCGATGAGGCCGCCATCGGCGCCCTGCGCGTCGTGTTGCGCGGCTATAACGCCAGCGCACCCATCCGCGCGGTGTCGCCGGACACCGTGGATGAGGATGCGCCCGAGCTGTTCGACGGACTGCGCGCCGAACATCTGGATGCCGCGGCGCTGAGCGCGGCGCCAACTGCGGGGCCTTTGGCGCACGTGTTGCGCTACGGAATCGTGTCCTATGCCTACACACAGAGCCGGCCAGTGGGCTGGGAGGACTACGCGCGCTGGACCAGGCATATGCAGCGCCAGGTCGGCGATCGGCTATTGCGTGCGAAGGGGCTCTTGCACTGGACGGACGGGACCCTGCGCGCCGTGCATGGCGTGCGGCATGTCTTTTCCGTGCCGGAGCCAGTCGCGGGGGCGGGGGGCGCGGAGCGCGCGGGCGCGATGGTCATGATCGTGCAGGACATGTCGGCGGAGGACGTGCGCGAGGCGATTCGGCCGCTCGGCTTGTGACGCCGCGCCGCTGACGTGCGAAGCGCCAGCGTTCAGGGGTGCGCGCCGCCGCCCAGATGCAGCGCCACCACTTCCGCATCCGCGCTGGCCAGCCCCGGATACCGCGTCCTGACCTGGGGATCGTGCCCCGGCACGATGTGGTCGGGCGATTCCGCAAATTTCAGCAGGATCTCGTAGCCCGCCAGCATGTCGGCGACGTTGTCGACGATGGGAAACGGTGCGTCCCGGCCCATGTTGTCGTAATAGTGGCTGGCGTCCGACGCCAACACCATCCAGCCGCGCACGGTATGCACGCGCACCGCCTGCAGTCCGCGGGTATGGCCGCCGATGTGCAGCAACTGCAGGCCCGGCGCGATTTCGTCATGGCCGTGGTAGAACGCCACGCGTTTGTCGTACACGCCCCTCACCACGTCGACCACGTCTTCCACCGCATAGGCGTGGCGCAGCATGTCGAAACGCATATTGCAGCCGCAGGCGTAATGCAGCTCGCTTTCCTGCAGATGCAGGCGGGCTTGCGGCAATTTTCGGATGTTGCCCGCATGGTCGTAGTGCAGATGCGTGACGATGACGTCGCGGATGTCCGCGGGCGTGATGCCCAGTTTTCCCAGCGCTTCTATCGGGCAGCGCAGAAACTCGCGTCCCCGAGCCCGGGCGGCGGCCTCGTTGAAGCCCGTATCCACCAGATAGACGCGTTGGCCGTTGCGGATGACCCAGACGAAGTAGTCCATGGGCATCGGACCGTCGTGCGGGTCCGGGGGCGTGATGAAGTTCTGGCTGCGCCTACGCGCCACCGTGGCGTAGCGCAGGGCATAGACTTCGTAGTGGGGCAGCGTCATGCGAGGGCTCCGGTTGCGCGCAGGACGGGCAGGATGAAGCCGCTACCCAGCCGTGCTGGCGCCCCGCTTTTTGGTTGCAGGACGCTCGTCTTCACTTTGGGAAGTCTCTTGTTGCTGGCGCTTGAGCACTTCGAGTGCAGTGCGTTCCGCGTTTGCGATATGGCTTTGCGCGGCGTTCTGCGCGCTTTGCGGGTCCCTGGCCCGGATGTGCCCGAAGATCTGATCGATTTCGGCCATGCTCTCGGGCAGGCGGTCGGCGCGCGCGAACGAAGTGGCGCGCAGCAGGTTGATGCGCGATAGCAGGCCGGGCAGCATATCCTTGACCAGATCGTTATCGCAGCCGCTCAGCAGTACGTCGTAGAACTCTCGCTTGGCCGCCAGCAGGGCCGATTTGTTGCTGCCCTTGGCCTGGCGGTGCAGAGCGTCGACGGCCTTGCCCAGGCGCTCGATGTCGGCGTCGCTTGCCAGCCGCGCGAACTCGTGCGCCGCATAGCCTTCGAGCAGTCCGCGCAGGGCATAGAGGTCACGGGCAGCCTTTTCGGTGATGCGCACTACGGTGGGGCCGCGGTGCGGCTCGATGGAGATCAGGCGTTCGGCTTCCAGGGTGCGCAGCGCCTCGCGCAGGGTGCTGCGGCTGATACCCAGCTGATCGCACAACTCTTGCTCGCGCAGGCGTTCTCCGCCCTTGAGCCGCCCGTCCATGATGGACGCTCGCAGGAACTCCTCCACGCGTATGCGCAGAGTGCTGGGCTTCTCGAATACCGCGCCTGTCTGGCTGGCCATTGCTATTTCTCGCTTATCCGGGCGGCAGGGTTCGAGTGGCGGCGCTGGTTCATGGCCTCGTCGTCCCGAATTGCCGTGTCAATGTAAAGACCCAATATATCCCGTCGACAGGCCGTGCTTGCCGGTCCATTCCCTGCGGCAATTATGGTGCGCCACATTTTCATAGTCAAGAATATTGTCAGACAATCAGACTATTGACGATTGCTGGAAAATTGCCTGACAATCAGACAAAACAAGCGGGCGCAAACCCATGTAGCGCCCTTCACCCCATCACAAAGAGGAACTCATGGCAGACATCAAATCCGAAACCCAGGCCCTGTTCGACCAAGGGCTGAACCTGCGCCGCGAAGTGCTGGGCACCGAGTACGTGGACGGTTCCCTGGCCCGCGCCAACGAATTCATGATGGCCTTCCAGCACATCACCACCGAATGGTGCTGGGGCTATACCTGGGGCCGTCCTGGCCTGGAAAAGAAGACCCGCAGCATGCTCAACCTGGCCATGCTGACCGCGCTGAACCGCCCGGCCGAGATCAAGCTGCACGTCAAGGGTGCGCTGAACAACGGCGTAACGGTCGAGGAGATCAAGGAAATCCTGCTGCAGGCCACGGTCTACTGCGGCATCCCGGCGGGGCTGGACGCGTTCAAGGTCGCCAACCAGGTGCTGGAAGAAGAGGGCGCCTTCAAGGAGTCCAAGGCATGAGCGCCCCGCAAGAACGGGTGGGCCTGATCGGCATCGGCAGCATGGGCTGGCCCATGGCGGCCCGCCTGGTGCAGGCTGGTTTTGCGGTCACGGTGTTCGACGCCGTGCCGGGCCAGGCCGCGAAGTTCGCCCAGGAAGTGGGCGGCCAGGCCGCCGCCACCTGCGCTGAATTGGCGGCGCAGTCCGACATCATCTTCACCATGCTGCCCACCAGTGGGATCGTCGAGCAGGTGCTGAACGGCGAACAGGGCGTGCTGGCGGGCTTGCGCCCGGGCGGCGTGATCGTGGACATGAGTTCCGGCGTGCCGGCGCATACCCAGCGCCTGGCGCAGGCCGTGGCTGACGCCGGCGGCGTCATGGTCGACGCGCCGGTTTCCGGCGGCGTGCCGCGCGCCCGCACGGGCGAGCTGGCCATCATGTACGGCGGACCTGCGGCGACGCTGGAACGGGTGCGTCCGGCGCTGTCCAGCATGGGCACGACGATCACGCCGGTGGGCGAGGTGGGCAGCGCCCACGCCATGAAGGCGCTGAACAACCTGGTGTCGGCTGGCGGCTTCCTGATCGGCGTCGAGGCCATGCTGATCGGTCAGCAGTTCGGCCTGGATCCGAACGTGATCGTCGACGTGCTCAACGCGTCGACCGGCATGAACAATTCCACCCAGAAGAAGTTCAAGCAGTTCGTGCTGTCGCGCCAGTTCAATTCCGGCTTCGGCCTGGACCTGATGGTCAAGGACCTGGGCATTGCGCTGGGCATCGCGACCGACACCGGCACGCCCACGCCGTTTGCCTCGCTGTGCCGCGAACTGTGGGCCTCGGCCGGCAAGACGCTGGGCAAGGGCCAGGACCACACCGCCGTCGCCCGCCTGTCCGAGCAACTGGCCGGGGTGGAGCTGGGCGCCAGAAAGCAAGATTGAAACCGCTGCGGCCGGATTGGCGTCCGGCCGCTCAGTGTTTTCCCGGACACTGTGCTTTACGCCAAATTTGTATGATGACATTATGACTTCAATTTCAGAAGGCAACGTCGTCATGCCCTTGGCATCCTTATCTCGCATGCTCGCCCCTTGTTCCGCCGGCGGGCGCCCATGACCGAAGAATCCCGCATCCGTGAAGAGATCTGCGCCGTCGGCGCCAGCCTCTACCACCGTGGCTATACCGTGGGCGCCGCCGGCAACATCAGCGCGCGCCTGGACGACGGCTGGCTGATCACGCCGACCGATGCCTGCCTCGGCAGGCTGGATCCCGCCGAACTGTCCAAGGTCGATGCCGCGGGCAGGCATGTGTCGGGCAGCAAGCCGTCCAAGACGCTGGAGCTGCATCGCGGCATCTACCAGGCCAGTCCCGGCGCCCGCGGCATCGTGCACACGCATTCCACGCATCTGGTGGCGCTGACGCTGGCGGGCGTGTGGCGGCCCGATGAAGTGCTGCCGCCCATCACGCCTTATCAGGTCATGAAGGTCGGCAGGATTCCGCTGATCCCTTATCGCCGCCCTGGCGATCCGCAAGCCGCCGCCGAGGTCGCGGCCGTGGCCAGCGAGGTGCGCGGGGCGCTGTTCGAGCGCCTGGGGCCGGTGGTGTGGGAGCGTTCCGTGGCGCATGCCTCCTACGCGCTGGAAGAGCTGGAAGAAACCGCCCGCCTGTGGCTGATGAGCGATCCCCGGCCGGCGCCATTGAGCACAGCGGCCATCGACGAACTGCGCGCCGTGTTCGGCGCGCGCTATTGAATCAAGGAATCGCGATGCCGCGCCTGGCCGCCAATCTCAGCATGATGTACACCGAGCATCCGTTCCTGGACCGCTTTGCGGCAGCCGCGGGGGACAGGTTCGCGGGAGTGGAGTTCCTGTTTCCCTACGAATATCCGGCCGCCGACATCCAGTCGCGGCTGCAAGCGCAGGGGCTGGCCCAGGCGTTGTTCAACGCGCCGCCCGGTGATTGGGCCGCGGGCGAGCGCGGCACGGCCTCGCTGCCCGGCCGCGAAAGCGAGTTCCGGCGCGGGGTCGACCTGGCGTTGGAATATGCCGCCGCGCTGGGCAACCGCAAGCTGCATCTGATGGCCGGACTGATACAGCCCGGGCAGGACCGTGCAGCGCATCGCGCGGTCTATCTGGAGAACCTCGCGTGGGCTGCGCGCGCCGCGGCATCCGCCGGTGTGACGGTGGTGATAGAGCCGATCAACACGCGCGATATTCCGGGCTTCTTCCTCAACCGCCAAGACGAGGCCCAGACCGTCTGTGCCGAAGTCGGCGCGGACAATCTGAAAGTCCAGTTCGACATCTACCACTGCCAGATCGTGGAAGGCGATATCGCGGTCAAGCTCAAGCGCGATATGGCGGGCATCGGCCACATCCAGATCGCGGGCGTGCCCGACCGCCACGAGCCGGACCTGGGAGAGCTGAACTATCCCTATCTGCTCGAGCAGATCGATGCGCTGGGCTATGCGGGCTGGATCGGCTGCGAATACCGGCCGCGAGCCGGCACCTCCGCCGGGCTGGGCTGGGCCAGGCCTTACCTGACACACACGGGGCATACCGCGACATGAAGATACTCATCACCGGCGGCGCCGGCTTCCTGAGACAGCGCCTGGCCCGCAAGCTGCTGGAGCGCGGCACGCTGGCGCTTGATGGCGGCAAGCCCGAAGCCATCACGCAAATCGATCTGTTGGACGTGGTTCAAGCACCAGGCCCGGACGATCCCCGCATACGTGCGCAGGTCGGCGACATCGCCGATTCCGCCGTGCTGCGGCAAGCCATAGCCACGGATACCCGCGCCATCTTTCACCTGGCCGCCATCGTCAGCGGACAGGCGGAAGCCGATTTCGATCTGGGCATGCGCATCAACCTGGACGCATCGCGCGCGCTGCTGGAGACCTGCCGCGCCCTGGGCCACAAGCCGCGGGTGATCTTCACCAGTTCGGTCGCGGTGTACGGCGGCGCGCTGCCCGACACCGTGCGCGACGATACCGCGCTCAATCCGCAATCATCCTACGGCACGCAGAAGGCCATCGCCGAACTGCTGCTGGCGGACTACACGCGGCGCGGCTACGTGGACGGGCGCGTGCTGCGCCTGCCCACCATCAGCGTGCGTCCGGGGCGGCCCAATGCGGCGGCTTCCTCGTTCGCCAGCGGCATCATCCGTGAACCGTTGAACGGCATCGACTCGGCATGCCCGGTGAGCGCCGATACGCGCCTGTGGCTGCTGTCGCCGCGCGGCGCGATCCAGGCCCTGATCGCAGGCTGCGAACTGGAAGCGGCCGCCGTTGCGGACCGTGCGCCGATCAATCTGCCCGGCGTGTCGGTCACGGCAAGCGAGATGGTGCAGGCGCTGCGCGAGGTCGCGGGCGACGAGGTTGCCGGCCGTGTCGGCTGGCAGCCCGACGAACGCGTCGAGCGCATCGTGGGCAGTTGGCCTGGCCGCTGGGACACCGCTCGGGCCGAACGCCTGGGTTTGCGCGGCGACGCCAGTTTCGCCGACATCATCCGCGCCTACATGGCCGACGACCTGACGCGCTGAGCGCGGGCCGCATTTCATTTCCACCGTAGCCGGACCGCCAACGATATGAGCAATCCTCAAACACCCTCCCGCCGCGTCGGCGTCATCGGCCTGGGGGCCATGGGCGCGGGCATCGCGCAAAGCCTGCGCCGGGCCGGCCACGACGTGCACGTATACGACATCCGCAAGGAGGCGGGCGCGGCATTCGCGGCGCAGGGAGGCGTGGCCTGCGCCACCCTGGCCGAAATGGCGGCCGCCTGTGACATTGTCATCAGCGTGGTCGTCAACGCCCAGCAGACCGAGGAGGTCCTGTATGGGGCGGGCGGCCTTGCCGCCGCGCTGCGCCCCGGGGCGGTGTTCGTGATGTGTTCCACCGTGGATCCCAATTGGTCGATCGCGCTGGAGGCAAGGCTCCAGGAACAGGGCATCCTGTACTTGGACGCGCCTATCTCGGGCGGCGCCGCGCGCGCGGCCTCGGGCGAGATGACCATGATGACCGCCGGCCGCGCGGCCGCCTACGATGCCTGCGGCGCGGTGCTGGAATCCATGGCCGGCAAGGTCTACCGCCTGGGCGACCGCGCTGGCGCGGGCAGCAAGGTCAAGATCATCAACCAGCTGCTGGCGGGCGTGCACATTGCTGCCGCGGCGGAGGCCATGGCGCTGGGCCTGCGCGAAGGCGTGGACGCGGATGCCCTGTATGAAGTGATCACGCACAGCGCGGGCAATAGCTGGATGTTCGAGAACCGCATGGCCCACGTGCTGGCGGGCGACTACACGCCGTTTTCCGCAGTCGACATCTTCGTCAAGGACCTGGGGCTGGTGCTGGACACCGCCCGGCATACCCGCTTTCCCTTGCCGCTGGCCTCCACCGCGCATCAGATGTTCATGCAGGCCTCCAGCGCTGGCCACGGCCGCGAGGACGACAGCGCGGTGATCAAGATATTCCCGGGCATCGACCTGCCGGAGGCCAAATGAGCATCAAACTGGGCTGCATCGCCGATGACTTCACCGGCGCCACCGACCTGGCCAACAACCTCGTGCGCGCCGGCATGCGCACGGTGCAGACCATGGGCATACCGGACGAACCGCTGCGCGGCGAGACGGACGCGGTGGTGGTCGCGCTGAAGACCCGCACGCTGCCCGCGGCGGAGGCCGTGGCGCAGTCGCTGGCGGCGCTGGAGTGGCTGCAGGCGCAGGGCGCGGAACAGATCTACTTCAAGTACTGCTCCACTTTCGACAGCACGCCCGAGGGCAACATCGGGCCGGTCGCCGATGCGCTGATGACACGGCTGGGCACGGATTTCACCATCGCCACGCCGGCCTTTCCGGACAACAAGCGCACGGTGTTCAAGGGCTATCTGTTCGCAGGCGACGTGCTGCTGAACGAATCGGGCATGCAGCACCATCCGCTGACGCCCATGACCGATCCCAACCTGGTGCGCGTGTTGTCCGCCCAGACCTCGCGCCGCGTCGGCCTGATCGACTATGGCGTGGTGGCGCGCGGCAGCGAGACCATCCGCGCCCGCATCCGGGAATTGCAGGCGCAGGGGGTCGAGATCGCCATCGTGGATGCGGTGTCCAATGATGACCTGCTGGCATTGGGGCCGGCGCTTGCCGGCATGCCGCTGGTGACGGCGGGCTCGGGCGTGGCGATCGGACTGCCGGGCAACTGGGGCTTGACGGCGGCGTCCGCGCAAACGCGGCAAGCGCGCGCGCCAGGCATGCAGGCGGTGGTGGCGGGCAGTTGCTCGGCGGCTACCAATGGCCAGGTGGCCGCGTTCATTGAAAGCGGCCGGCCGGCCCTGGCGTTGGACCCGTTGCGGCTGGCGGCCGGCGATGATGTCGTGGGAGAGGCGCTGGCCTGGGCCGAGGCGCGCATCGACGACGGTCCCGTGCTGGTCTACTCCACCGCGCAGCCAGAGCAGGTGCGGCAGGCGCAGGGCGAGCTGGGCGCCGCCCGCGCAGGCGCCATGATCGAGGAGGCCATCGCGCGCGTCGCGGTGGGGCTGGTTGAACGCGGCGTGCGGCAACTGATCGTGGCGGGCGGCGAGACTTCCGGGGCGGTGGTGCAGGCGTTGGGACTGCGGCAGATCGCCATCGGCGAGCAGATCGATCCCGGCGTGCCCTGGTGCTCGGGCCATGCTTCCGCGGCGCACGTCGACATCCACATCGCGCTGAAGTCGGGCAACTTCGGCACGCGGGATTTCTTCATCAAGGCATTCGGCTAGGCGCCTATCCGCGCCCGCCAGGCTCAGCGGTGCGCCTGGCTCAGCCGCTTGGCCGCATTCACCATGTGTATGCGCGCGGCCTCGCGGGCGCCATCCACATCCTTGCCGCGTATGGCTTCGACGATGGCGATGTGTTCCTGCAGCACGGCGCGCATGAGGCTGGCGTGGCGGGCCTCGTTGGCGCGCGTGACGCGCGTGGCCGCTTCCAGGAACTGGCTGACGAAGGCCAGGGTCGTCAGGAAATAGGGGTTGCCGGTGGCGCGGGCGATGCTGCGATGGAAGGCCACGTCTTCCTGCACGCCGTCGCCGCCGTTTGCCACCGCCTGCGAAATGGCGGCCAGCGCGGCGTCGATCTCCACCATGTCCTGCTTCTTGCGTACCGCCGCCGCCTGCGCCGCGATCTCGGTTTCCAGCGCGCGCCGCAGGTCGACGATATGCAGCACGGCATCCAGCGAGGATAGATCGGCGGCATCGATGCGCAGGGCGCGGTTGCCGGACTGGCCGGTAACGTACACGCCGCTGCCTTGCCGGGCTTCCACGACGCCGTCCTGCCGCAGGCGCGACACCGCTTCGCGGATGACCGTGCGGCTGACGCCGAACTGCTCCGCCAATGCGCTTTCCGTGGGTAATTTTTCTCCGGGCGGCACGCGGCCCTCGTCGATTTCGGCGAGCAGGCGCTTGGCGACCGTGTCGGTCAGCGTGGGAGGGGTGGGGAGCCGGGGAAATACCATCGCCGTATGATACTGCGGGCCCTCGTGACGCGGACGTGGCGGCGTGTCCTTGGCTCTGCACGCACCCGCCCAGCGGGGCGCTAGGCGATGCCGTCGCGCGTGTCCAGATACTGCAGGAAACTCTGGTCTGCGGGGCTCAGCCCGCCCTGTTCGTGGCGGACCAGATAGACGGGCAAGATGACTGGCGCAAGAGGCAGTTCGGCCAGGCTGGCGTCTCCTGCGGCCAGGCGGCGCGGCAGCGCCCCGATGCCGGTGCCGGCGCGCACCAGAGCGGCCAGCGCTTCGCCGTCCGGCGCTTCCGCCACGGTCGGACCTTCCAGGCCGGCGCGGATGCGATGCATGGAGAGCGCGGCCAGCGGCGAACCCGCTTGCTCGCCTTCATAGCCTAGCACCGGTGCGGCGCGCAGGTCATCGGCGGGCGCGGGAGCGCGGACGTAGTGGCTCATTTCCTGGTCGAACAGTTTGCGCTGCACCAGCACCGGACGGGCGTCGTGCGCGGACACCACGCCCAGCGCGGCGTTCTTCTGCGCGAGCTGGCCGAGGATGTCGTCGCAGGTGCCGCGCCTGAAGCGGAACCGCACCAGCGGATAGTCCTGCCGGTAGGCGGCGATCAAACCGGGCAGTTCCGGCCAGTGGACATGGCCGCTGAGGTGCAGGGTGACGATGCCCTGGATTTCGGCATGGGCCGCGTCCAGCGCGTTGGGCAGGGCCGTGACGACGCCGTAGATGTCGGCGCAATGGCGGTACAGTACTTCCCCCGCGGGGGTGGGCTGGAAAGCGGCAGCGCCGCCGCGTTCGATCAGGCGCCGCTCCAGGCGTTCTTCCAGGCGACGCAATGCCGCGCTGACAGAAGGCTGCGTCACTGACAGGCGGTGGGCGGCCAGCGTGATGCTGCGTTCCTGCACGATCACCATGAAGGTGCGCAGCAGGTTCCAGTCGAGCTGGTTGGCGAACTTGTCCAAGAGAGCGGTCATGCCGGGCGACTCATATCAGCTGCATTTTTACCATCTTGCGCCATGCCTTGCCGCCCGCGGTCACGCTGGCGCATAGAGGTGGCAACGCACCTCGTGCGCATGGCCGGTGGCGTACAGGGCGGGCTGAGCGGCGCCGCAAAGGCCGGCGATGGCCTTGCCGCAACGCGAGGCGAAGGCGCAGCCGCGCGGCAGGTCGATGGGCGAGGGAATGTCGCCTTGCAGCGTGATGCGGCGCGCGGGCTGGCGGCCTTCGGGAACGGGGATCGCGTCGATCAGCGCCTCGGCGTAGGGGTGACGTGGTTGGACGAAGACGTCTTCGGTGGGCCCCTGCTCGACGATGCGGCCCAGGTACATGACCGCCACCCGCGGGCATAGCGCTCGGATCACGGCCAGGTTGTGCGAGATGAACAGGTAGGAAAGGTTGAAGCGCGACTGCAGTTCCTTCAGGAACGACAGGATCTGCGCCTGCACTGAAACGTCCAGCGCCGAGGTCGGTTCGTCCAGAACCAGCAGCTTGGGCTTGAGCGCGATGGCGCGGGCGATGCATACGCGCTGCTTCTGGCCGCCGGAAAGTTCGTGCGGGTAGCGGCTGAGGAACTGGGCAGGCAGCCCAACCATCTCCATCAATTCGGCCGCCTGCGCGCGCAACCTGGCGCCACGCAAGTCCGTATGCAGGATCAGCGGCTCCGACACGCTGCGCTGGATGGTCATGCGCGGGTTCAATGCGGAATGCGGATCCTGGAAGATGAATTGCACCGAACGCCGCAAGGCGCGCAGGTCGCGCGGACTTAGCTGGGTGACGTCGCGGCCATCAAAGTGGACGCTGCCGAGGGATGGGTCCAGGGCGCGCGCGCACAACCGGCCCAGGGTGGACTTGCCGCAGCCTGATTCGCCCACCAGGCCGAGCGCCTGGCCCGGCTCGATCGCCAGGTTCACGTCGCTGACCGCGTGCAGCACGCGCCCGTCGTTCAGGCGGAAATCACGGGAAACGGAGCGCAGTTCAAGCAGCATGGGTGGCAGTGCCGTAGGCGTGGTCTTGCGCCAGCAGGAGACAGGCGGCGGTGTGGCGGGGAGCTAGCGTCAGAGTGGGCGGCCGTTGCTGCGCGCAGGCGGGCACGGCTTGCGCGCAGCGCGCCTGGTAGCGGCAGCCCGTGGGCGGATGCAGCAGATTGGGTACCGTGCCGGGTATGCCAGCCAGGGCTTGCGCCGGTCTGCGCGGATGCGGCACCGAGGCCAGCAGGCCGCGCGTATAGGGATGGCGCGGGTTGTCGAACAGGTCTTCCACGGGCGCCGTTTCGACGACGGTGCCCGCGTACATGACGGCCACTCTGTCGCACACCCGCGAGATCACGCCCAGATCGTGCGAGATCAAAAGGATGGCCAGACCCAGGTCGCGCCGCAGTTCGTCCAGCAAATCCAGGATCTGCGCCTGGATGGTGACGTCTAGCGCCGTCGTGGGCTCGTCGGCGATCAGCAGCGACGGCGATCCCGACAGGGCCATGGCGATGAGCACGCGCTGGCGCTGTCCACCCGATAGTTGGTGCGGATAACGTTCCAGCTGCGTGTCCGGATTGGGCAGATGCACGCGTTCCAGCATCTCGGCAGCGAGCCGCCGGCGCTGGCTGCCGGAGCGCCGTTGGCTGCGCGGCTGGCCTGCGTCGTGCGCCGCGATCACCGCCGACATCTGGTCGCCGATGGTGAAAAGCGGGTTCAAGTAGGTCATCGGATCCTGGAAAATCATGGAGATCTCCACGCCACGGATCCGGCGCATGGCGGCTTCGCCGATGCCCAGCAGGCTCTGGCCGCGGTAGCGCAGGTCGCCGCTGACGATGCGTGCGGGCGGACTGGGAACCAGGCCCAACACGCTTTTCGCAGTTACGGACTTGCCGCAGCCGGTTTCGCCCACGATGCCCAGGCTTTCGCCGGCGGCGATGCTGAGCGTGACGCCGTCCAGCGCCTGGTAGCTGCCGTCGAAGGTATCGAAGTGCAGGCGGAAATCGTCGAATTCCAACAGGGGAGCATTCATGCCCTCAGCTCCTTTGCTTGGGATCGAGCACATCGCGCAGCCCGTCGCCGATCAGGTTGAAGCCCAACACCGTAAGGTAGATGGCCAGCCCTGGGAAAGCCGAGTACCACCACCATTGCGGCAGGTAGTTGCGGCCCACCGAGATCATGGCGCCCCACTCGGGCGAGGGCGGCTGAGCGCCCAAGCCCAGGAAACCCAGGCTGGCCGCGCTGAGGATGGCCATGCCCATGTCCATGGACGCCTTGATGACGATGGGCGACACGCAGTTGGGCAGAATGTGGACGAACACGATGCGCAAGGGGCCCGCGCCCATCATGCGGGCCGCGTCGATATAGACCTCGCCCTTCAGGGACAGGGTCTTGGCCTGCACCAGCCGCACATAACCCGGCCACCACACCAGCGACAGCGCGATCATGGCGTTCAGGATGCCAGGGCCCAGCGCGCCCACGATGGCGATGGCCAGCACCAGGCCCGGCACCGACAGGAAGATGTCGGTGACGCGCATGATCAGTTCCTGCACCCGGCCGCCGAAGTAGCCGGCGATGACGCCCAGCGGCACGCCGATGAGCGCGGCGATGCAAGTGATGGTGAGGCCGATCTGCAGCGAGGTGCGGGCGCCGAGAATGACGCGCGACAGCACGTCGTTGCCCATTTCGTCGGTGCCGAACCAGTGGGTGGAACTGGGCGGCAGCAGCTTCTGCGCCAGCTTGACGGAGCCGGCGGCGTCTTCGGGATAGGGCGCGAGCCAGGGGGCGAACAGCGCCACCAGCAGGAATGCGATCACGATGACCAGGCCCAGCATGGCGGACTTGTTGCGCGCGAAGGTGGCCGCGTACAGGCGCAGTTGTCTGGACAGGCCGTGCTGCGTGCGCGGCGGCGGGGAGATGGCCGTGGTGGACATAGGACTCTAGCCTTGATGACGGACCCTCGGGTCCAGCATGCCGTAGATGATGTCGATGATGAAGTTGATCAGCATGAAGCTTGCGCCCAGCACCAGCGTGACACCCATGATGGGCTGGAAATCGGAGTTCATGGTGGCTTGCACCGCATACAGGCCGATGCCGGGCCAGTCGAACACCGATTCGATCAGCACGGTGCCGCCCAGCATCCAGCCGAAGCGCAGGCCTATCATGGCCAGCGTGGGCAACATGGCGTTGCGCAGCGCGTACTTGGCGATCACGCGCCAGGGCGCTACCCCGTGCGCCCGCGCCGCCACGATGTAGTCTTGCCTCAGCACTTCCAGCATTTCCGCGCGGTTCACCCGGATGATGGAGGCTAGCGCGGGAAACGCCAGCGCCAGCGCCGGCAGGATCATGTAGCTGAGCGCGGAAACAAAGGTCTCGAAGTCGCCGCGCAGCAGGCTGTCGATGGTGTAGAAGCCCGTGAAGGGATCCGGCGGACTCGCCAGCATGTCCAGTCGGCCCCCCAGCGGCAGCCATTCCATGTGCTGCGCGAACAGGTATTTCAGCAGCAGGCCCAGGGAGAACATCGGAAATGCCACGCCGGAGGTCGATAGCAGCCGGATCAGATGGTCCGGCCAGCGGTTCTGCGTCGCCGCCGCGATGGTGCCCAGCGTCACGCCGCCGACGATGGATAGCAGGATCGCGAAGCTCACCAGTTCCAGCGTGGCGGGGAAGTAGCGCAGCAGATCCTGAAACACTGGCCGCGTGGTGGTGATGGAACGTCCCAGGTCCCCATGCAGCACGCCGCCCAGGTAGTTGCCGAATTGCACCAGCACCGGCCGGTCCATGCCGTATTCGGCGCGGATGGTCTGCACCATCGCCTCGGTGGCGTTGGGGCCGGCCGCCAGGCGCGCGGGATCGCCCGGCGCCACGTGCGAGATCGTGAAGGTGATGGCCAGCAGCCCGGCCAGCATCAGCAGCATGAAGGCCGAACGTTTGAGTATGAAGCGCAGCATGACGCCTGTATTTCCTAGCGGCCGATGTACAGCGGGTAGAGATCGAACTCGCTGGCCATGCGGATCGGCGAATCCAGCAGGCCCTGCACGTAGTCGCGGGAGGCCGTGGTGCGGTCGCGGATCATGCCAAAGATCTCGGGCTGGTCGGCGACGATGCGACGCTGGATCTCTTCGTACAGCGGCTGGCGCTGCGGCCAGGCCGACAGCGTGCGGGCGCGGTCGATCAGCGCGAACAGTTCGGGGTCATCCAGGAAGTGCGTGCCGTAGTACTGGCCCCAGGAACCCTTGTGATACATGTAGGCCACGGATTCCGGATCGATCGACATCACCGAGGTGAATGACGCGAAGATGTCCGGCGAGGTCTCGACCTTGGCGCCGCGCGCCACCATGTTGGGCCAGGTCAGCGGCACCATGCGGATCGTGATGCCCAAGGGCTTGAGATTGTCGATCAGCAGCAGACCCATCTGGCGTTCTTCTTCCAGGCCTTGCACGTACACGTACTCGAGCTCGATGCCGCCTTGCGGCCACTTCGACTTGCCCATGTAGGCGCGCGCCTTGTCCATGTCGCGGCGAGGCATGTCCGGCACCGCGATATGGCCCTGCACCGACGGCGGGAACGGGCTGTCCATCAAGCGGGCCTTGCCGTTATAGATCTTCAGCAGCGAGTCGTAGTCGAAGGCGTAGGCCAGGGCGCGCCGCAGGTTCAGGTCGGAGGTGTATTTGCCCTGCGTATTGAACTTGAGACCGAAGCCGCCCATGCCGGGCTTGCGGCCGATCTTGACGCCCTTGACCGTGGCGAGCTGGTCGATGTCTTCCGGCGACAGGCTGCCGGCGATGTCGATCTCGCCACGCGCCAGCGCGGCGCGGCGGCTGGAGTTCTCGGTGATGACGCGGTAGATGATGCCGCCCAGGCGCGCTTTCTCGGGTTGGGGCCAGCCCTTCCAGTAGTCGTTCCAGGTTTCCAGCTCGTAGAGCGAGTTCGGTTCCACGCGCTTGACGCGGAACGGGCCGGAGCCGGCGGTGTGCTCGGTCAGCCATTGCTGGCCATAATCGCCGTTCTGCTCGTGCGCCATCGCTTCCTTGACGTTGACCACGTACCACCAGGGCACCAGTCCCAGGAATGCCGCATAGGGTCGGGTCAGCTTGAAGCGGATGGTCTGGGGATCGTCGACCACGATGTTCTCAGCCTTGAGGAAGTCCGAGAACATCCAGGCGGGGCCCTTGTTCAGCTTCAGCGTGCGCTCGAACGAGGCTTTTACCGCGGCCGCATCCACGGGATCGCCATTCTGGAACTTGGCGCGCGGATCGAGCTTGAAGGTCCACTCGGTGGCGTCCTCGTTGGCAGACCACGAGGTGGCGAGCCAGGGCTTGAGCTCCGGCGGGTCGCCCTCGTACTTCAGCAAGGCGTCATACGTGGCTTGCTGGATGGTGCGGATGGACAGGTCGTACTTCTGGGCCGGGTCCATCACGGACACGGCCTGCTGGCCGCCGATGACCAGTATGCGCTTGCCGTTCGAGGTCTCGAACGCATGCGAGGCCGCCGGCGCGCAGGCGATGGCCGCTGCCAGTAGGAAGTTGCTCAGGCGTTGCCGCATTGGTATTTCCCCTTGTATATCGCTCGCCGGTTGGTGCCGGAAACCGTGGCCTGATATTTGCAGATGCACCACCCGGCGGCAAATAAATACGAAGAATGCGGCACATAGGTTCAACACATGCAGGGCGCATGATTTGGGTCTATGCGCGTCATGCGCATATTCAATTTGCCCGGCCTCTTTCTCGCGAAGTAAGGTTTGCTTCCCATCCCGGTTCCCTTCAGAACACATCGAACCATGCTATCTGTAGCCGCAAGCACAACCACCGGAACGCGCGTCGTATCCGCCGAAGAGATGGAAGCCCTGGCCGTGGGCGCCTGGATTCTGGGCACTGGCGGCGGCGGCGATCCCTACCAGAAACTGCTGAACATGCGACAGCTCTACAAGAAGGGCTATCGCGCGTCGCTGTTGGACCCCATGTACCTGAACGACGACGACCGTGTTGCGGTGGTGTCGGGCATGGGTGCGCCGCTGGTCGGACAGGAGCGCCTGGCCGATCCGCATTTCGCGGTCAAGCCGGTGCGCATGATGGAGGAGTATTGCGGAGCGCGCTTCCGCGCGATCATGGCCTTGGAAATCGGCGGCGGAAACGGCCTGCAACCCTTCATGGTGGCAGCGCTCATGGGGCTGCCGGTGGTGGACGCGGACAGCATGGGCCGCGCCTATCCCGAAGCGCAGATGACCAGCTTCGCCGCCAACGGCTTGCCCATGTATCCGCTGGCCGTGGCCGACATCCGCGACAACGAAGTTATCGTCACGCGCGCGGCCTCGGCCACATGGGTGGAGCGCCTGAGCCGCAAGGTGGTGGTGGAAATGGGTTCCACCGCTGCCACCTGCAAGACGCCGCGCAGCGGCAGCGAAGTGAAAGACCACGGCATTCTCTATACCGTCAGCAAGGCGATTCGCCTGGGCGAGGTGGTGCTGCGCGCGCGGCGCCAGCATGACGACGTGATCGGCGCCGTGCTGCAGGAAACCGCTGGCAAGCGCATGTTCACCGGCAAGGTGGTGGACGTGGAGCGCCGCACCACCGCAGGCTTTCTGCGCGGCTGCGCCATCCTGGAGGGCTTGGGAGATGACCGCGGTTCGCGCTACGCGCTGCATTTCCAGAACGAATTTTCGGTGGGTGAGCGCGACGGCGTGCCCGAGGTGATGACGCCGGACCTTATCTGCGTGCTGGATTCGGTCAGTGGCGACGGCATCGGCACCGATGTGCTGCGCTTCGGCCAGCGCGTCAGCGTGCTGGCCTTGCCCGCGCCGTCCGTGTTTACCACGCCGCGCGGCCTGGAATTGGTGGGGCCGCGGGCTTTCGGCTTCGACTTCGACTATCGCTCGGTCTTCGCATAGAAACTTGATATGAAACACATCGGCATCGACGTAGGCGGCACCAACACGGACGCCGTATTTGTGCGGGACGACCAGGTCCTGGGCGCCGTCAAGTCACCCACCACCGCGGACGTGACCACGGGCGTGCGCCGCGCCCTGGCGGCGCTGATCCAGGCCTGCCCCGAGGCTGGAAACCCGGACGCGGTGATGATCGGCACCACGCACTTCACCAACGCGGTGGTGCAACGGCGCGATCTGGAGCCGGCAGCGGCGCTGCGCGTCTGCCTGCCGGCGGCGGCCTCTTTGCTGCCGTTTTGCGACTGGCCCGAGGATCTGGCGCAGAAGGTCAATGGTGGCACCTACCTGGTGCAGGGCGGCCACGAATTCGACGGCCGCGAGCTCATGCCGCTGGACGAGGCGGCCGTGCGCGACGCGGCCCGCGCCATTCGCGCGTCGGGCGTCTCCACCGTCGCTATCAGCGGCGTGTTCTCGCCCTTGATCGGCACGGCCGAACTGCGCGCGGGCGAGATCCTGCTGCAGGAACACCCGGACTGCCGCATTACTTACTCGCACCAGTTGGGCCGCATCGGCCTGCTGGGCCGCGAGAACGTGGCACTGCTGAACGCGACCCTGATCGATCTGGCGCACAAGACCACAGACGCCTTCGTCCAGGCGCTGGCAGACAGCGGCATCCGCGCGCCGCTATTCCTGACACAGAACGACGGCACCGTCACGCTGGCGGAGAACGCACGCGACTTCCCTGTGCATTCGTTTGCCTCCGGCCCCACCAACTCGATGCGCGGCGCGGTCTTTCTGGCCTCGATCAACGATGCCGTAGTGTGCGACGTGGGCGGCACCACCGCGGACGTCGGTTGCGTGCAGAACGGCTTTCCGCGCCAGGCCAACAATATGGTCGAGGTGGGCGGGGTGCGCACCGCGTTCCGCATGCCTGACCTGCTGTCCATCGGCGTGGGCGGCGGCACGCTGGTCGACCCGCGGACCTTGCAGGTCGGTCCCGTCAGCGTGGGTCACCGGCTGTTGGAAGAGGCGCTGGTGTTTGGCGGCAAGCAACTCACCTGCACCGACATAGCCGTGGCCGCGGGTCTGGCCGATATCGGCGACCGTTCACGCGTGGCCCATCTGGATGCTGCGATGGTGCGTGGCGCGCTGGCGCGTATCCACGAGGCCATTTCCGAGGCCTGCGATCGCATGAAGAGCGACGCGCGTGACGTGCCGCTCATTGCGGTGGGCGGCGGTTCGGTGCTGATCCCCGACCAGGTGCCGGGATTCTCGGAAGTGGTCCGGGTGGCGAACCACGCTGTCGCCAACGCGGTCGGCGCAGCCATCGCCCAGGTGTCCGGGGAAGTGGACCAGATCTTCACCAACATGGGCCGCGAAGAACTGCTGGAGCGCGCGCGCTCCATCGCGGTGGAGCGCGCGGTTGCGGCGGGCGCGGACGCGCAGACTGTCACCGTCATCGAGCAGGAAGACATCCCCTTGGCCTATCTGCCAGGCAATGCCGTGCGGGCGCGGGTGAGGGTGGTGGGCGAGATCGCGGGCCGGACGCACTAGTCCGCCGCGGGCTCCTGCCCGCGCAGCAACCAAGGCGGCCGGCTGGCCGCCCGACATCCGGCCGGCAGTGGCGTTCACTGCTGGCCTTTTTGCATTTTTGCGCATGGAGAAGGCGAGGCTACCGGCAATCTGTCTTCCCTAGAATTCGAAATGTTATATCATTCGTTAATTATTTGGTACGTTATAACATTTGAAAGAGGGCGATGATGAATGGCAAGAAACTGGGGTGGCGGGGCAAGCGCGGCGGCCGGGCTGCCTTGCGGGCGGGGCGCCGGGGCGCGCTGAAACCCCTGGTCTGCGCGCTGATGCTGGCCGCGCCCGCGGCGCAGGCCGAGGAAGCCGCGGCGGACCGCGCGGCCGCCAAGACGCTGGCGCCGATCACGGTATCCGCCAACCCGTTGGGACTGGACCTGAACAGCACCACCTTGCCGGCCTCGGTGCTGGAAGGCGACGCGCTGATCGAGCAGCGCAACGGCACCCTTGGCGACACGCTGAAGAACCTGCCCGGCGTCAATAGCGACACCTTCGGCGGCGGCGCCAGCCGCCCCGTGATCCGCGGCCAGACGGCGCCGCGCGTGAAGGTGCTGTCCGACGGTTCCGAGGTGATGGACGCGTCCAGCATTTCTCCGGACCATGCGGTGACGGTGGAGCCGCTGCTGGCCGAACGCATCGAAGTGCTGCGGGGGCCGGCCACGCTGCTGTATGGCGGCGGCGCGATCGGCGGCGTGGTCAATGTGGTGGATAAGAAGATCCCGACGGCGGTGCCGGAAAAAGGCATAGAGGCCGAGGCCGAGCTGCGCGGCGCCACCGGCACCAAGGAGCGCGCGGGCGCGGTGGGTATCACCGCGGGCGAAGGACAGTTCGCGGTGCGCGTGGAGGGCCTGAAGCGCCGCACCAGCGACTACGACGTGCCGGATTGGCCGGGCGGCAAGCTGGAAGGCTCGTACAGCGAGTCGACGCAGGGCACGGTGGGCATGTCCTGGATCACGCCGCGCGGCTATGTCGGCCTGGCGTTCACGCATCTGGAAAGCAAATACGGCCTGCCCGGACACAACCACGAATACGAAGGCTGCCACCCGCACGGCACCCATCTGCATTGCGGCGGCCATGACCATGACCACGACGAAGCAGGCCACGATCACGACCATGAGCACGAACATGGCGGCGTGCCTTACGTGAAGCTGCGCAGCAATCGTCTCGATCTGCGCGCCGAGTACCAGGACCCGTTCGCGGGCTTCGAGAAGATCCGCGTGCGCGGTGGACTGACCGACTACCAGCACGACGAGATCGAAGGCGGCGAGGTCGGTACCCGCTTCAAGAACAAGGGCTACGACCTGCGCGTGGAAATGCAGCACAAGCCCATCGCAGGCTGGCGCGGCGTGGTGGGCGTGCAGAATGCCTACAGCGATTTCCGCGCCGATGGCGAAGAGGCGTTCCTGCCGCGCAGCAAGACGCGCTCCTACGGCTTGTTCGTGCTGGAGGAATACCAGCTGAACGACTGGCGCTTCGAATTGGGCGCACGGCAGGACTGGCAGCGCATCTCGCCTACCGGCGGCGCGCAACGCAGCAGCCTGTCGGGCACGTCCTTGTCGGCCGCGGCCATCTGGGACTTCGCGCCGCAGTATTCCGTGGCCCTGTCGCTGTCGCGCTCGCAGCGCCTGCCGACCGCGCAAGAACTGTATGCGGACGGTGTGCACCTGGCCACCAACACCTACGAGCTGGGCAATCCGGACCTGGGCCGCGAGACCTCGCACAACATCGACCTGACCTTGCGCAAGCACTCGGGCGACACGACGTTCTCGGCCAGCGTGTTCCACAACCGCGTGAAGAACTACATCTATGCCAACACGCTGGACCGCTACGAGGATTTCCGCCTGATCGAGTACACCCAGCGCGACGCGGAGTTCACGGGCGTGGAAGGCGAACTGCGCCACCAGTTCACCCCGGTGTTTTCGGCTGCGGTGTTCGGCGACTACGTGCGCGGCAAGCTGACGGGCGGCGATGGCAACCTGCCGCGCATCCCCGCAGGCCGTGCCGGCGTGCGCGCCGACATGAAATGGCAGCAATGGTCGGGCGGCGTGGAGTACGCCCGCGTGTTCGCCCAGAAGGACATTGCCGCCTACGAGGAAAGCACGCCCGGCTACAACATGGTCAATGCGGTGGTGGCCTATCGCGGCCAGTATGGCGCCACGGGCTACGAGGTCTACCTGCGCGGCACCAACTTGCTGAATAAGCTGGCGTACAACCACGCGTCCTTCATTTCGACGGTGGCGCCGCTGCCGGGGCGCAGCGTGCTGCTGGGTGTGCGCATGACGTACTGAGGCAGGGAAATACGCGGCAGCAGCGGAGACGGACACCCCGTCTCCGCTTTTTTTTGCACGAACGCCGATGCCGGGGCTGGCGCCATGGCGCCCGCTCAGGGCTGGCGCTTGCTCAGGTGGTTCACGAAGAGCTTGGCGGCAGTGGGCAGTGCGTCGAAGGAGCGCACGCAGATCTGGATCTGGCGCCGCGCCCAGGGTTCGGTCAGAGGAATGATGCGGATGTCGAACATGGCCGAGTAGCGGCGCGCGATGTCCAGCGGCAGCACGCCTATGCCCAGCCCCGAATTCACCATGAAGCACAGCGCGTCGAAACCGGTGACCTGCACCTTGAGCTGTATGTTGCGCTTCTCGTCGCTGGCGGCGTTGGACAGGATGCGGTTGATGGCGCTGCCGCGGTGCAAGCCGACGAAGTCGTGTTCCAGCGCGTCGGCGAAGCGAAAGCCCGGCTTGTCCTGCAGGGGATGGTCGGCGGGCACCACCAGTGCCAGCGTGTCCTCGCGGTAGGGGTGGATCTCCACGTCGTGGTCCGGCGCAGTGCCCGAAAAGATGCCTACGTCGGCTGCGTTTTCGGCGACCGACTTGATGATGGTCGAGGTGATTTTCTCTTCCAGGTCGACCTGCACGTTGGGGTAGTCGTTCAGGAAGAGCTTGATGTCCTGGGGCAGGAACTGCGTGATCGCGGAAATATTGGCGTGCACCCGGATGAAGCCGCGCAGGCCGCGCGAGTAGTCGCGCATGTGCACCGAGATTTCATCGAGTTCATGCAGGGCGCGCCGCGCCATGGTGGACAACGCGATGCCGGCCGGCGTGGGGCGGATGCCCTTGTTGGTGCGGATGAGCAGCCGGATCTTGAGGTTCTCTTCCAGCTCGCTGATCCGCTTGCTGATGGCGGCCGCGGCGATGTGCTCGTGCTCGGCCGCCGCGGCGATGGTGCCTTGCTCGACCACGCTGATGAAGAGCTTGAGGGAGGTGGGATCGAGACGCATGGGGGACGGACGGGAAAGCGGACGAGACGGTCCATTGTAGCCACGGACGGGCTTGTCATCGCGGATGGTGATGGCGGCATCGCTAATGACTGCTGTTGCGCAGGCCGGCGCCAGGGCTATCCTCCCCAAAAAATTTCGCCCGGCCCCATAGCGCGGACCGTGCGGAGCATGACGGATGGAGCGCGAGACAAATGAATCTGCAGAATAGCCAGCTGCTACGGCAGCAGGCCTACATCGGCGGCGCCTGGTGCGACGCCGACAACGGCGCCACCATCACGGTGCGCAATCCCTTTGACGCCAGCGCGCTGGGCACGGTGCCCAATCTGGGCCAAGCCGAGACGGCCCGCGCCATCGCGGCGGCCGATGACGCCCTGCCGGCCTGGCGGGCCAGGACGGGCAAGGAGCGTGGCGCCATCCTGCGCAAATGGCATGCCTTGATCGAGGCGCACGCCGACGACCTGGCGCTGCTGCTGACGCTGGAGCAGGGCAAGCCGCTGGCCGAAGCCCGCGGCGAACTGAATTACGCCTTGTCCTTCGTCGAATGGTTCGCCGAAGAGGCCAAGCGCGTCTATGGCGACGTGTTGCCCCATACCCGCGGCGACCAGCGCATGCTGGCCGTCCGGCAGCCCGTGGGCGTGTGCGCGGCCATCATTGCCTGGAACTTTCCCTCGGCCCTGGTCACGCGCAAGGTCAGCCCGGCGCTGGCCGCCGGTTGCACGGTGGTGCTCAAGCCGTCCGAACTGACGCCTTTCACCGCGCTGGCACTGGCCTGGCTGGGCGAGCAGGCCGGCATCCCGCCCGGCGTGCTCAACGTGGTCATCGGCGACCCCGCGCCCATCGGCACGGAGCTGACGCAGAACCCCACGGTGCGCAAGCTGACCTTCACCGGTTCCACCCAGACGGGCCGGCTGCTGATGCAGCAAAGCGCTTCCAACATCAAGAAGCTGTCGCTGGAACTGGGCGGCAACGCGCCCTTCATCGTGTTCGAGGACGCCGACCTGGACGAGGCCGTGCAAGGCCTGGTGCTCTCCAAGTTCCGCAACGCCGGCCAGACCTGCGTCTGCGCCAACCGCGTCTACGTCCATGCCAGCGTCGCCGACGCCTTCAACGACAAGCTGCTGGCGGAAATCCGCCGCATGAAGGTGGGCGGCGGCCTGGAAGAAGGAGTCACGCAAGGGCCGCTGATCGACCAGCGCGCCGTGGACAAGGTGGCCCGCCTGGTGGATGACGCCACCGCGCGCGGCGCGCGCCTGTTGGCGGGCGGCAAGCTGCGCGCACACGGCACCCTGCTGTATGAGCCGACCCTGCTTGCCGGCATCACCGACGCCATGGAACTGGCGCACGAGGAAATCTTCGGCCCGGTGGTGGGCATCAGCACCTTCGAATCCGAAGCCGCGGTGCTGGCGCGAGCCAACGACAGCGCCTCGGGTCTGGCCGCCTATTTCTATACCGCCAACCTGGAACGGGTCTGGCGCATGATGGAAGGGCTGGAGTATGGCATCGTCGGCGTGAACACCGGCGCCGTTTCCAACGAGGTCGGTCCCTTCGGCGGCATCAAGGAGTCGGGCGTGGGCCGAGAGGGCTCCAAGTACGGCATCGAAGAGTTCCTGGAAATCAAGTACGTCTGCCTTGCCGGCAAGTCGTTCAACGCGATTCCCTGACGTACGCGGATCCAGACATGAGCCAAGCACAGCCTTCTCTCCGCGACGCGGATCAGTTCGACTATGTGATCGTGGGATCCGGCGCGGCCGGTTCCATCCTGGCCAACCGCCTGAGCGCGGACGGCTCCACGGTCTGCGTGCTGGAGGCCGGCCCGCCGGACCGCAGCCCCTATCTGCACATTCCCGCCGGCTTTATCAAGGCGGTGTTCAACAAGAAGTACGCCTGGCAGTTTTCCAGTGAGGGCACTGCGCAGACCAACGGCCGGCGCGTGCCGATTCCGCAGGGCCGTACCCTGGGCGGTTCGACCTCCATCAACGGTCTGGTCTACAACCGCGGCCAGGCGGCCGACTTCGATCATTGGGCCGCGCTGGGCAACACCGGCTGGTCCTATGACGAGGTGCTGCCGTACTTCAAGTCCATGGAGCGGCGCGTGGGCGGCGACGACCGCTACCGCGGCCGCCAGGGCGAGCTGCCGGTCACGGACATAGACTGGATCCACCCCCTGTGCGAGGCCTTCATCGCCGGCGCGGTGGAGCAGGGAATCCCGCGCAATCCCGACTACAACGGCGCGGATCAGGCCGGCGTGGGCTACTTTCAGCGCACCATCGACCGTGGCTGGCGCATGAGCACGGCCAAGTGCTTCCTCAAGCCCGCCATGGGCCGCAAGAACCTGGAAGTGCGCACCTACGCGCAGGCGACGCGCATCCTGTTCGACGACGGCAAGGCCGCCGGCGTGGCCTATTGCCATCCGGCTCATCCCTCGCAGGTCCGCGCGGCGCGCGCGCGCCGCGAGGTGATCGTGTCCTGCGGCGCAATCAACACGCCCAAGCTGCTGCAGCTATCGGGCCTGGGGCCGGCGGAGCTGCTGCGCCGGCACAACATCGACGTGGTGTGCGACCTGCCGGGCGTGGGCGAAAACCTGAGCGACCACTATTCGGTGCGGGTCGTGGCGCGCGTGAAGAACAGCCAGACCATGAACCAGCTGGTCAAGGGCCTGAGCCTGGCCGGCCAGATCAGTCGCTGGATGATGAAGCGGCCCAGCATCATGGCCCTGAGCCCGTCGCTGCTGCATTACTTCTGGAAGTCCACGCCCGACCTCGCCTTGCCGGACCTGCAGGGCGTGTTCACGCCGGCCAGCTACAAGGAAGGCTATGTGGGCATGTTGGATGACTTCCCCGGCATGACCGCGGGTGTCTGGCAGCACCGCCCCGAGAGCCGCGGCCAGGTGCGCATCCGTTCGGCGGATCCGCTGCAGGACCCCGTGATCCTGGCCAACTACCTCGAAAACGAGCGCGACCAGATGACGCTGGTGCGCGGCATCCGCCTGGCGCGGCAGCTGCTGCGTTCGCAGGCGCTTTCGCAGTATTTCGACAGCGAAGTGCTGCCCGGTCCGCTGTGCGAATCCGATTCCGAATTGCTGGACTTCGCGCGCCGCTATGGCGTGTCGTCGTATCACGTCAACGGCACGGCCCGCATGGGCCAGGCCGACGACAAGTACGCAGTGGTCGACCCGCAGCTGCGGGTGCACGGCGTGGGCAATCTGCGCGTCATCGATTCCTCGGTGATGCCGGCCATGCCGTCGGCCAACATCTGCGCGGCCACCATGATGATCGGCAACAAGGCCGCCGACCTCATCAAACAATCCTGAATTGCCAATCAGCGGTCACCAGAGTGATCCAGAAGGAGACAAGATGTACTTCAAACATTTCCCCAAGACCATGAAATCCCTGCTGCTGGCGGCAGCGCTGGCGGGCGCCAGCGGCGCGGCGCTGGCCGACGACATCAAGATCGGCTTCAACAGCGACATGTCGGCCACCGGCTCGGCGGACTTTGGCATTTCCGCGCTGGCCGGCGCGCGCCAGGCCGCCGACGAGCTGAACGCAGCCGGCGGCGTGCTGGGCAAGAAGGTCGTCATCGTCGAGCGCGACGACGTGGGCGCGCCGCCCAAGGCCATCCAGAACACCAACGAACTGGTCGATAACGTCAAGGTCAACGCCATGCTGGGCGGGGTCAACTCCGGCAACATGCTGGCCTGGCTGCATCTGGTGCAGCAGAAGAAGATTCCGACGATCTCGCCGGTGGCCACCGCCACCGACATCACCGGCCGCTACGCCAAGTCGCCCGCCAACTACGTGTTCCGCGTGTCCATGCGCGACCGCGACCAGATCGCGCTGCTGGCGGCCTATGCGGCCCGCGCCAGCAAGAACGGCAAGGTTGCCATCATTGCCGACACCACCGGCTACGGCCAGCAAGGCGCCAAGGACGCGGTCGAGATCCTGGCCCTGCACAAGATCACGCCCGTGGCCAACGAGAAGTTCGGTCCCAAGGACACGGACATGTCGTCGCAGCTGAACAAGATCAAGAGTTCGGGCGCCGACACGCTGATCGTCTACGCGCTGGCGGATTCCAACGCGCACGTCATGCGCAGCCTGGAGAAGATCAGCTACTTCCCGACCACGCTGGCCTCCTGGGCCAACCTGAGCTCGCCGTTCCTGCGCATCGCCGGCCCCGAGCTGGCCAGCAAGATGATCTTCACGGCGTCGATCACCGAAGACTCCTCGCCCGAGTCCAAGGCGCTGTACGACACGCTGATGAAGCGCGACGGCCGCGTGCCGACCTACGTCATGGCCGCGCAGGCCTATGACTCGGTCAAGCTCATCGCCGCCGCCATGGAGCAGGCCAAGTCGACCGAAGGCGAAGCCGTGCAGGCCGCGCTGCAGAACCTGACGCAGGCCAAGGGCGTCATCAAGACCTACGAGAAGCCGTTCACCGCGGAAAACCACGAAGCCCTGTCGGTGAAGGACTTCCGTCTGGTGCGTTGGATCGACGGCAAAGTGGTGTCGGTGGATGACGAATACACCCGCGCCATCAAGCCGGAAGACCTGAGGCTGTAAGAAGGCGCGGCAACGAGAAAGATCTCTCCCCGGTGCGCCGAGGCTCGCCGGGGAGTCGTCAATAGGGGGGGCATCCAGCATGCAAATACTACAAGCCATCTTGAGCGGGCTGGCCATGGGCAGCGTCTATGCCCTGGTCGCGTTCGGGTTCAGCATCACGTACACCACGACCAAGACCTTCAACTTCGGACAGGGCGCGTTCCTGGCGCTGGCCGGCCTGATCGGCATCAGCGCCATCCTTCTGGTCAGCCAGGGCAAGCTGATCGGGTTTCCGAATCCGGAGGACGTGACCTGGGGCACGTTCCTGTTCGCCCTGCTGGCCGCCATGCTGGTCCTGAGCCTGCTGGGCTACGTGCTCTACATCACCGCCATCCGCCACTTCGTGGGCGAGGCGGGCCTGTCCTGGGTGATGAGCACCATCGGCTTTGGCATCATCATCCAGAACCTGGCGTTGCTGGTCTGGGGCCCGGCGCCCATCGCGGTGGCTTCGCCGCTGGGCGAGGGCATCATCACGGTCCTGGGGACCGGCGTGCGGCCGCAGGAGATCCTGGTGTTCGGCACCACGCTGGTGCTGATGATCGTGTTCGACTGGGCCTTGCACAAGACCAAGATGGGCAAGGCGGTGCGCGCGGTGGCGTTCAGCAAGACCGCCGCCAGCCTGATGGGCATCAACGCCAACGCGGTGGCGATCGCCGTGTTCGCCATCAGTTCTGCGCTGGCCGCGATCGCCGGCGTGATGGTGGCGCCGATTGCAACCGCTTCGGTATTCGTGGGCACGCTGCTGTCGCTCAAGGCCTTTTCGGCCGCGATCCTGGGCGGGCTGGAGAATCCGCGCGGCTGCATTTTTGGCGGCTTTCTGATCGGGCTGCTGGAATCGCTGATCGGCCTTTGGTATTCGAACCTGCGCGAGATCGCGGTGTTCGCGCTGATCATCGTGGTGCTGTATTTCCGTCCGGCCGGCATCCTCGGTCGCGTGCATGCGGAGAAAGTATGAAGCTCTCCAAGATCCTCATTCCGCTGGTCATCGCGGCGCTCGCCATCGGCTACGCCTATTCGGGCCTGAATGACTTCTATCTGCTGATCCTGTTCAACATCGGGGTCTATTACATCGCCGCCACCGGCTTCAACATCCTGGTCGGCCAGACCGGCCAGAAGTCGCTGGGCCACGCCGGCCTGTTCGGCGTGGGCGCCTATACGGTCGCGCTCTTGACCGTGAATTACCAGGTCGATCCCTGGCTGGCGCTGGGCTGCGCCGCGGTGGTGTCCGCGGTCTTCGGCGTGGTGATCGCCATTCCTGCGCTGAAGGTCAAGGGGCCGAGCCTCGCGATGGTGACCATCGCCTTTGGCCTTCTGATCGAAAAGATCGTGTCCGAATGGACCGACGTGTTCAAGGGCCAGGAAGGTTTCTACGGCATCACCGGCCTGACCTTCGGCGGCGCGCCGCTGGACAGCCGGCAGTGGGTGGTGGTGGTCGTGGTGCTGGGCCTGGCGCTGCACGCCATGACCTCGCTGTTGTTGAACGGCCGATTCGGCCGCGGCTTCGCCGCGGTGCGCACGTCAGAGATTGCGGCCGAGAGCGTGGGCATCAGCGTCTACCGCTTCAAGATCCTGGCTTTCGCCATCAGCGCCATCACTTGCGGCATCGCGGGCGGCCTGGTGGCTCAGCAGAACCAGTACATCAACTCGGATTTCGTCAATTTCAACCTGTCGGTGTTCTTTCTGGTGCTGGTGCTGTTCGGCGGCCGTACGCCGGCGGGCTCGTTCCTGGGCGCGGTGGTGCTGACGGTGATCGACGCCATGCTGGCGCGCTGGCCGGAAGTGCAGCATTTCGCCTACGGCCTGATCCTGCTGTTCGCGCTGTACGCCATGCCGGACGGACTGGCCGGCCTGTTGGCGAAGGTGCTGCCCAAGCGCGGCCAGCGCGAGGCGCTGGCGGCCGCAGCGGGCGATGCAGACTGGGCCCCGGCGCCTCCGGCAAACCGCGGCGGCGCGGCGTCCGGCTTCCTGGAAGTGAAGGACCTGTACAAGGCCTTCGGCGGCGTGGTGCCTACCAACAAGGTGTCGTTCATGCTGGAGCAGGGCTCCGTCGTGTCGCTGATCGGCCCCAATGGCGCGGGCAAGACCACGACCCTGAACCTGCTGTCGGGCCTGGTGGTGCCGGACGCCGGCAGCATCCGCTTCAAGAACCGCCAGATGGTGGGCCTGTCGCCCAATGAGATCGCTGCGTCTGGCATCGGCCGCACGTTCCAGAACCTGAAGCTGTTCGACGGGCTGAGCGCGCTGGAGAACGTGATGGTGGGCTTCTACCGGGTGCAGAAGTCGAGCTTCTTCTCCAATCTGCTGGGCCTGCCGGGCAGCCTGGCCGAAGAGCGGCGTATCCGCCGCCAGGCCTATGCCATCCTCAAGTTCTTCGAACTGGACCGCTACGCGGATGATGCGGCCAACAGCCTGCCCTATGGCCTGCAGCGCCGCCTGGAAATCGCCCGCGCGGTGGCGGCCATGCCGGACCTGCTGTTGCTGGACGAGCCTGCCGCAGGCCTGAATCCCGCGGAAACCGACCAGCTTACGGACCTGATCGTGAAGCTCAAGAACATGGGCCTGACCATCCTGCTGATCGAGCACCACATGGATCTGGTCATGGCCATTTCCGACCATATCGTGGTGCTGGACTACGGCGTGAAGATCGCCTCGGGCCTGCCGAACCACATCCAGGAGAATCCGAAAGTCATCGAAGCCTACCTGGGCGCGCCGGCATAGGAGACCGTAATGAGCCGTTTACTGGACATCAAGAACCTGGCGGTCAGCTATGGCGCCGTCAATGCCCTGAAGCAGGTGTCGCTGCATGTGGACACGAACGAGATCGTGACCATCATCGGCGGCAACGGCGCGGGCAAGAGCACCATGATGCGCGCGCTGTCGGGCATCGAAAAATCCACCGGCGACATCGCGTTCGCCGGGCAGGACCTGGGCGCGATCAGCGCGCACAAGCGGGTAGGGCTGGGCATCGCCCACGTGCCGGAAGGGCGCCAGGTGTTCCCTGACCAGACCGTCCACGACAACCTGATGCTGGGCGCGTTCCTGCGCAAGGAACCGCCCGCTGAACTGGCTGCGGAGATCGAGCAGTGCTTCGCGATGTTCCCGCGTTTGAAAGAGCGCCGCGCGCAGTACGCGGGCACGCTTTCCGGCGGGGAACAGCAGATGCTGGCGATCTGCCGCGCGCTGATGAGCAAGCCGCGCATCCTGATGCTGGACGAGCCCTCGCTCGGACTGGCGCCGCTGATCGTGGCCGAGATCTTCAAGATCATCAAGTCGCTGAAAGAGCGCGGCATGACGATCCTGCTGGTCGAACAGATGGCCAACCAGGCGTTGGCGATCTCCGACCGCGCATATGTCCTGGAAGTGGGCTCCATCGTGATGGAGGGCACGGGCCAGGAGTTGTTGGCCAGCGAGCGCGTGCGCGAGGCCTATCTGGGCAAACACAAGAGCTGACGAGGCAATCATGTCATCCAAACCATTGAGCGGGATCCGAGTGCTGGAGTTGGGCCAGCTGATCGCCGGACCGTTCGCCGCCAAGATGCTGGGCGAATTCGGCGCCGAAGTCATCAAGATCGAACCGCCCGGCAAGGGCGATCCGCTGCGCAACTGGCGCCTGATCCACGACGGCACTTCCGTCTGGTGGCAAGTGCAGTCGCGCAACAAGAAGTCGGTCAGCCTGGACCTGCGCAAGCCCGAGGCGCAGGATCTGATCCGGGCCCTGATCAAGGACATCGACGTGGTGGTCGAGAACTTCAAGCCCGGCACCATGGAAGGTTGGGGCCTGGGCTGGGAAGAACTGCGCGCCATCAATCCGCGTCTGGTGATGCTGCGCGTGTCGGGCTACGGCCAGACGGGTCCCTACCGCGACCTGCCGGGCTTCGGCGCCATAGGCGAAGCCATGGGCGGCTTGCGCCATCTGAGCGGCGAGCCGGATCGCACCCCGGTGCGCGTGGGCGTGTCCATCGGCGATTCGCTGTCGGCGCTGCATGGCGTCATCGGCATCCTGCTGGCGCTGCGCGCGCGCGACCAGAACGGCACGGGCCAGATGATCGACGTGGCGCTGTACGAATCCGTCTTCAACATGATGGAAAGCCTGCTGCCCGAGTACTCCGTGTTCGGCGAGATCCGCCAGCCCGCCGGCAGCAGCCTGCCGGGCATTGCGCCCAGCAACGCCTATCGCTGCCAGGACAACAAGTACGTGTTGATCGCCGGCAACGGCGACAGCATCTTCAAGCGCCTGATGGGCGTGATCGGCCGGCCCGACCTGGCCGAGGCGCCGGAACTGGCGAACAACGCCGGGCGCGTGCGGCACGTGGTCATGCTGGACGACGCGATTTCGCAATGGACCGGACAGCATCCGCTGGACCTGGTGCTGGAGCGCCTGAACGACGGACAGATTCCTGCCGGCAAGATCTATGACGTGGCCGACATCGCCGCGGACCCGCATTACCGGGCGCGCGGCATGATCCTGGACGGCGCCTTGGCCGACGGCACGCCGGTGCAGGTGCCGGGCATCGTGCCCAAGCTGTCGGCAACGCCGGGCGAGGTGCGCAGCCCGGCGCCCGCCCTGGGCCAGGACACCGACGAGGTGCTGGCCGGCCTGGGCATCGGCGAGGCGCAGCGCCAGGACTGGCGCGCGCGCGGCATCATCTGAGGATAGCGGCCATGAATGTGAGCAAGCCCGGAACCACTGCCAGCCGTCCACGGCTGTACATCCAGGAAGTCGCGCCGCGCGACGGCTTCCAGAACGAAAAGCAGTTCATTGAAACGCAGGACAAGATTGCCTTCATCAACCGGCTGTCCGCCAGCGGGTTCGCCAAGATCGAGGCGACGTCCTTCACCTCGCCCAAGGCCATCCCGGCCTTGCGCGACGCCGAGATCGTGATGCACGAGATCGAGCGCAATCCGGACGTCGTCTACACGGTGCTGGTGCCCAACGTGCGCGGCGCGCAGCGGGCGCTGGAGTGCAAGGTGGACGAGGTCAACCTGGTGATGTCGGTCAGCGAGACCCATAACCGCGCCAACCTGCGCATGACGCGCGAACAATCGTTCGAGCAACTGAGCGACGTGGTCAACGCGGTACGCGGCAGCCGGGTCGCCATCAACGTGTCGCTGTCCACCGTGTTCGGCTGCCCGATGGAAGGCGACATCAATGCCTTCGAGGTATTCGAGCTGGTGGGACGCTTCGCGGCGCTGGGCGTGGACGGCGTGACGCTGTGCGACACCACCGGCATGGCCTATCCCACCCAGGTCGGCAAGATCGGCCGCGAGGTCCGCAAGCTGTTCCCTGGGTTGGCCACCACCATGCATTTCCACAACACGCGCGGCATGGCGCTGGCCAATACCCTGACGGCCATCGAGGCCGGCATCGACCGCTTCGACGCCTCGCTCGGCGGCCTGGGCGGTTGCCCGTATGCGCCGGGCGCCAGCGGCAACGTGTGCACGGAAGAACTGGTGCACATGCTGGAACTGATGGGCTACGACACTGGCGTGGACCTGGACGCCATACTCGGCGCGTCGGCGACCTTGCCCGCGCTGGTGGGGCACGACATTCCCAGCCAACTGCTCAAGGCGGGACCGCGCCTGACCTTGCATCCGGCGCCCGACTTCGGCGCCTAGCGCTGCGGAGCAGGCGGGGCGGGCGGTTGTGCTAATTTCCATGCATGCCGCCCGGTCCGGAGCCCCGCCATGTTGAAGTTCGCCGCCAATCTGTCGATGATGTACACGGAACACGCGTTCCTGGACCGCTACGCGGCCGCCGCGGCGGATGGATACGCCGGCGTGGAATGCATGTTTCCCTACGAGGCCCCGGCCGCCTTCGTGCGCGAGCGCATGGACGCGGCCGGCGTGACGCAGGTGCTCTTCAACGCGCCGCCGGGCGTCGCCGCCCGCGGCGATCGCGGCCTGGCCGCGCAGCCGGGACGGCAGGCGGAATTCCAGGCGGGGATCGAGCAGGCGTTGTGCTACGCCACGGCGCTGGCCTGCCCGAATCTCCACGTAATGGCGGGCCTGGTCGCGCCTGGCGCCTCGCGCGAGGCCATGCTGGACTGCTATCGCGAGAACCTGGACTGGGCCGCGCGCCAGGCGCGTTCGGCCGGGGTCACCGTGCTGATCGAGCCGATCAACACCCGCGACATCCCCGGCTATTTCCTTAACCGCCAGGACGAGGCGCATGCCGTGGTGCAGGCGGTCAATGCGTCCAATCTGAAAGTGCAGATGGATCTTTACCACTGCCAGATCGTCGAAGGCGACGTCAGCATGAAGCTGCGCGAATACCTGCCTACCGGGCGGGTTGGCCATCTGCAGATTGCCGGCGTGCCGCTGCGCCAGGAACCGGATCGCGGCGAACTGGATTACGGCTGGATCTTCGGCGTGCTGCGCGAGTTGGAGTACGGCGGCTGGATAGGCTGCGAGTATCGTCCGGCCGCAGGCACGTCGGCCGGCTTGCGCTGGCTGGCCGCCGCTCGCAACTGACCCGTGCCGGATCCACGGACTCCGGGTTTCTCCCGTGGTGTGTGCCAGCGCGCGGAGTCCGATAATAAATCGTTAATGTGTTAAATAAATAAGCAGGCGAGGAGAGCGCGTCATGTTCAAAGGCATACTGCATCGCGCCCTGTTGGCGGCGGCGCTGACCGGGGCTGCGATCGTCCCGGGCCAGGCCGCGGCGGCCGGGTTTCCCGATCATCCGATCCGTTGGCTGGTGCCGTTCAGCGCGGGCGGTGGCAGCGACATCGCCACCCGCATCGTCGCCAAGCATGTGGGCGACGCGCTGGGCCAGCCGGTGGTGGTGGAAAACCGTCCGGGCGCGGCCACCATCGTCGCCGCGCAGGAAACCGCTCGCGCGGCGCCTGACGGCTACACCTTGCTGACGGCCGGGATGAGCACCCTGGCGCTGAACCCCTGGCTGTACCAGAAGCTGCCCTACGATCCGGGGAAGGATCTGACCCCGGTCTCCACCCTGGTGGCGTTGCCCATCGTGCTGGTGGTGTCGCCCGATTCCCAGATGCATACGCTGGCCGACGTGAAGGCGTACCTCAAGCTCGACAAGCCCGGCAGCTATGCGTCCCTGGGCGTGGGCAGTCCCCATCACCTGGCCATGGAACTGTTCCTGGATACCATCCAGGGCCGGGCCACGGCCATTCCCTACAAGGGCACGCCGCCCGCCTTGCAGGACGTGGCGGCCGGCGTGGTGCCGATGATGATGGCCGACCTGGCCGCCGCCCGGCCGCTGATCCAGGCGGGCAAGCTGCGCGCCATCGCGGTGCCGGCGGCGCAGCGTTCCGGACAATTGCCGCAAGTGCCGACCTTCGCCGAGGCGGGCGGTCCGGCGTTCGAGGCTGCCGCCTGGCAGGGCGTGGTGGCGCCCGGCGGCACGCCGGCGCCAGTGGTGGAGAAACTCAGCCAGGCGATCGCGCAGGCCCTGCGCGCGCCGGAAGTGGTCGAGCAATTGAGGCTGCAAGGCATGGAGCCCACGGGCAGCACGCCGCAGGCTTTCGCGGACTACGCGCGCAAGGAGTACGAGCGTTGGGGCGCGGTGATCCGCAACAAGAACATTTCGGCCAATTGACGGCGGACGGTAACAGCCGCCGCAAGGTGTAACCGGCGCGCGCGCGCAGGCGGCGCGGGCGTACGATAAAGGCACGTACATCCTGCCCGGCAGCCCGGGCAAGGAGCACATCATGTCTCTGATCGTAGCAGCCCGGTTCGAGGGTTTCGAAGCGGCGAACGCCGCGGCCGAGCGCCTGTCCGCCAGTGGTTTTCCCGACTGGGACATCAATACCTTCTATGTCAATCCGGCCGGCGAGCATGGCCGCTACCCCTTGGGCGGCGACCGCCGCTCCGACCCGGACTCGGGACGCGCCGACATAGGCGCTTTCCTGGGGGCGGGCGGGGTGGGCGCAGGCTTCGCGGTTTTTGGCGGGTTCGTGATGTCCGAGATCAGCGATTCCACGCCGCTGATCCTGGCTGCGGCCGGGGTCGGCGCCTATCTGGGGTCGCTGTTCGGCGCCCTCTGGGTGACGGGCCACGGCAGTACCCTGCATGGCCACTTCAATCCCGATTCCCATGCCGAGATCCGCCAGGCCGGCGTGATGGTGGCCGTACGCACGCGGCCGCAACGCGAAATGCTGGCATGCCGCATCCTGCGCGATGCCGGCGGTGCGGACGTGGAACACGCCAACGGCCGCTGGCGCAACAACCACTGGGAAGATTTCGACCCGCTGGCGCCGCCCCAGCGCGAGATCGGATTCGGCTGAAACGCTCGCGGGCCGCGGCGGCGGCGCGGGTCCGCGCTCAGTCCGGCGCGGGCGTGGGGGCGGTATTTTGCCGGCGGGCGGTGGCCGCGCAGCCCGCGGAAGCGACGATGATCCCGCAAATGGCCAGCCATTGCGTCTGCGACAGCTGCTCGTTCAGCACGATCACGCCGGCCAGCGCGCCCATGGCGGGCTCCATGCTGAGCAGCACGCCGAAGGTCTTCTGCGGCAGGCGCCGCAGCGCCACCATTTCCAGCGAATAGGGCAAGGCGCTGGACAGCACGCCCACGGCGATACCGGCCAGGATCAGGGTCGGATCCAGCAGGGCTGTGCCGGCGTGCGCCGCGCCTATGGGCAGTGCCACCAGGGTCGCTGCCGTCAGACCCAGCGACGTGGCCTGTCCGCCATGCACATTGCCGGCCATCTTGCCGAAGATGATGTAGAGCGCCCAGCACACCGCCGCGCCCAGCGCAAAGGCGATGCCGACGGGATCCAGGTCATGCACCGATTGCCCCGTGGGAATCAGCAGCACCAGGCCGGCGATGGCGCAGCCGATCCAGACGAAGTCGATGGCGCGCCGCGACAGCGCCACCGCCAGGGTCAGCGGCCCGATGAATTCGATGGCGATGGCCACCCCCAGCGGCAGCGTGCGCAAGGCCATGTAGAACAGCAGGTTCATGCAGGCCAGCGTCACCCCGTACAGCGCGATCTTGGCCGCTGCCTGGCGCGTCAGCGGAAAGCGCCACGGGCGCCAGATCGCCACCAGGATCAGCGCGCCGATGGCGATGCGGTAGGCGGTCGTGCCCTGCGCGCCCACCATCGGGAACAGCGACTTGGCGAACGAGGTGCCGACGCATAGCGAGGCCATCGCGCCGATCAACGACAGGATGGGGAGCAGGGTGGAGGACGACGCGTTGCGTCCGGTGTTCAGGGTTGCGGCGGTCATGGCAATGGCGGAAAGGCGGGATACGTACAGGACGGCGGACGGTTCAGGGAGTCAGATTCGCGGCGGTGGAGTAGAGCACATACAGCGCCAGGCCGAGCATGACGGCGCCAAGCAGACCTTGCTGCATGCGCAGGAACCAGGGATTGCGCCCCACCCAGCCGCGGATGCGAGAAGCGCCGTAGGCAAAGAAACTGCCGTAGGGCAGGCTCAAGACCTTCATCGTCACGCCCAGCACCAGCATCTGGATCCACACCGGCCCGTTGTCCGGCGTGGTGAACTGCGGCAGGAAGGCGATCATGAACAGCAGCACCTTGGGATTCAGCAGATTGGTCGTGAACCCTTGCCAGAACGCGTCGCGGGCGTCGCCGGGGCGCGCGGCCAGCGACACGTCGGCCGAGCGCGCGCAGCGGACGATGGCCTTGATGCCCAGGTAGCCCAGGTACAGGCCGCCGGCCGCCTTGATGCCCATGAACAGCGACGGGAACGCCTGCAGCACCGAGGCCAGTCCCAGCACCACCGCCGGCACCTGGATGAATCCGGCGGCGACGTTGCCCAGGACGCTGTGGAAGGCGGGCCGGAAGCCCTGCGTCATGCCGCGGGACAGGGTCAGCGCCATGTCGGGGCCGGGCGTGAGCTTGAGCGCCGCGTCGGCGGCGAGAAACAGCAGGAAAAGCTGGAGTGACGGCATGATACGGAGGGCGTACGTACCCGCGGCGCGGGCAGAGGGCTCCCAGTGTAAGCAAGCCTGCTGAATAATTCCTGCATCGCGGGGCGCGGAAATGAAGTTTCCCGTCAAAATGGGGCCGGATTCCGGCGCGGCCGGGCTTAGAATCTACCGGCGGACCCCTTCCGGCCCGTTTCCAGCCGTTCCGAGACCCTTATGGAACTAGACGATTTCGACCTCCAGATCCTGCAAAGCATGCAGGAGGACAACCAGCGCACCAGCCAGGAAGTCGCGCAGCGCGTGAACCTGTCGCCGGTGTCCTGCCTGCGCCGCATGAAGCGGCTACGCGAATCCAAGGTGGTGCTGGGCGACGTTTCCGTGGTCGATCCCGCCGCCGTGGGCCGCGGCATCATGATGGTCGTGCTGGTGACGTTGGAAAGCGAGCGCGCCGACAAGCTCGACCAGTTCAAGCGCGCCATGCAATCCGCCCCGGAAATCATGCAGTGCCTGTCGGTGACAGGCGAGGTGGACTTCGTCCTGACCATCACCATGCGCGACATGGCTGAATACGAGACCTTCGCCCAGCGCAACTTCTGGGGCAATCCCAACGTCAAGCGCTTTTCCACGCTGGTGGTGCTGAACCGCGCCAAGTACGGCATGGCGGTGCCGGTGGGCTGACGCCCGCGGCCAGGCGCCGCGCCGGAACGCGGCGCGTTTTCGCGACATCCAACCCCATATGCAGGCAAGATTCCTGGCCATTCCGGCCGCGCCTGCGTCCATGGTTCCGGGGGGATGAGATGAAAGCGATTCAAGCAAGATGGTTCTATGCGTTGGCCTTGGTGAGCTGCGGGGTGTTTGCCCACGGCAACGGGCCGACGGATCCGCAGATCGCGGCCATCGTCGTGGTCGCCAACCAGGTCGACATCGACGCCGGCAAGCTGGCGCAGGACAGGACCGGCAACAAGGAAGTGCGCGAGTTCGCCACGCTGATGGTGACCGACCATGCCGCCGTCAACAAGTCGGCCGGCGAACTGGTGCAGAAGCTCAAGGTCACGCCTGAGCCGAACCCGACCAGCGACAGCCTGCAGCAAGGCGGCGACAAGAACCTCGCCGCGCTCAAGGGCATGAGCGGCGCCGCCTTCGACAAGGCTTACGTGGATCACGAAGTGGCCTATCACGAGGCCGTGATCCAGGCGTTGGACACGACCCTGATTCCGGGCGCGCACAACGCGGAGTTGAAGGCGCTGCTGGTCAAGGTGCGGCCCGCGTTCATCGCGCATCTGGAGCATGCCAAATCCCTGCAAAAGAGGCTCAACGGTGGCTGAAAGAACGACCCCCGGAGCGCGCGGGTCAGGACGCGCAAGCCTGGTTGCGCTGGCCTTGAGCCTGTTGCTGTCGGGCGGGTCGGCCGCCGCCCAACAGAACCCGCCTGGCACCCAGCTGGCCGAACACGTGGTGACCATCGAAGGGATGCAGTTCACGCCCGCCGAGCTGGCCGTCAAGCGGGGCGACAAGGTGACCTGGATCAACAAGGACCTGGTCCCGCACACCGCCACCGCCGTTTCCAGGGCGTTCGACTCAGGGGTGATCGCCGCCGGCGCCTCCTGGACCTACACTGTGCGGGAGGAGGGCAGCAGCGCCTATGTCTGCCTGTTCCATCCGACGATGCAGGGCACCTTGAACGCGCAATGACGCATGGCGGAGGTCCGACCTATGACTGCACTTGCGGCGCTGGCGGCAACGCCGGCCGAGGATGACGACCTGGCGCTCGCGCGCCGCATCGCGGCGGGCGAACAGGCCGCGTTCGAATTGATGATGCGGCGGCACAACCGGCGGCTCTACCGCCTGGCGCGGGCCACTTTGCGCAACGATGCCGATGCCGAGGATGCGCTGCAGGAAGCCTACCTCGCGGCCTATCGAAGCATGGACAGGTTTCGCGGTGAATCGACGCTGTTCACCTGGCTGTCGCGGCTCCTGCTCAACGAATGCTACGGCCGGCTGCGCAAGCACAGCCGCCGCGTAGCGCTGTTCCCCATCGCCGACGACATAGAGAATGAGGTTGATGCGATGACCATCAACGACTTCAACCCGCCTTATCACGCCGCCGCCCGCGCCGAACTCCGGGGCCTGCTGGAAGCGCGGCTGGATGCCTTGCCGGTCTCGTTCCGGACCGTGTTCGTATTGCGCTCGGTCGAGGAACTGTCCGTCGAGGAAACGGCGCATTGCCTGGGTATCCCCGAGGCCACCGTCCGCAGCCGCCACTTCCGCGCCAATGCCTTGCTGCGCGAGGCGCTGTCGCGGGATGTCGGGGTGGTGGAGAAGAGCTTGTTCGAGTTCGATGGGGATGATTGCGACAGGGTGGTGGAGAGGACGCTGGCGCGGTTGGGCGGGAAGGAACGTGTTCCAAAACATCGGTAAATTTTGATAAGTACCGACTTATTGGAACATCACGTACGCGCGGACGTACGGCTCCAAGTAAAGAGATTTCCATGCAGTATGGGGCGCCTATTTTTCGCCCCGCAACCTCAATGCATTGAAAATCACCGAAGCCGAACTCAAACTCATCGCCAGCGCCGCAATCATCGGCGACAGCAGCCAACCCGTGAACGGATACAGGACGCCCGCCGCTATCGGCACGCCGATGCCGTTATAGACAAAGGCGAACATCAGGTTCTGCCGCATGTTGCGCACGGTGTCGATCGAGATCTGGCGCGAGGCGGCGATGCCGCGCAGGTCGCCCTTGACCAGTGTCACCTGGCCGCTGTTCATGGCCACGTCGGTGCCCGTGCCCATGGCCACGCCCACGTCGGCGCGCGCCAATGCGGGCGCGTCGTTGATGCCGTCGCCCGCCATCGCCACCACATGACCGTCCTTTTGCAGCTTTTCCACCAGCGCCAGCTTGTCGGCCGGCTTGACCTCGCCATGCACCTCGTCGATGCGCAGCGCGGCGCCGACGGCGCGGGCGGTGGTCAGGCCGTCGCCTGTCGCCATCACGATGCGCAGGCCGTTGTCGTGCAGGTTCTGGATGGCTTCGTGCGTGCTGGGCTTGATCGGGTCGGTCACGGCCAGGATGCCGGCGAACTGGCCGTCCACGGCCAGGTGCATGATGCTGGCGCCTTCGCCGCGCAGGCGTTCGCCGTCGGCACGCAGCGCGTCGACCTGCACGCCTTCCAGTTCCATCAGGGCAGTGTTGCCCAGCGCCAGGCGCTTGCCTTCCACGGTGCCGCGCACGCCGATGCCGCTGCCCGAATCGAAGTCCTCGGCCTTGGCAAGCGCCAGGCCCTGGGCGCGCGCCGCGCTGACGATGGCGTCGGCCAGCGGATGCTCGCTGCCCTGGTCCAGGCTGGCCGCCAGGCGCAGCACTTCGTCGGGCGTGTACCCGGGCGCCGCGATCGCGGTGTCGAAGGCCGGCTTGCCCTCAGTCAGGGTGCCGGTCTTGTCCACGATCAGCGTGTCCACCTCGCGCATTTTTTCGATTGCGCCGGCGTCGCGGAACAGCACGCCCTGCGCCGCGGCGCGGCCAGTGGCCACCATGACCGACATGGGCGTGGCCAGCCCCAGCGCGCAGGGGCAGGCGATGATGAGCACCGCGACGGCGTTGATCAGGCCGTACACCCAGCTGGGCTCCGGCCCGAAAAAGCCCCACACCAGTAGCGTGGAGATCGCCACCAGCACCACGGCGATGACGAACTTGCCCGCCACCACGTCCGCCATGCGCTGCATGGGCGCCTTGGAGCGCTGGGCGTTGGCGACCATCTGCACGATCTGCGCCAGCATCGTGGCCGCACCGACCTTTTCTGACCGCATCACCAGGGTGCCGCTGGTGTTGAGCGTGGCGCCGATCAGCTTGTCGCCTTCACGCTTGCTGACGGGCACGGGCTCCCCCGTCAGCATGGATTCGTCCACGGCGCTGCGGCCCTCGGTGACGGCGCCGTCCACCGGAATCTTCTCGCCGGGGCGCACGCGCAGCAGGTCGCCCACGTGCACGTGGTTCAGCGGCACGTCTTCCTCGCTGCCGTCGGCGTTGATGCGCCGCGCCGTCTTGGGTGCCAGCCCGAGCAGGGCCTTGATCGCGGCGGACGTCTGCGAACGCGCCTTCAGCTCCAGGATCTGCCCCAGCATGGTCAGCGAAATGATGACCACGGCGGCCTCGAAGTACACCGCCACGCGTCCCATCGACACAAAGGAATCCGGGAACACGCCCGGCGCCAGCGTGGCGACCACGCTGTAGATGAACGCCGCCGCCGTGCCCAGGCTGATCAAGGTCCACATGTTCGGGCTGCGATGCACAAGGGATTGCCAGCCGCGCACGAAGAACGGCCAGCCCGTCCAGAACACCACCGGCAAGGACAGCGCCAGCTCCAGCCAGCTCTGGGTCGCCATGTCGAACCAGCCCAGGCGATGGCCGAACATGGCCATCACGGCCACGATGAGGGTCAAGGGCAGCGTCCACCAGAAGCGGCGTTGGAAATCCTGCAGTTCGGTGTTGTCTTCCTCGTCCAGGGGGATGAGCGGTTCCAGCGTCATGCCGCACTTGGGGCAGTTCCCGGGGTGATCCTGGCGGATCTCGGGATGCATGGGGCAGGTGTAGATCGTGCCGGCGGGGACATCGGTGAGGCCGTCGGCGGGCGCGGCTGGCAACACGGAGGCGCCGTCGTGAGCAGCGTCGCGGTTGCCGCGATCGTGGCCGTGAGGGTGATGCTGGTGCTGGCGTGCATCATGGCCGCCGTGTGCGGGCGCGGCCTGATCCTCTGCCTGTCCCTGCGGCACCAGATGCATCTGGCACTTCGGGCAGCGGCCCGGATGGTCCTGGCGGATTTCCGGGTGCATGGGGCACACGTAGAGCGTGCCGTCCTTGGATGCCGCGTCGCCGTGACGAGAGTGATTCATACCCATCCCTTTCGAGTGCCGGTGTGATCCTTCGTGCGCCTATTATGCCCAGGCGGGGCGTTTGCGGCTCAACAGCTGGCCGCAGTGTCATCGCAGCGGAGCTAGCCGCAGCGATGACTCATGGCGTCAGCCTTGGGCCGCCGAGGAAGTCGCGGGATCCGCCGCCGAGGGCGCATCGCCCGTGGGGGTCATCATCGATCCCATCATCTGGCGGCAGCCTTGCATGTCGGCGCCATTGGCGGGCATGGACTTCATGTGGTCGGCCATCAGGGCCTGGCGCTCTTCAGGCGTCCGGGCTGCTGCCATCTTCTGGTGCATGCCGTTCATGGCCCGCATGTGCGCTTCCATGTTCTCCATCATGCCGGCGCCCGGCGCCATCCGCGGCTTCGGGGCCGATTCGCCCGCCGCCGCCGGCGCGGGATGATGCGTGGCATGGTCGCCGCTCCCCGCCTGCGCGTGGGCCGCGCCGATCAATCCCAGGCTCAACGCGCACGCGCTGAACAAGGTGGTCAGGGTCTTCATGGTCAGCTCCTTTCTGTGGTCTGGAAGTGCATGGAGTCCAGTGTGGGGGGCTGACGGGGGCGGGGAGGTTACGTGGGGATTACTTTTTTGTAATGTTGCAGGGGCGGGTGGGTGCACTCCGACACAATGTGCTGGTCTGATAGCTTTATGCGTTGTCAGGCCACCGCGTGAAAATCGCATCCTGCTCCAGCGCCCGCTTGCGCCACGCGTTGAGCAAATCAGCCAACGCCTCGTGGGTCAGTCCATACGTTTCGCCCAAGCTGGAATTACGCCCGACGACATGCCTGTTGAGCCCCGCAGTGCCGCTGCGTTCGACCGCCGCATCGTCGAAAACAATGAGCTTGGGCACCGCGCGGCTGACGCTGACCACGGTGAACTCGCTGGTGTCTTGCCAGCGTATCGTCCTGCCGTTCCATACCTGTTGTGTTTCGAAGCCATCGCGGCCCAGGCGCAGGCCGGTGTCGTCCTTGGAGGCGCGCACCAGCAGCATGACCGCGCCGAACAGAAAGAACGCGGCGCCTGGCCACAGGATCAATTGCTTCAGCGGCGGCAGCGATTCGTGCAGCAGCATCCACAGGATCACGCCGCCGAAGCCCGCCGACAGCAGGGAGAACACCAGCAGCTTGCCTTTCGCTGCCTTGAGCTCGAGGGGGCCTGGATACCGCGCCAGCATCGTTGCGGCCGAGCGCGAGTCGCGCTGCAGCAATTGTGGCCATATCTGCAGGACGCCGGTCGCGGCGCAGATGCCGAAGAACAGCGTGACGGGAATGCCTGCGTCGGCGCCGTCCCGAATCATTTTCGTGCCCAGGTAGACAAACACCAGGCTGATGATCAGGCAGACGTAGACGAGCAGGCTGGTCCGCTTTCGGTGGGGAGGGCGCTGCGCGGCAGGGAGAGTGGGCGGCTGTGTCATGGATGGCGAGTGGATTGGTCTGGGTGGCCGGCGTCGCCCATCAAGGCTGATGCCGGGCCAGCACTTCGTCGCGCGGACCCGCATCCACCACGCGTCCGGCTTCCATCACCACGATGGTGTCGAAGCGGCTGAGCAGGCTGGGCCGGTGCACCGAGGCCACGATGCAAGCCGTGGGAAACGCGGCGTACATGCGGTCGAACACCCGGCCTTCGGCCTGCGGGTCGAGCGCGCTGGTGGGCTCGTCCAGCAGCAGCAGGGAACTGCCGTGCGCGGCCAGCGCCCCGCGCGACAGGGCCAGGCGTTGGCGTTGTCCGCCGGACAGGTTGCTGCCCCTTTCGTTCATAGGACTGGCCAGGCCTTCGGGCATGCGTTGCAGGACTTCGTCGAACACGCCGGTATGCACGGCGGCTTGCAGCGCCGCCGCATCGGCAGGTTCGCCGAAGGTGAGGTTCTCCTGCACGCTGGCTTCGAAGACTTCGGCTTCTTGCGGAATCAGCGTGGCCAGCGTGCGCAGTTCGGCCCATTCCACCGGCTTGCCGTCGCGCAGCAGTTCGCCTTGCTGCGGCGGATAGAGTCCGGCAAGGGTGCGCAGCAGCGTGCTCTTGCCGCCGCCGCTGGCGCCGATCAGCGCGACGCGCGAGCCGCGGCGCAGCACCAGGTCGACGCCATGCAGGCCGCCGCGTCCTTCGTCCGAATAGCGCCAGGTGGCGCCGCGCAGTTCCAAGGTCTGCCACGGCGCGTCGGCTTGGACCGCGGGGACGGCGGCATTGGGGTTGCCCGGGGCCTGCCAGATGGGTTCGGCGCTGCTGTAATCGGTGTGCATGCGCGCGAAGCTCTGGAAGTTGGAGGCGATGGCGCTGACCACGGACGCGGCCTGCTGGGCGTATTGGTAGATCATGAAGATGGTGCCCAACAACAACGCCTGCCCAGGCTCGCGATGCCGCAGTACGTACTCCACCACGAGGATCCAGGTGAGGCACATGCCCGCCAGGTCCACCACGCACCACTTCACTTCGTTGACCCATAGGGCGCGGCGCAAGGGCCTCATCACTGCTTCCAGGCGGCGGCCCAGGATCTTGCGCGAGGCGGCTTGCAGCCGCAGGCCGATCACGGTGCCGGCATTGCTGACGAAGTCGAGCAGCGCCGCGACGTAGCGGCGTTCCTGGTCGTTTTCGGAACGGGCCAGCCGCATTAGCGCGAGGTCAAAGCGCAAGGTGACCAGGGCGATGATCAGGTACCCGCTTACGGCGATGATGCCGCTGACGTGGGATAACAAGGTCAAGGCCACCAGCGGGCCGATGAAATTCAAGGCGCTGTGCAGGTAGCCATACATGCTGCGGGCGAACGTCGACAAGGCGCGGCTGGATTGCAGCACGCGGTGTTGCAGGTCGCCGGAATGCCGGCCGTCGCGCCAGGTCAGCGGGGCGGCGGCGATGCGGGCATAGAGATCGTCGGCCTGCCGTTCGCGGACATGCACGCCCACGTTGCCTTCCAGGACGCGCCCCGGTCCGTGGAACACCCAGGACATCATGTAGCTGCCGACCAGGAACAGGATCCACAGGCCGGCCGTGGGCATGTCGTTCTGCTGCAAGGCATTGATGGCGTGCGAGGCCAGCCAGGGCAGGGTCAGCTTGACCAGTTGCGCGCCCGACAGCAGCGCGATGGCGCCCACCAACTGCCGCCGCGCGCCGTCGGCGTAGTGCCAGAGCGCGCGATACAGCACGAGCGCCGCGCGGCCCATGCCGATGGAGGAAGAGGGGGAAGAAGAATCAGGCTTCATCGCGTGGAGGGGGAAGTCAGGAATGGCACGGCATGACTATGCTATCCGACAAACGCCGCCGCGCTGCAAAGCAAAAAGCCCCGCCAAAGGCGGGGCCAAGTGCTTGAATTCATTGGTGGCCTGGGGCGGAATCGAACCACCGACACAAGGATTTTCAATCCTCTGCTCTACCGACTGAGCTACCAGGCCAACGCGAAAGTCCGCCACTATACACAATATCCGCGTCACGTGGGCGGCGGCCCGCCATCCGGCGCGGCGCGGCGGGCTTGCGCGAGGACGGCGCCGGCTTCCGGGGAAATGCTGCGCAGGTGCAGATCGGTCTGCGGATAGGGGATCTCGATGCCGGCCTGCGTCAGCGCCTCGTACATGCGCGACAGCATGTCGCTGCGGATGGACATCCACTGGTCGAAGTCCGGCGTCCAGGCGCGGATACTGAAATCCAGGGTGCTGGCGCCAAATCCCATGAAGAGCGCGATCGGCGCCGGCTGGGTGGAGACGCCCAGGGTGCCGCGCGCCACCGAGCCCAGCAGTTCGATGGCTTGCGCGGGATCCGTGCCGTAGGCCAGGCCGACGTTGATCTCGATGCGGCGGTTGCGGTCCAGCATGGTCCAGTTGGTCAGTTTTTCCGACAGCAGGGTGCCGTTGGGGACCACCACGTCAGCGCCTTCGAAGGTCCTGATGCGGGTGGCGCGCATGCCGATCTCGCGCACCTGTCCGGAGGTTTCGCCGATTTCCACCACGTCGCCAGGCTGGATCGGGCGCTCGAACATCAGGATCAGGCCCGACACGAAGTTGTTGACCACGTTCTGCAGGCCGAAGCCGATGCCCACGCCCAGGGCGCCCAGCACCAGGGCCAATTGGCTGGTCCTGACGCCGGCGGCCGACAGCGCCACCGCCAGGCCCAGCAGCAGCACCGAGTAGTAGGTCAGCGAGGCAATGCTGTTACCCACGCCGCGCGGCAGCGGCATGCGGGCCAGCACTTCGTCGTGCAGCACCAGGCGGATCGCGCGCGCGGCCCAGAAGGCGATCAGCACCGAGATCGCGAACACGAGGATGTTGCCCAGGCTGATGGTGATGTCGCCGAGCGCCAGGGTGTACGAAAGCACCTTCGTGGTGAAGGCGTAGCTGGCGCGCAGGATGCGGAAGCGGTCCATCGTGTAGAGGGTCCAACCCACGACGGCGCTGGCCATCACCAGCCGGATCAGCAGCTGCACCAGGGGCGGGGCGTGTTCGCGCGCGATGCGAAAGCGCGACACGCCGGGCCGGGCCAGCATCAGTTGCAGCAGGGTGACGATGATGGTGACCCCGGCGTAGAGCATCAGGCCGAAGTAGCCGCTGCTGATGACGGCGCTGGTCAGCATTTCCGCCATCGACAGGTTGCCGACGAGGTTGGCGATGCCGGCAACGGTCAGCAGCGCCACCGCGGCCCACGCGCCGATACGCACGGCCTGGTGCAGCCGGCCGGGCGCCTGGATGGCGCCGCGGCGTTTGGCGCGGGCATGCAGCCACAGCGCCGTGGCCAGGGCCAGCAGGGTGATGACGAGATTGTGCAGCCGGTACAGCGTTTCGCTGGCCAGGAAGAAAACGCCCAGCCGCTCGGCCAGGTACAGCCCGGTGATGGCGTAGGGCCACAGGTCGAGCTGCTCGCGCGCGGTCGGCGGCAGCAGGCGTAGCACGGGGACGACCGCCAATAGCAGCGCGATCTGCAGCACGATCAGCGGCGCGTCTGACTCCAGCAGTTGCACGCCCATCATGGCCAGCAGCAGCCAGGCTGACAGCGGGCGTCCCAGCACCCGCGCGGCAGTCTGGCTCATTTCGCCAGCCCGGATCGCGTGGCGGCTGTGCCAGGCCAGCCAGAGCAGCAGCGGCAGCAGCACCACTTGCAGCACGTGCAGGGCGAGTTGGTTGCCGGTATCGGCCGCTGCGTATTGGCGGGCGAAGCGCAGTTCCATGTCCAGGCCGGTGCGCAGATAGGCCATCGCATCGCTGCGCGCGGTGGGCGTGAAGGTCGCGGCCCATAGCGGTGGCGCATCCAGCTCGAGCAGGCGGGCGTCGATGTAGCTGATGGCGCCGGCGACCGAGCGCTGCCCGGCCTGGATGCGTTCCTCGACGGAGTTGGCGCGCTGGCCCAGCGCGATCTGGCGGCCCAGCGGTACGGAGAGGGCCTGTTCGGCCCGCGTCAGTTGGGCAATGACGGAATCGATCCGGCCTGTCAGGGCGGGCGGCAGGTCGGCGGCGCCAGGCGCGATCTTGAGGGCCTGCCATGCCTCGCGGCGGCGCGCCAACTCGGCGGCGTCGCTGGCATAGGCGGCAGTCGCCTGGCGCATGTCTTCCTGCCAGTCCATGAAGCGGCGCGCGTCGAACATCCAGTGCCGCTCCAGGCTTTCCAGCCGCATGATGGGCAGGGTGCGCAACTGGGTGGGCTGGAATTGCTGGAGCTTTTCGTCGACGGACCGGGAAATCGATTCCAGGCGCGGCGCCAGCGAGTCGGTGGGGTCGGCTCCCGCAATGCGTTCCATGACGTTTTCGGCATAGCGGTGATCGGTGTCCGCGCGCAGCGGAATTTCCGCCACCAGGATCGCATGGGCTTGCGTGGAAGCCGGGGCGGGGGAGGCCGGCGCCATCGCGGCGCCCTGGGCGTAGGCGGGGCCGAGCAGGCTGGCCAGCAGTGCAATCAGACCGAAAAGCGCTTTTGCTCTTGCTGTTGCTTGGGCGCGCATGTCGCGGCTCCGGTGGATGGATGCGGCGGGCTACGGAGAGGGCGTCTTACGATATCGCGGAAGGCGTGCCAGGGAAAGAGGCGCGGGCATCGAATCCCTGGCCCATAGGCTGAGCGCGGCGGCGAATCCCAGCACAACCTGGCGGTCCTCGTCGCAGCGGCGCATCAGATAGACGCTGGATGAGATCCGCGGCATGTCTTTTTCATGGTTCAGTTCGCAGATCGCGACGGCATCGGCTCGCAGGCGCGCAATCGATTCGGGAACGATGGAGACGCCGAGCCCTGCCGCCACCAGATTGACCACGGCGGGCACTTCCACCACCTGTTGGACGATCTTCGGCTCGAAGCGCGAAAACAGGCAGGCCTGGTACACCGAGTCGGCAAAGATGGACGATCCCAGGCGGAAGAAGACGAAATCCTCGTTCTTCAATTCGTGCAGGCGTAGCCGTTTGCGATGCGACAGCGGATGGCCGGGCGGTAGCACCACGACCGACGAATCGTGCCACAGCAGCTCGGCGGAGAACGCTGGATCGGCAGGAATGCCTCGCGAGAGGCACAGGTCCAGGCGCCTGTCCTGCAGCCCTGTCAGCTGATCGACGGGCGGCATTTCCTTCAAGGCCACGTCCACCCGCGGCCGCTCCTGCCGGAACTCGCGTATGAACTGCGGCAACGTGCCGAGGAAGTGCGACCCGGTCAAGCCCAGCGTCACGCACCCTTCCAGGCCCTGCGCCACGCGCTGTACCTGGAGCCTGGCTTCGTCCAGGCGATCCAGCACGGCGTGGACATGGGGCAGCAGCACGCTGCCCGCTTCACTGAGCTGGACGCTTCTGCTGGTGCGTATGAAAAGACGCACGCCGAGGTCGTCCTCGAGGTTGCTGAGTTGCTGGCTGAGCGGCGGTTGCGAAATGTGCAGCTTCTGGGCCGCTTTCGTGAAGCTCTGTTCTTCCGCAATCGCCGCAAAGTACCGAAGCTGCCGCAAGTCCATGGCTGGGCGTTCCGTCCAATCTATTTGGAAGCACTATAGATGATTCCTTAATTCGTATTGGACGATATTGATTCCGATGCCGAAAATTCCCTTCAACCTGGTTGTTTCAGTCGCAGCATGGAAGTTCCACTTCAACTCGAACGAATGGGTCAAGATGAAAAAGACACTAAGTTTCTTTGCGCTGAGTTGTGCCCTGGCCATTACCCAGTCTGGCGCCGTCCATGCGCAGGGCTATCCGGCCAAGGCCGTCACGGTCATTGTTCCGCATGGACCAGGAGGGGCCAACGACGCGGTTGCCCGGCCCTTCGCCCAGAAAATCGGCGAGCGCCTGCACCAGGCCTTCGTGGTGGAGAACCGGGCGGGCGCGGGCGGCAATATCGGCATCGGCGTATCGGCGCGCGGCAGCCAGGACGGATACAACCTGCTGCTGACCGTGGGCAGCAGCTATACCATCAGCCCGTTCGTCTACAAGAGCGTGCCATTCGACCCCAGGAAGGACTTCGAGCCCATCGGCCTGGTGGCGACGGCTCCGTACGTCTTGATCGTCAATCCTGAGCTGCCGGTAAAGACCGTGCAGGACCTGATTGCGTTGGCGAAAAGCAAGCCGGGCCAACTGCACATGGCGTCCGCGGGCAACGGCACGCTCGATCACCTGCTCGGCGAAATGTTCAAGCGGGCGGCAGGCGTCGACATGCTGCATATCCCCTACAAGGGGGCGTCTGCCGCCAATACGGACATGGTGTCTGGCCGGGTGTCGGTGACTTTCACGAGCTGGCCCAGCGTCATGTCTTTCGTCCATGCCGGCAAGCTGCGCCTGATCGCGGTTGCGTCGTCCGAGCGGTCATCGTTGCTGCCGGACGTGCCGACCATTGCGGAGACCGTGCCTGGCGTCGCCGCCATGTCCTGGTATGGCCTGTTCGCCCCGGCCGGGACCCCGGCTGATGTCGTCGCAACGCTGCGGCGCGAGACCTCGGACGTACTTGCGGACAAGTCGTTTCAAGCCAGCTTGAAGGCCCAGGGCGCGGAAGCCGGGAAGGCAACTCCCGCTCAGTTCTCCGAGCTGATCGACACGGACCTGAAGACCTGGTCCGGAATCATCGAGCAGACCGGCGCCCGCGTGGAGTGACGGCGGCCAAATCCTTCTGTTTTGGAGTTTTGCATGAGCAGCGCAGCGGAAAACTACAAGGGCGTGTGGGGGCATCGAGTCGGCTTTGGCGACAAGGCGGCGCTGCTGCTCGTCGACTTCGTGCAAGCCTACACGCGCGAAGAATCGCCCATGTTTGGCGCGGGCGTCGTGGACGCCGTGGCGCATGGCGCGGAAATCCTGCGCGCGGCGCGCGATGCCGGCATGATGGTCATCCACACCATGATCACGCACCAGTCCGGCACGCTGGCCGACGCCGGCGCCTGGTATCGCAAGTCGCCCATTCTTGAACTGTTCCAACACGCGCCCTACAACGAGTTCTGTGGCGGCGTGGAACCCCTGCCCGGTGAGATCGTCCTGCATAAGCAGTACGCCAGCAGCTTTTTCGGCACCAGCCTGGCCAGCACGCTGATGGCTGCCAGGGTCGACACCCTGATCGTGCTGGGCTGCTCCACGAGCGGCTGCGTGCGTGCGACGGCGGTGGATGGCGTGCAGTATGGCTTGAACGTGATCGTGGTGCGGGAGGGGGTAGGGGACCGCCATCCGGATCCGCACGAGGCCAATCTCTTCGATATCGACAGCAAGTACGGGGATGTGGTGTCCAAGCGGGACGCGCTCGAATTCATCCGCACACAGTGGGTGGCGTAGCGGTTCGGATTGCCGCCGGAGCGCCAGGCGGCGGAACGATATCGGCGACAAAAACAAAAAGCCCCGCCAAGGCGGGGCTCGTTGCTTGAATCTTTTGGTGGCCTGGGGCGGAATCGAACCACCGACACAAGGATTTTCAATCCTCTGCTCTACCGACTGAGCTACCAGGCCAACGAAGTCCGCAACTATACACAATTTTTTAGGCTTGTGCCAGTCGGGGGCGAAAATCCCTGGATATTTCGTTTCCCGGCTGGGCCGCCGCATGAATCATGGGCAAATTGTTGGGCGGACGGCACGAAAGGTGCGACCCAAGGTCGCGGCCAGGGGGCGAAATGGCCTGGGGATAACCCGCAGGGGTATAATGATTAGCGGTCTGACGCTGCAGCCAGGTTTGTATATCCCGGTGCGGCGCCTCGTTCTTAGTGGCAGTACTTAACGCTTACGCGCGGATGGCCCGGCCATCCTTCCCACATGTCGGTAGCTGTCCTTGCCTTCGGTCTGAATCACACGTCCGCGCCGGTTTCGGTCCGCGAACGCGTTTCCATGCCCGTCGATCTGGTGAAGCCCGCGCTGGAAGGCCTGCGCTCGGCGTTCGGCGGCTCGGTCCGCGAAGCCGCCATCCTGTCCACCTGTAACCGCACCGAGATCTATTGCGCCGCCGACGGCCACGTGGCCGATCAGCTGCCCGCCTGGCTGGCTGACTACAACCGCCTGGACGCCGGCACGCTGCGCCCGCATCTCTACCGCCATCACCAGGACGACGCCGTGCGCCACGCCTTCCGCGTGGCCAGCGGCCTGGACTCCATGGTGCTGGGCGAAACCCAGATCGTGGGCCAGATGAAGGATGCCGTGCGCGCCGCCGGCGAGGCCGGGTCGCTGGGCACCTTGTTGCACCAGATGTTCCAGCGCACCTTCTCGGTGGCCAAGGAAGTCCGGTCGCAGACCGCCATCGGCGCGCAGTCGGTGTCCATGGCTGCCGCCGCGGTGCGCCTGGCCGAGCGCGTGTTCGGCAACCTGGACCAGGCCCGCACGCTGTTCATCGGCGCGGGCGAAATGATCGAATTGTGCGCCACGCACTTTGCCGCGCAGCGTCCGCGCAGCATGGTGGTGGCCAACCGCACGGCCGAACGCGCCGAGGTCCTGGCCAACCGCTTTGCCGCCAGCACCATGAAGCTGTCGGACCTGACGGACCGCCTGTCCGAGTTCGACGTCATCGTTTCCTGTACGGCAAGCTCCCTGCCCATCCTCGGTTTGGGGATGGTGGAACGGGCCACGCGCCTGCGCCGCCACCGTCCCATGGTCATGATCGACCTGGCCGTGCCGCGCGACATCGAACCCGAGGTCGGCCGCCTGGACGACGTCTACCTGTATTCGGTGGACGACCTGGGCCGGCTGGTGCAGACCGGCACCGACGCGCGCCGCGCGGCTGTGGTGCAGGCCGAAGCCATCATCGAAACCCGCGTCCAGGGCTTCATGCACTGGATGCAGTCCCGCGAAGTGGTGCCCGTCATCCGCGACCTGCATCAGGCCGCCGAAGACGTGCGCAGCGCCGAGCTGGAGCGCGCCCGCCGCCTGCTGGCGCGGGGCGAATCGCCGGAAGCCGTGCTGGAACAACTGGCCCACGGCCTGACGCAGAAGTACCTGCACGGCCCGCTGGCGGCCCTGAACCGCAGCGAGGGCGACGACCGCAAGCAGCTGCTTGCCTGGATGCCGCGCCTGTTCCCCGGCCGCGACTCCCGCCGTTAGCGACTCTGCCCCACGTCCCGCCTTCTGGCGGGCGTTCGTCTTTTGGGCGCCCGCTATCCGCTTTCCCGCTTTTCTTTTTGGTCATTCCCCATGAAATCTTCCATGCGCAGCCGGCTGGAGCATCTGTGTCACCGCCTGATCGAGGTCGACGCGCTGCTCGCCGAACCGGAAACCGCGTCCGACATGGACCGTTTCCGCAAGCTTTCGCGCGAACGCGCGGAGCTGGAACCCGTGGTCGAGGCGTTCACGGCCTTCGCCCGCACCGAGGATGATCTGGCCGCGGCCCAGGAAATGCTGTCCGACCCGGACCTGAAATCCATGGCCGAGGACGAGATCAAGTCCGGCCGCGTCAAGCTCGAGGAACTGGAAGGCGCGCTTCAGCTGTTGCTGCTGCCGCGCGACCCCAACGACGGACGCAGCGTGTTCCTGGAAATCCGTGCCGGCACGGGCGGCGACGAAAGCGCGCTGTTCTCGGGCGACCTGCTGCGCATGTACACGCGCTACGCGGAACAGCGCGGCTGGCGCGTGGAGCTGATGTCGGAGAGTGCATCCGAGCTGGGCGGCTACAAGGAAGTGATCGCGCGCATCGACGGCGACGGCGCCTATGGCCGCCTCAAGTTCGAATCCGGCGCGCACCGCGTGCAGCGCGTGCCCGCCACCGAGGCGCAGGGCCGCATCCATACCTCGGCCTGCACGGTGGCCATCATGGCCGAGGCGGACGAGATGTCGGAAATCGTCATCAACCCCAACGATCTGCGCATCGACACCTTTCGCGCCAGCGGCGCGGGCGGCCAGCACATCAACAAGACCGATTCGGCGGTGCGCATCACCCACCTGCCGACCGGGCTGGTGGTGGAATGCCAGGACGACCGTTCCCAGCACCGCAACAAGGACAAGGCCATGCAGGTGCTGGCCGCGCGTCTCAAGGACAAGGAAACCCGCGAACGGCAGAGCAAGGAAGCCGCCGAGCGCAAGAGCCTGATCGGCTCGGGCGACCGTTCCGAGCGCATCCGCACCTACAACTTCCCGCAGGGCCGCGTGACGGATCACCGCATCAACCTGACGCTGTACAAGCTGCAGCAGATCATGGAAGGCGATCTGGAAGAGCTGACCGGCGCCCTGATCTCCGAACACCAGGCCGAGCAGCTGGCGGCGCTGGGCGACGATATCTGAGCCCGGCCATGACGCCGCCCCAGCTGAAAAGCCTGCTGCTCGACACGCGCCTGCCCCGCCTGGAGGTGCGCATGCTGCTGGAGCACGTGCTGGCCAAGCCGCGCGCCTGGCTGCTCGCGCACGATACTGATCCTTTGCTGCCGGAAACGGCCGCGGCCTACGAGGCCTTGGCCCAGCGGCGCCTGGCCGGGGAGCCCATGGCCTATCTGGTGGGCCACCGCGAATTCATGGGCCACCGCTTCCGCGTGACCCCGGACGTGCTGATTCCGCGCCCGGACACCGAGGTGCTGGTGGAGACCGCGCTGGAATGCCTGGCCGGCCTGGCCGCGCCCGCCGTGCTGGACCTGGGCACTGGCAGCGGCGCCATCGCCATTTCGATTGCGCTGGCGCGCCGCGACGCGCGGGTGATGGCCTCCGACGTCAGCGCCGCCGCGTTGGCGGTCGCCGCCGCCAACGCCTGGGACCTGGCCGCTTCCGTGCGCCTGGTCGAAGGTAGCTGGTATGACGCCGTGCCTGCAGGCGAGGGTTTCGACCTGGTCGTGTCCAATCCGCCCTATGTGGCTTGCGACGACCCGCACCTGGATCAGGGCGACGTGCGTTTCGAGCCGCGCGGGGCGCTGACCGACGGCGCGGGCGGTCTGGAAGACCTGGCCCGCATCGTCCAGGGCGCCGGCCGCCACCTGAAACGGGGCGGCGCCCTGTGGATGGAGCATGGCTGGGACCAGGCGCAAGCCGTGCGGGACCTGCTGGCCGCGGCCGGATTCCAGGACGTGCACAGCCGACAGGACCTGGCCGGCATCGAGCGTATTTCCGGGGGGCGGCTGGCCGCCTGACCGGATTCCCGGCGGGGCGCCCAGGGTATCCGGGCGGATTTTCCTGCTGTACCTATAATTGGCGTATTCCGTTATGCCTGTCCAAGAGACCACCATGAGCGACGTTCAAGAATTCATCCGCGAAACCGTGACCCAGCACCCCGTCGTGCTGTTCATGAAGGGCACCGCCCAATTCCCGCAATGCGGCTTTTCCGGCAAGGCCATCCAGATCCTGAAGGGCTGTGGCGTGAAGAAGCTGGTCACCGTCAATGTGCTGGAAGACGACGAAGTCCGCCAGGGCATCAAGGAATTCTCCAACTGGCCCACGATTCCGCAGCTGTACGTGGCTGGCGAATTCATCGGCGGTTCGGACATCATGAACGAGATGAACGAGTCCGGCGAACTGAAGACGCTGCTGGATCAATCCGGCGCAACGGCCTGATCAAGCCCATGCGGCGACTGGTCATCGGCATCACGGGCGCCACGGGCTCCCTGTACGCCGTGCGCATGCTGCAGGCATTGCGCGGCGTGGACGATGTCGAAACGCATCTGGTGGTGTCGGCCTCCGGCGTGCTGAACATCAAGCACGAGCTGGACGTCAGCCGTCACGATGTCTATGCCCTGGCCGACCACGTGCACAGCGTGCGAGACGTGGGCGCCACGCTAGCCAGCGGCGCGTTCCAGACGGCCGGCATGGTCATCGTGCCGTGCTCCATGCGCACGCTGGCGGCCGTGGCCCACGGCCTCTCGGATAACTTGATCACCCGCGCCGCCGACGTCACCCTCAAGGAACGCCGGCGCCTGGTGATGATGGTGCGCGAGACACCCTTCAATCTGGCGCATCTGCGCAACATGACCGCCGTTACCGAAATGGGCGGCATCGTGTTTCCGCCGCTGCCCGCGTTCTACCACCGGCCCGCTTCCATCGAAGAGATGGTGGACCATACCGTGGCGCGGGTGCTGGAGCTGTTCGATATCGTCGTGCCGGGACCACATTGGGAAGGCATGAAGTAACGATCGCCGCATCAAAAAAAGAGCTCCAGGTCTGGAGCTCTTTTCATTTGCGCGATGGCGCCGGGTTGCTGGCGATTACACCGTTGCGATCGGCGTGACCGGCGAACCGATTGCATGCGGCAGGCGCAGGGGCGGGGCGGTCAGCATGAAGTGGTGCCGGCCGTTGGCGTGCAGCCAGTCGGCCAGGTCCTTCAGGTACCAGAGTTCCGCCAGCGGCAGTCCCAGTTTGAACAGGCAATGGTGATGCAGCGGCAGCATGGCGCGTGGGCCGGTCTTCTCGCGCGCGGGGTAGGCTTCCACGGCGTAGTTGTCGGCGCAGATGGCGGCGATGCCGCTGTCCGTGATCCATTGCAGCAGCGCCTGGTCGGTGCCGTCCAGCGCCGCGCCGTAGGTGTGCAGCGTTTCGGCGTCGGGCGTGCCGTTCATGGCGACCACCGCTTCCGCGTAGCCGGTGCGCAGCACCAGCATGTCGCCGGCTTCGACGCTGATGCCGTCCGTCTTCAGTACATGCATCAGTTCCGCGTGGCCGATCAGCGTGCGGCCGGGGCCGTAGTGGCGGAACAGGTCCACCAGCACGCCGCGGCCCTGCATGCCCTTTTGCGCCAGGTTTTCCACGCCCAGCTTCAGCGCCGCTGACGGGCCGCCGCTGTTGCAGCCGCAGCCGGTATGGTCGCCGTCAGCCGGGCCGATGACGTCCACGCCGGCCTGGTAGCCGTTGTAGTAGCGCAGTTCGGGCTTGCCGTCGCCATCGGCGTCGAACAGGGCGCCCACGTGGGCCAGCGCGTCCCATTGCGTCGAATACTGCATCGACAGCAGCACCTGGTCGTCGCTCAGCACGTCCACCGCGTCCGGGTTGACGTTGCGCAGCGGGAAGTTCAGGTAGGGCGTGTCCGCCAGGCGCGTGGGGCTCAGCTGCGGCGGATGGCGGCGCGGGTTGAGCACGTTGCCGCCGGGCAGGTCCAGCGGCAGCGACAGGCAGAAGGTCTTGCCCGCGCGGATTTCACGCGCGCCTTTCAGGACCTGTTCTTCGGTGATGAGGTTCAGGCGGCCGAGTTGGTCGTCGGGCCCGAAGTCGCCCCAATTGGAGCCTTCGGGCCGGTGTTTCCAGCGCTGCATGCCGCTTACCCCTTCAGGAAGTCGACGACCGTGCGGGTGAAGACTTCCGGTTGCTCCCAGTTCGAGATGTGGGAGGTGTTCATTTCGAAGTAGCGCGCGCCGGGAATGGCTTCGGCCAGTTCGCGGCCCTGGGCCGGGGTGGCGGCCAGGTCGTGCGTGCTGCTGATGACCAGCGTGGGCGCCTTGATGCCACCCACTTGCTCACGGAAGTCGGCGTCGCGCAGCGCGGCGCAGTTGCCCGAGTAGCCAGCGTCCGGCGTGCGGCGCAGCATGTCGATCAGCACCTGGGTCAGGCCCGGCTCGGCCGCGCGGTAACTGTCGGTGAGCCAGCGTTCGACCAGCGTGGGCGCCATCTTTTCCAGGGTCTGTTCGGCGACCGCGGCGATGCGGGCGCTCCAGCCTTCGGCCGAGCCGATGCGCGCGGCGGTGTTGCAGAGAATCAGCTTGTCCAGCAGTTCGGGACGCGCCAGCGCCAGCCACAGGCCGGTGGGGCCGCCCATCGACAGGCCGCAGAAGTGCGCGCGCTTGATGTTCAGGTGCGCCAGCAGTTCGGCGACGTCGTTGCCCAGTTGCTCGAAGCTGTACTCGCCTTCGGGAATCGACGACTTGCCATGGCCGCGGGTGTCGTAGCGCAGCACGCGGAAGTGCTTGCTGAGTTCGGGAATCTGGCGGGCCCACATGTCGGAGCAGGTGCCCAGCGAGTTGGAGAGCACGAGCACCGGCGCGTCGGCGGGGCCATCGATGACGTAATACAGCCGTGCCTGGCTGAGATCGGCGTAAGACATGCGGGTTTATTCCTTGCGATTACAGATGGCAGACGCCGTCGACATAGGCCTTGCGCCAGCGCGTGATGGTCACGCGCTCGAACAGGTCGGCCAGGGAGAACGGATCGGCGTCGATGAACTGCTGCGCGGCTTCGCGCGTTTCCAGGGCCACGATGTACAGGCCGCCGCCGGCGTCCTTGCCGTCGTCCTGCAGCTTGGCGCCGCAGGCCAGCAGCAGCTGCTTGTTGGCGTCCAGGTATTCCAGGTGCGCGGCGCGATGCTGCTGGCGCACTTCCTGGTGGCCGGGCTTGTCGAAGGTTTCGATGATGTAGGGCATCAGCCGCTCCTGGTCAGATTGCCGAGGGGTGGCGCGCCAGCGCCGTGACGTTGATGTCCATGTACGGGAACAGCGGCAGCGAGGACAGCAGCGTGTGCAGCTCGTCGTTGCTTTCGACGTCGAAGATGCTGACGTTGGCGTAGCGGCCGGCCACGCGCCACAGGTTCTTCCACTTGCCGTCGCGCTGCAGCTGCTGTGCCAGGGCCTTTTCGTCGGCCTTCAGCTTGTCGGCGCGGTCGGCGGGCATGTCGACGGGAAGATTGACTTGCATTTGAACCATGAACAACATGATGACTCTCTCCTGTAAAGCCGCTCCGGCGGTGCCGGAGCGCGCACAAAACTCAGCGGGAAAACTTCAGCGGCAGGCCGGTCAGGCGCAGCAGCTCATCGGCGGTGGTGTCGCCGAACATGTCGATGACGGTCACGCCGTCGGCGCGGATGTCGAACACGGCCACGTCGGTGTACACGCGCGACACGCAGCGCACGCCGGTCAGCGGATAGGTGCAGGCCTCGACCAGCTTGCTCTGGCCTTCGCGGGTCTGCAGTTCCATCATCACGAAGACGTCCTTGGCGCCGATGGCCAGGTCCATCGCGCCGCCCACGGCGGGAATCGCGTCGGGCGCGCCGGTGTGCCAGTTGGCCAGGTCGCCGTGCTGCGACACCTGGAAGGCGCCCAGCACGCAGATGTCCAGGTGGCCGCCGCGCATCATCGCGAACGAATCGGCGTGGTGGAAGAACGAGCAGCCCGGAAGTTCGGTCACGGGTTGCTTGCCGGCGTTGATCAGGTCGTAGTCTTCCTCGCCCTTGGCGGGGGCGGGGCCCATGCCCAGCATGCCGTTTTCGGTGTGCAGGATGACTTCGCGGTCGGCCGGCAGATGGTTGGCGACGAGCGTGGGCAGGCCGATGCCCAGGTTCACGTAGGCGCCTTCAGGAATGTCCTGCGCCACGCGGGCGGCGATCTGGTCGCGGGTCAGTTTGGTGCTCATTGCTGCTCCTTGGCGGCCGGGGTGGCTGCGATCTGCACGACGCGTTTCACGAAGATGCCGGGGGTGACAACGGTTTCCGGGTCCAGCTCGCCCAGTTCGACCACTTCACGCACCTGCGCCACGGCCACGCGCGCCGCGCTGGCCATGATGGGGCCGAAGTTGCGGGCGGTCTTGCGGTAGACCAGGTTGCCCCAGCGATCGCCGCGTTCGGCCTTGATGAGCGCGTAGTCGGCGTGCAGCGGGTACTCCAGCACGTACTGGCGGCCGTTGATCTCGCGGATTTCCTTGCCGTCGGCCAGCGGCGTGCCGTAGCCGGTGGGCGTGAAGAACGCGCCGATGCCGGCGCCGGCGGCGCGGATGCGCTCGGCCAGGTTGCCCTGGGGCACCAGTTCCAGCTCGATCTTGCCGCTGCGGTACAGGCCGTCGAAGATCTGCGAGTCCACCTGGCGCGGGAACGAGCAGATGATCTTGCGCACGCGGTTGGCGCCCAGCAGCGCGGCCAGGCCGGTGGTGCCGTTGCCGGCGTTGTTGTTGATGATGACCAGGTCCTTCGCGCCCTGCTCCAGCAGGGCGTCGATCAGTTCCATGGGCTGGCCGGCCGTGCCGAAGCCGCCGATCATGACGGTGGCGCCGTCGGGTACGTCCGCCAGGGCGGCCGCCGCGCTTGCAACAAGCTTAGAAATCATGATGTTTGCTCATAGGTGGCGTGTCATAATTTGTTCTTAATTAGAACTTTCGTTCTTCTGAAGAACATCGTTTCATGGGGATAAGCCGAGCGTCAAGGCGAGCCGGCGCGGCGTCATCCCCATTTACTCTTTTCGCGGTAGACGGATGGCCGAGCAAGATACCCAGCAACCCAGCGACAGCTACGTGCAGTCCTTCGCCCGCGGCTTGTCCGTGATCCGGGCCTTCGGCCCCGACCGTTCGGAGATGACCTTGTCCGAGGTCGCGGCGGTGACGGGGCTGACCCGCGCCGGCGCGCGCCGCATCCTGCTGACGCTGGAGCACCTGGGCTACGTCACCGTCGACGACCGCAAGTTCTCGCTGACCCCGCGCATCCTGGAACTGGGCTACGCCTACCTGTCCGGCACGCCGCTGTGGAACCTGGCGCTGCCGTACATGGAGGAAGTGGCCGAGCAGACGCGGGAGTCGTGCTCCGTGTCGGTGCTGGAAGGCGCGGACATCGTCTACATCCTGCGCCTGTCCACGCACAAGGTCATGACCATCAACCTGGCCGTGGGCAGCCGCCTGCCGGCCTGGGTGACCTCGATGGGCCGCGTGCTGCTGGCGGGGCTGGCGGAGCCGGAGCTGGACCGGGTGCTGGCGCTGAGCCAGATCCAGACCTACACCCCGCACACCGTCACCGATATCCCCGAACTCAAGCGCGTGCTGGCCGGCGTGCGCGCCGACGGCTACGCCTGCGTCGCGCAGGAGCTGGAGCCGGGGCTGCAGTCGGTGGCCGTGCCCATCATGGACCGCAGCGGCCGCGTGATCGCCGCGATGAACGTCAGCGGCCATGCCAATCGCTTTACGCGCGAGGAAATGCTGGCGGCCTTCTTGCCGCCCCTGCGCCACGCGGCCGACCAGATCAACCACGCCCTGCTGCGCCGTTAGGCGGGGCAGGGGGCGGATGCCGGCGGCTGGCGTGCGCATGGCGGGCCTCAGATGGGGGCGACGCCCAGCGTCGTGCCGCCGCAGACGTACAGCATCTGGCCGGTGACGAAGCCGTTGTCCGGAGACAGGAAGAACATCGCGGCGCGCGCCACGTCCTCGGGCGTGCCCAGGCGCTTGACCACGATGCTGTTGATGATGCGTTCGGTCTGGGGCGCGCCTGCCGGGTTGCTCTTGGTGAACAGGTCGGTGGCGATGGGGCCGGGACCGATGGCATTGACGGTGATGCCGTCGCCGCCAAGTTCCATGGCCAGCGTGCGGGTCAGGCCCACCAGGCCGGCCTTGGTGGCCGAATAGACCACGCGGTCCGGCTTGCCCAGCGCGGCGCGCGACGACATGTTCACGATGCGGCCGAAGCCGGCTTCGCGCATGGCGGGCAGCGCGGCCTGCACCAGGATCAGCGCGGTGCGCAGATGCAGGTTGACCACGTAGTCCAGGTCCGCCAGCGTGGCCGTGTCGGCCGTGCCGGGGCGGGTCGCGCCCGCATTGTTGACCAGGCCCACGATGTTGTAGGCCGCGGTCACCTCGCGGGCGACTTCCTTGGTGCGCGCTTCGTCGGTCAGGTCGGCCTGATACGACACCAGTCCCGCGGGCGGGTTCTCGGGCAGCTTGTAGTCGATGTTGACGACCTTATGCCCCGCATCCAGCAGCATGCGGATGATCGCCGCCCCGATCCCGGCGCTGCCGCCGGTCACGAGATACGCAGTAGGTTTGCTCATATCGGTTCCGTTCCTAGAGTAAGCGCGCCGGTCAGTGGGTCAGATAGCCCCACAGGAGGACGGCGGTGATGTGGATCACGCCGACCCACAGCATCATGATGACGGTATAGCCCATCACGTCGCGCAGCTTGAGCTTGGACAGCGCCAGCGCCGGCAGGATCCAGAAGGGCTGCACCAGGTCGTTCCAGGCGTTGCCCAGCATGACGGCCATGGTGGTCTGGTTCAGCGCGCTGCCGATTTCCTTGGCGGCGTCGATCATGAACGGCCCCTGGATGACCCAGTGGCCGCCGGCCGACGGCGCGAAGAAGTTGATGACGAACGAACTGATCAGGCCCCAGAACGGCAGCGATTCGGGCGTGGCCACGTCGACGAACACTTGGGAGATCGTGGTGACCAGGCCGGAAGCGGCCATGATGGCCATGATGCCGGCGTAGAAGGGGTACTGCAGGATGATGCCGGAGATCGTCTTGATGCCTTCGGTCAGCTTGGCCACGTAGGCGGCCGGCGTGCCCAGCAGGATGATGCCCAGGAACAGGATGATGAAGTTGATCAGGTTCAGGTCCAGCGAGCCGCCGTCCATGAAGTGGAAGGTCACGTAGGCGATGCCCAGCGCGCCGATCAGCAGGCTCAGGATGCGGCTGTTGTTCAGCTTGGAGGCGATGGTGCCCTTTTCCAGCATGTCTTCGGCGGCGTTGGACGTGTTGGCGTCGCGATCGATGGCCGGGTCCACTTCAACGATCTTCTCGCCCTTCTTCGGGTGCAGCCAGGCATTGAGCAGCGGCAGCGTCACGATGATGACCAGGCTGGTGATCAGCATGGGCACCGAGAAAATGGTTTCCGACAGCGGGATGGTGCCCATCTGCTTGGCGGTGGGGTGGTTGGGCGTCGCCACCAGCACGGGAATACTGGCCGACAGGCCCAGGCCGTACATGGTGAAGCCGCTGTACGCGGCAGCGATGATCAGCGGGTAGTGCACGCCCTTGACCTTGAGCGCCAGCTTCTTGGCGACGATGCCGCCGATGACCAGGCCGAAGCCCCAGTTCAGGTAGCTGCCAATGCCGCCGACCAGCGTCGCCACGATGATGGCGGTATGCGGCTTGTGCACGTGGCTGACGATGCGGTTGAGCAGGCGGTCGGTGAGCGGCGCGGTGGCCAGCACATAGCCCATTGCCAGGATCACGGCCATCTGGGTCGTGAAGGCCAAGAGGCTCCAGAAGCCGTTGCCCCAGGCGCGGGTGATGTCGCCGATGCCCTTGCCTTCGACGCCCATGGCCAGCAGCACGGTGAGCAGGGTCAGCGTGATCGCGAAGACGAAGGGATCGGGCAGATACTTGCGCATCAGCTCGGTAAAGAATGAAGCCAGTTTATTCATGATGCTTCCTACAAACTCCGGTCAGGCTGTTTTTTCGCGTCTTGCGCCGCCCGGCGCCGGGTGTCGGCGGGGGCGGGTGGGACGATTGCTTTCTTTGTGTGGTTGGGCTTGTGGCCCGCTGGCGCTGGTGGCGGGAAGCCCCGCGCCTTATGTAGTGAATGCTTGCTGGCGGAACCGTCAGGAGCCGCTGGCCTTGCCGTTGAGCCACGCGGCCAGTTCGCCCAGCGCGGCGCTTTTCTCGCGCAGCACGCGTTCGCGGCGCTCGGGGCTCCAGGTGTAGAAACCCTGGCCGCTCTTGGCGCCGATCTGGCCGCTTTCGACCTTGCTCTTCAGGAGTTCGGAAGGTTCGGTGCGGTTTTCCAGGTCTTTGTAGAGATAGCTGGCGATCGCGTAGTGCACGTCGATGCCGTTCATGTCGCGTTGTTCCAGCGGACCCGACAGGGCCAGTCGAATGCCCAGGCTCCACTTGACCACTTCATCGATGTCCTCGGCGCTGGCCACGCCTTTCTCCAGCAGCGAGATGGCTTCGCGCGCCAGGGCGTGCTGGATGCGGTTGGCGATGAAGCCGGGGATGTCCTGGCGCACCAGCACCGGGCGCTTGCCGACGTAACGCAAGGTGGCCATCACCTGGGCCACGGTGTCTTCCGACGTGCCGTCGTTGCGCACGACTTCCACCAGCGGAATCACGTCGGCGGGCGTAAAGAAGTGGGTGCCCACGAAACGGTCGCGGCGCACCACCGCGCTGGCGATGGCGTTGATGGACAGGCCCGAGGTGTTGGTGGCGAAAAGAGTGTGCGCGGGGCACAGGGAATCCAGCTTGGCGAAGATGCCGCGCTTGAGTTCCAGGTTTTCCGGCACGGCCTCGATCACCAGGTCGCTGTTGCAGGCCGCTTCCAGCCCGGGCGCCACCTGGATGCGCTGCATCGCTTCCTGGACCTGGCCGGGAGCGTAGACATTGAGCTGGCGGTCGATGGTCTGGAGCGCGCGCTCCAGGGCGCCTGCCATCGGGTCGATCAGGACGACGTTCAGTCCCTTCGAGGCGAACAGCGCGGCGATGCCGCTGCCCATGGCGCCTGCGCCGACGATGGCGAGATTCTTGAGGGGAGTATCCATGATGGTTCGCTTGGTGCTGAGACGCCGGGCTTGCGGGCGGGCACGGGCGGAACCAGGGTGCTTTCTGTCTCTTCCGGTGTGCCTTCCTGTGCGCCTGGCCAGAAAAATCTTTATGTTCTATATACGAACATTTGTGCGTATATAGAATTTCTGAAAGAGATAGTACTAAAAGTCGCGGGGAGCGGACAAATGGGGATTTTTGGGTGTCCGTCTGGCGGACGGTGAGAGGGGCGTCAGCGCGAGACGGACGCGGACGAATGCGGCGGGTACCGCACCAGGGATGCAGCCGCCGCGATATCGCAGTAGGGATACGCAGTGGAGACACCGCGGTAGAGACGCAGCCAAGGGCTGCTGCAAAAGGGACGGGGCGACGCTGCGCGCGGCCCCGTCCCCCGGGATGGCCGGACTCAGCCCGAGTTGCGCAGCCCCGCCGCGATCCCGTTGATGGTCAGGTGGATGGCGCGCTGCACGCGCTTGTCGACCTCGGCCTCGGGATGCTTCTGTGCCGCGCGGTGGCGGCGGATCAGGTCGATCTGCAGGTAATTGAGCGGATCGATGTAGGCGAAGCGCTCGCGCAGCGACGCCTGCAGCGTGGGGTTGTCGGCCAGCAGTTCGCGCTGGGTCAGCAGCTTGAGCATGGCCAGCGTGCGGCCGTGCTCGGCGCTGATGGCGCCGAAGATACGCTCGCGCACGCCGCGCTGCGGCACCAGCTGCGCGTAGCGCGCGGCGATCGCCAGGTCGGACTTGGCCAGCACCATTTCCATGTTGGACAGCAGCGTGCGGAAGGCGGGCCAGTCGCGCGCCATTTCGCGCAGCTGGGCCAGGCGGCCGCGGCGCGAGCGGGGCGCGTCGGGGGCGCCGGTTTCCAGATAGGCCTCGATGGCCGAGCCCATGCCGTACCAGCCGGTCAGCATCAGGCGGCATTGCGCCCAGGAAAAGCCCCAGGGAATAGCGCGCAGGTCTTCGATGCGCTGGCCCTTCTTGCGCGAGGCCGGACGCGAGCCGATGTTCAGGCCGGCGATTTCGCTGATGGGCGTGGCGGCGAAGAAGTAGTCGGCGAAGCGCGGGGTGTCGTAGACCAGGCCGCGGTAGGTGCGCTGCGCGGTTTCGGACATGAAGGACATGGCCGGGCCGTGCTGGGCCATGTGCGCGTCTTCCGCGCTGGTGGCCTCGGCGCGCGGCGCCAGGCTGGATTCCAGCGTGGCGGCGACCAGCAGTTCCAGGTGCCAGCGGCCGACTTCGGCGTCCTTGTACTTGCTCTGGATGACCTCGCCCTGTTCGGTCAGGCGGATCTGGCCGGCCACGGTGCCCGGGGGCTGCGCCAGGATGGCGTCGAAGCTGGAGCCGCCGCCGCGTCCGACCGAACCGCCGCGGCCGTGGAACAGGCGCAGCCGCACGTTGCGGGCCGAGAACACGTCGACCAGCGCGCGTTCGGCCTGGTAGAGCGACCAGTTGGACGTGAGGAAGCCGCCGTCCTTGTTGCTGTCCGAATAGCCCAGCATGACTTCCTGCGCGCCGTTCTGCGCCAGCTTCACGCGCTGGCGGATTTCCGGCAGGTCCAGCCAGGCGGCCATGATGTCGGCGCCGCGCTCCAAGTCGGGAATGGTCTCGAACAGCGGCACGACCATCAGGCCGTCCTCGGGCTGGATCTCCTGGCCGGCGGGGGCGATGAGGCCGGCTTCCTTCTGCAGCACCATCACTTCCAGCAGGTCGCTCAGCGTTTCGGTGTGCGACACGATGGTCTGGCGCACGGCCTGCTTGCCGTAGCGCGCGCGGCCGGCGGCGGCGGCGCGCAGCACGGCCAGCTCGCGCGTGGTGTCTTCGCTATAGGCGATCCAGGGCGAGGCCAGCGGACGCGCCTGCGCCAGTTCGGCGCGTAGCAGTTCGACGCGTTGCTCTTCATTCAGCGCCAGGTAGTCCAGCGGCTTGCCGTCGCGCTGCGTGCCAGCGAGGGTGAACAGCTCGGCCAGCGCGCGTTCGTGCACGTCGGAACTCTGGCGCAGGTCCACCGTGGCCAGATGGAAGCCGAACACTTCCACGGCCTGCTGCAAGCCGGCCAGGCGCAGCTTGGCGATGGGCGAGCCATGGTGGGCAGCCAGCGACGCCGCGATCACGGCCAGATCGGCGGACAGCTCTTGCGGACCTTCGTAGGGGGCTGCCGCGACGGTGCTGCGCCGCGCCAGGTCCTGGCCCGTCAGGCGCTGTGCGGTGGCGGCCAGGCGCGCGTACACGCCGACCAGCGCGCGACGGTAGGGTTCGTCGCGGCGGTGCGGCGAATCGTCGCCGCTGGCATCGGCCAGCGCCAGCAGTTCGGCGTCCACGCCGATCAGCAAGGTGGTGACCGACAGCTCCGCGCCCAGCGCGTGGACCTCTTGCAGATAGTGTTCGAACAGCACGGTGGCCTGGCGCAGCAATGCGCGTTCCAGCGTGCTGGCGTCGACGTTGGGGTTGCCGTCGCGGTCGCCGCCGATCCAGCTGCCCATGCGCAGGAACGGTTCCAGCGGCGCGGGCGGGGCGGCAAAGGGCTTGGCGGATTCCCGGCTCAGCAGCTTGGACAGGTCGCCGTACACGCGCGGAATGACTTGCAGGAAGGTGCTGCGGTAGTACGACAGCGCGTTCTCGATTTCGTCGGCCACCGTGAGGCGCGTGTAGCGCAGCATGCGGGTCTGCCACAGCGTGGCCACGCGGCCGAGCAGGGAAGCGTCCAGGTCGGCCAGTTCTTCGGGCGTCAGCGTGCCTTCGCGCTGCGTCAGCGCGCTGGCGATCTCGCGGTGCACATCCAGCGTGCTCTTGCGCTGCACTTCGGTGGGGTGGGCGGTCAGCACCGGCATCACGCAGGCCTCGGCCAGCAGGCGGCGGATGCGCGCCACGCCCACGCCCTGGCGGCCCAGGGTCTGTACGGCGTCGCGCAGGCTGCCGCGCTCCGGCGCGCCGCTGGCGATGGCGCGGGCGCGCTGGCGGCGGTTCTGGTCGCGGTCTTCGGCGATATTGGAAAGGTGCAGGAAATAGCTGAAGGCTCGCGCCACCGAGTTGGGATCGCTGCCTTGCAGGCGCTTGACGCGCTGTTCCAGCAATTTGCCGTCTGCGTCGTTGCCTTCGCGGCGGAATTTCACGGCCGTGCGGCGCAGGGTCTCGATGGTGTCGAAGACGCGTTTTCCTTCGCATTCCTCGATGACGGTGCCCAGTAATCGGCCTAACAGCCGGATATCGTGACGCAAGGGTTCTGCTGAATCGGACTGCGGGCGCATGGCATTCATCTGGCGGGGATCCGTCGAGGCTGCTGAGAAAGGGGAAAGGTAGGTAAGAAGAGGCGTTGCAGGTAAACCGGGAAAAAGAATCAGGAAGATTTTACGCAGACTTTTAGCGGCAACCGCCGGGGGCACTTTAAAGTCCGCCAGCAGCATGTTTACACTAAAGGCTGGCTGCTCCCTGTGCGTACAAGCCTGCCGTCCCTTCGTCTTTCCAGAAGCCCCCTTTTATGCAAAATCATCAACGTCGCGCGCTCGTGCTGTTTTCGGGCGGCCAGGATTCCACCACTTGCCTGGCCTGGGCGCTGGAGCGCTATGCCCATGTGGAAACCGTGGCGTTCGATTACGGGCAGCGCCACCACATCGAACTGACCGCGCGCCTGAACGTGCTGCGCGAGATCCGCGCCAACTTTCCCGACTGGGCGCCGCGGCTGGGCGAAGACCATCTGCTGGACCTGAAGGTGCTGGGCCAGGTGGGCGATACCGCCATGACCAGCGACCGCGCCATCGAGATGCAGGCCAATGGCCTGCCCAACACCTTCGTGCCCGGCCGCAACCTGCTGTTCCTGACCCTGGCCGCCGCGCTGGGCTACCGCCGCCAGCTGGACGTGCTGGTGGGCGGCATGTGCGAAACCGATTTCTCCGGCTATCCCGATTGCCGCGATGACACCATCAAGGCGCAGCAGGTGGCGCTGGGGCTGGGCCTGGGATCCCGGGTCACGATCGAGACGCCGCTGATGTGGATCGACAAGTCCGAGACCTGGGCGCTGGCGCATCAGCTGGGTGGCGACGCGCTGGTGGAAACCATCGTCGAGGAAAGCCATACCTGCTACCTGGGCGAACGCGGCGCGCGCCATGACTGGGGCTATGGCTGCGGCGAATGTCCCGCCTGCAAGCTCAGGAAGATCGGCTGGGAAAAGTGGGTGGTGGCATCAGCCGCCGAAGGTTGAGATGATCCGGCGAGTCACTGCCGACGGCGACGGAATCCCCATGCTTGAACACGAGGCTGTCCGCCATGCGGGACACGCATCGCGCGACGCAGCCCCACGCGGGAACACCGCCGGGGAGCCGGCGGACGCCTTCAGGGTCGTGGCTCCGATCGACTTGGAGGCGCGGACAGCGGCGGCGCTCTACACCTTTGCCGACATGTTTGCGGCGGCGCGCCGGCGCCTGCTGTACCTGCTCGGGTGGGTGGCGCTGCTGATGCTGCTGGCGATGGGGATCCCCACCTGGCGGAAAAGTGGGGGAGAGGGCGCGGGCCGCCTTGCCTCCACCTTTTTCCATGATCTGTTCGGCCTGGGCGGCCTGGCCATTCTGTTTGTTGCCATACCGGTCCTGGCCTATTACGCGGTTCAGCCCGCGATCGTGCGCCGCAGCTTGCAGCGCTGGTGCCGCGACGAGCATCTCGACCAGCCCATTGCCGTGACTTATCGTTTCGGGCCGGACGGCCTGGACGTGACCCAGCCTGGACGCAAGACCGTTCTCGCCTGCTCGCGCATCGATGGCGTGGCGCAAGTCCGCGCGCATCTCATCGTCCGGCTCAGGAACATCGAGGATGTCTACGCCCTGCCGTTGAGCGCGCTGTCTGCCGGGCAGGTCGAGCAGATCAAGGCATGGGCCGCAACCTGCCATGCCGGCGCCGGCGGGGCGGCTCGCCTTCCGTTGGAACAGGGCACGGCTTCCGATCCGCCGCCGCTGCTGGTGTCCCGCTTCATGTACGCCGAGGAAGACCGCGTTGTAGCGCTGCGTTGGCAAATGGAGCGTCCCGGCATGCAGCGCCGTCGCCGCCGCGGCTACATGCTGGCCTTCCTGATCACCGCGCTCCTCGTCCCGTTGTGCTTTATCGTGCTCTGGCTGCTGGACTCCGAGCGGATCCCCTTCCGTCACGCATTGCCGCTCTTCGCCGAGATGTTCGCGAGCACCATCTGGCAGTATGTGCTCGGCCTCTGGGCGCTCGCCGCGGCCACCATCGTCCTGCAGCCCTGGGCGCGGCGTCGGCAGGCGCAAGCGCTTGCCCGGCGGCTGCACCAGCGGATGCCGGCCGAAGAGTACGAGGTACGGCTCCACGATGACAGACTCGAGGTCTGGCAGGATGACTGGTGCAACAGCTTCGACGCGGCCAGCTTTGCAGGGGTCGAGCGCCAGGGCGAGCATCTGATCCTGCTGCGGCGCGAAAGCGAACCCCTGATCCTGCCCCTGCGCGCGCTCGATGGCGGCCAGCTTGCCTTGGTCGAACGCATCGTCGGCGGCCGCGGGTCAGCAGCGCGCAATGAACTTGCCTCTTAGGGCGAACGCCGCAGCGCGGATCACCGCGGCCAGGCCCAGCGACAGCATCATCGCGCCGCGCGCGCCGTGGCTTTCGGCAACGTAGGCATAAGCGACCGGCGAGGCCGCTGTCAGCAGGAAGCTGGGAACCAGCAGGGCGCCCACCAGCGCGCCATAGCTGCGGAAATCGAAAAGCGCCAGCGGCAAGGTGCCGCGCGTGATGGTCAAGAGGCCGTTGCAGGCGCCGTAAAGCAGCGCGTACGCGGCGGTGGCGTAGAGGTTGCCGCCGGACAGCACGGCCAGCAGGAAACACAGGGGCAGGATCGTCCCGACCGCCAGCGTCAGCGTCAGCGGATGCAGGCGCGAGCCCAGCGCCACGTCCGCGAGCCGGGCCGCGAACTGGCCGACGCCCCACAGGGCCGCCACGCCGACCGCGGCCGCCGCGGCCAGGCCCAGGCCCGATAGCAGCGAAATCAGGTGGGCCGCGTTGCCCGCCGCCAGGAAGTTGGTCAGCATGGCGATCAGCGCGTACAGCACGCCCGCCAGCCGGCGTTCGGCCGCGTTGCGGGTGAGGCCGGCCGACGTTTTGTCCTTGCCGCCCGGGGCTGCGGCGTAGCGTTCGCGCGGCAGCGCCAGATACAGCGGCACCGTGGCCAGCGCCAGGCCGGCGTAGGCCAGCACCGCGCCGCGCCAGCCCAGCCAGCCCGACAGCGCATGGCCCACCGGCCACATCACGGTGGAGGCCAACCCGCCGAACAGCGTGATCTGCGACATGGGCCGGCGCGCCAGGGGGCCGGCCGCGCGCGCCAGGGACGCGAAGGCCGCGTCGTACAGGCACAGCCGCATGCCCACGCCCAGCACGGCCCAGGCCAGGAAGTACAGGGGAATGGCGTGCGCCATGGACAGGGCCGCGCAGCCCAGCGCCGAGAGCAGCGCGCCCACGGGCATGACGCGGTGCCCGCCCCAGCGGTCCACGGCCATGCCGGCCAGCGGCGACACCATGGCCATCACCACGATGGCCGCCGAAAAGCCGCCGTAGACGGTGGCGGCGTTCCAGCCCAGATCGGCCGCCATGGCCGGACCCAGGGCGCCGATCAGGTAGTACGTCACGCCCCAGCCTATCAGCTGTGTCAGGCCCAGGCAGACGATGGCGCGCGCAGCGATCACGGCCGCTGCGGCGGCATGGCGTCGCCTTCGCCCAGCGCGCGCTGCATCAGCACGGTATCGCGCCATTCGCCGTGCTTGTGGCCCACGGACCGCAGCGTGCCGGCGGGATGGAAGCCCTGGCTTGCGTGCAGCGCCAGCGACGCCGCGTTGCGGCTGTCGCCCACTACGGCCAGCATCTGGCGCCAGCCGGCGGCGGTGCAGCGCTCGATCAGCGCGGCCAGCAATTTGCCGCCTATGCCCAGGCCGGAGCGGCCCGCCTTCACATACACCGAGTCTTCCACCGTGTGCCGATAGGCGGGACGCGGACGATAAGGGGTGACGTAGGCGTAGCCCACGACTTCGCCGTCGACCTCGGCCACCAGATATGGCATTTCCTTTTCCAGCACGGCGGCGCGGCGCTGGCGCATTTCCTGGATGGACGGCGGCTCCAGTTCGAACGAGGCCGTGCCGTGCTCCACGTGGTGGGCGTAGAGGGCCTTGATGGCGGGAAGATCGGCTGGCGCGCTGTCGCGGATGAGGATGGTGAGGGCGGAGGACGACATGGGAGGGCCGTGAGAGATGAAAAAGACAGAAGCCGCCAGTGTCGCGCAGGCTTATTTATTAATAAAGCTTTGGTCCATTATGATTTGTATAAGTAAAACTTTGGACTCAGCGATGCGCGGCCTTAATCTGGATCACCTGCGTACCTTTGCGCAGGTGATCGAACTGGGCAGCTTTTCCGCCGCCGCGGAACGGGGCGGCGTGACCCAGCCCGCCGTCAGCCTGCAGATCCGCCAATTGGAGCGGCGCTTTGGCCTGAAGTTGGTGGAGCGCATCGGCCGCCGCGCCGGCCCGACCGCGGCCGGGCTGGAATTGCTGGAGCACGTGCGCGTCATCGATGCCGCGCTGGCGCAGGCCGAACTCGCCATGACCGCGCATGCCTCCCAGGTGTCCGGCCGCGTCCGCCTGGGCACGGGTGCCACCGCCTGCACCTATCTGCTGCCGCCGATCCTGGCCGACCTGAGGCGGCGCTTTCCGGCGTTGGACATCGTGGCCAGCACCGGCAACACGGCCGACATGCTGCGCGGGCTGGAGAACAACACGCTCGATATCGGCCTGGTTACGCTGCCCGCGCCGGGACGCATGTTCCAGGTCACGCCGGTGCTGGAGGACGAGTTCGTGGCGATCTTTCCCGCGGGCGATGCGGCCGCCATTCCCGCCGCCGTCACGCCGCAGGCGCTGGCGCAGCTGCCGCTGGTGCTGTTCGAACCGGGCGCGCGCACCCGCCGCCTGGTGGACGATTGGTTCGAGGATGCCGGGTTGGCCGCCAGGCCCGTGATGGAACTGGGCAGCACCGAGGCCATGAAGGAGATCGTCGCCGCCGGCCTGGGCTGCGCGATCCTGCCCCGGTTGGCCGTGTCGGGCGCGGGCCAGCGCGAGGCGCTGGCAGTTCGGTCGCTGGCGCCGCGCCTGTCGCGCAGCCTGGCCATCGTCCTGCGCCGCGACAAGCCGCTCAGCCGCGGCCTGCGGCATCTGCAGGAGTCGCTGCTGGCGTTGCGCGGCTGAGCGCTCAGGCTTGGACGCGTCCGCCGCCAGCGGACAACAAGCGTGGACGGGCCGGCGCGGCGCATGGGTACACTGGCATAGACCATCCCTCGCCATTTGAACCGTAATCATCGCAAAATGGACAAGTCCGCCTCTTCGCCCCGCGTGCCCTACAAGCCCGCGGACCTGGACCTCTTCCCCTACGAATCCTCGAAGCGGCCCGTCGCCGGACTGGCAGTGGATTACGAAGACGGCCACCGCGTGCGCCGCCATCGGCACCGCCGCGCCCAATTGCTCTATGCGATCTCCGGCGTGATGGTGGTGGACACCGACGCCGGGATCTGGGTGGTGCCGCCCACGCGCGGCGTCTGGGTGCCGGCCTGGGTGTCGCACGGCCTGCGCATGAGCGGCGAGCCGCGCATGCGCACCGTGTTCGTCGAGCCGGGCGCCGCCGCACACCTGCCCGCCCAATGCTGCGTGCTGTCGATTTCGCCCTTGTTGCGCGAGCTGATGGTCGCGGCCGCCGAGGTGCCGCTGGACTGGGCGCCCGACACGCGCGACGGCCGGCTGATGATGTTGCTGCTGGACGAACTGCGCCAGGAACCCGTGCTGCCGCTGCATCTGCCGCAGCCCTCCGAGCCCCGCCTGGCGCGCATCTGCCGTGCCATCGTGCGCCACCCGGAACGCCAGGACGGCGCGGCCGACTGGGCGCGCGCGCTGGGGGTGGACCCGAAGACCGTGCACCGCCTGTTCCTGCGGCACACCGGCATGACCTTCGGCCGCTGGCGCCAGCAGGCGCGGCTCTTGGCCGCGATGGAACGGCTGGCGCGCGGCGAGCGCGTGCTGGAAGTGGCGCTGGACCTGGGCTACGAAAGCCCCAGCGCCTTCGCCGCCATGTTCCGCAAGGCCGTGGGCGAGCCGCCCAGCGCCTTCGCGGCCCGCGGCGTGGCGTCCGCCTGATGGCCGCGGAGGCGTCCCAGGGGCGGCCGGCGGCGGGCCGCGCCCGGAACCAGCGTATTATTTAACGTTTTGCCGCCTACGCTAACAGCTACAGCCAGAGACAAACCATGCCGCACTACCGCTCCCGCACCTCGACCCACGGCCGCAACATGGCCGGCGCCCGCGCCCTGTGGCGCGCCACCGGCATGAAGGATGACGACTTCGGCAAGCCGATCATCGCGGTAGTGAACTCGTTCACGCAGTTCGTGCCGGGCCACGTGCACCTGCGCGACCTGGGCGCGCTGGTCGCCAAGGAAATCGAAGCCGCGGGCGGTGTCGCCAAGGAATTCAACACCATCGCCGTGGACGACGGCATCGCCATGGGTCACGGCGGCATGCTGTATTCGCTGCCCTCGCGCGAGCTGATCGCCGACTCGGTCGAATACATGGTCAACGCGCATTGCGCCGACGCCATGGTCTGCATCTCGAACTGCGACAAGATCACCCCGGGGATGCTGATGGCCGCCATGCGCCTGAACATCCCGGTCGTGTTCGTGTCGGGCGGTCCGATGGAAGCGGGCAAGGTCAAGTCGCCCACCGACGGCAAGGTCATCGCCAAGATCGACCTGATCGACGCCATGATCAAGGCCGCCGACCCCAAGGTGTCGGATGCCGAAGTGGCCGAAGTCGAACGCAGCGCCTGCCCGACCTGCGGCTCCTGTTCCGGCATGTTCACCGCCAACTCGATGAACTGTCTGACCGAAGCCATCGGCCTGGCCCTGCCGGGCAACGGCACCATCGTCGCCACGCACGCCTGGCGCAAGGGCCTGTTCGAACAGGCCGGCCGCCTGGTCGTGGACCTGTGCCGCCGTTACTACCAGGAAGAAGACGAGTCGGTCCTGCCGCGCAGCATCGCCACCAAGAGCGCGTTCCAGAACGCCATGGCGCTGGACGTGGCCATGGGCGGCTCGACCAACACCGTGCTGCACCTGCTGGCCGCGGCGCAGGAGGCCGGCGTCGACTTCACCATGGCCGACATCGACCGCATCTCGCGCAAGGTGCCGTGCCTGTGCAAGGCGGCGCCCGCCACCGACAAGTACCACATCGAAGACGTGCACCGCGCCGGCGGCATCTTGGGCATCCTGGGCGAACTGGCGCGCGCGGACCTGCTGGACCTGTCCTGCGGCAACGTGCACAGCGGCACGCTGGGCAACGCGATCAAGCAATGGGACGTGGCGGGCGGCGCCGGCGAAGAAGCGCAGAAGTTCTACCGCGCGGCGCCTGGCGGCATCCCGACCACGGTGGCCTTCAGCCAGGACGCGACCTTCCTGACGCTGGACACCGACCGCAAGACGGGCTGCATCCGCAGCAAGGAAGACGCCTACTCCAAGGACGGCGGCCTGGCCGTGCTGTACGGCAACCTGGCTGAAAAGGGCTGCATCGTGAAGACGGCCGGCGTGGACGAATCGCAATGGGTCTTCACCGGCCGCGCGCGCGTCTTCGAAAGCCAGGACGACGCCGTCGAAGGCATCCTGGGCGACAAGATCGTCGCGGGCGACGTGGTGGTGATCCGCTACGAAGGCCCCAAGGGCGGCCCCGGCATGCAGGAAATGCTGTACCCCACGTCCTACTTGAAATCCAAGGGCCTGGGCAAGACCTGCGCGCTGTTCACCGACGGCCGCTTCTCGGGCGGCTCGTCGGGCCTGGTGATCGGCCACGCGTCGCCGGAAGCGGCGGAAGGCGGCACGATCGGCCTGGTGGAAGAAGGCGACGTGATCGAGATCGACATCCCGAACCGCAAGATGCATCTGGCCGTCTCCGACGAGGAACTGGCACGCCGCCGCGCGGCGATGGATGCTCGGGCTGACGGCTGGGAGCCGGTGGGTCGCGAGCGGGTCGTGTCGCAGGCCTTGCAGGCTTATGCGGCGTTGGCGACTTCGGCGGATCGCGGGGCGGTGCGGGATTTGTCGCAGCTTAAGCAGAAGGGTAAGCGGTGATTGCTGACTGCTGATTTTTTTTGAAGGGCGGCGCTTTTGGGCGCCGCTTTTTTTTTGCTCTCTTTTTAGGGCTGTTGTAGCTGCTACTGCCGTTGTGCTTCGTGGGTCGCCCGTCGGCGCGGGCGGCGTGGCGGCTCGCGCCCACGATTGCGGTCCGGAGCGTTC
>NZ_MTLG01000118.1 GCF_002192695.1 Achromobacter xylosoxidans
GATGCAAATCAAACGTAAAAGTGGGTCAACTCTGCCTGCAAATTAACAGGGTGCCTACCGAATAAGGCACGATGGTCCGTATCGGCTTGGAGGGAACCCATGAATCCTGCGCGTCAGCCACCCGGGGCAGGAGGGCTGATGCGGCGAAAGCAAATGTCGATTGCAGGGCGGAACGACGGCTCATATTCATGATGGGTCCCTCGGGACAATGGCTAATCCAGGTCGCTGGAATCTCGTGTATCGAACGAAGCGACGTTGCGCTTGATTTTCTTGAGCACACTCATCAGAACCGTCATCTCGCTGGGAGATATTCCGGTCAGGAACCGCGCGTAGTAGTCCAGCACGGCGGGCAGTGATTCGACGAAGAGCTGGCGCCCTTGCTCGGACAGGAATACATGCGTCTGCCGCTTGTCCGTCTCGTGTCCGATGCGCTCGATCAGCTCGTCGCGTTCCATGGCATCCAGGATGCGGCTCAGGTTCGAACGCTCGATCACGCTGAGATCCGCCAGCTCCGACACGCTATGCCCGTCCCTGTCGGCCAGGATGCTCAGCACGCGCCACATCAGTGGGGAGCAGCGATGGGCGGACAGCACGCGCGCGATGTTCCGGATATGGAAGCGGTCTATGGCCAGGAAGTAGTGCATGGGCCAATCCGTGACGTGGAAGAGATCCTCCGCGTCTTTGATCGGGGCCGTGGACTTCTTGGGAACAGCTTTCAGGAGCGGTTTTATGTTCGTCATTTATGTGTGAATAATGCGTGAAAAATCACGTAAATAATTTAGGCCCGCGGATTTTCCATGTCAAGACACGGAGGGCTCAGTAGTTTCACTAACCGCCCTGTGTGCGGGGTTGTCCGATATGCCAGCGTCGCCGTTTACTTCGCAGCCGGAGCTGCCGCCGCATCAGCCGCTTCGGCCCGCAGGCACTCGATCAAATCCTGCATCCGCGGCGACAAGTCCAGGCTGTTGTGCCGCACGATGCCCAGCGGGCCGAACACGGGCGGCAGTTCGATATCCAGGATGGTGATTTCGCGGCTGCCTGCGGGATGGCGCGCGACGCAGCGGGGCAATAGCGACAGCAGGTCGCTATTGGCCATCAGCATCATGTTGTTCAGGGCCGAGGCCGACTCGATGCGGGAAGGCGGGTATAGGCCGTGGCGCTGCAGCAGCATGTCCAGGCCGATGCGCGCCGGGCTGCCGCGCGGGGGCATGATCCACGGGTAGGCCGCCAGTTGCGCCCAGGAAACCCGGGCCGCGTCCGCCAGCGGGTGTCCGCTGCGCGCGCACACGCACATCGGCTCTTCGTACAGCACTTGCGTCAGGGTATCGGGCGTGCGCACGGCGGCGCCCATGCGCGCCACCAGCAGGTCCAGCTTGCGCGTGTGCAGGTCTGGCATCAGCGCTTCCAGTGATCCCTCGCGCACCAGCACATTGACGTTGGCAGCCTGCTGCTCGAAACGCAGCAGCGCGCGCGGCACCAGGTAGGCCGCCGCTGCCGAGTTGACGCCGACATGGATGGTTTCCACGTCGAGGTCGGGCGCGGCGGACCATTCGCCGCTCATGCGTTCCAGGTCGCCCAGCACCCAGCGGGCGTGGCGGATCAGGGAGTCGCCATGGGGCGTGGGGAAGGTGCCCTTCGGGGTCCGGTCGAACAGTCGGGCGCCCAGCATGTCTTCCAGTTCCGCGAGCATGCGCGACACCGCGGGCTGGGTGGTGGCCATGCGTTGCGCCGCCGCGCCGACGTTATGGACTTCGTCCAGCAACAGCATGAGCTGCAGGTGGCGCAGGCGCAGCCGGCCGCGCAGATACCAGCCGGGCGGCAGGGGAGGGACGGAGCCGGGAGGGTTCATCTCTACATATCAACTCTGATATGGAAAGTGAAAAATATATCATTGGACCGGAATGATGGGCTGGCCGATGATGATTGCCAGCGAGCCGCCCGTGAATGAGGCGAGCCGCGGGATGGAGACAATCATGCTGAAACTTGTGCGCGGCGCCCTGGCCGCCCTGAGTCTGGCCGTACCGCTGGCCATACCCCTGGCGGCGGCCGCGGCTTATCCGGACCGGCCCGTCACGCTGGTCGTGCCGTCGGTGCCCGGCGGCGCGGCCGACGTGGTCGGACGCCTGGTCGCCGCCGAAATGTCCAAACACTGGAGCGTTCCCGTCATCGTGGAAAACCGCGCGGGCGGCGCCGGCGTCATCGGCTCGCAGGCCGTGGCGCGCGCCAAGCCCGACGGCTACACGCTGCTGCTGGGGCCGGATGCCTCGTTCACGGCGGTGCCGTACCTGATGCAGGACGTGCCGTATCGCACCGAGGATTTCGCGCCCGTCGCCACGCTGGCGACCCTGCAGTATGTGCTGGTGGCATCGCCCGCGGCGCCATTCAAAACCTTGCGCGAACTGCTGGATCAGGCGCGCGCCCGGCCCGACGCCATCACCTATGCCAGCGGCGGCCCGGGTTCGACCCATCATCTGGCGATGGCGTTGTTCGAGCACGCGGCCGGCATCTCGCTAAAGCACGTGCCGTACAAGGCCGCGCCCCAGGGCTTTGTCGGCGTGATGGGCAGCCAGGTCGATCTGATGTTCATCGTCGCCAGCACGGCCGTGCCGCAGATCAAGGCCGGCAAGGTGCAGGGCCTGGCCAACGCGGGAGCCGCGCCCATCGCGGGCGCGCCCGACCTGCCGATGGTGAAGGACGCAGTGAAGGACTTCACCTTCTACAGCTGGTTCGGCCTGTTCGCGCCCGCGCGCACGCCTGCGCCGGTGCTGGCCGATTTGCAGCGCGCCGTGGCCGCCGTCCTGAAGAGCCCGGAGGTCCGGGACAAGATGCAGGCCCAGGGCATGATCGTGGGCGACCAGGACGGGCTGGGCTTGAGCGACCGCATCGCCCATGACATCCGGGTGCTCGCGCCCGTGCTTTCCGACATCAAGACCGCCACCAGCACGCAGCAATGAAACGCCCCAACATTCTCCTCATCACGACCGACCAGCATCGCGGCGACTGCCTGGGCTTTGCGGGACGGCGGGTCAAGACGCCGCACATCGACCTTCTGGCGCGCACAGGCACGCATTTCGCGGCTTGCATCACGCCCAACGTCGTCTGCCAGCCTTCGCGGGCTTCCATGCTGACCGGCTTGCTGCCCCTGACCCATGGCGTCTGCGATAACGGCATAGACCTGGACTTGCGCACCGGCGAGGCGGGCTTTGCCGGCAGCCTTGCCGCTGCCGGCTACGACACGGGCTTCATCGGCAAGGCGCATTTCTCCACGCACCACACCTTCCAGGCCACGGGACGGCCTGAATGCCAGTACAGCGAGGCTGGCATGGGACCGGGCTGGGCGGGGCCGTACATGGGCTTCAAGCATGTGGAGCTGGTGGTGGAGGGCCATAACTATTGGCTGCCCACGCCTTTGCCCGGCGGCCTGAACCATTCGCGCTGGCACTACGGCGACGGTTTGGGCGAACTGCGCAACCAGCTGTATGAGACCGATCTGGGTCCGGCCAGCGGCGCGCCGCAGACCTTCCATTCCGCTTTGCCGGCGGCCTGGCACAACTCCGCGTGGATCGGCGATCGCACCATCGACTACCTGCGCGAGCATCGCGATCAGCCGTTCTGCCTGTGGGCGTCGTTTCCCGACCCCCATCACCCTTTCGATTGTCCCGAGCCCTGGTCGCGCCTGCATCATCCCGACGAGGTCGATCTGCCGCGCCATCGCGTCACCGACTACGATCGCCGGCCCTGGTGGCACAGAGCCAGCATGGAGAGCAAGCCCCTGGGCAATGCCGAAGTGCAGGCGGTGCGGCAGAATTTCTCGCGCATGCCGACCCAATCGGACGAGGCGCTGCGCCGGATCATCGCCAACTACTACGGCATGATCTCGCTGGTGGACCATCAGGTGGGGCGCATCATGAAAGCGCTGAGCGAGTACGGGCTGGATCAGGACACCATCGTGATCTTCACGTCCGACCACGGCGAATGGCTGGGCGACCACGGGCTGATGCTCAAGGGACCCATGCCGTATGAAGGCCTGCTGCGCGTGGCCATGGTGGCCAGCGGCCCAGGCATCGCGGCCGGGAGAAAGGTGGAAGACCCGGTATCCACGCTGGACCTCGCCGCGACCTTCTGCGACTATGCCGGCGCGTCGGCCTTGGGGCCGCAGCATGGCCGCAGCCTGCGCCCGCTGCTGGAAGACCAGGGAGCCGCGCGCGAGTTTGCGTTGAGCGAATGGGACGTGGCGGCATCGCGCTGCGGCGTGGAGCTGAAGCTGCGCACCGTGCGCACGCGCGACTGGAAGCTGACCGTCGAACTGGGCAGCGGCGCGGGCGAGATGTACTGTCTGGCCGAAGATCCGGACGAGATGGAAAATCTGTTTGATGATCCGGGTTATGCCGCGAAGCGGCGGGAACTGGCCGAGATGCTTGAAACCCGGCCCGCCGATCAGCTGTCGGCGCGGGTGCCGGCATCGGGCATCGCCTGATCGCGCGGCGCGGGCAGGACGGTTACGCCTGTTCCGTGGCCGGCAGGACGCTGGACATGACAAAGGCCCGCCAGCACGAAGCTGGCGGGCCTTCAATACTGCTGCGCGTTGCGGCTTACAGCGCGCCGGTCAGTTCA
>NZ_MTLG01000119.1 GCF_002192695.1 Achromobacter xylosoxidans
CGAGCGCCCACGATTGCGGTCCGGAGCCTTCGCTCCGGACTGCCCCGTTGTCATCCTCGTACGCCTTCGGCTCCCTACGGATTCCCTCGGGCGCATCGAGGTTGCTCGCCGCCACACCGCCAGCACCGCCGTGCTATCTGCGTCTTGGCCTGTTGCGTCGCTAGAGCTGCTTTCAGTGACGAGTTTTGCGAGGCCCGTTCATTACGGCCGCCCGGGCGGCCGTAATGAACATACGCGCTTGCGTGCGTCGTGATGGGTGCGCTGACGCGAATGCGACGAGTAGTTTGCTAGTGGTTGTCGCCGTTTTTGGGGGGGCGGTGATGGGCGGCGCGCGGTGGACAGAAGCTTGCGCACGCAGATCCTCTCGCGCGCGCCGCCCATCCGGCGGCGGAGTTGAAATGACGAACGTTTGCCGCCTCATGACGCTTCAGTAGGATGGGTGAAGCAAGAACCCCAAGCGTCCAGCGCACGTAGCCCGCGGGCAGATCTGTACGCACTTCACTCATCCTGCCCAATTCCACGCACTCAACACCAGCGCGCAGCGTCATCCTTCGACGCGAGACGCCGCGTAAGCCCCCAAAGGCCGCCCGCGCGGCCGGCTGGGGGCGGGCCCCGCAAGATCCTCGCCCACCCCACCGGTGGCAAGAACGCCAAGCACACTGCCGGTCCCAGCACTGGTGAAGATTCAGCAGACGGAGACCGTCGCGTCGGGGGCCTGCCATGCGCGGGGCGTCGATAAGCCCGAGGGAATCCGTAGGAGTCGCCGAAGGCGAGGACGAGGATGACGATGGGGCAGTCCGGAGCGAAGGCTCCGGACCGCAATCGTTGCCCCGCGCATGGCAGGCCCCCGACGTGACGGGCGTCTTAAGAACCAACACCCGTCACAAGAACAACATCACTGCCGATGATAAACCTCGGCCCCTTTCTTAACGAACTCCACAGACTTCTCCTGCATCCCCTTCTGCAACGCATCCTTCTCGCTAACCCCCTGAGCCGCCGCATAATCCCGCACGTCCTGGGTGATCTTCATCGAGCAGAAATGCGGTCCGCACATCGAGCAGAAGTGCGCCACCTTCATCGAATCCTTCGGCAGCGTCTCGTCGTGGAATTCCTTCGCCGTGTCCGGATCCAGACCCAGGTTGAACTGGTCGTCCCAGCGGAACTCGAAGCGCGCCTTGGACAGCGCGTTGTCGCGGATCGCCGCGCCCGGGTGGCCCTTGGCCAGGTCCGCCGCGTGGGCCGCGATCTTGTATGTGATGATGCCGTCCTTCACGTCCTTCTTGTTCGGCAGGCCCAGGTGTTCCTTGGGCGTCACATAACAGAGCATCGCCGTGCCGTACCAGCCAATCAGCGCCGCGCCGATGCCGGAGGTGATGTGGTCGTAGCCTGGAGCGATGTCGGTGGTCAGGGGGCCCAGCGTGTAGAACGGCGCCTCGTGGCAGTGTTCCAGCTGCAGCTCCATGTTCTCCTTGATCATCTGCATCGGCACGTGGCCCGGGCCTTCGATCATGACCTGCACGTCATGCTTCCACGCCACCTGCGTCAGCTCGCCCAGCGTCTTCAGTTCGGCGAATTGTGCCTCGTCGTTGGCGTCGTAGCCCGAGCCCGGGCGCAGGCCGTCGCCCAGCGAGAAGCTGACGTCGTAGGCCTTCATGATTTCGCAGATTTCCTCGAAGCGCTCGTACAGGAAGCTCTCCTTGTGATGCGCCAGGCACCACTTGGCCATGATCGAGCCGCCGCGCGAGACGATGCCGGTCATGCGGTCGGCCGTCATGGGGATGAACGGCAGGCGCACGCCCGCGTGGATCGTGAAGTAGTCCACGCCCTGTTCGGCCTGCTCGATCAGCGTGTCGCGGAAGATCTCCCAGGTCAGGTCCTCGGCCTTGCCGTCGACCTTCTCCAGCGCCTGGTAGATCGGCACGGTGCCGATGGGCACGGGCGAGTTGCGGATGATCCATTCGCGCGTTTCGTGGATGTGCTTGCCGGTGGACAAATCCATGACCGTGTCTCCGCCCCAGCGGATCGCCCAGGTCATCTTTTCGACTTCTTCGCCGATGCCGGAGCTGACCGCCGAGTTGCCGATGTTGGCATTGATCTTCACCAGGAAGTTGCGGCCGATGGCCATCGGCTCCACTTCCGGGTGGTTGATGTTGGCGGGGATGATGGCGCGGCCGCGGGCGATCTCGTCGCGCACGAACTCCGGCGTGATGGCGGCGGGAATGGCGGCGCCGAACGACTGGCCCGGGTGCTGGCGCAGCAGGCGCTTGACCATCTTCTCGCCGTCGGGACCGCTGTCGCGCAGCGTCTGCAGATAGTGCTCGCGGCGCAGGCTTTCGCGGATCGCCACGTATTCCATTTCCGGCGTGATGATGCCGCGGCGGGCGTAATGCATCTGCGACACGTTGGCGCCGGACTTGGCGCGGCGCGGCGGACGCTGCAGGTCGAAGCGCATGGCCGTCAGCTTGGGATCGGTCAGGCATTCCTTGCCGTAGTCGCTGGTCGGACCCGACAGCACTTCCGTGTCGCCGCGCTCTTCGATCCAGGCGCGGCGCAGTTCGGGCAGGCCGCGGCGGATGTCGATCTTGGCTTCGGGGTCGGTGTAGGGGCCGCTGCAGTCATAGACCGTCAGCGGCGGGTTCTTCTCGCCGCCGAACATCGTCGGCGTGTCGTCCTGCTCGATTTCGCGGAACGGCACGCGGATGTCGGGGCGCGAGCCCACTTCATACACGCGGCGGGATTTGGGCAGCGGTGCGACCGCCGCCGCGTCGACTTCGGCGGTAGCGGCCAGGAATTTGGGATTGGCGTTCATGGAAAGCTCCAAGCGAGTGGTTGGAGCCGATCGGGAAGGAATTCCCGCCGCGCGCGCAAAGACGCATGGCGGGAATACGGCTCCCAGCATCGGCATTATCCGTACTGGTACGAAGGGACTCTCTCAACACGTCCAGCCATGTAGGCGGGACGAGTACCCCTGCGCGAAAGCGAAGTATAGAGGCTGGCGCGCGTTCCGACGAATCGCGCGGCTGCTGCGCCGCGTCTGCCGGAGCAGGCGGGAGGTGGTATTACCGCTTTACATTTGGATTCAGACTGGGGCGACACCGTCATTTAGGTTCGGTACACTTTTCCCAGTACCGGGGATGGAGTGCATCGCCTGGTCTTAGTCCACATTAAGAAGGAAACGAGCATGCAACTGACCCTACGCAAATTGGCGCCCGCCTTGGTAGTCGTGACGTTGGCGCTAGCGGGTTGCAAGACCGCCCCGACTAAGACGTCCGGCGATACCGCCACGCCGCAAGCCGGCCAAGAGGCCGCCAAGCCGGCCGCCGCGGCCTCCGTGGACTTCTACCTGGCGCAGAAGCAACCCGGCGCCGGCATGCGCGAAATCGCGCTGCCCGACGGCAAGCTTTACATGCAGACCGTGCCCGTGCTGACGCGCGCCGACCTGACCGACGCCGCCGCGCTGGTGGACCGCCAGGGCCAGAACTTCGTCGGCCTGCGCTTCTCGGAAGCCGGCGCTCGCAAGCTCAATGACGTCAGCACCAAGAACGTCGGCAACATGCTGGCGCTCGTCATCGACCAGGAACTGGTCGCCGCCCCGCTCATCGGCGAACCGCTGAACCGCGGCGTCCTCGCCTTCGGCGTGGCCTCGGCCCAGGCCGCTTCGGAAATCGCCGCCAAGATCCGCGGCGACGCTGCCGTGCCGCCTGCTGGCGGTGCTGCTCCGGCGCCCGCTGCCAAGCCCTGAACGGCGCAGCAAGCGACAAAAAAAGCCCGGCATGCCGGGCTTTTTTGCGTCTGTAGGAAAAGCTGCCTGCGTTCAGCCCAGCTTGCGGCCGCGCGTCTTGGCGCCGCGGCGGATCAGGATGGTTTTCTCGATGTAGGCCTGCGTGATCGATTCAAGGATCAGGCGGTCGTCGGCCGTCAGCGATTCGAACTGCGAAGGCGAAATGTTCGGGAAGGGCCAGGGCGCCATCGGACGCGGCCGGCCGCCGGGGCGCGGCACGGGTTCGGCCACGCCGGGCGCGGGCAGGGTGTTGCTGAGGTCGTAGCCGTCCACGGGAAGCTCCATGGGGCCTTTGCCGGTTTCCAGCCATTCGGCCTCGACCTTCAGGACCTGCGCCAGCTTGCGCGCCGAGCGGCTTGAATGCCGCAAGCCGCTTTCGTAGCTGCCGATGGCGCTTTGCGAAATGCGTGCCAGACGTGCGAGGTCTTTCTGCGTGTGGCCACGCAGCAGGCGCGCATGCTTCAGTCGGTCTGAGAATGTTTTCACACCGGCGATTGAAGCTTGCTGGTCCCGCGCTTTGGTGGTTATAAAAATTACTTAAGTGATATTTATCAAAGGTGAGCGCATGGAGCAACGAGGCAGCGTCTTCGTCGTACGGCTCGACGAAACGGCGGGCGAGGATTTTGCCGAGGCCCTGCGTCTGTTGCGTTGGCAGGCCCGCGTCTTCGATACGTCCGCCGGGCTATTGGAACACTTGCAGGCCCGGGCCGCTGACGCCCTGGTACTTTTGGGAGGTATTGAGGGCGTGCCGGGCTTGATCGCCATGCTGCGCCGCGCGGCGCCGGCCGCGGCGGTGCTGTGGCACGCCACGACTGCCAGCGCGTCCGATCGCATCGCCGCGCTGGATGCGGGCGCGGACGTCTGTGTCCCCGCGGGCATGGATGCGCTGGAATGGGATGCCCTGCTGCGCAATCTGTACCGGCGTGCGCCATCCGTCGCTCTGCCTTGGCGGCTCGATCCGCATGTCGGCGCGCTGGCAGGGCCGGCAGGCGAGTACCTGCCGTTGACGGTAACGGAGCGCGCTTTTTTTGTCCGCTTACTGAATGCGCCGGGCTACTGCCTGCGCCGGGAGTGCTTCTTCCCGGCAGATAGGCGCAAGTCCCTGGATGGGGCGCGGCGGGTGGATGTGCTGCTGTCGCGGCTGCGCAGCAAGGCGCGCCGCCTCAATATCGAATTGCCCGTGCTCGCGGTGCGGGGATGGGGCTATATCCTGCTGCCCGAGGGCGCCGCAAGAGGGCGGGACTTCACAGCACTACCAGGTTATCCCGATGCATGAGTTCCGGTTCGGTCATGCTGCCCAGAATGCGCGCGATCTGCGACGAAGGCTGGCGCAGGATGCGGCGGGTATCGATCGATGAGTAGTTGATCAGGCCGCGGGCGCATTCACGGCCCTGGCCATCCACGCAGGCGACCACGTCGCCGCGGCCGAACTCGCCTTCCACCTCGGTCACGCCGATGGGCAGCAGGCTCTTGCCCTCGCGCAGCAGCGCCTGCACGGCGCCGTCGTCCAGCACCACGCGTCCACGCAAGCGCAGGTGGTCGGCCAGCCATTGCTTGCGCGCGGACCACACGGGCAGCACGGCGCGCAACTCGCTGCCGATGCACTCGCCCTGGGCCAGGCGCGTGAGCACATTGCGTTCGCGGCCCGACGCGATGACGGTGTGCGCGCCGCTATGCGCCGCGCGTTTGGCCGCCAGCACCTTGGTCAGCATGCCGCCGGTGCCGATGCCGCTGCCGGCGCCGCCAGCCATGGCTTCCAGCGCGGGGTCGCCAGCCTGGGCGTGCGACATGAACTTGGCATCCGGATTCTTGCGGGGATCCGAGTCGTACAGACCGCGCTGGTCCGTCAGGATGATCAGCGTATCGGCTTCGATCAGGTTGGTGACCAGCGCGCCCAGCGTGTCGTTGTCGCCCAGCCGGATTTCGTCGGTGACGACGGTGTCGTTTTCGTTCACGATCGGCACCACGCCCAGGCGCAGCAGCGCGAACAGCGTGCTGCGCGCGTTCAGGTAGCGGTGGCGGTCGGCCAGGTCTTCGTGCGTCAGCAGGATCTGCGCGGTGCGCAGGCCGTATTCGGCAAAAGCCGCCTCATAAGCCTGGCACAGGCCCATCTGGCCCACGGCCGCGGCGGCCTGCAGTTCGTGCATGACCGACGGGCGCTTGCGCCAGCCTAGGCGGGCCATGCCTTCGGCGATGGCGCCGCTGGAGACCAGCACGATTTGCTTGCCCTGCTTGTGCAGGGCGGCGATCTGCGCGGCCCAGTGCGCCACGGCGGCGCGATCCAGGCCTCGGCCTTCGTTGGTGACCAGCGACGAGCCGACTTTGGCGACGAGACGCTGGGCGTTGGTGACGACGGAAACGGCGGGTGTTTCAGCAGACATGATGGCGGCCGGCTGCGGCGAGAAAAAGGCGTAATCGTAAGGACTGCGATTATGGCTTATTCGTCGCCGCCGCGCGGCGCGGGGCGCTGGTCAGCGGTCGAGCGCTTGTCGTCGAAGCGCGGGTCGGGCGCGACATAGTTCTCTTCGGCCTGGTCTTGCGACAGGTGTTCCTTTTCGCGTTCGGCGTCCAGGTAGTCTTGCAGCGCGTAGATCAGGTCCTGGGTGCCTTCGCCCGACAGGCCGGAAATGCCGAACACCGGGCCCTTCCAGTCGTAGAGTTCGAGGAAGCGGCGCTTGGTGTCCTCGGGATCGGGCACCATGTCCAGCTTGTTCAGGACCAGCCAGCGCGGCTTGGCGGCCAGTTCCGGATCGTAGCGGCGCAGTTCCTCGACGATGGCGCGCGCGTCCACCACGGCCTGCTCGACCGGATCGGCGTCGGGATCGGGGGTGGACACGTCCACCAGGTGCAAGAGCACGCGGGTGCGCGCCAGGTGGCGCAGGAACAGGTGGCCCAGGCCGGCGCCTTCGGAGGCGCCTTCGATCAGGCCGGGAATGTCGGCCACGACGAAGCTGCGCGACGGCGAGGTACGCACCACGCCCAGATTGGGGTGCAGCGTGGTGAAGGGGTAGTCCGCGATCTTCGGCTTCGCATTGGAAATGCGCGTGATCAGCGTGGACTTGCCGGCGTTGGGCAGGCCCAAGAGGCCCACGTCCGCCAGCACCTTCAGTTCCATCCGCAGATAGCGATGTTCGCCTTCCTTGCCGGGCGTCCACTGGCGGGGCGCGCGGTTGACGCTGGACTTGAAGTGGATGTTGCCCATGCCGCCCTGGCCGCCAGCGGCCAGCACGACTTTTTGTTCGTGCTGGTTCAGGTCGAACAGGACTTCGCCGGTGTCGGCGTCATGGATGATGGTGCCCACCGGCACGCGTAGCGTGATGTCCGGAGCGGCCGCGCCGTACTGGTCCGAGCCACGGCCGTTTTCGCCGTTCTTGGCGCGGTGCAGACGCGCGTAGCGGTAGTCGATCAGCGTGTTGATGTTGCGGTCGGCCACGGCGAAGATGGTGCCGCCGCGTCCGCCGTCGCCGCCGTCCGGGCCGCCTCGGGGAATGAATTTTTCGCGGCGAAAGCTCGCCACGCCATTGCCGCCTTTGCCGGCGACGACTTCGATGGTGGCTTCGTCTACGAATTTCATGATGTCCGCGCGTGTAGTGAGTAGTGGGGCGGGGCCGTTAACGGACGCCGCCGGGAGGCAGAGGCCGGAACCTTCCGGCAGCTGCCTGAAAACAGGAAAAGCTTAAAACAAAAAAGCCCTGCCGCATGCGACAGGGCTTTTGCCGTTCTGGAACGCGGCGAACCGCGTTGCTGACCGTGCTGGTCCGATTACTCGGCAGCGACGATCGAAACGGTCTGCTTGTTCAACGCGCCCTTGAAGCCGAATTGAACCTTGCCGTCGATCAGCGCGAACAGGGTGTGATCCTTGCCCATGCCGACGTTCACGCCAGCGTGGAAGCGCGTGCCGCGCTGACGCACGATGATCGAACCAGCGGGAATCAATTCGCCGCCGAATGCCTTGACGCCCAGACGCTTCGATTCTGAGTCGCGTCCGTTCCGCGTAGAGCCGCCGCCCTTTTTCTGTGCCATGTTTAGCTCCTGCTAAGTGGTACCGAGTCGCTTCTTAAGCCGTGATGGCTTCGATGCGGATTTCGGTGTAGTTCTGACGGTGGCCCTGACGCTTCTGATAGTGCTTGCGACGGCGCATCTTGAAGATCTTGACCTTGTCGTGGCGGCCTTGCGCAAGAACCGTTGCCTTGACCACGGCGCCGGAGACGAGGGGCGTGCCAACTTTCAGTTGGTCGCCTTCGCCCACGGACAGCACTTGGTCCAGGGTGATTTCTTGCCCAATGTCTGCCGGTATCTGTTCTATCTTGAGTTTTTCGCCAGCGGCAACGCGATACTGCTTGCCACCGGTTTTTACGACCGCGTACATGGGGGATTCCTTAAATAGGTAAATGGGTTCATCCGCGCTGCCTGCCCTGCTGGGCTGGACTGCCGCTCTGGCGGGACACTTTCTTCTCTTGGCGCCAGAGCCTGGCAAGAGAGAGAAATGCCTTGATGCCCGGGAAAGTGGAACCTTCCTCGGCACCCAGAGGGGTGACGCAAATGCAACCGACGTAATTCGGGCATTGCTGACCGAATCCGGAATATTAGCCCGGGACTTTCAGAAAGTCAAAAAGCTGTTGCAGGCTAAGGGCTTAGGTGTCGCGTGCAAGCTTCAGGCGCCCGGGATCACTCGCAGGGCGATGTCCCGCGCCACCAGCCGGATCCCGTCGATCACGTCGCGGCGGTGCGCCTCGTCCAGCCGGTCGGTGGGGATGGAAGTGCTCACGGCCACCCGTTTGCCCAGCGGCGTCATGCCCACATAGGCGGCAAAGCAGACCAGGCCGGTCGCCACTTCCTCCAGGTCCTGCGCCAGTCCGGCGTCGCGTACCTGTTCCAGTTCCTGGTCTAGCGCGGCGCGGGTGGCGATGCTGCGCTCGGTGACGCGCGGCAACACCGCAGGCACGCAGGCGGCCAGCTCTTGCGGCGGCAGGCTGGCGAGCAAGGCCTTGCCCAGCGCGCAGGCGTGCGCGGGCAGTCGCAGGCCCAGGTCCGACACCAGTCGCACCGGGCGGCGCGCGTCCTCGCGAGCCAGATAGACCACATCGAATCCGTCCAGCGTCGCCAGCTGCACCACTTCGTTGTGCCGCGCCACGAAGGCGCCGGCGGCGGCCTGGAATGCCGCCTGCAATCCGTCCTGGCGCAGATAGGCGTAGCCCAGCGCCATCAATTCGATGCCGATGACATAGCCGCCGTCGCGGCGTTCGATCCAGCGGCGTTGCTCCAGGCAATCGAGCAGCAGGTACAGCGTGCTGCGGGCGAGCTGGCAGGACACGGCCAGTTCCGATGCCTTGACGGGCGCGCGGCTGCTGGCCAGCAGCCGCAGGATGTCGTGAGTGCGCCGGATGGCGGGGACGTCGTGTTCGGAAGCCATGCGTGGATTTGTCCAATATATTGGACATAAATTCATGATGTTGGACATGATAATGGAAGTCTCCTAGACTGCCCCGCACATCATTCGAACAAGGCGAGGAGACTCATGGACCAAGCAAAGGCGCTGCCCGTCGATCTGGAACAGGCGTTGCTGGTGGGGCGGGTGTGGCGGCCGGGGCATGGTCCCAGCGTGGTGGCGGTGCGCCGCGGCGAGGTGATCGACATCACGGCGGCCACGCCCACCATGGCGGACCTGCTGGACCGCCCCGACCGCGTGGCGCTCGCCGCCAGCGCCGCCGGCGAGTCTCTGGGCGACGTGCATGTCCTGATGGCAGCCAGCCTGGCAGGCCAGGAGGGCTTGCGCCTGCTGGCGCCTTGCGACCTGCAGCCGGTCAAGGCGGCTGGCGTCACCTTCGCCATCAGCCTGCTGGAACGCATGATCGAGGAAGAAGCGGGCGGCGACGCCAGCCGCGCCGAGGAGATCCGCGTCCGCATGCAGGCCCTGATCGGCTCGGATCTGTCCCGCCTGCGCCCGGGCTCGCCCGAAGCGGCCAAACTGAAGGCCGAACTGACCGAGCGAGGACAGTGGTCGCAATACCTGGAGGTCGGCATAGGCCCGGACGCCGAGATCTTCTCCAAGGCGCCACCCATGGCGTCGGTAGGCACCGGCGCGCGGATCGGCGTGCTGCCCGAATCCCGCTGGAACAATCCCGAGCCCGAGATCGTGCTGGCGGTGGACAGCCGCGGCGAGGTCGTCGGCGCCACCCTGGGCAACGACGTTAACCTGCGCGACATCGAAGGCCGCAGCGCCTTGCTGCTGACCAAGGCCAAGGACAACAACGGCTCCTGCGCCATCGGCCCCTTCATCCGCCTGTTCAACGGCGGCTTCAACCTGGACAGCGTGCGCCAGGCCGATGTGTCCCTGCGCATCGAGGGCCTGGACGGCTTCGAGCTGGACGGCGCGAGCCACATGCGCGAAATCAGCCGCGATCCCTTGGACCTGGTGCGCCAGGCCTGCGGCAGGCACCACCAGTATCCGGACGGATTCATGCTGTTCCTGGGCACCATGTTCTCGCCCACCCAGGACCGCATGGGTCCGGGCACCGGCTTTACCCACAAGCTGGGCGACCGCGTCGTGATCGCTTCCGAGCGTCTGGGCGCGCTGGTCAACGAAGTGCGGCTGGCCACCGAGATCGAGCCCTGGACCTTCGGGGTCCGCGCGCTCTACGCCAAACTGGCCGCCCGCGGCATGCTGCGGCAAGAGGCCTGATCCGCTGCAAGATGGCGCCGGGCAGGGGGAGGGCGCACCGGGCGCCGCCCCTGCCGGCGATTCCGCCAGGGTGACGGCTCAGGTCCTTCACTCCCCGTATAATCCTTGGTCGAATCCCCCGTCCTCTGCGGCGGGCCCAGCGGTAAGAGCCGGCGCGCGTCCGCGCCACGGCTCGTTTCACTCTCCCGGATACGTCTTGAATCTCCCCGAGCTTGTTGCCCCCATTGCAGACGATATGAAAGCCGTCGATGCGGTTATCCGCGAGCGGCTGAATTCCGAGGTGGTCCTGATCCGCACGATCGGCGACTACATCATAGGCGCGGGCGGCAAGCGCATGCGCCCGGCCATGGTGCTGATGGTGGCGCGCGCGCTGGGCTACGAGGGCACGCACCACCAACTGCTGGCCGCCGTGGTGGAGTTCATCCATACCGCCACCCTGCTGCACGACGACGTGGTCGACGAGTCCGACCTGCGCCGCGGCCGTGAAACCGCCAACGCGGTCTTCGGCAACGCCGCCAGCGTGCTGGTGGGCGACTACCTGTATTCGCGCTCCTTCGAGATGATGGTGGAAGCGGATTCGATGCGCGTCATGAGCATCCTGTCCGAAGCTACCACCGTGATCGCCGAAGGCGAGGTGCTGCAGCTGCTGAACGTGCATGACCCGGACGTCTCCCAGGAACGTTACCTGCAAGTCGTGCGCTACAAGACCGCCAAGCTGTTCGAGGCCGCCGCCCAGGTGGGCGCCGTGCTGGCGGGCGCCACCCCCGAGCAGGAAGCCGCCGCGGCCGCCTACGGCCGCCATGTGGGCACTGCCTTCCAGCTGGTGGACGACGTGCTGGACTACAGCGGCGACGCCGCCGCCCTGGGCAAGAACGTGGGCGACGACCTGCGCGAGGGCAAGCCCACGCTGCCGCTGATCCGCGTGATGGAAGTGGGCACCCCGGAACAGCAGCAACTGATCCGCGACGCCATCAAGACCGGCGACGCCGACTTCGCCGCCGTGGCCGCCGCCATCCAGGCCACCGACGCTCTGGAGCACGCCCGCCAGGCCGCCGTGGCCGAGGCCGATCTGGCCCGAAAAGCACTTTCTGCTTACCCCATTTCCCCTTTTCTAAATTCTCTGTTAGAATTCTGCGCTTTCGCGGTGAATAGAGATCGCTAAGCGAATTAGGCGGAAAATCTGGGGTAACCCAGGCGGGGAAACCCGGTAGCCTGAAACGTGGCGGTTGATAGTGAAAGCGAAAGATGATTTGGTTGCACTGAGCGCAGCGAAGTCAGTAGTAGTAAGACTCGGGGCGTAGCTCAGCCTGGTAGAGTACTGCGTTCGGGACGCAGGAGTCGGAGGTTCGAATCCTCTCGCCCCGACCACTTATCTGTGGTCGAATTCTTGGTGGTGTTCTCGACACCAGCAGCAATAGCCGGAACCGCGAAAGCGGCGCCGGCTTTTTTGCGTTTGCTCTCTTCCTGTGCCAGCAAGATGAACGTCGCATCGATCGCGACGCCCGCTTCCTGAGCCATCAGCATAGCAGTCCGGTAGTCCGGAAGGTGCGTGCCCTTCACATAGCGATCCAGGGTCTGCTGTTTCAGACCCCACGCCTTCGCCATGCTGTTCACGCTGCGCCCCTTGAGCGCGGCTTCTACAAATTCCTGATATTCCATCGCCAGTCCTATCTTGCCGAATTACACGGATTCGGGTAATGTCGCCCTGAATTACACAAAATCGTGTAACACGGAACCGTGTTTTGACTAACGATAACCGCCCTTGAACGGGTATGCAACTGGGCCGAATGGCCTAGCGCCGAAAAGAGGAACGCCATGCCACACGTGATCGCTGTCGCGTCCACCAAAGGTGGAGTCACGAAGACCACAACCTGCGCAAATCTCGCAGGAATATTTGCCGATTTCGGCATGCAGGTGCTGTTGTTCGACGCGGACGAACAGAACAGCCTGACGAAGTACTACCCCATCGAACAGCGCGCTGAACACGGGCTGACGCGAGTTATTACGCGCGGTGGCCTCGTCACCGAAGACTGCATCAGCAAGACCGCGATTCCGGGAATCGACATCGTTTGCTCGGATGCTGTCGCGGGGAATCTGCAAACGTGGCTGAAGGATCGTGAAGATCGTCTGTTGATAATGCGCCGGGCAGTGAGGCGCTCAGCGGCCGTCGAGAAATACCACGCGATCATCATCGACACCCAGGGCGCGGCGGGCGAGCTGCAGAAGACGGCGGCGATGGCGGCGGACGTGATCCTGTCGCCGATCAAGCCTGACGTTCTGTCTGCGGCTGAATTTGCAGACGGCACGCTGCGCATGATGGAGTCTTTGAACAGTCTGTCCGACTTCGGCGCCGACTTCCGCAGTGGGGACCTATACGTCGTCATCAGCGCCCTGGAGCGTAACAACAACGCGCGTCACGTTGCGGATCAAATTCGCCGAAGCTTCCTCGGTCATCGGCAGGTGAAGGGCATTCTAGAGACGGTCGTTCCGCATGCAGCCGCCTATACCGCTGCGACGACTGCACGAATTCCGGTTCATCAATACGACCGTCGCAGGGGGGACAAGTCGCCCTGGGACGTCATGCACCGCTTGGCTTGGGAGCTCTTCCCCGCATTGAACGGCATCTACGTGGACGGTCAGGGCCAGCCTAGTGACGCGGGGGCTTGAGCAATGAAAAGAGCCATTAGACTTCCCGAACTGCCGGACATCGGAGACGTGTTCCGCGCAACCGCGCCTGCTGGAGGAGAGCAGCCGCCCCTGACGTTTTACGTGGCCGTGTCTTCAGATCACGCGCCCCTGGAAATGCGACGCGCGCGTGCTGCTGCCGTAGTGCAGACCGCTCTCCTCGCGATGCGACCCGTCGGCCTTGATTCTACGTCGACGGCTCCCTCCGAAGTCGTGAGCTTCAGCGAAATGAGCCTTATGGGCGTCTCAGAGACCGAGGCCGCAAGAATTTTTGAAGACCCAGTCCTCCATCGCTGGGTCCACCGCCCGATCTTTATCGTGCCGGACCCAACGCCCTACTTGAAAGCGTGGTCCGCCATCAGCTCGGGGAGGGTAGAGGCATGAGCACGAACAAGGAGCTTGCTCTCCTGCACTTGAGCACCGAGCTCGATCTTTTGCATCGTGCAACCGCGGGCTCCCCCGAACGCGCCCTGCACTTGGGCGTGGTGTTAGGCGCCGTGAGCGCGTATCGAAACCTCGGCGTGCTTGATGAAGACGACTTGCTTTTCATGGCCACCGCCCTCGCTGGCGAGGACGAAAAGCTGCCAATCCTGAGGGGCAACTGATGAAGCCCGCATCGAAGAAAGTAGACCTGGACCAAATGATCGCTTCGCGGCTGAGCGAAAGGTCGCCGGACCCTGCCGCAATCGACTCGGCGTTGACCAACGTGATTACCCTCAATGTCCGAGACGACTGCCGTCTGTACGAGCGCAACCCGCGGACGGTTCGCAATGAAAAGTACGACGAGATCAAGGAGTCGATCCGCACGCGCGGCCTCGATCAGATGATTGCTGTTACGCAGAGACCTGGCGAGAAGCAGTACATCCCGGCTAAGGGCGGCAACACCCGCTTGGAAATCCTGCAGGAACTGGTCGCCGAAGGCCATATGCAGTTCTTGCATATGGACTTCGTGAAGGTTCCGTACCGCAGCGAGGCAGCCCTTCTCGCGGCCCATATGGTGGAGAACGACCAACGCTCGGGCCTGCTGTTTTGGGACGCAGCGCGTTCGACCTTTGACCTGAAGCAGGAGGTGGAGCGCGAACGCGGCGGCCCGATGAGCTTGCGTGACTTTTCCGAACACCTCAAAGCAGGTGAAGGAATACAGGCGTCCCCTGCGCTTCTGAGCCACTATGGTTTCACCATGAAGCATCTGGCCGACCTGGCGTGCGCGGCCAGCCAGCTCTCCAGGCGCGATGTGCAGGACCGCTTCATACCGGCACGCAGTCGGCTGGCGACGATTGCGGCGAAGCTTGGTGCCGAGGAGGCTCTCGACCAGGCTTGGACGCTCGCGATCGATCACATGCGAGAGCGCTACGTCGCGACCAAGTCGCTGGACTTCGCGGCATTCACTGCTCGTCTTGACGAGAACTTCGCCCAGCGCATCAGTCTTACGGTGGACGAGCTCCAACGCGCGGTGCAGATCCTCCAGGCTAATCCGGACGCTGAATCCGCGAGCTTGGTGCGTGACGCGAAGCAGCATGCGCCAGCACCAGGCAGCTCCCTGGCAGACACGCAAGCCTCGGACGGTGCCGATGAAAGTTCAGGCCGTGATTCAGCGAACGTGGCCACGCAGATGAAGCTGCCTCCGCAGCATGAAACCTCCAATGCCTCAACCTCGCGGCGGAATGGTGAGCACGACACTGAAGCCGCCGGCGCGCAGCCGAGTTCGAAGCAGCCGCCCGCCGACAGTCGAGGCTCCGCCGAACGGGAACTCTGGCATGCGCTGGAGGAACTCGTGACGGTCAGCCATCTTCAAGGGTGCCTCCTGTCCGTTGACGAGCTGCCTTTGCGCTTCATGGTCGAGATACCCAAGGATGTTGGCGGCGACCTGGGCTCATTGCAAGAACAAGCTCTGCAGGGTGGGGACTACGCCGAACGTTATTACGCGTGGTGGTGGCTGGTCCTTCTGTCGCAACAAAACACGCCCGCAGGCCTCGCGGCTCTGTCCCTTGAGTCAGACTTCAAGCTCCACGCCGAAAGCACTGACTCCTGGCAGGATGCGTGCGACAACCTGTTGGGAGACCCGGTTTACGCAGACGGCTCCTACCACGTCGTGCGTCGAATGACGGACCCGGATGATGCCACTGGGCTTGTGTATCTCAGGGTGATCCAAGCCGTCCGACAGTTCAATCAAGCATTTCCTGAGCGTTCGAAGGACTCATTCTGGCAATCGGTGGGCGTGCCGGTGGAGTTGACTGGAGGCGCGTCATGAATTTCCTGGAGTTGACCCATCCCACCCTGAAACGCAAAGCGCTGCGAGAGCTGAACGAACAGATCCGGCGGCGCGCACATGCCGACGGGGCGCTACCACAGCACACGGCGGAACTTTTATTGGCTGGCCTTCGCGATCGAGGGCTTGATGCAATGCTTCCAGCAGTCACGGTGCGCATCTACGTGGACCCCGAAGCACTGGTGGAACAACAGAGCGAGCACCAGCGACGCCAGGAGCTCATGGCGCAGCTTCGACGGTTTCTCCGCGCACAAGCGGGCGGATCGCTGATCCGCGCGCTGTTTCCGGCAATACCGGCAGCGGAAGTGGACCAGATGCGGGCGCATATGCGGCTAAGTCCGCCTGGCCCAGCCGTTGAGCTGGATCCAGCGGAATACCTTCGGGTGCACAGCATTTGGAAGGAGCTGCAGGGGACCACTTCTGACGTCCGGGAGCGATATCTCGCACTCCATGAGGCATTTCCAAAGCACACGCTTCTCACACTGTTCGCCGCGCTCAATCAGCGCTAACTGGAGATCGCCGATGACTTCGACAAAATCACCGCGGGCCTTACCCGCAAACGCTGGCGAGGATGCTCCTGGTGCCATGGTCACCGTCCTCAAGGGCACGCCGGCGTTTCGCCCGCTGACGTACACACTCGCGATGCAACGGGTCGTGGAACGTGCGGCAGATCAGCCCCCTATGAAGGCGATGTCAGGCCGTGCCGGCCTGTGGAGGGCCGGCCGTGATTAGGATCCTGTCGCTGTTGAGTTGCTTCCCAATGCCCAGGAGGGGCTTGGGACCTTTGGCTTCGCCCATCGACCCTGCGTGGTTCCCAATTCGCCTCTTTGATCGACGCGGAAGCGCTGCGAACGATCCTCAGTTCGTCACCGAGGGTCGGCACGTGTGCCCAGACGGGAGTCCGCAATGACAGCATGGGATTTTGCGCTCGATCCCTACGGGCGACAGTACACAGCGAACGCCGATACGGATGCCGTCGCCCAGCGCGACCAGGCCAACGAGCATTACTTGCTAAGAGTCTTGGACGCGCCGATCACCATCCATCGCGCCTTCGTAGAGCTCGCAGGCAGTCTCAACGCTGCGGCCATCTTGAGCGACCTTGCCGCCCAATCCGACCTGACCGAACTAGCGGGCGACTGGGTCTATATCGACGCGGAGGAATGGCGTTCGCGCCTGGGACTGTCCTACAAAGAGCAGCTCACAGCGCGAAGACTATTGGAGCGGAACGGCTTTCTGGAAACGATGCGCATCGGAATGCCCCCGCGAACGGCCGTTCGCGTCAACTGGCTGGTAGTGGATAGGGAACTACGCGTACAGGCCGCGAACGCGGCGCTGGCGCGTCCATCTCCGAGCCTGAGTAGCTGACAGTCGTATGTCGACCAACATCGCCTACGACCGACTTTGGCTGGCCCTGAAGCGGAGCCGGCCTATCGCCTTTGGACTGTTCTTGGCACGTATGACCGGGAATCCGAAGGCGGCGATCGTACTGTCCCAGCTCGCGCATTGGACGCGAACCGGACGAGACGTAGCTCAAACCAACGGCTGGATCTTTAAAACTCAGCAGCAGTGGTGGCTTGAGACAGGCCTGTCGCGCGCGGAGCTCGACACCGCGCGCCGCAGGCTCCGCAATCTCGGCTTCGTAGAGGAGACATTGGCGGGCCGGCCAGCCACGTTGTGGTATCGAATGAACCTTCCGAACATAGCGAGGGCCTTGGAGGTGTGCAGGAAGGAGGCCCTTCCTGTCGAACTCACATTTGAGTTCATGCGCGCGCCTGAGCGCGCGGTGCGGGATCTGCTCGGGCCAACTACGGCGTATCACCGCATCCTGGCAGACGTGACCGGCGGAGTGAACGCCGGTCTACTTCTGTCGCGACTGCTCCAGCTTCAGCGCAAGTCCGTCGAGTCCGGGTATCCCTGGTTCAGCCTGACCGCACTCAACTGGCAAGAGGATCTCGCGCTGAATAGACGCTCGTTGGAGAACGCCAAGGATAAGCTGAAAGAGCTAGGTCTCGTACAGGAGTTCTACCTGAACCGCGGCGCCAAGCGCGTTTACACGCAAGTAGATCCCGCACTGCTCTGCAAGCTTCTGGAAGCACAGTTCGCATCTCAAGCAGCAGCCCGAAAGAGGGCTGAGGTGGAAGGTTTGGCGACCACGCGGCGCCACCAGGCATTCCAAATGTCTAGGGGCGAGCCGGGGCAGACTATGCCGCAAGCGGGCCCCGCGCCTGCCAATGTACGAAACCGACAAACTGGTAATGCCAAACCGGAAATATCAGATTGTGGGATTCGTACATTGCAGATTGCTGGAAACATGCATAGCAGTTTGCCAGATTCGTCCACTTCTATAAGGGATACGACTACAGGTCCGAATACAGCAACGACCACAACCCACGCGCGCGCACGGGAGGCCGTTTTGCAGCGAAACGAGTCAGTGGTGGTTGATTTGGACTCCCTTCTGTGGCCAGACGTGCTTCCGCAAGAGAGCAGGCAGGGCGCGATCACGATTCTTGGCTACGCGCCAACTGCTGTCCGGCAAACCCTGCTCGACGAGTTTGGCGCGCGAGCAAGACGGCAATCTGTGGAGAACCCGCTCGGATACCTGAGGCGACTGGTTCTCCTGGCCCAGCAAGGACGATTCGTGCCCGAGCTTGCCCATCTTGAAGAACAGCGTCGTCGCAACCTGGTTGCGGTTTCCGCCTCGGTGCGGGCGGCGGAGGCTGTGGTGGCGGCGAAGGCCTGCCCGGGTCCTCAGCCTTCGTCGAAGGAAGAGGGACGCGCCCGAATCGCAGAGCTACGCGCGGTGATGGCGGAGCGGAGGGCTCGGCCATGAGTGTTTTGCAGCAAAACAGGTCGACAAGGAAATTGACATTCGCGACCACGCTGTCGCCCTGGAGCAATTTCCTAACGATGCGGGCCAGCATCACCCATAAACACATTCAACAACGGAGAAGCGCCTGATGGCACCGAAAAAAACGGCGGTTGATTCTTCCCTGTCCGCATTTGCGACGGCGGACAACTCCCCATTTCCCGATCGTTACGACCTCGACGGTGAGCGCCGCATACTGGGCTCCCTCCTCAACGACGATGACCCCGACCCGGCCCATCCTCTCTTCGGGCGCTTGCAACTCTACTACGAGCGCGAGGCCGAATTTACGCGTATGCGTCAGGCCCATGAAGCGCGTGCCGGCGCCGACCCCTTGGTTGGGAGTTCTGAGGCGCGCCAGATAAAGACGTTGCCGTCGCTGGTCGCCGAGAGCCAGGACGTTATGTCTCTTCACACGCTGGAGGCCCTTCGGCTGTTTATGGGAAAGGCGGTCGAGCCCGGCAAGCCCGGCGCTCCGATTGCGGGTGGAAAGCGTGTTGCGGCAGCACTTCGATCCCTTTGGTCGCTGTCGTCGAATGACAATCCCTATGCAGACTGGGCTCTGGTCGAAACGAAGGCCCGCATTGAGGAAGTGCGCGCATACATCAAATCCGAACAAGGGCAACTGCTGTTGAAGCTGGACGAGATGAGAGCCAAGGGCCTCGCGTACTCGGTTTTGCAGTCCCGGGAGCCCGCGCAAATGCAGCTCGGCTTCGCCTCGCCCTATGGCTATATGGTGGCGCTACTCATCGTGGAAGTCGACTACTTCACACGAGTGTTGAAGAGTGCTCAACGTCGCGACCTAGTTTCGGGACGCCAAGGTCATGCGCTACTGCAGGCCGTCAAGCACAAATGTCGGAGCGTCTTTGAACGCGTTCTGTACTGGCAGAAGTATCTGATGAAGGACGAGCTCGTCACCCTAAGTCGCGTCGACTTTGTCGCGGGAGCAGAAGCGTCAGCCCAGCAGCGCGTGAGCGCCGTGAAAGCCATATTCGGGGAGGTGCCCAAGCCGGTGTTCATGGGTGAGGAGGCTCCTCGCCATACGAAGCGCCGGCTAAATCTATCTGCTGCCGAATTGCGACTGTTGGATGCGGTGCCGCTAGCGGATGCAGTTGCTACAGGCGTCGACAAGAACCTTCTGACCTAGATGGAGACGCTCATGTCGCCAAAGTCTGTCGCAGATGGTCTCACCAGCATGACAGGTTTGCCGTCACCTTCCGGGCTGGAGGGTGCGCGAGCGGTCGCCAGTGTCCCATCGTTCTCGTGCTCGTCCGTATCCGTGGACATAAAAGCCTTTAAGGGTAAGGGAGCGTTCCGCTCCCTGTCGCGGCAGTTCGCCGATTCGGTGGCGCAGGCAAGGGATGCCATGAGCGATCTGGCGCTGGATACCACCAGATTCGAAGTCGGCTGCTACTTGCGCCTAGTAGAAGAGCGTGGCCGCGGGGCGCTGGGACGGGCGCGGTTGCGTTGGTGCATTCGAGGCCATGCGCGCTACGTGCGATTTGAAGCGCTGGCAGGAATCTTGGAGACGCTCCCGCCATCGGTCGTGGAGCACTTCCGCAACTGCGACGTTCGCGCGATGGAATTGAACGCGCTTGAAAGCGTGCTGCGCCAAGCCGTCGACCAAGTGGAATCGTACTTGCGAAATGGTGCGCTGCGCCAACGGGCTGGAAACTTGGTGCCGCGCGCCGTTTTGCAGCAAAACACAAGAACCTATGAACGAAACCAGCAATCTTGAAGCTGCCGAAACGGGCGAACGACCCTGTCCACGCGGTAAGAGAGTTCTACGAGGATCAACTTTTTTGGAGCATTGAAATGGCTATGAGAAGCGAGATGGGCGGAAATGTTCTGGTGAATCCAGTGCTGAAGACCGTCAAGGTGAAGGGTGATGATCGCCAAATTTGCGAGCTCCGAGTGATGTGCTCGGAATACAAATCTGATGGCAATGGGGGGTACGTGCAGGACGACTCACGGACGTTTCCCGTCCAAGTGACCATCTGGCATGAGGGAACTGCAAAGCGGGTGTACGAGGTGGTGCGGGTTGGGGCAGCCGTCAGCGTGGTCGGGGCCGCATATGTGCGGCCATGGATCAACGAGCAAAGCGGTCAGGCAGAGGCCGGCATGTGCATGGACGCCGAGAAAGTCACCCTGGGCCTTCAGCGGATTGAAGCCGTGCAGTACCGCGCCAAGGCGCAGCCGGAAGCACCCCGAGCTACCGAGGCGGCGCCGACCGCTCTCTAACCATTATTCGATCGGTCGGGGGTGGCTCCGCCACCTCTGACGTGGAGGACATTGATATGCGTATCAGCACGAGAAGGCCGAAGTGGGAGCAGTTTCGCGAGTCGTACGTCCTGCGTGTCGGGAAAGAGCAGCGAGTGGTGGGCAGAGTCGACGTGATTGGCTCGGTGGGGTACTGGTGGCAGACGGCCGATAAGACGGATGTCGCCTACAGCCTTCAAGAGGCCAAGCGGAAGGTTGAGGACTTGCTTAGGCTGGGCGGTGGAGTGGTGGTGCTCAAAGGCATGGCGGCAAGTCCAATGGCCCGGGCCGCATAGGGGCGGGCCATGCGTAACTTTATTGGTCAGTATTTGGCGCGCGTGCGCCTAGCCACTCTTGAGACTGTTCTCGGGACTGCCGCCCTGGCGAGGAAGGGGCGCATCGCTGCGATGGGAGCGCCGCGCCGGTGGTGGCGCGTTCTGGCTCTTTTCTGCTCTGGTGTGCTTTTCGCAAACCTTATCGCCTATTTCGTGTCTGGCGGCGAGTCTGGGCATGAGGGTCTTGCCGGGTTTGCCGCACATCCCTTCAACATGGCCCTCATCGCTTATGTCCTCGGGTACGTGCTCTGCTTCGGCACCTGGAACTTGCTTTCGGTTGTTCGACGGTTGGGCCGCGAGGAAATGACGCGGGCGTCCTTCTTGCGAATGAATGGAAAGCGCACGAACTGGCCGCGACGTATCCCTCAGGAGCGGAAATGACGAAGACCCTCATAATCGCTGAGAAGCCCTCTGTCGCTCGCGATATCGCTGCGGCGCTTGGTGGGTGCCGTCAGGCCGGGAACTGGCTGGAAGGTGAGCAGTTTGTTGTCAGCTCTGGCATAGGGCACTTAGTTCAGATTGCCGACCCCGATCCTGGTCAGCCTGCTGGTGGGTTCGGTGGCCTTCCCCGCATTCCCGACCGATTTGTGCTGAGTCCTATCCCCGGAACGGTCGACCAGCTCAAGCTGCTCGGGAAGCTGATTGCACGCCCGGATGTGATCTCGGTGGTCAACGCTTGCGACGCGGGCCGTGAAGGTGAGCTGATCTTCAATCTGATTTATGAGTTTCACAAGGCGCAGAAGCCGGTGTATCGGATGTGGATTCAGTCCATGACTCCTGCGGCGATCCGCGAGGCCTACAAGGGGCTTCGGCCGGCCTCAGCCTTCGCCAGGTTGGGCGATGCGGCGCGCAGCCGGTCCGAGGCGGATTGGCTGGTTGGCATTAATGGTTCAAGAGCGGTATCTGCATTGGTTGAAGTGCTGACCGATCGACGCGAGCGGAATTCGCTGGGGCGAGTCCAGACGCCGACGCTCGCGATTGTTGTTCACCAGGAGCTTGCCATTCGCTCCTTTGTGCCGCGGCCATACTGGGAACTGCATGCGACTTTCGCCGTGCAGGCGGGCGAATATGTCGCGCGTTGGCGCGGTCCGTCTATCGACTCGGGGGACTCTGGCGACACGACTCACCGCATATGGGACAAATCCGCGGCCGAGGCCCTGCACGCACGATGCCGCGCTGCGGAGCCCTCCACGGTGCGAGATGAGTTCAAGGCAGTAACAAGCGCTCCGCCTAAGTTGTTCGACTTGACGACGCTTCAGCGTGAGGCCAACAAGCGGTTCAAATTCTCCGCCAAGAAAACGTTGGACTTGACCCAGGCCTTATACGAGAAGCACAAAGCTGTAACTTACCCGCGCACAGACTCCAATGCGCTTCCGGAGGACTATGTGGGGAAAGCTGCCTCAGTAATGGAGACGCTCTCTGTGGGTGCGTACGGCGAGCATGCTGGACGGATCATTGCCAATAGCTGGGTGCGCCCGGACAAGCGGATCTTCAACAATGCGAAGATCTCCGATCACTTCGCCATTATTCCAACTGGGAAGCTTCCGGAAGGCCTGACCGAAGGCGAAGCTAAGGTTTTCGACCTGGTCGTGCGACGGTTCCTGGCTGCCTTTCACCCGCCCGCGGTCTACGCTAAGACCGAGCGAACGACAGTCATGGCAGGGCACGAGTTCACGGCCACGGGCCGAGTGCTTCAAGAGGCTGGATGGATGGCGGTCTATGGGCGAGACCTTGATCCGGAGGACGATTCCACATCACTTTGCCCATTGGTGCAAGGCGAAGGCGCGGCGAATCGCGGCGTGAAGCTCGTGGCGCAGAAGACGAAGCCGCCCGCCCGGTTTAACGAAGCCACGTTGCTGGGGGCAATGGAGACCGCTGGAAAGTTGTTGGAGGACGATGATCTGAGAGAGGCGATGCGAGAGCGAGGGCTTGGAACGCCCGCCACTCGCGCGGCCATTATCGAAGTACTCCTAGCGGATCATGATCGTGCCAAACGACCGATTGAACCCTATTTGCGGCGGGAGGGAAAGGAGCAGCATCTCGTGCCCACCGACAAGGGCATTCAGCTTGTGCAGTTCTTGGAATCCAACGGACTTGAAGAATTGACTTCGCCCAGGATGACCGGGGATTGGGAAAGCAAACTGCGACTTATGGAGCGCGCCCAGTACGACCGATCGCGCTTCATGACCGAAACCGCTCAGTTTGCACGTCGCCTGGTTGAGACATTGAAGGCCAGGGCCGCGGCCGCCCCTGCGACGCCAAAGACCAGGCTTGCAGCGCCATGCCCAAAGTGTCAGGCGCCGCTGCAGGCGGGCACGCTACAAGTCTCGTGCAGCGCAGAATGTGGGTTTCGCCAGGTTAGATTGGTGGCAGGACGCGAACTTTCCGACGCAGAGCTGACTGTTCTGTACATCGATGGGAAAACGGGGCTGCTGGAAGGCTTCGTCAGCAAGACGAAGCGACTGTTCAGTGCCAAGCTCAAGGTAAATGCAGAGTGGCGTCTGGAGTTTGAATTCGAGGCCAGAGGTGACGCCAATACGGGCGCCGGTGTGACGCTCGGTGGTACGCAGAAGCGCTATCCGTGCCCGCTTTGCCGGCAACCGCTGCGCCTGCGGCAGAGCTCGAAGGGAGCCTTTTGGGGATGTTCAGCTTATCCGCAGTGCAAGCACACTCAGCCCGACGATGGCGGAAAGCCAGGCGTTCGCACGGCGACGGTCACGGCATCCATGCCGGTCGCGGAGGCGTTGCAGCTATCTGCCAGCCGTGAGGCGCCCGGTGGCGCTGCCGGAGCGGCGTGCCCGACTTGCGGCTCGGGAAAGCTCGTGAGCCGGGCTTCGAGCACGTCGCCCAGGCGCTTTCTAGGCTGCAGCAAGTTCCCTAAATGCCGTCATTTCGAATGGGAGAAAGGTCATGCGTCGAATTAGGGTGGACGTGCCTTTCAGGGCAGCTATTGGAACCATAGGGCGTGTGTCTCTGAACTTTGACCACTATGACAGCCTTCAAGTGCCAAAAGCCAGCTTATCTATTGACTTGGGGGTTGGGGCATGCGGGGAGGCAGTTACTGCCAGTCTTGACGTTGCGGCACTACGGCAGCTTGTGGACGGGATGATGGACGTGACTCTCGCGGTCGAGCGACGCCAGCGTTTGGACGGCCTGCAGGCTGCTGTTTAGCACTGCAGAACCTGTAGGTGCGGTATTCGCTGTTTAGCGTACACACTGCGCGGTGTGTACGGTAGTGAAGAAGCAGCATCATAAATATGACGATTTTCGTGATCAATAGCTTGGAGATCTGCGGCAATGGGTAGGCCTGCGTTTCAGCTAACGGACGACCAGGCGCGGCAAATCATGGCGGAGATCTCTCGCCTCCAGGCTGCCTATCCTGACGTCGCAGATAACCGCGCTTTTCTTGGTGGTCTGATAAGCGCGGTGCTAGAGGTCACGGGCCGCCTATACGGCGTTCCAACATACCAACGGATACTGCGTGCCTACGCGCCAACCCGAAGACCTTCCACGACCACCATCCTTTCCGTGTTGGTTCGCGTGCAAGAGCGCCTGGCTCGTACCTCTGCTGGGCAGGTCGATCCGGATCTCCGCGCGACTGCGCTTCCGCGAGTGACAGAGCGTGCGGCGAGGCAGGATGATCCGACTACCCTTCGACTGCTTGCCGTTGAGTTGGAGGAGCACCGCCGCCGGCGGCAGGTGCTGGAGGCTGACAACGCTCGGTTAGAGGCTGCGATGGTGGCCCAGCAGTGTGAGCTCGCCCGCGTGCAAGGTCAGGCCGACAGCGCCGAGCGGGCGTTGGCCGCGATGGCGGATAAGCTCTCTGCGCTTGTGACTACCGTGACGAACGTCACGGAAGCGGAGAAGGGCGGTCGGGCGTTTGCTCTGCGCGCGATTGAGGCAGCACGCGCGGAAAGCCGGCTGTGGAGGGAGCGCTACGAGGGGCTGCAGGCGCTAAGGAAGGAGGAACAGGCGCTGCTCGAATCGTACCGAAGAGCGGCGGTGGGGGCCGCAGGAGCGCCGCGATGAGCGAAGTGGCACCTCTCCCCCAGTTCGTCACTGCAAACGGCTCTGAGGCCGTTTCTTGCGTCCTTGGACATGTTAGCGATGACTGGGAGGCGGCAGAGCGTTGGCTTCAGGCGCTCGCTGCAAGAAGGCCGCCGGTGAGCCGGCACACACTGGCGAACTATCAGCGCGAGATCTTCCGCATCCGATGGTATTGCGACTTGGTCGGGTCTGATGGGCCGAGTCGATGGTCCATTCCCGACGTTACCCGCTATCTAAAATTCTTGCGGGAGCATTCAGGCGACCACATCTGCGGAAGACGTGCAGCACGCGTTGGTGATATCGATTGGACGCCTTTTCGCGCCAGGCTTGGTGCTTCTGCCTTGGCGAATGCTCAGAAAGTGTTGCATGCCCTCCTCAAGTTTTGGTTTGAGGCAGGGTATCGGCGGGCCAATCCGATGGCATCGATTGGGAGTGGTGGGGGAGTGGGCCGGGATGCTCCACGCCGGCATGCAGTGCCACCAGACTTGATTGAGGAGGTTCTAGATTCGATGGAAAAGGCCTCCCGCACATCGGTTGAGAAGAAGCTCATGTTCTTGCGGGATCGTTTTATCTTGCGACTGCTGCAATTCACAGGAATGAGGGCGAGCGAAGTGGTTCTCGCAAGTATGGGCGATGTCGAGCTCTATGCTGATCCGAAGTCCGGGCGCGCGCACTGGTCCTTAGTTGTGAGGCATGGGAAGGGAGGAAAAACAGGCCGCGTAGCTCTTCCACCCGCAGTCATGGACGATCTTCGTGCATACCGATACGCGTTTAACTTTCCGCCAGATCCCGTGTGTGGTGACACTACGGCGCTCATCCTGTCGACGCGGACTCGCAAGGTGGACGGGCCGGCGCGCTGCCCGTCCACCGTGGTAGGACGCCGTAGTCAGCGCCGATGGGCCGAGATTCGTCGTCGCGCCACCCTTTGGGACATACTCACGGGCGCCTTTCAGCGATGTGCTGCGGGGTTTCGTAGCGCTGGCCGGGATCAGGACGCAGTGCTGCTGGAGCGGGCGTCGACCCACTGGCTAAGGCACACGTTCGGGCGGCAGCTGACCGCGATGGGAGTGGACGTGCGGGTGGTCGCCAAGGCGATGCGTCATGACGATGTACGGACTTCTATGGCATACACGGAGCTGGACTTTCTAGACGTCGTGCGGGAAATGGAAAAGGCGCAGCTTTTCGGGAAATAAGGGGGGGGCCGAGCCGGCAGATAGAGGGGGGGGCCTTGCAATGAAATTTCATGCGGAAATGTTTGGATGTTTTGCTGGTCCTTGGGGCAAACCGACCAGAAGCGGAAGTCCACTTGATTCGCGCAATGTTTGGTGAAGGCCGGGAGCGGCCATCAATGACAGGCAGCTCCCGACCCAATGCGGCCGGTCAAAGGTTAGTTCTCGCCGCCCGATATCGTGTTTGTGACGATTCGGCCCTGGTCTGAGTCACGCTGCACAACCCGTGTACAATGCTCCCGCAGCATCTGCAACGGATGCGGCTTCGCTTCGATAGCGATACTAGTGGACCCGGCGTTTGCCGGGTGGCTCGGCCGGGCGCCTATCCCTCGGACAACTCCAAGCGAATTACGGCTCGCTCCGAGACCAACTACAAACCACCCTCGGTGCAAGGCATCGCTTGCTAACGTCAGGTTAGCCTAACAATGTCTTTTTTCTCCTCTTTTCGTCGCGAATGGATGTCCAGTCCTCGTAACGATATTCTTGCGGGCATCGTCGTTGCCCTTGCTCTTATCCCCGAAGCCATCGGCTTTTCCATCATCGCGGGTATTGATCCGCGGGTAGGCCTCTACGCATCGTTCTCGATCGCGGTAATCATCGCTTTAGTGGGCGGCCGGCCTGGCATGATTTCTGCGGCCACGGCCGCCATTGCCGTGCTGGTGGTGCCTTTGGTCAAGGATCATGGCGTTGAATACCTGTTCGCCGCCACAATCCTGATGGGCATCTTCCAGATCATCGCCGGCTTTCTTCGGCTTGACCTGCTGATGCAGTATGTGTCGCGGTCTGTCGTCACCGGGTTCGTGAACGCGCTGGCAATTCTGATCTTTGTTGCCCAGTTGCCGCAGCTGACCAACGTCACGTGGGTCACCTACGTGATGGTGGCGGGAGGGTTGGCGATCATCTATCTGTTTCCGCGCCTGACCCGGGCCGTGCCGTCGCCGTTGATCGCGATCATCGTGTTGACGGCCATCTCTATTTACTGGGGCCTGCCCGTCAACACGGTGGGCGACATGGGCAAGCTGCCGTCGTCCCTGCCTTCGTTCCTGATTCCGAACGTGCCCTTCACGTTTGAAACCTTGCAGATCATTCTTCCGTATTCGCTGACCATGGCGGCGGTGGGTTTGCTGGAGTCGATGATGACCGCGCAGATCGTGGACGACTTGACCGACACGCCCAGCAATAAGCGGCGCGAATGCAAGGGCCAGGGTATCGCGAACTTCGTGACGGGCTTCTTTGGCGGCATGGGCGGTTGTGCCATGATCGGCCAGTCCGTCATCAACGTGAAGTCGGGCGGTTCGACGCGGCTTTCCACTTTCGTGGCGGGTTCCTTCCTGCTGTTCCTGATCGTGGTGCTGGGGCCCTTGGTGGCCAGGATTCCCATGCCGGCACTGGTCGCGGTCATGATCATGGTGTCCATCGGCACGTTCAGTTGGGGTTCGATCCGCAACCTGCGTTCGCATCCCTGGCAGTCTTCCGTGGTCATGCTGGCGACCGTTGTGGTGGTCGTCTGGACGCATGACCTTGCACAGGGCGTACTGGCGGGCGTGCTGTTGAGCGGCGTGTTCTTCGCGGGTAAGGTCAAGCGGCTCTTCGCAGTGACTTCGGCCTTGTCTGAGGACGGGCGCACCCGCACCTACTACTACGAGGGCCAGGTGTTTTTTGCATCCACCGATCGGTTTTCAGAAGCCATTGATTTTAAAGAGGTCGTCGACCACGTGGTGCTGGATGTATCCGCCGCGCACTTCTGGGACATCTCGGCCGTGGGTGCCCTGGACAAGGTCGTGATCAAGCTGCGCCGCGAAGGCACGACTGTAGATGTCGTCGGTTTGAATGCCGCCAGCGCCACCATGATTGGTCGATTTGCAATTCACGACAAACCCGGCGCCGACACCAAGTCGTTGGGACACTAAGGAGAAGATATGTCGAAAGTACTTGCATGCATCGATGCCTCCCACTACGCCGCCGCGGTCTGCGACTTGTCAGCCTGGGCGGCGCACCGTCTTTCCTGGAGAGTTGAACTGCTGCATGTTGTGCAGCGAAAAAGCGCGGTGACAGCGCGGCACGACCTTAGTGGCGCTATCGGGCTAGGTGTGAAAAGCGAGCTGCTAGAAGAGCTGACTCGCATCGAAGAAGCGCAAGGAAAACTGGCGGTCGAAGGTGGCCGCGCCCTCTTGGCGACCGCTGAAGAGCGATTACGGGCTGCCGGCATCGGCGACGTCAGTACGGTGCACCTCCATGGTGGCATTGTGGAAACCATTATCGAGCGCGAAGCCGAGGCTGGCTTGGTGGTGATGGGCAAGCGGGGAGCGTCGAGCGAATTCGCCGCCGGCCATCTCGGATCGAAAATCGAGCGCGTGCTTCGAGCCAGTAACAAGCCGCTATTTGTTGCTCCCGAGCGGCACGTGCCGCCAATGCGCGCTGTGATTGCCTACGATGGCGGAAAGTCTATTGCTAGAGCGATTGCATTGCTGACAAGCACGCCGATGCTGGACGGTCTGCCAATACACCTCGTGAGGGCTGGCGCGGAGTCGCAGGAGAATCGAGCCCAGATGGAGCAGGTCGTTCAGCTATTCGCGCAAAGCGGGCGAACGGCAACTTTTTCGATTACCCCGGGGGCTCCAGAGAAAGTTATCGCTGACTGCGTAGCCGGTGGTCCGATGTCCGTGCTGGTCATGGGTGCCTATGGTCACTCGCCGCTCAGGAATTTGATCGTCGGCAGTACCACGACGGCAATGATACGAGCTGTTGAGGTGCCGATCCTGCTTGCGCGATAGCGCTGTGAAATTATGGAATGCCCTGAGGTGACTGGTGTGCGTCACCTGCATAGGATCGGGTGAATGTCCGGCTTTGGCCGGCAAGCGACCGTTCGCCGGCCCGGGATGCATCAACCTCAGTTTGCTCTGCCATCTCAACGGCATCGTTAGCTCGATCCCGAGGTAACGAACCCTGCGTTCAAGCTTCGTTCGCCCAAGCAGCAGCTATACCGCTGGAAGATTCTTCGTCCTGAGGTACATCAGCGAAGGAATTATGCGAAGTTTGATTGAAAGCTCTGAGTGAAACGAATTTCAGATGCCCATCGCCATGACCCAGCCTGCCAAGCCAGCCAGCAGCACCACGAGCGCTGGCGGCACGCGCCCCACTGTGAGCAGCCCGAACGAGAGCAACGCCAACCCGAAGTCCGCCTTGCCGTGGATGGCGCTTGTCCACACCGGGTCATATAAGGCCGATACCAGGATACCAACCACGCCGGCGTTGATGCCCGCCATGGTCGTCTGAATACCCGCCCGGTGGCGAAGCGCCGCCCAGAACGGCAATGCGCCGACCAGCATGAGGAAGGCTGGGAGGAATATGGTGCCCAGCAGAGCCAGGCCGCCAATCCAGCCATGCAGCGGGCCGTGGGCTATTGCGCCAAGATACGCCGAAAAAGTGAACAGCGGTCCCGGCACGGCCTGGGCAGCGCCATAGCCAGCTAGGAAGTCTGCGTTGCTGACGATGCCGCTGGGCACCACGGTGGCTTGCAGCAGCGGCAGCACAACGTGCCCACCGCCGAAGACTAGCGCACCGGAACGGTACACCCCATCCAGCAGCGCTATCGTGGACGATCCCGTGGCTGCTGCACATAGGGGCAGCAAGACAAGCGGTGTTGCAAACAGAAGCAGCGCAATGACGCCCAGTCTGCGCGAGACCGGGTAGCTGTGAGCTTGGCCACCGCCAGGTTGTGAAATCTTCAGCGTCCACCAGCCCAGCAGTCCTGCCAACAAGATCGCGACAATCTGTCCCGCTGCTGAGGGTAGGATCATGGTCAGCAGTGCCGCCAGAATGGCCAGGGCAGCGCGTGGCCGGTCAGGGCACAACGACTTGGCCATGCCCCACACCGCCTGAGCTACGATGGCCACGGCGACTACCTTGAGACCATGCACCCACCCGGACTGGGCTAGTCCCTGGTACTCAGCGATGCCGAAGGCAAACAGGATTAGCGCGATGGCCGATGGCAAAGTGAACCCTGCCCACGCCGCCAGCAAGCCCAACCAGCCAGCGCGACCCAGCCCAAGCGCCATGCCCACCTGGCTGCTGGCCGGACCCGGAAGAAACTGGCACAAGGCGACCAGATCGGAATAGCTGCGGTCATCCAGCCAGCGGCGGCGCTCGACAAACTCCGAGCGGAAATAACCCAGATGCGCGATCGGCCCACCGAAGGAGGTCAATCCCAGTTTAAGGAAGGCGCCGAAGACTTCAACGGGTGAACCGCGCGTAGCTACAGCTTCGTGCTGTACGGTGTTGGTGGAGCCTGTCATTTGTGCATTGCCTCCCCGGTGAACTCCCGGATGCGTTCCTTGGCCAGCGCCAAGCCTTCCTTGCCCTTGGGCGTGATCGTGTAGAGCTTTCGCACGGTGCGTCCGTCGCGCTCCTGGCGCGAAACTAGGTATCCGTCGCGCTCCATCTTGTGAAGCATCGGGTACAGCGTTCCGGGAGAAAGTCGGTAGCCGTGGTGGGCCAGTTCGTCAATCATCCACTGCCCATAGATCTCCTGCGCGGCTGCGTGGTGCAGCACGTGCAGGCGGATCAGCCCCGATAGCAGATCGTGGTGCTCCATGGCGCGAGGTGTTGAGTTCTCTTTCATATCGAGTTTCGATAACGAAATACGATCATAGCACTTGCACCAAGATTCTAGGTTGGTCCAGCTGTTCCGTCTTGAAGGGCAGTTATTGGCTGTGGATGAAACCGGTCGTTGCAACAGCTTGGTTCAATCGCTCGGCCGATGACGACCCACTTCGGCCGGTCGGAGTGCCTCGGTCAACGGCTGCTGTGCAGCGATTGCTGTCCATTGAATCCACCGCATGGTGACGCTGCATCGCCTCGCGCATTACGGCCCGAAACGAACGTCCGATCCGTCATGAAAAAGTAATTGGCGCCACCTACATTCATTGCTTCGTTAAATCCAGACAAATGGACAATATGAAGACCAACATGAATGCGCCCGTCGTGGACTTCAATGACGAGGACTCGAACACATCGCCAAATCCGACATTCGACGCGGTGCTACAAACCCGCTTGAGTCGACGCCGGATTCTGAAGGGAGGCATGGCAACGGTGGGCTCTGCCCTGTTCGGGGTTGGCCTGGCGGGCTGTAATGGCGACGGAGACGACGACAGCGATGTCGATAGCCCGGACACACCGCCCACAGGAGCTCCTCCCACGGAGCCCTCGGAAAAACTGCTCAATTTCGGCGCGGTTCCGAAATCGCTGGCAGACGCGGTCAGCGTTCCTTCCGGATACACCGCGCAAGTGCTCTATGGGGTCGCCTCAGAAAACGGAAAATAAAGCACGCTAAGCCGGTTGCAGCGGTCGTAGCGGCCTGAACTTGCCCGCGCCGATCTTGGCGCTGCTGCGCCAGAGGTAATCGCCGGTGAGGTTGATGTGCTCCCAACCGAGCGGCGACAGGTACTGCAACAGCGCGTCATCAACGGCATGGCCGTTGCCACGCAGCGCGTGCGCAGCCCGTTCCAGATAGACCGTGTTCCACAACACGACGGCAGCCGTTACCAGATTGAGGCCGCTAGCCCGGTAGCGCTGCTGCTCGAAACTGCGGTCGCGGATTTCACCCAGGCGGTTGAAAAACACTGCCCTGGCCAGCGCATTGCGCGCCTCGCCCTTGTTCAGGCCGGCATGCACGCGGCGGCGCAGTTCCACGCTTTGCAGCCAGTCCAGGATGAACAGCGTGCGCTCGATGCGGCCCAGCTCGCGGAGCGCCACGGCCAGGCCGTTCTGGCGTGGGTAGCTGCCGAGCTTTCGGAGCATCAGGGAGGCCGTCACCGTGCCCTGCTTGATCGAGGTGGCCAGCCGCAGGATTTCGTCCCAATGGGCGCGGACGTGCTTGATGTTGAGCGTGCCGCCGATCATGGGTTTCAGCGCGTCATAGGCGGCGTCGCCCTTCGGGATGTAGAGCTTGGTGTCGCCCAGGTCGCGGATGCGCGGCGCGAAGCGGAAGCCCAGGAGGTGCATCAGGGCGAAGACGTGATCGGTGAAGCCCGCCGTGTCGGTGTAATGCTCCTCGATCCGCAAGTCGGACTCGTGGTACAGCAGGCCGTCGAGCACGTAGGTCGAATCGCGCACGCCGACGTTCACGACCTTGGTGTGAAATGGCGCGTACTGGTCAGAAATGTGGGTGTAGAACGTCCGCCCTGGGCTGCTCCCGTATTTCGGGTTGATGTGGCCGGTGCTCTCGGCCTTGCTGCCGGTGCGGAAGTTCTGGCCGTCCGACGATGAGGTGGTGCCGTCGCCCCAGTGCTCGGCGAAGGGATGGCGGAACTGTGCGTTGACCAGATCGGCCAGCGCCGCCCCGTAGGTTTCGTCGCGGATGTGCCAGGCTTGCAGCCAAGCCAGCTTGGCGTAGGTCGTGCCGGGGCAAGACTCCGCCATCTTGGTCAGGCCCAGGTTGATCGCGTCGGCGAGGATCGTGGTCAGCAACAGGTTCTTGTCTTTGGCCGGGTCGCCCGATTTCAGATGCGCGAAATGCCGAGTGAAGCCCGTCCATTCGTCCACCTCCAGCAGCAGTTCGGTGATCTTGACGTGCGGCAGGATCATTGCCGTCTGGTCGATCAGCGCTTGGGCGGTGTCGGGTACCGCCGCGTCGAGCGGCGTGATCTTCAAGCCTGACTCGGTGATGATGGCGTCCGGCAGCTCGTTGGCCGTCGCCATACGGTTGACGGTGGCAAGCTGTGTTTCCAGCAGCGTCAGCCGGTCGTTCAGGTACCGGTTGCAGTCGGTGGCCACGGCCAGCGGCAATTCGCTGGCCTGCTTGAGGCTGGCGAATTTCGCGGGCGGCACCAGGTAGTCCTCGAAGTCCTTGAACTGGCGCGACCCCTGCACCCAGATGTCGCCGGAACGCAACGCGTTCTTCATCTCCGACAGCGCGCACAGTTCGTAGTAGCGCCGGTCGATGCCGGTGTCGGTCATGACCAGCTTCTGCCAGCGCGGCTTGATGAACTCGGTCGGCGCGTCGGCGGGCACCTTGCGGGCGTTGTCGCTGTTCATGCCGCGCAGCACCTCGATGGCGTCGAGCACGTCCTTCGCGGCGGGAGCGGCCCGCAGCTTGAGCACGGCAAGGAATTCCGGCGCGTAGCGGCGCAGCGTGGCGTAGCTTTCGCCGATGCGGTGCAGGAAATCGAAGTCCTCGGGCTGCGCAAGCTTCTGCGCTTCGGTGACGCTCTCGGCGAAGGCATCCCAGGACATGACGGCCTCGATGGCGGCGAACGGATCGCGGCCCGCCTGCTTGGCCTCGATCAGCGCCTGGCCGATGCGGCCGAACAGCCGCACCTTGGCGTTGATCGCCTTGCCGGACGCCTGGAATTGCTGCTGATGCTTGTTCTTGGCGGCGTTGAACAGCTTGCCCAGGATGCGGTCGTGCAGGTCGATGATTTCGTCGGTGACGGTGGCCATGCCCTCGATGGCAAGCGCCACCAGGGTGGCATAGCGTCGCTGCGCCTCGAACTTGGCCAGGTCGGCGGGCGTCATCTGGCCACCCTCACGGGCGATCTTGAGCAGGCGGTTCTGGTGCACCGACCGCTCGATGCCAGAAGGCAGGTCGAGCGCCTGCCACGCTTTGAGGCGTTCGATGTGTTCCAGCATGTGCCGCGAATTCGGTTTGACGGGCGATTGGCGCAGCCAGGCCAGCCAGGTCGTTTTGCCGTTGTCCCGACGCTTGAGCAGATCGTCGAGGCGGCGGCGATGCGCGTCCGACAGCGGTTCGGCCAAGGCATCGTAGATGCGCCGGTTGGCGCGGGTGATTGCTTCGGCGCTCGCCCGCTCGACGGCGTTGAGGGCAGGCAGAATGACCGACTGCTGCCGCAGGTGCTCGATCAAGGTGCTGGCCAGCACGATGCCCTTGTCGGTCTGCAAGGCCATCTCGGTCAGCAACTGGACGGCCTGCCGGTAGTGGCCCATGGTAAAGGGCTGGAAGCCGAACACCGTTTGCAGTTCGACCAGGTGCTCGCGCCGGGTCTGCTCCCGCTGCCCGTATTCGTCCCAGCTTTCGACGCTGACCTTGAGCTGGTCGGCGACCAGTTTCAACAAGGGCGGAAACGGCGGCTCATCGACGCCCAGGATGACACCAGGAAAGCGCAGGTAACAGAGCTGCACGGCGAAGCCCAGCCGGTTGGCCGGGCCGCGCCGCTGCCGGATGATGGAGAGGTCGGTTTCGCTGAACGTGTAGTGACGGATCAACTCATCCTTGGTGTCCGGCAACGCCAGCAGGCTTTCGCGCTCGGCGGCGGACAGGATTGAACGACGTGGCATATTTACTGATCCGTTCTCAAGTATTGATACAGGGTTTCGCGACTGATTCCGAATTCACGAGCCAGCTTGGTCTTTTGCTCGCCAGCCTCGACACGTTGGCGCAGTTCGGCAATACGCTCAGACGACAGGGATTTCTTCCTGCCACGGTAGGCCCCGCGCTGCTTGGCGAGCGCGATGCCCTCGCGCTGCCGCTCGCGGATCAAGGCGCGTTCGAACTCGGCGAACGCGCCCATTACCGACAGCATCAGGTTCGCCATCGGCGAGTCCTCGCCGGTGAAGGTCAAATGCTCCTTAAGGAACTCGATGCGTACGCCGCGCTGGGTGAGGCCCTGCACCAGGCGGCGCAGGTCGTCGAGGTTGCGCGCCAGACGATCCATGCTGTGCACCACGACCGTGTCGCCTTCGCGCACGAAGGCGAGCAGCCGTTCCAGTTCGGGCCGCCGTGTGTCCTTGCCCGACGCCTTGTCGGTGAACACTTTATCCACCTGGATCTGTTCGAGCTGCCGTTCTGGGTTCTGGTCGAAGCTGCTGACGCGGACGTAACCGATGCGCTGACCGTGCAAGGTATCCTCCTGAGGGAAATGTGTCAGGAAGAAATCTATGACCCTTGACGGCGTATGTCAATCAATTCGGAAGGCAACTCTATTCTGACGATTTAGCGCCGGATGGTCTGACGCCAAGTTAGGGTATGCCTCAATCTGACGGTAGCGAGTCGCAGGCGTTCGGATCGGCATCGGTTTCGTTCCCTGTCTTGGCACGCGCTTCGAAGCGTTGATAACACTCCAACCCGCAGAAGTGCTCGACGTATTCCGCGCCTTCCGGGGTGAAGGCGGCATCGAGCGGGATTTCCTTGCAGCACACGCAGCAACTGGTGGTGGTCGAGTCACTTGCATTCATGGTGGCACCCCTCCATTGACTGACGAAGACGGCGAATGCCGCCGCCGGCATTGGCTTCGCGAACAGGAAGCCTTGTCCTGTGTCGCAGTCCGCTTGTCGCAATAGATCAAGACTCGCCGATGTTTCCACGCCTTCAGCCACCACATCCATGCCCAGCCCGTGCGCAAGCTGAATCACGGTGTGCACGATGGTTTGGTCGCGGCGGTCGTTGGCGAGCCCGGCGACAAACGATTGGTCGATCTTGAGCGTGCTGATTGGGCAGCACTTCAGATGTTGCAGACAGGAATACCCCGTCCCGAAGTCATCGGCGGCGAAGCGCACACCGATCTGCCGCAAGGCGTCCAGGGCGGGGAAGATCGCCGGATCACCAAACGCGACCGATTCGGTCAGCTCGATTTCGAGATACTCGGCGGGCAACTCGGCATCAGCCAGCACGCCCTTTACCCACCCGTCGAAGTCCGGTCCCACTTGGCTCGCCGAAACATTGACGGCCAGCCGGAACGGTCGCCATGCCAGCATTCGCCAGTCACGCATCTGGCGGCAGGCTTCGCCCAGCACCCAAGCGCCGATTTCAGGCATCAGGCCGGACGATTCGACCACGGGCAGGAACTGGCCCGGTGGCAATAGTCCAAGCGTCGGATGACGCCAGCGCAACAGGGCTTCCGCGCCGACAATCCCACCACTGCGCAGATCGACGACGGGCTGGTAGTGCAGTTCAAGCTGCCCGCGCTCGACCGCTTGGGCCAGTTCCGGCGTCGTCCATCCATCCGGCCGGAAAGCGCTCATTCTCTTTCCCTGAATGCCCGCAACGCCCGCGACAGGGACAGAAGGAACAGGCCGGTCAAACCGAGCGCCGCGATGACCCAATGCTCGCCGAGGAAAGCACCGGCGGTTGTGCCGGCCAGCACGACAGCGAGGATGGGCAGGTGGCAGGGGCAAGTCAGCACAGCCAGTCCGCCCCACAGGTAGCCGGTGATCGGTTTGTGCGTCTCGGACGGCAAGCGCTCGGGGTTGTTCATGGCAGACTCTCCGCGTGCTGTGCCGGCTCGGTCGGCAGGGTGGCCAACTGCACTTCCAGATCGGCCAACGCTTCGCGCCGACGCTCGACGAACTGACGCAGCAGGGCAAGCTGCGCGGCCGCTTCGTCGCCGTCCGCCGCATCCAGCGCCCGGCACAGCCGCGCCAGCGCGTCGAGGCCGATGCCCGCCTCGAAGGCCGCCCGCACGAAGCACAGCCGTTGCAAGGCGGCGTCATCGAACAAGCCGTAGCCGCCTGGTGTGCACGCCACCGGGCGCAGCAATCCGCGCAGCAGGTAGTCGCGCACGATATGCACGCTCACCCCGGCATCAAGAGCCAGCCGGGACACCGTGTAGGCGTTCATTGAACACCTCCTTTTTCTCACCCGGCGCAGCAGGAAAGCTGCTTCACATCCTTGTTGAAGGTCTGCGCCGCGAGCTTCAACCCCTCGACCATCGTCAGGTAGGGGAACAACTGGTCGGCCAGTTCCTGCACCGTCATGCGGTTGCGAATGGCCAGAGCCGCCGTCTGGATCAGTTCACCCGCTTCCGGCGCGACCGCCTGTACGCCGATCAGCCGATGGCTGCCTTCCTCGATAACCAACTTGATGAAGCCGCGTGTGTCGAAGTTGGCGAGCGCACGCGGCACGTTGTCCAAGGTCAAGGTGCGGCTGTCGGTCTCGATCCCGTCGTGGTGGGCTTCCGCCTCGCTGTAGCCCACGGTCGCCACTTGCGGATCGGTGAACACCACGGCCGGCATTGCGGTCAGGTCGAGCGCCGCATCGCCGCCGGTCATGTTGATCGCGGCACGGGTGCCGGCCGCTGCCGCCACATAGACGAACTGCGGCTGGTCGGTGCAGTCGCCGGCCGCGTAGATGTTCGGGTTGCTCGTGCGCATGCCTTGGTCGATGACGATGGCACCTTGCGCATTGACAGTGACCCCCGCTGCGTCCAGCGCGAGGCTGCGCGTGTTCGGTGTCCGACCGGTGGCAACCAGCAGTTTGTCGGCGCGCAATTCACCGTGCGTGGTGGTCAGCACGAATTCACCGTCCATATGGGCGACCTGGCTGGCTTGCGTGTGCTCCAGCACCTCGATGCCCTCGGCACGGAAAGCGGCTGTCACCGCCTCGCCGATGGCCGGGTCTTCACGGAAGAACAAGGTATTGCGCGCCAGGACCGTGACCTTGCTGCCCAGCCGGGCAAAGGCTTGCGCCAGCTCCAGCGCCACCACCGACGAGCCGATTACGGCAAGGCGTTCGGGAATGGTGTCGCTCGCCAGGGCCTCGGTGGAAGTCCAGTAGGGTGACTCTTTCAAGCCCGGAATCGGCGGGACCGCCGGGCTGGCACCCGTGGCGACCAGGCAGCGGTCGAACATCACGACGCGCTCGCCACCCTCGTTCAAACGGACGGTAAGGCTCTGGTCGTCCTTGAAGCGCGCCTCACCGTGCACAACGGTGATGGCCGGATTACCGCCCAGGATGCCTTCGTACTTGGCGTGCCGCAGTTCGTCGACGCGGGCCTGCTGCTGGGCCAGCAGCTTACTGCGGTCAATCGTAGGCACAGTTGCCGCAATACCGCCATCGAACGGGCTTTCCCGGCGCAGATGGGCGATGTGGGCGGCGCGGATCATGATCTTGGACGGCACACAGCCGACATTGACGCAGGTGCCGCCGATGGTGCCGCGCTCGATCAGCGTGACCTGCGCGCCTTGCTCGACGGCCTTCAGCGCCGCCGCCATCGCGGCTCCACCGCTGCCAATGACCGCTACCTGCACCGGGGGCTCGTTGCCACTGTGCTTTTCGGCGGCGGCCATCCATCCCCGCACCTTGTCGAGCAGTCCGACGCGGTTGTCCGCCAGTGGCGCATCGGCTAGCGTTGCCTTGTAGCCCAGTCCGGCCACGGCGGCAGTCAGCGCGTCCGGCGATGTGCCCGGCACGATGGCGAGTTGCGCTGTGCCCTTCGGATAGGACACCAGCGCCGACTGCACGCCTGGCACTTTTTCCAGCGCTTCCTTGACGTGCGCCGCGCACGAGTCGCAAGTCATGCCGGTGATTTTTAGATGGGTCATGCAACAGATCCTTTATCGTTTGTGGCGCCAGACAATGACGTCCGTTGTGCTGCGGTGCCGTTTTCAGTGACTCACTGCTTGACGCTGGACGGATAGCCCGCGTCTGCGGTTGCCTTGGTCAGCTTCTGCACGCTGGTCTTGGCATCGTCGAAGGTGACGACCGCTTGGCGTGTCTCGAAAGTCACGTCAACTTTGCTGACGCCTTCGACCTTGGAAATCGCCTTCTTGACAGTGATCGGGCAGGCGGAGCAGGTCATGCCCGGTACGGACAGCGTGACGGTCTGGGTGGCGGCCCAGACGGGGGCAACAACGGCGGCGAGGGCGAGGGAGGCAAACAGTTTCTTCATGGTGAACTCCGATCAGTAGAAAAATGGCATGACGTAGGGAAATCCGAGCGCGACCAGAACCAGCGCGGCCACGATCCAGAAAATGAGCTTGTAAGTAGCTCGCACTTGGGGAATCGCGCAGACCTCACCCGGTTTGCAGGCCGCTGCCTGCCGGTAGATGCGCCGCCAGGCGAAGAACAACGCCACCAGCGCCACGCCGATAAAGATGGGGCGATAGGGATCCAACACCGCCAAGTTGCCGATCCAAGCGCCGCTGAACCCCAAGGCGATCAGAACCAACGGCCCGAGGCAGCAAGCCGAGGCGAGGATGGCGGCAAGCCCTCCAGTGAAGAGCGCGCCGCGCCCGGTTTTTGGTTCAGACATGCGCTTGTCCTTTCGAATTGAAATTGGATAGCGTAACCTTACTTCCGTACTCATGTACGGAGTCAAGCGATATGGAAAACAATTTGGAGAACCTGACCATTGGCGTTTTCGCCAAGGCGGCCGGGGTCAATGTGGAGACCATCCGTTTCTATCAGCGCAAGGGCTTGTTGCTGGAGCCTGACAAGCCCTATGGCAGCATCCGCCGCTATGGCGAGGCGGATGTAACGCGGGTGCGCTTCGTGAAATCAGCCCAGCGGCTGGGCTTCAGCCTGGATGAGATCGCCGAGCTGCTGCGGCTGGAGGATGGCACCCATTGCGAGGAAGCCAGCAGTCTGGCCGAGCACAAGCTCAAGGACGTGCGCGAGAAAATGGCTGACCTGGCGCGCATGGAGGCCGTGCTGTCTGAGTTGGTGTGCGCCTGCCATGCGCGAAGGGGGAACGTTTCCTGCCCGCTGATCGCGTCACTACAGGGTGGAGCAAGCTTGGCAGGTTCGGCTATGCCTTAGCGTGCTTTATTTTCCGTTTTCTGAGACGACCCCTCTATGGCTTGGGTGACCCGCTCGCTGAGGGGGTGCTTGCCTACAAGAACGATGGCACGGACAACGATTTCGACAAGCGTGCTGGTGACCACCACGATGGCATGGAATGGTTCGGCCTTGGTGCTGACAACCGGCCGTCGGCAAGCTCGACGGATCGCGGGCTGCTGGCGGTCAACCATGAGGCCACGACGAACGAAGGGCTCAGTTCGTTCTTCCTGCATGCAAATGGGGGCACGAATACGCTACCCCGGCCAGCCGCCGAGGTTGACAAGGAGATCGCCATTCATGGAGTGTCGGTTGTCGAGGTAAAGAAAGCCGGCAATGCCTGGGGTACGGTTCCCGATTCGTTGTTCAATTTCAGGCTCACGGCGCTTTCCGAAGTCGAGATCGCCGGCCCCGCCCGAGGTAACCCGCTGCTGGTGACGAAGTACTCGCCCGACGCGACGCGTACGCGCGGCACGCTCAACAACTGCGGCACGGGAAAGACCCCTTGGGGCACCTTTCTGACTGGCGAGGAAAACTGGTACGGCTATTTCACGCGAGACGCTGCGGACGATGCCGCCCGCGGGAATGACAAATCTGTCACCTCGCTTCGGCGCTATGGACGCAATCAAGGCGCTGCGTCGCGCCACGGTTGGGAATCGGCCGGCGCGGACGATCGATATGCTCGCTGGATAATCAGCCAGTCTGGCGCGTCGGCTGACGGTAGCGATGACTACCGCAACGAGATGAACGGCCAGGGCTACGTCGTCGAGGTGGATGCTTACGACCGCAGCAGAAAGGCGAAAAAGCGCTCGGCTTTGGGCCGGTTTGCCCATGAATCGGCCGCTTTCCGCACGGCAGTCGCGGGTCAACCGATCATCGTATATATGGGCGACGACGCTCGTGGCGAGTACCTCTACAAGTGGGTCTCGTCGGCCAATTGGGATCCCGCGGACGCAGACGCGATCAGTCGTATCTCTGTGGGCGACAAGTACCTTGATAACGGCACACTATTTGCGGCCCAGTTCTCAGAAGATGGCACCGGCTCGTGGTTGGAACTGTCGATGCAGAACTCGGCGGTCAGCGGGTATGCGACCTACCCCTTTTCCGATCAGGCCGATGTGGCGGTCAATGCCCGGTTGGCGGCCGATGCCGCCGGTGCAACTAAGATGGATCGGCCCGAATGGTGTGGCGTGAACCCCGCGAACGGCGAACTCTATTGCACGTTGACGAACAACAGCAGCCGCCGCGTTGATCCCACCGGCTCGCAGTATGAGCCCGACTCCGCCAATCCTCGCGTGTACACCGATATGAAGGGTGGCGCTAGCCAGTCTGGCAACCCCAACGGACACATCATTCGTATCAAGGAATTGGCAGCGGCCGGTGATGGCGATCGCTTCGAATGGGATGTGTACCTGTTCGGCGCGCAAGCCGACGCCGATGTCACGACCGTAAACCTGTCCAGTCTTACCGATGACCAGGACTTTTCAAGCCCGGATGGTCTGGTGTTCAGTGCGGTAACGGGTCTGTGCTGGCTGCAGACCGATGACGGCGCCTACACCGACGTGACCAACTGCATGATGTTGGCCGCGCGCCCCGGGCAGGTTGGTGATGGGGCGAAGAAATCCCTGGCGTATCCCGAGGGGGACGGCAGCACGCTTACGGTGGATACCTATGTCGGTAAGCCGCCAGCGCCAGAGCAGCTCAAGCGCTTTCTGGTGGGTCCGGTTGGATGCGAAATTACGGGATTCTGCGAAACCCCTGATGGCAAGGCCATTTTTGTCAACATCCAACATCCTGGCGAAAACACGGACCAAGCCAACCTCGCTGATCCTTCCAAGTACACCAGCCAATGGCCAAGCAATGCTGGGTATGGAGCGGGCAAACGACCCCGCTCCGCGACGATCGTGATTACGAAGGATGACGGCGGCCGTATCGGAACCTGATACCCAAAACCATAAGTAGGGCCAACATCGTCGATTCGTCGACGACTTTGCGGGGCGATGCTGGGGGGCTGGCACTCGCCCCAATTTTTTTGCGGCGGCCGCTTTAGCATGTCAGATGTTGCTGACACTAATCTGTCATCTATGCGATATAGTCTGTCCGGATATACAGAACTACCGACTTATCGAATTTCCATGCCCATCGCCAGCACGTCCACGCCTTCCCCAGCGGTTGCCAGCCATTTCAACCCGGATTTACCTCGGGACGGAGTGTCTTTCCAGCACGCGCTAAGCGCATTCCACGCCCTTTCTCAGCCAACGCGGCTCGAGATTTTTCGCCTTTTGATGGCGCGCGAGCCGGAAGGGGTGCCTGCGGGCGCCATCGCGGAAATGGTGGAGGGCCCCCACAACACGGTGTCGCAGCATCTGTCGGTGCTTGCCCGCGCGGGCTTGATCTGGGGAGACCGCCAGGGGCGAAGCATCATATATCGTGCCGACGTAGGCGTCATGGGCTCGTTGATGTCGTTCATGTTGACCGATTGCTGCCATGGCCACCCCGAGGCGTGCGCGCCGGTCATCGCTGCGCTGGCGGGTCACTGCGACTGCGACATCATCCCGAATAAGAAGCCGCTTCGTGGCGCCAAGAAAAATGCTGGCGCCTCGGCGGCTACCTAGCCGCCGATGTAGCTCATCTCGATCTTGTGTTGGCGTGGTTGTGACGTTCGAACCTCTGAGTATCGATCGTTGCGGGATCGCCACCGCTCAGCCAAGCCGTTGATCAGCATTTGTGGATTCGACTCCGACCTCAATTGCAAACGTATGTCATCGCCTTGTTCGGCAAACAGACAGGTATAGAGCTTGCCGTCGGCCGAGAGCCTTGCCCTTGAGCAATCGCCGCAGAATGGGTGGCTGACGCTAGAAATCAAACCGATTTCTCCTTGACCGTCTTGGTAAGCCCAGCGGCGGGCGACTTCGCCGCGCACCGTAGGCGCCAAGGGTGTCAACGGGAAAACGGCATGTATTCTCTTTAGGACTTCGTCGGACGGCAGGACGGCCGAGGCATTCCAACCGTTGGTCGCACCGACATCCATGAATTCGATGAAGCGCAGCGCGTGCGCGGTTCCGCGAAAGCGCCGGGCCATCGGCAGGATCTGATCGTCATTCACACCACGGTGCACCACCATATTTATCTTGATGTGCGGGATGCCCGCAGCCTGGGCTGCGGCTATACCCGCCAATACATCATCCACGGAAGCAGTCGTGTCCGCGACCCGCGCAAAGATGGACGGCGAAAGCGCGTCAAGGCTGACGTTCAGACGCCGCAACCCGGCGGCGGCCAGCCCCCGGGCCTTGCGTGCCAATAAAGACCCGTTGGTGGTCATGGCCAGATCAATCGGCGCGCCGGACGGCGTACGCAACGCCGCCAGTCGCGCAATAAGATGCTCCACGTCTTTGCGCAGCAGCGGTTCACCCCCGCTGACCCTGACCTTACGTACGCCCAGGCTGATGAAGGCGCTTGCGACTCTCTCAATCTCATCAAAAGTCAGCAGCTCTTCGCGGCGCAGGAATGAATGATCCGCGCCGAACTGATCTCGGGGCATACAGTAGGTGCAACGAAAATTGCACTGGTCTATGACCGAAATGCGCAAGTCATGCAGAGGCCGACCGTGCCGGTCTTCGGGCGGGCCGTCCATGCCTGACGAGGCGGTCGATGTTGACCGTAGCGAAGGAGATTTGCGGCGATCCAAAAGTGGAGCTTCGATCATGTTCTGCGTCAGCCTGGCGCGCCGGCAAGTATCCAGTCGACGACCTTTTTCGCGTCCTCGGCTGAAATTCCGGGGTTCGGCGGCATCGGCACAGGTCCCCAGGTGCCCGCACTGCCATTCTTGATTTTCCCTAGCAGCAGGGCAGCGGCGCCGGGTTCGTCCTTGAACTTGGCGCCCACGTCCTTGTATGAGGGGCCGACGACCTTGCGGTCAACCGCGTGGCACGCCAGGCAATTGTTCTTGGTCAAGATCGCTTGGATTGTGGCGTCCGGGGCCGCAACACAGGTCAGGCTGGCGGATGCCAACCCAACCGACACGAACAGCTTGGTGATACGCATGAGGGGCAATGCTCCTTTTGTTGAAAATCAGCCCAGGGTGAATCGGCGGCTCTTGAAACTGATGGTGTTCCGGAACTCCTCGACGGAGCCAACTTTCCGGATATTCCCCCAGGTGCCTTTGTAGTAAGGAATGATGTTGCGGTCGGTCCATTCGGTCGTGACGTCGCCTTGGATTCCGTTGACGTAGCCGAACATCATGAACGTCTGGCCGCGCTTTATTTCAGGCACCGGGTACACCATCGCGTAGGTGGAGCCGTAGTCGTTGTAGACCTCGACCACGTCTGAAGCCTCCACGCCTAGGTCCTGGCAATCGGCAGGGTTGATCTCGATGTACGCCATCGGATAACGGTCTTGCGCAAAGCTGTTGTACTGATCGTGATAGGCCGTTTGCCAGATCTCGTTATTGCGGCCGTTGTTCAACCAGAACTTGTATATCTTCTTTTGGGCGACCACGGGCTCGGGCAGGCCTTTCCACTGCGCCGGCTTGAAGTGAGCTTTTCCGTCGGCGGTGTCGAACTTACCGTCCGTGTAGAGCATTTCGGTGCCTTTGAGCTTCCCATCCGCGTAGGCCTGAACGGGTAACTGAACGCCGTTATTGCCGGCGGCGAGCAACCGTTCGTACGTGACCAGGTGACCGGTATCGCCGCCTTGGCTGTCAATCTTCGGCGCGTCCTTCTGGCCCGCCCGACGAAACCCATCATTGAACGCATCCTCTTCCGTCTTCCAGTCGAATCCGGCGAAACGTTGCGCCATCTTGCTGTTGCCTTCCTTCTCGTACATGGCTTTCAGCGTGTTGGCGATTCGCGCGGCGATCAGGCAGTCCGCTTGCGCTTCCCCGGGCGGGTCCGTGAACTTTTGCGACAGGCGAATGCGCCGCTCGCCATTCATGGACGTCAGGTTCGTTTCGCCCGGGTGCGCCGCTGGAAGCAGCAGATGGGCAGCCTCGGCCAGTTTGGTTGGATAGAGATTGATGCTTGCAACAAACAATCCGCCTCGTTGCGTGGCCGCATAGATGATGTCGACCATCTCTTCGGTTGAAGCGCCGCGCGCTTTCTGCATGGCTTCCTTCACGATGGCGGATCGCTTGAGCACCGCCTCTCGGAGCGCTTGCGCGTTATTGCTGGTCTGGAAGTTGTTGGACCCCCACCAGGTCATCATCCTGCCCTTGCCTTTGATGAGTTCCTGGTCAATGTAGATTTTCTTGTCGCCAGGGTAGGGGGGCCTGGCATAACCCTCTTGGTGCCCACCCATGCGTACACATCCGGTGCCACGGCGCCCCACGTTGTGCGTGGCGATGACCAGATCCAGCAACGCCGACTGAATGACGTAGTTGTCGTTGCCCCAGATGATGCCTTTTTCGTAGGCATGCATGGTGCGCGGAAGCTGCCCTGTCTTCTTCGGCTTGTACGACCACTCCGCCGCCTTCTTCAGGTCGTCGACCGGTACGCCCGTGATCTTGCTGCATTCCTCCAGGGGCATGCGATTCGTGTTGACGGCCTCATCAAATCCCGCCGTGTGCGTCTTGATGAACGGCTTGTCCACCCAGCCCTGTTCAACTACGTAGGTGAACAGCCCGTTGAACAGCGCGATGTCAGTGCCAGGTTCGATCGCCAGATGCAGCACCCGATCTTTTCCGGCAATTTGGCGGGCGATCGCGATGGAAGGCGTGTCGCGAGGGTCCACGAAGACGATGCGGGTATCCGGGAGCTCTTCGCCTGCGAAGCGCGCCTTTTTCTTTTCGACCGTCTGCCCATACAGATTGGGGATCCAGTGATTCAGGAAGTAGTTGGTCTGGGATTCGTAAGGATTATTTCCAATCGACCACAGCACGTCGGCAAGCTCGGCGTCTTCGTAGGCATTGTTGAGCTCGCCGATGCCCATCTCGCGCGTAGCATGGCATTCCGAGTTGTAGGCTGGACGATTGTGGATACGGACCATTGGCGTCTGGAGCGCGGTGAACATCAGCTTGCCCGTGCCCCAGGTGTTTTCGAAGCCTCCGCCAGCCCCACCGTGGTCGAAACAGGAGAACACAATGCCCTCGGGGCCATCGGTATCCAGTACCTTCTTCAGCAGGCCGGCGTACAGTGCCAAGGCGTTGTCCCACGGAACGTCCACCCATTGGTCGGCGGCATACATGCGCGGCTGTTTCAGGCGCGCCTTGCCATCGCCATCGGGCGTGTACATATAGCTGGCCATCCGGCCGCCACGGGTCGAACTCAAGCCGCTGTTGACCACGCATTCCTTGTCCGGAACGATCATGATGTTGTGACGCGAGCCATCCCGCTGCGTGATTACGTTGGTCATCGCCGGGGTAAGCGTCAACGCGAAAGGCGGTAGCTGCTGACGAAAGTCCTGGCCCAGCGCATTCTCCTCGGGTGCCCGGCCTCCCTCGCTTTGCTCCGGCCATTTGTAAACGTGGTACCCACAGCCGACGATACAGAAGTGGCACGTCATATTCGTGCGCGCGGCATCCTTCGGCGGCAAGGTGATGCGGTCTTTGGGTGCGGACATGAGCGTCTCCCGACTTACAGAATGTTGGCCTGGCGGCCGTAGATCAAGCCTTCGACCCCAACCGCGGATATCGCGTCCGAACTGGCGTCATAGCGCAGCAGAATCCGTGGGAGGTTTTCGGTGGCTTGCCCGCAGATCATCTGGCCTGCCTTCTCGGCGTCAAACTCGCTGAAGTGGCACGGGCACTTGAACGTTTTTGTTTTGTTGTCGAAAACTGTGGGGCAGCCCATATGCGTGCACATCGTGCTGTACGCGACGATGTCGTGGTCAGGGCCAACGCCGCCGGGAACGGGATGCCCGAGCTTCACAGCGGTACACGGCGAGGCATTGTCGGGATAGGCGAACTGCAGGGGCGTGTCGGCCGTGAGCTTCTGCGCGACGGCGATGGACTTCACGGGGTAGGGCAGCGTGGTTCCTGTGTGCGGCGCCGTGGCCGGTTGGGCTTGGGCGGGCATGATCGGGATGAGTGTTGCGGCAGCAACAGCACCGCCCGTTCCGCTCAACTTGAGGAATCCGCGCCGGGTAAGGATTTGTGGCTCTGACATGTCGATATTTCCTATTGAAACGAAATGACGGCTTCAGTACTCT
>NZ_MTLG01000012.1 GCF_002192695.1 Achromobacter xylosoxidans
CGCCACGCAATTCAAGGTCGTCAAGGCGCTTCTGGCGAAGGCGACCCAGCTTGTCATCGCCACCGATGCCGACCGCGAAGGCGAGTTGATCGCTCGCGAGATCATCGAACTGTGCGGCTACCGCGGCCCCATCGAGCGGCTATGGTTGTCGGCACTCAACGATGCGTCCATCCGCGCCGCGCTGGGCAAGCTCAGGCCATCGGCCGAGACGCTGCCGATGTACTACTCGGCGCTGGCGCGATCGCGGGCCGACTGGCTCGTGGGAATGAACCTCAGCCGCCTGTTCACCGTGCTCGGTCGACAAGCGGGCTACGACGGCGTGCTGTCGGTCGGCCGCGTGCAGACACCGACGCTCAAGCTCGTGGTGGACCGCGACCGCGAAATTGCGGCCTTCGTGTCCGTACCGTACTGGGCCATCGACGTGTCCCTGTCCGCTAGCGGCCAGTCTTTCACCGCGCAATGGGTTCCGCCCGATGCCTACACCGACGACACGGGCCGCTGCCTGCAGCAGCCGGTCGCACAGCAGGCCGCGCAGCAGATCCACGGCGCGGGCAGCGCGCAGGTGGTGTCGGTCGAGACCGAGCGCGTGCGCGAAGGCCCGCCGCTGCTGTTCGACCTGGGCACCTTGCAGGA
>NZ_MTLG01000120.1 GCF_002192695.1 Achromobacter xylosoxidans
GATGGGGCAGTCCGGAGCGAAGGCTCCGGACCGCAATCGTTGCCCCGCGCATGGCGGGCCGCCGACGCGACGGGCGTCTTAAGAACCTACAACGCCCGTCAGCAAGCAGAACATCAAGCAGGCAACGCCTCAGGCACCCCAAGGTCGACGGCCAGCTTGGTAAGCCCGTCCCAAATCCGGCTATCAAACGTCAGCGCATCCTCGTTCAGCGCCCGGTTGCGAGCTTCGTACTCGCCCGGATACTGCACGCCTTCGACGCCCGGTTGCGGCTTGCAGGCGTGCAGGTAGTCGATGAACGCGCCCACCTCCATCGACCGCCAGTCCGTATTGAAGTCCACCTGCGGATCCAGCAGCAGCGCGAACATGTTGTTCGTCGCCACGCCGGTGCGCGGATGCTGCGGCTGGATCGTGCCGCCGCCGGACAGCACGCCGGCCAGTAGTTCGGCCACCAGGCCCAGCGCGTAGCCCTTGTGGCCGCCGAACGGCAGCAGGGCGCCGGGCGGGTCGGTGAACAGCGCGTTGGGATCGGTGGTCGGGTTGCCCTGGGCGTCGATCAGCGAGCCCGCGGGCGCTTCCTCGCCCTTGGCGGCCAGCACCCGCGCCTTGTTGACGGCGATCGAGCTGGTGGCCATGTCCACCAGGAACGGCGGACGGCCTCCCGGCAGCGGACCGGCGAAGCACAGCGGATTGGTGGTCAGGCAGGCCTGCGCGCCGCCGAAGGGCGCCACGGTCGGCGAGCGGTTGATCACGTTGGTGAAGGCCAGCAGGATCAGGCCCTTGGCCGCCACCATTTCGCCATAGTGGCCCATGCGGCCCAAGTGATGGCTGTGGCGCAGCGTCAGGATGCACTGGCCGTGCTCCTGGGTGCGCTCGATGGCCTTCTCGATGACGACCTTGCCGACATATTGGCCCAGCCCGTGGTGGCCGTCGTAGGCCAGCATCGCGCCGCGGTCGTTGACCAGCTCGGGCCGGCCGTCGGCCTGGGCCAGGCCCTCGGACAGCACGCGCCGGTAGTTCGTCAGGATGGACAGGCCGTGGCTGGTGTAGCCCACCCGGTCGGACTCGACCAGGTGCTCGGCCACGTCGCGGGCGATGTCCTCGGGCACGCCTTGGGCCATCAGCACGCGGCGGCCGTATTCATTGGCTTGGGCGATCGAAATCTTCATGATGCGACCTCCTTACAGCCAGCCCAGCCAGCGCCAGTAGGTCATGCCCATCAGCAGCATCAGCAGGTAGCCGACGATGGTGACGATGATGCCGACCTTGGCGAACTGCTTGGCATTGAAGGTCTCCGTACCCAGGCACACCATGTTCTGCGGCGCGTTGATGGGCAGGATGAAGCCGTAGCTGACGACGAAGCCCAGCAGCATGGTCATGCCCAGGCGGCTGAAGTCGCCCGGCAGCGTGGCCAGCACCGAGATCAGGATCGGCAGCATGGCCGAGGTCAGCGCGGTGGCGCTGGCGAAACCCAGGTGGATGACGATGAGGAAAGCGGCCAGGATCGCAAAGATTGCCAGCGGTCCCAGGTGGTCCAGTCCGGTGTGCGCCACGACCTGGTTGCCCAGCCATTGGCCGGCCTGGGTCGTCAGCAGGGCGGTGCCCAGGCTGATGCCGACGCCGAACACGATCACGGTGCCCCATGGGATGCGCGATTGCACGTCTTTCCACGTCATCACGCCAAAGCGCGGCAACAGCAGCAGGACCAGGCCGAAGTAGGTGGTGGAGGTGGTGTCGAACTTGTGCAGCTTGCCTTCGGTCGACCAGAACAGCAGCAGCATGAGCGACACGGCCATCAGGCGCTTTTGCGCGCCGGTCATGGGGCCCAGTTCAAGCAGCGACTTCTCGACGGCTTCCTTGCCTCCCGCGATGCTGTCGCTTTCCGGCGGCAGCAGCTTGAGCACGATGATGATCAGCACGGCCGACATGATCAGCGACCAGGGGGCGCCGGCGATCAGCCAGTCCGACCACGCCACGCGTTCGCCCAGCATCTTTTCCATGAAGCCGACGGTCAGCAGGTTCTGCGCGGCGGCGGTCTGGATGCCGACGTTCCAGATGCTGGTGGCCTGTGCCACGATGATCATGATGCCGGCGGCGATGTTGGACCGCTTGTCCACGCCGAAGGCAGCGATGACGCCCATCATGATGGGCACCACGGCCGCGCTGCGCGCGGTGGCGCTGGGCACCACCAGGCTCAGCACAATGGTCACGGCGATACATCCGATCAGGATGCGGCGCGTGCTGGTGCCCACCTTGGCCAGCGTCACCAGCGCGATGCGCCGGTCCAGCCCGGTGAAGGTCATGGCGGCCGCAATGAACAAGGCGCCGGTGACCAGCGCCAGCGCCGAGTTCGCGAAGCCGGTCAGCGCCATGCTGATCGCGGCCGAGGTGCCATAGAGCACTTGCGGGTCTTTGATTGTCGGAGCCGTGCCCAGCAGGAAGGCCATCAGCGTCGTGATCATGATCGCGCTGGCTTCGTAGGACACGGCTTCGGTAATCCAGACCACCACTGCGAATGCCAGGATGGCGAGCATCCGGTGGCCCGCGACGGGCAGGTCGGCGGGCAAGGGCATCATCAGCACGCCGATCATCACTAGGACGCCGGCGATGAGTCCGATTGGAATTTTGGTTTTCTTTGGGGCTTGCGAGGCAGGGACGGCGGCTTGCGCGGTCATATCCATCTCCGGTTGAGGTCAAACTGCCGACACACCGCCCCGCGAGCAACGGGATAGGTCAAATCGGTGTGTCGACGCTACAGCATGATCGTGACGGCATTGCGGAAAACCCGTATTGATACTGATCAAACCTGTGGAGAATTGGGCTTGTGGAAAACCTCTGACGGGCATTATGCTCGTCGCCCCGCGCCGCCGGCAAGCGAAGATTGTTGCATTGAACAATGCAAATCTGCCGAAATAGAGACGGATGGAAAATTAATTGGATCGTGCCACGATGCTAATTGGCACGACGGCCGGATGACCCGGCCTCCAGCTCAGCCCAGCGCCAGGCGCAGCTGTTCGTCCAGATGCAGCGTGGGCGCGATGCGCCAGCCGCTCTGCGCATAACGCAGCCAGCGGCCCAGCACCAAGTGCGTCAGCAGGCTGGCGTGCGCCGCCACATTGGCCTGCGGCGGCAAGCCGCCATCGGTGACCGCGATGCGCAGCGATTGCTTCAACGACGCTTCGATGCGGTCGTTGATGTGGTTGATGCGTTCCTGCAGGCGGTTGTCTTCCGTGACCAGCGCGTCGCCGGTCAGCACCCGTGTCATGCCCTTGTTGCGTTCCGAAAAGGTCAGCAGCATGGAGACGGTCTGGTGGGCCTGGGTCAGGCCATGGGGTTCGGCGATGGCGATCTGGTTCACCAACGTGAAGATGCTGGTTTCGATGAATTCGATCAGCCCTTCGAACATCTGCGCCTTGCTGGCGAAGTGCCGGTAGAGCGCGGCTTCGGAGACTTCCAGGCGCGCGGCAAGCGCGGCCGTGGTGATGCGGGATGCGTGCGGCTGCTCCAGCATCTCGGCCAGGGTCTGCAGAATCTGGGTCTTGCGCTCGCCGGGTTTGCTCGCCATGGAAGGGTCTGCTCTCGCGCAGGCTTGACGGTGAAGGGGAGGGGAGGAGCGCGCCGCTATCCCCGCAGGGGGCGTCGGCGTAACAGCAAATCACTGACGGAGTTTACCCGCAAGTCGACGTAGGCCGGCCGCTGCGAGCGGCCGCGGGCGAACGGCGTGCCCGGGTGATACACGTGGACGGTGCGCAGCCCGGCCTGGCGCGCGCCGCGCAGATTGGCCAAGGTGTCTTCCACCAGCACCGCGTTGCGCGCCTGCACGCCTTCGCGGGCCAGCACGTGGCGCAGCAGGGCGGGCGAAGGCTTGGGTCGGAACTCGCCATGCAGGCGCATGTGCTCGATGGCCCACAGGCTGTCGAACTGCCGCAGGATGCCCAGGCGCGCGAGCACCGCGCGGGCATAGTGCAGCGGCGCGTTGGTCAGCAGCACCTTGCGGCCGGGCAGCCGGCTCAGCTTGTAGGCCAGCGCCTTTTCCGCGCGCACCAGCGGGCCGACGTCGAAGTCGTGGCTGCGGTGCAGGAATTCGTGCGGGTCCACGCCGTGATGGCGCACCATGCCTATCATGGTGGCGCCGTAGCGTTTCCAGTACTGCGAACGCACGCGGTTGGCGGTGTCGATGTCGACGTTCAGCGCCTCGACCACGGCCATGGTCATGCCGTGGTCGATCTTGGGGAAGATGGCGTGCGAGGTGTCGTGCAGCGTGTTGTCCAGGTCGAACAGCCACAGGCGTTCGGAAACGCCCGTGGCGGTGCGGCGGGAGCGGCGCACGCGCACCGCCGGCCGCAGCAGGTAACGCTGTGCCCGCATCAGTGCGAGCTGATCATCGTGCCCACGCCCTGGTCGGTCAGGATTTCCAGCAGCAGGCAGTGCGGCACGCGGCCGTCGACGATGTGCACCGAGTTCACGCCGTTCTTGGCGGCGTCCAGCGCGGACGAGATCTTGGGCAGCATGCCGCCGGAAATCGTGCCGTCGGCGAACAGTTCGTCGATGGTCTGGGCCGACAGGCTGCGCAAGAGCTTGCCGCCCTTGTCCAGTACGCCCGGGGTGTTGGTCAGCATCAGCAGTTTTTCGGCGCCCAGCACTTCCGCCATCTTGCCGGCGACGACGTCGGCGTTGATGTTGTAGGCCGTGCCGTCCTCGCCATAGCCGATGGGCGAGATGACGGGGATGAACTGATCGTCCTGCAGCGCCTTGACCACGGCCGGCTCGACCATGGTGATGTCGCCGACGAAGCCGATGTCGATGGGCTCGGACGGATTGTCCTTGTTGGCCATCAGCTTCTTCTGGGCCTGGATCAGTCCGCCATCCTTGCCGGTCAGGCCCACGGCCTTGCCGCCGACCTCGTTGATCATCATGACGATGTCCTGCTGGACCTGGCCGCCCAGCACCCATTCGACCACTTCCATGGTCTCGGCGTCGGTGACGCGCATGCCCTGGATGAAGGTGCCTTGCTTGCCGATGCGGCGCAGCGCGTCGTCGATCTGCGGACCGCCGCCGTGCACCACCACCGGGTTCAGACCCACCAGCTTCAGCAGCACGACATCGTGCGCGAAGCTACGCTGCAGACGCTCTTCCGTCATGGCGTTGCCGCCGTACTTGACCACGATGGTCTTGCCGTGAAATCGTCGGATATACGGCAGTGCTTCAGACAGCACAGCGGCTTTGACAGCAGGAGACGAAACGGCAGCAGGGTCGGGGGTGTCGGTCATGGCAGCTAAGTCGGCAAATATACGTATGAGTGGTTAGAAAAAATGCCTGCACAAAAACGCGTTCGGGACGCGGTAGCGCAAGCATACGACGGATTGTAGTACCCACAGGTTTCTTATGCTTTAAACCCATGTTCATATGCCCGACAAATAACCGGCATTCAGGTAAATTGGGGGCGATTTCGCAACGGCCGGCCCCGCAAAAGGGGGCAGGGCCACACCGGCAGGGGCATCGGCCCCCGATTTTTTACCCATAAAAGAGGCAACACATGCGTTTGAACTTTGTCCGGTCCGCCCTGGCGGCGTCGGTGTTCCTGATGGCGGCAAACGCCGCCCATGCCGAAAAAATCGTGGTGGGCGCGACCCAGGTTCCCCATGCCGAGATCCTGGAAGTAGTGAAGCCGCAGCTGGCCAAGGAAGGCGTGGAGCTCGACATCAAGGTGTTCAGCGACTACGTGCAGCCCAACCTGCAATTGGCCGACAAGCAGCTGGACGCCAACTTCTTCCAGCACAAGCCGTACCTGGACTCCTTCAACAAGGACCGCAAGGCCACGCTGGTGCCGGTGGCGCTGGTGCACGTCGAGCCCTTCGGCGGCTATTCCAAGAAGATCAAGAGCCTGTCCGAGCTCAAGGACGGCGCGACCGTCGCGATCCCGAACGATCCCTCCAACGGCGGCCGCGCGCTGGTGCTGCTGCAGAAGCAGGGCGTGATCAAGCTGAAGGACCCGTCCAACATCCTGGCGACGGCCGCCGACGTGGTCGAGAACCCCAAGAAGCTGAAGTTCCGCGAGCTGGAAGCCGCCATGCTGCCGCGTTCGCTCGATGACGTGGACCTGGCGCTGATCAACACCAACTACGCCCTGGAAGCCGGCCTGGTCCCGACCAAGGACGCCCTCTTCATCGAAGGCTCGGATTCGCCCTACGCCAACATCCTGGTGACCCGTTCGGACAACAAGGACGCGCCGGGCATCAAGAAGCTGGTCCAGGCCCTGCACACGCCCGAGGTGAAGAAGTTCATCCAGGACAAGTACAAGGGCGCCGTGGTTCCGGCGTTCTGAGCCTGGCCCGCCGCGGCCTGATCTGGAAACCGCCCGTCGGGCGGTTTTTCTTTTGGGCGCCGTCGTGGCGGGCCTGGCCGCCGGGCGAAAAAAAACCGCCCTGTCTGGGGCGGTCCTTTGTGGGGCTGCGGCGCTCAGCCCGCCGCCAGGGCCTTTTCCACGGTGGCGTGGAATTCCGCCACATCGTATTCGCCCAGGTAGCGCTTGATGATGCGCCCCTGCTTGTCGATCAGGAAGGCCGTGGGCGTCAGGCGGATGTCGCCGAAGGCGCGGGCGATGTCGCCCTTGGTGTCCAGGGCCACCGGGAACGGCAGCTTGCGCGTTTCGGCGAAGTTCAGCACGAAGTTGGGCGGGTCGTAGTTCATGGCGACCGCGACCGCCTGATAGCCCTTGGAGGCGTACTCGTTGTAGGCCGAGATGGTTTCCGGCATCTGCTTCACACAGGTCACGCAGCTGGTGGCCCAGAACTTGACCAGCACGACCTTGCCGCGCAGGTCCTGCATCGAGAAGGTCTTGCCTTCCAGCGTGGTGAAGGTGACGTCGGGCGCGGTCTGGGCGGGGCGCATGACAAACCAGGCGCCGATGCCGACCGCCACCAGGACGGCCAGTGCGATGATGGCTTTCTTCATTTGATGGGCATGGCCTCTACGCCACTGCTGGTGCCGGCCGCGTTGTCGCTGGCTGCGCCGGCGCCGCTTTCGATGGGCGCTTTGGTTTCCGTGGAAGTGTTGGACTTGGAACCGGTGTTCGACAGCCGGATGGCTTCCTCGCGGCTGATCGTCTCGAACAGTTTAACCACCTTGGCCACGCCGCCGACGTCGGCGGTGGCGTTGGCGGCATACTCGCCTTCGGCCTGCGTTACCTTGCCCATCAGGTAGACCACGCTGTGGTCGGTCGTGACCGCGATGGTGCCGGACGGCACGTACTTGGTGTTGAGCAGGGCGGTCTTGACCTTGGAGGTCAGCCAGGTGTCGTTGGAGCGCGTGCCGAACGAGGCGATGGGGCCCACGTTCAACTGGTTGATGACCTGTTTGACGTTTTCCACGCCCTGGGCGATGGCGGTGGCCTGGCTCTTGGCTTCTTCGGTGGGCACGTCGCCGGTCAGCAGCAGGTGGCCGCCGTAGGCCATGGCATTGACGCGGGCGGTGTCGCCCAGCTTCTGCGAGATCTGGCTCTGCGCCTTGAACGCCATGTTCTGGTCTTCGAGCTGGACGCCGGAGGTGCGGCGGTCCGTCACGACGACCGCGGTGGTGGCGGCCGCGCCGCCCACGATCAGGGGCGCGCAGGCCGTCAGCGAGAGCGCGGCGGTGGAGAGCGCCGCGGCGAGCATCAACGGGCGGGCTGCGGTACGGACGTCAGAAATCATTCGGTGTCTCCAAGCAGAAGAGCGTCAATGCCGTCGCACAGCGCGTGCAGCAGCAGAATATGGACTTCCTGGATGCGCATCGTGCGATCGCTGGGAACACATAGATGGACGTCCATCGGCGTAATGAGTTCCCCCATCACGCCGCCGCCCTTGCCGGTCAGGGCAAGCACGTGCATTTCGCGGGCGCTGGCGGCTTCCATGGCGCGCACCACGTTGGGGGAATTGCCGCTGGTGGATATGGCTACCAGCACGTCGCCGGCCTGGCCGAAGGCGTTGACCTGGCGTTCGTAGATTTCGTCGAAGCCGTAGTCGTTGCCCACCGCGGTGAGGATCGAGGTGTCGGTGTTGAGCGCGATGCCGGCCAGGGGCAGGCGTTCGCGTTCGAAGCGGCCCACCAGTTCGGCGATGAAATGTTGCGCGTCGGCGGCCGAGCCGCCATTGCCGCAAGCCAGAATCTTGCCGTTGTTTGCCAGGGCGCCGAACAGCACGTCCACCGCCACCGCCAGCGGCTCGGCCAGGACGTTCATACTTTGTTCGCACGCAGCCATGGCGTCGCGAAAGTGCGACGTCATACGAGAGGTCATATCCATGGGCGCGATTATCTCACGGGGCCATGGCGTGGTTCTGTCCAGGCGTAACGACTGTTAGGCAGGTCGTTACCGGGGCAGGCGTAGGCTCTCGGCCTGCCAGAACGCGTCGCGCAGCCATTGGGGATCGCCGGTGTCGAAGACGACCGCGTCAAAGCGTGCCGCCGGCAGCCTGCCGTGCCAGTGGCGCCGGGCCAGCTCCGGCAGCCAGTAGGCCGCGGCGCGGGACAGCCGGGCCTGCTTGTCCGGGCCGATGCTGGCCGCGGCGCCGCCATAGCGGCTGGGGCCGCGCGCGCGGACTTCGACGAACACCAAGGTGTCGCCTTCGCGCATGGCCAGGTCGATCTCGCCGGCGCGGGTCTGCAGGTTGCGCGCCAGCAGGACCAGGCCGCGCGACTGCAGCAGGCGCAGGGCGGCGTCCTCGTGGTGGTCGCCCTTGCGTTGGGCGGGCGAGCGCCGCGGCGGCGGGCGATCCGCGGGCGCCGCGCGGGTGGAACGGCGCCGGCGCTTGGCCGCGCGGCGGCGGGCCGCCAGGGCCAGTTCGCAGGCCAGTCGCAAGGTGTCATCCGTCATGGGCGCTCCGGAAGTGGCGGGCATAGGCGGCTACACTGACATGGTTTCCCGTGTCCGTAGGCTGCAATGAATCAAAATGTCTCACCTCCCCCTGCCGGAGATGCCTGGTCCCGCGTGTCTGAACGCGTGGCGGGGCAGCATTGGCCCGCTGCGACGCTGTATGTCGTGGCCACGCCGATCGGTAACCTGGGCGACTTGGGGCTGCGCGCCTGGCACGCCTTGCAGCGGGCCGACGTGATAGCCGCCGAAGACACGCGCGCCAGCCGCGCCTTGCTGGACGCCTGGGGCGTGGGCACGCCGCTGATGGCCGCCCACCGCCACAATGAAGCCGCCGCGGCCCAGGCCATCTGCGAGCGCCTGGCCCAGGGCCAGCGCGTGGCGCTGGTGTCCGACGCCGGCGCACCCGCCGTCAGCGATCCGGGCGCGCGCATCGTGCGCGCCGTGCGTGAAGCGGGCTTTGGCGTGGTGCCGGTGCCGGGGCCCAGCGCCGTCATCGCGGCGCTGATGGGCAGCGGCGTCACCACGGATGAAAACCCGGGCTATGCCTTTGCCGGCTTCGCGCCGCCCAAGACGGTCGCGCGCCAGCGCTGGCTGCGCACCTGGTGTGCCTTGCCCGCGCCCGTGGTGATGTTCGAATCGCCGCACCGACTCGCGGCCACGCTGGCCGACCTGCTGGAAGTGTGCGGCCCGGACCGGCTCTTGACCGTGGCGCGCGAACTGACCAAGCGCTTCGAGGAGATCGCGACCTTTCCGATGGGCGAGGGCGCGGCCTGGTTGGCCGCGGACTCCCACCGCGAGCAGGGCGAGTTCGTGCTGATCGCGCATGCGCCCGCCGAGCAGGAGATAGATGAAGAAGCCGATCCGCGCACCGATGCGCTGCTGGACGCCTTGCTGGAGTCGCTGTCGCTGCGCGACGCCGCGCGCGTGGCGGCCAAGGTTTCCGGCTTGCCGCGGGACGTGCTGTACAACCGGGCCCTGGCCCGCAAGAAATCGGCGGAGTAAGGCATGGTGTATTCGACTGTCGTGTCCAACAAGCCTGCGGATCCCAACGAGCGCCTGGTCTATCGCGATATCCCCACGCCGCTGGGCGACATGCGCCTGGTCGCCAGCCCCAAGGGCCTGCGCGGCGCCTGGTTCACCGACCAGGAACTGCTGCCTTCGGCGGAAGGCTGGATCCTCACGCAATCCGATCCCATCCTGGAGCAGGCGCGCCGTGAGTTGGACGAATGGTTTGCCGGCCAACGCCGTATTTTCGAGGTGCCGCTGGACCCCGTGGGCACGACTTTCCAGCACCAGGTCTGGCACGCCTTGTGCGATCTGGAGTTCGGCGTGTTGACCAGCTACGGCGCCCTGGCGCGCACCGTGGGGCGGCCCAAGGGCGCCCAGGCGGTCGGCGGAGCGGTCGGACGCAATCCGATCAGCATCATTATTCCGTGCCACCGGATCATCGGCGCGGACACCTCGCTGACCGGCTTCGGCGGCGGGCTGCCACGCAAGCAGGCCTTGCTGGCGCACGAAGGCAATTTCTATCGCAGCCGCAGCGCCAGTGCGCGCCGGGTGTGCGACGGACAGGCGGAACTGCCCTGGTAGCGTGGGGCAGCCTTGACAGGCCTGAGGCTTACTGCGAGGCGATGCTGGGCAGGATGCCGATGCGGTCCGACACCAGCGGCACGGCGTTCAAGGCGCTTTGCCGGTCGGGGTAGGGGCCGATCTTGACCCGGTAGAGGTTGTTCGACTGTTCGACCGACGCGGGCGGCGCGCCTTCGGCGCCGAGTTGCGTGTTGATGCGGCTGACCAGTGATTGCGCGTTGGCCGGCTGGCTGAACGCGCCCACTTGCAGATAGACGCTGCCGATGCCGCCCGCGGCCGGCTGGCGCACCGGCGCGGAACCCGGGGCGGGCCCGGGCAGCGGTTCGGCCGCCAGCGCCACCGGCACGGCGGCGATGGGCGCCGCCACGGGTGAAGAGCCCGTCGCCGACGAGGGCTCGGGCACGGCCGTGGCCGAGCCCTGCGAGGCCAGCCGCCGGATCTCGTCCTGCGGTATGGCCTCGACGACTACCTGGCCGCTGCCGGGGCCGATGATGCCCAGCTTGTACGCCGCGACATAGGACAGGTCCATGATGCGGTCGCTGTGGAACGGGCCGCGGTCGTTCACCCGCACGATGATGGTCTTGCCGTTGACCATGCTGGTGACGCGGGCGTAGCTGGGCAGCGGCAGCGTGGTGTGGGCTGCCGTCATGGCGTACATGTCGTAGGACTCGCCGATGGACGTGGAATTGCCGTGGAACTTCTTGCCGTACCACGAGGCGGTGCCGCGCTTCTTGTAGGGCTGGCCGCTGGTATCCGGCACATAGCGCTGGCCGAACACCACATAGGGCCGGTTCGCGCCGCTGGCGTAGGGTTCGACCCTGGGCACCGCATCGGGCACCTGGTCCAGGTTCGAAGGCGGATTGGCGTCCGGCCCGTCGTCCTTGTAGTACCCGCCGCCCTTCTTGCGTCCGCCGGTGGAGGAGCAGCCAGCCACGGCAATGGCCAGCAGCAGCATCATGAACAGGCGGGTCGGGCGGGACAGGGTCATGCGGATTCGTCAGGCAGTTGGGTGCGATGGCGCACCAGCAGCGGGTCGTGGTCGGCAAAGCGCAGCGCCAGCTGTTCGACCACATACACCGAACGGTGCTGGCCGCCGGTGCAGCCGATGGCGACCGTGAGGTAATTGCGGGTGTCTTGCGTGTACTGCGGCAGCCAGCGGTTCAGGAAACCGGCGATGTCGTCGATCATCTGCCCCACCAGATCGAAGCCCGCCAGCCAGGCGGCCACGGGCTCGTCGCGGCCGGTCAGCGGCCGCAGGTCGCGGTCGTAGTAGGGATTGGGCAGGCAGCGCACGTCGAACACCAGGTCCGCGTCGCGCGGCACGCCGCGCTTGTAGGCGAAGGATTCGAAGGTCAGCACCAGCGGCGCGCGGTCGGCCTTGATCAGGTCGCGGATCCAGACACGCAGCTGGCCCGGCGTCAGGTCCGAGGTGTCGATGACGTGTTCCTGCTCGCGCAGCGGCGCCAGCAGTTCGCGTTCCAGCGCGATGCACTCGGACAGCGTCGGGGTCTTGCCGCCGCGCTGCAGGCGGTCGGTCAAGGGGTGGCGGCGGCGGGATTCGGAATAGCGCTGCACCAGCGTTTCCGTGCTGGCGTCCAGGAACACCACGCGCAGGCTGGTGCCCATGGCGCGCAGCGCGGTGACCACGTCGGGCAGTTCGGCCAGTTCGCCGGGGGAGCGGACGTCGATGGCGACCGCGACGCGTTCCATGCCGTCATCCCGGGCGTTGGCGATGAATTCGGTCAGGAACCGCACGGGCAGGTTGTCGACGCAGGTATAGCTCGCGTCCTCAAGCATGCGCAGGGCGACGGACTTGCCTGAGCCAGAGATGCCGGTGACGAGGACGACTTTCAACATGGACATGATTGTGGCACGCTTTTCGAGGACGATGCCGGCGGGATGACATCTGATATGGCCGTAAACTGCCAATCTGCGCCTGTACCGTTTTGGCTCCCCTGGCGTAAGCTTGGGGCCGGATACTCGACAGATTCACATACGCGCCCCGCCGTCATGCGTTTCGGGGGAATGGAATTCGACCTAGATGTTAGCCTTCATTTCCTTTCGTAGTATTTCACTGCCGCGTTTTTGGGCAATTTCCCTACTAGGGGCCGCTGCCGCCCTCCTGGCAGCGCCCGCGCCGGCCCAGCCCGCGCCCCAGGAACGCCTGCGCCCCGACACCATGGACGCCCGCGTCGCCGCCTGTACGGCCTGCCATGGCGCGCAAGGCCGGGCCGGCGCCGACGGCTACTATCCGCGCCTGGCCGGCAAGCCCCAGGAATACCTGTACCACCAGTTGCTCAATTTCCGCGACGACCGGCGCCAGTACCGGCCCATGACGCACCTGCTGACCGGACTGCCCGACGACTACCTGCGCGAGATCGCCGCGTATTTCTCCTCGCAGCATGTGCCGTATCCGGCGCCAACGCGCGCCGAGGTCTCCGCCGCCACCCTGGAGGCCGGGCGCAAGCTGGCCCTGAACGGCGATGCCGCGCGCGGCCTGCCCGCCTGTGCCGCCTGTCACGGCGCCGCCCTGGGCGGCGTGCTGCCCGCCATCCCCGGCTTGCTCGGCCTGCCGCGCGACTACATCGGCGCGCAGATCGGCAGCTGGAAGAACGGCTTGCGCCGCGCGGCCGAGCCCGATTGCATGGCCGACATCTCCAACAAACTGACTCCCCAGGACATCGGCGCGCTGGCCGCGTGGTTGTCCTCGCAGCCCGTCGTGGAACCCTACGCGCCAGACGCCGCGGGTTCGATACGCCTGCCCGCGGAATGCGGCAGTCAGGCGCAACGGTAAGGGAGAGGCCGGATGTCGCTCATGAAGAAAGTCCTGTCGGTCCTGTTGCTGTTCGTGATCGCCGCCGTGGGCGGTCTCTACTGGCTGGGCACGCGCGACGATGCCAGCACGGGTCCCGCCGCGGCCGCGGCCGACGCCGCAACGCTGGTCGAGCGCGGACGCTACCTTGCGCTTGCCGGCAATTGCATGGCCTGCCACACCAGCCGGGGCGGCAAGGCGCTGGCGGGCGGCACGCCTATCCCCACGCCATTCGGCACGGTGTACGGCCCGAATATCACGCCCGACCAGAAATCCGGCATAGGCGCGTGGACCGCGGACGATTTCTGGCAAGCGCTGCACAACGGCAAGTCGCGCGACGGCACGCTGCTGTATCCCGCTTTCCCTTACACGGAATACACGCGCGTGACGCGCGCCGATTCCGACGCGCTGTACGCCTATCTGCGTACCGTCGCGCCCGTGGACCAGCCCAACCGGCCGCCCGAGATGGAATTCCCCTACGACCAGCGGGCGCTGCTGGCCGCCTGGCGCGCGCTGTACTTCAAGCCGGGCGTGCAGGAGGCGGATGCCGGGCAATCGGTGCAGTGGAACCGCGGCCGTTATCTGGTCGAAGGGCTGGGGCATTGCGCGGCCTGCCATACGCCGCGCAATAGCCTGGGGGCGCTGCGTTCGGCCGACCCGTTGGCCGGGGGCGTGATCCCGGTGCTGGACTGGTACGCCCCGCCGCTTACCAACGACATGGAAACCGGCATGGGCAGATGGTCCGCCGAAGACATCGCGGCTTTGCTCAAGACCGGCATTTCGAAGCATTCCAGCGCCAGCGGGCCGATGGCCGAGGTGGTGCTGGGCAGCACGCAGCACCTGACCGACGCGGACGCATTGGCCATCGGCGTCTACATCAAATCCCTGCCCGCCACGGCGGCTTCAACGGAGCGCACGCGGACGGCTGTCGCGCCGGCGGCGATGGAATTGGGCGGCAAGATCTACCGCCAGCAGTGCGTGCAATGCCATCAGTCCGCAGGCGAAGGCAGCGGCATGGCATGGCCCGCGCTGGCCGGCAACCCGACCGTGACGGCGCCGTCGCCCGTAAACGCCATCCGCATGGTGCTGGACGGCGGCTACGCTCCGGCCACGGCGGCGAACCCGCGGCCTCACGGCATGCCGCCCTTCGGGCAACTGCTCAACGACAGCGACATCGCGATGCTGGTGACGTACATCCGCAATAGCTGGGGCAACGAGGCGGGCGGCGTGACTCCGCTGGAGGTCAAGCGCGCGCGCGCCGCGTCGACCTTGAACTGAGGCGCGGCTAGCGCGCCTTCAAGGCTTGCGCGCAGGCCTCGCGCGCCAACTCGCCCAGTACGCGGATGGCGGCCTGCGCAGCGGCGTCCCAAGGGTGCCCGTAGTTCAGGCGCAGCGCGCTGCCGAACTGGCCGCTGGCCGAGAAGATCGGCCCCGGCGCCACGCTGATGCCGCGCGCCAGCGCCTGGCGGTGCAGCGTCAGCGCATCCACGGCGGCCGGCAGCTCCAGCCACAGGAAGAATCCGCCTTGCGGGCGCGTCACGCGCGTGCCGGCCGGGAATTCCCGGGCGATCGCCTCGGCCATGCGCTGCTGCTGCGTCTGCAGCGTTTCGCGCAGGCGGCGCAGGTGACGGTCGTAGCCGCCTTGCTCCAGGTACTCGGCGATCGCGCCCTGGGCCGGGCCGGACGCCGATAGCGTCGATGACAGTTTCAGGCGCTGCACGCGTTGCGTGTAGCGGCCGGCAGAGGCCCAGCCGATGCGGTAGCCGGGCGCCAGGCACTTCGAAAACGACGAGCAGTGCAGCACCAGCCCTTGGGTGTCATAGGCCTTGGCGGGCACCGGCCGCGCCGCGCCGAAATACAGCTCGCCGTACACATCGTCTTCGATCAGCGGAATGCCGTGGCCTGCAAGCAGCTGGACCAGCTGCCGCTTTTTTTCGTCGGGCATCAGGCTGCCCAGCGGGTTCTGGAACTGTGTCATCAGCCAGCAGGCCCGCGGCGCATGGCGTTCGATGGCGGCCTGCATCGCGTCCAGGTCGATGCCGGTGCGCGGATGGGTCGGGATTTCCAACGCCTTCAATCCCTGGCGTTCGAGCGCCTGCAAGGCGCCGTAGAACGTGGGGGCTTCGACCATGACGGTGTCGCCGGGCTGCGTGACCGCTTGCAGGCAGAGGTTCAGCGCTTCCAGCGCGCCGTTGGTGACGACGATGTCGCTGGCCGGCACGTTGATGCCGCCGATCAGGTAGCGCAGCGCGATCTGGCGGCGCAGGCTCGGATTGCCCGGCGCCAGGTCTTCCACCGTGTCCAGCGGATCCTGGCGCTTGAGATGGGCGGCCATGGCCTGGGCCAGCCGCGGCAGCGGGAACAGCAGCGGCGAAGGGAAGGCGGAGCCCAACGGCGTTACGTCGCGGTTGCGCACCGAGCCTAGGATGTCGAAGATGCGCTCGCTGATCGCGAGTTCCGTCGATTCGCCATCCGGATTGGAGGCGCCGGGTTCCGGCGGCAGGGAGGCGGTGGGGGCGTTGACGTAATAGCCGGAGCGGGGCTGCGCCCGGATCAGGCCGCGCGCTTCCAGCAGGTAGTAGGCCTGGAACACCGTCGACGGGCTGAGTCCGCGCGCCGCGCAGGCGTCGCGCACGGAGGGCAGTTTGTCGCCCGTGCGCAGCACGCCGTCGCGGATCGACTTGGCGATCTCGGCGGCCAGGGTTTCATACAGGCTCAAGGTGCCGCCGGCCGATGCGCGCCTACTTGCTGCTTTGCAGGATCGCCATGGCCTGGCGTTCCATGAATTCGCCCAGCGTGTCGATGCCGCGCAGCTTCAGGATGGTGTTGCGCACGGCGGCCTCGACCAGCACCGCCAGGTTGCGGCCCGCGGCCACTTGCAGCATGACCTTGCGCACCGGCAGGCCCAGCATGTCCTGGGTGATGTCCTGCAGCGGCAGGCGTTCGAACTTGTCCTGCGCGGTGGCGCGCACCAGGTGCACGATGAGCTTGAGGCGCATCTTGCGGCGCACGGAGGTCTCGCCGAAGATGGTGCGGATGTCGAGCAGGCCCAGGCCGCGCACTTCCAGCAGGTTCTGCAGCAGTTGCGGACAGTGGCCTTCGATCATGTTGGGGGCGGTGCGCGAGAACTCCACGGCATCGTCGGCCACCAGGCCGTGTCCGCGCGAGATCAGTTCCAGCGCCAGTTCGCTCTTGCCCAGGCCGGACTCGCCGGTGATCAGCACGCCCAGTCCCAGCACGTCCAGGAACACGCCGTGCACGGTGGTGGTGGGCGCCAGCTTCTTGCCCAGGTAGATGCGCAACAGGTCGATCAGCTGCGCGGCTGCCACCGGCGTGGACAAGAGCGGCACCTGATGCTGGTCGCACTGGTCGATGAGGTCTTGCGGCGGGGTCAGGCCGTCGGCCAGCAGGATCGCGGGCACGCCGCCGATCAGCAGCTCGTCCATGTGGTGCATGCGGCGGCGCAGGTCGAAGCGGGTGTAGTACGCCAGCTCTTCCTGTCCGAACACCTGGATGCGGGACGGGTGGATCAGGTTCAAGTGGCCGACGAGGTCCGCGGCCGACATGCCGTCGTCGGGAATCGCGCGGTCCGCGGCGCCCTGGCCGGAAATCCAGTTAAAGGGGATTTTGTCGGCGTTGTCGTCGACGAGTTCCTGCACCGTGAGCATGGCAGCGCTTCCGCGTGGAGTTCAGAGTTGGCCGGTCGTGAGCATCTTGTGGACGATGGCCGGATCGGGCTCTGTGGCCAGGGCTTCGCGCAAGGCCTTGTTCGACATGAGCTGCGCCAGTTCGGCCAGGATGTCCAGGTGCTGCTGCGTGGCCGTTTCCGGCACCAGCAGGCAGAGCAGCATCGACACGGGTTGTCCGTCAGGCGCATCGAAGGTGATGGGCTGGGCCAGGCGGATAAAGGCTGCCAGGGCCTGCTCCAGGCCCTTCACCCGGCCATGCGGCACCGCCACGCCCTGGCCGAGCGCGGTGGAACCCAGGCGTTCCCGGGCAAACAGGCTGTCGAACACGAGTGCGCGCGCCAGGCCATGGTTGTTTTCAAAGAGAAGGCCGGCCTGTTCGAACGCACGTTTCTTGCTCGTTGCGAGCATATCGAGCACGACGTTGCCGGCGGGTAGGATGCGCGACAAATGATTCATCGGGGCATTATATGGTTATATGACGCACTGCAATAATCGGCCTCTGCGATGCGTCCTTGGCTCGGTCGCATCATGGGGCGGCAAGAGCGACAGCATAGACCGATAGCGGGGGATTGTGGGCATTCTCGCGCCTGGCGCCGGTGCGCAGCCGTGGGAAAACGTCGGAAACCTGGGAAAACGGAATCGCCGGCGAGGCCGGGAATGGGGGACAAAGAAGGAAGGGGTACTGCAGGAGGGGTAGTTTGCCGATGCCCCAGCTGGACGTTGCGTCTAGCGGGACACCGGGACTCAGGCAGGATTTCTAGAATCGCTGTTTAGCTAGTCTCGCAGTGCGAGTGCTCATGAAGCGCGTTACTGCTGGGGTGGCGTGAGATTCGCCGCTTGCCGCTTCACGGACTCCGCCGTGTGACTTCGTACCTTGTCCTTGTGCTTGATGACCTGACGGTCGACTTTGTCAGCAAGAAGGTCTATGGCTGCATAGAGGTTTTCATCGGTTGCTTCACAATGAATGTCCTTACCGCTTAGACGCATGGTGATTTCGGCTCTATGCCGCAGGGGCTCTACCGAGAGCATGACCTGGGTATCGATGACGTGATCGAAATGCCGCAGCACTCGCGCCAGTTTGTTCATGACATATTCCCGGATGGCCGGGGTGACGTCGAGGTGACGACCGCAGATGCTCAGGTTCATAGTGTGCTCTCCTTCTAAAAGAGGAAAAAAGGGTGCGCAAAAAGCGCGGCTGATTCGTTAGGCGTTCTCCTTGATCGAGAGGGTTCGTTTAGTACTAGTGTATAGACTCGGGCCGATAAAACAAGCTGACCTAGCGCAAGTTCATGGCATTTTTATGGCTGAGCCCCTAGGGTGCATGCGTCTTTGCGCAGGCGGCGCCTAGGGGTCTTCCCCAGGACCGCATTACATGCGGAAATGTTCTCCCAGATAGACCCGGCGCACGGCGGGATCGCCCACGATTTCATCGGGGTGGCCGTCGGTCAGGACCTTGCCTTCGCTGATGATGTAGGCGCGGTCGCAGATGCCCAGGGTTTCGCGCACGTTGTGGTCGGTAATCAGCACGCCGATGCCGCGTCCTTTCAGGAAGCGCACGATGCGCTGGATCTCGATCACGGCGATGGGGTCCACGCCGGCGAAGGGCTCGTCCAGCAGGATGAAGCGCGGGCTGGTGGCCAGCGCGCGCGCGATCTCCACGCGGCGGCGTTCGCCGCCTGACAGGGAGATGGCGGCGTTGCTGCGGATATGGCCGATCTGCAGCTCTTCCAGCAGCGATTCCATCTGCTCGTTGATCTTGGGCGTGGACAGCGGACGTCCATCCGGCCCCGATTGCAGTTCCAGCACGGCGCGGATGTTCTGTTCCACCGTGAGGCGGCGGAACACGGAAGCGTCCTGGGGCAGGTAGGACAGGCCCATGTGCGCGCGCTTGTGGATCGGCATCGAGGTGATGACGGAACCGTCGATCTCGATGCGGCCCGCATCCGCGGGCACCAGGCCCACGATCATGTAGAAGCTGGTGGTCTTGCCCGCGCCGTTGGGGCCGAGCAGGCCGACCACTTCGCCGCTGACCACGGACAGGGACACGTCCTGGACCACGGTCCGGCCGTTATAGGTCTTGCGCAAGCCGGTTGCGCGCAGGCTGCCCTGCTTGACGCCCGAGGGCGCGGAGGTTACCGGAGTCGGCACTGAAGGTTGGTTCATCGTGGCTGCGAGTGGTGTTGCATGGGAGGCGTTCAACGCCCCTTCTTGGCTGCCTGCTGCTTGCGGCATTCGGCGATGGCTGCATCCGACTTGGCGCGCGGTTCTGCCACCGAGCGGACCCGGCCGCCGGCTGCGGCGGAGTTGGGGCCGCCATGGGCTTCGTAGGTGCCGGTCTTCTCGTTGTAGCGTACCCGCTCGCCGCGAATCGTGTCGAACGGTTTTCCACAGACAAAGCGGGTCACGACCGCCTGGCCGATCAGGTCGAAGGTGCTCTTGGTGCCGTCGTACTCGGCGCGCAAGCCGGTGCCTTCGATGAGTTCGAAGGTTTCCGGGCGTTCCTGGCGGATGGTCACGATCTTGCCCTTGTTGGCGGTGGCCGTGCCGTACTGGTTGCCCTGAGCGTCTTCGTTCATCTCCAGCACATCGGAGGTCAGGGTCATGAGGCCGCGCGTCATGTTGACGTTGCCCGTGAAGACGCTCTTTTTCTTCACGTCGTCGTAGTGCAGGGTGTCCGACAGGATCAGCGTGCTGGGCTCTTCAGCCGGCGTCGCTGCCTTGGGCGCCGGATCCGCGGCATGGGCCGGAGCCAGCGCCGAGGCCGTCAGCAGGAGGGCGCCGAGCAAGCGGGCCGTCGGGGCAAGGAGAATCCGGAGGTCGGTCATGGTTTTTTCTGGTCAGTGTTGTTGGCGGGAATTTCGGTCCGGCGTTGCTGCTTGCCTTCGGATCCGGCAATTTCCACATCGGTCGATGCCGAAACCTGCAGTTGGCGCGTCTTGTTGTTGTAGTGCATGCCCGTGCCGTTCATGCGCGAACGGCCCTTGATGACTTCCGCCGGCAGGTCGGTGTAGACCACGTCGTCGTCGGGCAGGATGATCAGTTGCTGGCTGCGCACGTCCAGCAGGTCGTTGTTGGCGTCGGGCTGGCGGCGCACATGGGCGTCGCCGTTCATGACGATGCGCTTGCCGCCTTGTTCCATCACGGCGGTCTTGGAGATGGCCACGGTGATGGGGTTGTCCTCGCGCTGGCCCACGGCGCGCGGCGAGGTCACATGATAGGAGTCGTCATCCGGGAAATGCTCCGCGTATACGCCTTCGAGCCGGTTGATGGGCTTGCCGTTCGGGTCGGTGCGCAGCATGACGAAGTCGCGCGACCAGGCGTCCATTTCGTGGGTGATGCGGCGCGGCGGATCCGTCTGGATGGCCCGCTGCGCGTAGTCTGCCGCCCACCACGAGCTGGCGACCAGCACCAGCAGCAGGAACAGCGCGATCAGGGAGGGAAAACGTTCTTTCATCGGGTCTGCCGCAAGGGCGTATGGGTTGTCCTGGCGGTCATTATTGGATGGCGCCCGGACCGAGCAGGCCCGGCGCCGCCAGGAAGGCGCCTAGGCGTCCCTGGGCCGCCAGCAGCAGGTCGCAGCATTCGCGCACGGCGCCGTTGCCGCCGGTGTGCGTGGAGATCCAGTGGGCGGCCTGGCTGACGTAGCCCGGCGCGTTCGGCACGCTGGCGGCGAAGCCGGCGCGCTGCAGGGCAGGCAGGTCGATGACGTCGTCGCCCATGTAGCCGGCCTGGTTCAGTTGGACACCGCAGCGCTGCGCAAGTTCGGCCAGGGCGCCGCCTTTGTCGCGGACGCCCTGGATGACCTCGGCGATGCCCAGTTCGGCGGCGCGGCGTGCCACGATCGGGCCGGAGCGTCCGGTCATCAGGGCAACCTTCAGGCCGCCTTCCATCAGCAGGCGCAGTCCGTGGCCGTCCAGCGCGTTGAAGCGCTTTTGCAGCTCGCCGTTTTCGCCGTAATAGAGGCTGCCGTCGGTCAGCACGCCGTCCACGTCGAACACCATCAGGCGTACCGCGGCGGCGCGTTCGCGCACGCCTGCGGGGATGCGGGCCAGGACCAGCGCCTCGGCCGGATGCGTCATGGGTACAGAAAGAGTCATAGTCATACCACTTTGGCGGCCATCAGGTCGTGCATGTGCAGGGCGCCGAGCAGAACGCCGTCGCTGTCCAGCACGAGCATGTGATTGAGCCGTTGTTTGTCCATTTGCTGGGCGGCCTCGACGGCCAGCGCGTCGGGGGTGATGCTGCGCGGTGAACGCGTCATGCCGGATTCGACGGTCAGGCTGCGGATGTCGCCCTGGCGGGCGATCAGGCGGCGCAGGTCGCCGTCGGTGAAGATGCCTACGGGGCGGTGCTGGGCGTCGGTCACGACGGTCATGCCCATGCCTTTGGCGGACATGACTTCCAGCGCCTGCGATACCGGGGTGCCCGCCATGACGATGGGCAGGGCGTCGCCCTGGCGCATGACGTCGCGCACGTGGGTCAGCAGGCGGCGGCCGAGCGCGCCGCCCGGGTGCGAGCGGGCGAAATCCTGCGGGCCGAAGCCGCGGGCCTCCAGGCAGGCGACGGCCAGGGCGTCGCCCAGGGCCAGCGCGGCGGTGGTGCTGGCCGTGGGCGCCAGGTTCAGCGGGCAGGCTTCCTGGGCCACGCTGGCGTCCAGGTGGACATCGGCCAGCTGGGCCAGTTCGGACTGCGGGTTGCCGGTAATGGCGATCAGCTTGGCGCCCATGCGGCGGGCGACGGGCAGAATCGTCAGCAGTTCCTGGCCGGAGCCGGAATAGGAAATCGCGATGAGGACGTCATCCTGGGTAATCATGCCCAGATCGCCATGGACGGCCTCGGCGGCGTGGACGAAAAAGGCTGGCGTGCCGGTCGAGGCCAGCGTCGCCGCGATCTTGCGGGCGACGTGGCCAGTCTTGCCGATGCCGCTGACGACCACCCGGCCGCGGCAGGCCAGCAGCATCGCGACGGTCTGCGTGAAGCTGTCGTCCAGCCGTGCCGACAGGTCCATCAGGCCCTGGCATTCAATTTGCAGCGTTCTGCGCGCAGATGCCAGCGCGGTCTCGGACGATGTTGTGGGATGGTCAGTCATACGTGGATTTTAATATCAGTATGCGGGTTTGCCCCCAGAAAGGGCATATGGCATGCTGGCGGGTCATTTCAACGGCTTTCCAACTTTCTTCCAGGCCCGCTCCATGTCCAGCATTTCCAGCCCCGTTCTTGGCACGCCCCTGTCCCCCTTGGCCACCCGCGTCATGCTGCTCGGGTCCGGCGAATTGGGCAAAGAGGTCATCATTGCCCTGCAGCGGCTGGGCGTGGAAGTCATTGCCGTGGATCGGTATGCCGATGCCCCTGGCCACCAGGTGGCGCATCGGGCGCATGTGGTCTCGATGACGGACCCGCAGGCGCTGCGCAAGGTCATCGAACAGGAACGGCCCCACGTTATTGTCCCCGAAATCGAAGCCATTGCCACCAATTTGCTGGTGGAGTTGGAAGAGGCGGGCGTGGCCCGGGTGACGCCGACCGCGCGCGCGGCCCAGCTGACCATGAACCGCGAGGGCATCCGCCGGCTGGCAGCCGAGACCCTGGGGCTGCCGACCTCGCCCTACCGCTTTGTCGACACCGAAGCAGAACTGCGCGCGGCCATCGACGGCGGCATCGGCTATCCCTGCGTCATCAAGCCGGTCATGTCCTCCTCGGGCAAGGGCCAGTCCGTGATCAAGGGCGCCGACGACGTCGAGTCCGCCTGGCGCTACGCCCAGGAGGGCGGCCGGGTGGGCGGCGGGCGCGCCATCGTCGAGGGCTTCATCCGCTTCGACTACGAAATCACCCTGCTGACCGTGCGCGCCCGCGGCGCCGACGGCCAGGTCGAAACCCGCTACTGCGAACCCATCGGCCACAAGCAGGTCGACGGCGACTACGTGGAAAGCTGGCAGCCGCACCCGATGTCTCCCGCCGCGCTGCAGCGTTCCCGGGACATCGCGCTGGCGGTCACGTCCAATCTGGGCGGCCTGGGCATCTTCGGCGTGGAGCTGTTCGTGGCCGGCGACCAGGTCTGGTTCTCGGAAGTCAGCCCGCGTCCGCACGACACCGGCATGGTCACCATGATCACCCAGGCCCAGAACGAATTCGAGCTGCACGCCCGGGCGTTCCTGGGGTTGCCGGTGGACACCAGCCTGCGCCAGCCCGGCGCCAGCAGCGTCATCTATGGCGGCGTCGAGGCCGCGGCGGTCTCGTTCCACAACGTGGCCGAAGCGCTGGCCGAGCCCGGCACCGACATCCGCCTCTTCGGCAAGCCCGAGTCCTTCGTCAAACGCCGCATGGGCGTGGGCCTGGCCGTGGCCGACGACGTGGCGGCGGCCCGGGCCAAGGCCAAGCGCGTTTCGGCGGCAGTGTCCGTCAAGGCCGGCTGAGCCCTCTTTTTCCCTTTTCTTCTTCTTTAGGCGGCCACCAGCCCATGGGTTGGTGGCCGCTTGCGTTTGTCCGCGGCTATCCCAAAGACCCGGCAAGGCGGGTCGTCGCTGCCTCGGCGCGTTGCCTTGAGATCTTCCCCCTGCCGCCAGTGTGGTTTGCGCTTTCGCATGGTTTGTTTGATAATTTCGGAAATTTCAGAATTTTCTGAAAGCGGTGTAACTGATATTTATCGACCCAGGGCTGAGGCCCTGACCCTGCCGGTGTAGCTCGATCATGGCCCTGTCCCCCCAAAACGAACGCTTTGTCCTGCATTTCGGCGAAATGGGCAGCCGATGGGGGGTGAACCGCACGGTCGGGCAGATCTACGCTCTGCTGTTCCTGTCGCCCAAGCCGCTGAATGCGGATGACATCGCCGAGACCCTCGGCTTCTCGCGCTCCAACGTCAGCCTGGGGCTGAAGGAGCTGCAGTCTTGGCGCCTGGTCAAGCTCATGCATCAAGTCGGCGACCGCCGCGACTACTTCGAAACTCCCAAGGACGTCTGGGAGATCTTCCGCATCCTGATGGAAGAAAAGCGCAAGCGCGAAATCGATCCCACGCTGACCCTGCTGCGGGACACGCTGCTGGAGCCCCCCGCCGGCCCGGATGAGGCCTACGCGCAACAGCGCATGAACGAAATGCTGGAGCTCATCGAACTGTCCACCGGATGGTTCGATGAGGTTCAACGACTGCCGCCAGAAACCCTGCAGAACCTGATGAAGCTCGGTTCGAAAGTGCAGAAGGTGCTCGGTTTCGCCGGCAAATTGCGGGGCAAGGGCTGACATTGATCCGCCCCGATTTTTCAGGAAACCTCTATGAAGTTGTATGCAACGCTCGTAACATGGCGCGAGAGACGGCCTGGGAACCATGCCGGTTGCCGCGGCACCTCAACTGCTTGGGAGCGACCCAATGATTGATCTCGACGTCGTAAATCTGTCGCGATTCCAGTTTGCCGCGACCGCGCTTTACCACTTCCTTTTCGTTCCCCTCACGCTAGGCCTGTCGTTCATCCTGGCCATCATGGAAAGCGTGTACGTCATGACCGGCCGCCCCATCTGGAAGCGGATGACCATGTTCTGGGGCACGCTCTTCGGCATCAACTTCGCATTGGGCGTCGCCACTGGCGTTGTGATGGAGTTCCAGTTCGGCATGAACTGGTCCTACTACAGCCACTACGTGGGCGACATCTTCGGCGCGCCGCTGGCGCTCGAAGGGCTGATGGCCTTCTTCCTGGAAGCCACCTTCGTCGGCCTGTTCTTCTTTGGCTGGAACCGCATGTCCAAGGTCAGCCACCTGGTGGTGACCTGGCTGGTGGCGTTCGGCACCAACTTCTCGGCGCTGTGGATCCTGATCGCCAACGGCTGGATGCAGAACCCGGTCGGTTCGATCTTCAACCCCGACACCATGCGCATGGAGATGACCGACTTCGCCGCGGTGGTCTTCAATCCGGTGGCCCAGGCCAAGTTCGTGCACACGGTCAGCGCGGGCTACGTCGCGGGTGCCATGTTCGTCATGTCGATCAGCGCCTGGTACCTGCTGAAGGGTCGCCACATCGACCTGGCCAAGCGCTCGATGGCGGTTGCCGCCAGCTTCGGCCTGGCCTCGGCGCTGTCGGTCGTGGTGCTGGGAGACGAAAGCGGCTACCTCACCACCGAACACCAGAAGATGAAGATCGCGGCCATCGAGTCCATGTGGCACACCGAGCCGGCCCCCGCGTCCTTCAACCTGATCGCCATCCCCAATCAGGCCGAGCGCAAGAACGACTTCGCGATCGAGATTCCCTACGTCATGGGCATCATCGGCACGCGCTCGCTCACCACGCCGCTGCTGGGCATCGACGACCTGATCCGGCGCGCCGAAAACCGCATTCGCGACGGCATGGTGGCGTATGACGCCTTGCAGAAGATCCGCGCCAATCCCAAGGACGTGGACGCGCGCATGGTGTTTGACAAGACCTGGCCCGACCTGGGCTATGCGCTGCTGGTCAAGCGCTATCAGCCCGACATGAGCAAGGTCACCGAAGACGACATCAAGAAAGCCGCCGTCGATACCGTGCCCAACGTGGCGCCGCTGTTCTGGGCGTTCCGCATCATGGTGGCGGTGGGCATGTACCTGATCCTGTTCTTCGGCGTGGCGTTCTGGCTCGCTTCGCGCGGGCGGCTGGACAGCCGGCGCGGCCTGCTCAAGGTGGCCTTGTGGAGCCTGCCGCTGCCCTGGGTCGCCATCGAAAGCGGCTGGTTCGTGGCCGAGTACGGCCGCCAGCCCTGGGTGATCGAAGGCGTGCTGCCGACCTATTACGCGGCTTCCGGCCTGACCATCGTCGATCTGGCCATCAGCCTGACGATATTCCTGGTGCTGTACACGGTGTTGCTGATCATCGGCGTGAAGGTGATGCTGCACGCCGTGAGAAAGGGACCGAAAACCGATGGGCCGGCGCCCGGCACTGCCGCCGCCGATCCTGTGCGCGCAGCCGTGCGGGCCTGAGGGAGAGACAGCGATGGATACTCTTATTCCTTTCGACTACGGCACGCTGCGCGTGGTCTGGTGGGTTCTGCTGGGCGCCTTGCTCATCGGTTTCGCCGTCATGGACGGTTTTGACCTGGGCGTGGCCGCGCTGCTGCCGGTGGTCGCCAAGACCGACACCGAGCGCCGGGTGGTGATCAACGTGGTGGGGCCGGTCTGGGAAGGCAACCAGGTCTGGCTCATCACGGCGGGCGGCGCCATTTTTGCCGCCTGGCCCCTGCTGTACGCCGCATCGTTCTCCGGCTTCTATCTGGCGATGATGCTGGTGCTGATCGCGCTGATCCTGCGTCCGGTGGGTTTCAAGTACCGCAGCAAGATGGAAGGCACCAGCTGGCGCAACCGCTGGGACGGCGTGCTCTGTTTTTCGGGCGTGGTGGCTTCGCTGGTATTCGGCGTGGCCATGGGCAATATCGTCCTGGGCGTGCCGTTCACCTTCGATCCGGTGACGTTGCGCCCGATCTATGAAGGACATTTCTACCAGCTGTTCATGCCGTTCGCGCTCTTGGCCGGCGTGCTCAGCGTGGTGATGCTGGCCATGCACGGCGCCGTGCTGCTGGCCTGGCGCACCGAGGACCCGATCTCGTCGCGGGCCCGCAACTGGGGCAGGCTGTGCGCCTTGCTGACCGCGGCGCTGTTCGCGGCCGGCGGCTTCTGGGTGGCGGGCGGCGTCGGCGGCCATGTCATCACCAGCGCGGTGGACATGGCAGGCCCGTCCGACCCGATGCTCAAGACCGTGACGGTACAGAACGGCGCGTGGATGGCCAATTACGCGAAGTGGCCGCTGATGTGGATCGCGCCAGCCCTGGGCGTGGGCGGCGCCGTGCTGGTGGCATTGCTGCTGACCGTGCGCGCCAACGTGCTGGCATTCCTGGCATCCGCGCTTTCGATCGCCGGCGTGATCCTGACGGTGGGCTTTTCGCTGTTCCCCTTCATCATGCCGTCGTCGTCGAATCCGAAGGCCGGCCTGACCATCTGGGACGGCTCGTCCAGCCACTTGACGCTGTGGATCATGGTGATCGCGGTCGCCATCTTCCTGCCCCTCATCACGCTCTACACATCCTGGGTCTACCGCGTCATGCGCGGCAAGGTCACCGAGGAATCGGTGAGCGACACGCCCAACTCATACTGAAAAAGGAGCCTCCACCATGTGGTATTTCTCGTGGATACTCGGTCTGGGCCTGGCGTGCGCCTTCGCCATCCTGAATGCAATGTGGTTCGAGCTGCGCGAGGGTCATACCCATGATCCGCGCGCCAGCCGCAACGACGAGTGAGCGGCGGCGCCAACGGCCTCGAGCACGATCCTTCGGCAACCCTGAACAAACCGCCGCGCGCCCAGTCGCGGTGGTTGATGGCGCTCGCCAAGGCGGCCAGGCTGCCGCTGATGCTGGCGGGCGCCGCGCCCCTCGTGAGCGGCGCCTTGCTGGTGGTGCAGGCCTGGCTGCTGGCCAGCGTGCTCGACGCGGCCATCGTCAGGCAGGCGCCTCGGCAGGAACTGCTGGGCGACATCCTGGCCATAGCCGGACTCATGCTGCTGCGCGCCTGCATCACCTGGGCGGGCGAGCGCGCGGGCGCGGACGCGGCTGAGCGCATCAAGCGCCACTTGCGGCTATCCCTCTTCAGGCGCCTGGTGCAGAAGGGTCCGTACTGGAGCCGGGGGCAGGCGTCGGGTGAGCTGGCGAGCGCGGTGGTGGACCAGGTCGAAGCCCTGGACGGGTTCTTCGCCAAGTACCTGCCCGCCATGGCCGCGGCAGCCATGCTGCCGGTGGCGTTTTCCGTGGTGTTGTTGCCGATGGACGTGATCGCCGGGCTGGTCCTGCTGATCACGGCGCCCTTGATTCCCTTGTTCATGGCCCTGGTGGGCTGGGGCGCCCAGGGCGCCAGCCGCCGGCATCTGCGCGCCTTCGCCCGTTTGTCGGGCTTCTTCGCCGACCGGCTGCGCGGCCTTTCCACGCTGAAGCTCTACGGCCGCGCCCAGGCCGAAGCCGAGTCGGTCGTGGCGGCCAGCGACGCGCTGCGTCAGCGCACGATGTCGGTGCTGCGCATTGCCTTTCTCTCGTCGGCGGTGCTGGAGTTCTTCGCGGCGCTGGGCGTGGCCGGGGTGGCGGTCTATATCGGTCTTACCTATCTGGGATTCCTGGACCTGCGCTGGTCGCCGCTGACCTTGCAGGCGGGGCTGTTCTGTCTGCTGATGGCGCCGGAAGTCTACGCGCCGCTGCGCCAGTTTGCGGCGCACTACCACGACCGCGCGGCTGCGCTGGCGGCGGTTTCGCAGATCTCCCTGCTGTTCGATGGCTTGCCGCAGGAAGGCGATGGCCCGGCAGGCGGCGAATCTGGCCCGGGCAAGCTGGCCGAGGCCGCCGCAGGCCCAGGACGCCGTGGCCCAGGCGCTGCCCTTGCCATCGCGGATTTGAATCTGGACGCGCCGGGCCGCAGCCAGGCGGTGCTTGCGCAAGCCTGTCTGACGCTGGCGCCGGGCGAGCATGCCGCCCTGATGGGGCCCAGCGGCATCGGCAAATCCTCTCTGGTCGAGGCGATCGCGCGCCTGCGTCCGTTCCAGGGCGACATCCGCATCGACGGCCTGCCCTTGGCCGATTGGGACGAGGCGGCGCTGCGTCAGCGCGTGGCGCTGATCGGACAGAAGCCGCAACTGCTGACGGGTTCCATCGCCGACAACATCCGCCTGGGCCGCCCCAATGCTTCCGATGCCGAGGTGCAGGCCGCTGCGCGCCGCGCCTGCGTGCTGGAGTTTGCCGAGGCCTTGCCGCAAGGGCTGGCGACGCAACTTGGCGGCCGCGGACATGGCCTGTCCGGCGGTCAGGCGCAGCGCGTCGCGCTGGCGCGTCTGTTCCTGCGCGACCCGGGCTTGATCCTGCTGGACGAACCCACGGCGCATCTGGACGAGGCCACGCAGGCGCGCGTGCTGGACGAGATCCTGGAATTCTCCGCTGGCCGCACCTTGCTGCTGGCGACGCATGCGCCCGCGGTGGCGGCCCGGCTGGGCCGGACCCTGCGCGTGGCTGGCGGAAAAGTGGAAGACGCATGAAGAATCTGTTGTTGCTCCTGCCGCTGTATGCGCGCCGAAAAAGCGGGCTTTTGCTCGCATTGTTCTGTGCGCTGGCCACCGTGGCCGCCGGCGTGGGCCTGTTGGGCGTGTCGGGCTGGTTCCTGACCGGCGCGGCCTTGGCGGGGGCAGGTGGCGCGTTCAATCTTTTTGCGCCCTCGGCGCTGGTGCGCGGCTTGTCGTTCCTGCGGATCGTCGCGCGCTATGCCGACCGCGTGGTCGGCCATTCGGCCACGCTGCGCCTGTTGGCGGACCTGCGTGCGAAAGTCTTTTCGGCGCTGATCCGGCTGACGCCGCGGCAACTGGCGCGCTATCGCGATGGCGACCTGGTGGCGCGCATGACGGGCGACGTCGACGCTCTCGATACGGTCTTCCTGTTCGTGCTGGCGCCCTTGATCACCGCCGTCCTGGCGGGCGCGGTGCTGACCGCGGTGCTGGGATCATGGGTGCCCGCCGCCGCGCTGGCGCTGGCCCTGGCCTTGCTGATCGCGTGCGTGCTGGTGCCCCTTTGGCTGCTGCGGGCCGCGCGCAAGCCGGGCGCGGCGGCCCAGGAAAGCGCAGCGGGCTTGCGGGCCGCGACGCTGGACGCCGTGGATGGACACGCGGACATGGTGGCCCTGCATGCGCAGGCGCAGACGGCCGCGCATTTCGAGCGCCTGTGTGCAGCCAGCGCGCTGGCTCGCCGCAGCCAGGCGCGGGTGGCGGCCCGGGGACAGTTTTTCCTGCAGGCAGCCGCCGGCGCATCGGTGCTGGCCTTGCTCTGGTTCGGCCTGGACACGCTGGAGTCTGGGCGGATCGAAGGTCCGGCGCTGGCAGGCCTGCTGCTGGCGGTCATCGGAATTTTCGAGGTGGCCGGTCCCATCATGCGGGGGGCGTCGCGCATGGGTTCGGCGATATCGGCGGCGGCGCGCATCCGCGAGGTGACGCAATGCGAGCCGGACATGCAGGATCCCTCCGCGCCGCGCGCGTTGCCCAGTAGCGGCGCGCTGGAACTGGATGGCGTGCGCTTTGCCTATCCCGCGCGCGTGGAAGGCGCGAGTCCGCTAGTGCTCGATGGCGTCAGCCTGCGCGTGGAGCCGGGCGAGCGGGTCGCCATCGTCGGCCCCAGCGGCGCGGGCAAGTCGACCTTGTTGCACCTGCTTTTGCGCCTGGAGGATCCGCAGGCGGGGCAGGTGCGTTTCGGCGGCTGCGATGCCCGCGCCTGCACACAAGCTGATTGGCACCGGCGCATCGCGCTGCTGTCGCAGGACGCTCCGGTATTCCTGGGGACCCTGCGCACCAACCTGCTCATCGGTGATCCCGAGGCGGACGACGCCGCCTTGTGGCGCGCGCTGGATGCGGCGAGGCTGGGCGACTTCGTGCGCGGCCTGCCCGATGGCCTGGATACCTGGGCGGGCGAGACGGGGTCGCAGCTGTCGGCCGGACAGGCGCGCCGCCTGTGCCTGGCGCGGGCGCTGTTGTCGCCAGCTGCGGTCATCGTGTTGGACGAGCCGACCGCGGGGCTGGATGTCGAAGCCGAAGCGGCGTTCTACACCGATCTGGCAGGCGCCGTGCGGGGACGCACCGTGGTGCTCGCCACTCACGCGGCCTTACCCTCCGGGGCAGTCGATCGCCGCTATGTATTGCAGGGCGGCCGGCTACAGCAATGTGAATTGTCATCGGGGACGGCAACCCTGGCTTAAGCGCGGTTGCGAGGTTATAGTTCGCCTTGCTTCAATTCTTCAGGGCCGTCTTCCATGCAGACCGACAACGCCGAGTACATCCGGCGCACCATCCGCAGCGTTCCAGACTGGCCCCAACCTGGTGTCATATTCCGCGACATCACGCCCGTGCTGCAGGATCCGCGCGCGTTCCGGGTGCTTATCGATCTTTTCGTCTACCGCTACATGCGCCAGCGCCTGGACCTGGTGGCTGGCGTGGATGCGCGCGGCTTCATCGTGGGCAGCGTGCTGGCCTACGAACTCAACCTGGGTTTCGTGCCGGTGCGCAAGAAGGGCAAGCTGCCGTTCCGCACCGTGGCCGAGGAATATTCGCTCGAGTACGGCAACGCGTCGGTCGAGATGCACACCGACTCCGTGCGTACCGGCCAGCGCGTCCTGTTGGTGGACGACCTGATCGCCACGGGCGGCACCATGCTGGCCGCCATCAAATTGCTGCAGCGCCTGGGCGCCAACGTGGTCGAGGCGGCCGCCATCATCGATCTGCCCGACCTGGGCGGTTCAGCCAAGGTCGCCGCCACCGGCACACCGCTCTACACGGTCTGTCAGTACAGCGCCGACACCGCTGCGTAGCGGTTACGTGTCCGACAAACGCGGCTGGATAAAGTCCAGGAATGCCTTGGTCTTCGCTGGCAACATGCGCGAAGGCAGCAGGGCAAAGAGCGGCAGGGGCGTCAGGCTCCATTCCGGCAGCACCCGCACCAGGCCGGCCTGCTTGATGGCGCGTTCCATCGCGTCGAAGACCAGCAGCGGCGTGATGCCCAGGCCTTGTCCGGCCAACCGTCCCAACATGCCGACGTTGTTGGCCGACAGGCGTCCCGACACCTGCACGCGCTCCACTTTATCGCCCGAATGCAGCATCCAGAAGGATGATTCCTCGCGCATGGTGGGGCGCAGGCATTCGTGATGGCTGAGATCCGCCGGCACCCGCGGTTCGCCGTGGCGGGCCAGGTACTCGGGCGAGGCATACAGCTGGTGGGCCATCAGCACGATCTTGCGCGAGATCAGGCTGGAGTCCGGCTGCTGGCCGAAGCGCAGGATCAGGTCGAACGGATTGCTGATGGGATCGATCGGCCGCATGCTCAGATCGAAGTCGCACTCGATGTCCGGATGCTGCTCGCGGAATTCGCTGATGACGGCGGGCAGGAACAGCTGCGCCAGGCTGGTCGGCAGCGAGATGCGCAGGCGCCCCTTGGGCTGCACCGCCATGTCCAGCAGCTGGTCGTGCGCGATGCGCGCCTCTTCCACGATGTGCCGGCAACGCTCGAAGTAGATGGCGCCGGCCTCGGTCAGGTCGATCTTGCGGGTGCTGCGGTTCAGCAGCCGCATGCCTATGCTGCGCTCCAGCTCACTGACGCGGCGCGAGAGCGTGGACGTCGGAATATTCAAGGCTTCGGCCGCGTGGCTGAAGTTCTTGCGCTTGGCGACTTCGACAAACAGAGCGATGTCGTTCAGCTGGATATCCATGGGGCCCTCGAAGTTCAAAATTCCATTTCTGGCAGATTCGTATCATAAATGGAATCATTGTCCCGCCAGCAGAAATGTCTATTTCCCCAAGCGCAACGGTGCCTCCATCGGATCACCCGCACATCTTCCGTTACCCAGCTTGCTTGCGGCTGAACGTCGGCAAGGCTTGCCCTTGCTTGATCCGGCGCTTTGGTGTGCAGAAAATGCGCAGATTCTGGCGGCGACAACCGCTAATTGTCCCATCTGTGCAAATATGTTCACCAAAATAAGGGTTTTTACTAACCCGCAATCGCCAGATACTTCGTCCCAGCAATCAAATTGTCATATCGCACCTGCCAGCCTGGCAGAAGACGATGTGCAAGGTTTAGGATGGAGTCATCTCAATGAAAGCCCTAGCTACCGCACTCATGGTTACCGCAACGTTGGTGGGTATGTCCGCCGCTCACGCTGATGGCAAGACGCGTGAACAGGTCCAGCAGGAACTGCAAGCCGCCAAGGCCGCCGGCCAGGTCACGTTCGGTGAACTGGACTACCCGCCCGCCACCGTCGAGCGCACCAGCCTGTCGCGCGAACAAGTCCAGCAGGAACTGCAAAGCGCCAAGGCCGCCGGCCAAGTGACCTCGGCCGAACTGGACTACCCGCCCAAGGCCGCCGTGTCGCAGAGCGCCGGCAAGAGCCGCGAACAAGTGCGCCAGGAACTGGCCGAGGCCAAGGCCCGCGGCGAGTACACCTTTGGCGAACTGGACTATCCGCCCCAAGGCCGTTAAGCCGTTCCGCAGGCAAGGAAAAGCCCCTACGGACGCCGAGGGGCTTTTTTTCTGCGCGGGACGCATGGCTGTCCAATGGCCAATAGTGTCGCGTTTGCGCATCAGAATTGTCCGGATCCACCAACAACTCTTGTTGGTCTTTCAGGCCCGGCAGGAGAATATTCAAGGCCCGCCGGATGTTTTGCGAGCCTTGATTCGCATTTGATATCAATACGTTAACGCAGGTTTCCAAAGAGAGCAGCTAGTAAGAAGGCCGTCATTATCCCAACCATGGAAAGTAGTTCTTCGAAATCCGGGTTACTTCGAATTGGCGCAGGCTGGACACTGATTCCAGTGCATGCGCCGCTAACTTGTTCGCAGCGGCACGCAGATTCCCTGCCCTGTGCGCGGTGGGTTTGCGGTTTGCCTTTCATCTCGCCATTTTGGGGACTTATATGAAGAAGACGCTATTGGCTGTCGCGCTGCTGGCTGGTTTTGCCGGCGTAGCGCAAGCCGCTGACTCCGTGACGCTGTACGGCTTGATCGACGCCGGTATTGGCTACGAGAAGGTCAAGTTCGACGGCAATTCGCAAAGCCGCTTCGGCGGCGTGCAGGGCGTGAGCAGCGGCTCGCGTTTCGGCCTGCGCGGCACCGAGGATCTGGGCGACGGCCTGCGCGCCGTGTTCACCTTGGAAGGCGGCTTCGGCCCCATGAACGGCAAGTCGCTGCAGAACGGACGCCTGTGGGGCCGCCAGGCCACCGTGGGCCTGGACAGCGATACCTGGGGCCGCCTGGAATTCGGCCGCCAGACCAACCTGGCTTCCAAGTACTTCGGTTCGATCGACCCGTTCTCGATCAGCTACAACACCGCCAACATGGGTACGACGTTCGGCAGCGCCAACACGATGCGCCTGGACAACATGGTCCTGTACCAAACCCCCAGCATGGGCGGCTTCAAGGTGGGCGTGGGCTACTCGTTCAGCGCCGATGACGCCGTCAGCGATACCTCGCAGACCGGCTTCCAGACCGGCAACAACAACCGCGTGCTGACCGCGGGCGTGCAATACGTCAACGGCCCGTTGAACCTGGCCGCGGCCTATGACCGCTTCAACCCGTCCAATGGCCAGACCGGCGGCAAGTCCGAAGCGCGCATCCAGGAATACATCCTGGGCGGTTCGTACGACTTCGAAGTCGTGAAGGTTGCGGCGGCGTTCGGCCAGACCCGCGACGGCTGGTTCGTCGGCCAGAACATGGGCACCACGCCCGCCGGCATGCAGAACCTGGGCACGTTCAAGCTGGCCGATGGCTTCCGCGCCAATTCGTACATGATCGGCGCGACCGTGCCGCTGGGCCGCCACGCGGTCTTCGGTTCGTGGCAGCGCGCGACCGCCAGCAACGACAAGCTGACGGGCGACGATGCAACGTTCAACGTCTACAGCTTGGGCTACACCTACGACTTCACCAAGCGCACCAACCTGTACGCGTACGCCTCCTACGGCGACAACTACGCGTTCCAGCGCGATGCGACCGACACGGCAGTGGCCGTGGGTGTGCGCCACCGTTTCTAAGCGCTAGGACGTCTGGCAAGACCTTGCTGAATGCGCGGCTCATCTCCGTGGGCCGCCGAGTGACAGCGAACCCCCCCTACTGGTTGCCGCCGGACGTTTCTAGAGCAGGGAAGGGAAGGGCCTCCGCAAGGAGGCCCTCTCGTTTTCCATGTGCCCGCGTGAAGGACGTGGTCTTACAGGAACAGCTTGTAGGCCGGGTTGTCGGTCTCGTTCCAGTGGGGATAGCCTAGCTCCGCCACGAAGCTGCGGAACTGCTTCTTGTCGGCGGGCGGCACCTGGATGCCGATCAGGATGCGGCCGTAGTCGGCACCCTGGTTGCGGTAATGGAACAGGCTGATGTTCCAGTCCGGATTCATGGCGTTCAGAAAGCGCATCAGCGCGCCGGGACGTTCCGGAAATTCGAAGCGGTACAGCAGTTCGTTGCGCGCCAGCGCCGAGCGGCCGCCCACCATGTGGCGCAAGTGGGTCTTGGCCATTTCATCGTGGGTCAGGTCCAGCGTGTCGAAGCCGTGGCGGCGGAAGTTCGCGGCGATCTTGTCGGGTTCGGACGCCGAGGACACCTGGATGCCGACGAAGACATGCGCGCGGTCCGCGTCGGAAATGCGGTAGTTGAACTCGGTCACGCTGCGCTCGCCGACTAGTTCACAGAAGCGGCGGAAGCTGCCGCGCTGCTCCGGCATGGTGACGGCGAACACGGCTTCGCGCATTTCGCCGACTTCGGCGCGCTCCGACACGAAGCGCAACCGGTCGAAATTCATGTTGGCGCCGCAGGCGATCGCCACCAGCGTCTTGCCCTTCAGGTGGTGCTCGGCCGCGTACTGCTTGGCGCCCGCGACCGCCATCGCGCCGGCCGGCTCCAGCACGCTGCGCGTGTCCTGGAACACGTCCTTGATGGCCGCGCAGATCGCATCGGTGTTGACCACCACGAAGTCGTCCACGTACTGGCGCGTGAGCTTGAAGGTTTCCGCGCCCACCATCTTGACCGCCGTGCCGTCCGAGAACAGCCCCACGTCGTTGAGCTGCACGCGGCGGCCCGCACGCACGCTGCGCAGCATGGCGTCGGAATCTTCCGTCTGCACGCCGATGATCTTGATCTCCGGGCGCAGCTGCTTGATGTAGGCGGCCACGCCCGCGATCAGCCCGCCGCCGCCGATGGCGACGAAGATGGCGTCGATCGGACCCGGATGCTGGCGCAGGATCTCCATGCCCACCGTGCCCTGGCCGGCGATCACGTCGGGATCGTCGAAGGGGTGCACGAAGGTCAGCTTCTCTTTCTTTTCCAGGATCTGCGCATGCGCGTAGGCGTCAGAAAAGCTCTCGCCGGCCAGCACCACTTCGCCGCCCAGGCGGCGCACCGCGTCGATCTTGACCTGCGGGCTGGTGGTCGGCATGACGATGACGGCGCGGCAGCCCAGCCGGCTGGCCGCCAGCGCCACGCCCTGGGCGTGGTTGCCGGCCGAGGCCGCGATGACGCCGCGGTTGCGGGCGGCCGGGCTCAGGTTGGCCATCTTGTTGTAGGCCCCGCGCAGCTTGAAGCTGAACACCGCCTGCGTATCCTCGCGCTTGAGCAGCACCGTGTTCGAGAGCCGCTGCGACAGCAGCGGCGCCGTCTCCAGCGGCGATTCGACCGCGACGTCGTAAACCTTGGAGGTCAGGATGCGTTTCAGATAGTCAGTGGACATGGGACAGCGGCTGGCGGCAAGAAGTAGGGAAGTGGGGCAGATTATGCACCCGCGCGCGGCTACACTCGCCCCACTATGGAAGAAAGTCTGTTATCCGCTGTGCATTGGATGCTGGGGGTGCTGTCGCTGCCCTCGGTCGGCCTGTCCGCCATCTTCACGGTTTCGCTGGTGTCCGCGACCCTGCTGCCCTTGGGTTCGGAGCCCGCCGTGTTCGGCTACATCAAGCTGGCGCCGGACATGTTCTGGCCGGCCATCCTGGTGGCGACCGTGGGCAATACCGTGGGCGGCGCCATCAGCTACGCCATGGGCCTGGGGGCCGAACGCGCGGTGCAGCGCTGGAAGGAACACCATCCCCATCCGCATCCCGACGCCACCGAAGGCGGACGCATGCGCGGGCGCTGGAACGAGCGGGCCCACGACTGGATCCACCGCATGGGGCCGCCGGCCCTGCTGCTGTCCTGGCTGCCCGCCGTGGGCGATCCGCTGTGCGCGGTGGCGGGGTGGCTGCGGCTGTCGTTCTGGCCTTGCGTCGTCTACATGGCCATCGGCAAATTCCTGCGCTATCTGGTCATGACGGCCAGCCTGCTGTGGTTTTTCCCCGGGCAGATCTAGCGCCGCGTTTGCAATTAATTGGGGGCACATTACCCCCGCCATTTCCGGGTTTCGAGCGCGTCCCTAGGGGTATTAGGGGTCAGACTCAGCCTATGGCATAAAATAGTTTTTTAAGGGCCCCCTTCTTGCAGCCATGAACGCCCCACTCGCTAGCCACATCTTGAACGGGGCGATGCCGCCCGCAGCACCCGCGCGCTTGCGCGAAATCCCGTACAACTACACGTCGTTTTCCGACCGCGAGATTGTCGGCAGGTTGCTGGGCGACGACGCCTGGAGCCTGCTGAGCGACCTGCGCGGCGAGCGCCGCACCGGCCGGTCCGCGCGCATGCTGTACGAGGTGCTGGGCGACATCTGGGTGGTGCGCCGCAATCCCTATCTGCAGGACGACCTGCTCGACAACCCCAAGCGCCGCAAGCAGCTCATCGAAGCCCTGCATCACCGCCTGGGCGAAATCGACCGCCGCCGCGAACCGGACGTGCCCGCCGAGGCCGGCCACGATCCGCACCGCGATGAGAAGGTGGTCGGCCTGCTGGCCCGCGCGCGTTCCGCCATCGCCGCGTTCGAGGGCGAGTTCGACCAGACCGCCATGATGCGCAAGCAGGCGCAGAAGGTGCTGGGCCGCATCACCGCGCGCGACAACATCAAGTTCGACGGCCTGTCGCGCGTCTCGCACGTGACCGACGCCACTGACTGGCGCGTGGAATACCCCTTTGTGGTGCTGACGCCGGACTCGGAAGACGAGATCGCGGCGCTGGTCACCGCCTGTATCGAGCTGGGGCTGACCATCATCCCGCGAGGCGGCGGCACTGGCTACACCGGCGGCGCCATTCCGCTGACCTGGAAGTCGGCGGTGATCAACACCGAGAAATTCGACAAGCTCGGCAAGGTCGAGTCCTGTCTGCTGCCCGGGCTGACCGAGCCCGTGGCGGTCATCCATGCCGGCGCCGGCGTGGTGACCAAGCGCGTCTCCGAGGCCGCCGAGGCCGCGGGCTTCGTGTTCGCCGTCGACCCGACCTCGGCCGAGGCTTCCTGTGTGGGCGGCAATATCGCCATGAACGCGGGCGGCAAGAAGGCCGTGCTGTGGGGCACCGCGCTGGACAACCTGGCCTGGTGGCGCATGGTCGACCCGAACGGCAACTGGCTGGAAGTCAGCCGCCTGGACCACAACATGGGCAAGATCCATGACGTGGACGTGGCGCGCTTCGAACTCAAGTGGTTCGACGGCCGCGGCAAGCCGGGCGAGCGCCTGCTGAAGACCGAAACCCTGGAAATCCAGGGCCGCGTGTTCCGCAAGGAAGGCCTGGGCAAGGACGTCACCGACAAATTCCTGGCCGGCCTGCCAGGCATCCAGAAGGAAGGCTGCGACGGCCTGATCACGTCGGCGCGCTGGGTGCTGCACCGCATGCCGCGCCATACGCGCACCGTCTGTATGGAGTTCTTCGGCCAGGCGCGCGACGCGATTCCGTCGATCGTCGAGGTCAAGGGCTACCTGGATGGCGAAGGCCGCGCCCGCGGCGCCATCCTGGCCGGTCTTGAACACCTGGACGAACGCTATCTGCGCGCGGTGGGCTACGCCACCAAGAGCAAGCGCGGCGTGCTGCCCAAGATGGTCCTGATCGGCGACATCGTCGGCGACGACGAAGACGCCGTGGCCGCGGCGTCCAGCGAAGTGGTGCGCCTGGCCAACACGCGCCATGGCGAAGGCTTCGTGGCCGTCAGCCCCGAGGCGCGCAAGAAGTTCTGGCTGGACCGTTCGCGCACCGCTGCCATCGCGCGCCACACCAACGCCTTCAAGATCAACGAAGACGTGGTGATCCCGCTGCCCCGCATGGGCGAGTACACGGATCACATCGAACGCATCAACATCGAACTCTCGACCAGCAACAAGCTCAAGCTGCTGGGCGAGCTGGACGCCTATCTGTGCACGCCGCTGCCGGTCGGCAAGATCGATGACACGGATGTCGAGACGACCCGCGCCGAAATGCTGGCCGAGCGCACGCGCCAGGCGCTGGAGCTGGTGGCCGCCGTCAGGCAGCGCTGGCAGTGGCTCCTGGACAACCTCGACCTGCCGTTGCTGCAGGCGCTGCCCGAGCTGCATGGCCTGGGCCTGGGCGAATTGCAGCCGGCCTTGTCGGACCGCCTTGCTGCGCAGCCGGGCGCGTGCGTTTTCGACGTGGTGCAGGATCGCACCATCCGCCTGTCCTGGAAGACCGAAGTGCTGGCCGGCCTGCAGCGCACGTTCTCGGGCGCGGCCTACAAGAAGATCGTCGACGAGATGATCGCCATCCACGGCCGCGTGCTCAAGAGCCGCGTGTTCGTGGCGCTGCACATGCACGCCGGCGACGGCAACGTGCACACCAATATTCCGGTCAACTCGGACGACTACGGGATGCTGCAGGAGGCCCACCAGGCCGTCGAGCGCATCATGCAGATCGCCCGCGACCTGGACGGCGTGATCTCGGGCGAGCACGGCATCGGCCTGACCAAGTACGAATTCCTGACCGAAGCCGAACTGGCCCCGTTCCAGGACTACAAGCGCCGCGTCGATCCCAACGGCCACTTCAACGCCGGCAAGCTGATGCCGGGCGCTGACCTGCGCCACGCCTGGACGCCCAGCTTCAACCTGATGGGCCACGAGTCGCTCATCATGCAGCAAAGCGACATCGGCGCCATCTCCGAATCCATCAAGGACTGCCTGCGCTGCGGCAAGTGCAAGCCGGTGTGCGCCACCCACGTGCCGCGCGCCAACCTGCTGTATTCGCCGCGCAACAAGATCCTGGCGACCTCGCTGCTGGTGGAAGCCTTCCTGTACGAAGAGCAGACCCGGCGCGGCGTCAGCCTCAAGCACTGGGAAGAATTCGAGGACGTGGCCGACCATTGCACGGTCTGCCACAAGTGCTACAACCCCTGTCCGGTCGATATCGACTTCGGCGACGTGTCCATGAACATGCGCGCCGTGCTGCGCCGCATGGGCCGCAAGTCGTTCAATCCGGGCACGGCCAGCGCCATGTTCTTCCTGAACGCCAAGGATCCGGCCACCATCAACGCCACTCGCAAGGCGATGGTGGGCGTGGGCTACAAGGTCCAGCGCGCCGCGCACGACCTGCTGTCGGGCCTGGTGAAGAAGCAGACCGCCGCGCCTCCGGCCACGGTGGGCAAGCCGCCGCTGCGCGAGCAGGTGGTCCACTTCGTGAACAAGAAGATGCCCGGCGGCCTGCCCAAGCAGGCGGCGCGCAAGCTGCTGGACATCGAGGACGCGAACTACGTGCCCATCATCCGTGATCCCAAGGCCACCACGGCCGACACGGAGGCGGTGTTCTACTTCCCGGGTTGCGGCTCGGAGCGCCTGTTCTCGCAGGTCGGCCTGGCCACGCAGGCCATGCTGTGGCACGCGGGCGTGCAGACCGTGCTGCCGCCGGGCTACCTGTGCTGCGGCTATCCCCAGCGCGGCAACGGCATGACGGACAAGGCCGAGCAGATCATCACCGACAACCGGGTGCTGTTCCACCGCGTCGCCAACACGCTGAACTACCTGGACATCAAGACGGTGGTGGTCAGCTGCGGCACCTGCTACGACCAGCTGGCGGGCTACGAGTTCGACAAGATCTTCCCCGGCTGCCGCCTGATCGACATCCACGAGTACCTGCTGGAAAAGGGCATCAAGCTGGAAGGGGCCAAGGGCGTGCGCTACATGTACCACGATCCCTGCCATACGCCCATGAAGCTGCAGGAGCCCATGAAGACCGTGCGCGCCCTGGTCGGCGACGACGCCATCAAGAGCGATCGTTGCTGCGGCGAATCGGGCACGCTGGCCGTCAGCCGTCCCGACATCTCCACGCAGGTGCGCTTCCGCAAGCAGGAAGAGCTGCTCAAGGGCGATGCCGCCTTGCGCAGCGACGGCTTCACCGGCGACGTGAAGGTGCTGACCTCCTGCCCGTCGTGCCTGCAGGGCCTGTCGCGCTATGAAGGCGACACCGGCATGGACGCGGACTACATCGTGGTCGAGATGGCGCGCCACATCCTGGGAGAAGGCTGGATGGAAGAGTACGTGCGCCGCGCCAACGCGGGCGGCATCGAGCGGGTGCTGGTCTAGGCCGGCGGTCCACGCAAGAGACGCGCAATAAAAAACCGCGGCCAGCGATGGCCGCGGTTTTTTGTTGGGGCAAGGCTGGAAGGATTATTCCAGCTTGATGCCGGCCTTCTTGATCACGTCCGCCCAGGCGGCGCGTTCCTGTTCGGCGTAGGCCTTGAATTCCTGCGACGACAGCGGCATCGGGATGACGCCCATGTCCAGGATCTTCTGCGACACGGCGGGCGACTTCAGCGTGGCTTCCAGGTCGGCGGCCAGCTTCTTGACGACGGGCTCCGGCAGGCCGGCCGGGCCGACCAGGCCTTGCCAGGCATAGGCGGTGAAGTTGGGCACGCCTTGCTCGGCCATGGTGGGCACGTCCGGCAGCGCGGCGACGCGTTCCGGGGTGGCCGCGGCCAGCACGCGCAGCTTGCCGGCCTTGACGTTGGGCAGGCCCGAGGCCAGATCGATGAACATCAGGTCCACCTGTCCGCCCAGCAGGTCCTGGACGGCGGGAGCCGCGCCCTTGTAGGGCACGTGCAGCACGTTGGCGTTGGTGCGCTGCTTGAACAGTTCCAGCGCCAGATGATGCGGCGAGCCCGCGCCAGCGGAGGCCGCCGACAACTTGCCCGGCTCTTTCTTGGCGGCCTGGAGCACGTCGTCCACCGTCTTGAACGGCGAGTTGACGTTCACGGCCAGCAGCAGCGGGAACTTGGCGATGCCGCCGATGTAGGTGAACTTGGACGGATCGTAGGACAGCTTGGCGTACAGCGACGGGTTGAAGGCCAGCGTGCCCGAGTCGGCCGTGCCGACCATGTAACCGTTGGCCTCGGCCTGAGCGATGGCGGTGGCGCCGATGATGGTGGCGGCGCCGGGGCGGTTCTCGACCACGATGGTCTGGCCCAGCGGCTTTTCCAGGCCGCTTGCCACCGTGCGTGCCACGACATCGGTGCCGCCGCCGGCCGGGTAGGGCACGATCCAGCGGATCGGCTGGGCGGGCCAGGATTGGGCGGCGGCGGTGCCGGCGGCCAGGGACAGGGCGGCTAGCGCCAACAGGCGCTTCGCGTGCTTGTGCATGGGGTGTCTCCAAGTGCGGAATTGAGTATGGGCCGCCGCCGCAGGGCGTGCGGGGGGCCTGTTATGCGCCGTTATTATGCCTTGCGTCCCCGGCAATCGGCAGATGTTTTGTGCCCTGTTTTCAGCGGCTTATTGCGGATCGGGGTAGCTGCGGGCGCCGAAGATCGCCGAGCCGATACGCACTTCGGTGGAGCCTTCCTCGATCGCCAGCTCGAAGTCTCCGCTCATGCCCATGGACAGCCGGTCCAGCGATACGCCCGGCAGGTTTTCGTGGCGCAGGCGGTCGCGCAGCTCGCGCAGGGCGCGGAAGCAGGCGCGCACTTCGGCGGGGTCCGGTGAATTCACGGCCAGCGTCATCAGGCCTTGCACGCGCAGCGTCGGGAAGTCGGCGGCGATGCGGCGCAGGAAGGCGGGCACGTCGGCGGGGGCCATCCCGTACTTGCTCGGTTCGGACGAAGTCTTGACCTGCACCAGCACGTCCAGGGTCCGGCCTTCGTTGGCCAGGCGGCGATGCAGGGCTTCGGCCAGCTCCACCCGGTCCAGCGACTGGACTTCGGCGGCGTCGCGCGCCGCGTCGCGGGCTTTGTTGGTCTGCAGATGGCCGATCAGCACCCATTGCAGGCCCAGGCCGTCCAGCGCCGCGGCTTTCTGGCGGATTTCCTGCGTCTTGTTTTCGCCGTAGCGAGTCAGCCCCAGCGCCATGGCCTCGCGGATGGCGTCCACGCCGAAGGTCTTGCTGACGGGCAGCAGCGTCACGCTGTCCGGGCTGCGGCCGGCGCGCGCGCAGGCGTCGGCGATGCGTTGCTGGATCCGGGCAAGGCGCCCGGCCATGGTGTCTACGGCGGTCATTCAGCTCTCTGGTAGGAACGGGATGTCCCATAGTGTAGGACTGCGCCCGATCGTTTCGCCACAACGCCCGCGCGCGTCGTTGACCCTGTCTGATCGGCAGGCTTAGAATTTGAAGATATTTGTTTATATTTCAATGTTCTATGCCATCCGGCGCCGCCCCAGCGGGCGACACGGTTCTCCACCTTTCCAGTCTCCCGCCATGTCCACCGCAGCGCCTGAATACGCTTTCGCCACGCCTTTCCTGAATCCCCCCGCTTCCCCCATCCGATCGCTCATGCCGTATGCCTTGCGGCCGGGCACCATTTCGCTGGCGGGCGGCTATCCCGCTCAGGAACTGTTCGACGTGGAAGGCCTGTCGATCGCGTCGACCCAGGTCCTGGCCCGCCTGGGCGCCTGCCTGCAATATTCCAACATCGACGGCCAGGCCAGCCTGCGCCACGAGCTGGCGCGCCTGTCGGCCGAACGTGGACTTATCTGCAACGCCGATACCGAGCTGGTCGTGACCGGCGGCTCGCAGCAGGCGTTGGCGCTGCTGACCCGCGTCATGCTGCAGCCCGGCGACCACGCCATCATCGAATCGCCCGCGTTCCCGAATTCCGTGCAGGCGTTGCGTTACACCGGCGCAACGGTGCATACGGTGCAGTCGGGCCCCGAAGGCATCGACGTGGACGCGCTGGACGAACTGGCGGGCCGCATCAAGCCCAAGATGGTCTGCGTGGTGGCTTCGTTCTCCAACCCCTGCGGTGCGACCCTGACGCGCGAGCGCCGCCTGCGGCTGCTGGAACTGGCGGTGAAGCACCGCTTCCTGATCGTCGAGGATGATCCCTACAGCGAGCTGCGCTTCGCTGGCGAGGCGGTGCCGCCCATCGCCGCGCTGGCCGAGGGCGAGGCCCGCCACTGGGCCGTGTACCTGGCCAGCATGTCCAAGACCATGGCGCCCGCGCTGCGCATCGGCTGGCTGGTGGCGCCGCCGGAAGTCCGCCGCCGCTGCGTCAGCGCCAAGGCGGCCGACGACATGGCTTCGTCCGCCTGGATCCAGGAAGTCGTGGCCCAGTACCTGGCCAACGGCCGCTACGGCGAGCACGTGCCGCGCATCCGCGCAGCCTACGGCCTGCGCTGCGACGCCATGGCGGAAGCGCTGGCCCGCGAACTCAACGGCCGCGTCACCTTCAGCAAGCCCGAGGGCGGCATGTTCTTCTGGGCCCGCCTGACGGGCGAGATCGATGCCACGCGCCTGTTGCCCTACGCCATCGAGCACGAGGTCGTCTACGTGCCGGGCAAGGCCTTCTACGCGGACGCGGCGCAGGCCGACCTGCACGCCATGCGCATGTCCTTCGCCACCATGAATGAAAGCCAGATCGCCCAGGGCATGGTGCGGCTGGGCCGCGCTCTGGACGCCTGCGAGGCCAACGAACCCGTGTCGATTTCGCTGGCCGCCTGATGCCGGCTTGACGGCGCGCATGCGCCGCCGCCCGGCGTGTTGCTATGCTCTGCTGCCTGTCCGTCCCGGCGCTCGCGCACCGGGACGCGCATACCTAAATAAGCGCTCGTTATTTGGTTCGGGCGCTTCATGTCTATAAGCTTCTTGCCTCGGCGCGTCCCCGCGCCCGCAAAGCAGAACAGGAAACGAGGTCATGAACATTGCAAAAGGGTTGATCGGCGCGGCGTTGCTGGCGGCAGCGGCGCAGGGCGCGCAAGCGGCCACGCTGGACGTGGTGCGCCAGCGCGGCGCGGTGGCTTGCGGCACGACCACGGGTTTCGCGGGTTTCTCCGCGCCCGACGCGCAAGGCAAGTGGCAGGGGCTCGACGTGGACCTGTGCCGCGCCATCGCCGCCGCGGTCTTCGGCGACGCCAACAAGATCAAGGTGGTGCCGCTGAATTCGCAGCAGCGCTTCACCGCCCTGCAATCCGGCGAGGTGGACGTGCTGACGCGCAATACCACCGTGACGCAGCAGCGCGACACCGCGCTGGGCATCATCCACGCCGGCATCAACTTCTACGACGGCCAGGGCTTCCTGGTGCCGAAGTCCCTGGGCGTGAAGAGCGCCAAGGAGATCAACGGCGCCACCATCTGCCTGCAGACCGGTACCTCCAACGAGAACACGCTGGCCGACTGGGCGCGCGCCAACAACGTGAGCTACAAGCCGGTCGTGATCGAGACCTTCAACGAGGTGGTCAACGCCTTCGCCGCGGGCCGTTGCGATGTCTTCAGCACCGACGCCTCGGGGCTGGCCTCGATCCGCATCTCCAAGCTGCAGAACCCCGACGACTACGTGGTGCTGCCGGAAATCATCTCCAAGGAACCCTTGGGTCCGTTCGTGCGCCAGGGCGACGACGCCTGGTTGAACATCGTCCGCTGGTCGCTGTCGGCCATGATCGAGGCCGAGGAGTACGGCGTGTCGTCCGCCAACGTGGACGAACAGGCCAAGAGCGCCAACCCCAATATCAAGCGCATCCTGGGCGTCACGCCCGGCGGCGGCGCCAACCTGGGGCTGGACGAGAAATGGGCCTACAACATCGTCAAGCAGGTGGGCAACTACGGCGAGAGCTTCGAGCGCAACGTCGGCCAGGGCAGCCCCCTGAAGATCAAGCGCGGCCTGAATGCGCAATGGACGCAGGGCGGCTTGATGTACGCGTTGCCGATACGGTGATGGCGGCGGGTTTCGCGCGTCGGGCAATGGATTGCCCGCGCGCGCAGCCCGATGGCGTTATCCGCGCCGGTACAACTCCGCGATTTTCACGAACGCGGCGCGCAATTCCCGCGTGCCGCCCTGGAAGATCATCGGCCGGCCGCGGTGCGTGAACACCACCAGCCGCTTGGAGAACAGCATGGGCACGAAGCGCGCATAGCGCACGTCTTCCCAGGCGACTTCGCGGCGCGTGAACCAGGTCTGGCGCAGGCCGCGTTCGTCGATGGTGGTGATGGACGTCTGCATGTGCCAGGACACGAACAGCAGCCCCAGGAAACATAGCGCCACCACGGCGGCCAGCAAGGTGTCGAAGGGTTGCGAGGGGGCGCGGATCGCGGTGGTGACCACCTGCACGCCCAGCACCGCCAGGATGACCCAGGTCAGGATGCGGACCCAGTCCGGCCAGGCCTGGCCCGACAAGGGCAGGGGGCCGATGGCCCGCAGCAGCGCCGCGTGTTCCTCGGCCGAGGGCGTGCTGGCGGAAGCGTTCATGCGGTCCGTCATGCCGCCCGTTTGGCGGCGATGGCGTTGCCGGCGCGGCTGGAACCCTTGCGGTTCAGGTGGGCCGACATCCATTGGCCGATGTCGACCACGGCGTCGAAGTCCACGCCGGTGTCGATGTCCAGTCCGCGCAGCATGTACAGCACGTCTTCGGTGGCGACGTTGCCGGTGGCGCCTTTGGCATAGGGGCAGCCGCCCAGGCCGGCCACCGAGGTATGGAAAATCGAGATGCCGGTTTCCAGCGCCGCCAGGATGTTGGCCAGCGCCTGCCCGTAGGTGTCATGGAAATGGCCCGAGATGCGCGCCGGGTCGGCCACGCGCGTCACTGCGGTCATCACTTCGCGCACGCGCTTGGGCGTGCCCACGCCGATGGTGTCGGCCACGTCGATCTCGTCGACCTGCATCGCCAGGTAGCGTTGCGCCACGTCCACCACCGCTTCCACCGGCACTTCGCCCTGGTAGGGACAGCCCAGCGCGCAGCTGATGCTGCCGCGCACGCGGATGCCGGCGGCGCGCGCCGCCTGCACCACGGGTTCGAAGCGCGCGATTGATTCGGCGATGGAACAGTTGATGTTCTTCTGCGAGAAGGCTTCGCTGGCGGCGCCGAAGATCACGATCTCGTCGGCGCCTGCGGCCAATGCCCCTTCGAAGCCCTTCATGTTGGGCGTCAGTACGGAATAGATCGTGCCCGGGCGGCGCTCGATGCGGGCCATGACTTCGGCGCCGTCGGCCATTTGCGGCACCCATTTGGGCGATACGAACGAGGCGGCTTCCACATTGGGGAAACCGGCAGCGGATAAGCGATTGACCAGTTCCACCTTGATGTCGGTGGGCACGAATTCCTTTTCGTTCTGCAGGCCATCGCGGGGCGACACCTCGACGATCTTCACGCGGGAGGGCAAAGCCATGTCTATTCCTGTCTCGGGATGGGGTAGGCGGCGCGGCGGGGCGGCGCTATCTGCTCAATATTAGCGCCATAGCGCCGACCCTGTTTTGCAGGGAGGTCCAAGGGGACCAACCCTATTTCATGCGCTGGTAACGGCCGTCGTCCAGCCGGACGATGCGGCCTTGCAGCTCCAATTGGACCAACTGCGTCTGCAGGTCGGCGGTGTCCATCCCGCTGCGGCCCTGGATCGCGTCCAGGTGCAGCGGATCGTAGCCCAGCGCGTCGAGCACGGGGTGGCCGGGCAAGGTTTCCTCGGCGGCGGGCTGGGCGCGCGCCGCGGGCGTCGGATCGCCGCCAAGTTCATCGGTGATGTCGCGGGCGGTCTCCACCAGCTTGGCGCCCTGGCGGATCAGTGCATGGCAGCCGCGTGAAAGCGGCGAATGGATGGATCCGGGAATGGCGAAGACCTCGCGCCCGCCCTCGGCCGCCAGCCTGGCCGTGATCAGCGATCCGCTCTGGCGGGCGGCTTCCACCACCAGCACGCCGCGCGCCAGTCCCGCCACGATGCGGTTGCGCTTGGGAAAATGCTGCGGCAGCGCGCCCGTGCCCAGCGGCAGTTCCGAGACCAGCGCGCCGTGCGCCGCGATGCGGTGCGCCAGGTCGCGATGCTTGGCGGGGTAGATGCGGTCTATGCCGGTGCCCATGACCGCCACCGTGCCGGCGCCCTCGGGGCCGGCGTCCAGCGCGCCTTCGTGGGCCGCGCCGTCGATGCCCAGCGCCAGTCCGCTGACCACGCGCCAGCCGTGCGCAGCCAAGTGCCGGGCAAAGGCGCGGGCGTTTTCCTGGCCGCCGGGGGTGGCGTTGCGCGCGCCCACCACCGCCAGCGAGGGGCCCTGCAGGAAGGCCGGGTCGCCGGCCACGTAGAGCAGGATGGGCGGGTCGGCGATGGTGAGCAGGCTTTGCGGATAAGTGGGATCGGCCAGCGTCAGGATGTGCCGGCCGGGGGCGGCCACCCATTCCAGCGCGCTGTCGACCTGCGCCGCCATTTCCGCCGGCATGGGGGCGGCCAGTTGCCGCGCCAGCGCCTCGGGCAGATGGCGCGACAAGGCCGTGGCGCGTTGGGCGTAGATCTGTTCCGGCAGGCCGAGCGCGCCCAGTAGCTGGCAGGCGGTGGCGGAGCCTATGTTCGGCTCCAGGGACAGGCGCAGCCAGGCGGCCAGTTCGGAAGGGGATTGGGTAAGCGGCATCGTGCGGGCGCGTAAGGGCGTCGGTGGTGCGAGAGTGTCGCATGGCGGGCGCCGGGCAGCGGGCCGGGGGGCGGATTGATTTGCGGCGCGGCGCGGCCAGGAAACGCCGCGGACATGGCAATCCGGCCAATCCCGGGATTAGCCGAAAACTATTAGAAATCAAGAGTCTAATGAATTAAACTCTTATGTAAACCTGACTACTGGCATTTCCCCCGCAATGGCTTTACTTCCTATTCTTCGCTACCCGGACCCGCGCCTGCACAAAAAGGCCAAGCCGGTCGCCGAGGTCAACGACCGCATCCGCCAACTGGTGCGCGACATGGCCGAAACCATGTACGACGCGCCGGGCGTGGGCTTGGCCGCGACCCAGGTCGACGTGCATGAGCGCGTCGTCGTGATCGACGTGTCCGAGGAAAGCAACCAGTTGCTGGTGCTGATCAATCCCGAGATCACCTGGCACAGCGACGACTACAAGATCTACGAAGAGGGTTGCCTGTCCGTGCCCGGCGTTTATGACGACGTCGAGCGCGCTTCGCGCATCCGCTGCAAGGCGCTGGACATCGACGGCAAGCCCTTCGAGTTCGAGGCCGACGGCCTGCTGGCCGTGTGCGTGCAGCACGAACTCGACCATCTGGAAGGCAAGGTGTTCGTGGAATACCTGTCCAACCTGAAGCAGAACCGCATCAAGACCAGGCTCAAGAAGGCCGAGCGCGAAGCGTTGCGCGCCTGATTTTTTCCATTTCCCGGTCTTCTCCCCATGCGCATAGTCTTTGCCGGCACGCCGGAATTCGCCCGTATCGCCTTTGACGCCCTGCGCGCCGCCGGCCACGAGATCCCGCTGGTCATGACCCAACCCGACCGCCCGGCAGGGCGCGGGTTGAAGCTGACGCCCAGCCCCGTCAAGCAGGCGGCGCTGGAAGCCGGCATCGAGGTCGCCCAGCCGCGCAGCCTGCGCTTGGACGGCCGCTATCCCGAAGAGGCCAGCGAGGCCCGAGCCCTGCTCGAGCGCGTGGCGCCCGATGTGATGGTGGTGGCGGCCTACGGCCTGATCCTGCCGCAGTGGGTGCTGGACCTGCCGCGCCTGGGCTGCCTGAATATCCATGCCAGCCTGCTGCCGCGCTGGCGCGGCGCCGCGCCCATCCAGCGCGCCATCGAAGCCGGCGACGCGCAGACCGGCGTGACCATCATGCAGATGGATCAAGGCCTGGATACCGGCGACATGCTGCTCGAACGCATCGTGCCCATCGGCGGTGACACCACGGCGGCCGAGCTGCACGATGCGCTGGCGCTGGCCGGCGGCGAGGCTATTGTTGAAGCACTGGCTGCCCTGGCTCAGGATGGCTTGACGCCGCGCAAGCAGCCCGAGGCGGGCGTGACCTATGCCGCCAAGCTCGACAAGGCCGAGGGCGCGCTCGACTGCACCCAGCCCGCGGAACTGCTGGCGCGCCGCGTGCGCGCCTTCAACCCCGTGCCGGGCGCCAGCATCCGCCTGCCCGGCCTGGCAGATCCGGTGAAGGTCTGGCGCGCGCAGGCGCTGGATGAGGCCGCCACGGCCGCGCCCGGCAGCGTGCTGCGCGCCGATGCCGCGGGCATCGACATCGCCACCGGCAGCGGCGTGCTGCGTCTGTTGGAACTGCAGAAAGCGGGCGGCAAGCGCCAGCCCGTGGATGTGTTCGTGCGCGGCTGGCAGCCGGCCTGAACCCGCCGGGGCCAGGCGGCCCCGGGATCTTTCTTCAATACAAGGTGCTGGCCACGCGGCCAGGCAATTCGCGGTCGTAGGTGACGCCGTCGAAGGTGCCCGCCGTCAGGTCCGACAGGATGCGGCCCACGCTGGGCAGCGCGGTGCGCGGCACCTGTGTCGCCGGATCCCACAGCTTGGAGCGCAGCAAGGCGCGCGAACACTGGAAGTACACGGTGTGCACGTCCACGACCAGCACCGAGCGCGGCAGCTTGCCGTCCATCTCGAAGCGCGCCAGCAGCGCAGGGTCCACGCTGATGCGTGCCGCGCCGTTGACCCGCAGGGTCTCGCCCACCCCTGGCACCAGGAACAGCAGCGCGACCCGAGGATCGGCGAGGATGTTGCGCAGGCTGTCGATGCGGTTGTTGCCGCGGCGGTCCGGCAGCAGCAGCGTCTTGTCGTCCTCCACCACCACGAAACCGGCGGGATCGCCGCGCGGTGAAGCGTCCAGGCCATCGGGGCCCGCGGTGGCCAGCACCGCGAAAGGCGCCGCCTCGATGAAGGCGCGGTAGTGCGGATGCACGTGATCCACTTCCTTCTTGATGGAGGCTTCGCCGGACGCGCCATACAGCGCCTGCAAGGCGTCTGCGTCGGAGACCAGATGGGCGGGATCGATGTGCATGGCTTCGGGGTCCAGGTTCAGGCCAGCGCGGCTGGCAAGTCGGCAACGGTCAGGAACAGCTCGTCGGGGCCGCGTTCGCGCAGCGCCTCTACATGGTTATAGCCCCAGGCGACGGAACCGACGCGCACGCCGGCCTTGCGGGCGGCGTCGATGTCGCGCATTTCATCGCCCACCAGCAGGAAGCGCTCGGGGGCGGTGCCGTGCTGCTTGAGCAGGCGGTCGATCTTGGCGGATTTGCCGAACAGGTCGGTGCCGCATTCGTAATCGTCGAACAGGGCGGCGCTTTCCGCGCCCAGCACGCGCTGCACGTTTTCGATGGAGTTCGAGCTGACCACCGCCAGGCGCAGCCCGCCCGCCTTCAGGCGCGCCAGCGCGTCGGGGATGCCGTCGAACAGGTGCACGCTGGGATCGATCTCCTGCATCAGCGTGCGCACGTGGGCCATGATGGCGGGCAGCTTCCACAGCGGAATGCCGAGGAACTTGAGGATATCGGCGGCGTCGCGGTGCCGCAGCTGGTCGCGTTCGGAAGCGTCGATCTTGCGGAAGCCGTATTTGTCGGCCACCGTGTTCAGGATGGAATTGAACCATGGCATGGTGTCCGCCAAGGTTCCATCGAAATCAAAAGCGGCGATGTCGTATTTCAAGTCGCGGATCTCTAGAGCCTGTTGATACTGGAAGGTGCCTTGCGCGGGCCCTTAGATGCCGTTCGGGTGCAGCAGATAGTGCACGACGGGAGCCAGGCCTTCGAGCGGCGGCGCGCCGGCCACGACGCGGGCGGCGTTGGTCCAGGGGTAGTCCAGCGCCAGCAGCCAGCCGAAAACCACTTCGGCGTCGTGCGCGGGCAGCGTCACCATGGTTTCGATGGTGATGACGAGATTGCTGGCGCGATAGGGCTCGGGCTGGAACTCCCAGTCATAGCGGCCACAGCCCACGCGGACGTTGCCCGTGGCCTTTTCCGTCATGCCCACGATCCAGTCGCACTGGTAGGCGGGCAGGCGCGCGCCGGCCTCGGGCCGCGCCAGATAGAACGTGTAGACGTTTTCGTAGGTCTGGCCGAATTTGCGCACCAGCGTGTCGGCAATGGCGGCCAGGCCGTGCGACTCGGGCGGAAAGGCGATGGCCTGCGTGCGCAAGGCCATCTTCAGCACCGCGTCCGGCGCGAACGCGCGCGCCATGTAGTGCGGGCGGTTCTCGTCCTTGGCATGAAAGTAGTCGCGCAGGACGGATTCGGTGCTGGCGGGAGTCAACGCATGGGTGGGCATTGCGGGGCTTCCGTTGTGGTCTGGTGGATGGGTGGCGTCAGGCCTTGATCTGTTCGAACCACTTGGAGACATTGGGCGGTTCGTACATGGCGTAGCGGTCCAGCAGCAGGGCAGGGTCCTCTTCCACCACCAGCATGTCGCGATGCTGGGGGCGGATGAATTCTTCCTCGACCGCATGGTCCACGAACTGGACCAGCGCGTCGTAGTAGCCGGCAATGTTCAGCAGGCCGCAGGGCTTCTGGTGCATGTTCAATTGCGCCCAGGTCCAAACCTCGAAGAACTCTTCCAGCGTGCCCGCGCCGCCCGGCAGCGCGATGAAGCCGTCGGCTTTTTCCATCATCATGGCCTTGCGCTCGTGCATGTTCTGCACCAGGTGCAATTCGGTCAGGCCGCGGTGCGCCTGCTCCTTCTTCATCAGCAGCTCCGGGATTACGCCGATCACGCGGCCGCCGCCGGCCAGTACTTCATTGGCCACCACGCCCATGATGCCCACGACCGAACCACCGTACACCAGTCCCAGATCGCGCCGCACCAGTTCGCGGGCCAACACGCGGGCCTGCTCGATGTAATCCGGCCGGGCGCCCGGGTTCGAGCCGCAATACACGCAAATGTTCTTCAGAGTCATAGATCTTCGGGTAATGCCCATCCCGTTACAGATTGCGTCACGGGCTTTCGGGAAGCCCATAGTTTACGCAAGGTTCGAAAAGCGTTTTTGCCGGGCAATTTTGGGGGCGCGGGCAATGTTTGGACACAGCATGTTCCGCCACGATCAGTAGACTGGATTGTACGGAGAGACTGGAAGCCCAGTGTCGCAGTGCTTTCACTTAACCAAGAGGAGCCACGATATGGAACAAGCAACCCGTACCCAAACCCAGGCAAGCCGCCCGTTCGACATGGACGTGAAGGCCATACGCGCCAAGGCGCGCAAGGACATCGAGTCCGGCGCCGTGACCGACACCTATCGCGCCGACCGCCAGACCGTGCTGAAGCTGCTGAACGAGGCGCTGGCCACCGAGATCGTCTGTGTGCTGCGCTACAAGCGCCATTACTTCATGGCGCGAGGACTGAACGCCGAGCCCGTGGCCGCCGAATTCGCCGAACACGCCACGCAGGAACAGGATCATGCCGACCGGCTGTCGGAGCGCATCGTGCAACTCGGCGGCGCACCCGACCTGTCGCCCAAGGGGCTCCTGGAGCGCAGCCATTCCGAGTACGTCGAAGGCACCTCGCTGGAAGACATGATCAAGGAGAACCTGATCGCCGAGCGCATCGCCATCGACAGCTATCGCCAGATGATCGAGTACATCGGCGAGCAGGACACCACCACGCGCCGCCTGCTGGAAGAGATTCTCGCGGTCGAGGAAGAGCACGCCGACGATATGTCGGACTTCCTGGCCAAGCGCTAGCGGGCGCGTCGCACGGCTTGGGCGTCGTGGCGCTGCGCCGCCGCGTCCAGCGCCGCATGATGGGTCTCTGCCCAGCGGTCCAGCGCAATCAAGGCCACGTTCAGGGACTGGCCCAGTTCGCTCAGCCGGTAGCTCACGTGTGGCGGCACGGTGCCCAGGTCCTCGCGCAGCACCAGGCCGTGGCGTTCCAGTTCCCTGAGCGTCTGCGTCATGACCTTTTGCGAGATCCCCTCCAGCCGGCGCAGCAGCTCGTTGTTGCGCAGGGGGCCGTGTTCCAGGGCGGGCAGGATCAGGGGTACCCACTTGCCTGCGATCAGCTCCAGGGCGCGACGCGAGGGGCAGGTAGCGTCGAACACGTCGCCTGCGGGCGACGCTGTGGTCGTCTTTTTCATGGTTACCTAAAGGTGCGTACTTGTCTCTGGGTAACTATAGCCTCTACGCTAGCCGTTCCCTAGTCCTGGCAGGAGGCCAAGATGGCCTGGTTGATCCTGGTCGCCGCGAGCGCGGTGGAAATCGTGATGGCGCTGGCCTTGAAGTACGCGGACGGCTGGACGCGCTTCTGGCCCAGCGTGATCGGTATCGCCGCCGCGCTGGGCAGCGTGTTCCTGCTGACCTTGGCCATGAAGCAGCTGCCCGCGGGCACGGCCTATGCCATCTGGACCGGCATCGGGTCCGTGGGCATCACCGTGCTGGGGATCATGCTGTTCGGGGATTCGCCGTCCGCCGCGCGCCTGCTGTGCATCGCGATGATCGTGGGCGGGGTGGCTGGGCTCAAGCTGCTGGAAGCTTGAGCCGCGCGCGCGGCAGTCGCCGCGCGCGGGACTGGGCTCAGATCGCGTCGGCCCAGAGGTCGTATTCGTCGGAATCGGTGACGCGCACGCGCACCAGATCGCCTGCCTTCAGGGGCTTGTCCGAGCTGACGTAGACGCAGCCGTCGATCTCCGGCGCGTCGGCGCTGCTGCGGCCCACGGCGCCGTCTTCGTCCACTTCGTCGATCAGCACGTCGATCTCGCGGCCCACCTTCCTGGCCAGGCGGGCGGCGGAGATCGATTGCTGCAGCTCCATGAAGCGTTCCCAGCGCTCTTGCTTGACCTCGTCCGGCACCGGATTGTCCAGCAGGTTCGCGGGCGCGCCTTCCACCGGCGAATACTGGAAACAGCCCACGCGATCCAGCTGCGCTTCCTGCATCCAGTCCAGCAGGTACTGGAAGTCTTCCTCGGTTTCGCCGGGGAAGCCGACGATGAAGGTCGAACGTATCGTCAGGTCCGGGCAGATCTCGCGCCAGCGCTTGATGCGTGCCAGGGTCTTGTCCTCGAAGGCCGGGCGCTTCATGGCCTTCAGGATGCGCGGGCTGGCGTGCTGGAACGGAATGTCCAGGTAGGGCAGGATCTTGCCCTCGGCCATCAGCGGGATCACCTCGTCCACGTGCGGATAGGGATACACGTAGTGCAGGCGCGTCCACACGCCCATCTCGGACAAGGCCATACAGAGCTCGGTCATGCGGGTCTTCACCGGGCGACCGTTCCAGAAGCCGCTGCGGTACTTCACGTCCACGCCATAGGCGCTGGTGTCCTGCGAGATCACCAGCAATTCCTTCACGCCCGCCTTGACCAGGCGCTCGGCCTCGCTCAGCACGTCGCCTACCGGCCGGCTGACCAGGTCGCCGCGCATCGACGGGATGATGCAGAAGCTGCAGCGGTGATTACAGCCTTCCGATATCTTCAGATAGGCGTAGTGGCGCGGCGTGAGCTTGATGCCTTGCGGCGGCACCAGGTCCAGGTAGGGGTTGTGGTCCTTCTTGGGCGGCGCGGCTTGGTGCACCGCGCGCACCACCTCTTCGTATTGCTGCGGGCCGGTCACGGCCAGCACGCTGGGGTGCACGTCGCGGATCACCGATTCCTCGACGCCCATGCAGCCGGTCACGATGACCTTGCCGTTCTCGGCCAGGGCTTCGCCGATGGCCTCCAGCGATTCTGCCTTGGCGCTGTCGATGAAGCCACAGGTATTGACGACGACCACGTCCGCGTCGTTGTACTCGGGCGTGACTTCGTACCCTTCGGTGCGCAGCTGGGTCAGGATGCGTTCGGAGTCGACCAGGGCTTTGGGACAGCCCAGGGAAACGAACCCCACGCGTGGGGTTCTGCCGTCGGCGTTGGCGGCGGCGATGGTGTCGGCCAGGGTGGAGGCGGCGGACGCGTTCGCGTCAGCGTTGTTGGCCTTGCCGGGGCCTTTGCCAGGCCGGGAGGTTTCGAGGATTTCCAATATCGTTCACCAAAAAATCGCGCGGCAAGCATGTCGCGCGGCGGATGTGTTGTTCGTGTCGGGGGAGGCCGGGGCGGCAGGCCTCAAGATTCAGTATGTTCGTTGGCGCGCCACGGGGGCAGTTCTCGCAGGGTCTCGGGGTGCAGCATCGCCACCTGCAGCAGGGTCTTCGCCGCGCCCGAGGGGGTGCGCCGTCCTTGTTCCCAGTCTTGCAGCGTGCGTACGCTCACGCCCAGCAGTTCAGCGAAATCCGTTTGCGGCAGGCCCACGCGGCTGCGTGCTTCGCTGACATGCGACGCCTGCCACGATGCGCCGCGCGCCGTCGGGGCAGCGTTCTTCATGGCTCTTCAAAAGTCGGGCGCCTGTGTGGCGTCCCAGGAGGTCATGCCGTCGCACCATAAAGGGGGCGACGGCGAATTTTTAATTATACGGCATTGCCGTAGGTAATGTGCGGCAGGGACGAGACTGTGTCCGATATTTCGAAGCGGACATTGCGGCTCGCAGGCCAGGTCCTTGATATTTGGGACAGGATCGCATCGATCCTTGACCGATTTCTTTGCACCCATGCATAGTTCTTCCAACGCAACCCGCCACACGTGTTATCCACGGATAACGTACCTCGCTCAGAGGCCGTGCAAAAGGCGGGTTTTTCACGTCCATGGCCTGTGTAGCAACAATGACGCATGACGCGCAGGCCGCTTATCCCGCGCCGGCGCGAAAAGACCGCGTTCGCAAAAGGCCATTCATCACGATCTGCAATCGTTGTTGGAGCGCTTTCCCGACATTCCAGTCGAGCTGGGGTTGGGCTTCCCGCCCAATTGGCGGGAGCAGCCCGGTTGGTCGTCCTTGTCTTCCATCCCGAGACTAGCGCGATGATCCGTCGGTCATGCCGCTACGTACACCAATGACATAAGCAGCGCCGCGCGCAACTTCCGGCTGCGGATCCGCCGCCAGCCGCGCTAGCAGCGCTGTCGCCGCCGCGCCTGGAATCTCCGCAAGCGCCTGCGAGATGCGGACACGGGCCTGAACCGGCTGATTGCCGTCGGCCGCCGCAGCTTCGAACCGCGACACGATTTGCTGGGCGACCGTGGAATCCTCCGCGAGCCCGGCCAGGGCATCGGCCGCTTCGACATCGTGATCGCCGGCGACGATCTGTTCGATCAGCAGGGGAATGGCATCATGCGCGCCCCGTGCGCCGAGTGTTCGGGCGGCCCGGTACCGGATATCTGCATCGGAGTCCGCCAGTGCCGCTCGCAACAGGTCGAACGCCTCGTCGCTGCCCAGATAGGCAAGCGCCACCACCGCGCGCTCGCGCACCTTGGCATCGGGCAGGCGCAGGGCGGCCGCAAGCACGCCGATGCTGTCGCCTTCGGCTCTGGCCAGGGCCCAGCGCAGGGCGCCCGCAACGTTCTGGTCGGGCTCCTGCAGCAAAGCCTGGGCCACCCGTTCGCCCAGCGGCGCGCCGCAGGTCGCCGCATCCAGCGCTGCGCGCTGCCGCAGCGGCGGATCCGCCGAGTCCAGTTGGTTCAGCAATTGGACGATATCCAGTACCTTGGGCCAGTCGGCAGGAGCCGCCGCGCGCACCGCGCTCAACCGCGCCAGCAGCTCCTGCTCCGCGGCCAGGCGCTGCTGGCTGCGGGAGATGAGTTCGTCGATGAGGGTATCGGGCAGAGGGCCTTGCTGGTCCAGCGCCTGGCCAACCTCGGAAAGCGCCAGGCCCAGTGTGCGCAGGCTCTCCACCTGGAAAAGGCTCCAGACATCGGCTTCCGAATACTCGCGATAGCCCGCCATGGTGCGGCCTGAAGGTTTGAGGATTCCGAGCGAGTCGTAGTGCCGCAACATGCGCGCGCTGATCCCCGAACGCCTGGCCAGTTCGCTGATGCGCATGAATGCTCTCTCCAGTGTGATCTGCGCCGCAATCTGCAGATCCGCGCCTGCGGGGACGGTTGCGGCCGTTGCTCGGATAATTATCGCTGCCCGGAAGGTCGCGCGGAATCGCTGGCGCACGGCAATGACGGCGCCAAAGTCCGGGCGTCCGCGGGGTCGAGCACGAACGGGCCTTCCGGATCCGCGATCAGCCTGAGGGTGGCGCGTGCGTGGACGCGCACCGCCGGGCGCTTGTGTTCCGCGGCGGCGGCTTGGAGGAGGGCGATTGCGGCGTCTCCAAGCATCGCCAAGGCGTGGCTGAGGCTGCGCTTGAGATCCGTATCGCCGCGCCCCAGTTCGAGCATGAGCTCTCGCGCCAAGCCGTCGCGTTGCGAGACCGGCGCCAGCCCGGCCGCGGTGCGCCATGCGGTTCGAGCGACCTCCGGATCCGGGTCATGCAAGTGCGCGCGCGTGATGGCGGACCAACTGCCAGGATCGCCGATCTTCGAAAGCGTGTGCAGCGCCTGGCTGCGCGCCTGGGCGCGCGGCGAGCTCAGCTCTGCCAACAGCAAGGGCAGGGTGTGGACCTGCGAGTGCCGCGTCAGCGCCCAGGTGAGCATGTCGCGCACGAAAAAATCCAGCTCGGCGCCGCAGCGCGCCACCAGCAGCGGGACGTGGGCAGGATCGGGGAGCGTCCCGGCGCGCAGCGCGGCCGCCAGGCGGACCGATGCGTCCGGATTGCCGAGCGCCGCAGCCAATGCGGCATGGGAACTGCCGGGGTCTTGGTGGGTCATGGTATGCCTCCTTGTCCGGCAGTGGACACCTTCACACTGTGAGAGGGTCAAGCGGGCTGGCAATCGGGCGGACGGAGGTGAGGGCCTGGCGCTGGATTGTCTTGAATGCCGTCGAGCAGGACGAAGGCCGTCTGATTCTTTTGGCAGTTGTTCAGGCGCAGGCTTGTGAGCTAAATTTATTGAAATATTTCAAATTTTTATAACAAGTAAACGCATGACCATGGATATGAGCTTCCCTTCAGTTCGTCGAATCGCCGCGCTGGTGACGTGCGTCAGCGTGATCAGCGGCTGCGCCGCGCATTCCGCCAAACTTACGCCGCCGGCGACCTCGGCCCAGCACATTCGGCTGCAGGATCCCGTTGCTTTCGATAGCACGTACGCCGGAGCGGTAAGCGAGTTCCGGCTGGCTGCCGGCGATTACCGGCCCATCGGCGAAGACCGGGACGGGGCGTACTACAAGGGCCCGCCCTTGTGCTTCAGGCTGGTCTGGACCAAGGTCAGCTGGGCTATCAAGGACTCCATGTTGAACCGCGGCGTATTTGCGGATTGCGGAATTTATGTGCCGAAGAATGCGGAACTGCCCGCCAAGGGTTTCATGAATCCTGCCACGCAGACCGCGTATTTGCCGCCAGAACAAATGGCGGCGGAAAACGCGCGCCAGGCGGCTGCATTGGATCAAGCCCGTGCATTGGCAGAAGCTGCGAGCGCCAAGGCAGCGCAAGACAAGGCCGTGCAGGATTTGTCGATACAGGTACCGGTGCAAATGGCAGTTGCGCCGCCTGTTGGCGTATCGCCGCTTCAGGCCGGCGTGGGAGGGGCCTTGGGAATGGGTCTGGTCCAGGCCATGATTGCAGCAGACGATGGCGATATCGCTTTCCTATCGAAGCAACCTACGGGCAATACGCTTCGTCAGGCCGTCAAGTTTGTAGACGGGCCGGCAGTCGCTCCTTGATGTTGTTGTGGGCATCGTGGGCGATGGTCGTCGCCGTTGGAAGGACGGCCATCGTAAATCCAAAAATATTGACGCCATCCGCACTGCACGCAAACACGTCTCCCCGGTGGACGGCCGCGACGGCCTTGACGATCGCCAGCCCCAAACCATGATGCTTGCCGCCGTGGCTGCGCGCGGCCTGTGCCCTGAAGAAGCGTTCGAACAGACGCGGCAGGGTTTGCTGGTCGACGGGCGTTCCGCAATTGGCGACGCCAACGTGGGCGAATCCGTCTAGACCGCGCGCTGACTCAGGATGGTTCGCCGCGCTAGCGCGAATGCCGGCTGCTCCAATACACATCCGGTAAACCCTGCCGCCGGTTCGCGTCGCGGGCCAGCACGAACATCAGATCCGAAAGCCGGTTGAGGTACTGCCGCGCCGTGGGGTTGAGCCCCTCGGTGCGGCCCAGCGCGACCACCGCGCGTTCGGCGCGGCGGCAGACGGTGCGGGCCATGTGGAATTGCGCTGATGTGCGCGAGCCGCCCGGCAGGATGAATTCCTTCAGGGGCGGCAGGGCGGCGTTGTAGTGCGCGAGGCGAGCGTCCAGATGGGCGATCTGCGCCTCGTCCAGCGCCTGATGCCCCGGGATGCAGAGTTCGGCTCCCATATCGAACAGATCATTCTGGATGACGTGCAGATCCGTCGCGACTTCGTCGGCCAGGTTTTCCGCCAGCAATACGCCGATGACGCTATTCAGTTCGTCCACATCGCCCAAGGCGGCGATACGGGGTGCGTCCTTGGGCGTGCGCGATCCGTCGCCCAATCCGGTGGTGCCGCCATCGCCGGTGCGGGTGGCGATGACGGATAAGCGGTTGGCCATGGTTTCACTCCTGGGTTGGACCGCGCGCGGCGCGCACGCAAACGTCTGAGGGGCTTGAGCCCCTGGCCTAGATGGAGCGTCCGCCGTCGACCGGGACTTCGACGCCGGTCAGGAAGCGCGCTTCGGTGCTGGCGAGGAACACGGCCACGTTCGCCACGTCGTCCGGGTCGCACATCCGGCCCAACGGTATCGTCGACACGAACCGCGCCCGGTTCTCGGCATTGTCGGTTACGCCCATGAAGTCGTTGAGCAACCCGGTGGGCGCCATGACGGGCGAAATGAGATTGACGCGGATGCCGTCAGAGGCGAGTTCGGCCGCCATCGATTTGGTCATGACCCGGACCGCGCCCTTCGAGCTGTTGTACCAGGTCAGGCCGGGACGCGGGCGGATGGCCCCGACCGATCCCACGTTGATGATCACGCCATCCTTCTTTTCCCGCATCAGGGGGATGACCGCCTGCGCCATGAGATAGATCGACTTCACGTTGACCGCGAAGACACGGTCGAAGCTTGCTTCGTCCACGTCCAGCATGGGCTGGTTGCGGTGCGTGGTGCCGGCGTTGTTGATCACGATATCGGGCGCGCCGAAGCGCTCGACGCAGTGGCGCACCATGGCCCGTACCTGGTCGCCATTGCTGACGTCGCATGCGACGGCGCTGCCGTACTCGCCCACTTCCTTGGCGACCCGCTGGGCGGCTTCGAGATTGAGGTCGGCGAGGACGACCTTGGCGTTTTCCTTGGCGTAGGCGCGGGCGATGGCGGCGCCGAAGCCGCTGCCCGCTCCCGTGATGATCGCGATCTTGTTGCTCAATCCGGACATGGTGGCAATCCTTATTCGTAGTGTTGAACAATGGTCTTGGTCGTGCTCATTTCTTCCAGGGCGAGAAACCCTTTCTCCCGGCCGTAGCCGCTTTTCTTGACGCCGCCGAAGGGCAGTTCCACGCCGCCGCCCGCGCCGTAGCAATTGATGAATACCTGGCCGCTGGCGATACGCTGCGCCAAGCGGGACTGGCGGCTGCCGTTCTCCGTCCAGACGCCCGCGACCAGGCCGTAGTCCGTCGCATTGGCCAGCCGCAGGGCATCGGCTTCATCGCTGAACGGCATGACGGACAGCACGGGGCCGAAGACTTCGTGGCAGGCCAGGCGGTGCTCGCGCGGTACCGGACCGAACAGCGCAGGCTTGACGAAGTAGCCGCCGCGGGGCGTGTCCGGCGCCAGGCTGCCTTCGGCCAGCAACGGCACTCCCATGGCGGCGGCCTCGGCAATGAAGCCCTGCACTTTGTCGTGCTGCCTGGCGTTGATCAGCGGGCCGCAATCCAGATCCATCTCGGGCGTGCCGACCTTCAGCGCTTTGAAACTGGCCGCGATGACGTCGACAAAGCGGTCGTAGACACTCTGCTGCACCAGCAGGCGGCTGCCGGCGGAGCAGGTCTGGCCCGCGTTCTGGACGATGGCCCGGACGATGATGGGCGCGGCCTTGGCCAGGTCCGCGTCGTCGAATACGATCTGCGGCGATTTTCCGCCCAGTTCCAGCACGCAGGGCACATGGTTGCGCGCGGTGGCTTGCTGGACCTGGATGCCGACTTCCGGGGACCCGGTGAAGGTCGCGAAGTCGATGCCAGGGTGCGAGGTCAGCGCCGCGCCGGCTTCCGCGCCATAGCCCGAAACGATGTTGAGCGCGCCGGGCGGCAGTCCGGCCGCTAGGGCAAGTTCGCCCAGCTTCAGGGCGGTGAGGCAGGCGTCTTCCGAGGGCTTGACCACGGCCGCGTTGCCCATGGCCAGCGCCGGCGCCAGCGTGCGCCCCATCATCTGCGCGGGATAGTTCCACGGAATGATGTGGGCCGTGACGCCGTGCGGTATGCGGACGACGCTGACGTTGTAGCCGGTCAGATACGGAATGGTCTGTCCGTGGACCTTGTCTGCCGCGCCGCCGTAGAACTCGAAGTAGCGCGCCACCGCCTTCGCGTCGGCGCGCGCCACGGACATGGGTTTGCCGGTATCGCGCGCTTCCAGCTCGGCCAGTTCCTCGCCATGGTCCAGGATGAGTTGCCCCAGGCGTTGCAGGATGCGGCCGCGCTCCGTTGCCGTCATGCTGCCCCAGGGGCCTTCCAGCGCGCGGCGCGCCGCCGCGACCGCCAGCTCCACGTCCGCCGCCCGGCCGCGCGCGATCCGCGTGAAGGCCTCCCCGCTGCAGGGATCGATGACATCTATCGTTTCGCCGTCGAACGCATCGACCCATTGGCCGTCGATCAATAATTTGTTCACGCGCTGCTCCTTGAAGTTGAGGCAGCGGCAGCGGCCATGAAGGCGCGCCGCCACCGGCAGCTACACGTCGTCAGGCCTGCGAGCGGATGCCTTCGGGCTCGACTTCGCTCATGAACTTGGGATCGTTGTAGTGGTACAGATCGTCCAGGTAGGGCACGAAGAAGTCGTAGAAGGAGCGGGAGTCGTACTTGGCCTTTTCGCCCGGCTTGACACAGGCCGGGATGGGGCCGACGCTGGCGTCGTCGTCGGGGTAGAAGAAGAACGTGAGCGCGTAGCGCTTCATCGGCGGATTGACCACGCGGTGGGGCGTGGCGATGAAGCGGTCATTGGACAGGCGGTTGAGGACCTGGCCGGTGTTCACGATCAGCGCGTCCTTGACGTAGGTGACGTTGAGCCATTCCTTGGACGGCGTCATGACCTGCAGGCCGGGCACCGGCGTCATAGGCAGCAGCGTCAGGAAACTGCCGTCGGAGTGCGGGGCCAGGGCGTACTGGCCTTCCTCCATGCGTTCTTCCGGATGGTAATAGGCGCAGCGCTGGTAGTATTCCGGCGCCCTGAACATGTCGCTGAAATACTCCGCCGGCAGATCCAGCGCCCGCGCATAGATCGGCAGCAGCTTGAGCGCGAGCGCCTCCATGGAGGTCTGGTACTTGAACAAGGTCTTGCGGAACTCGGGCAGGCTCTCGGGCCATTGGTTCAGGCCACGATGCCGGACATTGGCCACCACCTTGGGATCATCGGCTGCGCGGTTGCGCATGAAGAGCCAGGCGGCGTTGGTGTCTTTCTTGGTGTTGAGCGCGATCTTTTCCTTGATCGCGGTCGATTGCAGGATCGATGCCTTGGGCGGCAGGTAGCCCTGGTGATGGAAGCCGACCCGGTGCCTGAGCTTCTCTTCCATCGGGATCTCGAAGAGTTGGGCGGTCTGACGGAACGATTCGTCGATGAGTTCCTGCGGAATGCCATGGTTGACGATGGCGAAGAAGCCCAGGTTCTCCTGGATCCAGCGCACGTCCGCCGCCAACTGCTCGAGCGCGCCGGGCTCGCCGGCCAGATAGGGGCCGACATCGAGGATGGGCAGTCCCTTGCCGCTCTCGATGGCTTCCCTGACGTTTTCCGAAGCGCTTACCTGATTCACTGAAGTAGTCATGATCGATGTCTCCTTGATGTATTGGCAATTTCCCAACCACTCTGGTCTTCAAACACTCGGACGGCGTTTTCATCAGTTCCAGAATTTGCACTTGGATTCCGCCTTGGAGGCAAACGCCTGCTCTCCCGGAATCATCTGCACCTGCTTGTAGTAGTCCCAAGGCCCCTTGGATTCGGCCGGGCTCTTGATTTCCATGAGCCGCAGATCGTGGACCATGCGGCCGTCCTCCCGGATGTAGCCGTTCTGGGTGTACATGTCGTTGATTTTGTCGTTCCTCATCTGCGCCATCACGTCCTCGGCCTGGCTGGTGGCCGCGTGCTGGACGGCTTGCAGATAATGCAGCGTTGCCGAGTAGCTGGCCGCCTGCATGCTGGTCGGCATCTTGTTCATCTTCTGCTGGAAGCGGGCGGCCCAGGCGCGCGATTTGTCGTCCGAGTCCCAGTACCAGGCCTCGGTCAGGTTGATGCCGCGGGTCTGCTCCAGGCCCAGGGCGTGGACGTCGGTGATGAACAGCATCAGGCCCGCCAGCTTCATCGACGAAGACAGGCCGAACTCGCTCGCGGCCTTGACGGAGTTGATGGTGTCCGCGCCGCCGTTGGCCAGTCCCAGGACCTGTGCGCCCGAGGCCTTGGCCTGCAGCAGGAAGGACGAGAAGTCGGGCGTGGACAGGGGATGGCGCACGCTGCCCAGCACGCTGCCGCCATTGGCCTTGACGACCTCCGTGGTTTCTTTTTCCAGCGACTTGCCGAAGGCGTAGTCGACCGTCAGGAAGTACCAGGTCTTGCCGCCCTGGCGGGTCATGGCGGTGCCGGTTCCGCGGGCCAGCGCCACCGTGTCGTAGAGGTAATGCACGGTGTAGGGCGAGCATTCCTCGTTGGTGAGCTGGGCCGCGACGCCGCCCGTGACGATGACGATCTTCTTTTTCTCGGCCGCGACCGTGGCGATGGCCAGGCTGGTGCCCGAGCTCGGACCGCTGATGATCATGTCCACCCCTTGGGTGTCGAACCAGCCGCGCGCCGCGGTCGCCGCGACGTCGGGCTTGGCCGAGTGATTGGACGTCACGACTTCGATCGCCTTGCCGTTTACCTTGCCGCCGAAATCGGCGATGGCCATCCTGACCGCTTCGGTGATGCCGGCGCCGCCCATGTCTGAATAGATGCCCGACATGTCGGCCAGCACGCCGATCTTTACCACGTCGCCGCTCGCCTGGGCCCATCCGGGGGTACAGGACGCGATGCAGAACAGGGACGCCATGATGCGGCGGCCCGATGGCGTGAGCTTGCGCAACGAACAGCTATAGGAAGAAGTTTTCATTCCTGTCTCCTGGAGTTCGGTTCCGCCGGCGTTATGTCGTCGGTCGGTTGGTCCATCGTGCCGCGGCGCAGCGTCAGGACCTTCTGCAACTGCGTCGGGTCGGCCATGTGGCTGGCTACTGCGTGGCAGTAGTCCCACAGCGTCTCGTCGACGTTGGCGCCCAGCTGTACTGCGTTTTCCAGCCGCAAGACGGCCAGGCGGTCATGCTTGAATCTCACACTGCGCTGCAACAGGGACAGCGCGGCCGAACGCGCGTCCTGCAACTGCGTCGCCGACGCCTGGGCGCGGGTTCCCACACGCTGCGTCTTCTTCCACGACCGGATCAGCGCGCGCGACATCGGTCAATCCACCTGCGCGCCCGAGGCGCGCACCACGTCGCCCCACTTCAGCGCATCGGCCCGCAGGATTCTTGCGAACTCGTCCGGTTGCGTGATGTAGGGTTCGGCGCCCTGGGCCGCGAAGCTGGCCGCGACTTCCGGCGTGCGCAGGATGTCGTTCACATCGTTGTTGATCTTCCGGACGAGAGCCGGCGGCGTGCGTCCCGGGGCCATGAGGCCGAACCACGGATTGACATCAAAGTCCTTGAAGCCGGCCTGCGCGATGGTGGGAATGCTGTCGAATGCGGCGGCGGGACGTGCGCTGGTGACCGCGATCGGATAGAGGGTGGAACTCTTGAGGGCGCCGATGACGGACGGCAGGCTGGTGAACACGACCTGGATCCGTCCGCCCATCAAGTCCTGCAGCGCCGGCGCCGCGCCCCGGTAGGGTATGTGCGCGAGCTTGACGCCGGTGGCGGTGTTGAACATCTCGCCCAGCAGGTGATTGACCGAGCCATTGCCAGCCGAGCCATAGGTGACGTGTGAAGTGCGCGCGGCGGCGACCACCGCGGAAACGGTCTTGAGCGGTGAATCCGCCTGGGTCACCATCACGAAGGGCAGGGTGGCCAGCGTGGCGACCGGCGCGAAGTCCTGAACCGGATCGAAGGCAAGCTTGCGGTACAGCGCGCCATTGATGGCCTGGGTGCCGACATAGCTCATCAGCAGCGTGTAGCCGTCGGGCGCCGCGCGGACGACCAGCTCCATGCCCACATTGCCGCCCGCGCCGGGGTGGTTTTCGACCACTACCGGCTGGCCCCATTTCGCGGTGAGCTTCTGGCCGATGAGGCGGGCCAGCACGTCGGAGGCGCCGCCGGGCGTCTGCGGGACGATGATCCTGACCGGCTTGGCAGGAAATGCCGCGTCTGCGCCCGCGGCCGGTGCGGCGATGCAGACGGCGGTCAACAACGATGCGAGCAGGCGTGCGAGCATGGCGGGTCTCCGAGGAGTCAAAAGTCGAGCGTGTTGCCGGCCGTGGCGAGTATTCGATCCATCTGCTGGCGCAGCGGCGCGTCGAACAGTGCCTCGTCCGCATGGGCGATGGCATGCGCGATGCGCATTTCGAGCATGCGCCGCAGCCGGTAGCGCAGCCGCTGGGCGCGCAGGCGTTGGCGCCGCTCCGGGTCGGTGGCGCGCCAGGCCTGGTGCCGGTCTATGGCTTGCGATAGGGCGCGGATCGAGTCCGGTTGCGTGGAGGACGCCAGCAGTACCGGTGCGCGCCAAGCGCCCTCGGGCCGCGGGCTTACCGCGGCGATGCGCTGTATGTCGGTGGCCATTTTTTTCGCGCCCGGCAGGTCCGACTTGTTCACGACGTAGATGTCGGCCATTTCCATGATGCCGGCCTTCATGGCCTGGACCACGTCGCCGCTTTCGGGCAGCAGCACCAGGACCAGCGTGTCGACCTGCGCGCGCGCCGCGTACTCGGCCTGGCCGATGCCGACCGTCTCCAGCAGCACCTCGTCGAAGCCGAACTCGTCCATGATGTCGAGCATCTCCGGCAGGTTGTCGGCCAAGCCGTCGCACGTGCGCCGCGAGCCCAGCGAGCGGATGTACAGGTCGCCGATGCCGGCCAGGTCGTCCATGCGGACGCGGTCGCCCAGGATCGCGCCGCCGCTCTTGGGGCTGCTCGGATCCACGGCCAGGACGCCCAGCCGTCCAGTTGGCGCGCGTTCCAGCGCCAGGTGCCCGACCAGGGTGCTCTTGCCGGCGCCGGGAGCGCCGGTGATGCCGATCCGGCGCGCGGCGTGCGCCGTCGCATCGCGCAGCGCGAACCGCGCCACTTCGGCGGCGTCGGCGTTGGCCATGCGCGTGAGCGCGCGGCTCAGCGCCCAGCGGTCCAGGGGCGGCGCGCTCACGGGACGGTCTTCACGCTTGGAGAGGCCCGGCGCGCTCATGTCTTGACCCTGCCCAGCACTTCGTCGCCGTGCTCGTCCAGCAGGGGGGGCAGGCCATAGACGGGCGCGTATCCCTGGAAGCGGATCGGGCTGGCCACCGCCTGCAACGGCAGGTTGCCGTCGCCCAGCGCGACGACCAGTTCGCGGGCGGCGGCGATGTCGCTGGAGAGTGCGGCATTCAAGGTGCCGACTTCGGCCACCACCACGCCCAAAGGACTCAGGCGACGCACCCAGGCTCTGGCAGGCGCCTGGCGCAGTACCTGCGCAATGGCGGCGATGACCTCGGCCCGGTGCTTACGGCGTCCCGCCATGGTGGCGAACTTCGCGTCCGCGATCCATTCGGGGCGGCCGATTTCGCCGCAGAAGGTCTTCCAGAATTTGTCGTGGGTGATGAACAGCGTGAGCCAGCCGTCCGCCGTCGCGAAAATCTGCGCCGGCACTACATAGGGGTGCGACGAATCGGCCAGGCGCTCTATGGTTTCGCCTGCGTTCAGCGCCGCGCCCGCCAGGTAGTTGAGCTGCGAGAGCATGACGTCGTACATGGCGACGTCGACCTGGCCGCCTTGGCCCTGCACGATCTTGGCCAACAGCCCGACCGCGGCAACCAGGCCCGCCGAGTTGTCCACCGCCGAGTAGCCAGCCTTGGTGGGCGGAGCCTCGGGATCGCCGGTCAGCGCCATGACGCCCGTCATCGCCTGGATGACGTAATCGTAGGCGGGGTTGTCCGCATAGGGACCATCCAGCCCGTAGCCGGTCAGCGCCACGCAGACCAGGCGTGGGTTCCAGCGCCGCAACGCGTCGTAGGTGAGACCGAGCTTGCGGATCGCCGCAGGCCGCAGGTTGGTCACCAGGGCGTGCGAGGTTTCGACGATGCGACCCAGCGCGGCGCGCCCCTCGTCGCAAGCCAGGTCCAGCACCACGCTCTTCTTGTTGCGATTCAGGCTGGCGAAGTAGGCATTGTGCGGGCCCACGAAGTGGGGGCTGACGCTGCGGCCGATGTCGCCTTCGGGCGTTTCGATCTTGATGACCTCGGCGCCCATGTCGGCCAGCATCAAGCCGCAGTAGGGGCCGGCCAACATATGGCCGACCTCGATGATCCGGATCCCCGCCAGCGGCGCGTTCATGACAGGCTCTGGGCCAAGGTGCGGACCATGTCGTCCAGCGCCATGTCGGCGGTAAAGATTGCGGCCACGCCCAGTTCTTTCAGGTAGGGCCAGTCTTCGGCCGGAATGGTGCCGCCGACGAAGACCTTTACTCCGTGCGCCCGCAGTTCGCGCAGCTGCGCCATGACTTCGGCGACCAGCTCGCGGTGGCTGCCGGACAGGATGCTCAGGCCGACCGCGTCCACGCCTTCGTCCACCGCGACCTGCGCGATCTGCAGCGGACTGCGGCGCAGGCCGGTGTAGATGACTTCCGCGCCAGCGTTGCGCAGCGTCAACGCGACGATCTTGGCGCCGATGTCGTGGCCGTCCAGGCCGGGCTTGCCGATCAGGATACGCTTGGCCGCCAGGGCGGCAGAGGTCTGTGGGGCGCTCATAGATTCACTGGCTCCTTGAATTCGCCCCACTTTTCCTTCAGGCGCTCCACCATTTCGCCGACGGTGGCGTAGGCGTGGCAGCACTCCACGAGGTAGGGCATGATGTTCTCGTTATCCTTGGCGGCCACGGCGGAAAGCCGGGACAGCGCGCGGTCGACCTCGGATTGGCGGCGCGTGTCCAGCACCCGCTGGTATTTCTCGAGCGCGCGTTCGGCCACGGTCGGGTCCAGCTTGAAGACCTCGCCGACCTTGATTTCCTCGTCTGCCTTCCTGAAGTAGTTCTGGCCGATGATCACGTTTTGGCCGGAGTCGGTGTTGAGCTTGCGCTCCAGGCCGCGCTCGGCCAGGCGCAGCTGGATCCAGCCGTCCTCGATGGCCGGGATCACGCCGCCGTAGGCGTCTATCTCATCCATTACCTTGGTGATCTGCTCTTCCATCCGGTCGGTGTGCTGCTCCAGGAAATAGCTGCCGCCCAAGGGATCGACCGTGCGGCCTATGCCGCTCTCGAAAGCGATGATCTGCTGCGTGCGCACGGCCAGCTCGGCCGAAAATTCAGTGGGGATCTGGAAGGCTTCGTCGAAGGCGCAGGTGAAGATGGATTGCGCGCCGCCCAGCACTGCCGCCATGGTTTCCACCGCCACGCGCGCCACGTTGTTGTAGGGCTGCGGCGCCACCAGCGACGAGCCGCCGCACACCACGCCGAACCGGAAGTGCTGCGCCTTCGGGTCCTTCACGCCGTAGCGTTCCTTCATGAGGCGGGCCCAAAGCCTGCGGCCGGCGCGGAACTTGGCGATCTCGTCAAAGAAGTCCATGTGGACGTAGAAGAAGAACGACAGGCGCTTGGCGAACTTTTCGACGTCGCCGCCGCGTGCGCGCAGTTCGTCCACGTAGGCCAGGCCGTTGGCCAGTGTGTAGGCCATTTCTTCAGCTGCGGTCGAGCCGGCATCGCGCACGTGGGCGCCCGCGATGCTGATGGGGTTGAAGCGCGGCGAGACTTCGTTGGAATAGAGGATCGAATCCGCGATCAGCCGCATCGAGGGGCGCACCGGGAAGATCCAGGTGCCGCGCGCCACGTACTCCTTCAGGATGTCGTTCTGGATGGTGCCGGTGAGCTTGTCGCGCGGGACGTTCTGCTTGTCGGCCACGGCCAGATACATCGCATAGATGATGGCGGCCGTGCCGTTGATCGTGAACGAGGTCGAGATCTTCGACAGGTCCAGATCCTTGAACAGGATCTCGGCCTCGCTCAGGTTGGAGAGCGAAACCCCCACCTTGCCGATCTCCGGACGCGCCATCGGGTGCACCGGATCCAGGCCGCACTGCGTGGGCAGGTCCAGTGCCACGGACAGGCCGGTCTGCCCCTTTTCCAGCAGGAACTTGTAGCGCTCGTTGGACTCTTCGGCGGTGCCGAAGCCGGAGTACTGGCGGATGGTCCAGAGACGGCCCTGATAGCCGTCGGGGAAGATGCCCCGCGTGTACGGGTACTCGCCGGGGATGCCGATGCGGGCTGGGTCGACGGCGTCGGCGCCGACGCTGGTCGGCACTTCGATGCCGCTGGCGCTGGTGGAACTCAGCTGCGGTTCCATGTCGCGCGTTTCGCGGTTCTGTTCGGCGCTCATTTCGAACTCCTCGCAAGAAACGCGTCGGACGCGCGCCAGTGATCGTCGTGCAGCCAGGTATGCATCACCTGTTGCCGTTCGACGGCGCGGCGCGCTTCATACGAGGCGCCTTGGCGCCAGGCTGCGGTTTGCGCCTTGATGGCCCGCAGCACCTGCGGCGCGCAGAGCCGCAGCGGCTTGAGGAAGGCTTGCATGTCCGCGCCCGCCAATCCGTCCGAAACGATGGCGTCGGCCAGGCCCCAATCCAGCGCCACCGGTGCGTCTATCAGTTCGCCGCGGCTCATCATGCGCATCGCGCGGGCGCTGCCCGCCAGCTGGCACAAGTCGACCCCGCCACCCCATACCGACGAGATGGCCAGCCGCGCCTGGATGAAGCCGATGTGCGCGTGGCTGGCCAGCATGCGCATGTCGCACGCCAGGGCCAGTTCGGCGCCGCCGCCGATCGCGTCGCCGTTCAGGTAGGCCAGCACGGGCACGGGGCAGTTGCGCACCGCGTCCAGCGCCGCGCGGGACTGCTCGGCCATGTCCGTGGTGGCCGCTACGTCGCGCACCTCGGCCAGTTCCACCAGATCGCCGCCGGCTGCAAAGTACCGGTCGCCGGCGCCGGTCAGGACGATGAAGCGAGTGTCTGTCCGCCTGCCCGCCGCAAGCACCGCCTGCCCGAGTTCGGCGAGCACCTTGCGTGCAAGCGCGTTGTGCTTGTGCGGGCGCTCGATGGTGATCCACACCTCGCCGCCGGCGCGCTCTTCTACCGCGATGTCCTTGTTCGTCTGCACGCTTTCTGATCTCCGTCGAGGTGTTGCGTGCTGAGGATGGTATGAAGCAAAATATTCGGGAACAAGGACAGTTGTTCGGTATTACGAACAAAATCCTGCGGCAAATCGGAAACGGAACGGATTTATCGGATTTATTCAGCGGGCTGAATTGCGGCCATCTCACTTTCCAAAAAGGAAGCGCCATGTCTGGAGTCACGGTGACCGGAGTCGAGCGAGTGCTTGACGTCTTTGAAGCGTTTCAGGCCAACGAACGGCCCTTATCGCTGACTGACCTGGCCGAGGCGGCTGGCATCCCCAAGAGCACCTGCCACGCCATCGTGTCGACGCTGACGGCGCGCGGCTACCTGTACACGCTGAACCGTCCGCGCACGCTGTATCCCACCAAGCGCATGTACGACGTGACGAGCGACATCCTGGCCAAGGACCCGTTCATCGAGCACGTCACCCAGGTGCTGGAGCGGCTGCGTGATTCCACCCGCGAAACCGTGATCCTGGGCAAGCGCCTGGGGGACTCCGCGATCTACCTGCAGGTCATCGAAGGGCTGCATTCGATCCGCTATTCGGCCAAGCCCGGCGAGTTCAAACCGCTGCATTCGAGTTCCATCGGCAAGGCCTTCCTGGGCACCCTGAAGGAGCGCGAGCTGCGCGCATGGATGGAGGACCAGCAGTTGGCCGCGATCACGCCGGAGACCAAGACCGAGCATGCAGCGCTGATCCAGGACATCCTGGAAAGCCGGAAGAACGGCTATTTCGTGACCCGGGGCGAGAACGTCTACGACGTGTGGGCGGTCGCGACCACGCTCACGATTAACAACGAGACGCTAGCCGTCGCGGTGGCCGGACCCAAGCACCGCATGGAAGGCAACGTGGCGGAATGCGCGAAGCTGCTAGTGGCGACCTGCAGCTTCCTGTCGCGGCAGCTGGGGCGAGCCTAGGCGGCTGTCCGGGCGGACTGAATGCCGTTCAAGGCGCGCTGCGCCGGTACAGCGCCAGCGTCCCGGCCAGCCCGATCAGCAGTCCCCCGCAGACGCGGTTCAGCCAGCGCAGGCCGGCGCCCTGGAAGGCGCGCACCATTTGCGCGCCCAACGCCGCATAGGCCAGCATCACGGCGATGTTCATCAGCGCCATGACGCCGGCCAGCACGGCGTACTGCGCCAGCAGGGGCGCGGCCGGATTGATGAACTGGGGCAGGAAGGCCGACATGAACAGCAGCGCCTTGGGGTTGGTCAGCGCCACCGCGAAGCTGCGCAGGCCCAGCGCCAGGCCAGCCGGACGCCGGGCGTCCGGCTGGGCGGCAGGCATGACCAGCGCGGCGTCCGAGCGCAGCATCTTCCAGCCCAGGTAGGCCAGATAGGCCGCGCCCACCCATTTGATGAGCTGGAAGGCGATTTCGGACGCCGCCAGCACCACGCCCAGGCCCGAGGCCACCGCGCCGATCAGGACCAGGTCGGCCAGCACGGCGCCCGCCATGCCCCAGCAGGCGGCGCGCACGCCGTGGCGCGAACCGTTGCTCATGGCGAGCAGGACGGTGGGGCCTGGCGTGATGATGGTGACGGCCGAGGCCAGGACGAAGAGCAGCAGGGTGGCAAGGGTCATGAGGGGCTCCGTGGCTGGGGCCAGTGTGCCGCGACAGCCGCCGTTCGTCCAGGTCCGGCTACCATAGCGGTCTTATCTCCTGAATTTGCACCATGTCCACGCGTTCCGACTCTCCCAATCTAGCCCCTCCGCTGTCCTCCGTCCTGCTTTCCAGCGCGGAGGTGGTCGAGCGCGTGCTGGACGGCCGCTCCCTGACCGATGCGCTGGCCGAGGTGGAATCGTCCCTGCGGCCCGCCACGCAGGCCGTGTCGTTCCATGCGATGCGCTATCTGGGCTGGGCCGACGCCGTGGGCCGCGAGATGGTGCAGCGCTATCCCAGCGTGCTGTTCGAATCCCTGCTGCTGGTCTCGCTGACCCTGCTGAAGGAAGAGGGCGAAGCCGCGGCAGCTCTGCCGGGAATGCCGGTCTATGCCGCGCATACGGTGGTGGACCAGGCCGTGACGGCCGCTACCCGGACCCGTGGCCTGGCATCCTTTAAAGGCATGCTCAACGCCTGCCTGCGCCGCTTCCTGCGGGAACGCGCGGCGCTCGAAGCCGCGGTCGCCAACAGCCCCGAAGCCCAATGGAACCATCCCGGCTGGTGGGTCAAGCAGCTGAGCGTGGCCTATCCGCAGGAATGGCGCGAGATCCTGGCCGCGGCCAACCTGCCCGCGCCGCTGACCCTGCGCGTCAACCGCCGCCGCGCCAGCCGCGAGCAGGTGCTGGCTGCTTTCCAGGCCGCCGGCCTTGCGGCCGAGCCCGTGGGCCAGTCCGGCCTGGTGTTGGCGACGCCCAAGCCGGTCACGCAATTGCCCGGTTTTGCCGAGGGCTGGTGGTCGGTGCAGGACGCCGGCGCGCAATTGGCGGCCGAACTGCTGGCGCCCGCCGACGGCATGCGGGTGCTGGACGCCTGCTCGGCGCCGGGCGGCAAGACCGCCCATCTGCTGGAGCTGGCCGATATCGACCTGCTGGCCCTGGATGCCGACGCCGGCCGGCTGGCCCGCGTCGGGCAGAACCTGGACCGGCTGGGCCTGGCAAGCGATCGTGTCCAGTTGCAAGCGGCTGATGCCGCGGACCTGGATGCCTGGTGGGACGGCAAGCCGTTCGACGCCGTGCTGGCCGACGTGCCCTGCACGGCCTCGGGCATCGTGCGCCGCCACCCGGACATCCGCTGGCTGCGGCGCGAGAACGACGTGCGGCGCACGGCCACCCTGCAGGCCAGCATCCTGGACGCGCTCTGGCGCACCGTGGCGCCCGGCGGGCGGCTGCTCTATGTGACCTGCTCGATTTTCCCGATCGAGGGCACGCGCCAGGCGCTGGAGTTCATGCAGCGCCATCCCGACGCGAAACGCCTGGAGGCGCCCGGGCAATTGCTGCCTGTTGCGGTCGATGCAACACCCGCGGCCCAGCACGACGGGTTTTTCTACGCCTTGTTTGCCAAGCAGTCCTGAATCGCCAAGAATAGGGGGCATGACGTAGTTCCGGTGCCGTATGTCCATTATTCCGCGCTTATTTCTCGGGTTGTTGCTCGCATCTGCCTTGCTTTCCTTCGTGCCGGGCAGGCAGGCGCATGGGGCTGAACCCAGGGTCACCGAAGTTCGCCCGGCGGTGCGCGACGGCAAGCTGGAAATCGACGCGGACATCGAGTTCGAACTGAACCAGCAACTGCGGGACGCGGCCCAGCGCGGGGTTCCGCTCTATTTCACCGCCGATCTCAACATCAACCGCGAGCGCTGGTGGTGGTTCGACAAATCCCTGGTCGACACCTCCCGCACCTGGCGCATCATCTATAACGCCCTGACCCGGCAATGGCGGGTCGGCGTGGGTGAACTGACCTTCCCGGTCGCCTCCCTGGACGACGCCATGGGCGTCATCCGCCATATCCGCAACTGGTCGGTGGGCGATGCCGACGAGTTCGACGCGGGCGTGCTTTACGGCGGCCAACTGCGCTTGCGCCTGGATACTTCGCTATTGCCGCGGCCCTTCCAGGTCAACGCCTTGAACAGCAGCTCGTGGGTGCAGGCGACGCCCTGGCTGGACTTCACCTTCGTGCTCAGCGACAAGGAGAAAGACCCATCATGAGGCTGTTGCTTCGGCTGGCCCTGATGGTTGGCGCCGCGAGCGGCCTGGCATTGCTGGGCCTGTTGGCGTGGTCCACCGGCAATGCCTCGCGCTTTGCGCGCTACTACGACACGCTGCTGGTGCTGAACGGCATTTTTGCGTTGGCGCTCTTTGTCTGGGTGGTGGCGCTGACCGTGCGGCTGGCCCGTCAGATCCGCCGGCGCCAGTTCGGCGCGCGGCTCACGGCCCGGTTTTCCCTGGCCTTCGCCCTGATCGGCGTGGTGCCCGGCGCCCTGATCTACACCGTGTCGGTGCAGTTCATGTCGCGTTCGATCGAATCCTGGTTCAACGTGCGGGTGGACACGGCGCTGGAAGCGGGCCTGAACCTGGGCCGCGCCGCGCTGGACTCGCTGCTGGCCGATCTGGATGCCCGCGCGCGCTCCATGGCCGTGGAGCTGAACCGCAACTCTGACAGCGGCGTAACGCTGGCCTTGACGCGGCTGCGCGAGGCCAATGGCGTGCAGGAGGCCATGGTGTTCACCGGCAGCGGGCGCATGGTCGCGTTCTCCACCAGCCAGTACGGCCAGTTGCTGCCGGCGATGCCGCCGTCCACGGTCATGAACCAGCTGCGGCTGGCGCGCGGCTATTCCGCCGCCGAAGCCGATGATCCGGTTACGCCTGGCGCCGAGGGCGGCCTGCATCTGCGGGTGGTGATCCCGCTGACGGGACCCGACCGCTACGACAATCTGCTGGGACCGGCGTCCGAACCGCGCTGGCTGCAGCTGTTGCAGCCCGTGCCCGAGCAGATCGCCCACAACGCCAATCTGGTGCAGCAGGGCTTTCGCGACTACCAGGAGCTGGCGCTGTCGCGGCTGGGCCTGCGCAAGCTGTACGGCATCACCCTGACGCTGGCCCTGCTGCTGGCGGCCTTCGGCGCCATCGCCGTGGCGCTGTCGCTGTCCAAGCGGCTGGTGCGGCCGCTGCTCAGCCTGGCGGGCGGCACCCAGGCCGTGGGCGTGGGCGACTACCGGCCCCTGCCCGAACCGCCGGAGCGAGACGAAGTCGGCCAGCTCACGCGCTCGTTCAACGCCATGACGCGCCAGCTGGACGAGGCCCGCCGCATGGTCGAGAGCAACCGGCAGCAGCTGGAACGCTCCAACGTCTATCTGGAAAGCGTGCTGTCGAACCTGTCCTCCGGGGTGCTGGTGTTCGACGAATCGTTCCGCGTCACGACCGTCAACCAGGGCGCCCAGACCATCCTGGGCGCGGACTTGCGCTCGGTGATCGGCCGTCCGCTGGAGACGGTGGGCGGCATGCTGGAGTTCGCCAACATCGTCCGGCAGGCGTTTTCCGCCCATGCCGCGGTGGGTTCCGAGCGCCAGCACTGGCAGCAGCAATTTGAAATCGCTCCGGGGCAGGGCGAGGGGGCGGCCCCGGCGCAGCCCCTGACCCTGCTGGCTCGCGGCACGCATCTGCGCGTGGACGGGCGCGGCAACGGCTACCTGGTGGTGTTCGACGACATCACCGAGGTGATCTCGGCCAACCGGACCGTGGCCTGGGGCGAGGTCGCGCGCCGCCTGGCGCACGAGATCAAGAACCCGCTGACGCCGATCCAGCTGTCGGCCGAGCGTCTGGCCATGAAGCTGGAGGGCAAGCTGCCCCCCGCCGAGGCGCAGATCGTGGAACGGTCCACCAATACCATCGTCAACCAGGTGGCGTCGCTCAAGCAGATGGTGGACGACTTCCGCGAATACGCCCGCACGCCGCCGGCCGTGATGCAGCGCATCGATTTCAACGCCCTGGTGGCGGACGTGCTGTCGCTGTACGGCTGGGAGCCCGAAGGCGGCTCGCCGCGGCTGGCCGAGAAGGCCTTGAACCTGGACGTGACGCTGGCGCCTGACCTGCCTCTCATCGAGGGGGATCCCACCCAGTTGCGCCAGGTGATCCACAACCTGATGTCCAATGCCCGCGACGCCATCGCCGAGCAGGGCGGACTAGGGCGGGTCAGCGTGACCACGCAGCTCATGCGTAGCGAGCAGCCCGACCGGGCGGCCCATCAGGCGCTCAGATTCACGGTCGCCGACACCGGGCCGGGCTTTCCGCCCCAGGTCATGCAGCGCGCGTTCGAGCCCTACGTCACCACCAAGTCCCACGGGACTGGGTTAGGATTGGCAATCGTACGCAAGATCGTGGAAGAACACGGCGGGCGTATCGACCTTGCCAACCGCAAGGAAGGAGGCGCGCGGATCTCGATCTTGTTGACCCGGCTGGCTTCCGAGGCCGATACAATAGACGCGACCGCGCAAGAAAAGGATAATGCGGCTACGCAATAGGTGGATGCTTTATGGCCAGAATTCTGGTGGTTGACGACGAAGTCGGTATACGCGAGCTTTTGTCGGAAATCCTATACGACGAAGGACACACGGTCGAGCTGGCTGAAAACGCGGCGCAAGCGCGCGCCGCACGCTTGCGCATGCGCCCCGATCTGGTGTTGCTGGACATCTGGATGCCCGACACCGACGGCGTCAGCCTGCTCAAGGAGTGGGGCTCGCAAGGCCTGCTGGACATGCCCGTGATCATGATGAGCGGCCACGCCACCATCGACACGGCGGTCGAGGCCACGCGCATCGGCGCCATGGATTTCCTCGAAAAGCCGATCACGCTGCAGCGCCTGCTGAAGACCGTCGCCGCCGGCCTGGCCCGCGGCCGCGCGCCGCACCCGGCGCCCGCCGCCGCGCATCCGGCCGCCTCCAACGCCGCCGTGGCGCTGGAAGACGAACTGGATCCCCCGGTTTTGGCCACCGCGCCCGCCAACGAAGTCCCGGTCACCTCCAACGGCCAGTTGGGCAGCATCTCGCTGGACCAGCCGCTGCGCGAGGCCCGCGATGAATTCGAACGCATCTACTTTGAATACCACCTGGTCCGCGAAAGCCACAGCATGACCCGCGTGTCGGAACGCACGGGGCTGGAACGCACCCACCTGTACCGCAAGCTCAAGCAATTGGGCATCGAGTCCGCCCGCAAGCGGAGCTCATGAAGATCCTGATCATGGGCGCTGGTCGCGTAGGCACCAGCGTGGCCGAGAACCTGGTGTCCGAAGAGAACGACATCACGGTGATCGATTCGGATCCTGTCCAGCTCCAATACCTGCAAGAACACTTCGACCTGCGCGTCGTCCATGGCGACGGCTCGCAGGTATCGGTGCTGGAGGCCGCCGGCGCCGCCGACACCGACCTGCTAATCGCCTGTGCGGCCTCGGATTCGGCCAATATGGTGGCCTGCAAGATCGCGCGCCAGCTGTTCAACATTCCCCGCCGCATCGCCCGCATCCGCTCGGTCGAGTTCGCCGAACACCCGGAACTCATGAGCGAAGAGGGCTTCTGCATCGACGCCCTGATCAGTCCCGAGCGCAGCGTCACCACCTATCTGCACAGCCTGATCGAGTTCCCCGAAGCCCTGCAGGTGGTGGAGTTCGCCGAAGGCCGGGTCAGCGTGGTGACCGTGCGGGTCGGGGCGGGCAGCCCGATGGCCCATTCCCCGGTCGACAAGCTGCGCGACGTCTGGCCCGACGTGAAGGCGCGCGTCATCGACGTGCTGCGCGGCGGCCGGCCGCTGCGGGCGGGCAGCGGCACCGTCATCGCCCCGGGCGACGAGGTGGTGCTGGTGGTGGACTCGCGCGACGCGCGCCGCGCGGTGCGGCAGCTGCGCGAGGCCGAGCGCGCCGTGCGCCGCGTGATGATCGCGGGCGGCGGCAATATCGGCCTGCGGCTGGCGCGCCAGCTGGCCGAGGAAAAATACAGCGTCCGCATCATCGAGCGCGACCAGAAGCGCTGCGAATACCTGGCGACCCAGTTACCCGACAGCGTGCTGGTCCTGCACGGCAGCGGCACCGACGAAGCGCTGCTGGAACGCGAGAACATCGAGGACATGGACACCTGGCTGGCGCTGACCAGCGACGACGAGGACAACATCATGTCCTCGCTGCTGGCCAAGCGCCTGGGCGCGCGCAAGGTGATCGCGCTGATCAACCGGCAAGCCTATGGCGAACTGATGCAGGGCAGCCATATCGACATCGCCGTGTCGCCGTCCCAAGCCACCATGAGCGAACTCCTGCGCCACGTGCGCCGCGGCGACGTGGCCGCCGTTCACCGGTTGCGCCAGGGCGTGGCGGAAGCGCTGGAGGCCATCGCCCACGGCGACCGCTCCACCTCCAAGGTGGTGGGGCGCGCGGTCGGGCAGATCAGTCTGCCCAAGGGCGCCAGCATCGGCGCCCTGGTGCGGGAAGACGAGATCATCCTGCCGGACGCCGATACCGTGATCGAATCCGACGACCACGTCATCGTCTTCGTGCCCTCGCGCCGGCAGATGCCGCGCGTGGAAAAGCTGTTCCAAGTCTCGGCGTCCTTCTTCTGATGCGCGCCGCCTCCCTCCTTCTGCGCGGGCCGCGCGCGGCCGGATAGCTCCATGAAGCGCGTCCTGGGCACCCTCTACATCCTGGGCCTGACAATGGTGATGTTCGCCCTCACCATGCTGATCCCGCTGACCGTCGCCTACGTCGGCGGCGACGGCGCGCGCGAGGCCTTCCTGGACGGGTTCCTGCTCTCGGTGGGCATAGGCGGCGGCCTGGCCGCGATAACGCGCCGCGCCCGCTGCGAGCTGCGCGCGCGCGATGGCTTCGTGCTGGTGTCGGCCGTGTGGGCGGGCCTGCCCCTGTTGGCGGCCATTCCGCTGCTGCTCTACTTCCATGGCGCTGGCTTGCCGCTATCGTTTACCGGCGCCTACTTCGAAGCCATGTCGGGCCTGACCACCACCGGCGCCACGGTGTTGACCAACCTGGACACCTTGCCCCCGTCCATCAACCTGTGGCGGGCCACGCTGATCTGGATCGGCGGCATGGGCATCCTGGTGCTGGCGGTGGCCATCCTGCCCTTGCTGGGGGTGGGCGGGCACCAGGTGGTGCGGGCGGAAACGCCCGGACCCATGAAGGATGAACGGCTCACGCCCCGCATCGCCAGCACCGCCAAGGCGCTGTACGCGGTCTATTTCGTGTTCTCCATCCTGTGCTTCCTGGCCTACCGGGCGGTCGGCCTGTCGTGGTTCGAGGCCTGGTGCCACATGGCCACCACGATGGGCCTGGGCGGCTTTTCGACCTGGGACGACGGCTTTGCCCACTTCGATTCGGTGGCGGTGGAAATGGTGGCGATGGTGTTCATGCTGATCGCCGGCATCAACTTCGCCACCCATTTCAATGCCTTCCGCCAGCGCAGCCCGCGGGCTTATGTGCGTTGTCCGGAGGCGATCCCCTACCTGGTCGTGGTGCTGGGGGTCGGCCTGGTGATTTCGGTGTTCCTGTTCTGGAAAGGGGTCTATACCGACCCGCTGCAGGCGCTGCGCTACGGCATGTTCAACACGATTTCCATGGCTACCACCACGGGCTACGCCAATACCGACTTCGCGCAATGGCCGCTGTTTGCGCCGTTGACCATGCTGCTGCTGTCGGGCTTTGCGACCTCGGCCGGCTCGACCGGGGGCGGCATCAAGATGATCCGGGCGATCCTGCTGGTCAAGCAGGCCCGCAATGAGCTGGTAACAATGTTGCACCCGCACGCCGTCAGTCCGGTGCGCATCAACGGCCGGGCGGTCGAGACCCGGACCATGTCGTCCGTGCTGGCCTTCATGTTGTTCTACGGGCTCTCCATCGCGGTTTTCACCAGCCTGCTGCTCTTGTCCGGCCTGGACCCGATCACGGCCTTCTCGGCCGTTTTCGCCAGCGTCAACAACACCGGCCCCGGCTTGGGGCCGGTCGGCCCCATGGGCAACTTTGCCGTCTTGTCCGATTTCCAGATCTGGGTCTGCACCTTCGCGATGCTGATCGGGCGCCTGGAATTGCTGACCGTGCTGGTGCTGTTCACCCCGATTTTCTGGCGCAAATAGCCTAGGGATAACCCTTTAAAGGGTTGTCCCACCCCTTCCCGAAAGCCCCTTCCACGCTGGCTATCCGGCCGTCGCGGGCCGGGAGCCCGCGCCGTTTCTACGCCGTGAGCGCTCGCTCACTTTTCTTCACAGGGAAAAACCGATTGCTTCGTGATGTTGCACATAAATGTCACGATTTTCCATCTTCTTGCCACAAAACAGCGGCTATCATGCGTGCACAAGCTGCCGTCTAGTGCCCCCCGGGATGTTGCCGGGCTTCAAGGTCGAACGGCGCACACCCTCATCAAACATTCAGAAAGGAGTCCGAGATGGAACAGATCCCGTTCATTTCGTCGGCCCCCAACACCCTGGGCATCGAGCTCGAGCTGCAACTGATAGACCCCCGCAGTTTTGACCTGACCGCAGCCTCTGACGAGCTGCTGGCCCAAATGGCCAACCACCCCATCGCCGACCGCGTTAAACCGGAAATCACGCGGTCCATGATCGAACTGAATTCCTCGGTGCACGAGCACCCCATGGGCTTGCTGGCCGAGATGCGCGAGATGCGCGACGCCCTGATCGAAGCGGCGGACGCCGTGGGCGTGTCGGTTGCCGGCGGCGGCGCCCATCCCTTCATGCGCTGGCAGGAACGTTCCATTTCGGACACCCCGCGCTTCCAGTACCTGGCCGAAATGTACGGTTACCTGGCGCGTCAATTTACGGTCTTCGGCCAGCACATCCACCTGGGCGTCAAAAGCGGCGACGATTCCATCAAACTGTTGCGCCGCCTGTCGCCCTACGTACCGCATTTCATTGCGCTGTCGGCGTCCTCGCCGTACTGCGAGGGTGTGGATACCCTGTTCTCGTGCTCGCGCCTGAACGCGGTCAACAGCTTCCCGCTGGCCGGCCACATGCCGCCCGAAGTGAAGGACTGGTACCAGTTCGAGGCCCATCTGGCGCAGCTGCGCGCCTATGGCCTGGCGGAGAGCATCAAGGACCTGTACTGGGACATCCGCCCCAAGCCGGAGTTCGGCACGGTCGAGATCCGCGTGTGCGATACGCCGCTGACGGTCGAGCGGGCTTGCCAGCTGGCGGCCTTCGCCCAGGCGCTGGCGGTGCTGCTGATGCGCGAAGGCGATCCAGGCGACGGCGCCTGGCTGTCCTATCGCAGCAACCACTTCCAGGCTTGCCGCTTCGGCCTGCAGGGCAGCTACGTGACGCCTGACGGCCAGCGCCTGCGCCTGATGGACCATCTGCGCAACCTGTTCCAGCGCCTGATGCCGGTGGCCGAAGAGCTGGGCACGGGCGACATGATCGCCGCCTTGCGCGATGAGTCCATGCGCAGCGGCAATGATTCCCGCTGGCTGCGCAGCCAGTTCCATCGGCTGCGCGACCTGCCGCTGGTGGTCGAAGCCATGTCGAACGCATGGCGCGGCGTGGCTGCGCCCGGGGTAGGGCCCGCCGAACCCACGGCAGTCTTGAGGCGCCGCATCCGGGCGACTTCCGAACCCATGACGGCCTTGCCGGCTTCCGAGCCTGGGGTCAGCGTGCCGTTGCCGGAACGGCTGCACTAGGGGGGAAGGCCGGCGCCCGCAAAGCGCCGGCCCTGCCGGTCAGCCGTGTTCCGCCCAGCTGATCAGGGCGTGCGGTGCCGGCCGCCGATTGCGCTGACCGACAACCGCGTTTCGCCGGCCGTGTTGCGATGCGCGGCGGCCCGCCAGGCGTGGCCGTAGGCGACTTCGATGCTCAGGACGATCAGGCCGTCGGGCCGACGCTGCGCTTCCAGCGCGGCACAGAGGCGGTCGCGCCAGTCGCGGCCGACCAGGCCGCCGCGCCGGCCTTCGGCGGGGTTGCCGCCCAGCGCGCGCACGTCCTGCAGCAGTTTTTCGGGGCTGCGGTAGGTCAGGGTCAGGATCTCCTGGTCCATGACCGGGTCGGCGAAGCCGTTTTCCACCAGCAGGTCGCCGAAATCATGCATGTCCACGAAGGACGGCGTGGCCGTGCGCAGTCCGGCATCGTCCAGGGCCTGGCGCAGTTCGCGCAGCGTGGCCGGTCCCAGACAGGAGAACATCGCCAGCCCGCCCACTTTGAGAATGCGCCGCCATTCCGCCAGCACGGCGTGCGGGGCGCGGTGCCAGTGCATGGCCAGGTTGGACCACACCAGTTCCAGCGATTCGGGCGCCAGGCCGCTAGCCGCCAGGTCGGCGTTGATGAAGGCCGGGGCGGCCGGGCCGCGGCGCGCCAGCTTGCCGATCCAGGCCGACAGACCGCCGGGGGCGTGGCGCTTGCGCGCCTGCTCCAGCAGCGGTTCGCAGTTGTCCAGGCCGGTATAGGCGGCGCCGGGATAGCGTTCGCGCAGCAGCGGCAGGTTGTCGCCCGCGCCGCAGCCGGCGTCCAGCATCACCAGGGGCTGGACCCGGATGTATTGCAGGCGGCTCAGCATGCGGCGGGCGACTTCCCCGTACAGGAACTGCGCCTCGGCCAGGTCGCCGCGGCGGGCGAATTGCCGGGGCACGTCGGCGCTGACGAGGGGCAGGGTGGGGAGCGTTGCGGATTCTGGCAGGGACATTTCGGTCGCGCCCGCGTCTATCTCGCGGGCGGATCATGGTTTCATGAGGGATGGCATCCATTATTGCGCATCCCGGCCGCGGCTTCCGATTGTCCCTACGGACCATGGGGCGGTGGCTGCTGTCGCGGGTCGGCTGCGACTGCCCGCTGTGCGGCGCGCGGGTGGCGGGAGCGCGGCTTTGTGCCGGCTGCGAAGCCGACATCTGCGAGGCCCCGCCGCGCTGCCCGCGTTGCGCGCTGTGGTTGCGCCCGGACGCGCCGCATTGCGCCGCCTGCCTGGGCGCGCCCCGGGCGTTTTCGCGCACGCTTGCCGCCTTCGACTACGCGCCGCCCGCCGATACCCTGATCCTGATGCTGAAGACCCGGCTGCGGCTCAGCATGGCGCCCGTGCTGGCCCGGCTGATCGCCGCCGCCGTGGTCCGTGGCGGCCCTCTGCCGGATGGCGCCTTGCTGGTCGCCATTCCCGCCAGCCGCGCGTCCCTGCGCCTGCGCGGCATGAATCCGGCGGGCGAGATCGCGCGCAGCCTGGCGGCCGAGCTGGGGCTGCCGCTGGCGCGCGGCGTGTTGAGGCGGCGCCGCGAGACCCCCAGGCAGACCGCGCAGGGCCGCCATGCGCGCCGGCGCGGCGCGCAAGACCTGTTCTATTGCGTGGGCGATCTGCGCGGCCGGCCGCTGCTGTTGGTGGACGACGTCATGACCACCGGCAGCACCGCCAACGCGGCCGCCGCCGCGCTGCTGGCCGCGGGCGCGGCGGAGGTCACGGTGCTGGTGGCCGCGCGCACGCCTTGAGCCGGCCTGAAGGCAAATCGGCGACAATTCCCGGTATGCGGCGAACTTCCCGCCGCAAGCCGTCCCGAGTCCCTAGCGCCATGTTCCACGTCATCCTCGTCTGCCCTGAAATCCCTCCCAATACCGGCAACGCCATCCGCCTGTGCGCCAATACGGGCGCGCAGCTGCATCTGGTGCGCCCCTTGGGCTTCGAACTCGATGACGCGCGCATGCGCCGCGCCGGGTTGGATTACCACGAATGGCAGCCGGTCCGGGTGCATGACTCGCTGGAGGAGGCCCTGGCCGACACCGGCGCCGCGCCGTCCAGCATCTACGCGCTGACCACGCACGCGCAACGCAGCGTGGCGGACATCGGCTTCAAGCCGGGCGACGTATTCGTGTTCGGCCGTGAAACGGCCGGGCTGTCGGACGAACATCAGGCGATGTTCCCGCCCCAGCAGCGCCTGCGCCTGCCGATGCGCGCCGGCCAGCGCAGCCTGAACCTGTCCAATGCCGTCGCGGTGACGGTGTTCGAGGCCTGGCGGCAGCAGGGGTATGAAGGGGGCGTGTGACGGGGGCGCGCTGAATCCGGCGCGCGTGGCCCGTCACTGCGGCGTCGCGATCAATCCAGCGACAGATTCAGCTTTTCGATCACCTGGTCCCAGCGCGCCTTTTCATTCTTGATGCGGGCGGTCAGGGCTTCGGGCGTGGACGGCGCGGGCGTGAAGTACTGCAGAGCCAGCTGCTTGCGTACCGCGTCGCTGTCGATGATGCGCGCCAGCTCGCTGTTGAGCCGTTCGACGATGGGCGTGGGCGTACCGGCGGGAACCAGCACGGCGTTCCAGGAAATGGCTTCAAAGTCGGGATAGCCCTGGGACGCCATCGTCGGCACGCCCGGCAGCGCCTCGCTGGGCTGCAGGCTGGTCACGGCCAGCAGCTTGACCTTGCCGTCGCGGGCCTGGGGCACGGCGATGGCCGGCACCATGAAGCCGGCCTGGACGTCGCCGCCGATGATGGCCGAGATGACCTGCGGGAAGCCGGAATAGGGGATGTGCGCCAGGTCCACGCCCGCGCTTTCCTTGAACATTTCCATCGCCAGGTGAGCCGAGCTGCCCGGGCCGACGGAACCGTAGTTCAGCGAATTGCCGCGGCCCTTCACCAGCGCGACGAAATCCTTGACGTTGTCGACCTTCAGGCTGCTGGGCACGACCAGCACGTTGGGGCTGGTGCCCACCAGCGAAACCGGTTGCAGGTCGCGCAGCGGATCGTAGCCCAGCGTCTTCTTGTACAGCGTGGGCGCGGTGACCAGCGGGCCGTTGATCGTGTAGAGCAGCGTGTAGCCGTCCGGCTTGGCCTGCGACACGATGCGGGTGCCGATGTTGCCGCCGGCGCCCGGCTTGTTGTCGATCACGATGGGCTGGCCCAGCGCCTGCGACAGCGGTTCCGAGATGGTGCGCGCCAGGATGTCGGGCGACGAGCCGGGCGGGAACGGCACGACCATGTGGATCGGACGGTCGGGCCAGTCGGCATGGGCGGCGGCCGGCAGGATGGCGGCCAGGCTCAGGCAGAGGCCGCGTAGCAGCGGGCCGACCCGGAACTTGCGGGCTTGCGTCATGAAGGATGTCTCCTCGGGGTTGTGCGTCGTATTTGTTTTTGGGGCGGCTCAGTGGGGCCGGCTGTCCGGCGCCGCTTCCGTCTGGCTGGCTACCCCGCTTTCATAGCGGGCGTCGCGCGCCAGCAGGGCGGACACGGCCGTCATGGGGGCCACGCCGTCGAACAGCACGGCGCAGACGGCTTCGGTGATGGGCAGTTCGACCCCGATGGCGCGGGCGCGGTCCAGCGCGGCGCGCGCGCAGCGCACGCCTTCGGCCGTGATGCCGCTGGCCAGGATGTCAGCCAGCTTGCGGCCGGCGCCGATCTCCAGGCCCACGCGGCGGTTGCGCGACAGCTCGCCCGTCGCGGTCAGCACCAAGTCGCCCAGGCCGGTCAGCCCGGCGAAGGTTTCGGCCTGGGCGCCCAGCGCCACGCCGAAGCGGGTCATCTCGGCCAGGCCGCGGGTGATCAGCGCGGCGCGGGCATTGGTGCCCAGGGCCAGGCCGTCGCCGATGCCGCAGGCGACGGCGATCACGTTCTTCAGCGCGCCGCCCACTTCCACGCCGACCAGGTCGGTGCTGGCATAGACGCGCAGCGCCGCGCCGTGGAAGGCAGCCGTGGTGGCCTCGCGCAAGGCGGGGCTGTCGCTGGCCACGGTCAGCGCCACCGGCAGGCCCTGCGCGACTTCGCGCGCGAACGAGGGGCCCGACAATGCGCCGCCGGTCGCGCCAGGCAGGGCCTCGCGCATGATTTCGTGAGGCAGCCTGGCCGTGTCGGCTTCAAAGCCCTTGCAGGTCCAGACGATGGGGGTGTCCTGCAATCCCAACGCAGGCAGCCGGCGGGACAGCTCGCCGCAGATGGCGGTCAGGCCGGCCACGGGCACGCCCAGCACGATCAGGCGGCGTGCGCCGTCCTCTTGCAGGCTGCGCAGCGCGGCGTCGAGATCGGAGGAGATATTCAGTGCCTGCGGCAGGGCGATGCCCGGCAGGTAGCGCGCGTTTTCGTGCGAGGCGGCCATGTCGGCGGCCTGCGCGGCATCGCGCGCCCAGAGTACGGTGGCGTGGCGGCGGCTGGCGGCCGCCGCCAGCGCGGTGCCCCAACTTCCCGCACCCAGGACGGCGACGCGCAAGCGTGGCACAACGGGATTGTTCATGGAGGGGCCGTGGCTTGCTTACTGGCGGGTCACGCCGGGGGGCAGGATGATGCCCGAGTCGCTGCCGTTGCCGTTGGCGGCGCCTTGCTGCTGTTGCAGCTCGGCCAGGCGCTGCTCGTACAGGGCCTGGAAGTTCACTTCGGTCAGGTGCAGCGGCGGCATCGAGGTGCGGGTGATCGCGTCGGCGATGTTGGCGCGCAGGTAGGGGTACAGCATGGTCGGGCAGACGATGCCCAGCAGCGGGTCGAGCTGTTCTTCGGGGATGTTGGCAGCCTCGAAGATGCCGGCTTGCGTGCCTTCGACCAGGTACACGACCTTTTCGTTGATGCGGGTGGTGACGGTGACGGTGACCGTGGTTTCGAACACGGTTTCAGCCAGGCGCTGGCCGCCCACGGTGATGCTCACCTCGACCTGGGGCGCTTCCTGCTCCAGGAAGACGTGGGGCGCATTCGGCATTTCCAGCGAAAGGTCTTTCAGGTAGACGCGCTGCAGATTGAACGAGGGCGCGTTGCCGCCTTCTTGCTGGGTGTTTTGGTCTTGATCAGCCATGAGTGTTTCCGTTGGTGGGAGGGGCAAAAAGGGGGCGATTAGCTGGCCAGCATGGGGGCAAGGCCACCCGAGCGGTCCAGGGCCATCAGGTCGTCGCAACCGCCGACATGGGTATCGCCGATGAAGATCTGCGGGACGGTGCGCCGGCCGGTGCGTTCGATCATGACCTCGCGCTGGGACGGGTCCCGGTCGATCTGGATGATTTCCAGGTCGGTCACGCCGCGCTGCTCGAGCAAACTCTTGGCGCGGGCGCAATAGGGACAATAGTCCTTGCTGTACATGACGACTTTATTCATGGGCGCTCCTGTGGGTACAAGAATAGGTAGATGGGGGCGGGGCCCTTGGCTTCAACCCTTCTGGGTCACCGGCAGGCTGGCGGCCGACCAGGCGCGCATGCCTCCGTCCAGCGGCACGACGTCGGCAAAGCCCTGGGCGCGTAGCTTGGCGGCGGCGCGGGCCGAATCGCGGCCATTGTCGCAAACCACGACCAGCGGCTTGTTCTTGGGCAGCGAGGCGGCCTTTTGCTCCAGGTCGGCAGCCGGCACGTTGCGGGCCTGGGCGATATGGCCGGCCTGGAACTGCTCGGCGGGGCGCACGTCGACCCAGACGGCCTGGCGCTGGTTGACCATCTGGATGGCCTCGGTCGTGCTCACGGCCGAACCGGTGCGGCCCTTGCGCAGGGCGGGGATGGCCAGCATGATGCCGGAGATCACGGCAACGGCGACGATGAAGACGTTGTTTTTATCGATCAAGAATTGCAAAAGGTCCACGGGGCATCCTGAAGTACGGCGACTAGCCTGGTATAGGCGAACCCTGATGCGCCGCGCCGCGGAAATGGGCGGGTGCGCCGGGGCAAAATCAAGGGCAAAATCGCTCAATTATAAAATGAGCGCATTCTTTCACTTTAACCCGCGTTACAAGCGTCCCAAATCATGCACAAACTCGTTCTGATGCGCCACGGCGAAAGCCAGTGGAATCTGGAAAACCGCTTCACCGGTTGGACCGACGTCGACCTCACCGACACCGGTCGCGAACAGGCCCGCAAGGCCGGCGAACTGCTCAAGAAAGAAGGCTTTACCTTCGACCTGGCCTACTCGTCGCTGCTCAAGCGCGCCATCCGCACGCTGTGGATCGCCCTGGACGCCATGGACGCCATGTATACCCCGGTCGGCGTGACCTGGCGCCTGAACGAACGCCACTACGGCGCGCTGCAAGGCCTGAACAAGGCGGAAACCGCCGCCAAGTATGGCGACGAGCAGGTGCTGATCTGGCGCCGCGCCTACGCCATCGCCCCGCTGCCGCTGGCGCTGGACGACGAGCGCCATCCGCGTTTCGACAAGCGCTACGCCAAGGTGCCGGCCGACCAGCTGCCCGCCACCGAATGCCTGAAGGACACCGTGGAGCGCGTGCTGCCGTTCTGGAACGAATCCATCGCCCCGGCCATCCGCGCCGGCCGCAATGTCCTGATCGCCGCCCACGGCAACAGCCTGCGCGCCCTGATCAAGCACCTGGACAACGTCTCGGACGAAGACATCGTCAACCTGAACATTCCCACCGGCCAGCCGCTGGTGTACGAATTGGATGATGACCTGCGCCCGATCCGCCACTATTATCTCGGCGATGCCGCCGAGATCGAGGCGGCCATGGCTGCGGTGGCAGCCCAGGGCAAGGCTAAGAAGGACTGATATTCCTATGCGTCGCGCGGCAGGGTTGTTGTTGGCGGTCATGCTGACCGGTGGGGCGTTGTCGGCTCGCGCCGCGCCCAACGACCTTGCCGGCCGCCAGTCCGACGCGGAAAAGCAGCAGGCCGCCTTGCGCGACCGCATCGAGAACCTGCAAAAGGATATCGATGACCGCGAGGCTGCCCGCAAGGAAGCCGCCGACGGGCTCAAGCAGTCCGAGTCGGCCATTTCCAAGATCAACCTGCGCCTGCGGGAGCTGGCCGAGGCCAACCGCCAGGCCCAGGCCGACCTGACCGGCCTGGAAAAGCAGATCGGCGCTCAACAGGTCGTGCTGGCCAAGCGCCGCACCGAACTGGCCGAACAGCTGCGCACCCAGTACACCAGCGGCCTGTCGCCCTGGACGGCCCTGCTGTCGGGCGATGACCCCCAGGTGCTGGGTCGCAACCTGGGCTATCTGGATTACGTTTCACGGGCCCGCGCCGACGCCGTGCAGGCGCTGCGCGAGGACATCGAGCGCCTGGCCGCCCTGCAGGGGCGGGCCGACGCCCGCCGCGCCGAAATCGAAAAAGTCGTGGCCGAAACCTCCGAGCAGAAGACCGCGCTGGTCGGTCAGCAGAAGGAGCGCGCCACGCTGCTGGCGCAGCTGGAAGGGCAGATCGCCGCCCAGCGCGCCGAAGCCAACAAGCTGGGACGCGACGATCAGCGCCTGTCGCGGCTCATTACCGATCTGGACGCGGCCATCGCCAAGCAGATCGAGGATGCCCGCCGCGCCGAGGAAGCGCGCAAGCGGGCCGAGGAAGTACGCCGCGCGGAAGAGGCGCGCCGCGCCGCCGAGGAAGCCAAAAAGCGCGCGGACGCCGAGCGCCGCGCCGCCGAGGACGCCCGCAAGAAGGCCGAGGCCGACCGCAAGCTCGCCGCCGACAACGCGAAGCAGGCCGCCGACAACGCCAAGCGCGAGCGCGACGCCCGAGACGCGCGCGATGCGGCCCAGGCGCGCGAGCAGGTCGAAGCCGCCTCGCGCCAGAGCCGCGGTCCCGTGGCCGTGGCCGATCCGGATGCCGCCGGCCTGCGTCCGGCCGAGCAGAAGCAGTCCCGCCTGACCACGCCCGAGCCGCCTCAGGCCAAACCCGCGGAACCGCCCAAGAAGGCGGAACCTCCAGAGGAAAAACCCGCTCCAAGCCGTATTGAGCCCGCTCAGCAGACCCAGACCCAGACCGCGCGCGCCGCGCCGGTGGGCGGCGGCAATGGCTTGCGCCATGGGCTGTCCATGCCGGTGCGCGGCCAGGTGCAGGGACGTTTCGGGGTCGACCGCCCGGACGGCGGCGTATGGCGCGGCGTGGTGCTGCGCGCGGCCGAAGGCACGCCGGTCAAGGTGGTGGCCCCCGGCACGGTGGTCTACGCCGATTGGCTGCGTGGTTTTGGCAACCTCATCATTGTGGATCATGGGCAGCAATACCTGACCGTCTATGCTTACAACCAAAGTCTGCTCAAACGGGTGGGAGATTCGGTGACGGGTGGCGATACCATCGCTACGGTCGGGGCGACCGGCGGCCAAGTGGAATCCGGCCTATACTTTGAAATTCGCCATCGTGGCGCTCCTGTGGATCCGGCACAATGGCTGGCGCAGTAGATTGATGTCGTTGGTAATTACCAAACCCCATCGGCGAAAACAAAATTCGGGAAGTGTGCATGGGCACTCGTAAGTTTCGCGGTTTCGGTCTGATTGCCATCGGTGCGGTGGCTGGTGTGTTGCTCAGCGTAGGCGTGACTGCGGTCGCCCAGCGCGGCAGCCCTCTGCCACTGGACGAACTCAGGCAGCTGAGCAATGTGTTCGCCGCCATCAAGAACAACTACGTCGAGGCCGTCGACGACAAGACCCTGATCGACAATGCCATCTCCGGCATGGTGTCGAACCTGGATCCGCACTCGGCCTACCTGGACGCCGACGCCTTCCGCGAAATGCAGACGGCCACGCAAGGCGAATTCGGCGGCCTGGGCATCGAGGTCGGCGCCGAAGACGGCTTCGTCAAGGTGATTTCCCCGATAGAAGACACGCCCGCCGCCCGCGCCGGCGTGATGGCCGGCGACCTCATCATCAAGATCGACGACACGCCCACCAAGGGCATGACGCTCAACGACGCCGTCAAGCTGATGCGCGGTGCGCCCAAGTCGCCGATCACGCTGACCATCATGCGCGCCGACCGTCCGCAGCCCATCGTGCTGAAGATCGTGCGCGACATCATCAAGGTGCGCAGCGTGCGCAGCAAGATGCTGGACAACGGCATCGGCTACGTGCGTATCGCCCAGTTCCAGGAAAAGACCGGCTCCGACCTGGCCAAGCAGCTGAAGGACCTCGGCGCCAAGGAAGCCCCCAAGGGCCTGGTGCTGGATCTGCGCAATGACCCGGGCGGCCTGCTGACCAGCGCCATCGGCGTGTCGGGCGCGTTCCTGCCGCCCGACTCGGTGGTGGTGACCACCGACGGCCGCACCCCCGACGCCCGCCACAAGTACCTGGCCACGCCGTCGGAATACGCCCGCGGCGAAAGCAACTACCTGTCCGGCCTGCCGGCCTGGACCAAGACCGTGCCGATGGTGGTGCTGGTAAACGTCGGCTCCGCCTCGGCCTCCGAGATCGTGGCCGGCGCGCTGCAGGACCACAAGCGCGCCAAGGTCCTGGGCAACCGCACCTTTGGCAAGGGCTCGGTGCAGGTGATTCTGCCGCTGTCCGAAACCACCGCAGTCAAGCTCACCACCTCGCGCTACTTCACGCCCAGCGGCCGCTCCATTCAGGCCACCGGCATCGAACCTGACTACGTCGTCGCCGACACGGCCGAAGGCGACCTGTTCCGCCTGCCGCGCGAAGCCGACCTGCAGCGCCACCTGTCCAACCAGCAGACCGCCAACGAAGTGAAGTCCAGCGCCGGCGAAGACAACGTCGACGTGCCGACCAAGGTGTTCGAATTCGGCGGCAAGGACGACTTCCAGCTGCAACAGGCCCTGAACGTGCTGGCCGGCAAGCCGGTGCAAAAGGGTTCGGCCCGCGCCCAGGCCAAGGCTGACGCCAAGGCCGGCGGCGGCACGCCCCAGCGCATGAAGATCACGCCGACCGGAGTCGAGCCCAGCAAGGACAAATGAACGACGAGCAACTGCTGCGCTACGCCCGCCACATCCTGCTCGACGAGCTGGGAATCGAAGGGCAGGAAAAACTGCTGGCGGCGCGTGTGCTCATCGTGGGGGCGGGCGGACTGGGTTCCCCCGCCGCGCTCTACCTGGCCACCGCCGGCGTGGGCGACATCACCCTGGCCGACGACGACGTCGTCGAGCTGAGCAACCTCCAACGCCAGATCCTGCACACCACCGCCAGCGTCGGCCGCCACAAGGCCGAGTCCGGACGCGACATGCTGGCGGCCTTCAATCCGCAGACCCGGGTCCATGCCCGCGTCGAGCGGCTGGAAGGCCAGGCCCTGTCCGATGCTGTCGCCCAGGCGGACCTGGTGCTGGATTGCACCGACAACTTCGCCACCCGCCACGCCATCAACCGCGCCTGCGTGCAGCACCGCAAGCCGCTGGTGTCGGGTGCGGCCATTCGTTTCGACGGCCAGGTCAGCGTCTATGATCTGCGCGACGACAACGCGCCCTGTTACCACTGCCTGTTTCCCGAAGCCGACGACGTCGAGCAAGCCAATTGCGCCACGATGGGCGTGTTCGCGCCGGTCGTCGGCATCATTGGCAGCATGCAGGCCGCAGAAGCCTTGAAGCTGCTGTCCGGCGTGGGCGAAAGCCTGTCCGGCCGCCTGCTGTGGCTGGACGTGCGCACCATGCAATGGCGCAGCGTCAACGTCCAGCGCGACCCGGAATGCGCCGTCTGCGGCCATCGCGGGCACTGATTCCCTGCCCGGGATTGGCCCCGCGGACAATATTAAAGGTTTGAAATACCTGCTATAACGCCAGCCAGCCTACCCGAAAGTGGGTAGACCGCTTGGGACGTGACCGCGTGGATACAGCACTGAAGTTCAGTTTGCCCAAATGGCGCCTGACGCGTTGGCTGACGCATTCCGGGCACGATACCCCTGCGGACATCCGTTCGGCCCTGATCGCCAGCCTGTTCGGCACGCTGCCCATTTTTGCGGGTGGCGTCATCAACACCCTCATGATCTCCGGCGTGGTCGCCTGGCGCCGCCCAGAGCCGCTGTACCTGTCATGGCTGGCGATGGAGGTGGTGCTGGCGCTGGTCCGCGTCCTGATCCTGCGGTCCGCCTTGCGCGCCGCGCCCAAGGGCGGCAATACCCATACCGACATCTACATCCTGCTGGCGCTGCTGTGGGCGTTTAGCGTGGGCTATGGCGTCTTCGTCACCTTCATCAACGGCGACTGGCTGGCCGCCACCCTGGCCGGGGTGTCCTGCGGCGCGATGGCTGGCGGCATCTGCTTCCGGAACTACGGCGCGCCGCGGCTGGTCGGCGCCATGATCTTCCTGAGCCTGGGGCCGATGTGCCTGGGCGCAGCCTTCACCGGCGAATACGTTACGGCCATCGTCTTCATCCAGATCCCGTTCTACCTGGTCAGCATGAGCGTTGCCTCGCACCGGCTCAACCGCATCCTGGTGTCGACCATGCTGGCCGAGCGCGACAGCGAACGCCGCGCCAGCGAAGACGCGCTGACTGGCCTGGCCAACCGCGCCGGCCTGCAGGCCGCGCTGGAGCGCGTCTGCACCAGCGCACGCGGCCAGGACAGCTCCGCGGCACTGCTGTACATGGACATGGACGATTTCAAGCTCATCAACGACACCTACGGCCATGCCGCCGGCGACCAGGTGCTGATGACCATTGCCCAGCGCATGCGCGCCATGCTGCGGGTGGACGACGTGGCCGCGCGCATCGGCGGCGACGAGTTCATCGTGCTGGTGACCGGCATCGACGCCACCGCAGCCTTGCGGCTGGGCGAACACCTGCTGCACGACGCCTCCCAGCCGATCACCCTGGCGGACGGCACGCGGGTCAGCGTAGGCCTTTCCATCGGCATTTCCATCGTGTCCGGCGCCAACCGCAGCCCGGAAGCGGCCATGCATTCCGCCGATGTCGCCCTCTACCGCGCCAAGGCGCAGGGCGGCCGCTGCTGCGCCGTGGCCGGGGCGGACGAGGCCGAGAAGACCGTCCCGGACAGCGAGCCCGCCGTCGCCTGAGCCGCGCCGCCCGCAGCAGTCCAGTAAGTCCTCATTCCAATTACATGCGGCTCACGTGAAAAGTTATCAGATAACCTGAAAAGTGCGCCTATAATGCCCGGATGCTGACCAAGAGCCTCACCCTGACCGAACAGGTTGCCCGCCAGATCGCCGCCGACATCGCCGCGGGCGCTTATCCCGTGGGCGCCAAGCTGCCGGCCGGCCGCGTGCTGGCCGAGCAATACGGCGTCAGTGCCGCGGTCATCCGCGAGGCCACCGAACGCCTGCGCGCCCAGGGCCTGATCCAGAGCCGGCAGGGTTCCGGCAGCACCGTGCTGTCGCGCACCGGCGCGCAGGGTTTCCAGCTGTCCGCCGGCATCGCCGTGGATCGCCAGCAGCTGGCCGGCGTCTACGAACTGCGCATGGAGCTGGAAGGCGGCGCGGCCGCGCTGGCCGCCCTGCGGCGCGACGACGCCGACCTGGCCGCCATGGCGCGCGCCCTGGCCGACCTGGAATCGCATCTGGAAGACCCGGAGCAGGGCGTGGAACACGACATCGCCTTTCACCGCGCCATCGCCGCCGCCACGCACAACAGCTGCTACCAGGACCTGCTGCAGTACCTGAACCTGCAACTCAGGCTGGCCGTCAGCACCGCCCGCAGCAACAGCCGCCGTCAGGCCGGCCTGACGGCCGCCGTGCACCAGGAACACGTGGCCGTGTTCGAGGCCATCCGCGACCGCGATCCTGAACGGGCGCGGCAGGCCGCCGCCCGCCATCTGCAACAGGCGGCCAGCCGCCTGCAACTCGATCAACTCTCTCCCGCCGCAAGGCAGACATCATGAGCGCATCCGACTTTACGCAACGCCTGGTCCAGGCCCTGGGCCCCGACACCGTCATCACCGCCGAGGCCGACATCGCGCCCTGGCTGTCCGACTGGCGCGGCCTGTATAAAGGCAACGCGCAAGCGGTGGTGCGTCCGCGCACAACCGCCGAGGTCGCCACCTGCCTGGCGCTATGCCAGCAGGCAGGCGTGCCGGTGGTGCCGCGTGGCGGCAACACCGGTTTATGCGGCGGCGCCACGCCGGATGCAGCTGCGGGCAATGTGGTGCTGAGCCTGGATCGCATGAACGCCGTGCGCTCCATCGACACCATTGCCAACACCATGGTGGCCGAGGCGGGCGCGATCCTGGGCAATCTGCGCCGTGCCGCGCAGGACGCCGGCCGCCTGCTGCCGTTGAGCCTGGCGGCGGAAGACTCCAGCCAGATCGGCGGCAACGTCGCCACCAACGCTGGCGGCGTGAACGTGGTGCGCTACGGCATGGCGCGCGAACTGGTGCTGGGCCTGGAGGCGGTGCTGCCTACGGGCGAGATCTTCCACGGCCTGCGCACGCTGCGCAAGGACAACACCGGCTATGACCTCAAGCAATTGCTGATCGGCTCCGAGGGCACGCTGGGCGTCATCACCGCCGTCGCCTTGCGCCTGTTCCCGCGCACCGACGTGCGTTCGGTGGTGCTGGCCGCCGTGGAGTCGCCGGCGCAGGCCCTGCAACTGTTCGAGATCCTGTTCGAACAATGCGGCGCGCGCCTGCAGGCGTTCGAGTACTTCTCTGGCGATTGCCTGGACCTGGTGCTGGCGCATGCCGCGGGCGTGCAGGAACCTTTTGATCAGCGCTATCCGGCCTATGTGCTGGTGGAATTGGCGGACACCGCCGACGAGGCCGCGCTCAACGGCCTGGTTGAAAACGTGATCGGCACGGCGCTCGAACGCGGCCTGTGCCTGGACGCAGCCGTGTCGGCATCGCTGGCGCAGTTGCAGGCGCTGTGGAAGCTGCGCGAGGAAATCTCCGAAGCCCAACGCGCCGACGGCCCGCACCTGAAGCACGACGTGTCGCTGCCGATCGAACGCATCCCCGACTTCATGGAATCCGCCGAAGCCCGCGTGCGCGCGCTGTACCCGGACATACGCCCCTTCATCTTCGGCCACTTCGGCGACGGCAACCTGCACTACAACCTGTCGCGCCCGGCTGGCGCGGACCGTGACTGGGTGGCCGTGCATGGAGCGGCGATCACGGATGCGGTGCTGGACGAGGTCAACCGCTATGGCGGCAGCATTTCCGCCGAACATGGGATCGGGCAGTTGAAGCGGGACCATTTCCTGCATAGCAAGGATGCGCTGGAGTTGCGGTTGATGCGGGAAATCAAGGCTGTGTTGGATCCTGCGGGGATTATGAATCCTGGGAAGTTGCTGTAGTTTTTTTGGGGCGTTTTTGAGCGGAGCTTCGTGGGCTGTTCGTCGGTGTGCATGAGCGAAGCTGCGTAGGCCGCACGGCGGCGCTGGCGGTGTGGCGGCGAGCGCCCACGATTGCGGTCCGGAGCCTTCGCTCCGGACTGCCCC
>NZ_MTLG01000121.1 GCF_002192695.1 Achromobacter xylosoxidans
GCGCATCGAGGTTGCGAGCCGCCACGCCGCCCGCGCCGACGGGCTGCCCCGTCTTGGCCTGGCGCGCTGCTAGAGCCGTGGTTAGTGGCGAGTCTTTTACTGCCCGTCATTTTCGGCCGCGCGGGCGGCCGAAAATTACATACGTGATTTCCGAAATTTTGATGGTGTTCGCTGTCGCGAATGCGGACAGTCGTTTTCTGATGACATCACCGTTCAGTGGGTGGGGCGGTGATGGGTGGCGCGCGGCAGGCAGCGGTTTGCGCTTGAAGACTCTCTCGCGCGCGCCACCCATCCGGCACCGTGGCTTGGCGGCCAGTGATGACAATCGGCTTGGCGACGTTGAGTGATGGACCACCGCCTTCGGAGCGTTCAATGATGACTGATGCCTCATGCACGCGCAGCGCCATCCTCAACCGCAAGATACCGCGGAAGCCTCGGAAGGCCGCCTGCGCGGCCGGCCCGAGGCGATCCCCGCAAAATCCCTCGCCATACCCCCACTCGTTGCCAGAACGCCAAGCACACCGCTCGCCCCAGCCGACGTCAGATTGCAACTGAACGTGCCCGTCGCGTCGGCGGCCCGCCATGCGCGGGGCGTCGATAAGCCCGACGGAATCCGAAGGAACCGCCGCAGG
>NZ_MTLG01000122.1 GCF_002192695.1 Achromobacter xylosoxidans
GCTCCGGACCGCAATCGTGGGCGCGAGCCGCCACGCCGCCCGCGACGACGGGCGACCTACGAAGAAGACCGAGCCCGCTCCAAGAATGCCCAGCAAACGGTCAAGATCATGTCTTAGCCGACCGATGCCGGCTAATACTCATCATGATCCCAAACGCGATCCCCATGGTGAACAAAGCCGTCCCCCCATAGCTCATGAACGGCAACGGCACCCCCACCACCGGCAGGATCCCCGTCACCATCCCCACGTTCACGAATACATAGATGAACAGCATCATCGTCAGCGCTCCGACCAGCAGCCTGCCGAATTGCGAAGACGCCCGCGACGCGATCGTCAGGCCCCGCGCCATCATCAGCCCGTACAGCACCAGGATCGCAATCCCGCCATACAGTCCGAACTCTTCGGCATACACCGCGAAGATGAAATCGGTGGTGCGCTCCGGGATGAAATCCAGGTGCGTCTGCGTGCCCTTCATGTAGCCCTTGCCGTAGACCCCGCCCGAGCCCACCGCGATCATCGACTGGATCGTATGGAAGCCCTTGCCCAGCGGATCGGAGCTGGGGTTGAGCAGCGTGCACACCCGGTGCTTCTGGTAGTCATGCAGCACCACCCAGTCCACCTCGGGCTCGCAGAGCTGGTCCTCGTAATAGATCAGCGTGCCGATGCCGATGATGCCGGCCAGCATGACCGGCACCAGCAGCTTGAACGACAGCCCCGCGAAGTAGATCACGAAGAAGCCGGCGCCGAACACCAGCAGCGCCGTGCCCAGGTCGGGCTGCAGCACGATCAGGCCGAAGGGCGCGGCCAGCATGGCGGCGGCGGCCAGGAAGTCGCGGATGCGGACCGCGCCTTCGTGACGCTGGAAGTACCAGGCCAGCATCATGGGCACGGCGATCTTCATCATCTCGGACGGCTGGATACGGGTCACGCCCAGGTTCAGCCAGCGGGTCGCGCCCTTGCTGGTTTCACCGAAGAACTCCACGCCCAACAACAACACCACGCCCACGATGTAAAAGGGCAAGGCCAGCTTCATCAGCCATTTCGGCGGAATCAGCGCCATGGTCCACATGGCGAAAAAGGCGATGATGAAATTGCGCGACTGTTCGGCGAAGCGCCAGTCGGTGCCGCCCACCGCCGAATGCATGACCGTCATGCCCAGCGCGGCGAACATCAGCAGGATGGCCAGCAACGGCCAATCGAAGGCCGTGAACACGCGCAGCAGGATGAGGCCCAGGCGTTTCATTGTTGGCGCACCACGTCGGTAGCAATCGATTCAACCGAGGCCAGGGGGTCGGCGCGCTCGGGCCGCACGATCTTGTCCTGACGGTCCTTGGCCAGCCAATAGTCGAACACCTTGCGCGCGACCGGCGCGGCGACGCTGGCGCCCCAACCCGCGTTCTCGACGATCAGCGCCACCGCGATGCGGGGATGCTCGAGCGGCGCGAAGCCCATGAACAGGGCGTGGTCGCGCAGGCGCTCGTCGATGGCGCTGGCGCGGTAATGGCCGCCGCGCAGGCTGAACACCTGCGCGGTGCCGGTCTTGCCGGCCGCCTGGTACGGCGTGTTGGCGAACGCGCGCCGCGCCGTGCCGGCCCGCACCACGTCCGCCATGGCGTTCTTGATCACGTCCACGTTGGCCTGCTTGAGGGGAATGCGGTAGTCCGGCGCGGACTCGGTCGGCTTGGCCTCGCCGGTACGCGGATCGCGCACCGCATGCACCAGGTGCGGGCGGCGGTACAGGCCGTTGTTGGCCAGCGTGGACGTGCCTTGCGCCAGTTGCAGCAGCGTGAAGGCGTTGTAGCCCTGCCCCACGGCCACGGAAATCGTCTCGCCGGCGTACCAGCGCTGGCGGTCCTTGTCCTTGTAGGCGGAGCGCTTCCAGTCGGTCGAGGGCAGCACGCCGCGTTTTTCGCCTTCCAGGTCGATGCCGGTGATCTGGCCAAAGCCGAACTGCTTGGTGAAATCGTGCAGCGCGTTCACGCCGATCTCGGGGCCCAGCGAATAGAAGTACGTGTCGGACGACACGACGATGGCCTTGTGCATGTCCGTCATGCCGTAGGCCGCGCCGCCGGCGTTGCGGAACTTCTGGCCGCCGAATTCGTAGTAACCGGGGTCGGAGATGCGGTCGGTGGCGCGGCGCTTGCCCAGTTCGAGCGCCGCCAAGGCCACGAAAGGCTTGTAGGTCGAACCGATGGGATAGGTGCCGTACAGCGGCCGGTTGATCAGCGGATGGTCCGGCGATTCGTTCAGCATGCGCCAGTTGTCCACGTCGATGCCGTCCACGAACAGGTTCGGATCGAACGAAGGCTGCGAAACAAAGGCCAGCACCTCGCCGGTGTCCGGATCGATGGCGACCAGCGCGCCGCGCTGTCCCTCGAAAGCCGCTTCGGCCACCTTCTGCAGGCCCATGTCGATCGACAGCATGATGTCGGAGCCGGGCACCGGATCGATGCGGCGCAGCGTGCGCATGGGCCGCCCGCCCGCGGTGACTTCGACTTCTTCCAGGCCGGTGCGGCCGTGCAGCTGCTCTTCCCAGGTTTTCTCGATGCCCTTCTTGCCGATGACCTCGGTGCCGCGGTAGTTGCCCAACTGGCCGGCGCGCTCCAGTTCTTCGTTGTCGCCTTCGGCGATGCGGCCGATATAGCCCACCACATGGCCCGCCGATGCGCCCTGCGGATACTCGCGGACCCAGCGCGCGCGCAGCTCCACGCCCGGGAACTGGAAGGAATGCGCGGCGAACCAGGCGGCCTCGGTTTCGTTGAGGTTGTTGCGCAGCTGCAGGCTGGCGTAGCGGCTGGACTCGGCGGCGCGGCGCTTGAAGCGGCGCTGGTCGGCCGGGCTGATGTACACGACCTCGGTCAGGCGTTCGAACAGCTGGCTCAGGTTGCCGGCATGGGCCGGCACGACCTCCAGCGTATAGGTGCGGTAGTTGCGCGCCAGCACTTCGCCGTTGCGGTCCAGGATCTCGCCGCGCCGCGGCGGGATGGGCACGACCGCAATGCGGTTGCGGTCGGCGCGTTCGGACAGGCCTTCGTAGCGGTCGACCTGCAGATACCAGAAGCGGCCGATCAGCACGCCGAAGCAGGCCAGCGCGAACAGCCCGCCCACCCAGGCGCGCAGGCGGAAACGCTGCTTCTGCTGCTGGCCGGTTTTCTTGAATTCGAACATGACGCGGCGCCGCCGTCAGGCGGAGGAAGACTCGGCGTCGTCGACACCGCGCTGCGGCAAGTGCAGGACCCAGCCCGCCAGCGGCCACAGGGCGGTGGTCAGGAGCACGCTGATGCCCCAGTCCCAGCCCGGCCACTTGCCGGCCAGCCACGCATGGATGATCTGGGTCACGAAGCGGGCAATGAAGAACACAGGCAGCATGTGCATGGCCTGGCTCCAGAGATCGAAGCGCTGCAGCCGGCGGTGCAGCACCACCGCGCCGTAGGCGACCAGCGTGTACGACAGCGCGTGCTCGCCCAGCAGGCCGGCGTCGTGCACGTCCATCAGCAGGCCGAAGAAGAAGGCGGTGAACAGGCCGATGCGGCGCGGCTCGTGCACGCACCAGAAGGCGATGATCAGCAGCAGGATGTCGGGCGCGCCCTGCCACAGGCGCCAGGGCAGCAGCGACACCAGCCAGGCCACCAGCACCGTGCCCCACACGAATACGCCGTGCGCCGGGCCGGAGAGCCGGTCGGGTTGCACATTGCTGGGCGTGCCGAGGCGGCGCGTGGCCTGCCCCGAGGATTGATTAGTCCGATCCACCGGAATCGACCTCCTGACGGTTGGACTCGGCGCGCTCCACATCGACCTGCAGGACCAGGAAGTGGCGGTAGCGTTCGGGATGGGCCAGCGGTTCGCATACGGCGCGCGCGAAGCCGGAAGCGGTATCGCGTTCGACCGAGGTCACCTTGGCCACGGGCAGGCCGGCCGGGAACAGCCCGCCGACGCCACTGGTGACGATGGTATCGCCTTCCTTGATGTCGGCGTTGGCGGCAAGGTAACGAACTTCCATCTTGCCCGGCGAATTGCCGCCGAACGCAATCAGCCGCAGGCCGTTGCGCAGCAGCTGCACGGGGATGGAGACCTGCTCGTCGGTGACCAGGGCCGCCTCGGCGGTCATGGGCGTGACGCGCACGATCTGCCCGACCACGCCGCCTTCGTCGATCACCGGCATGCCCGGGGCCAGGCCCGCCTTGCTGCCCTTGTTGAACACCAGGCGTTGCGTGAACGCGTTGGTGGGTTCGTACATGACCTCGACCACCACGGCGGATTGCGCCACGGTATCGGTCACGCCCAGCAGGCGGCGCAGCTGCGAGTTCTCGGCGGCGAGCTGGGCGCCATGCGTGGTGACCTGGGCCAGCTCGATGCGCTGGCGCTGCAAGGCTTCGTTTTCGCTACGGATGAGATTGGCCGCGTTGACCCATTCGTTCACTTGCTGGACGAGGTCGCGCGGCGCCATGACGGCGCGCTGGAAGGGGTAAAGCGCCACGGACATCGCCCGGCGCGCCGGTTCCAGCATGCGCCATTGCGAATCCATGACGATCAGGGCCAAAGCAAGGACGACCAGAACGACCAGCCGCACCTCCGCGGGTGGGCCGCGCCTGAATAGGGGAGGAGTCCCTTGTCGTTGCATGAATCTCAGCCCGGACGCCCGCGTCCGTCGCTCCGGCAGCGGCCGGAGCCGTGAAAAAGCGGGGCTCCGGGCTGGCGGGCAAAATTAGTCGTTGATGAAGATGGCGCCCAGTTTCTCAAGGTGTTCCAGCGCCTCGCCGCAACCGCGCACGACGCAGGTCAGCGGATCGTCCGCGACCACGACGGGCAGGCCGGTCTCTTCCTGCAGCAGGCGGTCCAGGTCGCGCAGCAGCGCGCCGCCGCCGGTCAGGGCGATGCCCTTGTCGGTGATGTCGGCGCCCAGTTCGGGCGGGGTCTGTTCCAGCGCGATCTTCACGGCCGAAACGATCTGGTTCAGCGGATCCGTCAGCGACTCCAGGATCTCGTTGGACGAGACCGTGAAGCTGCGCGGCACGCCTTCGGCCAGGTTGCGGCCCTTGACCTCGATCTCGCGGACTTCGGAACCCGGGAACGCCGAGCCGATTTCCTTCTTGATCAGTTCGGCGGTGGGTTCGCCGATCAGCATGCCGTAGTTGCGGCGGATATAGTTGACGATGGCTTCGTCGAACTTGTCGCCGCCAACGCGCACCGAACCCTTGTAGACCATGCCGCCCAGCGAGATGACCGCCACTTCGGTGGTGCCGCCGCCGATGTCGACGACCATGGAGCCGCTGGCATCGGACACGGCCAGGCCGGCGCCGATGGCCGCGGCCATGGGTTCTTCGATCAGGAAGACGTGGGACGCGCCCGCGCCCAGGGCCGATTCACGGATGGCGCGGCGTTCAACCTGGGTGGAGCCGCAGGGCACGCAGACGATGATGCGCGGGCTGGGCGCCAGCATGTTGCGCGGGTGCACCATGCGGATGAACTGCTTGAGCATCTGCTCGGTGACCGTGAAGTCGGCGATGACGCCGTCCTTCATGGGCCGGATGGCTTCTATATTGCCGGGAACGCGGCCAAGCATCTGCTTGGCTTCGTGGCCGACGGCTTGAATGATCTTCTTGCCGTGGGGACCGCCTTCATGACGGATTGCGACCACGGACGGTTCATCGAGCACGATGCCCTTGCCGCGGACGTAGATCAGCGTATTGGCGGTACCGAGGTCGATCGCCATATCGCTGGAAAAATAACTGCGCAGGAATCCGAACATGGGAGCTCAGCTAAATTCTGGGGGGGAATGAGGTACATGCCGCGGGGCGTAGGGCCCGTAAAACAACGGGTCCGCCTGTCATCACGGCGATTAAACCGTGAATCATAACTTATAATTTCCCCGGAAATAGCGCATAAATGCAGGCTATTCAAGCTTTGTAACGGGTTTGGCATATGCATACTGCCCTGACCCGCCCCTCGGCCTTCGCTTATCGATTTGCAATCCCCCATGGCGCTCAATGACACAGATGTGGCCCGCATTGCCCGGCTGGCCAGAATCGAACTGACCCCCGACCAGCGCACTGTCGCGCAGGCCGAACTCAACGGCATCCTCCACCTGATCGAACGGCTCCAGTCCGTCGATACCCAGGGGGTCGAACCCCTGGCTCACCCGCTGTCCGCCCACGAAGACATCGTGCTGCGCCTGCGTGAAGATGTCGTGACCGAACCCAGTTCGGAGGCCCGCCGCCAGGAGCTGCTGGCCAACGCCCCCGACGCCCAGGAAGGCCTGTTCCTGGTTCCCAAGGTCCTGGATTAAGTCATGACGAAACCCGCTCTGCACACCCAATTCAAGGGGATCGCCGCCCTGCGCGCGGCCCTTGCGCAACGCCAGGTCAGCGCCGTCGAGCTCGCCCAAAGCGGCCTGGCGGCCGCCGAAGCGGCCAGCGGCCTGAATTGCTTTTTACATATTGACGCCGAATTGACGCTGGCCCAGGCCCGCGCCGCCGACGCCGCCCTGGCTGCCGGCTCGGCCGGCCCGCTGGCCGGCATCCCGATCGCCCACAAGGACGCCTTCGTCACCCGCGGCTGGCGCACCACCGCCGGCAGCAAGATGCTCGAGGGCTACGTCAGCCCGTTCGACGCCACCGTCGTCGAGCGCCTGGGCGAGGCCGGCGCCGTGTCGCTGGGCAAGCTGAACTGCGACGAATTCGCCATGGGTTCCGGCAACGAGAACTCCGCCTACGGCGCCGTGAAGAACCCCTGGGACCACGCCGCCGTGCCCGGCGGCTCCTCGGGCGGTTCGGCCGCCGCCGTGGCCGCCCGCCTGGTGGCCGCCGCCACCGGTACCGACACCGGCGGCTCGGTGCGCCAGCCCGCCGCCCTGTGCGGCGTCAGCGGCATCAAGCCCACCTACGGCACCGTGTCCCGCTATGGCATGGTGGCCTTCGGCTCCAGCCTGGACCAGGCCGGCCCGCTGGCCGAAAGCGCCCGCGACCTGCTCGAACTGCTGGACGTCATCAGCGGCTTCGACCCGCGCGATGCCACCAGCCTGGAAAAATGCGACGCCGCCGCCAACGCGCCCGGCCGCGTCCGGCGCGACTTCGAGGCGGCCCAGGGCCGTTTTGACGCCGCCGGCAGCCAGCCGTTGAAGGGCCTGCGCATCGGCGTGCCCGCCGAGTACTTCGGCGCCGGCCTGGCCCCCGACGTGGCCGCCGCGGTCGAAGCCGCGCTGGTCCAGTTCGAGGCGCTGGGCGCCGTGCGCGTGCCGGTGTCGCTGCCGCGCACCGAGCTGGCCATCCCCGCCTACTACGTCATCGCCCCCGCCGAAGCGTCCAGCAACCTGGCGCGCTACGACGGCGTGCGCTACGGCCACCGCGCCGCGCAGTACGGCGACCTGAACGAAATGATCAGCCGCTCGCGCGCCGAAGGCTTCGGCGACGAGGTCAAGCGCCGCATCCTGATCGGCACCTACGTGCTGTCCCACGGCTATTACGACGCCTACTACCTGCAGGCGCAGCGCCTGCGCCGGATGATCGCGCAGGACTTCCAGCGCGCCTACGCCGACCAGTGCGACGTGATCATGGGCCCGGTGACGCCCACGGTGGCCAAGAACATCGGCGACAACCGCGACGATCCCACGGCCGACTGGCTGGCCGACGTCTACACCCTGGGCGTGAGCCTGGCCGGCCTGCCTGCGATGTCGATTCCGTGCGGCTTTGGAGGCTCGGGCGGAACTCGCCCGGTGGGTCTCCAGATCATCGGCAACTACTTCGACGAAGGCCGCCTGCTGGCCATCGCCGACCGCTACCAACAAGTGACGGACTGGCACACGCGTGCCCCGGTCCAGCAAGGCTGAGAACATGAACTGGGAAATCGTCATCGGCCTGGAAACGCACACCCAGCTTTCCACGGACTCCAAGATTTTTTCGGGTAGCAGCACCGAATTCGGCGCCGCGCCCAACACCCACGCCAACGTGGTCGACCTGGCGCTGCCGGGCAGCCTGCCGGTCATGAACCGCGGCGCCGCCGAACGCGCCATCCGCTTCGGCCTGGCCGTGGGCGCGACCATTGCGCCGCGCTCGGTGTTCGCGCGCAAGAACTACTTCTACCCCGACCTGCCCAAGGGCTACCAGATCAGCCAGTATGAGCTGCCGGTGGTGGTGGGCGGCTCGCTGTCGTTCTTCGTGGGCGAGGAAGAGAAAACCGTCAACCTGACGCGCGCCCACCTGGAAGAAGACGCGGGCAAGTCCCTGCACGACGACTTCAACCTGGCCGATGGCGCCCCCGCCAGCGGCATCGACCTGAACCGCGCCGGCACGCCGCTGCTGGAAATCGTGACGGAACCGGAAATGCGCTCGGCCGCCGAGGCCGTGGCTTACGCCCGCGCCTTGCACAGCCTGGTCGTGTGGCTGGGCATCTGCGACGGCAACATGCAGGAAGGCTCGTTCCGCTGCGACGCGAACGTGTCCGTGCGCCCCGTGGGCCAGAAGGAATTCGGCACCCGCACCGAGATCAAGAACGTCAACTCGTTCCGCTTCCTGGAGCGCGCCATCGTCTATGAGGCGCGGCGCCAGATCGAGCTGATCGAGGACGGCGGCACGGTGGTCCAGGAAACCCGCCTGTACGACGCCGACCGCGACGAAACGCGCAGCATGCGCAGCAAGGAAGACGCGCACGACTACCGCTACTTCCCCGACCCCGACCTGCCCACGCTGGTGATCTCCAGCGCCTGGGTCGACGAGGTCCGCGCCGCCATGCCCGAACTGCCGGCCGCCCAGCGCGCCCGCTTCGAATCCGAGTATGGCCTGCCCGCCTACGACGCCGCCCAGCTGACCGTCAGCCGCGACCTCGCCGCCTACTTCCAGGCGGTGGCCGACGCGCTGCCGGCCGGGCAGGCCAAGCTGGCAGCCAACTGGGTCATGGGCGAAGTCTCCGCCGCCCTGAACAAGGACGAAAAGAGCATCACCGACTCTCCGGTCCAGGCGCCGGCGCTGGCCGCCCTGATCGGCCGCATCATCGACGGCACCATCTCCAACAAGATCGCCCGCGAAGTCTTCGGCGCCATGTGGGCCGGCGAGAACGGCGGCCAGGCCGACGCCATCATCGAGGCGCGCGGCCTCAAGCAGATCAGCGACACCGGCGCCATCGGCGCCATGATCGACGAGGTGCTGGCGGCCAACCCGGCCATCGTGGAAGAGTACCGGGCCGGCAAGCAGAAGGCGTTCAACTCGCTGGTGGGCCAGATCATGAAGGCCGCCCGCGGCAAGGCGAATCCGCAGCAGGTGAATGATCTGTTGAAGCAGAAGCTGGATAGCTGATCCCCTGTCGGGCGCGCCGCAACGGCTGCGTTCTGACAGTATCAGACCAAACGAAGGGCCGCGGCATATTGCCGCGGCCCTTCGTTTATCCAAGAATGATCTGGTCGACTTTTGCCCGGAGACTTGGACATGAACTACCTGGAAATCAGCACCAGCGAACTGCTGCACAGCTTTTCCGACCACCTGCAGGCGGTCCGCGAAGGCCAGCATTTCATCATTTCACTGGACGGCGTGTTCTGCGCCCGATTGACCCCGGTCCTGCCCAGCACGTCGCTGGATGCCCATGATGCGCTTGAGGCAATGAAAAGCTTCAAGCCAGCGCCGGCCGTCCCCCACGAAGTCATCCGTTCCTGGATCGAAGAGGGCCGGGAATGAATCCGATCCGCTTGATACCGGACGCCTCGCTTGCCCTGGCGTGGCTGGTCGACCGCGCGGACGCCCACGAAGCACTGATGGCCCGGCATCTGCTGGAAACGGCCCACGAATCTGAAAACACGGTGCCCCCCATCTGGCACACGGAAGTCGCCAACGGCATGTTGCGCGCCGAGCGCGGCCAACGGGCATCCACGGGTCAGCTGCTCTCGTTCAGACAGCTACTCGAACGCTTGCCCATACTTCCGGATCCGGCTGCCCCATCCGCCAGCGTCGCCCGCAGTTATCTGCTGGCTCGAACCCACGGCTTGACTGTCTACGACGCCAGTTATCTCGAATTGGCCCAAAGAATCAACGGCTATCTGGCCACTTTTGACCGCAAGCTGGCGGATGCCGCCCGGGCGAGCGGCGTCGCCGTCTTCGGCCAACCCCACGGCGTCGCCGAACCGGCGGCAAGCTACGGATAAAAAAAGGCAGCACCTGGCCGCCCCTTTCTGCTCGCCAAGGACGAGGCTTACTTCACCCCGTACTTCGTCCGATAGGCCAGCACCGCCTCGCGATGCTCGGCGAACGACGCGTCGTCCTGCAGCAGGGCCAGAATGTCCGCCAGCGACGCAATCGACACCACCGGCATGCCGTAAGTCTTGGCCACGTCCTGCACGGCAGAATGCGCCGACAGCGCATCGTCCGGACCCGCGCGTTCCATGCGGTCCATGGCGATAAGCACGGCGGCCGGCTCGGCGCCGGCGGCGCGGATGATCTCGACCGATTCGCGCACCGAGGTGCCCGCGGTGATCACGTCGTCAATGATGACGACCTTGCCCTTGAGCGGCGCGCCGACCAGGGTGCCGCCCTCGCCATGGTCCTTGGCTTCCTTGCGGTTGTACGCGAAAGGCACGTCGCCGCCCTTCATGTCCGGGTGGCCGGCCAGCGCGACGGCAGTCGCCGTGGACAGGGGGATGCCCTTGTAGGCCGGACCGAACAGCATGTCGAATTTCACGCCCGAATCCAGCAGCGCCTGGGCGTAGAACTGCGCCAGCTTGCCGACCGAGCGTCCGCTATTGAACAGGCCCGCATTGAAGAAATAGGGACTGATACGACCCGATTTGACCTTGAAGCTGCCGAAGCGCAGCACGCCCTCGTTCAGGGCGAAGCGGACGAAATCCAGGGCGGTGGCGGAAGATTGGGCGGCGGGCATGCGTAAAGGTCCGGTAGATGGCAAACGCCAGCATTTTATCCGCTGTCGGGGCTATTCCCGGGCGGCGGCGCCGAGTCGGTTAAATTGCTGCCATTGCCCCGGCCCTTGCGGCCGCTCAACAGGAGTTTCGCTTTGCTGCGCATCACGTCGATCAATCTCAACGGTATCCGGTCCGCCTTCCGCAAGGGCCTGCAACCCTGGATGGAAAAGCACTCCGCCGACGTGCTTTGCCTTCAGGAAATCAAGATATCCGACGAGGACCTGACCGACGACCTGCGCCACCCGCCCGGCTATACCGGCCACTTCCACCATGCCGTGAAGAAGGGATATAGCGGCGTGGGCATCTATCTGCGCGACGCGGCCGAGCGCGTGAACGCCGGCCTGGAATGCGAGGAATTCGATCCAGAAGGCCGCATCATCCGCGCCGACTGGAAGAACCTGTCGGTCATCAGCGCCTACCTGCCCTCGGGCTCCAGCGGCGACGAGCGCCAGCAGGCCAAGTACCGCTTCCTGGACCGCTTCGGCCCCTGGATCGACGCCCTGATGCACGAACACAAGACCACCGGCCGCGAGTTCATCATCTGCGGCGACTGGAACATCGCCCACAAGGAAATCGACCTGAAGAACTGGAAGGGCAACCTGAAGAATTCCGGCTTCCTGCCCGAAGAGCGCGCCTGGCTGACCGACGTGTTCGACAAGCGCGGCTTCGTCGACGTGTTCCGCACCATAGACGACCGCCCGGACCAGTACACCTGGTGGAGCAACCGCGGCCAAGCCTGGGCCAAGAACGTGGGGTGGCGCATCGACTACCAGATCGCCACGCCGGGCATCGCCGCCCGCGCCCGCAATGTGGCCATCTACAAGGACGAGCGCTTCTCGGACCACGCTCCCCTGACGATCGACTACGACGCCACGCTCTGAGCCGAATCCGCCGGACCGCCCGCCGCCTCCTGTAGCGACGCGGCGGCTTCCCGGCGCAACCAGTCCAGAAAGGCTTGCGCCCGCGGATCTTCCGAACAGGGCCGCGGCGACAGCAACACATAGGCCGAGCCGTCGCGGGCAAAGCCGCAAGGCGCCTCCAACCGGCGGTCGCGCAAGGCGTCGCACGCCATCAAGGCGGAACCTATCGCCACCCCCAGGCCTGCTGCGGCGGCCTGCAAGCTCAGATAGAAATGCTCGTAGGCCGGCCCGGACCGGCGCGGGGGCTTCACCCCTGCCGCCCGCGCCCAATGCCGCCATGCTTGCGGGCGCGTCGCACTGCTGAGCGCAGGCGCGCCGCCCCATTCACCCGCAGCCGGATCCGCGCCGACCAAGCCCGGCCGGCACACCGGCCCGGTCCATTCCTCGCACACCCGCTCGGCATGCAGGGCCCCGTCCCAATCGAAGTCGTTGCGACGCAGCGCCACGTCCACGCCCTGGGCGGCGAAATCCACCGGTCCGCCCGCCGCATACAGATGCACCTGCACGCCGGGGTGGCCGCGCTGGAAGTCCGGCAGCCGCGGGATCAGCCACATCATGGCGATGGTGGGCTCGCAGGACAGCACCAGCGGCGCGTCCGCGACCGGCTGGCGCAGCTTGGCCAAGCCCGTTGCCAGCTGCTCGAACAGGGCGCGCGTCACCTCGAACAGCTGCCTGCCCGCATCGGTCAGGAAAACAGCCCGGTTGCGGCGTTCGAACAGCGCCAGGCCCAACGCGTCTTCGAGCAGCCGGATCTGCCGGCTGACGGCGCCATGCGTCACGTGCAGCTCTTCGGCCGCCTTGCCGAAGGCCTGATGACGGGCGGCGGCATCGAATACCCGCAGCGTGTTGAGCGGTGGCAGCTTCATGGCAAAAGGTGATTTTTTCTCACGAATATCTGGCATTAGAAATCGTTTTTCCGGCGCGCGCCAGCACCCCACAATGCCGGCTCCGTTTAGCAACCCGCTGCCGCCATGACCGAACTGATCGCCGTCGCCCTCATCACCATACTTGCCGTCATCAGCCCAGGGCCTGACTTCGCCATGGTCACGCGCAACAGCTATCTGTTCGGCCGGCGCACCGGCCTGATCTGCGCGCTGGGCATCGCGCTGGGGGTGCAGGTGCACGTGTTCTATACGATGTTCGGCGTCAGCCTGCTGGCGCATTACGCGCAGCCCGTGTTGCAGGGCATCAAGCTGGCGGGCGCCTGCTATCTGGTCTACATGGGCTGGAAAACCTTCTTCAACCGCGCCCAGGTCAGCCGCGACCTGTCGGCCCGCCCGCCGATCTCGGGCTGGCAGGCGCTATACAGCGGCTTTCTAACCAATGCCCTCAATCCCAAGACCACGCTGTTCGTGGTCAGCACCTATACCCAGGTCGTGTCGCCCGGCACGCCCCTGTCGTGGCAATTCGGCTATGGCCTGTTCATGTCGCTGGCGCACTGGATCTGGTTCGGCGTGGTGGCGTGGTCGGTGTCCTCGCCGTTCCTGAGAAGGCTGCTGCTGGACCATCAGCTTGCGGCCGACCGCGTGGTGGGAGCCGTCCTGATGGCCTTGGGCGCGGCGCTGGCCGCCGCGCAGCTGTAAAGCTGCCGCCGGAGATGATTTCGCTCAAACAAATAATGGGGACACATAAAGACGAATATCCCCTTCATGCCTACCGGAGTAGGCCCGAAACCGGCCTTCCTTCCCTCGCTGGACGCCGCAAAGGCCCAATGTTTCCCAATGGAAATAAATGGGGACATATTTATTTTCCCAGTGAATTCAAGCATTTCCACTAAAAGTCCAGTCGCAAAGGCATTCCTCCCTCGATCGCCCTTATTAGTATGTCCCCATTAAAATAAAAGAAAAAGTGCTTTGATATCAAGGTGATGGCACTATTTTTCGGCTTTGCGCAGGGCAACATTTTGCCCCTACAATCCCCGCACCATACCGGTGCAGCCATGCACCAAAAAGAATTTTCGCGCCCCAATCCGGCGCAGTCCGCACCTATTCGAAGCACCCCCAAGGAGATCATGTTGAAAGTGCAGAGTCTGGACGACTTCCTGCGTGGCGTCGCCGCGCGCGACCCGCAGCAGCCTGAGTTCATGCAAGCCGTCCAGGAGGTGATGCTGAGTCTCTGGCCTTTCATCGAGAAGCACCCCCACTACGCCGAGCATGCGGTGCTCGAGCGCCTGGTGGAGCCGGAACGCGTGATCCAGTTCCGCGTGTGCTGGACCGATGACCGCGGCCAGGCCCAGGTCAACCGCGCTTTCCGCATCCAGCACAGCTCGGCCATCGGCCCCTTCAAGGGCGGCATGCGCTTCCATCCCTCGGTGAACCTGTCCATCCTGAAGTTCCTGGCCTTCGAACAGACCCTGAAGAACTCGCTCACCACGCTGCCCATGGGCGGCGGCAAGGGCGGCTCGGACTTCGATCCCAAGGGCAAGTCCGACGCCGAAGTCATGCGCTTCTGCCAGGCCCTGATGATCGAGCTGTACCGCCACCTGGGCCCGGACACCGACGTGCCGGCCGGCGACATCGGCGTGGGCGCGCGCGAAGTCGGCTTCATGGCCGGCATGATGAAGAAGCTGTCCAACTCGACCGCCAGCGTGTTCACCGGCAAGGGCCTGACCTTCGGCGGCAGCCTGATCCGCCCCGAAGCCACCGGCTACGGCACCGTGTACTTCGCTGAAGAAATGCTCAAGCGCGTCGGCAAGTCCTTCGACGGCCTGCGCGTGTCCGTGTCGGGCTCGGGCAACGTCGCTCAATACGCGATTGAAAAAGCCATGGCGCTGGGCGCCAAGGTCGTGACCGTTTCCGACTCCAACGGCACCGTGGTGGACGAAGCGGGCTTCACGCACGAGAAGCTGGTGGCGCTGATGCATATCAAGAACGACCTGCGCGGCCGCCTGGACACCTATGCCCGCCAATTCGGCCTGACCTATGAATCCGGCAAGCGTCCGTGGCATGTGCCGGTGGACGTGGCCCTGCCCTGCGCCACCCAGAACGAGCTGGAACTGGCCGATGCGCAAACGCTGATCAAGAACGGCGTACTGTGCGTCGCCGAAGGCGCCAACATGCCCGCCACGCTGGAAGCCGCCAAGGCCTTCATCGCGGCGCGCGTCCTGTACGCCCCGGGCAAGGCCAGCAACGCCGGCGGCGTGGCCGTCTCCGGCCTGGAAATGGCCCAGAACTCGGCCCGCCTGGCCTGGACGCGCGAGGAAGTCGACGCGCGCCTGCACGCCATCATGCGCGACATCCATGAAAACTGCGTGCGCCACGGCCATAGCGAGCGCGAGTACGTGAACTACCTGGACGGGGCCAACATCGCCGGCTTCGTGAAGGTGGCTGACGCGATGCGTCAGCAAGGGCTGTACTAGCCCCCCCCCCCCCGAAAGCGCTGCGCGCTTTCCCCCCCAGGGGGGCGCCGCTGCGGACCGGCAGAGCCCGGCTCCGCGCGGCCCCGATTGGGGCAGACCGGCCTAATGCGAGCGGGTCTGCCTCTTCTTGTCTGATTGGACGGACCTGCCGCGATGGCGGGGATCTACCTGAGCCGGCCCCTGGGCCGGCTTAGTCTTTCATGCGACGACAACCCGCGCCGTCAGGCGCGGGCAGCGCGTAGCGCTTAATGCTTCATCGCGCCGTGGTTCATGCTGCCGTGGTCCATGCCGGGGTTGTGCGAGGCCGGCTTGACCTTGAATTGCACGGCGACTTCGCCGGCTTTTTCGAACTTCAGCGTGGCCGGGACCGTGCCGCCTTCGGCGAACGGGGTCTTCAGCTTGATGAACATGACGTGGTAGCCGCCCGGGCTGAGCTTGACCTCGGTGTCGGCCGGCAGCGCGATGCCGCCTTCCACCTGGCGCATCTTCGAGACGCCGTTTTCGGTCTGGACCGTATGCAGCTCGACGCGTTCCGCCGCGTCGGACGACACCGACAGCAGGCGGTCGGCGGCCTTGGCGTCGTTGTCGATGTCCATATACCCCGCGCCATTGGACTGGCCGGGCGCGGATGCGCGCACCCAGAGGTCGTCGACCTCGATCTGGCCAACCTTGTAGTCCTTCGCCCAGGCCGAGCCGGCCGTGCACAGGCCCAGGACGGCGACGACAGCGAACTTGCGGATGTTCATGGGTTGTTCTCCTAGGGGGTTAACGCCGCCTGACCAGGCTGCGGGCAGCTGACAGGACCGAATCCGTCAGGGCTTCCATCGCTTCGGAGTTTACCCGCCAATGCTGCCAATACAGCGGCACATCCTCCCAGGCACGGCCCCGAAGCAGCATCAACTGACCTGCATCAAGGTGTTCCTGCACCAGCGGCAAGGGATTCATGGTCCAGCCCAGCCCGCCCAGCGTGGCCTGCACAAATGCGCGGGTGGACGGCACCCACCACACCGGCGGCTGCCAGGGCGCGGGATCGGCGATCTTGTGCGCGAAGCGCGCCTGCAGCGCGTCCTTGCGGTTGAACACCAGCACTGGCGCCTGCGCCAGCGTCTGGGCGTTGACGCCCTGCGAGAAGTAGCGCTTGTGGAATTCCGGCGTGCAGGTGGCCACGTAGCGCATGCTGCCCAGCGCATGGATGCGGCAGCCCTGGACCGGCTCGGCCAGGGCAGTCACCGCGCCCAGCACCGAGCCGTTGCGCAGCAGCGCGGCGGTGTGGTCCTGATCCTCGGACTGCATGTCCAGTGTGGCCCGGGTGCGGGCCGAAAACTGCACCGCCGCGTCGACGAACCAGGTCTCCAGGCTGTCGTGATTGACCGCAACCGGGATGCTGGCATACGGCACATCGTCATCCGCCACGCCCAGGCGGTCGAGCGCATCATGCTCCAGCAGCGCTGTCTGCTCGGCCAGCCGCACCAGCACCTGGCCATCCGCCGTGGCCACCGCCGGCACGGTGCGCTGGACCAGCAGACGGCCCATGCGGTCCTCCAGCGCCTTGATCCGCTGCGACACCGCGGATGGCGTGACGCTCAGCGACAGCGCCGCCCGCTCGAAACTACCTTCCCGCACCACCGCGGCCAGGGCCCGCAGGTTGCCGTGATCGATTTTCATGAGATTAGTTTTACTTAAGATAGTGAAGGAAAATTAGCTTTATTTCATCACCACCGCAAGCGAAAATGCCTCTGTCACCGGAGCGCCGAGCGCGCCCGGCGTTGTCATCCAAGCGCCGCCACAGGCGCAGCAGCACAGGTGCAGGTCATGTTCTCCACGTTGTCATCCCCCCTCTTCTTCACTGCCTGGGCCAGCGGCACGGCCACCGGGCTGGGCCTGTTCGCGGTCGTCGGCGCGCAAAGCGCGTTCATCCTGCGCCAGGGGCTGATGCGCGCGCACCTCTTGAGCGTGGTCGCCATCTGCGCGCTGATCGACGCCATCTTCATCTTCGCCAGCGTTTCCGGCCTGCAGGCCCTCACCGCCTGGTTTCCCTGGCTGACGACCGCCGTGCTGTGGTTCGGCGTGGCCTTCCTGTCCTGGTACGCGCTGCAGTCGGCGCGCCGCGCCTGGACCGCCAGCGGCGGCCTGGCCGCCGCCCGCGAGGTGGTGCCGTCGCGTCGAGCCGCCATGCTGGGCGCGCTGGGCTTTTCGTTGCTGAATCCGCACTTCTGGCTGGACATGGTGGTGGTCGGCTCGCTGGCGCACGGCTTCGAAGAAGCACGCATGGCGTTCGCCGCCGGCGCCTTCACCGCCAGCCTGCTGTGGCTGGCCGTGCTTGGCATCGGCTCGCGCCTGTTCGCCCCGTTCTTCGCCAGCGCGTCGGCCTGGCGCGTGCTGGACGGCCTCATCGCGGTGGTCATGGCCGCGCTGGCGGTCAGCCTGGCGCTGAAGGGCGTATAAGGGCACTTAGGCTACGCATCCAGCAGTTCCCCCGATCGGCCGCCCGGACCTCCCGGCGGCCGGTTTTCTTGCGATCCCAGCCGCGTCCGGAGTCCCATCATGTACAGCTCCACCTTCATCTTCGCCACCAAGCAATTCGACGATGATTTCCACCGCCTGGACCAGGCCATCGCCGCCGCCGCCCGCGCCATTCCTGGCTATCTGGGCGAAGAGAGCTGGGCAGACGCCGCGCGCGGCCTGACCTCCAACGTCTACTACTGGGAATCGCTCGATGCCCTGGAGCAACTGATCCGGCACCCGGCCCACCAGCAGGCCAAGGCCGCGCAATCGCGCTGGCTGGACGGCTATCGCGTGGAGATCTCCCAGGTGCTCAGGCGCTACGGCGAGGGGCTGGCGCCGCCGTCCTTATAATCAGCCGGTTGCCATTCTTTCGTCGGGCGCAACACCGGCCCGCCAGACGATCATGCGCAGTCCCTCACCCTCCAAAGATGTGCGCCTGCCGCCTCTGGCCGCCATCCAGGCCTTCGAAGCAGCCGCCCGCCTCGGTTCCTTCGAGCGCGCCAGCGAAGAACTCTTCGTCACCGCCAGTGCCATCGGCAAACGCATTGCCGCGCTGGAAGCCCTGCTGGACGTCACCCTCTTCATCCGCAGCAGCCGCGGCGCCACGCTGAGTTCGGCCGGGCGCGAATACCTGGACCAGGTCCGCACCGCGCTGGACCTGCTGTCGGACGCCTCCCTGCACAAGCGCGGCGAACCCAAGCTCGAGCCGCTGCGCGTCGTCTCCACCCCCACGTTCGCCCGCCAGGTGCTGATCCCGGCCCTGCCCGGCTTCACCGCCGCGCATCCCGAGGTGGAGCTGGAAATCATGCTGTCCATCCCCTACCTGGACATCATGCCGCCGAATGCGGACGTCTGGGTGCGCTTCGGCAGCGGCAAATACCCCGGCTTGAACGCGCGCCAGCTGACCGCGGATCCGGTGTTCGCGGTCTGCGCACCGGGCTACCGCGACCAGCACGGCCCCTTCGAGCGGCCCGCAGACCTGGCCCGGGCGCAGCTGCTGCGCTGTCCCATGGAGCCGTGGCGCCCCTGGCTCGCCGCCGCGGGGCTGGACTGGCCCGAGCCCGCGCGCGGCGTCTGGCTGGTGGACCTGGGCATCATGCTGGCCGCCGCGCGCGCCGGCCAGGGCCTTGCGCTCACGCGGCGCGCGCTGGCCGCCGAATGGCTGGACGAGGGCAAGCTGGTGCGCGTCCTGGACATCGAGATTCCCGGCGAAGCCCAGTATTACCTGTGCACCGAAACCTCGCGTCCGCCGAGCAAGGCGGTCCAAGCGTTTTCCCTATGGCTGGAAGACGTGTGCAAACAGGTCTCCCAATGGCCACGCGGCCTGCAAGCCGGTCAGGAATAAATTTCCAGGCCGGGGCGGAATGAAATTCCGCGCAACCCGCCGCCGCGCTGGCTAGGATGCGGCCAATGCAACATCCCGCCCATGCCCGCCAAGGCACGCAGCCTCCCTTCCCCTTCCCTACCCCAGGCTGCGCCGCAGCGCATGACAGGAATCCTCGTACGTCCGTACTAGGTATTTACGCGGAAAAACCCCGCCGGGTCAGTTTCGCGTAAGTGATTAGGCAGACAGTCACGACACGCCACACAGGAGAGCGCCGCAGCAACTGATTTCCGCCGCCTGGCGCCGGCACACGGTTTTCCACGCAGTCCTACCAATTACAACGGAGACATCCATGGATTTTCGTTTGAAGCTGCTCGCAGGAACCCTTGCATTTGCCGCAACGGCCGCGGCCCACGCCGCCGACCCCATCAAGATCGGCGTAGCCGGCCCCTACACCGGTGGCTCGTCCTCCATGGGCGTCAGCATGCGCGATGGCGTGCGCCTGGCCATTGAAGAAATCAACAAGAACGGCGGCGTCATGGGACGCCAATTGATCGCCGTCGAACGCGACGACGAAGCCAAGAACGAGCGCGGCGTGCAGATCGCGCAAGAGCTGATCAACAAGGAACAGGTGGCGGCCACCGTCGGCTACATCAATACCGGCGTGGCGTTGGCCTCGCAGCGCTTCTACCAGGACGCCAAGATCCCCGTGTTCAACAACGTCGCCACGGGCAGCGTGATCACGCACCAGTTCAAGGCGCCGGAATACCCGAACAACTACGTGTTCCGCAACGCGGCGCATGACAGCATCCAGGCCCCGATGATCGTGGAAGAAGCGGTGACCCGCCGCGGCTTCAAGAAGGTCGCGATCCTGGCCGACTCCACCAACTACGGCCAGCTCGGCCGCGAGGATCTGGAAAAGGCCCTGGACGCCAAGGGCATCAAGCCCGTGGCCGTGGAGAAGTTCAACATCAAGGACGTCGACATGACGGCCCAGCTGCTGAAGGCCAAGGCCGCCGGCGCCGAAGCCGTGCTGACCTACGGCATCGGCCCCGAACTGGCCCAGGTCGCCAACGGCATGACCAAGCTGGGCTGGAAGGTGCCGATCATCGGCAGCTGGACGCTGTCCATGGCCAACTACATCGACAACTCCGGCACCAACGGCGAAGGCGCGCGCATGCCGCAGACCTTCATCCAGGACCCGGACACGCCCAAGCGCAAGGCCTTCATCGACGCCTACCTGGCCAAGTTCAAGCCCAAGAACAACCGCATCGACTCGCCGGTGTCGGCCGCCCAGGGCTATGACTCGATCTATCTGCTGGCCGCGGCCTTCAAGCAGGCCAACTCCACCGACGGCCCGAAGGTCCGCGAGGCCCTCGAAAACCTGCAGACGCCCGTCGAGGGCGTGGTCATGACCTACAACAAGCCCTTCAGCGCAGACAACCACGACGCGATCACCGTCAAGGAAGTGGTCATCGGCGAGGTCAAGGGCGGCCGCGTGGTCAAGGCCAACTAAGGTCCCGCAGCGCATCCCGGCGGCGGCTGCCCGGCCGCCGCCAGTCGCGCCCTGCCTCCCAGGGCGCGGGCTTGCCGCCGCCTGAAAACCGCGTTCTGCCCAAGGGGGTTGGGACGGAACCACAGCGCTACACGACACACACCATGATTCTTCTACAGCTCATCTATAGCGGTATCGCGCTGGGCATGATCTATGCCGTCATCGCGTTCGGATACCAGCTCACGTTCGCCACGTCGGGCACCCTGAACTTCGGCCAGGGCGAAGCCCTGATGCTGGGCGCGCTGGTCGGCCTGACGCTGGTCGGCCTGGGCGTGAACTACTGGGTGATGATACCCATCGTCTGCATCTTCGGATTCGCGCAAGGCGCGCTGGTCGAGCGCGTGGGCGTCAGGCCCGCCATCAAGACCCGCTCGGAGTTCGGCTGGATCATGGCCACCATCGCGCTGGGCATCATCTTCAAGAACGTCGCCGAAAACATCTGGGGCCGCGACGACCTGCGCTTCCCCTCGCCGCTGCCGGAAGCACCCATCCAGGTGCTGGGCGCCAACGTGCTGCCCATGGAGCTGCTGGTGGTGTTCGGCGCCCTGGCGATGATGCTGCTGGTGGAAATCTTCAACCGCAAGTCCATCTACGGCAAGGCCTTCGTCGCGACTTCCAACGACCGCGACGCCGCCGGCCTGATGGGCATCAACACGGGCATGGTGATCACGTTTTCCTACGCGCTGTCCTCGCTGACGGCGGCGTTCGCCGGCGTGCTGGTCGCGCCCCTGACCCTGACCGGCGCCACCATGGGCGCGGTGCTGGGCCTCAAGGCCTTCGCCGTCGCCATCATCGGCGGCCTGTCCAGCGGCATGGGCGTGGTGGTGGGCGGGCTGATCCTGGGGATCGCCGAAACGACCACCGGTTTCTATCTTTCGACGGGGTACAAAGACGTGCCGGGATTGGTGTTGCTGCTGCTCGTACTGACCTTCAAGCCCGCCGGCCTGTTCGGCAAGACCGCGATCAAGAAGGTGTAAGCGATGAAACCCTTGCACCTTTTGCTATCCATCGTGGCCGTGGCCTGCCTGGCCGCCGTGCCGCTGGGCGTGACCAACACGTACTACCTGCACCTCATCGAAACCATCATGATCTATTCGATCCTGCTGTTCGGGCTCGATATCGTGGTGGGCTATACCGGCCAGGTGTCGCTGGGCCATGCCGGCCTGTTCGGCATCGGCTCGTATGTCGCGGGCGTGCTGTTCTTCCACCTGCAGATGCCCATCTGGGTGATCCTGCCCGCCGCCATCCTGATCGCGGCGGCCTTCGGCGCGGTGCTGGCGCTGCCGGCGCTGCGGGTCACGGGGCCATACCTGGCCATGGTGACGCTGGCGTTTGGCACCATCATCCAGATCCTGATCAACGAGATGACCTTCATGACCGAAGGCCCTCTGGGCATCAAGATCTCCAAGCCGGCCATCGCCGGGCACGTGCTGACCAAGAGCGAGTACTTCTGGCTGGTCGCCGCGTTGCTGGTGCTGTCGCTGATCGTGGTGCACCGCATCCTCAAGTCGCACCTGGGCCGCTCGTTCGAGGCCCTGCGCGACAGCCCCATCGCGTCCGACTGCATGGGCGTGTCGGTCTACCGGCACAAGGTGTTCGCCTTCGTCATCAGCGCCGGCTTCGCCGGCCTGGCCGGCGCGCTGTACTCGTATTCCGAACAGTACATCTCGCCCAATACCTACAACTTCGAACTGACCATCCTGTTCCTGCTGGCCATCATCATGGGCGGGCGCAAGAGCCGCACGGGCGCGCTGCTGGGCGCTTCCATCATCGTGCTGCTGCCCAAGATGCTGGACGACATCTCGACCTTCAGGCTGATCGCGCTGGGCGTGGCGGTCCTGGTGACCGTGGGCAGCGCCATCGCGATCTCCAAGGGCCGCACCGAACCGCGCCGCGTCGTGGTGCCGGTCGTCGGCACCATCCTGCTGGCGGTGTTCTCGTACTGGCTGGAAGCGGTCACCGACTGGCGCCTGACGATCTTCGGCGCCATGATCCTGTTCGTCGTGTACTACCTGCCCGACGGCATCGTGGGCTTCGTGCGCAACCTGTTCTTCTCCAACCGCCGCGCCGCGCTGTCGGTCAAGTCGGATCTGGTGAAGGCGCAGGAAGCGGTACCCGATGCGGCCAAGGGCAAGGGCGACACGCTGCTGGCGGCCAAGGGCGTGCTGATGCAGTTCGGCGGCCTGAAGGCGCTGAACCAGGTCGACCTGACCGTCAAGCGCGGCACCATCCATGGCCTGATCGGCCCCAACGGCTCCGGCAAGAGCACCATGATGAACGTGCTTACCGGCATCTACGTGCCGACCGCCGGCGCGGTGGAGTTCTCGGGCAAGTCGCTGGTCGGCATGACCCCGGCCGACATCGCCGAGACCGGCATCGCCCGCACCTTCCAGAACGTGCAGCTGTTCGGCGAAATGACGGCGCTGGAGAACGTGCTGGTCGGCCTGCACCACACCTTCACCACGGGCCTGGCCGGCATCGCGCTGCGCACGTCCAAATGGAAAGGCGAGGAACAGGGCGCCCGCGCCCGCGCCATGGCGCTGCTGGAATTCGTGGGCCTGGAATCCCTGGCCAGCGAGGAAGCGCGCAACCTGCCCTACGGCAAGCAGCGCCTCCTGGAAATCGCCCGCGCCCTGGCGCTGGATCCGCAACTGCTGCTGCTGGACGAGCCTGCGGCCGGCCTGACCGCGCCCGACATCGTCGAGCTGCTGGCCATCATCCGCAAGGTGCGCGACCACGGCATCACGCTGATCCTCATCGAACACCACATGGATGTGGTGATGGGAGTGTGCGACACCGTGTCGGTGCTGGACTTCGGCCAGAAGATCGCCGAGGGCCTGCCCAACGAAGTGCAAAGCAACGCCAAGGTCATCGAGGCGTATCTGGGCGGCGCGCCCGCCTGACGCCAAGGGGACAACAAGATGCTATCGATCAAGAATCTGGAAGCGGGCTACGGCAAGGTGAAGGTGCTGCACGGCATCAGCATGGAAGTGCCGAAGGCCAAGGTGGTGACGCTGATCGGCTCCAACGGCGCCGGCAAGACCACCACGATGCGGGCGCTGTCCGGCATGATCCGCCCCACCGCGGGCGAGGTCACGCTGAGCGGCAAGCGCATCGACGGCCTGGAGTCCCACCGCATCGCGCGGCTGGGCCTGGCGCATTCGCCCGAGGGCCGGCGGGTGTTTCCGACGCTGTCGGTCACCGACAATCTGCTATTGGGCGCTTTCCCGCGCCTGACCGGCAGCCGCCCGAAGGGTGACGTGCAGTCCGACCTGGGCCGAGCCATGGATCTGTTTCCGCGCCTGAAGGAACGGCGCGATCAGCTGGCCGGGACCTTGTCGGGCGGCGAACAGCAGATGCTGGCCATGGCGCGAGCGGTGATGCTGAATCCGGAACTGGTGCTGCTGGACGAGCCTTCAATGGGATTGGCGCCGATCCTGGTGGAAGAGGTGTTCCGGATCATCGCGCGGCTCAAGGATGAAGGGGTGACGATGCTGCTGGTGGAGCAGTTTGCTGCTGCTGCATTGAATGTGGCGGATTATGGGTATGTGTTGGAGAACGGGCGGATTTCCGTGCATGGGAGCGCGGATAAGTTGAAGCATGATCCGGCTGTTGTTGCGGCTTATTTGGGTGGGTCGCATTAGGGATGTGCTGCGCGGCAGGCTGCACTGTCTGAATCTTCACGGGCACTGGGGCGAGTGGCGTGCTTGGCGTTTTTTTCCGCATCGGGGTGTGGTGGCGTGTCTTGCGGGGCCCGCCCCAGGCCGGCCGCGCGGGCGGCCTCTTGGGGCTTACGCGGTGTCTTGCGTCGCGTGATGGCGCTGCGCGCAGTGGCTGCGGCATCACGTCTGTTCACCATCTACGTTTCAACTCCGGCGCCGGATGGGCGGCGCGCGCGAGACGCACTGCATGCGCACGCCACTGCACATCGCGCGCGCCGCCCATCACCGCCCCTTCCTCTGGACGGGGATGCATCAGAACGCAGCTATCTGCATTCGCGCCAGCGACTACTATCGAAATTAAAAGAATTGCGTATGTACTTTACGGCCGCCCGCGCGGCCGTAAAGTACGGGCGGCCTACGAACAAGACCGCCCGCCAATAGAACATCAACAAACCATCAACGATCAAACAATCGTCAACGTCACATCAATATTGCCCCGCGTAGCATTCGAATAAGGGCAAACGATATGCGCCGCAGCGACCAGCTTCTCGGCCTCGGCCCGCTCCATCCCCGGCAATGAAATCTTCAATTCGACTTCGATCCCGAACCCCGTAGGAATAGGACCGATGCCAACAGCGCCGTCGATCGTCGCGTTCGACGGCATGGCGATCTTGTCGCGGCCGGCGACGAATTTCATGGCGCCCATGAAGCATGCCGAGTAGCCCACGGCGAACAGCTGTTCCGGATTGGTGCCGGCCGCGCCCGCGCCGCCCAGTTCCTTCGGCGTGGTCAGCTGGACGTTCAGGTTGCCGTCGTCCGTGGCGCCCGTGCCTTCACGGCCGCCGGTGACGTGCGCATGGGCGCGGTACAGCACTTTTTCGATAGACATGATGCGTTTCCTTGTAGGGAAGTGGAGGTTGGACTGCCAGGCCTGGCGGGAACATCCCGCCGCGACCCTTACTATTTAAATAGTGCAATATTAAATAGCGCACTATTTATTTAACCTAACAGTAGCGGGCCTTGCCCGCCGCTTCAACTTCAAAGACTTGCGCTCAGCTTCTCCCGCAGCGCGTGCAGCGTTTTCATCATACCTTGCGCCTCTTCCAGCGAACACTGCGCGGCGCCCGCGATCGAATGCGGCACGGCTTCGGCCTGCGCGCGCAGTTCGCGGCCCTGGCGGGTCAGGCCGACGATCACCTGGCGCTCGTCTTCCACGGCGCGCTTGCGCGTCACCAGGCCCGCCGCTTCCAACCGCTTTAGCAGCGGCGTCAGCGTGGCGGAATCCAGGAACAGGCGCTCGCCGATATCCGTCACCGTAATCTCGTCGCCCTCCCACAGCACCAGCATCACCAGGTACTGCGGATAGGTCAGGTCCAGCCCGCGCAGCAGCTTGCGATACACCTTGTTCATCGCCAGCGAAGTCGAGTACAGGGCGAAACACAGCTGGCTGTCCAGCAGCAGCGGATTGAATGCGGCCTTGGCTTTGGATCTGGATTTCATTGTGCGATATTAAATAGCGCACTATTCATCGTCAAGCACTTTTTTCTTCAGGCCGCCGGCGCTCAGGCCGGTTCGCCCTCGGCCGTGGCGCGGTCCGCTCCGTAATGTTTCAGGCCGTCCAGGTCCAGCACCCGGACCGCGCCGTACTCGACATTGAGCAGGCCGGCCTCTTCCAGCTTGCGCAGCGCCTGATTGGCGCGCTGCCGCGACACCCGGGCCAGATAGCCTACCTCTTCCTGCGTAATCGCCAGGCGCATGCCCATGCCGGGATACAGCAAAGGGTTGAAGAGCTCGGCCAGGCAGCGGGCCACGCGCGCATCCGGATCCAGCAGGCGGTCATACTCCGCCTTGCCGATGAACTGCGCCACGCGCTCGTTCAATTGGTGGAGCAGATAGCGGTTGAACGGAATGCTGTTGTCCAGCAGCCAGTCGAACGTGGCGGCCGGCAGGCGCGCCACCACCGAATCCCGCAGCGCAACGATGTCGTACTTGCGGATTTCGCGCTTGAGCAGCGAGCCCTCGCCGATCCAGCCGCCGGCCGGCACACCCGTCAGCGACGCCACCTTGCCTTCGGCGTTGCCCACCGACACCTTGACCAGCCCCGCCAGCACCCCTATCCAAGCCTGTGCGAGTTCACCTTTGCGCTCTATGATCGAGCCGGCAACCACCTGCTGCACGGTCAGGTCCCGCTCGACGCGTTCTTGCTGATCGCGGCTGAGCACGCGGAACCAGGCGGCGGCGAGTTGCAGGGAGTCGGCTAGCTGCATCGGGAATACCCTAAAAGTTCCTTGAATGTCGCGATGGTGACAGTTGGTAGCAACCCAACCTTATACCTTAACTCCTGCCGTAAATCTAAAACCAACTGGTCAAGCGCTTCATCGCCACCGCCGCTCTTGCGGACTCCTGGCCCGATGCGTCCAAACCGGAGGAGACATCGTGGCACATACATCGCCCGCATCTGCACGGATGCCGGCTGCGCTGGATACCTTTCCAGGGCTGCTGTTCACGCATGCCAGCGTTCGCGGGTCGCGGCCCGCCATACGCGAAAAAGATCTGGGGATCTGGCAAACCCTTACGTGGTCCGAAGTGGCGGAACATGTCCGGCACGTCGCGCATGGCTTGGCCGCGCTCGGCATCAAGCCCGGCATGCACGTGGCCGTCATCGGCGAGAACCGCCCGCGCCTGTACATGGCCATGATGGCCGCGCAGTCGCTGGGTGCGATACCGGTGCCGCTCTATCAGGACGCCGTGGCGCAGGAAATGGTCTACGTGCTGCAGGACGCCGAGATCAGCGTGGCCATCGTCGAAGACCAGGAACAGGTCGACAAGATGCTCGAAGTCCTCGAGCAATGCCCTGCGCTCAAGCACGTGGTGTATGACGATCCGCGCGGACTGCGCCACTACACCGACCCCATGCTGCGCTCGTATGAGCAGCTCGAAGAACTGGGCCGCGACTATGCCAAGCAGCATCCGGGCTTCTTCGAGCAAGCCGTCGCCGCCGTGCAGCCGCAAGACCCGGCCGCCATGTTCTATACCTCTGGCACCACCGGCAAGCCCAAGGGCGTGGTGCTTACGCACCATGCGCTGATCGACCGCGCGCGCGCCGTTTCCGAGATGGAAAAGCTGACCGACCAGGAAGACGTGCTGGCCTATCTGCCGCCCGCCTGGATCGGCCAGAACATGTTCTCGTACACGCAGCTGCTGGTCACGGGCTTTACGGTGAACCATCCCGAATCGCCCGATACCGTGTCGATCGACATGCGCGACATCGGCCCCACCTATTACTTCGCGCCGCCGCGCGTGCTGGAAGGCCTGCTGACGCATGTGATGATCCGCATGGAAGACGCGGGGCTGATCAAGCGCAAGCTGTTCGCGGCCTGCATGAAGCTCGCGCGCCGCGTGGGCACCAGGATCCTGGACGGCGAGCAGGTCAGCGCCTGGGACCGCATGCGCTACGCGCTGGGCAACATGATGATCTACGGCCCGCTGCGCAACGCGCTGGGCATGAGCCGGGTGCGCGTGGCCTACACCGCGGGCGAGGCCATCGGCCCCGACTTGTTCGTGTTCTACCGCTCCATCGGCATCAACCTCAAGCAACTCTATGGCTCCACCGAGACCTCGGTCTTTGTCTGCGTGCAGCCCGACGGCAAGGTGCGCGACGACACCGTGGGTCCGCCTGTCGACGGCGTCGAGATCCGCGTGGCCGACAACGGCGAGATCCTGGTCAAGAGCCCCGGCCTGTTCAAGGAGTACTACCGCAACCCGGAAGCGACGGCGGAAGCGCGCAGCGCCGACGGCTGGTTCCACACGGGCGACGCGGGCTATCTCGACACCGATGGCCAACTGAAGATCATCGACCGCGCCAAGGACGTGGGCAAGCTGGCCAACGGCAGCCTGTTCGCGCCCAAGTACATCGAGAACAAGCTCAAGTTCTTCCAGCACATCAAGGAAGCGGTCGCCTTCGGCGCCAACCGCGAGGACGTGTGCGCCTTCATCAACATCGACCTGGAAGCCGTGGGCAACTGGGCCGAGCGCCGCGGCATGCCCTATGCCGGCTACACCGACCTGGCTTCCAAGGACGAGGTCTACCAGCTGATCGCCGAATGCGTGGAACAGGTCAACGCCGACCTGGCCACCGATCCCAAGCTGTCGGCCTCGCAGATCAGCCGCTTCCTCATCCTGCACAAGGAACTGGATCCGGACGACGACGAACTGACCCGCACGCGCAAGGTGCGCCGCGCCTTCATCGCGCAGAAGTACGGCGTGCTGATCGACGCGCTCTTTGGCGGCAAGCAGTCGCAGTTCATCGAGACCGAAGTCAAATTCGAAGACGGACGCACCGGCAAGATCTCGGCGGACCTGAAGATCCGCCCGGTCAAGACGTTTCCCGCCATCACCGCCAAGGCCGCGTAGAGATCATGAGCAACAACGACCGCGACCAGCGTATCGGCGACGTCATGCTGGACATGCAGAACATCTCGCTGTCCTTCGGCGGCGTGAAGGCGCTGACGGACATCTCCTTCAACGTGCGCGAACACGAAATCCGCGCCATCATCGGCCCCAACGGCGCCGGCAAGAGCTCGATGCTCAACGTCATCAACGGCGTCTACACGCCGCAGCAAGGCGGCATCGAGTTCGGCGGCGAGCGCTTCTCGCGCATGAATCCGCGCCGCGCCGCTGAAATGGGCATCGCCCGCACGTTCCAGAACCTGGCGCTGTTCAAGGGCATGAGCGTGCTGGACAACATCATGACCGGCCGCAACCTGCGCATGAAGTGCGGGCTGCTGGCCCAGGCCTTCCGCCTGGGGCCGGCCGAGCGCGAAGAGATCAAGCATCGCGAGTTCGTCGAGAACATCGTCGACTTCCTGGAAATCCAGGCCTACCGCAAGACTCCCGTGGGCCGCCTGCCCTACGGCCTGCAAAAGCGCGTGGACCTGGGCCGCGCCCTGGCGATGGAGCCGCGCCTGCTGTTGCTGGACGAGCCCATGGCCGGCATGAACATCGAAGAGAAGCAGGACATGAGCCGCTTCATCCTGGATGTGAACGACGAGTTCGGCACCACCATCGTGCTGATCGAGCACGACATGGGCGTGGTCATGGACATCTCGGACCGCGTCGTGGTGCTGGACTACGGCAAGAAGATCGGCGACGGCAAGCCGGACGAGGTCCGCGCCAACGAAGACGTCATCCGCGCCTACCTCGGCGTGTCGCACTAAGGCGGACAGACATGGGATTTTTTCTAGAGACCTTATTCGGTGGCCTGATGAGCGGCATGCTGTATGCGCTGATCGGCCTGGGCTTCGTGCTGATCTTCAAGGCATCCGGCGTCTTCAACTTCGCGCAGGGCGCGATGGTGCTGGTCGCCGCGCTGTCCATGGCCCGCTTCTCGGAGTGGCTGCCGCGCTGGTTCGGCTTTGACAACATGATCCTGGCCAACGTGCTGGCCTTCATCGTCAGCGCCATCGTGATGTTCCTGCTGGCGGTCGCCATCGAACGCTTCGTGCTGCGCCACCTGGTCAACCAGGAAGCCACCACCCTGCTGATGGCCACGCTGGGCATCAGCTACTTCCTCGACGGCCTGGGCCAGATCACCTTCGGCAGCTCGGTGTACTCCATCAACGTGGGCATGCCCAAGGATCCGCTGATGATCCTGGACTCGGTCTTCGAGGGCGGGCTGCTGATCAACCTGGAGGACCTGACCGCGGCGGTGATTGCCGCCCTGCTGGTGGCCGCGCTGGCGCTGTTCTTCCAGTACACCTCGACCGGCCGCGCCCTGCGCGCGGTGGCCGATGACCACCAGGCCGCGCAGTCCATCGGCATTCCGCTGAACCGCATCTGGGTGATCGTCTGGAGCGTGGCGGGGCTGGTGGCGCTGGTGGCCGGGATCATCTGGGGCTCGAAGTTCGGCGTGCAGTTCACGCTGTCCACCGCGGCGCTGCGGGCGCTGCCGGTGGTGATCCTGGGCGGGCTGACTTCGGTGCCGGGCGCCATCCTGGGCGGCCTGATCATCGGCGTGGGCGAAAAGCTGTCCGAGGTCTATCTGGGGTCGCTGGTAGGCGGCGGTATCGAAATCTGGTTCGCCTATGTGCTGGCGCTGGTGTTCCTGCTGTTCCGTCCGCAAGGGCTGTTCGGCGAGAAGATCATCGACCGTGTCTGAGCCCACAGGCCCTCTAGGATAAAAACATGTTCTATCGCGAAAACGGCCAATTCAAGACCAGCTATCGCGCTGACCAGCAGATCTTCCCGATCCGCCAGGACCGCATCTTCATCTGGCTGCTGCTGGCGGTGGCGTTCGTCGCCATCCCGGCCATGGCCAGCGACTACCTGCTGCGCGCCATCCTGATTCCGTTCCTGATCCTGGCGCTGGCCGCCGTGGGCCTGAACATCCTGGTTGGCTATTGCGGCCAGATCTCGCTGGGCACCGGCGCCTTCATGGCGGTGGGCGCCTACGCGGCCTGGAACTTCGGCGTGCGCTTTCCCGGCATGCCGCTGATCATCCAGATCCTGCTGGGCGGCTTCTTCGCCACCATCGTGGGCGTGATCTTCGGCATACCCAGCCTGCGCATCCGCGGCCTGTACCTGGCGGTGGCGACGCTGGCCGCGCAGTTCTTCGTGGACTGGGCGTTCCTGCGCATCCCCTTCTTCACCAACTACTCGTCGTCCGGCAACGTCTCGGTGCCGCCGCTGACCGCCTTCGGCCTGCCGGTGCAGAGCGCGCTGGAGAAGTACCTGTTCGTGTTGATCCTGGTCGTCATCTTCAGCTTGCTGGCCAAGAACCTGGTGCGCGGCGCCATCGGCCGCCAGTGGATGGCGATCCGCGACATGGACGTGGCGGCCTCCGTCATCGGCATCCGCCCCATGTACGCCAAGCTCACCGCCTTCGCGGTCAGCTCGTTCATCGTCGGCGTGGCCGGGGCCTTGTGGGGCTACATCCACCTGGGCTCCTGGGAGCCGCTGGCGTTCGACCTGACACGTTCGTTCCAGTTGCTGTTCATGGTCATCATCGGCGGGCTGGGCTCCATCATCGGCAGCTTCTTCGGCGCGGCATTCATCGTGCTGGTGCCGGTGGCGCTGTCCAATATTCCGCACGCGCTGGGCATTCCGCTGTCGGTGGACACGGCGGCGCATATCGAACACATGGTGTTCGGCGCGCTGATCGTGTTCTTCCTGATCGCCGAACCGCACGGGCTGGCCAGGCTGTGGAGCATCGGCAAGGAAAAACTACGCATCTGGCCGTTCCCTCATTGATTTCGCATTGATTTCCGCGGTCCGCGGCGGCACAAGCGCGGCGGACCCGCCCTGAATACCCGGCTCAAGACCGGGCCAATCCCGGTGTCCCAGGGTTTACTGACCCAAGCACCACGCAGGAGGTAAATGGAGATGAAGCGTCTTAACCTGAAGTTGGCGGCAGCTTTGATGGCCGCAGCCGGCGCCGCGGGCGCCGTGGCCACGCCGGCAATGGCGGCGGAAGAGCAGTTCGTTCCGTTGCTGGTGTATCGCACCGGGTCCTTCGCACCCTTGGGCATTCCCTGGGCCGACGGCAAGCTGGACTACCTGAAGCTGGTCAACGAACGCGATGGCGGCGTCAACGGCGTCAAGATCACGTACGAAGAGTGCGAAACCGCCTACGCCACCGACCGCGGCGTGGAATGCTACGAACGCCTGAAGGGCAAGGGCACCGGCGCATCGGGCTTCGACACCCAATCCACCGGCATCACCTTCGCCGTCAGCGACAAGGCCATGGTCGACAAGGTGCCGGTCGAAACGATGGGCTATGGCCTGTCGCAGTCGGTCGACGGCAGCGTGTTCGAATGGAACTTCCCGCTGCTGGGTACCTACTGGACCGCGGCCGACGTGATGATCCAGGACATCGCCAAGAAAGAAGGCGGCATGGACAAGCTCAAGGGCAAGAAGATCGCCCTGGTCTACCACGACTCGCCATATGGGAAGGAGCCGATCCCCCTGCTGCAGAAGCGCGCGGCCAAGGAAGGCTTCGAGCTGGTGCTCTATCCCGTGACCGCCCCCGGCGTGGAACAGAAGTCCACCTGGCTGCAGATCCGCCAGGCGCGCCCCAACTATGTGCTGCTGTGGAGCGCCGGCATCATGACGCCGACCGCCATCCGCGAAGCCCAGGCCAGCGGCTATCCGCGGGACAAGATGTACGCCATCTGGTGGGCCGGCTCTGAAGGCGACGTGAAGGACCTGGGCGATGTCGCCAAGGGCTACAACGCCATCACCATCCACAACAGCGGCGCCGAGCACGACAAGGTCTACGACGACCTGAAGAAGTTCGTCTACGACAAGGGCCAGGGTTCGGACAAGACCGGCAAGACCACGCTGGGCACCATCGCCCATACCCGCGGCATGATGATCTCGATGCTGCAGGTGGAAGCGATCCGCACCGCACAGGAAAAGTTCGGCAAGGGCAAGGCGCTGACGCCCGAGCAGGTGCGCTGGGGCTTCGAGAACCTGAACCTGACGCAGGAAAAGCTGGACAAGCTGGGCTTCGGCCAGATCATGCGTCCGGTCAAGACCTCGTGCAGCAACCACAAGGGCGACGACTGGGCCCGCATCGTGCAGTGGGACGGCGCGAAGTTCAAGGTGGTCTCCGACTGGTATCAGTCGGACAAGGCCATCCTGGACCCGATGGTGAAGGAAGGCGCAGCGAAATACGCCAAGGAAAAGAACATCACGCCCCGCACTTGCGAGAACTGATGTGAACCGGCCGCCGGTCCCGCATAAGGGGCCGGCGGCCACCAAGCCGCAGGAACAGCCATGACCGCTGCAACGACTTCCGCAGTACCCGCAGACACCCCCAAGGTGCTGCTCGACGTGAACGGCATCGAGGTGATCTACAACCACGTGATCCTGGTGCTCAAGGGCGTTTCCCTGCAAGTGCCGGAAGGCAAGATCGTGGCCTTGCTGGGCGCCAACGGCGCAGGCAAGACCACCACCTTGCGCGCCATCTCGAACCTGCTCAAGGGCGAACGCGGCGACGTCACCAAGGGCCATATCCAGTACCGCGACCAGCGCATCGAAAAGCTGTCGCCGGCGGAATTGGTCAAGCGCGGCGTGGTGCAAGTGATGGAAGGCCGGCATTGCTTTGCTCACCTGACCATCGAGGAAAACCTGCTGACTGGCGCTTACACGCGCAGCATGAGCCGCGCCGATACCGCGGCGGCGCTGGACCGCGTCTACCAGTATTTCCCGCGCCTGAAGCAGCGCCGCGCGAGCCAATCCGGCTACACCTCGGGCGGCGAACAGCAGATGACCGCCATCGGCCGCGCGCTGATGGCCAACCCGAACATGATTTTGCTGGACGAGCCTTCCATGGGGCTGGCGCCGCAGATCGTCGAGGAAATCTTCGAGATCGTGCGCGACCTGAACCAGCGCGAACGCGTCAGCTTCCTGTTGGCCGAGCAGAACACCAACATTGCGCTGCGCTATGCGGACTACGGCTACATCCTTGAAAACGGCCGCGTGATGATGGACGGCGCGGCGGCCGATCTGGCCCAGAACGAGGACGTGAAGGAGTTCTACCTGGGAATATCCAGCGGCGAACGCAAGAGTTTCCGCGACAACAAGTTCTACCGCCGGCGCAAGCGCTGGCTGGCGTGATCCCTGGCATACGAGAGGGTGTGATCCCATGTCCCAGTTTTTCGATGTTCTCGAAACCAGAGCGCCCGAGCAACGCGAGCGCGAGCTGATGGCCGCCCTGCCCGGCGCGATCGCGCGGGCCATTGCGCGTGCGCCCGCCATCGCCGAGCAGCTGCGCGGCATCGACCCCGCCACCATCACGTCGCGCGCGGCGCTGGCGAGCCTGCCGGTGCTGCGCAAGCACGAACTGCTGGAACGCCAGCAGCACAGCCGCGACGATGCGGCGACGCCTGCCGGACCGCAAAAGGCCTTCGGCGGCTTCTCCGCCATAGGCTGGGGCGAGGCGATGCGAGTGTTCGCGTCGCCCGGTCCCATCTATGAGCCGGAGAGCGCGCGCGGCGACTACTGGCGCTTTGCCCGCGCCCTGCACGCCGCAGGATTCCGCGCCGGCGAGCTGGCCTACAACTGCTTTTCCTATCACTTCACGCCCGCCGGCTCCATGATGGAAACCGCGGCGCATGCCGTGGGCTGCACCGTTTTTCCCGGCGGCACTGGCCAGACGGAACAGCAAGTGCGCGCGATCCAGGACCTGGCGCCCACCGGCTATACCGGCACGCCCAGCTTCCTCAAGATCATCCTGGAAAAAGCCGACGAACTGGGCGTGAAGCTGGATTCGCTGCGCCGCGCGCTGGTGTCGGGCGAAGCCTTTCCGCCATCCTTGCGCGACTGGCTGGCCGCGCGCGGCATCGACGGCTACCAGGCCTACGGCAGCGCCGACCTGGGCATGGTCGCGTTTGAAACACCGGCGCGCGAAGGCCTGGTGCTGGGCGAGGACATCATCGTCGAGATCGTGCGCCCCGGCACCGGCGAACCCGTGCCCGACGGCGAAGTCGGCGAGGTCGTGGTCACGACCTTGAACCCGGACTATCCGCTGGTGCGCTTCGGCACCGGCGACCTGTCCGCCGTCATGCCCGGCATCTCGCCTTGCGGGCGCACCAACACCCGCATCAAGGGCTGGATGGGACGCGCGGACCAGACCACCAAGGTACGCGGCATGTTCGTGCATCCGTCGCAGGTGGCCGACGTGGCGCGCCGCCATCCCGAGATCCTGCGCGCGCGGCTGGTGATCAGCGGCAGCACGGGTTCCGACCGCATGGTGCTCAAAGTGGAATCGCGGGTGCGCAGCGAAGAGCTGGGCAAGCGCATCGCGGAGTCGGTGCGCGACGTGACCAAGCTGCGCAGCGACGTGGAATGGGTGGATGCGGACGGCCTGCCGAACGACGGCAAGGTCATCGACGATATCCGCACCTACGAGTAAGCGCGACGGCTCGCGGCCTCATGCGGCCGCGAGCAGCGCCAGCACGCCCTTCACCAGCATCGCCACGGCCACCAGGCCCGCGAACAGCGCGAAGCTCTGCTGCAGGCGGCGCGGGGGAAACCGGTCGGCCACCTTGCGCCCGCCCAGCATGCCCAGCACCGCCGCCGCAGTAAACGGCGCGGCGATGCGCCAATCCAGATGTCCCCCCGCCGCCGCGGCCACGACGCCGCTGGCGGACACCAGCGCGATCACGGCCAGCGACGTGCCGACGATGGCCTGCATGCTCAGGTCGGTAGCGCGCCGCAGCGCGGGCACGATGACGAAGCCGCCCCCCACGCCCAAGAGGCCGGACAGGAATCCCGCGATCAGCCCCGCGCCCGTCAAGGCGCGCGCGCAGGGCGCGGTCCAGCGCAGCCGGCCGGTGCTGGCATCGAGCTGGCAGGGCGGCGTGCGCGGCGCAGCCTGCGCCGCCGGTTTGTTGCCTTGGTTCCACATGCGCCACGCCACCATGCCCAGCACGCAGGCGAAGATGATGGCCAACGGCGCGTTGGGCAGCCGCCGCGCCGCCCACAGGCCCAGCGGCGACACGACGATGCCGGTGACAGCCATGAAGCCCGCCGCGCGATAGCGCACCTGCCCCTTGCGCAGCCCCAGCGCCGCGCCCAGCGCGGCCGACAGCCCCACCGCCAGCAAGGCGATGGGCGCGGCCTGCGACACCTGCAGATGCAGGCCGAAGACCAGCAGGGGCACCGCCATGATGGCGCCGCCCGCGCCGGTCAGCCCGAGTATCAGGCCCACGCACGCCCCCAGCGCCGCGCTGGCGGCCAACACCGTATCGATCATGGAGGCGCTCAGTTGCCCAGCGGGCGGGCCAGCCATTCGCGGCCCTTGAGCATGCCGTTCCAGTAGATCCAGGGCAGCAGCGTGGCCTTGAGGAACCAGGCGCTCTTGCGCGGCACGGTCGGGTCCAGCGGGAAGGTGGGCAGCAGCTTGCCGCCGTAGCCGAACTCGGCCAGCACGATGCGGCCGCGTTCCACCGTCAGCGGGCAGGAGCCGTAGCCGTCGTACTTGACCGGCATGGCGTGGCCTTCGCGCAGCGCCAGCAGGTTCTCCGCCACCGTGACGATCTGCTTGCGCGCGGCCGCGGCGGTCTTGGCATTGCTGGTGCAAATGCCGTCGCCCAGCCCGAACACGTTGCCATGGCGCACGTGCAGCAGCGTGGACGGATCCACTTCGCACCAGCCGGCGGCGTCCGCCAGCGCGCTGTTCTTCAGGAAGTCGTGCGGGACCTGCGGCGGCACCGCGTGCAGCATGTCGAAGGATTTCTCCACGCGCGTCACCGCGCCGTCGGCGTTCTTGAGATCGAACCAGGCCTTGCGCGCCGCGCCGTCCACCGCCACCAGCGCCGAGTTGAAGGCCAGCGCGATACCGTAGCTTTCGACATAGCGCATCAGCGGCGGAACAAACGTCGGCACGCCGAACAGCGCCGCGCCGGCCAGGTCGAACTCCACGTCGATGCGGTCCAGCACGCCGCTGCGCTTCCAATGGTCGCAGGCCAGGTACATGGCTTTCTGCGGCGCCCCGGCGCACTTGATGGGCATGGCCGGCTGCGTGAACAGCGCCTGTCCGCCCTTCAGCCCGCGCACCAGTTCCCAGGTATAGGGCGCCAGGTCATAGCGGTAATTGGAGCTGACGCCGTTCTTGCCCAGCGTGTCGGCCAGTCCCTCGACCTTGTCCCACGCCAGGCGCAGGCCGGGGCAGACGATCAGCTGCTGATAGCTCACCGCGCGGCCGTCGGACAGCAGCACGCGGTTGGCCTCGGGTTCGAAGCCAGCCGCTGCCGCCTGCAGCCAGGTGGCGCGCCTGGGCATGACCTCGCGGGTCGGGCGCACGGTCTTGGCGATGTCGAAGGCGCCGCCGCCCACCAGGGTCCAGGCCGGCTGGTAGTAGTGCTTGTCGCTGGGTTCGATGACGCCGATCCGCAGGTCCGGACGACGGCGCAACAGGCTGGCGGTGACGCCTATGCCCGCCGATCCGCCGCCCACCACCACCACATCGAAATCGCGCTGCGCCTCTGCTGTCGGCATGCTTGTCTCCTCGCCGGTCTACCGGCTTTTGAATTTTTCCAGCACCGAAAATATCGCCATGCCTGCCGCCATGGCGGCCACGAAAATCAAGGCTTCCGGCACGCCGGCCGCCGCGGCCACCAGCGCCGGTCCCGGGCAGAAGCCGGCCAGGCCCCAACCCGCGCCGAACGCCAGGCTGCCCGCGGCCAGGCGCAAGTCCACCTGCGTGGCGGCGGGCCAGCGCAGCGGCTCGCCCGACAGGCTGACGCGGCGGCGGCGCAAGAGCGCAAAGCCCACCGCCGTGACCAGCACGGCGCCGCCCATCACAAAGGCCAGCGACGGATCCCAGGCGCCTGCCAGGTCCAGAAAGCCCAGCACCTTGGCCGGATTGGCCATGCCGGAGATGATGAGGCCCAGACCGAACACCAGGCCCGATGCGAAGGCGATCAATGCAGCCATGTCAGAGTCCCCCCAGATGGCGGGTGACGTAGACCACGGCGAAGCCCGCAGCCATGAACAAGGCAGTGGCGGTCAGAGAGCGGCGCGATCCGCGCGACACGCCGCAGACGCCGTGGCCGCTGGTGCAACCCGAGGCATAGCGCGTGCCGATGCCGACCAGCAGGCCCGCCACGATCAGGCGCGTCGTGCCGGCCTCCACCACGACGGCAGGCAAGGCGCCGCCCAGGCGGTACAGCCAGGGCGACGCGAACAAGCCGATCAGAAAGGCCAGCCGCCACATGCCGCCGCGCTCGGGCTGAAACAGGCCGCCCAGGATGCCGCTGATGCCCGCGATGCGCCCAACCCCCGCCATCAGCAGCACGGCTGCGGCCCCGATGAGCAGGCCGCCCGCGCCAGCTGGCCAGGGAGTGAAGGCGGACCAGTCCAGGTTCACTTGAGTGACTCCATGGCGCGGCCGCAGTACAAACTCGATAGCGTCTTCATCACCTGGCTGACCTCGAAACTGGCCATCTGGTAGTAGACGTACTTGCCCTCGCGCCGGGTCGCGACCAGGCCTTCATCGCGCAGCACGCCCAGTTGCTGGGACAAGGTAGGCTGGCGGATGCCGGTCAGCGATTCGAGTTCGCTCACGTTGCGTTCGTTCTGGACCAGTTGGCACAGCAGCAGCAGGCGGTCTTCGTTGGCCAGCGCCTTGAGCAGCGCGCAGGCCTGGGAGGCGGATTCGCGCAGGACAGCGACTTCGCACTCGGTCAGGGCGTCATTCATTTGATGCGTATCAATCGGCGTGGGAGAGTTTGATCATTATATTGACCAATATAATATCCAACAATATTATTGAAATGCATAGAGTGTTTCATCTTGCAGCGACTCGCTGCGACGCGAGCGTCCATGTCTCCCCAGATCCAGGCTTTTTTCGATCCCGTCACCGCCACCGTCACCTACGTCGTGCATGAGCCCGCGCCGGGCGGCGCCTGCGCCATCATCGACTCGGTGCTGGATTACGATCCCAAGTCCGGCCGCAGCAGCACCGCCAGCGCCGACCGCGTGGCGGAGTACGTGCGCCAGCACGGCCTGAAGACCGAATGGCTGCTGGAAACCCATGCCCATGCCGACCACCTGTCGGCGGCGCCCTACCTGCAGCGGCAGCTCGGCGGGGTCATCGCCATCGGCCAGAGCATCCAGACCGTGCAGGGCGTGTTCAAGAAGATCTTCAACCTGGAGCCGGAATTCCAGCTGGACGGCTCGCAGTTCGGCCATCTGTTCGCCGACGGCGAGACCTTCCGCATCGGCGCGCTGACGGCGCAGGCCATCCACGTGCCCGGCCACACGCCGGCCGACATGGCCTACCTGATCGGCGACGCGGCCTTCGTCGGCGACACGCTGTTCATGCCTGACGTGGGCACGGCGCGCTGCGACTTTCCCGGCGGCGACGCGCATCAGCTGTACCGTTCCATTCAGCGCCTGTTGAGCCTGCCCGCCGACACGCGGCTGCATATGTGCCACGACTACCCGCCCGCCGGCCGCGTGGCGTCCTGGCAGACCACGGTGGCCGAACAGCGCCGCGCCAATATCCACGTGCGCGACGGCGTCGGCGAAGAAGACTTCGTGGCCATGCGCACGCGGCGCGACGCCACGCTCTCCATGCCCACCCTGATCCTGCCCGCGATCCAGGTGAACATCCGCGCCGGCCACTTCCCGCCACCCGAGGACAACGGCGTGCGCTACCTGAAGATCCCCGTCGACGCGCTCTGAGCGCGGCGGCAGGCGCCGCGATCCGGGCTTGCGCGCCCGGGGCTTATCCCGCAAGATCGTCCGATCGCAGAATTGCCGATCAGACGGATCTCCCCATGTTTGCAGAAGCCGAAGCCGACCCCAGCCTGTCCAAGGAAGAATTCAAGCCGCTGGAAGCGAAGCTGCGCGTCGCTTTGCTGAACGCGCAGTACCAGCGCCTGCAGAAGGCCGACAAGACGCTGCTGGTGGTCATCGCCGGCATCGACGGCGCCGGCAAGGGCGCCACCGTCAACCTGCTGAACGAATGGATGGATCCGCGCCACATCAAGACGCTGGCCTATGGGCCGCGCGAAGGCGCCGCGCTGGAGCGTCCACCCTTCTGGCGCTACTGGAACGACCTGCCGCCCAAGGGCAGCACCGGCATCGTGTTCGGCTCCTGGTACGCGCCGCTGCTGCTAGAGGCGACGCGCAAGAAGCCCGACCAGAACAGCATCGAGGCGCAGGCCGCCGCGATCCGCCACTTCGAGGCCATGCTGGCCGCCGAGGGCGTGCAGATCGTCAAGCTCTGGTTCCATTTGTCGGCCAAGGCGCAGAAAGAGCGGGCCCAGCGCCTGCTCGCCAGCCCGGAGACCTCCTGGCAGGTCAGCCCGATCGACCTGAAGGTCTACAAGAAGTACGACCGCATCCGCAACGCCGGCCAAGTGGTGCTGAACCGCACGGACAGCGGCCACGCCCCGTGGGTCGTGATCCCCAGCGCGGACGAAGACATGCGCGCCGCGCGTACCGCCGAAGCCGTGTTGGCCGCCATGCGCCAGCGCGGCGTGCCGCGCATTCCGGCCGCCTTCGTGGCGCACGCCCGGACCACGCGCATCGTCGACCGCCTGGGCGAGCTGGACTACGACGCCAAGACCGACAAGGACGACTACGAATCCGAACTGGGACTGCTGCAAGGCCGGCTCGCGCGCGCCGCGCGTTCAAAGAAGTTCCAGGACCGCTCGCTGGTGCTGGTGTTCGAAGGCCAGGACGCGGCCGGCAAGGGCGGCGCGATCCGGCGCGTGACGCATGCGCTGGACGCGCGGCAGTTCGACATCACGCCCGTGTCCGCGCCCAACAGCGAGGAACTGGCCCGGCCCTATCTGTGGCGCTTCTGGCGCCACGTGCCGCGCCACGGCCGCATCGCCATCTTCGACCGCTCCTGGTACGGCCGCGTGCTGGTCGAACGCGTCGAAAAGCTGACCGCGCCCGCCTGCTGGCGCCGCGCCTACGCCGAGATCAACGACTTCGAGGGGCAACTGGCCGCGAGCGGCGCGCTGGTGCTGAAGTTCTGGCTGGCGGTGACGCCGGACGTGCAGCTGGAGCGCTTCAAGGAACGTGAGAACTCACCCTTCAAGAACTTCAAGATCACGGCCGACGACTGGCGCAACCGCGACAAATGGAAAGACTACGCGGATGCCGCCAACGAGATGCTGGCGCGCACCGACCTCGCGCACGCGCCCTGGCATCTGGTGTCCGCCAACGACAAGCGCTACGCTCGATTGCAAGTGCTGCGACACATCGTCGAAGCCATGGAAGACCAACTCTGAATCCCGCCTGGAGGCCGCAAGCCATGAGTACCGCAGAAATCCGCCCCATCGTCGCCGCCGACTTCGAAGCCTGGCTGCCGCTGTGGAAGGGCTACCAGGAGTTCTATCGCGTCAACATCGACGACGCGGTCACGCGCAACACCTGGGCGCGCTTCCTGGACCCCGCCGAACCCATGCACGCGGCGCTGGCCTACGAAAGCGGCCGGGCGGTCGGCATGGTGCACTGGATCTTCCACCGCTCCACTTGGACCGCGGGCGACTACTGTTATCTGCAGGACCTGTACGTGGACCCGGAAGTACGCGGCACCGGCGCCGGCCGCAAGCTGATCGAGCACGTGTACGCGCAGGCCGCCGCCGCCAACTGCTCGCGCGTGTACTGGCTGACGCATGAAACCAACGCCACCGCCATCCAGCTCTACGACCGCATCGCCGACCGTTCGGGCTTCATCCAGTACCGCAAGGTGATGCCTTGAGCGCGCGCGACCCCAACTGTCCGCTGTGCCAGGAAGACGGCGGCACGCTGCTGTGGCGCGGTCCGCACCTGCGCATCATCGAAGTGGACGACGCCGACTATCCGGGCTTCACCCGTGTGGTCTGGAACGGGCACCTGGCCGAGATGACCAGCCTGTCCACCCACGGCCGCGACCTGCTGATGCGGGCCGTGTACGTGGTGGAAGAAGCGCAGCAATCGGTCCTCGCGCCGGACAAGATCAACCTGGCTTCGCTGGGCAACATGGTGCCCCATCTGCACTGGCACGTGATCCCGCGCTGGCGCGGCGACCGCCACTTTCCCGATCCGATCTGGGCGGCGCCGCGCATCGCTCCCGGCGCGGAACCCGCCGAATGGAAGGAACGCCAGCAACGCCTGCAGGCGCTGCTGCCGCGCTACCGCGACCGGCTGGTCGAGGCCATGAACGCCCTGCTCTGGCACTGAGCCGCGGCTCGTATCAGGCGGCGCGCGCCGGCCCCCGCAGTTCCGCCAGCCAGCCAGCATAAGCCTGTTCAACCAGGCCGGCTGTGCGTTCGGCGGAAAACAGGCCTTGCCCCCGGATCAGCTCGCGGCCCGCTTCGCCCATGCGGCGGCGCAAAGCCGGGTCGGCCAGCAGGCTTTCCAGTGCCGCCGCCAGCGCCGCAGGATCGCCGGGCGGCACCAACAGGCCGGTCACGCCGGCCTGCATGGTTTCGGGCACGCCGCCCACGTCGGTGCCGATGACCGGCACCCCCATGGCCGCGGCCTCGATGAAGACGGTGCCCAGCGCCTCGCGCAGCGTCGGCAGCGCAAACACGTCGAAGGCGGTCAGGACATTGCCGATGTCGTCGCGTCGGCCGGTGAAATGAACGCGCTGCGCCAGGCCCAATGCCGCCACCTGCGCCTGCAGCTGCCCCGCCATGGGCTGGCCCTCGCCCACCAGCACCAGATGCGCCGTCGGAAACGTGGCGGCGATACGCTGGAACGCATCGATCAGGTCGCAATGCCCCTTGTCCGCCCGCATGACGGCCACGCAGCCGACCACCAGCGCATCCTCCGGCAGGCCGAGTTCACGCCTGACGCAGACGCCGCCATGCACCTGGGGCAGCACCACCGGCGAATGGATGGTGGCGATGGCCTCTGGCCGCGCGCCGCCGTCCAGCAGCTGGCCGCGCACGTAGCGGCTGACGGCGATGACGCGATGCGCCAGCCAGGTATAGGCGTAGAGCGAATTGATGGGCTTGGCCAGATGGCGCGTGCGCACGATGAGAGGCGTGCCGGCCAGGCGTGCCGCAAACGCGCCCAGGACCGTATCGCGGCGGCTGTGCGTATTGACCACGTCGAAGCGCCCGCGGCGCAACAGCCGGCGCACGAACGCGACGCCGCGCGTGAAGTTGAGCGGGCCATCCATGGGAATGAGGTGCACCGTGAAACCGGCCTCGCGCAAGCGCTTGCCCAGTTCCGCCTCCGGCTGGCAGACCGCTTCCAGATGATGGCCGCGCTCACGCATGGCTATCATTTCCTTGTAGATGCAGAACTCCTGGCCGCCGAACGAGGTGGCCGCTTCGGTGTGCAGGATGCGCAGGCGCGCGTCGGGGCCGGGCCGGTTCTGGAGGGATTCGATGGAATTCGGCATGATCAGGACTGGCCGCCTTGGGAGGCGTCCGCGCCGCTCCAGCAACGGCCCTGCGACAACAGGTAGGCTTCCAGGTAGGCGATGTCTTCCTGCTCCAGCGCCGCGGCGCCCACGCTGGCGCGGTCGCGCGGGCATTCGGCAGCGTGCAGCCGGCCATCGGACCAGACGCGCACGGAACCGGTGCGGGACAGATCGAAGCGCGCCCCGGCCCGCGCCCAGTCCAGCAGGCGCGTGCTGGGGATCAGTTGGCGGGTCTGATAGACGCCGTGAGGACTCCGGGCCGCAGGCGCCGTGAGCGCATCGCCCACATCCACCAGGCGGCTCGCGGCGCCAGGCTTGGCGGGCGTGTAGGTCAATACCGTAAGAGGACGTAATGGCATTTGGCTAGCAAGAGTCGCCAGGCGGCCTTGCAAGCCAGGACTGGTCGGGATTCGAGGGAGAGTTTGGTCGCCGGACAAGCAACGCCAACAATTCGACGCTGATGAGCTGTTTTTTCAAATAATTGAAAGATGTTCGACGAAGTAGAAGAATCCCGAAATACTAATTCAGGTAAAATTCAGGAATGAAACGCGCATCTTATCAAAACGTAAGCAAGGGCGGTACTGCATGAATTTCCAGGCCGTCCCTCCTCAAAAGCCGGTCTCGTTCCTGCAATCGTTCCTCCGTTCCGAAGCGCTGGGCGGCTATGTCCTGATGCTGGCCGCACTCGTCGCGCTGGTGGTGGCCAACAGCCCGGCAGCGCCCGCCTACTTCAACGTGCTGGAGACCAAGCTCGGCTTTCACGTAGGTCCGGTCCTGCTCAAGGAAACCGTGCTGCACTGGATCAACGACGGCCTGATGGCGGTGTTCTTCCTGCTGGTCGGGCTTGAGATCAAGCGTGAAGTCCTGGACGGCCAACTGCGCGGCGCCGCCCGCATCGTGCTGCCCGGCATCGCCGCCCTGGGCGGCATGGCGCTGCCTGCGCTGATCTACGTGCTGATCAACTACGGCAGCCCCGACACCTTACGCGGCTGGGCCATTCCGGCCGCGACCGACATCGCCTTCGCGCTGGGCATCCTGGCGCTATTGGGCAGCCGCGTACCGACCTCGCTGAAGATCTTCCTGACGGCGCTGGCCATCCTGGACGACCTGGGCGCCATCGTCATCATCGCCTTGTTCTATACCGCCGAACTCAATGTGTTCGCGCTGAGCATGGCGGGCGCCCTGCTCGCCTGCCTGTTCTGCCTGAACCGCGCAGGCGTGCTGCGCCTGACGCCCTACCTGCTGATCGGCGCCGTGCTGTGGTACTTCGTCCTGAAGTCCGGCGTGCATGCCACGCTGGCTGGCGTGGCGCTGGCGCTGACCATTCCGCTGCGCCCGCAGAACCAGGGCCATCCGGGCGCGCATTCGCCCCTGCATGTGCTGGAACATGCGCTGCACAAGCCGGTCGCCCTGCTGATCGTGCCGATTTTCGGCTTCGCCAACGCCGGCGTGTCCTTCGCCGGCATGGGCCTGGGCAGCCTGGCGCAGCCGGTGCCCCTGGGCGTGGCGCTGGGCCTGTTCCTGGGCAAGCAGCTGGGCGTGTTCGGTTTTGCCTGGCTGGCCATCAAGAGCGGCATCGCCACCCTGCCGCGCCACGCCAGCTACATGCAGCTGTATGGCGTGTCGCTGCTGTGCGGCATCGGCTTCACCATGAGCCTGTTCATCGGCGCCCTGGCGTTCAGCGATCCGGCCGCCATCGACGCCACCAAGATCGGGGTGCTGACGGGCTCGCTGGCGTCCGCCGTGGTCGGCTTCCTGGTGCTGCGCGCTTGCGGCACGCGCGCTGATGCCGCGGAAAATCCTTGATCGCGGGTTGAATACGGGCGGCGGGCGCTAAAGTAGCGGGATCCGCCACCCTTTCTGGAGCCGCCATGAAACCGTCCGCCATCGCCGTGCAACGCGTCTACGAGGGCTTGGGCCCGGAAGGCAGCTACCGGGCGCTGGTGGACCGCATGTGGCCGCGCGGCCTGCGCAAGGCGGACCTGCATCTGGACGAATGGGCCCGCGACATCGCACCCACCCTGGAACTGTGCAAATGGTTCAGCCACATCGAGGATCGCTGGGAAGAGTTCCGCCAACGCTACCAGGCCGAACTGGCGGAACCCGAGCAGCAGGCCCGCATGGCCGCCTTGCTGGACGCGGCGGGCGAACGCGCGCTGACCCTGCTCTATGGCGCCCGCAACACCGAACACAACCAGGCCGTCGTGCTGCGCGACGTCCTGCAGGACTATGTCCGCCATCACCGCAAGCGCAAGGCCTGATGCCGCTCACGCCTTGATACCCTAGCCTGCTTTATCGACCGGCGCGCAGCCGCGCGCCGACAGCCTGCCTTGAGGAACCCCATGTCTTTCAGCTCCGACGCCTGGGCGCGCAACGCCGCACTCTACGAAACCACGCGCGACATGCCGTTCAACCGCGAACTGGCCAGCGGCCAGCTCGACGAGAACGCATTCAAGCACTACATGATCCAGGACGCGCACTATCTGGTGGCGTTCGGACGTGCGCTCGCCATCGCCGCGGCCAAGGCCGACGACGCCGACGGCGTGGTGCAGTTCGCGGAAGCGGCCAAGGGCGCGGTGGTCGCCGAACGCACGCTGCACGCGGGCTTCCTGCAGCAGTTCGGCATCGATGACGCCACCTTCGAAGCCACGCCGCTGACCCCGGCCTGCCACCACTACACCAGCTACCTGCTCGCCACCGCCTGGAGCGCGCCTTACCCGGTGGCGCTGGCGGCCCTGCTGCCGTGCTTCTGGATCTATGCCGAAATCGGCCGCGAGATCCATGCGCGGGCGGCGCAGCCCAATCCCTACGCAGCCTGGATCGAGGCCTATGCCTGCGAGGACTTCCATGCCCTGGTGCGCAGGGTCATCACGTCGGTCGATCGCGTGGCCGAAAAGGCGTCCGCCGAAACGCTTGCGCAGATGCACGCGGCGTATACCCGCGCCGCGCAGCTGGAATGGATGTTCTGGGATTCGGCCTATCGCCAGGACGGCTGGCCGGTTTGAATGGCGCGCGGCCGGCCTGCCGGCCGGCCGCAACCCCGCACGGATCAGAACGACTTCTGATCTTTCAGGTACACGGGATCGTAGGGCCCGGCGGGCAAGCCTCGGCCCTGGACGTACACCGCCGTGGTGTTGGCCTGGCGTGCCAGCGGCATGTAGCTGGGCGCGGCCTTCTCGATGGCCGCGCTGATCAACGCGCCGATCAGACCCTGGTCGGTGCGCGAAGCGTAGGCCGCGCTCTGCTGGGTCTCCCAGATCGTTTCGCCGGTCTTGCCGCTCTTTAGCGTATAGGTCAGCGCCACCGTGACGGTGGTGCCGATCACCGCGTAACGCGCGTCCCAGCGCTCGATGGAGATGTACAGCACGCTGTCTGCGCCAAACAGGCCGGCAAGGCGGACAGGGTCATTGGCATGGACCATATCCGCATCCGACATGCCCTCTTCATTCATGACCTGTTTGACGAGGTTCACGGGGAACACGTAGTAGCCGCGTTCGGCCAACGGCCTGGTAATGGTGGTCAACAGGGAATCCGGCGCGTCCACTTCGACGCTGCGATTCACCACGGGCACGACCAGCACGGAACGCGGGTTCTCCGCGCGGAACTTGCTGTAGTCGTTCTTTTCGACAGTGCGCGGAGCGGCGCAGCCGGCCAGCGCCGCAGCGGCGCAAACCGCAAGCGCGGCCTTGATCAGTCGTAGCATCATCCTTGCACCTGTTTGGTATCGCCAGCCTGCGGCTTCGTTTCCACGGCGCCGCCGGCGGTCTTGATCATGCCATCCATGAAGCGCGCGGACTCCGGCCATGCGGCTTTTTCCTTCTGGAAGTACGCAACGGCTTCGCCGTTGCGCTGCGCCAGCATCAGCATGTAGCCATACTCGGCGTAGATTCCGGGCGCCGCCGGCAGCTTGCCGGCCTCGGCCATCTGAATGGTTTTCTCGAGTTCGGCCATGTATTCGGCGGACTGGCCCGGCTGCTTGTAGAACGAGTGCAGCGCATCGTCATACTTGCCCCAGGTGTATTTGCTGTTGTTGTTCTGAGCGCAACCCGCGCTCAACAACAATGCCGCCGCCACGAGCGGGACGGTAATGAGACGCTTCATTTCACGTTTCCTTTGCCTAGATCAAGAATCTTTCGTTGGCCGCCGGACAGATAGATCTGCTCCTGATGGACGACCGTGCCGTTGCGTTCGACCTGGACGCGGTGCACGCCTTCCTCCACGCGCACCACGGTCATGGCGCCATCCACGGTCACGTTGGGATCCAGCGGCAGCCCGTCCACCTTGATGACCGTGCCCGGCGGCTGGCCGACGAAGCCCAGCGTCGGGCGCGTCGTCCCGGAAGACACCTGGCCATGGGGCGCTGCGCAGGCGGCAAGCTGCGCGGCAAGGGCCAGCGCGATGGCAATTCGTACGGATCTCATGGTTTACCTCTTTGCCTGGGCCACGAATACGCCCTTGGCGCCGGGCGGAATCGCACCCGATACCAGTTCGCAGATCGCCCCTTCGTTGGTTTCCGTGTCGCCGAAGAAATCGACCACGCGCAGGGCGCCTACCGCGGAAGGCGGCAGGTCGATCATGAATCCCGTCTGGTCGTTCTTCACTTTCTCGCCGGCCTGGTAGACCACCAGTTGGTCCCCGGCCTTGAGCCCTTGGCGCGCGCCGCCCGCGATCAACACCTGGCGGCCGGAAGCCTTGAGGATGGCGGTGCGCCACGGACGCTCTTCCATCTTGGTGATCAGGCGCCCGATCATGTCCGAAATAGCCGCCCCGATGGCCTGGTCGTTCAAGGTGCCGTCGTAGTCGGCCTTGCTGCCCCAGCCGGCAATCTGGCCGGATTCGGTGCTGGCATTGCCGCTGCCGGTCACGGAAAAGAACACGTGTCCCGTGCGTACGTCGACCAGGCGCGCTTCAACCTTGGCTCGGGCGGTCTGCACCTTGGTAGCGCTGAGAAAACCCGCCTTGCCCTCCGTGCTGCGGCCAAATTCCGTCAGGGAACCGACGATGATGGTGTCCACGCCGATCAACCCGGCGTCCCCGGAGATCTTCTGTTCCGCCAGCACCTGATTCAGGTCCGAGCGCTCGAATACGAGGAAACGCTTGGAGTCGGTCAGGCGGCTGGCAAGCATGTCGGATGTCTGCTTGCCCAGCGGATCCTGGTTCGCGTCGGTCTGGAACGTGCGGCCATAGCGCGTTTCGTTGCTGAATCGCGCGATGGCGATCTTGCGCTTGAGTACAGGCGCTTCGGGTTGCGCCGCGGTCTCCTGGGCCTGGACCTGCTCGGTGCGGCTGGCGGGCGCTTCCGTAACGGCCAGCGGCTTGGAAACGGTGGCGCACCCGGCAAGCGCCAGCGTTGCTGCCAGGGCTATATAGATTCTCAACACATTCTCCTTAAATCTTCACATGTATTTCGTATTGAAATCACGCGTATCTATCCATAACGGACGTTACGATGTGTAATTAAGGGTGGTTGGAGAATTGCTGGCGCACGGCATGCCAAAATCCCGCCCATGCCGACCGATAACCGACTGATACCCCTGGCCCTCGCCGCCCAGACGGCGCAACTGCCCGCCGCCTGGCAGGAGGCTTTTGCCGCCAAGCCTGTGGCCGACGCGCTGGCCGCCGTGACCGCTCATGTGGAAAAGCGCCTGGACGAAGGCGCGACCGTCTATCCCGCGACGCCTTTCCGGGCCCTGCACGGTCTGGCGCCGTCGGACGTGCGCGTGGTGATCCTGGGCCAAGACCCCTATCACGGCCCGGGACAAGCCCAGGGCCTGGCCTTCTCGGTGCCGGACGACTGCAAGCGGCCGCCCAGCTTGCGCAACATCTTCAATGAGATCGCCCAGGAGTTTCCGGGCACCCGCGTGCCCGCCGGCAACGACCTGAGCCCTTGGGCGGATCAGGGCGTGCTGCTGCTGAACACCGCGCTGACCGTGGAAGACGGCCAGCCCGCCTCGCATGCCAAACGCGGCTGGGAAACGGTGACGGACGCGTTGATCGCCCTGGTCGCGCGCGACCCGTCGCCCAAGGTTTTCATGCTCTGGGGCGCCCATGCCCAGGCCAAGCGGACGTTGCTTCCAGACAACAGCGGCCACCTGGTCCTGATGTCCAACCATCCCTCGCCCCTGTCCGCCAGAAGGCCCCCGGTGCCCTTCCTGGGCTGCGGCCATTTCCTGGCCACCAATCAGTGGCTGACCAACCAAGGGAAAAACCCTATTGATTGGGAGCTAGACAAAAAAATAATTCCCATGCAAGGCGAATTCGGGTTATGATCGCCGCACTGCACAAAACGAGTTCGGCATTTACCGCCTTGATTTAGCGGAATTTTTCGCAGTCTGCCGGGTGACACAGCCCCGGCCCCATGCCGAACATCATCGATTCCTGACCTCCTTTCCTTTCGCCCTGCGTTCCACTCAGTACACGAGAACGCGCCACGCGCACGGTTGATTCGGTCGGCACGATGCTCCATCAACCGTCGCCTGGATCCGGCCGCCTAATCCCCTGGCCCGACCAAGCACTGCGTCGCATTGATTGCGGCAAGGGAAAGTAATGTCTTTCGAAAACCTGGGTCTTGCGCCCGCTCTGTTGTCGGCCGTCCAAGAAGCTGGCTTCTCCACCCCCACCCCCGTCCAAGCTTCGGCCATTCCGCAAGCGCTGGCTGGCCACGACCTGATGGTGTCCTCGCAGACGGGTAGCGGCAAGACCGCGGCCTTCATGCTGCCGGCCCTGCACCGCATCGCCCAGATGCCCGCCAACAAGGGCGTCGGCGTGCAAGTGCTGGTGCTGACCCCGACCCGCGAACTGGCCCTGCAAGTCACGGACGCCACCGCCACCTACGGCCGCAAGCTGGCCGACCTGCGCACCGCCACCGTGGTGGGCGGCATGCCTTACGGCGCGCAGCTCAAGGCGCTGTCGCGCCGCGTGGACGTGCTGGTCGCCACCCCCGGCCGCCTGATCGACCACCTGAACTCGGGTCGCGTCAAGCTGAACACCGTGCACACGCTGGTGCTGGACGAGGCCGACCGCATGCTGGACATGGGCTTCATCGAAGATATCGAGACCATCGTCAGCCGCCTGCCGGAAGGCCGCCAGACGCTGCTGTTCTCGGCCACGCTGGACGGCACCGTCGCCAAGCTGGCCTCGCGCATGATGCGCGAACCGCAGCGCATCGAGATCGCCGGCGCCAAGGAAAAGCACACCAACATCACGCAAAGCCTGCTGTACGCGGACGACGCCAGCCACAAGATGCAGCTGCTGGACCACGTGCTGCGCGACGCCTCGCTGGATCAGGCCATCGTCTTCACGTCGACCAAGCGCGGCGCCGACGATCTGGCCGACCGCCTGGCCGACCAGGGCTTCGCCGCCGCCGCCCTGCACGGCGACATGAACCAGCGCCAACGCACCCGCACGCTGTCGCAACTGCAGCGCGGCCAGCTGCGCATCCTGGTCGCCACCGACGTGGCCGCCCGCGGCATCGACGTGCAAGGCATCAGCCACGCCGTCAACTTCGACCTGCCGATGCAAGCCGAAGACTACGTGCACCGTATCGGCCGTACCGGCCGCGCCGGCCGCAGCGGCCTGGCCTTCACGCTGGCCACGCATTCCGAGCGCCACAAGGTCCGCCGCATCGAGCACTACATCGGCCAATCGATCACCCCTGAAGTGATCGCCGGCCTGGAACCCAAGCGCACCCCGCGTCCCTCGACCGGCGGCGCCGGCCCGCGCGGCGGCAAGCCCTCGTTCGGCAAGCGTCCCGGCGGCGGCTACCAGGGCAACCGCGAAGGCCGTTCCTTCGGCGGTCCGCGTGGCGAATTCAAGCCGCGTGAAGGCGGTTATCAAGGCAACCGCGACGGCGCTCCGCGCGAAGGCGGCTACCAAGGCAATCGTCCGTTCGGCGACCGTCCGGCCCGTTCCTTCAGCGATCGCCCCAGCTTCGGCGACCGTCCGCAGCGTGAAGGCGGCTACCAGGGCAACCGCCCGTTCGGTGACCGTCCCCAGCGCGAAGGCGGCTTCCGCGGCGGCGACCGCGACTCGCGTCCCAGCTTCGGCGACCGTCCCAGCTATGGCGACCGCCCCCAGCGCGATGCCCGCCCGTTCAGCGAGCGCGGCCCGCGTGAAGGCGGTTTCCGTGGCGGCGACCGCGACTCGCGCCCCAGCTACAACGACCGCGCCAGCTTCGGCGACCGCCCCAGCTTTGGCGATCGTCCCAGCTTCGGCGACCGCCCGCAGCGTGAAGGCGGCTTCCGCGGCGGCGACCGCCCCGAAGGCGGTTTCCGTGGCAAGCCCTCGTTCGACAAGCGCCCCGGCGGCCCCGCCAAGCGCTTCGCCAAGCCGGCGGACCGCCGCGGCTAATCCGCCCGCTTGAGCCCCACACAAACCCCGCGCCTGTCGCGGGGTTTGTTTTTTGGGAAAATGTCCGCTTGTCCACGCCCCACCCGACCATGCAACGATCCGCCCCCGCCAACCTGCCCGCCCTTACTCCCGCCGCCCAGGAACACAGCGACGCCGCCGCCGCGCATCTGCGCGCCACGATCGCCGCCCATGGCGGCTGGCTGTCGTTCGACCATTGGATGGCGCAGGCGCTATACGCGCCCGGGCTGGGCTATTACGCGGCCGGCAACGTCAAGCTGGCCGAGGCCGACGGCGACGTCCGCGCGCCGGCCGGCGACTTCGTCACCGCGCCCCAGCTGACGCCGCTGTTTGCCCGCACGCTGGCCCGCCAGGCCGCCCAGGTGCTGCGCCAGACGCAGACCGACGCCGTGCTCGAATTCGGCGCCGGCACCGGCGCCCTGGCCGAAGGCGTGCTGCGCGAATTGGATGCGATGGGGCTGGATCAGACCCGTTACCTGATCCTGGAAGTGTCGGCCGACCTGCGTGCCCGCCAGGCCGAACGGCTGGCGGCATTTGGCGATCGCGTGCAATGGCTGGACGCGCTGCCCCAGCGCTTTGCCGGCTGCGTGCTGGCCAACGAAGTGCTGGACGCGATGCCGGTGTCGATCTTCCGCTGGAGCGAGGCAGGCGAGGTCCTGGAACGCGGCGTGGCGGTGGATGCCGCGCAAGGATTCGTCTGGGAAGACCGTCCCGCGCCGCCCGCGCTGGCGGCCGCCGTCGCCGCCCGCATGCCGGCCCTGCCGGGCTACGTGTCCGAGATCAACCTGCAAGGCGAAGCCTGGATCGCCGCCATGGGCGGCTGGCTGGAGCGCGGCGCGGCGCTGTTGCTGGACTATGGCTTTCCGCGCAGCGAGTACTACCATCCGCAGCGCGCCGGCGGCACGCTCATGTGCCACTTGCGCCATCACGCCCACGGCGATCCCTTCACCGCGCCGGGCCTGCAGGACATCACCGCCCACGTCGATTTCACCGCCATGGCGGACGCGGCGCTCGAGGCCGGCCTGCAAGTCCTGGGCTACACCTCGCAGGCCCGCTTCCTGATGAACGCGGGGTTGATGGAGCTGTTGGCGCAGCTGGATCCGAGCGACGTGCAGCAATACGCGCAGGCGGTGGCGCCCGTGCAGAAGCTCTTGTCCGAATCGGAGATGGGTGAACTGTTCAAGGTGCTGGCGGTGGGACGCGGCATCACCGAGCCGCTGGCAGGGTTCTCGCGCGGCGACCGGCTGGGCAAGCTGTAAAAACGCGTGGCGGCCTCATAGGGATGGCCGCCTCGTTTCAGATCGATAGCGGCATCACTGCGCGCGCAAGCGCTCCAGGCGCGCGGCCCGCACCTGTTCCTTGATGCGCGCCGGCTCTCCGGCGCAAGCTTTGGCGATCGCCCCGGCGTCCACGCCGCGCACAACCGCCACGCGCGACTGCCAGGCCGCGCGGTCCACGGAGCGCAGCACGGCCGCCGCGTCCAGCAGATCCAGAAAACGTTCCGGCTTGCGCAGCGCATCGGCGCGCTCCATCAGCGCCAGTTGCGCGTCGGCGGGGTCACCGCCCTGTTCCGCCGCATCCAGCCCCGCCAGCACTTCCGGCAGCAGCCGCGCGTAATCGTTGCATTCGGTCGGCACGCGCAGGCGGCGGCCCATGGCGTCGCGTTCAGGGCTAAGCCGGCACAGCAAGGCATAGCGGCCCGGCAACGACAAGTCCTGCGCGGCCGCGCGGTCCACATCCGCCAAGACCTGCTCCATTCCTTGCAGTTCGGGCATCACGCGCGCCAGCGCGCCGCATTGCTGCAGGATGCCCAGCATGCGCGACGGCGCCGCCGCCATCAGGCCGCGCGACAGTTCCTTCCAGACCCGTTCGGCCACCAGCGCGTCGGCCTCGCCGGCCTCGACCATGCGGCGGCACAGCGCCAGGGTTTCGGGCGCCACCGAAAAATCGGCGAAGCGCGCCGCGAAGCGGGCCAGCCGCAGGATGCGCACCGGATCTTCTTCGAAGGCGTCGCCGACGTGGCGAAAGATGCGGTCGCGCACGTCAGCCGCGCCGCCCAGGGGATCGACCAGTTCGCCGTCCTGCTTCTGCGCGATGGCGTTGACGGTCAGGTCGCGGCGGCGCAGGTCTTCTTCGAGCGTGACGTCCGCGCCGGTGTAGAACGTGAAGCCCTTGTAGCCCCGCCCCGACTTGCGCTCGGTGCGCGCCAGCGCGTATTCCTCTTTGCTGCGCGGATGCAGAAAGACGGGAAAGTCGCCGCCCACGGGCACGAAGCCGCGGCGCGCCATGTCCTCGGGCGTGGCGCCCACCACGACCCAGTCGTGGTCGCCGGGCGGCAGGCCGAGCAGCGCATCGCGCACCGCCCCGCCCACGATATAGACCTGCAGGCCATCCGTGGCCGGATCCCGCGTCATGGAATCGAGGTGCTTTCCGCGCCCAGCGGCACGATGTTGCCCAGGCGTTCCTTCAGGGACTGGGGCTGGCCGGTGAACATGGCGGCGTAATACACCGAGTTGGACATCACGTTCTTGACGTAAGTGCGCGTCTCGTTGAACGGGATGGTCTCGGCGAAGATGGCGCCTTCCACGGGATGCGTGAAGGTCGAGCGCCAGTTGTGCGGACGGCGCGGGCCGGCGTTATAGCCCGCGCTGGCCAGCATCTGCGAACCGTTCAGGTCGCGCAGCACCATGTTCAGATAGTTGGTGCCGAGTTCGGTGTTGGTGTCGAAGTCGTTGACGCTGTCGGGCGTGAAGTTGCTCATGCCGATCTTGCCCGCGACCCACTTGGCCGTGGCCGGCATCAGCTGCATCAGGCCGGAGGCGCCCACATGCGAACGCGCGTCCATGATGAAGCGCGATTCCTGGCGGATCAGGCCGTAGACCCAGGCCGGGTCCAGTGCGATGGCGTTGGCCTTGGCGGTGACGCGGCCTTCGAAGGGCGCGATGAAGCGCTGGCTGAAGTCGAACTCTTTTTCCGTGCGGTCGGAGGTGTTGACCACGCGGTCGTAGATGTTCTCGGCGCGCGCCAGTTCGGCGGCGGCCATCAGCTGGCGGTCGCTCATGCCGCGCAGCGTGAAGTTCCATTCCGGCACGGCTTCGGCGCGCCAGCCCAGGCGGAAGAGCTGGATCGCGCGGCGCAGGCCGGGATTGGCGCGGGCCTCGGTGATTTCCTGGTCGCTGATGGGCGCGGGGCGCGGCGGCACGGTGATGCGGCGGCCCAATTCCTCGGCGGCCAGCTGGCCGTAGAAGTCAAAGCGGTCGGCAATGCTGGCGTAGGCGGTGGCGGCCTGTTCCTTGTTGCCGCGCGCGGCCTGGCCGCGCGCCTTCCAGTAGATCCAGGACGAATCGGCCTGCTGCGAGGCAGGCATCTGGTCGATGGATTCGATGACCCACTTCCAGTCGATCTTGGGCTGGCGCAAGGCGGCGCGCACCTTCCAGGCGGCGTTGTACTCCGTCATGCGGATGTGGCCGGCTTCGTGGTACCAGTCGTCGGCACGGCTGTCGAGATTCAGCGCGGCGACCAGCGCGTATTGGCCGCGGACCCAGGCCAGGTTCGACTTGGCCATGGACTTGGACCAGTCCCCGGACTTGCCCCATTCGCGGCGCAGGTAGGAATCCGCCACGCTGACGTCGGAACGCGCCAGGCGCGCCAAGGCGATGGTCACAAGTTCCTTCTCGTTGCGGCCCACTGGCTGACGGCTCTGGCGCGTCAGCCACTTCATGGGATCCTTCATGAGCAGGTCATAGGTTTTCAGGTCGCCCGGCTCGAACATGTACTGCGCGAACTTGCGCGCATCGGCCGTCTTGTTGGCCTCGATGGCGTCGCGCAGCTGGGGCTCCAGCTGTTCCCAGCTCATGATGCCGTCAGCGACCAGCTGGTCGTACAGCGCCCAGCAGGCGCCGCCGGGCGCGAACACGGCGGCGGCCTGCGCCGCCGTGGCGCGCTGCCCCGTCATGTGCTTGGCATCGAGGATGGCGCACTCGATCTGCGCATTGCTGTTCTTCACCGGCGCAAGCTTGCGCACGGTTTCGAAATCCCCGCTGCGGGCCGCGGCCAGCAGCCAGTCGCCGCGCAGGCGGTCGGCCAGATAGGCGTCGGAATTGCCGCTGACGAACTTCTGCAGGTCCGCGGTGGGCCGGCCCGTGGCGGGCGGGGTCCACAACTGGTAGCGCAGCAGCCAGTATTCGGGATACATGCCCAGCGGATCCGGCTTGGCCTGCGGCACCAGCGCGCCCAGCACGGACCACTGCTTGCGGTTCATGGCTTCGCGCGCCGCGACCACGGCGGCCAGCGCGGGTGTCTGGGAAGTCGGCGGCAGGCCGGCCAGCACCGCCGGCGGCACGGAAATGGCGGGCTGCGCAGCCTGAACGGCCGGCTGGGGCTGGGGCTGGGTGTTGACCGATGCGCTGCGCTGCTGCGCGTCCACCGGCGCACAGGCCGCGGTGAACAGCGCCAGCAGCGGCAGCCAGCGACGCAGGCCGGGCGTGGCCTCGGTGGCCGTGGCGGACCCGGATTTCCGCGTGGATTTCTGATACCGTCCGGGTTGCAGAGTCTGTGTCATGCCCTGTCCCTCATACACTGGCCCAGCATGGCGGCAATCCGCAAGTTCGTCCGCGTTTTCGTCCGCGTTTTCGCCATCATTTGTCCATCCCTCTTACAGCCACCGCATGACTACGCAAAATACTCCAGAGGATACCGCAGTACCGCTACGCGCGCGATTGCGGAAACTGCGCGCCGAACTGCCGGAGGACCAGCGTAGCCGTGGCGGCCTGCTCATGCGTGCACGCCTGTTCACCTGGCTGAATGTGGCGCGCGACGAAGCCTTGCGCGCGGGCCGCCCCGCGCCCGCCACCGTGGCCGCCTTCTGGCCCATGGCCGACGAGCCCGACCTGCGCCCGCTGCTCGAGCAATGGGTCGAGAACGGCGTGGCCGTGGCGCTGCCCGTGGTGCGCGAACGCAACGCTCCGCTGGCCTTCCTGCCCTGGACGCCCGACGCGGAATTGCGCGCCGGCCCCTATGGCATCCAGGAACCGGTCGCTGGCGCCGAACTGCTGCCCGACGTGGTGCTGGTCCCGACCCTGGGCTATACCGAACAGGGCGACCGCCTGGGCTATGGCGGCGGCTATTACGACCGCACCCTGACCGCGCTGCGCGAGCGCGGCCACCCCTTCATCGCCATCGGCATCGCCTGGAGCTGCGGCGAACTGGACGCCGGCTATGAACCCGCCGCCCACGACTTCCCGCTGGACGCGGTGCTGACCCAGGACGGCTGGGTGCCCCAGGCGCCGCTGGAACAAGGCGGCACCGGCGGCACCACGCTGCACAGCTTCCGCATGAACTGACGCACCAGCTTTGCCCCGCCAGTTTGCACCAAAACGGTGCACGGCCTAACATAGACAGCTAAGCCGGGTTCCATCCCGGCCCCATCGCGCAGCACCCGCGCACCGTTGCGCGGCCCGCCTCGGCAGCGGCGCCCCCGCTCAGCCTATCCCTTCCCCCTGGCCACGCTTTTCCGCGCCAGCCCGACTGACCCCGTTCTACCCGCCAGCCCCGGCCAGTCCGCGCCTGGCGCCCACGCCATCCCCAGGCCTCAGCCGCCGCGGCGATGGCGTCGCAACGCCCTTCGGAGGATATTGGTCCCCAGGGGCGCCCCCACGCGCGCCGGCCAAGCTGGCACGCGGGTTGCTTAATCCATTGCAACCGGCCGGACATCGGCCGGACGGCGGCCGCGCGCAAGCCGGCTGCCGGCACCTGTACCGGAGGAGCCATGAAGGACAGATCACCCCGTCCCGCCGCCTATGACGAAATGCGCGACAGCGCTGGCGGCATACGCTCCCACTACCAGGCTTTCGAGCGCTGGCATGACGAGCAGTCCGCCCAGGCCATGGCCGCGCGCCGCCTGGAAGCGGACTTGAGCTTTCGCCGGGTCGGCATCACGTTTTCGGTGGCGGGCGACGCGGCCGGCACCGAACGCCTGATCCCCTTCGACCTGATCCCGCGCGTCATCCCCGCCGCCGAATGGCGCCTGCTGGAAGCCGGCCTGAAGCAGCGGGTGCGCGCGCTCAACATGTTCATCCACGACATCTATCACGGGCACGACATCGTGCGCGCGAACATCGTGCCGGCCGAACAGGTGTTCCTCAACGCCCAGTACCGCCCCGAGATGCAGGACGTGGACGTGGCCGAGGACATCTACTGCCATATCGCCGGGGTGGACATCGTGCGCGCCGGCGCGGGCGAGTTCTACGTGCTGGAAGACAATTTGCGCGTGCCGTCCGGCGTGTCCTACATGTTGGAGAACCGCAAGATGTCGATGCGCTTGATGCCCGACGCCTTCAGCCGCATCAAGGTGGAACCGGTGGCGCACTACCCCGACCTGCTGCTGGACAACCTGCGCGAAGTGGCGCCGCACGGCGGCGACGATCCCACCGTGGTGGTGCTGACGCCGGGCATGTACAACTCGGCCTACTTCGAGCACGCCTTCCTGGCGCAGCAGATGGGCGTGGAACTGGTGGAAGGCCAGGACCTGTTCGTCGAGCAGAACACCGTCTACATGCGCACCACGCAGGGGCCCCGCAAGGTCGACGTGATCTACCGCCGCCTGGACGACGACTTCCTCGATCCGCTGTCGTTCCGCGCCGACTCCGCGCTGGGCGTGCCCGGCCTGCTATCGGTGTACCGCGCCGGCCGCGTGACGCTGGCCAACGCCATCGGCACCGGCATCGCCGACGACAAGTCCACCTATCTGTACGTGCCAGACATGATCCGCTTCTATCTGGGCGAGGAGCCGATACTGTCCAACGTCCCCACCTGGCGCTGCAACCGGCCGGACGAGCTGTCGCATGTGCTGGCCCATATGCACGAACTGGTGGTGAAGGAAGTCCACGGCTCGGGCGGCTACGGCATGCTGGTGGGGCCGTCGGCCTCGCGCGCCGAGGTCGATGCGTTCAAGGACCGGGTGCGCGCCAACCCCGCCAACTACATCGCCCAGCCCACGCTGGCGCTGTCCACCGTGCCGACCTACGTGGAATCGGGCGTGGCGCCGCGCCACGTGGACCTGCGCCCCTACGTGCTGTGCGGCAAGGACATCCGCACCGTGCCGGGCGGCCTGTGCCGCGTGGCGCTGACCGAGGGCTCGCTGGTGGTCAACAGCAGCCAGGGCGGCGGCACCAAGGACACCTGGGTGCTGGAGGAGAACTGAACATGCTGAGCCGAACCGCCGACAACCTGTTCTGGATGTGCCGCTACACCGAACGCGCCGAGAACACCGCCCGCATGCTGGACGTGAACCTGCAGATGTCGCTGCTACCGCAGGACGCGCAGCGGCGCGAAGGCTCGTGGCTGGGCGTGCTGCGCATCTCCGAGCTGCAGGGCCTGTACCAGAGCAAGTACGCCTCCATCTCGCCGCACGACGTGCTGCAGTACATGGTGCGCGATCCCGAGAATCCCTCGTCCATCTACTCCTGCATGCGAGCCGCGCGCGAGAACGCGCGCGCCGTGCGCGGCAGCCTCACCACCGAGGTCTGGGAAACCTACAACACCACCTGGCTGGAACTGCTCAAGCACCTGCATACGGGCTTGCTGGAACGCAACCCGGGCGAGTTCTTCGAATGGGTCAAGTTCCGTTCGCACCTGGCGCGCGGCGTCACCATCGGCACCATGCTGGAGGACGAGGCCCTGTACTTCCTCCGCATCGGCATGCATCTGGAACGCGCCGACAACACCGCGCGCATGCTGGATGTGAAGTTCCACGAGCGCGGCGCCAACGGCCACGACGGCCGCGCCGAGCCCGCTGGCGCGGCCGCGCTGCAAAGCGAGTTCTACCGCTGGTCGGCGCTGCTCAGCTCGGTATCGGGCCTGGAGATCTACCGCAAGGTGTACCGCGACGTCATCACCCCCGACCGCGTGGCCGAGCTGCTGATCCTGCACGGCGACATGCCGCGCTCGCTGCTGGCCTCGATGCGCGCGGTGGCCGACGACCTGGCGCGCATCTCCAACCAGCGTTCGACCGAAACCGAAAGACGCGCCGGCATGCTGTGCGCGGAACTGCAATACGGTCGCGTCGAGGACATCCTGGACAGCGGCCTGCACCAATACCTGGAGCACTTCCTCGACCGCATCAACGATCTGGGCAACCGGATCAGCCAGGACTTCCTGGTGCCGTTGTCGGCCTAGCACGGAGACCAGAATGAAACAGATCATCACCCACGTCACTCACTACCGCTACACCGCCCCGGTCACCTACAGCATCCAGACCTTGCGCCTGACCCCGCGCGACGACGAGCACCAGCGCGTGCTGCGCTGGCACATCGAAGCGCCCGGCGAACTGGACAAGCAGGTGGACGCCTACGGCAACATCACGCACACGCTGACGCTCAACCAGCCGCATACCGACATCGAGCTGCGCGTGGTCGGGCAGGTGCTGGTGGCGCCGCTGGAACGCGGCCTGCTGGGCAGCGAGGACAGTCGCCTGCCGGTGCACGCCTATTGCGTGCAGACGCCGCTGACCCAGGCCGACGACACCGTCATGGCCTTCGTGCGCGAGGCGCTGCCCGGCGGCCTGCGCACGCCGGACGACATCCTGGCCCTGGCCACCGCGGTCAGCGACCGCGTCGCCTACGAGCCCGGCACCACCGATGTCACCACTGCGGCCAACCAGGTGCTGGCCATGGGCCACGGCGTCTGCCAGGACCACGCCCACCTCTTCCTGGCCTGCGTGCGCGGCCTGGGCGTGCCCGCGCGCTACGTCAGCGGCTACCTGTACACCACCGCCGAACACGCCGCCAGCCACGCCTGGGCCGACGTCTGGCTGCCCGACGTGGGCTGGACCAGCGTGGACATCACCAACCGCCAGTTCGCCTCGGACTGCCACTGCCGGCTGGCGGTGGCGCGGGACTATGACTCGGCCTCGCCGGTGCGCGGCGTGCGCAGCGGCGGCGGCCAGGAATCCATGGAGGTCAGCGTGCAGGTCCAGACCAGCGCCCAGCAGTAACATCCCGCCGGCCGCGCCGCAATACAATGCGGCGTGGTTTTCCCTATTTCTGATCATGACCTACTGCGTCGCAGCCCGCCTTGATTCCGGCCTGGTGTTCCTGGCCGACTCCCGCACCAATGCCGGAGTCGACCAGATCAGCGTCTTCCGCAAAATGACCGTGTTCGAGCGCCCGGGCGACCGCGTCATGGTGCTGATGAGTTCGGGCAACCTGGCGGTCAGCCAGGCGGTGCTCAACGCGCTGGCGCGCCAGCACGACGAAGGCGGCGAGACCGTCTGGAACGCGCCCGACATGTTCGAGGCCACCCGCCGCGTCGGCGCGGCGGTGCGCAGCGTCTATCACCACGAAGCCCCGGCCCTGCGCGAGCAGGGCGTGGACTTCAACGTCAACCTGATCTTCGGCGGCCAGATCGGCACCGAGCGCTGCCGCCTGTTCCAGGTGTATTCGGCCGGCAACTTCATCGAAGCCGGCCAGGAATGCCCGTACTTCCAGATCGGCGAGGCCAAGTACGGCAAGCCCATCCTGGACCGCGTGCTGCGGCCCGACACCTCGCTGGATGAGGCCGCCAAGTGCGCCCTGATCTCCATGGATTCCACCCTGCGCTCCAATATCTCGGTGGGCTTGCCACTGGACCTGCTGGTCTACGACACGCACTCGCTGCGCGTCACGCACTTCGCCAGCATCGACGAGCACAACGAGTACTTCCGCATGATCCGCGGCACCTGGGGCGAACGCCTGCGCCAAGTCTTCGCCGAGATCCCGGACCCGCTGTGGACCAATCCGGACTCGCCGGAATCCCTGGTGCCGCTCAGCCGCGTGCACCAGCCGCTGCGCGCGGAGCCGGTGGATGCGCCCTTGTCGAACTATCCGGCGCCGCAGGTGTTGGCGGAGGATCCGGGGAAGGATCAGGCGAACTAGGGGCGGCTTTCATCTACAGCTCTCCAAGGCCCGTGCGCAATCTGTTGCCACGGGCCTTTACACATCAACTGCCGTACTTCCGCGTAAACCCTCCTTTCCAGCAACCGAAACCCGGCTTGCGGAACCGCGAATTCTCATCCGTGCGCTGCCGCGCCACACTGGTGTCCGGCCGTCATGCTTTGCCTTGGGGGCCCCGACAACACCACAAGGAGCGAGACATGCCCCCTATCTACGCGCGCGCGCTCAAGCGCGCAGCATGGCCCGTGCTGGCCCTGTCCTGCCTGGTCTCTGGCGCCGCCGGCGCGCAAGGCGCCTATCCCAACCATCCCATTTCGCTGGTCGTGCCGTTCGCGGCGGGCGGGCCGACCGACGTGGTGGCGCGCAGCCTGGGCGCGTCCATGTCCAAGACGCTGGGCCAGAGCATCATCATCGAAAACCGCACCGGCGCGGGCGGCACGCTGGCGTCGCAGCACGTGGCGCGCGCCGCGCCCGACGGCTACACCTTCCTGATCCACCACAACGGCATGGCGACCGCGCCGGCGCTGTACCGCAAGCTGTCATTCAACCCGCTGACGGACTTCGCCTATGTCGGCCAGGTGGCCGACGTGCCCATGACCTTGCTGGGCCGCAAGGACCTGCCCGCGGACGGCATGAAGGACTTCATCAAGTACGCCAAGGAAAACGGCAACAAGATCAACCTGGCCAACGCCGGCCTGGGCGCGGTGTCGCAGCTCTGCGGCATGCTGCTGCAGGAATCGCTGGGCGTGCAGTTCACCACCGTGCCCTATGCCGGCACGGCGCCGGCCATGACCGCGCTGCTGGGCGGCCAGGTGGACGTGCTGTGCGACCAGACCACCCAGACCATTCCGCAGATCAAGGCCGACCGCGTGAAGCTGTATGGCGTTACGACGCTGGACCGCATCAAGACCCTGCCCGATGCGCCAACCCTGCAGGAAAACGGCCTGAAGGGCTTCGAGGTCAAGGTGTGGCACGGCGTCTACGCGCCCAAGGGCACGCCGCCTGAGGCCATCGCCAAGTTCAACGAAGCGCTGCGCGCCGCCCTGAAGGATCCCGCCTTCACGCAGAAGATGGCGGAACTGGGCGCCGAGATCGTGCCGGAATCCAAGCAGACGCCGCAGGGCCTGCAGACCTGGCTGCAGGCCGAGGTCGACAAATGGGGCGGCATCATCCGCAAGGCGGGGGTGTACGCGGACTGACGGCACGGCGGGCGGCGGCGGTTGCCGCTGCCCGTTCATGAATATATATTCCCGTGCATGAGTACGAACGACGTAAAAAGCGCCAGGCGTGTCCTGGACATCCTGCAGTTCTTCGCCGCGACGCGGGCGCCGGCCACGCTGTCGCAACTTTCGGCCGGACTGGGCATCCCCAAGTCCAGCTGCCTGGCCTTGCTGGACACCCTGGAAGGCGATGGCTACGCCCACCAGACCGCGGGCCGTTATTACCTGACCCGCCGCTGGCTGAACGAAGCCCGCACGGTCGCCGAACATGATCAGTTGACCACGCGCATCCGGCCCACGCTGGAGGCGCTGCGCGACGAGCTGGGCGAGACCCTGATCCTGGCGCAACGCTCGGGCGACCAGGTGGTCTACCTGGACGTGGCCGAACCCGAGCGCATCGTGCGCTTCACGGCCAGGGTCGGCCAGTTAAAGCCGCTGCATGCGTCCGCCTCCGGGCGCGCGCTGCTGGGCGCCATGCCGCCCGCCGACCGGGAAGCGCTGGCCGCGCGCCTGACCCTGGACAGCTACACCAGCAAGACCGTCAAGACGCACAAGCAGCTCTTGCAGCTGATCGAAGCCGAAGCCGGCCGCGGCTGGCACGTCAATCTGGCGGAACACCAGGCCGACACGCTGTCGGTCGCCGCGCCGCTGGTCCTGCACGGCGCCGTGCTGGCGCTGGTCGTGGGCGCCCCGCTGGACCGTTCCGCCGCCCGTGCCGACCTCATCGGCCAGACCCTGCTCGCGGCCAGCCGCGAACTCGCGCAGCGCATCGATAGCCCGACGCCCGCCGTGCCGGCGTACTGAACCCGTACACGTGGGGCCGCGCGGCCCCACGCCATCACCCGGCAGCCCGCCCCGCCACCGCGCTTCTCCTGCCTTCGCTCCCCTTTTTTTCCGCCACGCCGCATCTCCGGCACTGGCGGCGCGCGGCCGCGCTTACGCCGCCGGCCTGGATTCCTGCGGGTTTACGACTAGCAAAAGCCATTGCCCGATATCGTTCATATCTATAAACTTTTGTTCAAGAGTAAGAACGCAGACCGGATTTCCCGGCAGCGACCGCTAAGAATCCGGGTGATCGCCCGGCGCTCTCTTCTTGAAGGAAGGAACATGGCTGGCCTTTTTTACGAACAGTTTTCGCCCGGGCAGGCGTTCGAACATGCCTGGACTCGCACCCTGACCGAAATGGACAACGTGCTGTTCAGCTCCCTGACGATGAACGTGCAGCCGCTGCACCTGGACGCGCATTTCGCGGCGCAGACCGAGTTCGGCAAACCCCTGGTCAACAGCCTGTTCACGCTGGGCCTGTTGATCGGCATGACGGTCAATGACACCACCCTGGGCACCACCGTGGCCAATTTGGGCATGACCGACGTCAACTTCCCCAAGCCGGTTTTCGCGGGCGACACCCTGCACGTGCGCACCCGCGTGCTGTCGGTGCGCGAGAGCAAATCACGGCCCAACGCCGGCATCGTCGAGTTCGAGCACACCGCGCTGAACCACCGCGATGAAGTGGTCGCCACGTGCAAGCGTTCGGCCCTGATGCGCAAGCGCCCGGCCTGAGCCCGCCGCCGTCCAGGAGGACCACGATGACCCGCTCCCTGCTGTTCGTGCCCGGCGATTCCGGGCGCAAGTTCGATCACGCGGCCGCCAGCGCCGCCGATGCCCTGATCCTGGATCTGGAAGACTCCGTCGCCCCGGACCAGAAGCCTGCTGCACGCAAGGAAGTCCGCGCCATGCTGGAACGCGGCGCGGCAGGCAAACAACTATGGGTGCGCATCAACGCGCTGGAGGGCGGCGACGCCCTGGCCGATCTGGCCGCCGTGATGCCCGCCGCCCCCTACGGCATCGTGCTGCCCAAATGCGCCAGCCGCGATGGTCTCCTGCACCTGTCGCACTATCTGGACGCCTTCGAGGCCACGGCCGGCACGGCCCCGGGCGTCACACGCATCCTCGCCATCGTCACCGAGACCGCGCAGTCGCTATTCGGCCTGCACGACTACCGCGACGCCACGCCGCGCCTGTGGGGGTTGTCCTGGGGCGGGGAAGATCTAGCCGCCGACGTCGGCGCGCTGCGCAACCGCGAGGCGGGCCGCTACACGGAGCCCTTCCGCCTAGCGCGCTCGCTGTGCCTGATGTCGGCCGCCGCGGCCGGCGTGCGCGCCATCGACACGGTCTGCGTCGACCTGGACGCGCCCGAAATCCTGGCGGCCGAGGCCGGTGAAGCCTTCCGCGACGGCTTCGTCGGCAAGATGGCGATCCATCCGCGCCACGTAGCCGCCGTCAACGCGGCGCTGAGTCCGGACGACGGCCAATTGCAATGGGCCCGCGCGGTCATCGCGGCATTCGCCGCCAACCCGGGCGCGGGCACCTTGCGGCTGGACGGCAAGATGATCGACCGCCCGCACCTGCGGTTGGCGCGCCGCCTGCTGGGGGAGGACTGACCATGCCCGGACCATTGCACGGCATACGCGTCATCGACATGACCAGCGTCGGCATGGGGCCCATGGCCACCCAGATGCTGGGCGACATGGGCGCCGACGTGATCAAGGTGGAGTCCGCCGAGGGCGACGTGTTCCGCCACGTCACGCCGCAGCGCCACGCCGCCATGAGCCACACCCATCTGAACCTGAACCGCAACAAGCGCAGCGCGGTGATCGACGCCAAGACCGCCGAGGGCCGCGCGCAGCTGGAAGCGCTGATCGGCGGCGCCGACGTCTTCATCTCCAACATGCGCGCGCCGGCCATGCGCCGCCTGGGACTGGACTACGCCACGCTGCAGGCGCGTTTTCCGGAGCTGGTCTATTGCGCCTGCTACGGCTATTCGGAGCAAGGCCCCTACGCGGGACGCGCCGCCATCGACGACACCATCCAGGCCGCGTCCGGCATGGCCTGGCTGCAGGGCGGCGCGGGCGCCGAGGCGCCGCGCTACGTCAATTCCGTGGTCGCCGACAAGGTGGTGGCGCTGTACGTGGCGAACGCCGTGACCAGCGCCCTGCTGGCGCGCGAACGCGGCGCGGGCGGCCAGGCCGTGGAAGTGCCGATGTTCGAATGCATGGTGGCCTTCCTGGCGCCGGAGCATCTGGCCGGGCTGACCTTCGTGCCGCCCGAAGGGCCGGCGGGCTACACGCGCCTGCTCAACGAGTACCGCCGCCCCTTCCGCACGCGCGACGGGTTCATGAGCGTGGTGCCCTACACCACCCCGCAATGGCAGCGCTTCTTCGCGCTGTCCGGCAATCCCGAGATGGCGCAGGACCCGCGTTACCTGACGCTCAACAGCCGCAGCCAGCATTTCCCCGAGCTGTACCGCTACGTCGAAAGCGTATTGGGTGAGCGCACCACGGCGCAATGGACCGAGCTGCTGGCGACCGCCGACATTCCCTACGCGCCGGTCAACGGTTTCGAGGAATTGCTGGCCGACCCGCATCTGCGCGCCACCGGCTTCTGGCATGAATCCGAGCACCCCACCGAAGGGCGCCTGATCCAAGCGGGTCTGCCCGTCAGGTTCAGCCGCACGCCGGCCGAGATCCGGCGGCACCCGCCCGGACTGGGCGAACACACGGCCGAGATCCTGGCTGAAGCCCAGGCCGGCCAGGCGTCCTGAGTCCAGGCCCCAAGCACGAGGAGACAAACATGAAAAACACCATACGAACCACCCTGATCGCCGCCGCGCTGTGCCTGCCCTCGCTGTCGGGCGCGGCCTCCAGCTACCCGCAGGCCGACAAGCCCATCCATTTCGTGGTCGGCTTTCCCGCCGGCAGCACCATCGACAACGTTTCGCGCGTGGTGGTCGACGATATCCGCGCCCGCAGCGGCGCGCAGATCATCGTCGAGAACAAGCCCGGCGCGCTGGGCGTGCTGGGCGTGGACACGGTGGCGCGGGCCGCGCCCGACGGCTACACCATGATGCCGAGTTCCAGCGCCACCAGTTCGTCCGGCCCCTACCTGTCCAAGGCCTTCCAGCGCTATGACGCCATGAAGGACTTCACCCAGGTCGGCCGCGTGGTGCGCTTTGACGTGGTCATCGTCACGCGCGCCGCCGGCCAGCATGGCGACGCGCGCCAACTGGTCGCGACAGCCAAGGAAAAGCCAAATTCGGTGACCAGCGGCTATGGCTCGGGCACGGGCCAGGTGGTGGCGGCGGCGTTCAGCCGCGCAGCCGGCGCCGAGGTACTGGCAGTGCCCTACAAGGGCCAACCGGCGGCCATCACCGACCTGCTGGGCGGACGCATCGATTTCGTGGCGGCCGACCTGGGGGCCGTGCTGCCGCAGATCCGCGCCAAGAACCTGAACGCCGTGGCCCTGGTTTCCAATAAGCGTTCGACCATCCTGCCATCCGTGCCCACCGCCCAGGAACTGGGCATGGGTAGCCTGGACCTGACCGGCTGGATCGGCGTGGCCGGCCCCGCCGGCCTGGCGCCCGAGGCCGCGAAGTGGTGGTCCGAGCAACTGACGGCCACGATGCGCGAGCCCGCGGTCCAGGAAAAACTGCGCGCCATGGGCATGGAGCCCGACCTGGCCACGGGTGATCCCCTGCAACAGTTCGTGCGGTCCCAATACGACGCCTGGGGTCAGCAGATCCGGCAAGCAGGCATCCAGCCGGAGTAAGCAGCAGGCAGGCCAAAAGAAAAGCCCACCCTTGCGGGTGGGCTTGGCCTTCACGGCGGGTGCAGCGTGTTACGCCTGCACCGCTAGTTCCTTCCACACCGCCAGCGGCGCTTCCGCGTGGTTCAAGGTGTAGAAATGCAAGCCCGGCGCGCCGTTGTCCAGCAGCGTCTGGCACAGCTCGGTGACCACGTCCACGCCGAAGGCGCGGATGGAGGCCTTGTCGTCGCCGAACTCGGCCAGGCGCAGGCGAATCCAGCGCGGCACTTCCGCACCGCACATTTCCGAGAAGCGCAGCAGCTGCGTGTGGTTCGTGATGGGCATGATGCCCGGCACGATAGGCACGTTCACGCCCTTGGCCTGGGCCCGGTCGACGAAGTCGAAGTAGGCGTCGGCGTTGAAGAAGTATTGCGTGATGGCTGCGTCGGCGCCGGCTTTGACCTTGTTCACGAAATGGTCCAGGTCGGCCGAGGGATTGGCCGCCTGGGGGTGCATTTCGGGATAGGCCGCGACTTCGATGTGGAACCAGTCGCCCGTTTCCTCGCGGATGAACGACACCAGCTCGTTGGCGTAGCGCAGTTCGCCCGCATCGCCGCCCATGCCCGAGGGCAGGTCGCCGCGCAGGGCCACCACGCGCCGCACGCCGTCGTTCTTGTAGGCCTGGAGGATGTCCCGCAGATCCTGGCGCGTGGCGCCGACGCACGAGAGGTGCGGCGCCGCCTCGCAGCCCAGGTTGCGCAGCGTGCGCACGGCGTCCGCCGTGCCGGCGCGGGTGGAACCGCCCGCGCCGAAGGTCACGCTGACGTACTTGGGCTGGATGGCCAGCATCTGCTTGGCCGCGCGCACCATCCGTTCCTGGCCGGCCAGGTCGCGCGGCGGGAAGAATTCCAGACTGAAGGCGGGAGTAGTCGAGTCAGACATTAGGGGATCAGCTTGGTAAGCAGGCCAGAGATGATGCTGTACAGGATCGCACCGCCCACGGCCCACCAGAACCCGTTGACCTGGAAGCCCTTCAGCACGGAGCCGACGAACCAGAACAACAAGGCGTTGATGACGATGAGGAAGAGACCGAGAGTGACGATCGTGATGGGCAGCGTCAGCAGCACCAGCACCGGCTTGACCAGCATGTTGACCAGGCCCAGCACCAGCGCGGCGATGAGCGCCGATCCGAAGCTGGCCACGGTGATGCCGGGCAGCAGGTAGGCAACGGCCAGCAAGGCCACCGCGTTCAGGATCCAGACGAGTATCAATGCCATGTTCGACCTCCTGTTGTGAGCCCGCGGGCCCCGTCGCCGCAATGCGATCGCGGCAGGGGTCCTGCAGACCGGAAAGCCCGCGCCGACATGGCGCGGCACTTCCCTATTTTGCTACAACCATCAATAGCGGTAGTGCTCGGGCTTGTAGGGGCCTTGCACCGGCACGTTGATGTAGTCGGCCTGGTCCTGGCGCAGGGTCGTGAGCTTCACGCCCAGCTTCTTCAGGTGCAGGCGGGCGACCTTTTCGTCCAGGTGCTTGGGCAGCACGTAGACCTGGCCCGAGGTGTAGGCTTCGTTGCGCGTGTACAGCTCGATCTGGGCGATGGTCTGGTTGGCGAACGAGGACGACATCACGAACGAGGGGTGGCCGGTGGCGCAACCCAGGTTCACCAGGCGGCCCTGGGCCAGCAGGATGATGCGCTTGCCGTCCGGGAAGATGACGTGGTCGACTTGCGGCTTGATCTCTTCCCACTTGCAGTCGGCCAGGCTGGCAACGTCGATTTCGTTGTCGAAGTGGCCGATGTTGCACACGATGGCCTGGTCCTTCATGGCGTTCATGTGCTCACGCGTGATGACGTGGTAGTTGCCGGTGGCGGTGACGAAGATGTCGCCGTGGGCGGCGGCTTCTTCCATGGTCACGACCTTGAAGCCTTCCATGGCGGCCTGCAGCGCGCAGATCGGATCGACTTCGGTGACCCAGACCTGGGCGCGCAGCGCGACCAGCGCCTGGGCGCAGCCCTTGCCCACGTCGCCGTAGCCGGCCACGACCGCAACCTTGCCGGCGACCATCACGTCGGTGGCGCGCTTGATGCCGTCGACCAGCGATTCGCGGCAGCCGTACAGGTTGTCGAACTTGGACTTGGTGACCGAGTCGTTGACGTTGATGGCGGCGAAGGCCAGCTCACCCTTTTGCGACATCTGGTACAGGCGATGCACGCCGGTGGTGGTTTCTTCCGTCACGCCCTTGATCAGGGCCAGGCGGGTCGAATACCACTTGGGATCGCGCTTGAGGGTTTCCTTGATGGCGGCGAACAGGATGCGCTCTTCGTCGCTGCCCGGGTTGGCCAGCACCGAGATGTCCTTCTCGGCCTTGGTGCCCAGGTGCAGCATCAAGGTGGCGTCGCCGCCGTCGTCGAGGATCATGTTGGCGTTTTCGCCATTGGGCCATTCAAAGATCTTGTGGGTGTACTGCCAGTACTCTTCCAGCGTTTCGCCCTTGACGGCGAAGACCGGCGTGCCCGACGCGGCGATGGCGGCGGCGGCGTGGTCCTGCGTGGAGAAGATATTGCACGAGGCCCAGCGCACTTCGGCGCCCAGGGCCACCAGCGTTTCGATCAGCACGCCGGTCTGGATGGTCATGTGCAGGCTGCCGGCGATGCGCGCGCCCTTGAGCGGCTGCTTGGCGGCGAATTCCTCGCGGATGGCCATCAGGCCGGGCATTTCGGTTTCGGCGATGGCGAGTTCGCGACGGCCCCAGCCGGCCAGCGACATGTCGGCAACGAGGTAATCGGAGAAGGATTTATCGGTCACAGCGTTCATGGTGTGTAGGCTCCACGTGAAATACGAACGGCGCACGATATGGCCGGACAACGCGAAGACACCACGAAGGTCGAGTGCTCGCCTTTCCCGCCATATGCGACAAAGGTGAGCGCCGTTGCTGTAGCGCCGCGCAAGGCGCGCCGCTTGAACAAGGATTCCTGAGCCTGGCGAGCCTGGTTCCACCGCCGTATTGGCTGGAGGGAACCGCAGGGTCGTCGCAACGCTCCTCAGGATTGCCGGGGATTGTACCCGGGAACCGTCCCGCCAGGATCAAACCCCTGGCTCCCTGGCGGGCATTTCACCGCCGGGCCGCCGGGCTGGCGCCGTCTCTTCGGACATGCCGGACATCTCCGCGCCGCGCGCGCTCCCGTCCAGCGGCACCAGTGCAGCCAGCAGGGTCGAAGCGACCGAGTCCCAGCTGCGCGTCAGCGCGTGTTCGCGCACCGCATGACGGTCCAATGCCTGGGCCGCGCGGCAGGCGTGGCCCAGGTCTTCATCCAGGAAACCGGTGACGCCCTGGGCCACCACCGCCAGCGGCGCCTCGCTGCGGAAGGCGGCCACCGGCGTGCCGCAGGCCATGGCCTCCAGCATGACCAGGCCGAAGGTGTCCGTCAGGCTGGGAAACACGAAGACGTCGGCCGATCCGTAGAGCGCAGGCAGCGCTTCGTCTTGCCGCATGCCCATGAAAATGGCGCCGGGAAAGCGCTTCTTCAGCCGCGCCTCATCCGGCCCCGCGCCCACCACCACCTTGCTGCCCGGCAGGTCCAGCGACAGGAAGGCGTCCAGGTTCTTCTCGCGCGCCACGCGGCCGACGCTCAGGAATACGGGACGGGGCAGATCGGGGAACGCCTGGCCGGCGCCCGGCCGGAACTTGCGCGGGTCCACGCCGCGCGACCAGATCTGCAAGTTCGCCAGGCCGCGCCGCGCCAGCACGTCGCGCACCGTGGGCGTGGGCACCAGCACCCGCTGCGAGGGCCGGTGGAACCAGCGCAGATAGCGCCACGGCAAGGCCGCCGGGATGCCCATGCGCGCCTGCAGATAGTCCGGGAACATGGTGTGGAACGAGGTCGTGAAGCGCCAGCCCCGCGCCAGCGCCATGCGGCGCGCGGCCAGGCCCAGCGGGCCTTCGGTCGCGATATGCAGGGCGTCGGGCACGGTGTCGCCCAGGATGCGGCGCAATTGCCGGCCGGGCTGCAGACACAGCCGCAGGTCGGGTTCGGAAGGCGCCGGAACGGTGCGGCTGCCCTGCGGGTTCACCACGATCAGCTCGTGGCCCCATTCTCCAAGGATCTGCTGCATGGTCGTCCAGGTGCGGACGACGCCGTTGACTTGCGGATGCCAGGCATCCGTGACCAGGACGATGCGCATGATGGAGCCGGAAGTGGGCAATAGCGCGATTTAGCCCGCGCCATGTGACATGCCCAAGACGGCCTGCGCGGCCGCCGGCTAGTTGTTGCGGCGGGGATACCCTTGCGCGGTGATGCGCACCCAGACTTCGCGCTTTTCCTCTTCCGTCATGAAGACCCAGTTGGCGACTTCCATGGCGGTGCGGCCGCAGCCGCGGCAGATGTCGTCAAACAGCGTGGAGCAGACGGCCACGCAGGGCGAATCCGTGGCCTTGAAGGCGCGTTGCGCGTCTTCGGGCTCTGGCAATTTGGAGAGGTCGACGTGGTGCTGATTCATCGGGCGTAGGTTAACACCGGCAGTGCGTCCCCTTTTGGAAGGCCCTATGCCCCGCCCGGACTTGAATACCCGTCCGCGCGCGGGGTGCTACATGCATGCCAAGCCGCCGCTAGCGCCAGCCGAAAAACTCCCCGGCCTGGACCAGCAGCGCATCCGGACACTCTTCCGCCAGATAGTGCGCGCCCGGCAACGGACCGCCGGACACCTCGTCCGCGATCGCGCGCCACAGCGCCAGCACGTCGAAGTTCCGGCCCACGGCGCCGCGCTCGCCCCACAGCGCACGCAGCGGCATGCGCAGGCGTTCGCCGGCCTCCCGGCCGGCGCGGTCATGCTCCAGGTCCAGCGTGGCGGAAGCGCGGTAGTCCTCGCAGATGCCCGTGGCCCAGCCGGGCAGTTGCGCGGCGCGTTCGTACTCGGCCATGGCCTCGGCGGAAAAGTGCGCCAACCCGCCGGGCCGCCCGCCCATCACGGAACGCAGATAGAACACCGGGTCGCGCTCGATCATGGTTTCGGGCAGCGGCGCCGGCTGGATCAGCCAGAACCAGTGGAAATAGGCCTGGGCGAAGGCGCGCGTGGTGCCTTCGTACATGTCCAGCGTGGGCGCGATGTCCAGCAGCATCATGCGGCTGACGGCGGCGGGATGGTCCAGCGCCAGGCGGTGCGCCACGCGCGCGCCGCGGTCGTGCGCCAGCACCTCGAAGCGCTCGTGGCCCAGGGCGCGCATCAACCCGACCATGTCGGCCGCCATCTCGCGCTTGGAATGGGCTGAGTGGTCCGGCGACGCGGCGGGCTTGTCGCTGTCCCCATAGCCGCGCAGATCCGCCGCCACACAAGTGCGGTGGCGCGTCAGTTCCGGCCAGACGCGGTGCCAGATGGCGTGGGTCTGGGGATGTCCGTGCAACAACAGCAGCGGCGGGCCCGCGCCATCCACGCGCGCGGCGATCTCGATGCCGTTGGCCGCGATGCGGCGCACGGGCAGGTCGAAGAATGCGGTCATACGGCCTCTCGGTCCAGGCGGTCGCGCACGCGGCGCGCCAGGTCTTTCATCCAGGGATGCCGCGCCCAATGGCGGGCTTCGAAACGTTCCACCTCGTCCAGCTGCTGCAGTGATGCGCCCACCATGTCCTGCCCTTGCACGTACATGCGGCGGTGCCGCTCGGGCAGCGTGAACGCCGCGGTCCAGCCATCCGCGGCTGTGACGCGCCCAGCCGCCACGTCGATGCTGACGCGGTGGGTGGCCGTATTGGACACCCTGGCGAGCAAGGCGTCGATCTGGGCCGGCGCCAGGCTGATCAACAGCAGGCCGTTGTTCACGGCATTGAAATAGAAGATCTCGCCGAAGCTGGGCGCGATCACAGCGCGTATGCCGAACTGCTGCAAGCCCCACACCGCATGCTCGCGGCTGGAACCGCAGCCGAAGTTCGGCCCCGCCACCACGATGGACGCGCCGGCATAGGCGGGTTGGTTCAGCACGAAATCGGGCCTGGGCGCGCCGTCCGCGTCAAAGCGCAGGTCATGCAGCAGCCCCCGGTCCAGCCCTGTCTTGTCGATGATGCGCAGGAACTGCTTGGGCATGATCTGGTCGGTATCCAGATTGGAGAAAGGCAGCGGCGCGGCGACGCCCTCGATGGTTGCGGTCATGCTTGTTGCTCCCAGACGCGGACGTCGACGATGCGGCCGGCCAGCGCGGCAGCCGCAGCCATGGCCGGAGACATCAGGTGCGTGCGGCCCGCGCGCCCCTGGCGTCCTTCGAAATTGCGGTTGGTGGTGGAGGCGCAGCGCTCGCCCGGACTGAGCACATCGTCATTCATGGCCAGGCACATGGAACAGCCGGGCTGGCGCCACTCGAAACCGGCCTCGATCAGTTGCGCCGCGATGCCCTCGGCCTCGGCCTGCGCGCGCACCGCGCCCGATCCGGGCACCACCATGGCCCGCACGCCGGCGGCCACCTTGCGGCCGCGCACGATGGCCGCCGCTGCGCGCAGGTCCTCGATGCGCCCGTTGGTGCAGGAGCCGATGAACACGCGGTCTATCGGCACGCCGGCTATCGGGATGCCCGGCGCCAGGCCGATGTAATCCATGGCTTTCTCCAGCGCCAGGCGGGCCAGCGCGTCCGGCTCGGCCCGCGGGTCCGGCACCACGCCGTCCACCGGCATGGCCTGGTCCGGGCTGGTGCCCCAGGTGACGAAGGGCGCGATCGCGGCGGCATCCAGCACGTGTTCGGCGTCGAATACGGCGCCCTCGTCCGAGCGCAGCGTGGCCCAATAGGCGCGGGCCTGGGCCAGCGTCTCGCCTTGCAATTCCGGCGCATGCGCGGCGACGTAGGCCTCGGTGGTGGCGTCCGGCGCGATCAGCGCGGCACGGGCGCCGGCTTCCACCGTCATGTTGCACAAGGTCATGCGGGCCTCGGCGGACATCGCGGCGATGGCCTCGCCACAGAACTCCACGGCATGCCCGCGCGCGCCCTGCGCGCCGATGCGGTGCACGATGCAGATCACCAGGTCCTTGGCCGTGACGCCAGCCGGCAGCGCGCCATCGACGCGGATGCGCATGTTGCGCGCCACCCGGTACGCCAGCGTCTGCGTGGCCAATATGTGTTCGACCTCGGACGTGCCGATGCCAAAGCCCAGCGCCCCCAAGGCGCCATAGGTGGTGGTGTGGCTGTCGCCGCACAGCACCACCATGCCCGGCAGCACCATGCCATGCTCGGGCGCGATCACGTGTTCGATGCCTTGCAGCGGATCGGTGGTGTCGAACAGCGCGATGCCCTGCTCGTCGCAATTGCGCTTGAGGTTGAGCGCCTGGCGCGACGAGGCATCATCAGGGATCACGCGCAGCGCCGCCGGCACCGGATGCGTGGGGATGATGTGGTCCACCACCGCCATCTGCTGCCCGGGACGCAGCACCCCGCGCCCGCGCGCGGCCAGGCCGCTGAAAGCCTGCGGGCTGGTGTATTCGTTCATGATGTGCAGATCGACGTAAAGCAGGATGTGCTCGTCGTCGATCCGGGCCACCTCATGGCTGGCCACCAGTTTGTCGTACAGCGTCATGCCGGGCATGTCTTGCGTCCTTCGTAGTTGGGTCTTGCGGCCCGGTCAGTTGGCCTGGATGCCGGCGTCCTTGACGATGCCGGCCCAGCGCGTCATCTCGGCGGCCACCATGGCGTCGGTCTTGGCGGGCGAGGAAATCAGCGGATCGAAGCCTTCGCGGCCCATGCGCTGCGCCAGCTCCGGCGAGCGCAGGGCCTGTTCAAGCTTGGCGTTCAGCGTGTCGATCACGGCTTGCGGCGTGCCGGCGGGCGCGCTGATGACGAACCAGGTGTTGAACTCGTAGCCCGGCAGGCCGGACTCGGCGATGGTGGGCACGTCAGGCAATAGCGGCGAACGCGTGATGCCGGTCACGCCCAGCGCCTTGAGCTTCTTGCCGTCGACCTGCGGCTTGGCCGCGGACAGCACCGGAAAGCTCATCTGCACCTGGCCGCTGATGGTGTCCACCATGGCCGGGCCGCCGCCCTTGTAGGGCACGTGCAGGATCTGGGTCTTGGACACCGACTTGAACAGTTCCGCGGCCATGTGGAAGGTGCTGCCCGTGCCCGCCGAGCCGAAGCTCAGGTCATTGGCGGGGCGCTCGCGCACATAGGCCAGCAGCTCGCTCACATTGGCCACCGGTAGCTGGTTGGTCACCGTCAGCACGTGCTGCGACGTCCCTATCGTGCCAACGGAACGCAGGTCCTTGGCCGTGTCGAACGGCATGTTCTGGAACAGCGCCGGGTTGATCGCCAGCGACATGGTGTTGACGGCCAGCGTGTAGCCGTTGGGCTCGGCGCGCGCCACGGCGGCCATGCCGATGTTGCCGGAGGCGCCTGCGCGGTTCTCCACCACCACGCTCTGCCCCAGCGCACGGCCCCAGGCATCCGAAATCAGGCGCGCGGCGATGTCCACGCTGCCGCCGGGCGCGAACGGCACGATGAGCGTCACGGCGCGCTGGGGAAAGGCGTCGGCGGCGGCCGGTTGGGTCCAACAGGATGCGGCAATGGCCGCGCATAGAACGCCGGCAACTTTGTTGATCTTCATTCCTGGTCTCCTCGGTTGGCCGCGCCAGGCGGCTCTTTAGTGGTGAGGCCAGTGTATAAGCCGGTCCGGTTCTTATAATTACTTATCCAGATAAAGCTTTATTAAATTCAGTTTATAAATAAGCGCATGGACGCCCTCTCCGATCTCGCCTTCTTCTCGCTGGTGGTGAAGCACGGCAATCTGTCCGCCACCGCCCGCGAACTAGGCCTGACGCCGCCCGCGGTCAGCACGCGCCTGGCCAAGCTGGAGCAGCGCCTGGGCGTGCGGCTGCTGAACCGCACCACCCGCCGGGTCAGCGTCACGCAGGAAGGCGAGTTGTATCTGGCCGAGGGCGCACGCATCCTGACGGATCTGGAGGCGCTGGAACGCTCCGTATCGAGCGCCCGCGCCCGTCCCCAGGGGCTGCTGCGGCTGAACGCCACATTCGGCTTCGGCCGCGCCCACATCGTGCCCGCCGTGTCGGACTTCGCCCGCCAGTACCCGGAAGTGGAAGTGCAGATGCGGCTGACCGACAGGCCGCTGAACCTGATCGAAGAAGGCTTCGACGTGGCGGTGCGCTTTGGCGACCTGCCCGATGCGCGCCTGACCGCGCGCAAGATCGCGTCCAACCGGCGGCTGCTGTGCGCGTCGCCGCGCTACCTGGAAATCCATGGCGAGCCGCGCGCGCCGGGCGACCTGCAACGTCACCGTTGCATCGTGGTGCGCGAGAACGACGTGGCCTACGGCACCTGGCGGCTGGAATCGGGCCAGCGTGCGGAGACCGTGAAGGTGCGCGGCCCGCTCAGTTCCAACGATGGGCAAAGCGCCCTGGAATGGGCGCTGGACGGCCACGGCATCGTCATGCGTTCGGAATGGGAAACGGCCGAGCACCTGCGCGCCGGCCGCCTGCGGGCAGTGCTGGCCGACTGGCGCACGCCGCCCGCCGACATCCACGCGCTCTACCCCGAACGCCTGAACCTGCCGGCCAAGACGATCGCCTTCGTGGAGTTCCTGTCGCAGCGCTTTGCCCGGCATCTGCGGGCGCCGGGCTCGGACGGCGCGGTCTGGTGAACGGGCGCTTGCGTCCCGTCCCGCCGCGGAGGGAACGTCAGGCGTCCGCCCCCAGCCGCGCGCCGGCGCGCACGATGCCGCAGCGCTTGTGCGCCCGCATCACCACGCCGACTTCGCTGTTCAGCACGCCGTCCAGCTCGCCCAGGCGGCGCGTCACCACGTCCCACAGATGCAGGCTGTCGCGGCACAGCACGTGCCAGAACAACTGGGACGCGCCGCTGGTGCCGAACAGGCAGCGGGTGTTGGGATCCAGCGCCAGGTGCGCGGCCAACGCGTCCACGGCTTGCGGGCGCACCTGCACCGAAATCACCGCCTCCACCGGAAAGCCGACCAGCGCCGGCTCCACTTCCACGCGGAAGCTCAGCGCGCGGCGCTCCACCATGTTGTGCAGCAAGCGCTGCGCGGTGGGTTCGCTGACGCCGGCCTGCTCGGCCAACTCGGCCAGGCTGGCACGGCCGTCGCGCATCAGGTAGGCCACCATGCGCTGCTCGGCCTCCGTCAACGCGGCGGGCGGCTGCGCCGCAGCGGCCTCGGCCGCGGCCCCGCCTGTTTCGGCCTGGATGCGCCACTGGCCCGCGCGCCGGAACGGCCGCAGCACCAGCCGCGCCTCAACGTGTTCCACCCCGTCGATGGAAGGCAGCACCCGCGTCACCACGTCCGGCATGTCGGCCGCGTCCGCCAGCGTCAGCTCGGCCATCAGGTCGGCCGAACCGGCCAAGGTGACCACGAGCTGGCTGATGTCCAGCCGCGCCAGCTGGTCCGCCACCTCCGGCACCCGGCCCGAACGGCAGCGCACCCAGGCGTGCAGCACCACGCCGCGGCCGGCGGCCAGCGGATCAAGTTCGGCGATGACACGCAAGGCATCGGCATCCATCAGGCGCTTGATGCGGCGCGCGACGGTGCGCTCGGCGATGCCGGTGGCCGCGCCCAGCTCGCGCCAGGACGCGCGCGGGTCCGCCTGCAGCGCGATCAGGCAGGCGATATCGGTGTCGTCCAGCCCCGGAGCTAGGGGCTTACCCTTACTTGACGTGTCCATATTCATTAAATTAACGTTCGCGCATTGATAAAAACACAAAATTAAACGGTCTTTTTGACCAAAAATAAATTCTTATTTGAGGTTTTCATGAGCAGCACATCAGCATCCCTGCGCAAGCCGCAGGGGGCAGCCGCCTCGGCCGGCACTGCGCCCGTCTCCCGCGCGCGCACCATCCTGGCCGGTAGTGTAGGCAATGCGGTCGAATGGTTCGACTGGACCATCTACGCGTCCTTCGCCATCTTCTTCTCCAGCCAGTTCTTTCCCGAAGGCAACGAAACCACGGCCCTGCTGGCGACCTTCGGCATTTTCGCCGTGGGCTTCTTCATGCGCCCGGTGGGCGGCTGGCTGCTGGGCATCTTCTCCGACCGCTACGGCCGCAAGGCCGCGCTGGGCCTGACCATCCTGATGATGGCCGGCGGCTCGCTGATCATTGCCGTCACCCCCACCTACGCCTCCATCGGCCTGGCCGCTCCGCTGCTGCTGACCGCCGCGCGCCTCTTGCAAGGCCTGTCGCTGGGCGGAGAGTATGCCTCGGCCACGACCTTCCTGGCGGAAATGGCGCCGCCCAACAAACGCGGCTTCTATTCCAGCTTCGTGTTCTTCAGCGCGGCCGTGGGCATCCTGGCTGCCTCGGCCATCGGCTGGGTGCTGACCTCGACCTTGACCAAGGCCGACATGGCGGCCTGGGGCTGGCGCATTCCGTTCTTCCTGGGCGCGCTGGGCGGCCTGGCCGGCATGTGGATCCGCCGCTCGATCCCGGAAACCGAAGCGTTCTCGCACGCCAAGAAGGCCGGCGTCGAAAAGCAGCCGCTGCGCACCCTGCTGCGCGACCATCCGCGTGAAGTGCTGCGCATCGTGGGCTTCTCCATCCTGACCACGTTCGCGTTCTACATCTTCGTGGCCTACGTCCCCACCTATGCCATCCGCCAGGTGCATGCCGATCCTAAGACCGCCTTCGCCGCCAACACCGTCGCGCTGATCGTGTTCATGCTGGTGCAGCCGCTGTTCGGCATCCTGTCCGACCGCATCGGCCGCAAGCCGCAGCTGATCTTCTTCGCCGCCGGCTACCTGGTGTTCTTCTATCCGCTGATGACCACGCTGGGCCCCTCGTTCGGTTCGATCCTGGCGGTGGAACTGTTCGGCCTGGTGCTGTACGCCATGTACACCTCGATCGCGCCGGCCATCATGTCCGAGCAGTTCCCCACCAGCGTGCGCGCCGTCGGCATCGGCACGCCGTACAACCTGGTCGTGGCGCTGCTGGGCGGCACCACGCCCTATCTGCTGACCTGGCTGCAAAGCAAGGGCATGGAGCGCTGGTTCTTCTACTACGTGCTGGCGGGCGCCGTGATCACGCTGATCACCTTCATCCGCATGCCGGAAACCAAGGGCCAGACCCTGAAATAAACAACCACGAGCGTCACGTCCAAACGCTTTCCGGCCCCCTAAGGACCGGAAAGCTTTTTCATTTCCGATGAGACCCATGCCAGCACTAGACACCGCCCTGCACTTCCAAGACGCCCAGGCCCTGGCCGGCGCCATCCGCCGGCGCGAACTGAGTTCGCGCCAGGTCGCCACCCACTTCCTGGACCGCATCGAGCGCGCCCCTGCGCTGGCCGCCTACAGCGAAGTCACGGCCGAGCGCGCGCTGGCCCAGGCCGACGCCGCCGACCGCCTGCTGGCCGCGGGCATTGTGCTGGGTCCCCTGCACGGCGTGCCCGTGGCGGTGAAGGACAGCGTGCAATGGGCGGGCGTCAGCGCCTGTCTGGGTTCGCTCGCCTTGCAGGGCCGGATCAGCGACGTCACGGCGGTCCCGCTGCAACAGTTGGCTGCGCAAGGCATGGTGGTGCTGGGCAAGACCCGCATGACCGAATTCGCCTTCGGCCTGTCGGGCCAGAATCCCACCCAAGGCACGGCGCGCAACCCCTGGGACGCGCAGACCGCGCGCGCGCCGGGCGGCTCGTCCAGCGGCGCGGGCGTGGCCGTGGCCGCCGGTTTGGCGCCGCTGGCGCTGGGCGGCGACACCGGCGGCTCGGTGCGCGCGCCGGCGGCATTGAACGGCCTGGTCGGCTACAAGCCGTCCACCGGCGTCATCAGCCGCGGCGGCTGCCTGCCCCTGTCTGACACGCTGGACGTGCTGGGTCCGATCACGCGCAATGTGGCCGACGCCCGCCTGCTGACGCAACTGCTGGCCGGTCCCGACATCAACGACGCCACCACGCTGGATTTCCCCGCAAGCGGCATCGCGGCCTTGCGTCAGCCCGTTGCGCGCCGCCCGGGTCCGGTAGCGGTGCTGACGCCCGAAGCCTGGCCTGCCTCCTTGGCCGACGCCGGCCAGCAGGCCTGGCGCGAGGCCGAGGAAAACCTGGCGCGGGCCGGCTACACGCCCACGCCCTGGCATCCGCCCGCGGCCCTGTCGTTCGCCCGCATGGCGGACGACAACTCCGTGGTGCTGGCCTACGAGGCCTACCGCTATTACGGCACGCTGGCCGAAGACCCGGCCACGCCGCTGTGGGAAGTGGTGCGCAAGCGCATCGCGGCGGGCGGGCGCATCGCCCAGGCCGATTACGAAGCCGCGCTGCAACGCCGCGCCGCCGACATGGCCGCATTCGCGCAAGCCATGCAAGGCCTGGACGCCCTGCTGATGCCCGCCTGCGACCAGGCCGCGCAAGCGCTGGATGGCGACGACACCCACCACGCCGGCCTGGGCAAGCTGCTGCGCCCCGCCAACTTCCTGGGCGCGGCCGCCATCTCGCTGCCCGTGGGATTCGATGCCGAAGGCATGCCCATGGCGGTGCAGCTGCTGGCGCCCGCAGGCGGCGACGCTGCCATGCTGGATTGCGCCGCGGCGCTGGAGCCGGTACTGGCGCCGGCGCCGCGCCGGCCGGATTTGTCGGCCTGGGGACTGTAGGTCCCCCGCCGCAATGAAAAAGCCCCCGCATTATCTATGCAGGGGCTTTTTTTTGATCAAGCGCCAGGCGGGCTTACGCGCCCTTCTTCAGCGCCTGCACCTTGTCCGTGGCTTCCCACGAGAACTCCGGCTCGGAACGGCCGAAGTGGCCATAGGCCGCGGTCTTGGCGTAGATCGGGCGCAGCAGATCCAGCATGTTGACGATGCCCTTCGGACGCAGGTCGAAGTGCTCGCGCACCAGCTTGGCGATCTGGTCGTCGGGGATGACGCCCGTGCCTTCCGTGTAGACGGTGATGTTGATGGGCTCGGCCACGCCGATGGCGTAGCTGACCTGCACCTGGCACTGGCGCGCCAGGCCGGCGGCCACGATGTTCTTGGCTACGTAACGGGCCGCGTAGGCGGCCGAACGGTCGACCTTGGACGGATCCTTGCCCGAGAACGCGCCGCCGCCGTGCGGGCAAGCGCCGCCGTAGGTGTCGACGATGATCTTGCGGCCGGTCAGGCCGCAATCGCCTTGCGGGCCGCCGATGACGAAGCGGCCGGTCGGGTTGACCAGGAACTTCGTTTGCGGCGTGATCAGGCCTTCGGGGAAGCTGGGCTTGATGATGTCTTCGATCACCGCTTCGCGGATGGTCTCTTGCGAGACTTCGGGCGCGTGCTGGGTCGACAGCACCACCGTGTCGACTTCCGCCGGGCGGCCGTCGATGTAGCGGAACGTCACTTGCGACTTGGCGTCGGGACGCAGCCACGGCAGGCGGCCGTCCTTGCGCAGTTCGCTCTGGCGCTGCACCAGGCGGTGCGCGTACCAGATCGGAGCCGGCATCAGATCAGGAGTTTCGTCGCAGGCATAGCCGAACATCAGGCCTTGGTCGCCCGCGCCCTGGTTCAGGTAGTCCTCGGAGCTGCGGTCCACGCCCTGGGCGATGTCCGGCGATTGCTTGTCGTAGGCGACCAGCACCGCGCAACCCTTGTAGTCGATGCCGTATTCGGTGTTGTCGTAGCCGATGCGGCGGATCGTGTCGCGCGCGACCTGGATGTAGTCGACGTTGGCGGTGGTGGTGATTTCGCCAGCCAGCACTACCAGGCCGGTGTTGCACAGCGTCTCGGCTGCGACGCGCGCATTCGGGTCCTGGGTAAAGATTGCGTCCAGGATCGAGTCGGAGATCTGGTCGGCAACCTTGTCGGGGTGCCCTTCGGAGACGGATTCGGAAGTAAAGAGAAAGTCGTTGTTGGCCACAGATGCGTCCTTGGTGGCCGGCTGAGCCGGCGCATAGGTTCACGAGGCGCGTTGCACCCCTGACCGCATGACGATAAGCAAATCTGGGCGCGACGCTTTAGCGGATTTGGCAAAAGGCGCGCAAAGCGCTACACCCTTGCCGTCGCCCCGCAAGTTGTCGGTTAACTCGGCGACTGACTTATTTTAAGCGAAAATGCGGTTCTGCCGCCAAAGCCGGGGGACGTATGCATATTCCTTCTGGCCCAGACGCACTTCCAGCCCGTCCCACTTTCCTGCCGCATGCTGCTCTTCCTGTTCAGACTATTCGCCGCCCTGCCCCTCTCCGCCGCCCACGCCGCGGGGCGCCTCGCCGGGCGCGCGATCTACGCCTGGCCCGGCAAATACCGGCGGCGGCTGCAGGCCAACGCGGCCCAGGCCGGCTATCCCGACCCCGCCTTTGCGCGCCGCGCAGCGGGCGAAATCGGCGCCATGATCCTGGAGAGCCCGCGCGTCTGGTTCCGCAATGAACAAAGCCTGGCCCAGGTGATTTCGGACGACAACGAGGTGGTCAGCGCGGCCCGCGCCGAGAACCGCGGCATCCTGTTCCTGACGCCGCACCTGGGCTGCTTCGAGATCACCGCGCGCTATCTGGCGCGCCAGATGCCCATGACCGTGATGTTCCGGCCCCCGCGCAAGGACATCCTCGCCCCGCTGCTGGAAACCGCGCGCAACACCTCGGCCGTCAACGCCGTGCCGGCCACCATGCAGGGGGTGCGTGAATTCGTCCGTGCCCTGCGCCGCGGCGAATCCGTGGGCATGCTGCCCGACCAGGCGCCCAGCGTGGGCGACGGCGTCTGGGCGCCGTTCTTCGGGCGCATGGCCTACACCATGACGCTGCCCGGCAAGCTCGCCACGCAGACGGACGTGCCCATCATCCTGACCGCGGGCGAACGGCTGCCAGGGGGCCGGGGCTGGCGCATCCACTACGTGCGCGTGCCCGAGCCGCTGCCCGCCGATGCCCAAGCGCAGGCCGCGCTGCTCAACGCCGCCATGGAAACGCTGATCCGCCGCTGCCCGGAGCAATACCTCTGGAGCTACAACCGCTACAAGACGCCGCGCGGCGCGCCGCCGGCACCTGCCGCCGACACCGCATCCCCGGCCAACTGAAGCGCCGCGCCCCTGTCCGCTCCACTTTCCTTACCTATGACTAATTTCAAAACGCGCGCGCTGGTATCCCTGTTGAAATGGTTCGCCCGCATCAAGCCGTCGACGCGGCTGCGCATCGGCGCGGGCCTGGGCTGGCTGGCGCCACGGCTGGTCAAATCGCGCGCACGCATAGTGCGCCGCAATCTCGAACTGTGCTTTCCCGAGCAACCGGAACACGTCCGCGAACAGTGGGTCGCAGACCACTTCCGCGCGCTGGCGCAATCCATCGTCGACCGTGGCGTGCTCTGGTACGGCACGCCCGAGGCTGTCAGGGAGATGGTGACGCTCAGCGGCGTGGACGAAGTCAACGCGCTGATCGCCCAAGGCCGGCCGGTGATCCTGCTGGCGCCCCATTTCATCGGCATGGACGCCGGCGGCACCCGGCTGACGATGGACATTCCCAGCGCCGCCACGATGTATACCCCGCAAAGCGACCCCAACATCGACGCCGTCATGGCCGCGGGACGGGCTCGTTTCAACGAGGCTTTCCTGGTCAGCCGCAAGGACGGCGTGCGCGAACTGATCCGCCACCTGCGCGCACCCCGTCCTGTCTATTACCTGCCCGATATGGATTTCGGTCGCCAGGGCGCGGTGTTCGTGCCCTTCTTCGGGATCCCGGCGGCCACCCTGCTCGCCACTGCCCAGCTGGCCAGGAAATGGAATGCGGTGGTCATGCCGGTCCTGGATTTCTGGAATCCGGATACCGGCCGGTATCACGTCGAAGTGCTGCCGCCGCTGGCCGACTTCCCGGGGACCGACTCGCTGGAGGACGCCACGGCGCGCCTGAACCGCGAGCTGGAATCCTGGGTCCGCCGCTGCCCCAGCCAGTACTACTGGGTCCACCGCCGCTTCAAGACCCGTCCGCCGGGCGAACCGAAACTCTACTGAGTCCGCGGCTCGCGCCCCAATATGGGCGATAATCCAGGGATGAACTGGAACTTCACCAAAATGCATGGCGCGGGCAACGATTTCGTCGTGCTCGACGGGGTCCGCCAGACCATCGAAATGACGCCCGAGCGCGCCCGCGCCCTGGGCGACCGACATTTCGGCATCGGCGCCGACCAGATCCTCCTGGTCGAGCCCTCGACCCGGCCCGACGCCGATTTCCGCTACCGCATTTTCAATTCCGACGGCAGCGAGGTCGAGCACTGCGGCAACGGCGCGCGCTGCTTCGTGCGCTTCGTGCATGAGCAGGGCCTGTCCGACCGCAACCCGCTGCGCGCCGAAATCGCCACCGGCATCCTGGTGCTGGACCAAGGCGATGACGAACAGGTCACCGTCGACATGGGCAGCACGCGCTTCGAGCCCGCCGCGCTTCCATTCGACACCGCTGGCCTCCCCTCGCGCGTCGAAGGCCAGGACACGCTGTGGGAACTGGAGCTGGACTCGCCCGCCGGCCTGCCGCGCACGGTCGCGCTATCCGCCGTGGCGATTTCCAATCCGCACGCCGTGCAGGTGGTGGACGACGTCGACACCGCGCCCGTGGCCGTCCTGGGCCCGTTGATCGAAACCCATCCGCGCTTCCCGCGCCGCGTCAACGCCGGCTTCATGCAGATCGTGGACCGCAACAACATCCGCCTGCGCGTGTTCGAACGCGGCGCCGGCGAAACCCTGGCTTGCGGCACGGGCGCCTGCGCCGCCGTCGCGGCCGGCATCCGCCGCGGCCTGCTGGACTCGCCGGTGCGCGTGCAAGCGCGCGGCGGCGTGCTGACCGTCGCCTGGAACGGCGAGCAATTGCGCATGACCGGCCCTGCCGAGTCCGTCTTTACGGGGCAGGTCGATATCGACAAGCTCGTCTTCTCCATGGGGCTGAACCGATAAGCCATGACTGATACCGCCATTACCGCTCAGGACGTCGCCGATTTCCTGCAAGAGAACCCCGGCTTCTTCGACGATCACGCTGACGTCTTCGCCACGTTGCAAGTGCCGCATCCGCACGGCTCGCGCGCCATTTCACTGGGCGAACGCCAGATCCTGACGCTGCGCGAACGCAACCGCGAACTCGAATGGCGCCTGAACGAACTCGTGCGCAACGCCACCGCCAATGAAAGCATCGGCACGCACGTGGCCAAATGGTGCAGCCGCCTGTTGTCCGAGTGCGATCCGCAGCATGTGCCGGGCGAGATCGCCTTGGGGCTGGCTGAACAGTTCGAGCTGAACCACGTGGCGCTGCGCTTGTGGGACCTGTCGGAACTGCCGGCGACCGGCTACGGCGAACCCGTCACGCAGGACGTGCGCACCTTCACCGACAGCCTGAAGACGCCGTACTGCGGCGCCGACACCGAATTCGAAGCGGCCGGCTGGCTGGAAGCCAAGCCCAAGTCGCTGGCGCTGGTGCCGCTGCGCCTGGAAGCGGACGGCCCCGCCGTCGGCCTGCTGGTGCTGGGTTCCGACGACGCCGAACGCTTCACGCCCGAAATGGGCACCACCTTCCTGGACTCCATCGGCCAACTGGCGTCGGCGGCGCTGCATCGCCTGAATCCGGCCTCGCCCAAGGCCTAGCCGAATCGGGCGGACGCCATGCCGAAAGCCACGCAAGCGCAAGACGCGGCCCCGCCCGAAGCTCCCCTGCCGGATGCGATGAGCGCCTGGCTGCGCCATCTGGAAACCAACCGGCGCTATTCGCCCCACACGTTGGACGGCTACCGCCGCGAGCTGCATTTCCTGCGCGAGCTGGCCGCGAACGCCAAGCTGCCGCTGGACAAGATCGGCAACGGCCACATCCGCCAGTTCGTGGCGCGCCTGCACGCCCAGGGCCGCGGGCCGCGCAGCCTGGCGCGCACGCTGGCGGCATGGCGCGGCTTCTATCAATGGTGGGCGCCGGCGATCGAGCTGGCTGGCAATCCCGTGGCCGGCGTGCGCGCCCCCAAGGCGCCGCGCGGGCTGCCGAAAGCCCTGTCCGTGGAGCAGACCCAGGCCCTGCTGGACCGCGCGCCCGCGCAAGTGGCAACCGAACCCGCCGCGCTGCGCGACCAGGCCATGCTCGAACTGCTCTATTCCAGCGGCCTGCGGCTGTCGGAGCTGGTCGGGCTGGACCTGCGCTACGAACGTTCCGGCAATTACGAATCGCGCGGCTGGCTGAGCCTGGAAGAGGCCGAGGTCACCGTGCTGGGCAAGGGCGGCAAGCGCCGCTCGGTGCCCGTGGGCCAGGCCGCGCTGGAAGCCCTGCGCAAATGGATCGCGGTGCGGCCGCAGCTGGCGCCCTTCACGGCGCAGCCCGAGGACGCGGCCGCGCTGTTCCTGGGCGCGCGCGGGGGCCGCATCTCGCCACGCGTGGTGCAGCTGCAGCTGGCGCGCATCGCGCAACAGGCCGGCGTGCCCACGCACGTGCATCCGCACGTGCTGCGCCACAGCTTCGCCAGCCACGTGCTGCAATCGGCGCAGGATCTACGCGCCGTGCAGGAAATGCTGGGCCACGCCAATATCTCCACCACCCAGATCTACACGCGGCTGGACTTCCAGCACCTGGCCCGCGCCTACGATCAGGCGCATCCTCGGGCCGGACGCAAATCCTGAACGCGCCGGGTCCGCCGCATTCAGCGAAGACGCATACTCAAGCCCGCGCGACCGGCCCCTAGCCGCCTCCCGCGATTACGCCGCCCAACAACATCACACCCAGCAACAGCACGGCCAATGCCGCCAGCGCTTCCACGCCGTAACGCAGGCGCGCAGCGCCGACGCTGGACAGGCGGCTGCCGACGCGCGTGGCCGCGCCGCCGGCCGCGACCGCCAGGCAGGCCAGCGCCGCCACCGTCAGGCCGGTACCCAGGCCCATCGCCAGGGCCGAGGCCACGCCCGCCAGGAAGAAGCCCTGCGCCAGCGCGAACACCAGCACGATCAGCGCGCCGCTGCAGGGGCGCAGGCCCACGGCCAGGATCGCCGTGCCCGCGCGGCGCCAATTCAGCGGACCCGAGACCTGCTCGGGCGCGGGCGCATGGACGTGGCCGCAGCCGCAATCGTGGTCGTGATGGCGACCGTGGTGGTGATGGGCCTGCGCCTGAACATGCTGCGACTCGTGTGACCGGCTGCGCGCGTGGCCGCTGCCGTGCTCATGTCCCTGATGAAGCATGGCTCCCTCGGCCGCACGTCCTGCCCAGGCCCGCCACAGCGGGCGGACCGCCTTGACCCACACCAGCCACACGCCCAGCAAGGTCACCAGGGCATAGGAGCCGAGTTCCAGCCAGCGCGTGGCGTTGTTCATCGTTGCCGCAGTGGCGTTGAAGACCAGCGCCAGCACGGCCACCAGCGCGATCGCCACCAGCGCCTGGATCAGCGCGGACGCCAGCGCCAGCAGCGCGCCGTTGCGCGCGGTCTGGCGGTTGGCCAGCACGTAGGAAGAGATCACCGCCTTGCCATGCCCGGGCCCCAGCGCGTGGAACACGCCGTAGGCGAAAGACAGCCCGATCAAGGCCCAGGCCGCGCCGCCATCGGCCTGCCAGGCGCGGACCGCGCCCGTCAGTTGGCGATAAAAATGGCTTTGCCAGGCCGACACCTGGCCGAAGAAGCCGGCCAGCCAGCCCGGCCCGCCCATGCCCGCGCCGCTCTCCGGCACGCCGAAGGGATGCGCGCCCTGGGCCGCGGCCGCGCCCGCGCCGCCCAGCAGCAGCACGGCCAGCAGCGCAAGCGCTACGGGCAGCGCACCTCGATGCGGTGCGTCAGCCCCTTGGTAATCGCGAAAAGCTCGTCCGGCAAGGCCTCCGGGTCGGCCGGGATCGCGGCCAGTTGCTGCATGGTTTTCCAATCCAGTTCCTTGGGCTTGCGGTAGGCGGACGTGCAGGTCTTGGCGCCCTGCCCGCTCAGCGATACCGCGCCGCTTTGATCGAAGGCGTAGGCCACGAAATAGGTGGGATCGTAGATATCCACCTGCGCGCCGCCTGCGCCCGGCGCCACTGGCGTGGCCAGCGGCAAGGTGAAGGACAGCGTCAGCCGCGTGGTCTTTGGGTTCCAGTCGACGCGCGCATCTTGCGGGGCCGCGAAAGCCGAGGTCTTGCCGTCCACGGTGACGCGGGTGAAGTAGTGCGAGATCGGTTCGCCCAGCGCCCGCATCCAGTCCCGCGCCATGCCCTGCAGGATCTCGGGCGACAGCGAACCGTCCTTGCCCTTCTTCAGTCCCTGCGTGGCGTAGGCGCCGAACATCTCGTCAAACAGCCAGACCTGCCGCACCGCCGCGATGCGCTGCTGTCCATCGATATCGATGGCCGCGCGGGCATCGATCCACATGTGCGGATGCGCGCTGGCGGCGCCCGCCGCCAGCAGCATCGCCGCCGCGGTCAGGGCTGCATGGCCGCGGCAAGCTGACGTGCGTTCCATTCAAACATTTCCAGATAGGTGGCGCCGGGCTGTCCGGGCTTGGACAGGGCATCGGAATAGAGCGTACCACCCACCTTGGCGCCGGTTTCGCGGGAGATCTGCTGGACCAGTTTGGGGCTGCTGATGTTCTCCACGAACACCGCCGGCACGCGCTCGCGCCTGACCTGTTCGATGATGCGCGCCACCTCGCCGGCCGCGGGCTCGGCATCGGTGGACACCCCCATCGCGGGAATGAACGCCACGCCGTAGGCGTCGCCGAAATAACCGAAGGCATCGTGCGAAGTCACGATCTTGCGGCGCTCGGCCGGAATCGCGGCGAAGGTCTTGCGGACCTGAGCGTCCAGCGCCTGCAGGCGCGCAACGTAGGCTTGCGCGCGCTGGCGGTAGGCGTCGGCATGCGCGGGATCGGCAGCGGCCAGGCCTTCGGCCACATTGCGGGCGTAGATGACGCCGTTGGCCAGGTTCTGCCAGGCATGCGGATCGGCGCCGCTGTGATGATGGCCATGCCCATGGTCGTGTTCGTGGTCATGGTCGTGGTCGTGGCCATCATCATGCCCGCCGCCCGCGAACGTGCGCGGCTTCACGCCCTGGGACGCGACCACGGTGGCGCCGGCAAAGCCCGACGCCTTCGCCAGGCGCGGCATCCAGGTCTCGAAATCCAGGCCGTTGACGAACAGCACGCGCGCGGCGGCCAGCTTCTTGGCGTCGCCCGGCGTCGGTTCGTACTCATGCGCGTCGCCATCGGGCCCCACCAGCGTGGCCACGCTGACGTCGGCGCCGCCGACTTCCCGCACGATGTCGCCCAGGATGGAAAAGCTGGCCACGGCCTTCAGCGGCTCGGCGGCTTGCGCGGTTCCGAACAACGCCAACAGGCACAGGCCTGCCAGGGCGAGCAGCGCGCGGCGGCGCGCCAGGGGATCGAAACGCATGGCGTATCTCCTATAGGATGAGTCAGGCCCGGCGCAGGCGGCGCCTCGCCGGCAGCAGCCCGCCTTGCGGGCCGCCCACGATGGAAAACAGGTAGCAGGCGCCCGCCGCCAGGATGATGGCGGGCGAAGCCGGCACGTTGAAGTGATACGAAATGAGCAGACCGGCCGTGGACGCCGCCGCGCCCAGTCCCGCGGCCAGCGGGATCTGGCGGGCGGCCGAGCGGACCCAGAAGCGCGCGGCGGCGGCGGGCAGCATCATGATGCCGACCACCATCAAGGTGCCCAGCACCTGGAAACCCGCCACCAGGTTCACCACCACCAGCACCAGGAAACCCATATGGACCCAGCCTCCGCCGCCGCCGCAGGCGCGCAGGAAACCCGGATCCAGGCATTCGGCCACCAGCAGCCGGTAGATCGCGGACAGCGCCACGAGGGTCACGCTGGCCGTGGCCGTAACCAGCAGCAGCGCCGCGTCGTCCAGCCCCAGCACCGTGCCGAACAGCATGTGCAGCAGGTCCATGTTGGAGCCGCGCAGCGACACCAGCAGCACGCCCAGCCCCAGCGATATCAGATAGAACGCGGCAAAGCTGGCGTCCTCGCGCAGCGGCGTCATGCGCGCCACCAGCCCCGCCAGCAGGGCCACGGCCAGCCCGGTGGCGATGCCGCCCAGCATCATCGCGCCCAGCGACAGGCCGGCCAGCAGAAAGCCCGCCGCCACGCCGGGCAGGATGGCGTGCGACATGGCATCGCCCATCAGGCTCATGCGCCGCAGCACCAGGAACACGCCCAGCGGCGCCGCACCCAGCGACAGGGCGCAGGCGCCGGCCAGCGCGCGCCGCATGAAGCCGTAGTCCAGGAACGGCGACAGCACCCATTGCGCCAGGCTCATGCGCGACTCTCCGCGTGCCATTGCCGCGCCCGCTTCAGGTGCGCGTCGTTCAGGGTCTGATCGGTGTCGCCCCAAGCCACTACCGAACCGGACAGCAGCAGGCATTCGGGAAAATGGTCACGCACCAAGTCCAGGTCGTGCAGCACCGCGATTACGGTGCGGCCCTGGCCGTGCAGACCGCAAAGCAGGGCCATCAGGTCGTCCGCCGTGTGGCTGTCCACCGCGGCGAACGGTTCATCCAGCAGCAGCACGGGCGCGTCCTGCACCAGCATCCGCGCAAACAACGCACGCTGCATCTGCCCGCCCGACAGCGCATCCACGCCGCGCCCGGCCGCGTCGGCCATGCCCACGGTCTCCAGCGCGTCCATGCAGCGGTCGAGTTCCGCGTTCGCATACCGGCGCCATCCCCCCACGCGGCGCCAGGCGCCCATGGCCACCAGATCCAGCACCGACACCGGAAACGAACGGTCGAGCTCGGCGGCCTGGGGCAGCCAGGCCAGCTCCGAACGGCCCGCGCCGCCGATGCGCACGCTGCCGGCCATCGGCCGCAGCACGCCCATGATGCCCTTGATCAAGGTGGACTTGCCCGCGCCATTGGGCCCGACCACGGCGGTCATGCCGCCTGCGGCAAAACGCCCCGAGACCGATTTGAGCGCTGCGTGCCCGTGCCAGCCGAAGGACGCGTCGGCCAGTTCGATGGTGACTGGCGCGTTCATCGCGGCCACCAGTCCAGCGCCCAGCCGGTCAGGGCCCACAAGGCGGCTGCTGCGGCCAGGGCGGCGGCCATGCGGCGCCAGGCGGAGACCAGGAAGGCGGAACGCGGCGGGAGGTCTTGCCGGGGCGCGGCATCAGGCCGCCGGGGCAAAAGCGTGAAATGGGACATGGAAGAAATGCGGAGGCGGAAAGCGGCGTAATCAAGTTTTATTATGTTATATCATAACTAAAAGGCTTGATTCCACGGCGTTCGCCCGCATCTGGATGTTTTCTGCTACCTTCCAGGCATCTCGCGCGCATCGCGCGCGTTTTCCATAGAGATAAAGCCAGCCATGTCCGCACCGCAACGCCCCCCTCGCAGCGATACCGTCGGCGCCCAGCTCAGCGTCGCCGAAGCGCTGTGCGAGCAGCGCGGGCGCCGCCTCACCCCCATCCGCCGCAAGGTGCTGGAGCTGCTGCTGCGCCACGGCCGCAGCCTGAAGGCCTACGAACTGCTGGACGCGATGCGCGCCGTGCATCCGGGCGCCGCGCCCCCGACCGTGTACCGTGCCCTGGACTTCCTGATGGACGAAGGCCTGATCCACCGCCTGGACGCCGTCAACGCCTGGAGCGCCTGCCACGACGCGGGTGGCGCGCCCCATGACCTGCTGGTCGTCTGTACGGGCTGCGGCGCGGTCGCGGAAGTGTCCGACCCCGCCATGAGCCGCCAACTGGCCGAACGCGTCGCCCAAACCGGCTATGCCCTGGCCACCCACGAAACCGAAATCCGCGCGCTGTGCCCCCAGTGCCAGCAGAAACAGCCCGCCGCGGACGCCGGCCACGGCCACCACCATCATTAAGATCTAGTGCCGGCGGGCTGCCCGCGCGGCGGGCTCTCCGCCATCTGACGCAAACCCGCACACGGGCTGCCATCCGGATGTGCGCATCGCGCTCTTGAAATCCGGCAAACCGCCCCCAAATAGTGGTATCGCCCGATACTTGACGGCGTACGGACGCCATCTGGATGGCTACGGCCCCAGGGTTGACCCTGGGTTTGCCCCCTGCCCCCGACTGTGCTGTAATCCTGCGTCCGGCCGCTGCAGGCGGCCCACGCAGCCTGCGGCAAACACCCTCCGGCAAAGACTGGGAAACCCCGTCCAAACGTCGCAAGACGGCGTTGCAAGACAGGGTTGCGATCCCCGCCGAGAGTTCCTGTTTAACGCCTTGACTTCACGCTAGCAGCTTCGCCATGAACACCCCGCGCAGTTTGGACAAAATGGTTCCCGTCACCATCCTCACCGGCTTTCTCGGTGCGGGCAAGACCACCCTGCTCAAACGCATCCTGACCGAATACCATGGCCGCCGCGTCGCGGTCATCGAAAACGAGTTCGGGCCGGAAAGCATCGACAACGACCTGCTGGTGCAGGACCGCGACGAAGAAATCATCGAACTGTCCAACGGCTGCGTCTGCTGCACGGTGCGCGGCGACCTGATGCGCACCCTGTCCGAGCTGCGCGCCAAGCGCGAAGCCGGCGAACTGAATTTCGAACGCGTCATCCTCGAGACGACCGGCATGGCCAACCCCGGCCCCGTCTGCCAGACGTTCTTCATGGATGACGACATCGCCGAGTACTACCGCCTGGACGCGGTGGTAACCGTGGTCGACGCCAAGCACGGCATGGCCACCCTCGACGCCCAGCCCGAAGCCCAGAAGCAAGTCGGTTTCGCCGACCGCATCCTGATCTCCAAGCGCGACCTGGTCAACGAAGTCGACTACGAAGCGCTGCGCCACCGCCTGGTTCACATGAACCCGCGCGCGCCGATCACGCCGGTCAACTTCGGCGAAGTCGACCTGAAGTCCATCATCGACATCAGCGGCTTCAACCTGAATTCCATTCTGGACATCGACCCGGATTTCCTGGCCGATGAGCACCCCGACGCCGCCCATGACCACGGCCACGATCACGACCATGGGCACGACCATGGCCACGATCATGACCATGATCACGAAGGCGACTGCGGGGCGCATTGCAATCATGCCCACCATCATCACCACCACCAGCACGACGACGAAATCGGCGCGTTCGTGTTCCGTTCCAACAAGCCGTTCGATCCCGCGCGCCTTGAGGAATTCCTGGGCGGCGTGGTGCAGGTCTATGGTCCCGACCTGATGCGCTACAAGGGCATCCTGTACATGAAGGGCATCAACCGCCGCATGTTGTTCCAGGGTGTGCACATGATGATGGGCGCCGAACCCGGCAAGCCGTGGACCGCAGCCGAAAAACCGTCCACCAAGATGGTTTTCATCGGCCGTAAGCTGCCCCAGGAGATTTTCACCCGGGGCTTGGAGCAGTGCCTGGCGGGGTAATCCCCCTTCCTGACGTGACGTGATGCGACGAAGGCAGTACTGTGAGGTACGAATAGCGTAGGCAACAAGTAATACGGACCGGGAAACAACGCCCGCGCCAGGATCGATTCATAGTGGAGTGTTTTCATGGCTACCAAGGCAGCAACCAAGAAATCAAGCAAGTCGACGAGCGATACGGCGATTGATCTGCCCAGCGAGAAGGAATTGCTGGCCATGCCCGAGTCCGACTATATGAACGAACGCCAATTGGCGTTCTTCAAGGAACGGCTCAAACAACTCGAGCAGGACATCCTGGCCAACGCCGGCGAAACCACCGAGCACCTGCGCGAAACCCAGTTCGTGCCTGATCCCGCCGACCGCGCCACGATCGAGGAAGAACACGCCCTGGAGCTGCGCACCCGCGACCGCGAGCGCAAGCTGCTCAAGAAGGTGCAACAGTCCATCGCCCGCATCGACAGCGGCGAATACGGCTGGTGTGAGGAAACCGGTGAACCCATCGGCATCCCGCGCCTGCTGGCCCGCCCCACGGCCACCCTGTCGCTCGAAGCGCAGGAACGCCGCGAGATGCGCCAGAAGCTCTACGGCGACTGATCCGTCCCGTATTCAAGCCCTACGCTGAAAGGCTATGCTGGTTTCCAGCATGGCCTTTTTTCTTTGGCCAGTCCTCAAAGGGGACGCAAGCGTCCTGCCTTGATTTCCCCGGAACCGCCCCCAGCTAATCCCTTCATAGGAAGGAACGCATGGAACAATTTCACGCCACCACCATCGTGTGCGTGCGCCGCGGCAACCGCGTCGCACTGGGCGGCGATGGCCAGGTCACCCTGGGCAACATCGTCATCAAGGGCACTGCCCGCAAGATCCGCCGCCTGTACCACGACAAGATCCTGGCCGGCTTTGCCGGCGCCACCGCCGACGCGTTCACCCTGCAGGAGCGCTTCGAGGCCAAGCTGGAAAAGCACCAGGGCAACCTGATGCGCGCCGCGGTCGAACTGACCCGCGACTGGCGCACCGACCGCGTCCTGCGCCGTCTGGAAGCCATGCTGATCGTGGCCGACGCCGAGCACACGCTGGTGCTGACCGGCAACGGCGACGTGCTCGAACCGGAACACGGGCTGGCCGCCATCGGCTCCGGCGGCGCCTATGCCCAGTCGGCGGCGCTGGCGCTGCTGCGCAACACCGAGCTGTCGCCCGAGGCCGTCGTCAAGCAATCGCTGGAAATCGCCGGCGACCTCTGCATCTACACCAACCAGAACCACGTCATCGAAACGCTGGGCGACTGACGCCCGCCGCGCGGCGCGCCTGTCGCGCCGCGGCCGCCACCCCAGCCCGCCCTAGCTTCAAGGATCCGCCCTCATGTCCGCATCCAACATGACGCCCGGAGAGATCGTCTCCGAACTCGACAAGTACATCGTCGGCCAGAACCGCGCCAAGCGCGCCGTGGCCGTGGCGCTGCGCAACCGCTGGCGCCGCCAGCAGGTCGCCGAACCCCTGCGCCACGAGATCCACCCCAAGAACATTCTCATGATCGGCCCCACCGGCGTGGGCAAGACCGAGATCGCGCGTCGCCTGGCCAAGCTGGCCAACGCGCCTTTCATCAAGATTGAAGCCACCAAGTTCACCGAAGTGGGCTACGTGGGCCGCGACGTCGATACCATCATCCGCGACCTGACCGAATACTCGATCAAGCAGACGCGCGAACTGGAAATGCGCCGCGTGCGCACCCAGGCGGAAGACGCCGCCGAAGACCGCATCCTGGACGCCCTGGTGCCGCCCCCGCGCGGCGCGTCCGGCGAGCCGGAACGCGGCGAGGACAACAGCGCCCGCCAGACCTTCCGCAAGCGCCTGCGCGAAGGCAAGATCGATGACCTCGAGATCGAAATCGAAGTCGCCCAGGCCGCGCCGCAGATGGACGTCATGACGCCCCCCGGCATGGAAGAAATGGCCGAACAGCTGCGCGGCATGTTCGCCGGCATGGCCCGCGACAAGAAAAAACCCAAGAAGATGAAGGTGCGCGAAGCCTTCAAGCTGATCGTCGACGAAGAAGCCGCCAAGCGCGTCAACGAAGAAGACCTGCGCACCGTGGCGATCAACAACGTCGAGCAGAACGGCATCGTCTTCCTGGACGAGATCGACAAGATCGCGGCCCGCCAGGAATCCGGCGGCGCGGACGTCTCGCGCCAGGGCGTGCAGCGCGACCTGCTGCCGCTGGTCGAAGGCACCACCGTCAACACGCGCTACGGCATGGTCCGCACCGACCACATCCTGTTCATCGCGTCCGGCGCCTTCCATCTGTCGCGCCCCTCGGACCTGATCCCTGAACTGCAGGGCCGTTTCCCGATCCGCGTCGAACTCGAATCGCTGACCGCCGAGGACTTCGTGCGCATCCTGTCTGACACGGACGCCTCGCTGACCAAGCAGTACACGGCGCTGATGGCCACCGAGGACCTGCAGCTGGAGTTCACGGAAGAAGGCGTGCGCCGCCTGGCGGAGCTGGCCTTCGAAGTCAACGAAACCACCGAGAACATCGGCGCGCGCCGCCTGTACACGGTGATGGAGAAACTGCTGGACGAGCTGTCCTTCGACGCCACCGCCAGCAGCGACAAGAACGTGAAGATCGACGCCGCCTACGTCAACGCGCAATTGGCGGAAGCCGCCAGCAGCCAGGACCTGGCGCGCTACGTGCTGTAACCCCCCGCGGGCGCGCCATGTGCGCGCCCAGCAAAACGCCGTCCGCAGCCACCAGGCCGCGGACGGCGTTTTCTTTTGGCCGGTAGCCCGCTGCGCCGCCTGGCGTACGCGCGGAGCCTTGCCGGGACGCTAGTTGCTGATGGCGGTCACGATGTATTTGCCGTCCTTGCGGACCGCCGTGAAGCGCACCTTGTCGCCCGCCTTGATCTTGGCCAGCAACGCCGGATCCGCTTCATAGACCAGCGTCATCGCGGGCAGGTCCAGCGGCTTGATGGCGTCATGCTTGATCGTGACCTTGCCGCCGGCCGGATCCACCCGCCGCACTTCCCCGCTGGCCTCGGCCTGCTGCGCGAACGCCAGCGGCGCGGCCAGCGTGACGACGGCCACCGCCGCGGCTGCGGCCATGGGCATTGCATACTTGCGGTCAAAAATCATGCAGATATCCTCCGATTGCAGGAAAGCGCGGAACCAACGTCCCCGCTTTCCATAGTGCTAGGATACCGCCCTTGTGCAACAGTTCCCCCGCCCTGACGCAACAATTCTGACAGTTGATTGCGGAATCCGCGGGCCGCGCCGCCGCAATTCATGGCTGGACGCAAAACCCCTACCTTTCGTCACTCATTCCAGGAGTTTCCATGGCCAACCGCTTATCCGTCATCGCCACCCGCACCGGAGACGACGGCACCACGGGTCTTGGGGACGGATCCCGCACGCCCAAGGATGCGCCGCGCATCGCGGCGATCGGCGACGTCGACGAATTGAACAGCGTGATCGGCGTGCTGCTGACCGAGGACCTGCCCGCCGACATATCCGCGGACCTGCTGGCCATCCAGCACGACCTGTTCGATATGGGCGCCGAGCTTTGCATCCCCGGCCACTCCGCGCTCACGGACGACCACATCGCCCGCCTGGACGCGCGCCTGGCTCACTACAACGCGGCCTTGCCGCCTCTGCGCGAATTCATTCTGCCCGGCGGTTCGCGCGGTTCGGCGCAAGCGCACGTGGCGCGCACCGTCTGCCGCCGGGCCGAGCGCGCCGTGGTGGCGCTGGCCCGGGTCGACCCGGTAAACCCGCCCGTGCGGCAATACCTGAACCGGCTGTCGGACCTGATGTTCGTGCTGGCGCGTTGTATAAACCAGCATGCGGGACAGAAAGACACGTTCTGGGCGGGCGCCCAGGCGCGCAAGTAGTCTCGCGGCCAGCCGCAGGCGGCGCGGTTGGACATGAGAACGCTACGAAACCGGGCAAGGGCTGCGTGAAGATCTTATTGCTGGGCAAGAACGGCCAGGTCGGCCGCGAACTTTGCCACTCCCTGCTCCCCCTTGGAGAGGTCGTGGCGCTGGGGCGCGACGGCGCCGATCTGCGCGACCAGGATACCCTGCTCGCGGTCCTCTCGTCGTGCCGGCCGGATGTGATCGTCAACGCGGCCGCCTACACGGCGGTGGATGCGGCCGAAACCGATTGCGACGCCGCCGCCCAGGTCAACACCGTGGCGCTCGCCCTGCTGGCCCGCCATGCCCGGGCGACCCGCGCCTTGCTGGTCCATTTTTCGACCGACTACGTGTTCGACGGCACACAGCAGCGGCCTTATCTGGAAACCGATAGCCCCAACCCCCTCAACGTTTACGGCAGGACCAAGCTGGCGGGCGAGCAGGCCATCCTGGCCGCCGGCTGCGACGCGCTGGTGTTCAGAATCGGCTGGGTGTATTCGACGCATGGCCGGAATTTCCTGAAAACCATGCTGCGTTTGGCGCTTGAACGGGAAGACCTGGACGTGGTTTGCGACCAGCGCGGCACGCCCACGTCGGCCGAGCTGGTCGCCGACGTTACCGCCTTGGCGATCCGGCAACATCGGGCCGGGCGGTTGCCTGCGGGCACTTACCACCTGGCCGCCAGCGGTTCGACCGACTGGCATGCCTACGCAAAGTACATTGTTGCCGGTGCCGCCGCGCGCGGCGCCAAACTGGCGTTGACCCCGCAGCGGATACACGCGATTGCCGCGCAGGACTATCCCGCTGCCGCGCGACGGCCGTGCAACGCCGCGCTGGATACGGCCAAGCTGTCGCGTGCGCTGGAACTGCGCATGCCATCATGGACCGCACACGTCGACCGCACCCTGGATCAACTCATTCAACCTGGCAATCCGCCTGCATTCTGATGAAAGCCACTCCACTCGCCATTCCCGACGTGTTGCTTCTGGAACCCAAGGTACTGGGTGACGAACGCGGCTTTTTCTTCGAAAGCTTCAATCAGGCCGTATTCGAAACGGCGACGGGACTTCAGCGCCGCTTCGTGCAAGACAACCATTCACGCTCGATCCAGGGCGTGTTGCGCGGACTGCATTACCAGGTGGAACAACCCCAGGGCAAGCTCATGCGGGTATGCGCGGGCGAGATCTACGACGTGGCGGTGGACATGCGGCGCGGCTCGCCGACCTATGGGCAATGGGTGGGCACGCTGCTCAGCGCCGAAAACAAGCACCAGGTGTGGATCCCCGAAGGCTTTGCCCACGGTTTCCTGACGCTGTCCGATCATGCCGAGGTCCTGTACAAGACCACGGACTACTACGCGCCGCAGCACGAGCGCTGCGTACGCTGGGACGATCCGCAGCTGGCGATAGCCTGGCCCTGCCTGCAGCCGCCCCTGCTGTCCGAAAAGGACCGCAACGGCGCGCCGTTCGCCGACGCGCCGGCCTGCTGACTCAGTTCACGCCGGCGGCGTGGGCCTGCTCGTCGGCGTGGTACGAGGAACGCACCATCGCCCCCACGGCCGCATGCGAGAAGCCCATCGCATAGGCCTCGCGCTCGAACATCGCGAAGGTATCCGGATGCACGTAGCGCAGCACGGGCAAGTGATGCTCCGAGGGCTGCAGGTACTGGCCGATGGTCAGCATGTCCACGTTGTGCTCGCGCATGTCGCGCATCACCTGCAGGATTTCCTCGTCGGTCTCGCCCAGGCCCAGCATCAGGCCGGACTTGGTCGGGACCTCGGGATGCAGCTGCTTGAACTCGGCCAGCAACTTCAGCGAGTGCATGTAGTCCGAGCCCGGACGCGCCTGCTTGTACAGGCGCGGCACGGTTTCCAGGTTGTGGTTCATGACGTCCGGGGGACCGGCGTTCAGGATCGTCAGCGCGCGGTCCAGGCGGCCGCGGAAGTCGGGCACCAGCACCTCGATGCGGGTGGTGGGCGACAGTTCGCGGATGTGCGTGATGCAATCGACGAAGTGGCCGGCGCCGCCGTCGCGCAGATCGTCGCGGTCCACCGAGGTGATCACGACATAGGACAGCTTCATCGCGGCGATCGTGCGCGCCAGGTTCAGGGGCTCGTTGGTGTCCAGCGGATCCGGACGGCCGTGGCCCACATCACAGAAGGGGCAGCGGCGGGTGCACTTGTCGCCCATGATCATGAAGGTGGCCGTGCCCTTGCCGAAGCATTCGCCGATGTTCGGGCAGGACGCTTCCTCGCACACCGTGTGCAGGTTGTGCTCGCGCAGGATGCGCTTGATGTCGTAGAAGCGCGAGCCGGGCGCGGCGGCCTTCACGCGGATCCACTCAGGCTTTTTCAGGCGCTCGGCCGGAACGATCTTGATGGGAATGCGCGCGGTCTTGGCCTGCGATTTCTGCTTTTGCGTCGGATCGTAGACCGCTTCCGCGGGCGCGGCGGCGGATTCGTTCGAGGGAACAGGAGACTCGGCGAGCGTGGACATGGAGCACCTTCATGACCGGCGCGCGGACACGCCGGGTCTGAGACAAAAACGGCATTTTACCCTTCGCCGCCCGGATCCGCCCGACGGGGGCCCGTCCCCGGGCGGCGCGTGTCCTCGGCCGGGGCTCGCCTGGGTTATCGTCACGCCTGACGAATCCGCCGGTTTTGCCCATGTCTTCCCTGCCCCCGCCCCGCCCCATCGCCCTGATCGCACCCCGACTGGACTGGGCGCCCGCGGCCCGCGCCATCCAGGCCTGCGCCGAATTGCTGCTGCCCGCCGGCTACTACCTGGCCGCCGGCCCCTGGCATGAAGCCCAGTCCCTGCCTCTGCTCGGCAACCTGCGCCCCGCCGCCGCCCTCGCCATCGGTCCGCTGGACGATGCCGCCCTGCGAACCGCCCTGGCGGCGCTGGAGATCCCCGTGGTGGAAACCTGGAGCGCGTCCCCCCAACCGCTGGACGGCGCGGTGGTGGTCGACAACGCGGAAGCCGGCCGCATGGCGGCACGGCACCTGGCCGCCAAGCGCCATGCGCAGGTCGCCTGCATCAGCGCCGACAATGCCTGGGAGCGCGCCCGGCGCGAAGGCTTCATCAGCAGCGCGGCCGCGCTCGGACTGGACCTGGTGGCGGACATCGTGCAGCCCGAGGTCCAGCACATGACCGACGGCCGCATGGCCTTCCTGCGCCTCTTGGCCACCAACACGATCTTCGACGCGGTGTTCTGCACCACCGACCTGCTGGCCGCGGCCTCGGTCTCGGAAGCCCATAACCGCGACCTGCATGTGCCGCAGGATCTGGCCGTGCTGGGCTACTCGGACGACGGCAGCGCCGCGCAATGGGCGCAAGGGCTCACCACGCTGGGCGCCGACGCCGCCACCCTGGGCCGGCGCGCCGGCCAGCTGCTGCTGGACCGCCTGGACGGCGAACGCGGCACGGGCGAGCAGGTAACGGTGGAAGTGGTTTTTGAGGAAAGGCTGAGCACGTAGGCCGGGAAACCCCGCCTACGCCTCATACAGCGCCGGAAAGCCGCTGTCCTGCAGCATGGCGTTGGCTTCCCGCAGGAAGGCAGGCGTGGCGGTTTCCGGCACGCGCGCGAGCCATTGCACGGCGTCCTGCTTCTGCCCGCGCAGCAGCAACAGCCGGCCCAGGTGGAACATGCCGCGGAAATCGCCGCCTTCGGCGCAGCGCCGGTAGCAGTCGAAGGCGCGCTCCATGTCCTGCCCGACCACCTCGCCGGCTTCGTAAAAGCGGCCGACGACGCCGATGGACTTCACGTGGCCGGCGTCTGCCGCCTTTTGGTACAGGGCCAGCGCCGCCGCGGGGTTCTGCGCCACGGCGCCGCGGCCGCTGCGCAGCATGTGGGCGTAGTTGTACATGCCCCAGTCCAGACCCTTGTCCGCGGCCAGGCGGAACCAATAGGCCGCGACCGTGTCGTCCCGCGGCACGCCCCAGCCGTTCTCGTAGCAGCGGCCCACCATGTTGATGGCCATGGGGTGATCGGCATGGGCGGCGCGCTTGAACCACGTCAGTCCCTGTTCCGGATCGCGCTCCACGCCCGCGCCGTCCAGCAGCATCTGGCCGTAGATGGTCTGGGCTTCGATCAGTCCCAGCTCGGCGGCCGCGCGGATCCAGGCCGCGTAGTCCTCGGCCGGCCCTTGTTCACGCAGGCGGGCCAGTTCTTCCGGCGTGGTCGCGGCCACGTCGGCCGCGCTAAAGGTCTTCATGTCTTGTTCCTTGCGCGGTCCCAGGCCTGCGCCAGATTGCGCGCCAGCGTCTCGCCCGTCTCGGTGGGCTCGCGGCGCACGCCACAGGCCGCCATGTCCACGGTGCGCAGCCCCGCATAGCCGCAGGGATTGATGCCCAGGAACGGCGTCAGGTCCATCTGCACGTTCAGCGATACGCCATGGTAGGCCCGGCCGTTGCGGATCTTGATGCCCAGCGCGGCGATCTTGGCCAGCTCGCCCCCGTCCGGGTCGGGCACGTAGACCCCCGGCGCGCCGGGCTTGCGGCAGGCGTCGGCCACGCCCATCTGGGCCAGCGTGTCGATGACCGCGCCTTCCAGCAGATTGACGTATTCCTTGACGTAGATGTCGGCGCGGCGGAGGTCGAACAGCGCGTAGGCCATGACCTGGCCGGGGCCGTGGTAGGTCACCTGCCCGCCGCGGTCGCAATGGACGATGGGGATGCCGCCGGGGTTGAGCACGTGCTGGGGCAGGCCGGCCTGCCCCAGTGTGTAGACGGGTGCGTGTTCGCAGAGCCAGATCTCGTCGGGCGTATCGGCGCCGCGCAGATTGGTGTACGCCTGCATGTCGTGCCAGACCGACAGGTAGTCGGCCGGCCGCGCGAGCCACTTGATCACGGCAGTCCTGCTTATGCGCTAGAGGACGATGGACACCATCGGATGGCCGTGCAGGGCGCGGTAAAGCGCGTCCAGCTGCTCGCGCGAGGTCGCGCGCACCGTGAAGGTCAGGCCCATGTAGTTGCCGCCCTTGCTGGGCCGCATTTCCACCGTGGCGGCGTCGAACTCGGGGTCGAACTGCAGCACGACTTCGGTCAGCGTCTGCGCGAATTCGGGATGCTGCTTGCCCATGACCTTGATGGGAAAGTCGCTGGGGTATTCGATGAGGGAGTCTTCGGGCGGGATATGTTGCATGATGTGCCTATAAGGTATTGCCCCCCAGGGCGCGGCCACTGCTCGATATTGCACCCGAGGGTGTCTGCCACGGGGCGGCCAGATCCTAGGTATATGGGGGCAAACCGCCAGCCGGCAAGGCCGCCGGGGCGGCCCCGCGGGAGCCGCCCGGTGACGCCAGGCTTAGAGCGCGGCGATGCGGGCATCATAACCCGCCCGCAATTGCGCAAAAACGGGGCCGGGCTTGCCCGTGCCCACCGGCTTGCCGTCCAGCGAGACGATGGCCAGCACTTCCTTGGTGGCCGAGGACAGCATCAGCTCGTCGGCCTGTTCCACCTCTTGCCGCGAGATCGGACGCGACTCGAAGGGAATGCCGGCCTCGGCGGCCAGTTCACCCATCAGGCCGTAGCGGATGCCTTCCAGGATCAGGTTGTTCTTGGGCGGGGCCAGCAGCTTGCCGCCGGAGACCACCCAAATGTTGGTGGACGAGCCTTCGGTCAGGTTGCCATCGCGGAACTGCACCACTTCGTCGACCTGCGCATCGACCGCCTGCTGCTTGGCCAGCACGTTGCCCAGCAGCGAAACCGACTTGATCTCGCAATGCAGCCAGCGTTCGTCCGGAATGCTGATGGCGCTCAAGCCGCGTTCGCGCTGCGCCGCGGGCGGCGGCGCCCAGGCCGAGATCATGCCGAAGACCGTCGGCGCCACGGGCGTCGAGGGGAACTGGTGGTCGCGCTTGGCCACGCCGCGCGTCACCTGCAGGTAGACGATGCAGGTTTCAAGGTTGGTGCGCGCCAGCAGCTGCTGGATCAGGTCGATCCAGCCTGCGCGGTCGAAGGGCTGCGCGATCCGCAAGGCGGCCAGGCTGCGGTCCAGGCGGTTGAGGTGTTCGGCCATGCGGAACGCATTGCCTTGGTACACGGGGACGACTTCGTAGATGCCGTCGCCGAAAATGAAGCCGCGGTCCAGGACGGAGACCTTGGCCTCGTCCACGCGCAGAAACTCACCGTTGAGATACACCTGGCTTTCGCCCGGCACGCCCGGAATCATGAGGCACTCCTGAGTATGAAATGGAGAGGGACGAACCGTCCGGTCCGTCCCGTGAATAGAGCACGGGCGTTTCATGCGAAACGCCCGTTGCTAGCTTACACCTGCTTGCCGCGCCTGCGGCGCAGGAGATTATTCGAACCAGCGCTTGACGGTATCGACCATGCGGCCGAAGAAGCCGGCGCGTTCGACCGCGTCCTGCACCACCAGCGGTTCGGTGCGCAGCACCTTGCCGTCCAGCGTGAATTGCAGGGTGCCGACCTGCTGGCCCTTGGCCAGCGGGGCGATCAGCGGATCCGTGCGCTGCGCCACCGGCTTCAGATCGCCGGCCTTGCCGCGCGGCACCGCGATCGACACGGGGTTGGGCGGACCCAGCTTGACGTTTTCAGCCGTGCCTTCCCAGACGCGCGCATCGATGCCGGGCTGGCTCTTGTCGAACAGCTTCACGGTGTCGAAGTTCTGGAAGCTCCAGTTCAGGAGCTTCAGGCTTTCCTCGGCGCGCGTGGCTTCGCTGTCCGTGCCCACCACCACCACCAGGATGCGGCGGTCGCCGCGCACCGCGGTCGACACCAGGCAATAGCCGGCAGAATCGGTGTGGCCGGTCTTCATGCCGTCCACCGACGGGTCGGCCCACAGCAGGCGGTTGCGGTTGGGCTGGGTGATCTTGTTGTAGGTGTAGCTCTTCTGCTTGTAGTAGTGGAAGTGATCCGGGTGATCGGTGATCAGGTGCGACGACAGGATCGCCAGGTCGCGCGTGGACGTCATGTGCTGCGGATCGGGCAGGCCCGTGGCGTTCATGAAGTGCGTGTTGCGCATGCCCAGGCGCTCGGCTTCCTGGTTCATCAGCGAAGCGAACGAGGCCTCGCTGCCACCCACGGCCTCGGCCAGGGCCACGGAGGCGTCGTTGCCGGACTGCACGATCATGCCCTGGTTCAGCTCGTCGACAGTCACCGGCTTGCGCGGTTCGATGAACATGCGCGAACCGCCCGTGCGCCAGGCGCGCTCGGACACCGGCACGGTCTGCTCCAGCGTCAGGCGCTTTTCATCCAGCGCGTTGAACACGACGTAGGCCGTCATGATCTTGGTGAGCGAGGCCGGCTCCACCTTCATGTCCGGGTTGGAGGCGGCCAGGGTCTGGCCGCTGTTCACGTCCATCACGATCCAGGCCTTGGCCGCGATCGTGGGGGCCGGCACGGCCGAGACGTCGCCCACCGGCACCACCGCCGAAGCATTCGGCGCCGGAGCCGCGGCGCCGGCGGCTGCGGCGGGCGCCGCAGCGGGAGCCTGCTGCGCCCAGACCGGCATCGAGGCTGCCAGCATGGCTGACAGCACCGCGCCTGACAGCAGGCGGCGGGTAAAGACAACGGGGGAGTGAGCGGAGTAAGGCAAATTCTTCATCGGCAACGTGGGTCCAGTAATGACGCCCGCCGGCGCGGGGCAAGTGGCTGACAATTATAGGCAGTCGATCAGACCCGTCCGGCCCGCCTGGGGTTCCCGTGCGTTTAAAACATGCAACTTGATGCAACCTGCCGGCTTCGGGGCGGGGCCACGGCTCAATCAGGACCGTCGCCGTGATGCCGGCGGTACACCGCCGGCGAAACCCCCACGTGCTTGACGAAGGCGCGCCGCAAGGTGTCGACGTTGGCAAAGCCGCATTGCGCGGCCACCTGCTTGGGCGTGGCCGCGCCGGCCTCCAGCAGCGCGCGGGCCGCCGCGATGCGCGTCATCTCCACCCATGCGGCCGGCGTGACGCCGACCTCGGCATGGAACAACCTCGCGAAATGCCGGGGGCTCAACCCCGCGTGTTCGGCCAGCGCATCCACCGACAGCGGCAGCCCGGGATTGCCGGCGACCCAGCGCTGGACCTCCTGCAGCGCCGAGCGTCCGACCGGGCCGGCTTGGCCCTTGCGGCTGAACTGCAGTTGTCCGCCTGGCCGCTTGAAGAACATCACCAACTGGGCAGCGACGTTGGCGGCCACCTCCCGGCCCAGGTCCTCCTCGACCAGCGACAGCGCCAGATCCAGGCCGGCCGTGACGCCGGCGGAGGTGCGCACCTTGCCGTCGCGCACATGCAGGGCATCCGCTTCGACGGTCACCTTGGGATAGGCCAGGCGCAGTTGCGCAGCCGCATTCCAATGGGTCGTCACGCGCCGCCCGTCCAGCAGGCCGGCCGCGGCCAGCATGAAGGCGCCAGTGCAAACGGAGCCATAGCGCCGGGCGCCCCGCGCCGTCGCGCGCAGCCATCGCAAGGCCGAGCTGCTGAGCATTGCACTGGCGGCCTGCGGCGTGCCGGCGACCAGCAACGTGTCCAGGCGCGGCGCCGGGTCGCCAAGCGTCAGGTCGGGCAGCAGGCGCGCGCCCGACGAGCTGCGGATGGGCCCCGCCTCGTAGCCCACCACGCGCAGCGCGTAAAGCTCGCGCCCCAGTTCGGCATTGGCCTGGGCGAACACGTCCAGGGGCCCGGATACGTCGAGCATCTGGACGCCGGGCAGCGCAAGAATGGCGATGGTCTTGGTCATGGAATCGCGCCTTGCCGCCAGGCGTCGGGAAATCGCGTGTTTTGGCGGAATTTGGCGTATTACGGCAATTGAAGCCATTCTAGTGCGGCGGGAGAATTTCTCGAACCCCTCCCCCACCTGCAAGGACTCCCGCCATGAACCCTGTCATCGACGGCATTCAGATCCCCGACAGCAAGCTCGCCCGTGAAATCACGGAGCTGGTGCGCGACACCGCCACGCCGCTGCTGTTCCACCACTCCAGCCGGGTCTACTACTTCGGTGCGCTCGCCGGCAAGCAGCGCGGACTGAAGTTCGACCCGGAGCTGCTCTATTGCGGCTGCATGTTCCACGACATGGGCCTGACGCATCAGCACAGCAGCGACTGCTGCCGCTTCGAAGTGGACGGCGCCAACGCGGCGCGCGATTTCCTGAAAAGCCGCGGAATTTCGCAGCAGGATATCGATTTGGTGTGGACCGCCATCGCGCTGCATACGACGCCCGGCATTCCGGAGTTCATGCATCCGGTGGTCGCGCTGGTGACGGCGGGCGTGGAAATGGACGTGCTGGGCCTGACCTATGGCGACTACGGCGACGCGCAGCGCGAAGCCGTGGTGGCGGCGCATCCACGCGGGCCAGGCTTCAAGGAAGAAATCATCCAGGCGTTCTACGACGGCATCAAGCACAAGCCGCAGACGACCTTCGGCAACGTCAAGGCCGATGTCATCGCCGACAAGGAGCCGGCCTTCAGGCCCGGCAACTTCTGCAGCGTGATCCGCGGCTCGCGCTGGCCGGGCTGAAGCCGCTGGCGCCGCGCAAGCGGCGCCCCCGTTTCAATCCAACGCAACCTTCAGCCGCGCCTGCACCAGCTGGCGCAGCACCAGCAGCTTGCCGTGGAAGAAGTGCGATGCGCCCGGCACCACCACCACGGGAATGGAACGCGGGCGCGCCCAGTCCATGGCCTCGGACAGCGGCACGACTTCGTCTTCCTCGCCGTGCACCAGCAGGGTGTCGTCCGGCACCTGCACTTCGTGCGACTGGAAGCGGTTCACGGCCGGGCCCATCAGCATCAGCGCGGACGGCAGCACCGCGTCGCTCTGCTCCGCCAACGCCGCATAGGTCTGCGCCGCGACCGCAGTGCCGAAGGAAAAGCCGGCCAGCACCCACGGCGCCTGGGCCAGTTCAGGATGCAATTCGCGCATCTGCGCGACGACTGCCAGCATGTCCTGGGTTTCACCCACGGATTTGTCGAACGTGCCCTCGGACTGCCCGACGCCGCGGAAATTCGGCCGCACCGCGACCAGGCCGTGCTGCACGCAGGCCCGCGACAGGGTCGTGACCACCTTGTTCTCGCGCGCGCCGCCCTGCAGCGGATGCGGATGCAGGACCAGCGCCCAGCCTCGCGGCGTGCCCGCCGGCCAGTCCACGGCGCAGTCGATGCGGCCGGCGGCTCCGGTGAATGCGTGGGTTTCAGTGCGTGCGGACATGGCGGAACTCAGGATGCGGGAAAAACAGCGATGTTAACCGCGCGGCCTGGGCGCGGGCTTGAGCGTCGTGGCGAGCCACTGCGCCAGTTGGTCGGCGGCATCGTCGGTGGCCTGGCGCAACGCCGTCACCCCGCCTTGCGCGTCCTGCGTGGGCGCGGGCGCGCGCGCCTCGATGCGGGTCTGGCCCAGCACGCTGCGGCCGCTGAGCAGCACCGCCTGCAGCAGCACGCGGCCTTCGCTCGATTGGCCGTCGGCCGCGAATACCTGCTCGAACTGGGACAGGGACACCTGCAGTTGCGGCGTCTGCAGCGTGACGCGCTCGTCCAGCACCGGCCCCTGGCGCGACAAGCGGTCAGTCAGGCGCTGACGCACCAGGTCGGCCGGCGGCGAGGCCCAGCGGTAGCTGGCATAGGCCTTGGGCGCGGCGCTGTCGCCCACGCGCCAGATCACGCCGGTATCGGACAGGCTGGGCACGGCTTGAAAGACCAGCGCGATCGTCTCGCGCGCGGGCAAGGCCGGCGCCGCACGGGAGTCCAGGCCCAGGTCGAACACCGAGGGCGGGGCGGCCACGCGGCCGATGCCGCAGCCGGCCAGGGCCAGCGTCAGGATTAGAACGGCGCTACGCATCTTCATCATTTGGGCGATCTCCCGAAGCCTGCAAAGCCGGCCTCGCCGGGCCCGGGCTCGCGGGGCGCCGGGCCGAACAGGAACGATTGCGGCGTGTTGTCGACACGGCGCAGGGTAACGGTGGCGCCGCGCGCGGCCGCGCTGACGTTGGTGGCCATGCTGGTGATGGCGGGCAGGGTCTCGCCATCCAGCCGCGCGGCAGCCAAGGCGATGTCGTTGAGGCTGCTGGTGGCGGCGGACAGGGGACCGTCCGGCGCGTTCAGGCGCGCCAGCGACTGGCGGGCCTGTGCAGCCAGGTCGCCGACTTCCCGCGCGGCGCGGTCGGCCTGGCGCGAGGTCTTGTCCAGCGAATCAATCAGGGGACCGAGCTTGGCCAGGGTGGGTGCCAGATCCTGGCTGGCGCCCCTGAGCGACTGGGTGATATCGGTGGCGTTCTGCAAGGTGGCGGTAAGCGCCTGCACGTTCTGCTCGCTCAGCACGCGCCGCAGTTGCTCGGTGACTTCCTCGACATTCGAGATCAGCTTGCCGCCGCGCTGTTCGATGCGGTCGAGAAAACCGGGGCGCAGCGGAATCGCGGCCGGATGCGCGGCCGACGACGCCAGCCGCTTCATCGACGTGCCGTCGTCGCGCAATTCCACGTTGGAAATGCCGGTCACCCCCTGCACGCCCAGTTCGGCCCAGGTGGACTCGGTGATCGGCGTGTTCGGCGCCACGCCGATGCGGATGCGCACCTGCCCGGGCTTGTCCGGGTTCAGGGCCAGCGACTGCACCTTGCCCACCGGCACGCCCTGGTAGCGCACCGTGGACTGCGGGTTCAGGCCGCTGACAGCGGTCGCGGAGATGATTTCGTATGGCTGCAACTGCGTCCGGTCGCGTCCGATCCAGATGGCCACCAAGGCGGCTGCGGCCAGCAAGGCCAGCGTGAAGATGCCGGCCATGAGCGCATGACTACGGTTTTCCATGATGCAATCCCTTCGGCGCCAGATCCCCCAGCGCGCGCAAACCGCGCTCGCCCAGGAAGAATGTGTGAATGAACGGGTGATCGACCTTCAGTACTTCCGGCACCGTGTCGCACACGATCACCCGTTTGTCCGCCAGCACGGCAACGCGCGTGGCCAACGCCAGCAGCGTGTCCAGGTCGTGCGTCACCATGACGACGGTAAATCCCAATTGCCGGTGCAGGCTGCGCACCAGGTCCACGAATTCGTCGGAGCGCAGCGGGTCCAGGCCCGCCGTCGGCTCGTCCAGGAACAGCAGCTCCGGGTCCAGCGACAGCGCGCGCGCCAGCGCCACGCGCTTGACCATGCCGCCGGACAGGTCCGAGGGCCGTTTATCGGCGTCGCGCGCCGACAGGCCCACCATCGCCAGCCGGCACATGACGACGTCGCGCACCAGGTCTTCCGGCACCGTGCGCAGTTCGCGCAGCGGCAAGGCCACATTGTCGAACACCGACAGCGCGGAAAACAACGCCCCCGCCTGGAACAGCATGCCCCAGCGGTAGGACAGCCGGCGGCGTTCGGCCGCCGTCAGTTCGAACAACGAATGGCCCAGCACCCGCACCGTGCCCGCGGCCGGCCGGTCCAGCCCGATGATCTGCCGCAACAGCACCGTCTTGCCCGTGCCCGAGCCGCCCACCAGCACCAGGATCTCGCCTGGGAAGACGGTCAGGTCCAGATTGTCGTGCACCACGTGGTCGCCAAATGCCGTGCGCAGCCCGCGCACCGTGATGACCGGCTCTACCGTGACGCCGTCCTCGGCGAACAGCTTGTGCTGGGTGGCGCTGTTCATCAGATGCCCACCGAGCTGAAGATCACGGCGTAGAGCGCGTCCAGCAGGATCACGCCGGTGATGGAAGTGACCACCGACGTGGTGGTGCCGCGCCCCAGGCTTTCCGTGTTGGGCTGGATGCGCAGGCCAAAATGGCAGGCGATCAGCGCGATCAGCATGCCGAAGGTCACGCCCTTCAGAATGCCGATCCAGTAATTGGTCAGCGAAATCGCGTCCGGCAGCGACTGCAGGAACCATTGCGCCGACACGCCCAGCTGCATCTGCGCGGCCAGCATGCCACCCAGGAGCGCCATGGCGTCCGTCCACAGCACCAGCAAGGGCATGGTCACGGCCAGCGCCACCACCCGCGGCAGGATCAGGCGTTGCCCATGCGAAATGCCCATGACCAGCATCGCATCCAGCTCCTGCGTCACCCGCATCACGCCGATCTGCGCCGTGATGGCCGAACCCGAGCGGCCCGCCACCAGGATGGCGGCCAGCACCGGCCCCAGTTCGCGCACGATGGATACGCCCAGCAGACGCACGATGAAACGGTCGGCGCCGAACATCTGCAGCTGTTGCGCCGACAGGTAGGACAGCACCACGCCGATCAGGAACCCGACCAGCGCCGTGATGCCCAGCGCCTGCGCGCCGGTGCGGTACACCTGCGCCGAAATTTCGCGCCACGGCCCGAGCCGCGGGCGCCGCAGCATGCCGCCCAGGTCCAGGACCAGTTGCCCCAACATGACGAGCAAGGCGCGGCCATTGTCGATCGCCTGGAAGATCGCCTCGCCCATCGCGCGCAGCCAGCTCAATGGATCGCGCTTGGGCGCGGCGGCGGGGGTCTCGCCCTTGTTCAGGGCCAGCGCGTTGAAAACGTCCTGCTGGCCGGCGGACCAGCGCACGCGTTCGGGCAGCTTATGGCCCCAGGCTTCCCAGATCAGCAGTGCGCCTATCGTGTCCAGCCGGCCGATGCCGTGTAGGTCCCAACGCGCGCCGCCATCGGTGGCGCAGGCCAGCGCCTCGCGGCGGCGCTGCACCTCGCCGGGCTCCGCCAGCGCCAACACGCTCCAGTCGCCGGCCACATGGCATACGCCTCCTTCGAAGCGGAAAGGCGCGGCGGCAGTTGCGGATGAAGCGGAAAGCGGCATGAAGGCGATACCGATGCAAAATGTATCGCCAATCATAAACGCTGGCGCCGGCCGACCGCGAGCCCGGGCCGCGTGCCCTACAATCGCCGCCATGCCCGCTCAAGCCAGCCCCATCGACCTGCCCGCGCCGGAAACCCTGGCCGGTACGCTCAGCACGCGCCTGCCCGCCTTCCAGGACGTCTCCTGGATCGGCAGCACCGGATCGACCAATGCCGACCTCCTGGCCCGCGCGCGCGCAGGCGCCGGCGGCAAGCCCTGGCTGCTGGGCACGCACCTGCAGGAAACCGGCCGCGGCCGCGCCGGCCGCCCCTGGCAGAACCGCACGGGCTCCACGCTGATGTTCTCCTGTGCGTTCGACGTGCACCTGCCGCCCGCGCAACTGCCAGCGCTGTCGCCGCTGGCCGGCATCGCCGCCTGCGAGGCGCTGCGCACCGTCGCCGGCCCGCAAGCCACCGGGCTCTGCATGAAGTGGCCCAACGACGTGCAATGGCACGACGCCAAGCTGGCGGGCGTGCTGGTCGAGACCACCCGCAATCCCGGCGGCAGCGAAGCCGGCCACACGGTCGTCATCGGCATGGGCGTGAACCTGACCGACGCCGTCCGGCTGTCGCTCGCGCTGGAGCGCGACGTCGCCGACTGGAGCCAGGTGCAGGCGGGCGCCGCCCGCCAGGCCAGCGCCGCCGACCTGGTCTGCGCCAGCGCGATGGCCTGGCTGGAAGCGGTCCGGGCTTTGGAACGCGAAGGCTTTGGCGCCTTCAGGCAGCGTTTCGATCAGGTGGACGCTTTGGCCGGCCGCAAGGTCAACGTGCTGGACAAGGGCGCTATTCTTCTAGAAGGCACCGCCAGCGGCGTGGACGAACAAGGCCGCCTGCTGGTGCAAACGCCCGACGGCATCCAACCGATCCTGGTCGGTGAAATCTCGATTCGACGCCAAGCATGATTATTCTCATCGACTCAGGCAACAGCCGTCTCAAGGTGGGTTGGCTGGATGCCAGCAACCCCGACACGCCGCGCGAGCCCGCGGCGGTCGCCTTCGACGGCCTGGACCTGGACGCCCTGGACCGCTGGCTGGCCGCCCTGCCGCGCCGCGCCCTGCGCGCGCTGGGCGTCAATGTGGCCGGCGAGGCCCGCGGCGCGGCCATCGCCGCCATCCTGCAAAAGCACGGCTGCGCAGTGACCTGGTCGCCATCGCAGGCGGCCACGCTGGGATTGGTCAACAGCTACAAAACGCCCACCCAACTGGGCGCCGACCGCTGGGCTTCGCTGCTGGGCGTGCTGTCGCGCCTGCCCGGGGCGCACCCGCCTTTCGTGCTGGCCAGCTTCGGCACCGCCACCACCATCGACACCGTCGGCCCCGACAATGTCTTCGCCGGCGGCCTGATCCTGCCGGGCCCGGCCATGATGCGCAGCGCCCTGGCCCACGGCACCGCCAATCTCCCCATCGCCAACGGCCAGGTCGTGGCCTATCCCACGGACACGCACGAAGCCATCGCCTCCGGCATCGCCGCCGCGCAGGCCGGCGCCGTCGTGCGCCAATGGCTGGCCGGACGCCAGCGCTACGGCCAGACGCCGCAGATCTATGCGGCGGGCGGCGGCTGGCCCGAAGTGCACCAGGAAATCGAACGCCTGCTGGCGGACGCGGGCGGCACCTTCGGTGCGGCGCCCGTGCCCATCTATCTGGATCACCCCGTCCTGGACGGCCTGGCCGCGGTCGCGCGCGCCACCCTGGACGCCGAAGCCTGAACGGGAGACCCCGGCCATGCGCGTGCTCTTCATCCTCATCCTGCTGGCGAATCTGGGGGTCTATGCGCTGGGCCAGGGCTGGCTGGGCACACGCCCCGAGGACGAAGGGCGCGATCCGCGCCGCTTCAACCAGGAACTCAATCCAGACGCGGTGACCTTGGTCCCCAAGACGGCGCCTCCCCGCGCCGCGCCCTGAAGGCCCGTCCGGCGCACACGCCTGCGGAAACGGGCGCTAGCCCGCCTTTCCTGCTCCCAGCCAAGGTTCCAGCGCGTCCAGCGTGCGCCCAGTGGCGCCGGAATGCATGCGGAACCACGCCAGCGCCGCCTCTGCCGCGCGCTGGCGGCGCGGCTCGTCGGCCAGTAGCGCCATCGCCGCATCCACTGCCTGGCCGGCATCGGCCGCGCGCAAGGCAGCGCCCGCCGCGACCGCGTCTTCCGCCGCCTGCTTGAAATTGAAGGTATGCGGGCCGACGATGACCGGCACACCCGCCGCGCAGGCCTCGATCAGGTTCTGCCCGCCCAGCGGCGCGAAACTGCCCGCCACGATCGCCACATCCGAAGCGGCATAGTGGAACGCCATCTCGCCCAGCGTGTCGCCCAGCAGCACCGCCGTCTGCGACCCGGGTTCCAGGCCCTCGGAGCGTCGGACATAGGGCAGCCCGGCCTCCGACAGCAGGCGCGCGGCCTCGTCAAAGCGCTGCGGATGGCGCGGGATCAGCAGGAACAGCGGCGCGCCGGGCATGGCGGCATGGCGCTTGATGGCCTCGATGAAACCGCTGTCCTCGCCCTCGCGCGTGCTGGCCACCGCCACCACGCGCCGGCCCAGCCGTTCGCGCCAAGCCTGCCCCGCGGCAACCTGGGCCGCTGGCAGAACCAGATCGAATTTCAGATTGCCCGTCACGACGGGCTGCGGCGCCCCTGCCTGCACGAGCCTGTCGGCGTCCTCGGCGGTCTGCGCCAGCACCGAGTCCAGTCCGCCCAGCGCTTCGCGCATCACGCCGCCCATCCTGCCCGCCTGCCGCAGCGACGACGCCGAAAACCGCGCGCTGACCAGCGCCATGGGCACGCCCGCGCCGCGCGCGGCCGCCAGCAGGTTCGGCCAGATCTCGCGTTCGATGAGCAAGCCGCAGCGCGGCCGCCAGGCCGCCATGAAACGGCGGGTGGCCCCGGGAAAATCGTAGGGCAGCCATGCCTGGCGCAACTGCCCGCGGGCAATGGCCTCCGCGTATTGGCGCGCGCCCTCGGCCCGGCCGGTGGCCGTCATGTGCGTCAGCAGCACCGGCAGCCCCCGGTCCAGCAAGGCCTGCAGCAGAGGCTGCGCGGCGCGCGTCTCGCCCAGGCTGACGGCATGCACCCAGACCGGAGCCGTCCAGGCCGCGGCAATCGCATCAGCAGCAACGACAGGCGCGGCGTGGCCGAAGCGTTCAGCAGAGAAGATCTCCCATTGACCGCCCGCGCGCCGGGCGCGGTGGCCCATCCAGAGCCAGACCAGCGGTGACAGAGCCCTGAGCGCCAGAGAGTAGACGCCGCGGTTCATGTCACTGGGCGGCCAAGGCCTGCTCCACCGCCGCCATCACGGCCTCGCGCGACGGCGAAGCCCCGCGATCGCCCAGGCTGGCGGTGTAGCTGGAACCGACCAGCGGCGTGCGCACCGGCGTGGAGGCACGGTATATGCCGATGGTGGGCCGGCCCAGGGCGGCCGACAGATGGGTCAGGCCGCTATCCAGCCCCACCATCAGGCGGGACCCGGCCAGCAGGCGCGCCACCGCGCTCAGGTCCATGCGGGGCATCACCTCGGCGCCGTCCATGCCGGCAATCAGCAACCGGGCGCGCTCGGCTTCCTGCTCGTTCCCCGCCAGCAATTTCAGGGTGCAGCCGGCCTCGCGCAGGCGGCGGAACACGACGCGCCAGTCTTCTTCCGGCCAGAGTTTGTCGTCGCGGCTGGCCGACGGCATGATCACGGCGTAGCCGCGGTCCGTATCCAAATGGTGCAGACGCGGCAGGTCGCTGACGTTCAGGCCCTCGCTGCCGACTTCCAGCACGGGATCCGCCGCGGCCTGCGTCGCCTGGCGCGCAAAGGCCTGCAAGCCGAAATCGGGCGCGCCGGCGTATTGGTAGCCGAACGTCAACGCGGCAAGCTTGCGCTGGCGGATCACCGCCGGCTGCCAGAACTCCACCCGGTGCCGCACGTTGTAGAACAGCGACGCCAGTGGTTCGCGCGCCGAACGCCAGTCCAGTCCATGCCGCACGCCACGGGTCTGGCGCACCAGCCAGGCGGATTTCAGCAAGGCCTGCATGTCGAGCACGATGTCGTACTGCTTGGACCGCAGGCGCTCTTTCAGCGCGCGGCGCTCGGCCCGGACTTGCGCCGACCACCAGGCCTTGCGCCAGCGCCGATGGGCCACCTTGATGACTTCATTGATTGCGGGATGCCATGCCGGGATGTCCGCAAAAGCTTCTTCTGCAATCCAGTCGATCTCAGCGTCCGGCACATGCCGGGCGATATCGGATATGGCGGGCAGCATGTGCACCAGATCGCCTAGCGAAGAAGTGCGGACAATGAGGATGCGTGTTGGCATTGACAAAAGCACAAAAGACCGCATGACGCGGAGTCGAAATCATCCGCTGATGCAGGATGGCATCCGCAGCGAAGAATTTCGGCAATTTACAACAAACTGCACCCGTCATGCGGCCGCGTTTCATCTGGCCAAGAGCCGCCCTTCAGGCCGGAACGCCTCGGAAAAAACGCCGAAAATCTATTTCCATACCGGCTCAGACAACTTCGAACGGCAAGGATCTGGGCATGAATTGCAGCGTTTTGCGGATGGAAGCGTCGTCGACCTGCAAGGTGCCCGTGAGCTGCTCATATGCGCCACGCTGGCCCGCAGCCTGCGCCAACATGCGCAACATGAAAGACGGGAAAGGAACCAAACGCACAGGCCGACCGACATCCTTGGCCACGCCACGCAAAATATCGGGTGTCGAATAGTCCTGCAGGTCCCGTACATGGAATACATGGCCAGGCGCATCAGGATGCTGCAAGCAAGCCAATAGCGCGGCCGACAGGTTATCCACATGCACCAAGCTGCGTTGGTTGCGCACGTTGCGCAAGGGCAGCGGCACGCCGGCCCGAACCCAACGGGCCATCCGCGCCATATTGCCCGGCGCGCCCTTGCCGTAAACCAGCGGAGGCCGGACGATCACCAGTTCGGCACCATGGCGCTGCGCCAGCTCGGCCAGCTTCTGCTCCGCCTTCAATTTGGACTTGCCGTAAGGCGTAGTCGGGCGGCATTCCGTCTGCTCGGTCAACGGAGCCCCCGCCTCGCTGGACGTTCCCACCGCGCCGATGGAACTGACGAACACGAAGCGCTTCACTCCGGAACGAAAGGCGGTGTCGGCCAGTCTGCAAGTCCATTCCACGTTCACTTGCTCAAACAGAAGTTCGTGGTCGGCAGGCGGGGCGCCCAGCACGTGGGCTCGGCCCGCAAGATGGCAGACCGCCTCCATCCCCGACATGGCCTCCAGCAGCGCCGCTTCATCCTCCATATCCGGAATATTGCGCACTTCGACCCGCTCGTCGTCCAGAGGCCGGCGTGTCAACAGGCGCAACGAGTGCCCTTGCGCCAACAGATCCCGCACCACCCGCTGCCCGACAAATCCCGTGCCGCCGGTAACTAGTATTTTGCTCATCGCATTTTCGTAAATTGTTGTTCAAAAAAAGGCACGCCTCGCCCATTGCCAACAGGACATTCGAACGTGCAGGACCGTCTCGCCGAATCTCCGCCTGCCTGCAAGCCCAGAAACGAGTAATGCGACCCCCATTAGTTTTCGCATCCTACACCCCTTGAGCGCCGCATATTGCAGCACCCTTGGATGCCCACATCGCGCAAGCCGCTCTCGGCACCCACGCCCGCCTGTGGCGCGGGCGCGGTTACTCCACCCCGACGGCGTGTTGATACAATCACGCACCCCCCAAACTCTCTTTATCAGTCGGTGTGACTTTGCGTACCTCAATCGGTGCAGTTCGGCAAGCCCTCGTTGACCTGCCGAGATCGGCCAAAAGAGCCCTTGCCATTTCGCTGGACGCGCTGATTCTGTTTGGCGCATTCCAGTTGGCATTATGGCTTCGTTTCGAGCTGTTTTTTACGACACCCGACTATCTTTTGCTGTCATTTGCCGCCTGCGCCAGCGGCATCTTCGCACTCGTCGTATTCGGCACGTATCAATATGTGCTGCGATACATGACGGACCGCGTAGCCCTTGTCATTGTAGGGGGCGTCCTGGTTTCAATCATGACGGTCACCGCCTGCAGCCTCTTTCTGCAGATGTCCTCCGGGCTTTCGCGCGGCGTGTTGACCATTTACGGCGTCGTGTCCCTGGTGCTGCTGCTGGGCGTACGGTTGGCGGCCATCAAGATCTTGTTTCCGCGCCACCGGCTTGGCGATGTCCCGCGGGACAGCGTCGTGCGCGTGCTTATTTATGGCGCAGGCCCGGCTGGCAGCCAATTGGCGCTCGCCTTGCGCAACAGTTCGCACTACCGCCCGATCGCGCTGGTCGACGACGACCGGGATAAAACCGGTCTGATGGCCGCTGGCCTGCGCACCTACCCGACGAGCGACGTGGGCGAACTTGTGGAAAGCCACAATATCGGTCAAATCTTGATTGCCAAGCCTACGGCTTCGCGCGAACAAATCAACAACATGGTGGAGATCGGTTCGCAGCACAGCATCCGGGTCCGGATTGTGCCGAATCTGCACGAAATGGTCGACCAGGCTGGCGGCCTGAAAGCTCGCGACCTCCAGATCGAAGACCTCCTGGGCCGCGATGCCGTGGCGCCGCTGCCTGCACTGCTGGGTCGATATGTAACTGGGCATGTGGTCATGGTGTCCGGCGCAGGCGGTTCCATCGGCTCCGAACTGTGCCGCCAGATCCTGGCGCTGCAGCCCCGCCGCCTGGTCTTGCTGGAAATCTCTGAACCCGCCCTGTACACCATCGGCCAGGACCTCGCCGGGATCAACGCGCAGAACGTGGAGATCGTGCTGCTGCTGGGTTCCACGGGCGATCAGCGGAATTGCGCGGAACATATGCGCAAGTATGGCGTCGAGACCATCTATCACGCAGCAGCCTACAAGCATGTTCCCCTGGTCGAGCACAACATCCGCGAGGGCATACGCACCAATGCCTTCGGCACCCTGTCCTTCGCCCGCGCCGCCATCGAATCCGGCGTCAAGGATTTCGTGCTGATTTCCACCGATAAGGCTGTCCGGCCCACCAATGTCATGGGCGCAACCAAGCGCCTGGCCGAATTGGTGCTGCAGGCACTGGCGGACATCCAGACCGGCACCCGTTTCTCGATGGTGCGGTTCGGCAATGTGCTGGGCAGCTCGGGCAGCGTCGTCCCCCTGTTCAATCGGCAGATCCAGAACGGCGGGCCGGTGACCTTGACACATTCGGACATTACCCGCTACTTCATGACCATCCCGGAAGCAGCACAATTGGTGCTGCAGGCAGGAGCCATGGGCGCCTCGGGCTCGGTCTTCGTCCTGGACATGGGGGAGCCGGTCCGGATATACGACCTGGCCAAACGCATGATTCAACTGCATGGCCTGACCGTCCGTACGCCGGAATTCCCCGACGGCGACATCGAAATCCGGATCACGGGCCTACGCCCCGGAGAGAAACTCTACGAAGAACTCCTGATCGGTGGAGATGTCTCGCCTACGCAACACCCTCGCATCATGCAGTCGAAGGAACATAGCATTCCTTATGACGAATTGATGAAAGAACTCGAAAGCATGGAACATTCTTTCACTACGGGCGACGAGATGGCCCCCAAGGCGATGCTCAAGAAGCTCGTGATTGAATATACTCCGTCCTGAATTCAATTAGATAAACCCGCTGCCATAATTAGTATATATAAGCCATGAGCAATAAAACTTTCTGCGACAAGACCTTGCTAATAACCGGAGGCACGGGTTCTTTCGGCAATGCCGTTCTGAAGCAATTCATTAATTCCGATATCGGCGAAATCCGCATTTTCAGCCGCGATGAAAAGAAGCAGGACGACATGCGGAAGCGCTTCAACAATCCGAAGTTGAAGTTCTACATCGGCGATGTGCGCGACTACACAAGCATCCTGAACGCTACCCGCGGCGTCGATTTCATTTTTCATGCGGCAGCGCTCAAGCAAGTCCCTTCGTGCGAATTCCACCCGATGGAGGCTGTGCGGACCAACGTCCTGGGCACCGAGAACGTACTCGAAGCAGCCATTGTCAATAATGTAAGCCGCGTCGTGTGCCTGAGCACCGACAAGGCCGTTTATCCGATCAACGCCATGGGCATCTCCAAGGCAATGATGGAAAAAGTGATGGTTGCCAAGTCGCGCAACCTCGACGGCAAGGGCACCGTGATCTGTGGGACCCGCTATGGCAACGTCATGGCGTCGCGCGGATCGGTCATCCCCCTCTTCTTCGACCAGTTCCGCGCCGGCACGCCGTTCACGATCACCGATCCCGGCATGACCCGCTTCATGATGACGCTGGAAGATGCGGTGGATCTGGTGCTGTATGCGTTTGAGCATGGCACGAACGGCGATATCTTTGTGCAGAAGGCCCCCGCCGCCACGATCGAAACCCTGGCCGAAGCCCTGCTCGCCATCCTCAAGAAGCCAGAGCATCCGATCAACGTCATCGGTACGCGGCATGGCGAAAAACTCTATGAAACGCTGTTGAGCCGCGAAGAAATGGCTGCCGCCGAGGACCTGGGCGGTTACTACCGCGTGCCGCCCGATCTGCGCGATCTCAATTACGGCAAGTTCGTCGAACAAGGCGAACCGAAGATTTCGCAATACGAGGACTACAACTCGCACAATACCGAACGCCTGGACGTGGCCGGCATGGTGGCCTTGCTGCGCAAGCTCGATTTCATCCAGGCCATCGAGCGCAACGACATCCCCGAAGCCGAGGGTTAAATGAAGCTGCTTATCACCGGCGCCAACGGATTTGTCGGCAAGAACCTGCGTGTATTGCTGGGCGAACGCAAGGATTTCGAAGTGCTCGCATTCACGCGCGAGCATACGCTGGCGCAGCTGGAAGCCATGGTCCAGGAAGCGGATTATGTCTTTCATCTGGCCGGTTCGAACCGTCCCAAGGATCCGGCCGAGTTCAAGGAAATCAACCTGGGATTGACGCAGTCGCTGATCGATTTCGCCGCCAAGCGTCAGCGCCCCTTGCCGATCGCCTACACCTCATCGATCCAGGCAGAGCTGGAAAATCCCTACGGCGCCAGCAAGCTGGCGGCCGAAGAAGCGCTGCTGGCCTATGGGCGCCAGACTGGCTCGTCGGTGCGCCTGTTCCGGCTTCCCAATGTGTTCGGCAAATGGTGCCGCCCGAACTACAACTCCGCGGTGGCAACCTTCTGCCATAACATCGCGCACGATCTGCCGATCACCATCAATGATCCTGCGGCCAAGGTGCGCCTGGTGTACGTGGACGATGTCTGTAAGGCACTGATCGCCTTGCTCGCCGAAGAACCCGGTCTTAACGGGTACGTGGAAGTCGAACCGGTCTATTCCACCACCGTCGGCGACATGGCCGACGAGATCCGCGGTTTCAAGGAAAGCCGTCAGACGCTCATCACGCCTCGCGTGGGTACTGGGTTCACGCGTGCCCTGTATTCGACCTACATGAGCTATCTGGAGCCGGCGCAATTCGCGTACACCGTACCCAAGTACGGTGACCAGCGCGGCGTTTTCGTCGAGATGCTGAAGACGCCCGACGCTGGCCAGTTTTCGTTTTTCACCGCGCTCCCCGGCATCACACGCGGCGGCCACTATCACCACACCAAGACCGAGAAGTTTCTGGTCATCAAGGGCTCGGCTCGTTTCGGTTTCCGCCATATCGTCACCGACGAGACGTTCGAAATCCTCACCAACGGCGACGAGCCCACCATCGTCGAGACCATTCCGGGCTGGGCGCACGACATCACCAATATCGGCGAGGGCGACATGGTCGTCATGCTATGGGCGAACGAGATCTTCGACCGGCAGAATCCCGACACCATCGGCCACAAAGTTTAATTATCCAAGATGACCAAGAAACTCAAAGTCGTTACCGTCCTTGGTACGCGCCCCGAAATCATCCGCTTGTCGCGCGTCATGGCCAAGCTGGACGAATACTGTGACCACATCATCGTCCATACCGGCCAGAACTACGACTACGAACTGAACGAGATCTTCTTCAGTGATCTCGGCGTCCGCCGCCCGGACCATTTCCTCAACGCAGCGGGAGGCACCGCCGCCGAGACGATCGGCAACGTCATCATTGCCGTCGACAAGGTTCTGGCCGAAACGCAGCCCGAAGCCGTCCTGATCTTGGGTGACACCAATAGCTGCTTGGCCGCCATTCCTGCCAAGCGCCGCAAGATTCCCATTTTCCACATGGAAGCCGGAAACCGCTGTTTCGATCAGCGTGTGCCGGAAGAAACAAACCGGCGTATCGTCGACCATACTTCCGACATCAACCTCACTTACAGCAGCATTGCCCGCGAATATCTGCTGGCCGAAGGTTGCCCTCCGGACCGCGTCATCAAGACCGGCAGCCCGATGTTCGAGGTGCTGACGCACTACGCACCGTCGATCGACGCCTCGGACGCTGTCTCGCGGCTGGGTCTGACCGAAGGCGAGTACTTTGTCATCAGCGCTCACCGCGAAGAGAACGTCGATTCCGAGATCAATCTGCGCAAGCTCGCGGACATCTTCAATGGCCTGGCCACGACTTACGGCAAGCCCGTGATCGTTTCCACGCATCCGCGCACGCAAAAGCGTATTGACGCGCAACAGCTACAGTTTGATCCGCTGGTGCGTCTGCTCAAGCCTCTTGGCTTCCACGATTATGTCAAACTGCAGAAAGACGCCCGCGCGGTGCTTTCCGACAGCGGCACCATCACGGAAGAATCTTCCATTCTCAATTTTCCCGCACTTAATATTCGCGAAGCCCACGAACGCCCTGAAGGCTTCGAGGAAGCTTCCGTCATGATGGTCGGCCTGGAGCTGGACCGTGTGCTGCAAGGACTCTCCATCCTGGAGAAGCAGGGCCGGGGAGCCGAGCGCAGCCTGCGTCAGGTGGCCGACTACAGCATGCCTAACGTGGCGGAAAAAGTGGTGCGGATCATCCATAGCTATACGGACTACGTGAATCGTACCGTGTGGAAAAAATACTGATCGAACCGCTGGCGAGCAAACGGCATCGGGGCAACCTGCCCCCGAATGCCCCGGCACCTGGTTAGTTTGTCCTTCCAAGCACGACGCCACTACCAATCAGTATTTGCCCCAGGATTGTTTCCATGGACGTCGCCACGCCTCCTCAGTCCCCCCGGGCAGTCAAGAACGCATGCGATGTAGCCCTGCTGCTTTGTATCGGCTTGCTGCCGGTCCTGACTGTCAGCACTAGCCGCGGGGGCAGCGTTGCGTTCTACGCGGCCTGCGTCTTCAGCCTGGTCGGCCTGTGCCTGGCGGCGCGCCAATCCAAACCATCTTGCACTCCGTACTGGCATAGCTACTGGCCGCTGGTTGCGTTGCTGGCATTGGTTCCGCTGACGCCGCTCCTCAGTTCTGCCTTGTTGGATTCCAGATTGCATGGGTCGGATCTTGAACGCGGCCTCCGGTTCTGGGCGATAGCATTGATCGTCGCCAGCCTGGCGCAAATCGACCGCGAAAGGCTCAAACTCACTTTGTGGGGCCTCGCGGCAGCCGCCTGGGTCGCCAGCATCACCATCATCCATCTAGCCTGGATCACTGGCGAGCGGCCAGAGCCCGAGGAGTACAACGCTGTCTCCTACGGCAACCTGACCTTGCTTCTGGGCGTGCTCATGCTGTTCGCGCTCGGATTGCGCACAACACGCTGGCCCAGGCTTGAAGCCGCCGCAAAACTTGTCACGGGCGGTGTGGCGATCTATGCCTTCGCGCTGACGTTGACCCGCGGCGGTTGGCTGGCGGTCCCCGTCTTTTCCCTGGTGGCGCTCGCGCTGGCCGGGCAACGACGCTGGGTCTTGAAGGCGGGCATATTCGTCGCGGTCATTGCTGGCTGCGCGGCTGTCCTCTACGCCAATCACGATTTGCGCAGCCGCGTAGAACTGGCGGCCAACGAAGTCGTTCAATGCCGCAACGACAAATTGGCTGATACCTCCATATGCACGCGGCTTCAGTTATGGTCCGCGGCCTGGAGAATGTTCCGCGCCGCTCCGCTTACCGGCAATGGCAGCGGCAGCCTGTTCCCTGAAAAATTGCAGGAACAGGCCGCGCACGGCAAGGTTTCGCCGACGGTTGCGGCAAACTTTGGCGAGCCTCACAACGACCTGCTGTATGCCATGGCCAACTACGGCCTGCCAGGGCTTGCAGCGTTGCTTGCCATATATCTTGCGCCTGGCGCCTATTTCCTCAGGCGCATGCGCCAACGCAGCCCGGACGGCAAATCCGCAGCCGCCATGGGGCTCGTCGTCTGCCTGGGGTTTGCAGCATTCGGCCTCACCGAACTGATGTTCCGGGGCATGCGCACCATAGGCCTCTATGCGACATTGACCGCGTTATTCCTGGCCATGTCTGCGCCAAGTGGTTTCTCCGCGCATTCCGCGCACAAATCCATACCCTGAATGCGATAACGGGAAAAAAAAATCGTGTCTGAAAAAAAGCGATTGCTGCACCTGGGTTTCTTTTGCCCCCAGGCGTATTTCGACCTGCACGACAAGGCGGAGAAGAACCATCAGTACGCCGCGCGCAAGCTCGAATCACGGATCGTAGACGGTCTGCGGCAAAACGACGTCGAGGTCGAAACGATCGGCCTGTACCCCGCGCGGATCTTTCCGCGCAACCGTACCGTCTTGCTGAAGGCATTCAAAGGCGTCGACGCCCACGGACAGCAAGCCCAGGCTGTCGGCTACATCAACATGCCCTTTCTCAGCCACATGTCACGCACCATCTCCATCCTGAGGGCTGGCTGGCGGTGCCTGCGCCAAAAGCGTGAGCGTCCCTCGGCCATCCTGGTGTACTCACTGCACACTCCTCTGGTGCTTTCTGCGGCGATCCTCTCCAAGTGGTTCCGGATCCCCTTCTATATCTATGTCCCCGACCTGCCGCAGTACATGAATGTCGGCGTCAAACGCAGCCGCCTATTCAATTTCCTGAAGCGGATCGACACATCGCTGGTGTTGAGCCTGAGCGACCGGGCGACGGGCATCATAGGAATCACCTCCGAACTGGTCCAATCGCGCCCCTCCTGGAGCGGCAAACGAACGGCAGTCCTGGAGGGCGTGGCGGAAGCCAGCGATGCGCCTGATGAAGCACAGAACCAGCAAGATGCCGAGATTCTGAACAAATACGGGCTGACCAAGGGCTTTGTCTTCTACGCTGGCGGCCTGGCTGAGCCCTATGGCGTAGGCATTCTCATCGAGGCCGTCAAGCAACTGGGCGGCGAGGTCCATCTGGTCCTATGCGGGGCGGGCTCCATGAACGCAGCCGTGCGCCGGGCCGCGAGCGAACACCCCCACATACACTACCTGGGCAGCATTCCGCCCGAAGACGTCAAGGCGCTGTCGCGCAACGCCAGCTTTCTGGTCAATGCGCGCATCCCGGGCGACGCCTATCTGCAATATTCCTTTCCATCCAAGCTGCTGGAATACATGGCCACGGGCGTTCCCGTGGTCTCTTCCCGCCTGCCTGGCATCCCACAGGAGTACTATGCACACCTGCTCGTTCTGGATGACGTCACTGCGGAAGGCTTGGCCGAATGCCTGCGAAGCAACGCAGGCGTGAATTACAGTGCCGCCCAGCTATCCGCGCAGGGCGCAGCCGCCTTCTGTCGGCAGCACAAGACCGCCCTGCAACAAGGAAAAAAACTGGTCCGAACTATTTTTCAGGATTCGGAGCAGCAGGAGCGCCCGTGAGATGCGGGAGCCGCGACAACCATCGACCCTTCTTTTTTACTGAATAGTTTTGGCATGATACGGGGCCTCTTCCTATACCTCGCAGTGAAAGTTTTCCCGGCTCTGTCCATGATCGTGTACATGGTCGCCATGTACATGAACTTTCCGCCCAACGATTATGTAACCTATTCCGCCGCGATTGCCGCGGGCGTGATCGGCGCGCAGATAGCTTCAAGCTGGATTGCCAGCGCGATCATCTTTTACTTCCCCTTGCGCAAAGGGAAAGCGGCATTCGTCACACAGGTGTTGCGGATAGCCATTGTTTCGGCCTCGCTGACGGCCCTGATCACCTCAGGCATCTTTCTATCGCTGTTTCATGATCGGGCCCTAAGCGCGAGCGTCTTGTTCCTGACTGCTGCGCAAGGGCTCTTCTACGTAGCCGTCGCCCTATTCCAACCCGAGCGGCGGATGCGCAGTCAGGTCATCAGCGCGATCACCCTCAGCATTACCCAATTGCTGTTCGCCGCCTACGCGATTCTGTCCAACACCCATTCACTCGCGGTGTCCGTCGCAGGTTATGGCGCGGGGTTCCTGGCCGGCCTCATTACCCTGCTTCTGTATATTCACTGGACCTGGTTTACCAGCGTATTGCGCAAGCGCCAGCGCCGCCTGGCGGCGAAGGAACCTGCGCTTGAGAATTCCAAGCTGCTGGCCTATGGCGGCCCCATGTTCATCTGGTTTTCGCTGATGCTGGTCAATAGCTACACCGACCGCTTCTTCCTTGGCCGCGTGGAAGGGCCGGGCGTGGCGGGCTATGCGTTCACGAAAGACCTCTTGATCGGCATTTCAGGATTCATTTCCATGCCGATCATGCTGATCGCCCATTCCATGATTTTCCGGCTGTTCCGTGAAAAAAAGGAAGAGGAGCTTTCCCAGCTGATCAGGTTCTCGACCACGCTTCTGGTCGTGCTGTTTCTGTTCGCGATATTCGTCTATGCGTCATTCGCAAAAATACAATTGACGCACTTTTCGCCTGACCTGCAGCACGTATCATTTTTCCGGGCGGTTCTCATTGGCCTGGGTATCATGTTAAGTACCCTTGCGCTCTATTCGCAGAAGAAATTCGAGGTACTCGGGCACCTGAAGCAATTGGTCGTGCTGGCAGCCATCAGCAATAGCGTCGCGTTTCTCTCTTACATGTACTCGTCCAGCAGCCATTCGCTCGACTATTTCGCCATTTCATATGCGGCGAGCACGCTCCTGTACTTCTGCCTGACTCTCTGGACCGGGTCGAACGCAATCCGGTTCACTATCAACTTGAAAATGATCGCCTTTGTCCTTGCCGTGCTGATCGCCATGCATTTCCTCGCACCACCATCCATCTACAACGGGCAGATGGACTGGGCAGCCGCTGGATGGGCCGTGGCCTGGCTTGGGGCCTTGGCGGCAGTCCTGATGACCTGCTTGGTCAGACTGTATCGATCATTAGGATCCGGCCTCATCCAAGGTTGATCGGCCCAGTCTCCAGTATCCGGAACAGCATCGTATTTGTTGCTGTGGCGCACAACAGACCCGCTTGATGAGCGGTCAGCTTGTAAAAGTCTGATTTTTCAGGCCCAAATAAGTTACGTGGTTCTACAATACGCGTCACAATTTCGCGTGATACTTCTGCTTACTGTCAACTCTCCCCTTTCTTAGTTCACAGTCCTGAGGGAAGGTAGTAGGGGAGCACGCCCGCAACGCTATATAATGTAATATTTAGAAGTATTTAGTAGGAATATAGAGCTTCGCGTGGTGCTCATATATTCCAAAACTTAATGGAAAGGCATCAACAGATGTTAGGCAATTTCTGGAAGCACGGAAACTTGGCGTTCGAGAGAAAAATAACCATCTCGATGCCAACGGTTCTATATTTGTTCTCGTACTTCGTTACCACGGTTTTGGCTGCCACCGTCTATTTGATGCCTGGCGGGGCGGAATATATTACGAACCGATGGGGGCCGATGGCAACGAAGGCATACGAGTCGATCGGTTCACCTACCTATCTTGCCCTTCTTTATCTGCCCCTCATTGTCGTTCCGATTGCGGCTTGGTTGACGGTCAAATTCTTAAAGCGCCCGTTCCCGCTCTTGAATAAAGTGGCCTCATACGATCTGAGAATTAATACCTCGGTGCTGTGGCTAATCGCGCTCACGAGCGCTGCTTATTGCCTTTTCACGCTGAACGCGGCAGGCGCCTTGGATCTTGGCTTGCTATCTAGCGGCGACTACATTGCAAAAACCACCCGCCGCCTGAACCTTCTGGAAAATACTGGTTTCGTCTTTTTTGCGTTCGCTTACGGAATCAATCTTATTATTCCGATATTGGCGTTCATCGCATACGTAAAGCAGGGTGGCAAGGCGCAAGACTTGATCCTCTTCGTGGCGACCTTCGTTTTCTTCCTGTTCATCATCACTGCCACCTACTCGAAGGCTCAAATACTCATTTACCTGATCATGATGGTCGTTGCGTTCATTTTGACGCGGGCCAAATTGAAATACATGATTATCGTCACCGTAGTTTCGGTTCTCGCGTTTGTCCTCACCGGCTACGCAATGTACCCAGCCCCACCAGAACCGATGGAGGTAGAGCTGGCCAGCGCTCTGCAGCAACCGGAATCTACGTCAAAAATAGAAGAACTCCCTCAGGCGATGGCGCCGATTGATATCCCGGAAACGCCCTCGGACGCGCCCGAAGACAGCCCCCCCCTCCGACGACCGCCCCTCCTGCGCCTACGCTCGTTCAGCCGGCCGTCAAGCTAGATACGAACCTGCTTGCGTCCTACATAAAGCGGCTGTCCGGCGACGCACTGCATCGCATGGCGGCAGCCATGCCCTTTTACGTAGCGATTTTCGACGATGAATCGGAGCGTTGCGGCATCCAGGGAAATCTGGTCCGCAAGCTCCTGCATATGCCGGAGGCACATTGCGTGTTACCCATCAAGGTCTTCAACGCGATGTATCCTGAAGTAGATTGGGCACAGGGCCAGCAGCCGGCACCGGCGACGTTATCTGCATACGGTGAATTGGGAATGTTCTGGTCAATTTGCGTGATGATCCTGAGCGGCGTGTTCCTTGGGGTCCTCGGCACGGTCGGCGCCGCCAGCAGGAGTCCGCTGTTCCTTGGTTTCACGGTAGCCGCTTGCTCGTTTTCCTACTACCTTACCCAAGTGCCGTTGATTGCAAGCTTCACCTATCCTCACGGCATTTTCGCCTTCATGATTCCTATTGCGATCCTGCTCTTCGTCTCCATCGGGCAGCACCGCAAACCGGAACAAGGCGTCGACCACCATATGGCGAAGCTGGATGCCTGACTAGGCACTTCACGCCTCGCACCGGGTATCAACTCTGGCAAAACGAAGGGGTCATCTCGCCAATGCGAGATGACCCCTTCGTTTTGCGTATGCGGTGCAGGGTTGTAAGTAACGGGCTCGATAGATCCTGCGGCGTACGCCTGAAGGTCAAGTACTTCCATCTGGGCCTATGCACCAAACTGGGGCTCCTCGAAACAAGGCCCGGATGACGTCAGGATCTGACTACACACTTCGGATGGCAAGTCGGGGGCTGGCGGGGTAGGCAAACGGAATACTTGCGTCTGATAGCGGATCAGCTTATCTTGACCTTCACACTTCGCTACAGTTTAGGACTTATGGACAGTACGCGGCGCGACAGCATTTGCCTATACTCCTGCAAGACTTGGCAATCCATGGACTATAGATTGAAGAACGACACGCTACGACCCTGGATTATCAGGAACATGTCGCCGGTTATTTTTCTGGCGGCGTTCTTCCTCACTGTTGTTCTTGGAAATTTACTTTTTGCCACTCCATTCGGCCGAGCACAACTACAAAAAATCCCCAGCTACGCCATCATATACAACTTCCCTACAATATTTACCCCACTATATTGGTTATTGCTTTTTTTGCCATTCCTGATGACCCCCATTATGGTGATTCTGGTGCGGCGCTACCTGGAAAAACCGGTACATCGGCTTTGCGCGCGCGTTCCGGAAATCCGACGCATTGATTATTTGGTAATAGCTGGCCTCGCATTGGGCCACGTGGGATATCATTTGTGGAAGGCCAACGCATTTTCACTCTATGGCACGGGCACCGACGCGGTCTCGTCGGTCGAAATACGGTTTCAAATACTTAGCGGACTGCGCTTCTGGACCATGGCTGTCCTGATGTCCATCCTGCCGTTCCTGGCGGTATATGCGCAAATCCGATGGATCCGCTCCTCGGCTCTGTTCTGGAAGGTGACCACCGTAGTTGTGGCCAGCTTGGTGGCTCTCTATATGGTCCTGTTGAACATGAAATGGCCGTTCCTGGTCTTTGCCGCCGCTCTGATTCTGACCGTTTTCGCACACAGCCAGAGGCGCCCATATATCAAAGCTGGAATCGGTACCGTCGCACTGTTCGCAACCTATCTGGTGATTTCCAGCCATGTATTCCGCTACGCGGACAGTTCCAGCAACGCGCCTCCTCCCGAACTCGCTGCCCCCTCGGTAATCGCGCCAGAAGCATCGGCACCCGGAACACCGCCGCACACATTGCCAGAAGTCCGCCCCAACAAAGGGGTATTGAGCGAGGCTCTGGATACTCCCAAACTGGCATTCACCCGGGCTCCGGAAACGCTATTTTCCGGCCTGACCCGCATGGCGATCCTGTACCCGTTCTACTATCAGGTGTTCACTGAAGAAGGCTATGTATGCGGCGGCATCCTGGCTCAGGCCCGTGTGGGACCGGCTTGTCGCCCCAGCACCTACATCTATACCCGGGTCTTCGGCCGCGACGGCTTCGAAGGGCGTGGCACAGCTCCCGCAGCCGTCCACATCTCGGGTTACTCGCTTGGAGGGTGGCCGATTGCACTCTTCGCCATGGTTTGTGCGTCCATAGTCATGGCGCTGATCACGTGCCTGCCGATTACCGCAAGCGCAACCGTGGGCGCCTTTGGCATCATGGGCGCCGTTGCCGGATATCATTTTTCTCAGGTTCCCGGCGAGGGCCCCATTTTTTATGACCACGGGTTGATCTGGACCTTGATTCCCGTGGTTATCTACTCAATCTTGCGATGGATATTCAGGGACAAACGCTCTGAAAAAAGAGGCTTGCCCGAATCAATGTGAAACGCCGTCCCGGCGCAGCACCTTGACGAAAGTCATCCAGAGAATGCGGATATCGAACCATACGGACTGCCTTTCCATGTATTCGATATCCAGGCGGACCTTGTCGGGGATCGGCAATTCATCGCGGCCATTGACCTGGGCCCATCCCGTCAATCCCGGCGTGAGCGCATCCACGCCGGCCTCGGTCCGCAGAGCAATCAGATCATCCTGATTGAACAGCGCGGGGCGCGGTCCGACAAAACTCATGTCGCCGACGATAATGCTCCACAGCTGCGGCAGTTCGTCCAGGCTGCTTTTGCGCAAGAAGCCTCCGACAGGCGTCAGACATGCTGCGGGATCGGGCAGCAAATGTGTCGCAACGGCCGGCGTATCCACTTTCATGCTGCGGAATTTGGGCATCTTGAAAATGCGGTTGTTGCGGCCCACCCGGTCGCTCCAGTACAGCACAGGGCCGGGCGAAGTCAGCCTGACCATGAGCGCAACGATAATCACCGGTATCAGCAGCACAAGTGCGGCAAACAGGCTGAGCAACAGATCAAATACTCTCTTCACAATTTTCTCTAGCAGATTCGATATTGCCCGGGTGCGGTCGTACCCGAGCGCCTTTGTCATTCAAGTTTCGGCGCCACAGAGGCGTGGCCGTCGCGTCCCTTGCCTGACTGCATCAGGCGGCGGGTTCACGCCGATTTTGACTTTTCACGCGATACCGTTTCCAGCACCTCGACCAATTGATCCACCAGCCGATCATGGTTGAAATGCTCTTCGTAGTAGCGCCGCCCATTTTCACCCATGCGTGCCCGCGCCTCTTGCGGCATGTCGGCAAGGCGTCTGATGGCCGCAGCCAAGGCCTGCGCATCCTCGGCAGGTACTGCGATGCCTGCCTGCGCCTTTTCCACCAGCCGCCCGCCTTCGCCATTGAGGGACGCCAGGATAGGCTTGCCCGACGCCATATAGGCCTGCACCCTGTTGGGAACGGTGGCTGCGAAGATTTCCTGGTCAGCCAGCGTGACCAGCAATGCCGACGCACGCTGCATGAATGCAGGCATGGTTTCCACCGGAAAGCGGCCCGGCAAGTGCAAGTTTTTCAGGCCCAGCGCCGCCACCTGTTGCTGCATCCACTCCCTACGGCTGCCGCCCCCCAGAACAACGAACTGGATGCCTTGATGCTCGCGTAACAGCGCGGCGGCAGCGACTATCACTTCCACAGCCTGCGCAGCGCCGATATTACCCGCGAACATGACGACAAACTCGCCGTCCAGCCCCGGCACCTCGGGTGGCGCTTCCGTGGGCACCTGCGAAAAACTGTCGTCGACCGAGTTGGGATAGTACTCAATGGGTTTGCCCGGCGCGAGCTTGCGTATCGGCTCGACAAACGCTTCCGACTGGACAAGTATCAAGTCGGCTCGGCTATAAATGAACCGCACGATCCTCTCGACCACGCCCAACACAAAGCGGTTTTTGACATGGCCCGTCGCCGACAGGCTCTGCGGCCAAAGATCCAATACCCAGATCACCACCGGCGCGCGTTTGATCTTCGCCAGCAGCAGGCCAGGTATGGCCAGCAACAACGGCGACAGGGCACAGATGAAAACCGCGTCGTAGGACTTGCGGCGCATGAGCCACGGCCCGAACAACACCCCCGAGAAAATGAACGACAGGTAATTCAGCGTCAGGCGGACCGCCCCCTTGCCGCGGGGAATCAAGGGCACCCGTGTGATATTCACGTTGTGGAACTGCTCACGCTGCACGCCAAACATCCGGTAACCTGAATAGATCTTTCCTTCCGGATAGTTCGGCTTCCCCGTCAGAACATCGATTTCCATCCCGCGCTCGGCCAAGGTGCTGCTGATCTCATTGATCCGGAAACCCTCCGGCCAGAAATACTGACTGACAATCAACGTGCGCAAACTGCACCTCCCGCGAGGGAAATGGGGCAATCGGGTCGTCCAATATTCATGTCGATGTTCATCAAGGATACAAAATTCAGGGCATTCCAGCTTCTGCGCTGCGGACGCATCGTACTGCGAAAGCCGCCACGCATGCAGGCGTGGTGCGCCCTCGCCTCGCCCGTATAATCGCGCCAGGCCAGTGACTCCATCCCCTCCGCGCATATGATAGCCAATAACAGTACGGCGCCCCGGCCTGCAGACCGCCTGGTCGCGGCGGGAGATCTGCTTTCCCTCCTGGTTCTTGGCGTCTTCGCCACACTTCTGATCGCGGGTTCGGGCCTGCCGCTGTACTCGGATGAAGTTGTCACCAAGTGGGGCCAAGCCAGGTTCTTCGAACCTGATGGCATACTGGTCTCCTTCTTTCCTCAATGCCGGGCGGTGTTCAATTCCCCCCTGCCTTGGCCGTTCTACCCGGGCGCCGCGTTTTTTTCCGTTCTGTACGGCAACCTTTCCCCCCTGGGCCTACGGCTGGCGGGAGTCGCCACGGCGCTGGCGATAGTGGCTTGCTTCGGCCTTTGGGCGCGGCGCAGCGCTCACAACGCGCGCGCCACATTGAGTCGGCTGTCCGCGCTCATGGTGTTGCCCGCCCTGGGCGCACTTCCCTTTCTCTGGGTGATGGCCCGGCCCGAACAATGGATCACCCTGGGCCTGATGTTCTTCTGCATGACGGCCACGGCGAACCAGCAGAACGATGGAAAAATCTCATGGGTATGGCCCATGCTGTACTTTCCCGTAGCCTCGGCCTTCTTTTTTGTACATCCGAAGAGCATCTTCTTCGCTCCTGCGGTGCTGCTCGCGACGTGGTTCGTGACCCGACACCGTTCTTCGGCTATCCGCTGGCTGCTCATCACCTTCGTAGTGTGGACCGCCTACACCACATACCGCTGGGGATCGACGCTATCCAGTTGCCCGGAAGCGCCGGGAGTACAAGCCACCCTGGCCGGCAACTTCCTGAATCCCTCGCTGCTGTTCCACGCCCCGGCGGCCTTCCTGCTTGAGGGAGTCGGCAATCTGTTGAGCGCGCCCGGCAAGATCGCGGAACATGTCATGTTTGCCGCGACCTACCAATCGGGTTGGCTGCCTCCCATGGTTGTGCCACCCATGGCGACTTGGATGAACCCTATCATCCGACTCCTGATCGAGGTCGCCATTTTTGGCACTTTGGCCGCCAGTTTGCTATGGCTGCCGGTAACCTGGCTGCGCCAAAAAGTGGCAACACCGCGGGCGCTGCTCGCCGCTGCCTTGGCCGTGGGACTTTGCGCCAACCTGTTTTTCTACAAATATTGGTTTTTCTACGGCGCCGCACAGGTTTTGCCTCTGGTCCTCATGATGCTGCTGCTCGCATTGCCTGCGCACACGCCCAGATGGTTGGTGCGGCCCAGCCTGCAATTTGCACGCTGCGCATGCTTGTTGTTCGCGCTGGCCAGCATGTCGATCTTCGCCGCGTACCTCGCCCCGGAGGTGTGGAAGCGTTCCGACCCTCCCGACGCCACAGTGCCCGACCAATGGCTGTCGGTTCCTGCGCTGGACTTCGACAAGCGGCGCGAAACCATCCGGGAACTGACGAACCAATGCGGCATACGCGGCGACGGCGCGGCGCATCTGGTCGTGGACCATTTGACCTACTACGCGTTCAGCCACCTGCGTCGGCCGATACACGCGCTCTATGTATCAGAACTGGCGTATGGCGGCGATCTGCCTGGCGACAAGCTCGTACGCTTTCTGCAAGCGCTCGAATCGCCAGGCGCGATCACTCAGTGCAATTACCTGCCGGCAGCGCTTTCCGGCCTTAACGTCCTCCGCAAGGGCGGGTACTGCTGCGTTGCGCTACCGCCCGCAAACTGATCCTGCCCCCCCGAAGGCCTGCCCGATGAACAGCACGTCGGGCCGGACAGTCCGCAGGAAAGCTACTCGGAGTAATGCGCGTCAACCCAGTTTCGGTGGTAGGCGCCGTTGACGATGTCCTCCACCCACTGAGCATTGTCGAGATACCACCGCACGGTCTTGCTCAGACCCGTGGCGAATGTTTCCACTGGGCGCCAGTCCAGCTCATCGCTGATCTTCGATGCATCGATGGCATAACGACGGTCATGGCCGGGCCGATCCTTGACGAACGCGATCTGTTGCTTATATGAAACGCCGTCCGCCCGAGGCCGTAACTCGTCCAGCGAGGTGCAGATTGCCTGGACCACTTCCAGGTTCTGACGCTCGTTCCAACCGCCGATGTTGTAGGTTTCACCCACGCGGCCTGCCTCCAGCACCCGGCGCAAGCCACTGCAATGGTCCTTCACGTACAACCAGTCCCTCACTTGCCGGCCATCGCCATACAACGGCAAAGGCTTGCCGGCCAGCGCGTTGGCGATCACCAGGGGAATCAGCTTCTCCGGAAACTGGAAGGGACCATAGTTGTTGGAGCAATTCGTCGTCAGTAACGGCAAGCCATAGGTGTGGTGATATGCACGCACAAGATGGTCGCTGGCAGCCTTGCTCGCCGAGTATGGGCTGTTGGGTTCATACCGGTGCGTTTCAGTAAACGCATCGCCATCCACGGGCAATGAGCCATAGACCTCGTCCGTCGACACGTGCAGAAAACGAAAACTGGCGCGCGCCGCAGGATCCAGTTCGCCCCAATAGGCCTTTACCGACTCCAGCAATCGAAACGTGCCAACGATATTGGTCTGGATGAACGCTTCCGGCCCATATATGGAACGGTCCACGTGTGATTCCGCCGCCAGGTTGATAACCGCCCGCGGCCGATGGCGCTTCAACAAATCGTTGACGAGCAAGGCATCGCCTATGTCGCCAACAACCAGTTCATGCCGCTTGTCCCCATCCAGCTCCCGAAGGCTCTGCGGGTTACCCGCATAGGTAAGCTTGTCCAGGTTGATGACGGACTCGTCGCTGCGCGCCAGCCAATCGAGCACGAAATTGGCTCCGATGAAACCGGCACCTCCGGTAACGAGGATAGTCATAGGCAATATGCGTAAAAAAAGGAGCACCGGCCGAGGACGGTGGAGAGGCCATGATTTTACTCCGCGCATCCTGCCTGTTCGATGGGGCTACTGATCCGATCAGGCGGATATTGGCGTTTTGCGCGGATTGGGTCCACAATGAAGACGGGACTGTACCAAGCAAGGAGACAGCCATGCGCATTGCAGATGCCCAGTGGATTCCTTCGACCCAGCACCAGACTTGGGATGCTCTGACCGACCCCGCCGTATTGCAGCGATGTATTCCGGGCTGCGTGGAGGTCGCCCGACTCAGTCCGACCGAGTACGCCGTCAAGCTGCACGCCAAGGTTGCCGGCATCGACACGGACTACGATGGCGAAATCCTGATGTCCGACGTCGACCCGCACAACAGCTGCACGCTGGTCTTCGAAGGCAAGGGCCGCGCCGCCTGCCTGGCCATCGGAACCGCGCAAATCAATCTCAGCACCAAGGACCAAGGCACGCGGGTCGCCTATACCGTCGCCTGCATGACCGGCGGCAAGCTGGCGGAATATGGTGAGGGGATGTTGCTCAAGGCCGGCGACAAGATCATCCAGAAGTTCTTCGCCACCTTCATCGACTACATGGCCGCCCAGCCCCGTCTTGCACCGCCGCCCCCGCCCCCCGAACCCGAACCGCGCGGGCTATCCAACTCGCGCTGGTCCTGGATCATGGTGGTGCTGGTCATCGCGGTTTTCTGGGGCTATCACACCTTCTATAAGTGAAATCCCTGACGCGCCGGTGATATGCTTTGCGGCATGACGCCGCCACCCGCCTCACCCACGCCCCCACCCGCCCATACAAGACGCGACCTGCTAATGGGCATGGCGGGGGTTTCGGCGACAGTCGTCCTGGCCGCGCTGGATTCCACCATCATCAGCACCACCCTGCCGCGCGTGGCCGAAGCGCTGAACGGCATGGCGCTATACGCCTGGGTCGGAACGGGCTACCTGCTGGCCACCGCCGCATCCATCATGATTTTCGGTCGCCTGGGCGACATGTTCGGCCGCAAGCCCCTGATGCTGCTATCGGTGCTGATCGTGGCGCTCGGCTCCATCGCCTGTGGCCTGTCGCAGACCATGACCCAGCTGATCATTTTCCGGTCGCTGCAGGGCATAGGCGGCGGGATGATGATCGCAACCGCGTTCGCCGCGCCGGCGGACCTGTTCCCCGATGCCAAGCAGCGAGTGCGGTGGATGGCGCTGGTATCAGCGGCGTTCGCCATGGCCAGCGGCATCGGCCCGGTCCTGGGCGGGGCGGCGACGCAGGCGCTGGGCTGGCGCGCGGCCTTCTTCATCGCGCCGATCGCGGCCGCGGGCGCGTTTTTCCTGCTGGCCCGCTACTTTCCCCGTATCCGCCCGATCCACGACGGCAGCCGCAAGATCGACTGGCTGGGCGCCATCCTGCTGGTCCTGGCGGTGGGCGCGCCGCTGGCCGCGCTGGAGCTGGCGTTTGCCAGCGGCGACCATGCCCATCCCATGCTGGGATTGGCCCTGGCCGTGGTGGGCGTGGCGGCCATCGCCATCCTGATTCCCACGGAACGGCGCGTAAGCTCACCCATCTTTCCGCTGCGCGTGCTGGGCGGAGCCGAATCGCGGCTGCTGAACCTGGCGGCGATGATGGTGGGCGCGGTCATGTTCGTGCTGATCTTCTACAGCCCGCTGCTGCTGCAGCAGGTGCTGAACTACACCCCCAGCGAGGCCGGGCTGCTGCTCACGCCCCTGGTTGCCGCGATTTCGGTCGGCAGCATCATCAACGGCCGGCTGTTCCCCAAGCAGACCGAACCGCAGCGCCTGATGGTGTTCGGGGGCTGTCTGCTGGCGGCCGGTTCGCTGATGGTGCTGCTGATCTCGCCGGGCACCTCCGCCTGGTGGATCCTGGCCGCCTTTTTCGTCAACGGCTGTGCGCTGGGCTTCCTGCTGCCGAACCTGACCTTGTTCATGCAGATGCTGAGCGAGCGGCGGGACGTGGGCGTGGCTTCCGCCCTGGTCCAGACCACGCGCGCCATCGGCAGCGCTCTGGGGACGGCCGTGGTCGGCATCATCATTTCCCATAGCACGGTACTAAACGGAGTGCGCGCGGGCCTGGTGCTGTGTATCGTCCTGTCGCTGACCTGCGCCCTGCTGGCCTACCGGGTCAAGATGAAGAACCTGGCCACGAACCGCAAATGAGCCCCACGCGGGACTGAACATGCGTCAACGCAACTTGCTGGATCTACTGCTCCTGGCCGCCGTCTGGGGCGGCTCCTTTCTGTTCATGCGCCTGGCCGTCCCGGAATTCGGACCGATCGCGCTGATCGAGCTGCGCGTGGGCCTGGCCGCGCTGGTCCTGCTGCCCGCCGCGCTGTGGCGCGGCAAGCTGCCCATCATCGCTCAGCACTGGAAGGCGCTGCTGACGGTGGGTGTGCTGAACGCGGCCGTACCGTTCCTGTTGTTCGCCTACGCGGCCCAAGCCCTGGGCGCCGGCTTCCTGTCGGTGGCCAATGCGGTGACGCCGGTATGGGGCGCGGTCATCGGCTGGCTGTGGCTCAAGGACAAGCTGCCCTGGATGCGATCCCTGGGTCTGATGATAGGCGTGGTCGGTATCGTGGTGCTGGTGTGGGACAAACTGAACTTCAGCGACGGCGGCACCGGGCCGGCGGTCCTGGCGGCCGTGTCCGCGCCGATGTTCTACGGCATCGCGGCCAACTGGACCAAGCGCTTCCTGACCGGCGTGGATGCCCTGGCCAACGCCACCGGCAGCATGATAGGCGCGACGCTGGTGCTGCTGCCCCTGGCGGTCACCCACTGGCCCGAAGCACCGGCATCGATGCAGGCCTGGATCGCCACCATCCTGCTGGCCGTGGTGTGCACGGGCGCGGCCTACATCATCTTCTTCCGCCTGATCGCCAATGTCGGCCCGACGGGCGCCGTCAGCGTCACTTTCCTGGTGCCGATCTTCGGCGTGCTTTGGGGGTCATGGTTTCTGGATGAGAGCATCACGCCCTCGATCGCGGTGGGTGCCGCCATCATCCTGGTCGGCACCGCACTCGCACTGGGATTGCTGCGATTTCGCCGCCCTGCCGGCTAAGCCCGCTTGTGCAAAGCGGCCTCAAGCACCTCGGCCACCGTATCCTGTTGCGCGGGTGTCAGGCCCACCCAGAACGGCAGGCGCAGCAGCCGCTCGGAATACTGATCGGTGACCGCCATGCTGCCTGCCACGCGCCCATAGCGCAGGCCCGCCGGCGCGGAATGCAATGGCACGTAATGCGATACAGGGTAGATCTGGCGTGACCGGAACTCTTCGATCACCTGCCGGCGGTCGACTGATGCCGGCAGCAAGACGTAGTACATGTGCGCGTTATGCTCGCAACCGTCGGGCACGATGGGCCGCCGCAGCAGTTCCCGGGCTTCCAGCGGCCCCAGAGCGTCGTGATATCGATCCCAGATGGCCAAGCGCTGTTCGGTGATGTCGCGCGCCGATTCCAGCTGAGCCCAGAGAAATGCAGCAATCAATTCGCTCGGCAGATAGGACGATCCCGCTTCCTGCCAGGTGTACTTGTCCACTTCGCCGCGGAAAAAGCGGCTTCTGTCCGTCCCTTTTTCACGAATGATCTCGGCCCGCATCGCCAGTTCGGGGTGATTGACCAGCAACGCCCCCCCTTCCCCTGAGATCACGTTCTTGGTTTCGTGGAAACTGAAGGTTCCCAGATCTCCAAGGCTGCCCAGCGGACGGCCTTTGTAGTTCGCCATGATGCCCTGCGCCGCGTCTTCGACTACCCGGATTCCATGCTGCCGCGCGATAGCCAAGATCGCGTCCATCTCGCAGGCGACGCCTGCGTAGTGAACCGGCACGATCACCTTGGTTCGCGGCGTGATAGCCTGCTCCAGCAGCGCTTCATCGAGATTCATCGTGTCCTTGCGCACATCGACGAACACCGGCACCGCGCCGCGCAAGGCAAATGCGTTGGCCGTGGACGCAAAGGTGTACGAGGGCATGATCACCTCGTCGCCAGGTCTCACGTCGCAGAGCATGGCCGACATTTCCAGGCTGGCGGTACAGGAATGCGTCAGCAACCCGCGCGCGCACCCCACGTGCCGCTCAAACCAATCGTGGCACAACTTGGTGAAGGCGCCATCCCCCGCCAGCTTCTGGCTGGCCAGCGCCTGGGCTATGTATTGCGTTTCCTTGCCCGTCAGATAGGGCTTGTTGAAATCGAGCCGCTGCTCGCTCATTGTGCGCCTCCAAACCGTTTGGTTTCGTCCGCAACGCTGCGGAGGTAGTCCCGATACTGGCAATTGGGCAATTCGCTCACCAACGTTTCGAATGCGCCCAGACTCAGGAATCCGCGCACGAGCGCGGCCTCTTCCGGACAGCCGATCTTGACGCCCTGGCGGCGCTCCACGGCTTCGATATAGGCGGACGCCTCCTGCAACGCGGAGCTGGTGCCGGCATCCAGCCACGCGAAACCGCGGCTGAGCCTGTTTACCTTGAGCTTGCCCCGGCGCAGGTATTCGATGTTGACGTCGGTGATCTCGAGTTCGCCGCGGGCCGATGGCTTCAGGCCTCGCGCGATATCCACGACATCCTTGTCATAGATATACACGCCGGGCACTGCATAGCTGCTGCGGGGCTTTGCCGGTTTCTCTTCAAGCGAGAGCGCGTTGCCCTTGGCGTCGAATTCGACCACGCCATAGCGTTCGGGATCCCTCACGTGATAGGCGAAAATCGCCGCTCCGTCGCGGAATTCCGCCATCGCCCGCGGAAAATCGCCGCCGCCCGAAAAGATGTTGTCCCCCAACATCAGCACAACATCTTCGCCGGCGATGAAATCCTCGGCGATAAGAAATGCCTGCGCGATGCCTTCCGGCTTGGCCTGCTCCCGGTATTCGATGCTGATTCCCCAGTGGCGGCCATCTCCCAGGAGATTCTCGAACTTGGGCAAATCATGCGGCGTGGAGATCAGGCAGAACTCGCGCACCCCCGCTGCGATCAGAACGGTCAGGGGGTAGTAGATCATCGGCTTGTCGAAGACCGCCTGCAATTGCTTGCTGGTTACCTGGGTCAGCGGATACAGCCTGGAGCCGGTGCCGCCCGCAAGAATAATTGCCTTCATTGCTTTTCAATCCGTTGAGCAATCACAAAGCGGGACCCGCCCGCCGCAAAATCGACGCCCGCCTTGATCAGCGAGGCCTCACCCTTCATCACGCGGTACAGGATGGAGTTCAACTTGGGCGAAAGCTTGAACTCGTCGGTCACATCGAATTCACCGCCCTGCTTGCGCTTCTTCAGGCGCGACGCCATCATCAAAGGCAGCAACAGGGACACGAAGGAGGTGCTGCGCACGATATGGAATCCCGCCGCACGCAGCTTGGCATGGCAATCCCGGGCCGAATAGCGCCGAACATGACAAGCATAATCGTCGCTGGGACTCCATAGCCAATCATGCTGAGGCACCGTCAGCAGGAGCATGCCCTTGGGCTTGAGCGCTTGATGAACCTGCCGCAGCACGGCCTCGTCTTCCTGGATATGCTCCAACACATCGAACGCGCCGATGACGTCGAATTCCCCGGAAAACGGAATCTTGCGCGCATCCATCTGGATGAAGCTGGCCTGTGGCACACGCTGCGCCGCGAAATGCAGGCCCTGTGAGAAGATTTCGCTGCCCAGCAGCCTGGCGAATGAAAACCGCCTGGCCATGCCAGACAGCACGAATCCCGTGCCGCATCCGATTTCGAGGAAGCTCTCGCGATCGGCACAGTATTTTTCAATAGCCCAGGCTATCAGTTCGTTCCGCGCCTCGAACCAGAAGTGACCTTCCTCAAGGCTCGCCAGTTCGGAAAAATGGCTTTCCTTGAAGCCTCCTCCCTCGCGGGCAAGCTCCGGCGCGTAGGCTTCGAAGCCATCGACAAGAACGGGTTTCGCGTGGCACGACGGACACCCTGGCTGCTCCCGGGGAAATACGGCGCTGCACGCCAGACATTGCTTCATCCCATCTACCTTTTCGCCGTATCGGCGAACACAAACCAGCGAAGCGCGCAGAACATGAATCCGGCGACGATGAAGACGGCGGCCAGCTGAACCCATTGATGGGGTATGCCGAGGCGATCGGCGAATAGCGCCAACAGGCCAATATTGATCAAGTACCCCACGCCGTGGGCAAGCACATACCGCAATGCCGGCCCGAGCATGCGGCCGCTGCTCTGGAAGGTCAGGCGCCGATTTCCGAAAAATGCCAATGCCGCCGTTACGGCATAGAGCAGCGTAACCGTTATCTTGGGCGCCATGCCCAGGTGCGTGACCAGCAGATAGATCGCATATCCCAGGGCGTTGCTCACCACGCCGACCAGGGCATAGCGCAACAACTGAAAGCGGTAGCCGGATCGTCCGGAGCGCCGGTCCGGATTCAGCACGAGGATGGTTCCGCTGCGGGTTGCGCCTTCACTTCCTGCCAAAACGCCTCGTCCTCCCATTCGATGCCGACGGTACCGAATGGATTGAACATGATGTCCCTGCCACATAGCCGCAGCACCCGCGCACGGGCATGCCCCGCAATATGCAGTTGACCTCTCAAGGTTTCCAGCAATGCCAAGCAACCGGCGCGGAACACCACATCCATGACGAGATCTACACTATCACCCGGCTCCACCGGAATCGCCGCCTGCACCAGCGGCCGGCCCGCATCGACTTCGGCCGAGACCCGATGCGCGGTCACGCCCAGTAGCGTGACGCCGTACTCCAGCGCGCGCTTGACGGGCTCGACTCCGATCACCCCGCCGAACGCCGGCAATAAGGAATAGTGCAGATTGAGCAGGGCATTCTCGTACTCCGTCACGAATTCCGGCGTCAAGATCTTGTGGACGTTCGTCACCACCGCATCGGCGGCAAGGCGTCTCAGTTCAAGCTGCACTTCCGCCTGCCCCGACCGCGAAAAATCCATGGAACGCGTGGGCAAACCCTTGCTGCGGGCAAATTCACTGGCGCCGCATTCGCGGTCGGTCAGCACGCCTGCAAGCCTTGCGCCCGGCAACCACCCGCGCTGCATGGCCGCATACACGAACCTGAGATTGCCTCCGCCGCCCGAGCATAGAAATACGACGCTATTCATGGCGCGCCATTCCGATAGACTTCGCGGACTATCGTGTACGGACGCCCCTTCGCTTCCGTGTAGATTTTGGCTACGTATATGCCGAGGACGCCAAGCGACGACATCAGCAGCCCGCCCAGCAGCCAGATGGAAGCCATGACCGATGTCCAGCCCGCCATGGAGGTGTCCTCCAGCCACCACCGCAACACCAGGAAGACGATATAGCAGCCGGCCACCAGCGATATCAGCAGCCCCAGGTAGAAAATGCTGATCAAGGGTGCATTGCTGAACGCAGTGACCGAATTCACAAGCAGGGACATTTTCTTGCGCAGCGTATAGGTCGACGTCGAATTGCTCAGCTTCTCGACCTCGCAAGCCAACTGCCTGAAGCCCGTGATGAACCAAAGCCCCGCGATGAAAATTTCGCGCTCCTGATGCTGCAACAACGCCTGAACGTAGCGCCGTGACATCAGGCGCGCGGTGGTGACGTTGCCAGGCAAGGGCATGCCGGTCAGCTTCTTCAGCGTATACCAGAACAGCTGGCCCGTGACCCGTTCGAACCATGCGCCCTTGCGCTGCCGCTGTACCCCGTACACCACGTCGCTGTCGCTCTCTGCGCGCAGGGCGGCAAACTCAGCCAGCCATTCGGGGGCTTCTTCAAGGTCGGTATCGATAAGGAAAACCTCGTCGCCGCCCGCATGCGCCAGGCCGGTCATCATGGCCTTGTGATGGCCGAAATTGCGCGACAGGTCCACTACGACGATCCTGGGATCGAGGGAGGCGATCTGCCTGGCGATATCCAGGCTCTCGTCGGGCGAACCGTCGTTGACGAGAATGATCTCGTAGTCATCGCCAGCGTGTTTTCTCGCCGCCTGCCGGACTCGGCGGCAGAACTCGTCGATATAGGGCGCGGACCGATACAGGGTGGCGACAACGGAGAGCTTCATTTCACGTATCTCATGTACTGGGAAGACGCAGCGCCACAGTTGAACAACAGATCCAATACGGAAACCGCATGTTCGAATTTTCCCCACAATTGAGGATATTCCGGATACCCCGCATAGTCGAACCATTCAACGAGTATGCCTGCTGCCGAAAACTCGCTTTCGTCGAGATAAGCCTTGGCGGCCGGACCCGATATATAGCGCTGCGCACCTGCCTGGCGGCAAAGGCCGACCAATCTTCCAGTCTTGCCGGGCGCATGCTCGAAATCCGAGGAATCGCTGATCTTCGTCCCGATGCCCAGATATCCGCAGATGGCCTTGATGAACGCGACGTTCAATTCTGATAGCCGCTGATAACGCCCGTCCAGATACAAGGGTTTCAGCCAGCGCGCGACATCGTCAAAATAAGGGGCGCGTCTGTAATTCGCAGCGAGGGTTTTCCAGTGCTTTTCAGGCCATGGGCCCGCGGGCAATTCCACTTCGCAAATACGCCGCTGGATATCCGCGCCGACAGGAATGGAAAGCCACTGTGTACCTTGCGGTGTCTTGATCTGGTTCCGATTGCGCCAGTCGTTCTTGGTGAACTGAACCTCGTCATAAATGACGAATTCATCCACCGCGGCGATCAGGTCAAAATACCCCTTCCACGGCACGTAATTCGACTGCAGGATTGCCACTGTTTTCATGACCGCGTCGCCATCGTCGGCAATCAACCGTGGTGTAGCTGTTCCCGACTCGTGTAATTTGAGGCGAATTCTACTCCAACGCCCCGCCCTCAGTACTTATCCGAAGTCCCCGTCAACGCCACCCCGATGCGCAGCAGGGTATAGGAAACCGCGTCGACCCAGCGCCGTACCCACCCCCGGCGCTGGTACTCCAGCGGCCGGATGAAGCGCCCTCCTTCGCGGATGGCCGTCTCCAGCCGTTCCTGCAGGTCCCAGGAGAAGGGCTGGTCGTCCACGACCACGTTGGCTTCGCGCGCCAGCAGCAGGCTGAAGGGGTCCAGGTTGGACGAGCCCACCGTCGCCACATTGTCGATGACCGCCACCTTGGCGTGCAGGTAGCTCGGCATGTATTCGTAGATTTCAATTCCGTCGCGCAACAGTTGGTCGTACAGCGAGCGCGTGGCGTGGTACTGCATGCGGTATTCGACCTTGCCCTGCAGCAAGAGGCGCACGCGCACGCCGCGCGCGGCGGCCTTGGCCAGCGCCCGGCGGAACTGACGGCCGGGAAAGAAATAGGCATTGGCGATCAGGATGTCGCGGCGCGCGTGCGCGATGCCGTACAGATAGGCGCGCTCGAAGGTCTGGCGAAAGCGCAGGTTGTCGCGCAGCACCAGCGCGGCGCGCAGGTCGCCACAGGGCGCGACGGCGGCGTGGCGCGGCTTGAGCAAGCGCATGCGGTTCCAGTCGCGCGGATGGCGGCGCAGGCGCGCCCAGTTCAGCCGCACCCATAGCAGTTCCTGGGCATAGGCGGCCTCGGTGACCAGCGGTCCCTGCACCTGCACCGCGAAATCGAAGCGCGGGCCGGTAATGCCGTCCGTCGGGTCCTGGTCGTCGTAGTCGTCAAGGATGTTGATGCCGCCGATGAAGGCGACGCGTCCATCCACCACCGTGACCTTGCGGTGCAGCCGTCGCAGGCGGCTGCGCGACGGAATGTAGCGCGCGAACCAGCGCGGCTCGGGACGGAAGATGCGGCATTGCGCGCCGGCGTTGGTCAAGCGCGTGCGCACGGGATCGACGAACTCGGCGCTGCCGAAGCCGTCCAGCACGACGCGCACCTTGACCCCGCGCCGCACGGCCGCCTCCAGGCAGTCCAGCACCTGGGAGCCGGTGCGGTCCGGCGTGAAGATGTAGGTTTCCAGGTGCACGCTGACCTGGGCGGCGTCGATGGCCGCACACAGCGCGGGAAAAAAGTCGGCGCCGTTCTGGAGCAACCGGATGTCGTTGCCCTGCGTCCAGTCCAGCTTGGACTGCTCTGCCCTCACGGCAGTTCCAGCTCGGCCAGCAAGGGAGAGTGATCGGAAAGCCTGGCCCATTCGCGGCCGCGCAGCACGCGGGCGCTGCGCACGGCGAAGCCGCGCTGGTAGATGCGGTCCAGGCGGAACCACGGGAACACCGCGGGAAAGGTGCGCGGCGGCGGCAACAGCAGGCGTGAACTGTCGCCCATGCCCAGCTGGTTGGTGCGCTCCATGACGGACACGCCGCCATTGGGCAATCCACGCAACGCGTTGCTCAGGCGCTTGACCGAATCGCGCAGGCGCGGCAGTTCGCCGCCATGGCTGCGCGGGGCATGCGAGAACACTTCGTACAAGCCGAGCTGCTGCACGAACAGGGGCGCCAGGCGGTCGCCCCAATCGTTGAAATCACCCGCGATCAGAATGGGTTCGCCATCCGGCACCATGCGCCGGATGCGCTCGGTCAGCGCCAGGATCTGGCGGCTGCGGCTGCCGGCGAACAAGCCCAGGTGCACGACGAAGCAATGCACCGCGCGCCCGCCCAGTTCTATGCGGGCGTGCAACAACCCGCGCTGCTCCAGCCGGTGGTCGGAGATGTCCAGGTTTTCGTGGTCGAGAATGGGAAAGCGCGACAACAGCGCATTGCCGTGGTCCGTCTCATGGCGGATGGCATTGCGGCCATAGGCCACATCCAGCCGCAAGGCGGCGGCAAGCGATTCGTGCTGGGCGTCGAGCAGGGACTTCTGCTCATTGCGGCCCTGGACCTCCTGCAGGAAGACCAGATCCGGACGCAGGCCATAAAGGCCCAGGCGCAATTCGTTCAGGGAGTCGCGCCGGCCCAATGCCGAGCGGCCCTTATGTATGTTGTAGCTGACGACGCGGATGAGCGACATGGAAAATGGCGCCTTTCAAAACTGGAAAACCGCCGGCCGCAGAAAAAAGCCCGGCCAGCACCGCCAGGTCAGGCGGCGTTTGCCAGATTACTCCAATTCAGAAGACCGTTCCCACCGCCGCGGCGCACACGCCGCGTTCGAACGGCAACGGTCCCATCATCCATTCGAGCACCCCACGCCGCAAGCAAACAACGCCCCCCAAGCCGGGCCGCACGGATCCGGGCTCCGCCGGTCCGTAGCGGCGCCCCCCTGGGGGGGAAGCGCCTACGGCGCTTCGGGGGGGTCACTTCGTCTCTACGTTGCGCAGGCGGATGTGCAGCTCGCGCAATTGCTTCTCGTCGACCTCGGACGGCGCTTGCGTCAGCAGACACTGGGCGCGCTGGGTCTTCGGGAAAGCGATCACGTCGCGGATCGATTCGGCGCCGGTCATCATCGTGACGATGCGGTCCAGGCCGAAAGCGATGCCGCCATGCGGAGGCGCGCCGTATTGCAGCGCGTCCAGCAGGAAGCCGAACTTCTCGCGGGCTTCCTCGGCGCCGATCTTGAGCGCGCGGAACACCTTGCTCTGCACTTCCTCGCGATGGATACGGACCGAGCCGCCGCCGATTTCCCAACCGTTCAGCACCATGTCGTAGGCCTTGGCGATAGCCTTGCTGGGATCGGTTTCCAGGAAGTCCTCGTGGCCGTCCTTCGGGCTGGTGAAGGGGTGGTGGGCGGCGGTGTAGCGGCCGTCTTCCTCGTCGTACTCGAACATCGGGAAGTCGACGACCCACAGCGGCTTCCAGCCAGCGGTCGACAGGCCGACCTTCTTGCCGAACTCGCTGTGGCCGATCTTCACGCGCAGCGCGCCGATGGCGTCGTTGACGACCTTTTCACGGTCGGCGCCGAAGAAAATGATGTCGCCATCCTGCGCGCCGGTGCGCTTGACCAGTTCGGCCAGGGCAGCGTCGTGCAGGTTCTTGACGATGGGCGATTGCAGGCCGTCGCGGCCCTTGGCCACTTCGTTGACCTTGATGTAGGCCAGGCCCTTGGCGCCGTATATGCCGACGAACTGGGTGTAGCCGTCGATCTCGCTGCGCGACATCTCGGCGCCACCGGGCACGCGCAAGGCGACCACGCGGCTGCCGGGCGCCGTGGCGGCGGCGGCGAACACCTTGAAGTCCACGTCGCGCATGACGTCGGTCATGTCGGTGAACTCCAGGTTCACGCGCAGGTCCGGCTTGTCCGAACCATAGCGGCGCATGGCTTCGGTCCAGGTCATGATCGGGAACGGCGTCGGCAGATCGACGTCCTGCACCACCTTGAACACGTGGCGGATCATGTTTTCGAAGATTTCACGGATCTCGAATTCGTTCAGGAACGAGGTTTCGCAGTCGATCTGGGTGAATTCGGGCTGGCGGTCGGCGCGCAGGTCTTCGTCGCGGAAGCACTTGGTGATCTGGTAGTAGCGGTCGAAACCGGACACCATCAGCATCTGCTTGAACAGCTGCGGCGATTGCGGCAGCGCGAAGAAGTGGCCGGCGTTCACGCGCGAGGGCACCAGGTAGTCGCGCGCGCCCTCGGGCGTGCTCTTGGTCAGCATCGGGGTTTCGATGTCGATGAAGCCCAGCTGGTCCAGGAACTTGCGCACTTCGATGGACACGCGGTAGCGCAGCATCAGGTTGCGCTGCATCTGCGGACGGCGCAGGTCCAGCACGCGGTGCGTGAGGCGCGTCGTTTCCGAGAGGTTGTCGTCGTCCAGCTGGAACGGCGGCGTGACCGACGCGTTCAGGATCTCGACTTCCTTGCAGAGCACTTCGATTTCACCCGAAGCCAGCTCGGCGTTGGCGGTGCCCGCCGGACGCTCGCGCACCAGGCCGGTGACGCGGATGCAGAACTCGTTGCGCAGGCGCTCCGCGGTGGCGAAGGCGGCGTTGTCCGGATCGAACACGATCTGCGCCAGGCCCGCGCGGTCGCGCAGGTCGATGAAGATGACCCCGCCGTGGTCACGGCGGCGGTTCACCCAGCCGTACAGGGTGACGGTCTGGCCGAGATGGTCACGGCAAACCTGGCCGGTGTAGCAGGTACGCATGCGGGATGACTCCGTTTATGTGCTTGGTTGTAGCGTAAGGGTTACGAATCGGCGCGAGGCGCGTCTTGCGCGCCGGGAGCCGGGACGGGAGCGGCCGGCCGGTCCACGGGCGTCGCCGCCTGGACCGGGGCGACCACGCCCATGGAAACGATGTACTTCAATGCCGCGTCCACGCTCATCTGAAGGTCCAGGGCGTCAGCGCGCGGAACCATCAGGAAGAAGCCGGACGTGGGATTCGGCGTGGTCGGCACGTACACGCTGATGTGGTCGCCGGGAAGCCGGTCGGCCACTTCGCCGCTGGGCGTGCCGGTAACGAAAGCAATGGTCCAGCTGCCGGCGCGCGGATACTGCACCAGCACCGCGCGGCGAAACGCCTGACCGTTGGGGGCAAGCACGGTATCGCTGACCTGCTTGACCGAGTTGTAGATCGAGCGCACCAAGGGTATGCGGCCCAGCAGGTTTTCCCACTGGTCCACCATGGTGCGGCCGATCAGGTTGGCCGCGAATATGCCCGTCAAAAGCACCACCACCACGACCAGGACGAAGCGGAAACCGGGGATGTCGATGCCGAACAGCGATTGGGACGACAGAAAGCCGGGCACGAACCCTTCAAGGGTCGCGACCAGCAAGCCCAGCACCCACACCGTGATGACCAGGGGAACCCAGATCAGCAGGCCGGTGATGAAGTACTTCTTGATGACGCGCATACGCATCGCGTGTGCTCTAGGAAGCGGCGCTACCGGCAGCGGGCGCGGCAGGGGCGGCCGGAGCTGCCGCGGGCGCGGCGGCGGGCGCGGCACTTTCAGCAGACGCCGGCGCGGTGGCCGGAGCGGCGCCTTGGCTGCCGCCGTTGCCGTTGCCACGGAAATCCGTGACATACCAGCCGGAACCCTTGAGCTGGAATCCAGCCGCGGTCACCTGCTTGGAGAACGTGCTCTGGCCGCATTCGGGGCAAACCGAAAGCGGCGCATCGGAAATCTTCTGCAAGACGTCTTTGGCATGGCCGCAGGCGCTGCACTTGTAAGCGTAAATGGGCATCTAGGGCTCCCAGGCGCGGGCCCGGCATATCAAGAGTCGCTGTCGCCGGACGCAATGTCCGGGGCCGGATCGGGTCGCTAGACCTGGTCCGAACGGAAGCGGCGGGTGGGCGAGGCCGGAAAAAAATACGGGAAAGTCTTGAATTTTAGCGGTTTTTCGTGAACGGCCGGTGTCCGCCCAAGGCGGCCCGCCTTGGGCGGCGCCTCAGGGGCGCCGCCAGCGGCTCCGCCGGCCCCGCAGCCCTATACGGGAAGCAGGAACATGACCGCCGCCACCAGGGTCGGCGCCAGGGCGGACAGGAACAGCCGCCCCGACGAAATGCTGCCGTCCGGGAAGTGGTTCTTCAGGATGGCGAAGCCGGCCGGATTGGGCGCATTGGCGATCACCGTCAGCCCCCCGCCCGTGACAGCCCCGGCCACCAGCATGTAGCGCCAGGCCTCGTTGGTGCCTTCGACCAGCGATCCCAGGTAGGTCAGCGCGGCGTTGTCGGTGATGGCGGTGAGCGCGGTCGCGCCCCAGAACAGCACGAAGGGTTCGAGCCCGCCCAGCAGGTCCTGCAGCCACCACTTCTGCAGGCCGCCCAGCACCACCAGCCCGGCCAGGAAGAAGCCGACCATCAGGCCTTCCTTGATCATCAGGCGGCTCTGGTGGCGCTTGTAGGCTTCGGCGAAGCCGATGAACATCATCAACAGGCCCAGGAAGATGGCCGGATGATGCGCGCTGAGCACCACGGCGACCAGGAACACCAGGTGCACCAGCATGACCACCAGCGGCACCGGCCCGCGCGCATCGCCGCCTTCGGGCGCGTCCACGCCGCCGCCCGTGCCCACCGAGCGCTCCAGCAGCGCCTTGCGGCAGATGAAGGTCAAGAGGGCCGCGTTCAGGCAGACCGCGATCGCGGCGCGCCAGCCGAAGTGCTGCACCATGAAGGTCGAGTCCCAGCCAAAGGTGGAGGCGACCATCAGCACCGGCGGCGCGGCGTAGGAGGTCAGCACGCCGCCGATGGAGACGTTGACGAACAACACGCCGAGCGTCAGGTATTTGAAGCCCGCGCGCCCGCTGCTGCGGAAGTAGGCGTCGCGCAGCAGGATGGCGGCCAGCGTCATCGCGGCGGGTTCGGTGATGAAGGAGCCGCCCAGCGGCACCAGCGACATCACGACGAAGAAGGTGGCCAATTCGCGCGGCAGCGGCAGCACGCGGGCCACCAGCCGCACCAGCATGCCGACCAGTTCCAGTATGGGCCGGCTGGCGGCCACCACCATGATCACGAAGACGAAGAGCGGCTCGGTGAAGTTGCGCGTGTCCATGTATTCGATGGCATGCGACGGGCCGGCCAGCGCGGCCATCGCCACGATCAGCACGAAGGCCCAGACGCCGAACACGGCCTCGACCTCGGAGAACAGATGCCAGATGCCCGCATGCGGTCCGCCACGATGCGCGAGCCGCGCGAAGAAGGGAACCGAGAAGGTATGAAGAACCGCCACGGCGAACAGAAGGGTGGCGATGACTTCAAGTGTCTGGGGCATGTAAACGACTTCCGGAATAGGGATTCGACAGCGCGGACGCCGCCCGGCGGGCCTGCGGGGCAAGGGTCGCAATATAGCGCAAGGCCCTTGCCGTGTAACGCAGGGTCAACACCAAGGCGCGCGGGTCCGCGCCGCTATTTCCGCAGGTCTTGCGCCCCGGTCAATGCGCCCTGCGCGCATGCCGGAACGGCAGCAGCCGCAGGTCCAGCGCTGCCGGTCCGGGCGCGTCGACGTCGATGATCGCGGCGCACAGCGGCAGGAAGGCCGCGCGGAAGTGGTTCTTGGCCTTCACGCACAGCAGCCGCACCTGATCGAGGTCGATGCCATGCAAGGTGAAAAAGCCCGGATCGTTGGCCGGCGCCACTAGTTCGGTGATGATGACCCGCACATTGGGCTGGTCGCGCAGCGACAGCAGCGCGGTGCGTCCGCAGCTCGTGCGCACGCCCGTTTCCATCGGGCCGGTGTTGCTGAACTCGCCATCGGTGTAGCGTTCGACGCGGAACGCAGCAAGCACTGGCGCACCGAAGTCGCGGCTCACGCGGCCGCCCAGGGCCAGTTCGCAATCGCCGCCCAAACCCGCCTCATAGGCGCGCCTGACCGCGTCCGGGTCCGCGAAGCTGGCGAACACGCACGGCACATCGACACGCGCATCCAGCAAGGCGCGGAACAGCGCCGGCGTGTCGCACACGCCGCCCGATAACGGGTTGTCGCCCGGATCGGTGACGGCCACCAGGCCGCCCGCGCGCGCCGCTTGCACGGCTTGCGTCAGGCCCTCTTGCGGCGTCGGCAAGGTGACCGCAAACGCAGGCTCCAGGCGCCGCATCGCCGCCTTCATGGTTTCGGCCACGGCCTGCGCCCGCGCGCCCGCGGCATCGCGGGCCATGTCGGCCACCACCAGCACCGATGCGCCGGTATCGGCGGTATCCGCATACGGAAAGCCGCCGAACACCGAGACTTCGGCCACGCCTTCGCCCAACTGCGCCGCGGCGAGATCCTGCAATTCGCGCATGGGCCCGGCATCGGTGCGCATGTTGAAGCTGGACAACAGCAGATCCGGCTTGGCCACCAGCACCCACGGCGACAGCGTGCCGGCCTGCGTGCGCAACAGCATGTCGAGCACGCGCTGCGCTGCTTCCCGCATGTCGATGTGGGGATAGGTCTTGTAGCCGCTGGCGCAATCCAGCAAGCCGCCCAGCTCAGGGGCCAGGTTGGCATGCAGGTCGAAGCTCGCGCCCAGCGGCACGTCGGGCAGCAAGGCCCGCACGGCCCGCACGAAATCCAGATCGGGCGTCTGCCGCAGGTCGGTGATGGCGGCGCCATGCAACGACAGGTAGACGGCATCCCAGCCGGCCTCGTCCGCGGCCAGCCCGGCCAGCACCTCTTCGGTAAAGGCGCGGTGCACGGCGTCCTCTATCGGCCCGCCAGGCAAGGCGGACGCGCAGCGCAAGGCCACGACCTCCCAGTCCGGATGCGCGCGGGCGAACTCGGCCACTTCGCCCAGTTCGGTGGCCGTGCCCGCGGCGGCGGCCAAGGCGTCGCCGCCCTTGCGCCACTCGCGCCGTTCGAAATCCGCCATGGTGCAGGGCACCGGGCAGAAGGCGTTGCCTTCGTACCAGAAGCGCGCCACCGCCAGCCTTTTCTTCATGCCCTTGCCCATGCGCTTCCCCGTTTATTCCGGACGGATGTCGGTGCCTTCGATCAGGACGCGGTACTTCTCGCGCTCCGCCTGCAGATGCTGCGCCAAGGCTTGCGGCGTGCCGCCGATGGGCTGCGCGGCCAAGGCGGCCAAGCGTTCGCGCGTGGCGGGCGCATCCAGCACCCGTTGGGCGGCGGCGTTGAGTTTGTCGATAACCGGCTGTGGCGTGCCGGCGGGCGCCATCACCACGAACCAGGAGGTCAGTTCGAAGCCTGGCACGGACTGCGCGATGGCGGCCACGCCCGGCGCGGCGGCCACCGGCTGGGCCGAGGTCACGCCCAGCGCCACCAGCTTGCCTGCCTTGATCAGCGGCAAGGCGGTGGGCAGGTTGTCGGCCGACAGGTCGATCTGACCGCCCAGCAGGTCATTGTTGGCCTGGCTGGCACCCTTGTACGGCACGTGGCGGATGTCCACCTTGCCCATGCGCTTGATCATCTCCAGCGCCAGATGGCCCGAGCTGCCCACGCCGGGCGAACCCCAGTTCAGGCGTCCGGGCTCGGCGCGCGCGGTGCGCAGCAGGTCGTCCATGGTCTTCAGGCCGGAACCGGGATGCGTCAGCACCACGTTGGGCACCTGCGCCACATAGGCGACCGGCGCGAAGTCCTTGGCCGGGTCGTAGCCGATCTTCTTGTAGACGTAGGCGTTGATGATCTGCGTGCCGGGCGTGCCCAGCAGCAGGGTGTAGCCGTCCGGCTGCGCGTGGGCCACCTCGGACGCGCCCAGGCTGCCGCCCGCGCCAGCCTTGTTGACCACCACCACGGACTGGCCGAGTTCGGCGCCCAGGCCTTCGGCCATCAGGCGGCCCAGCAGATCGGTGGTGCCGCCGGCGGCGAATGGCACCACCAGCCGCAGCGGCTGCTCCGGCCAGGCGGCGCTGGCCTGCCCGGCCGCGCCCAACGCGGCAGCCGCCGCAATCCCGCAGGTCCAACCACGCAACAGATGGGAAAACTTCATGACGCCCCCTTGAGCGAATGATGACGCAACGGCCAACGCGACGATAAAACCGTTTGGTTTATTTTTACAATAAATATACCATGTGTTTTATTTTATAAACCAGACCGCGAACCGCCGCCCCACACCATGAGCCGCATCATCCATCGCAACTCCAGCCCCCTGCCCGTCGCCATCAAGGGCGAAGGCTGCTTCATCGTCGACCAGGAAGGCCGGCGCTACTTCGACGCCTCGGGCGGCGCGGCGGTCTCGTGCCTGGGACATGCGCACCCCGAAGTGCGCGCCGGGGCCGTCGCGCAGCTGGACGCGTTGGAATACGCGCACACCAGCTTCTTCACCACGCCGGCCGCCGAAGAGCTGGCCGAACTGCTGGCGGCCAACAGTCCGGCGGGCCTGGGCAACGCCTACTTCGTTTCGGGCGGTTCGGAAGCGGTGGAGACCGCCCTGAAGATGGCGCGCCAGTATCACGTGGAGCGCGGCGAGCCAGAGCGCTACCGCTACATCGCGCGGCGCCAGAGCTATCACGGCAACACGCTGGCGGCCTTGTCGGTGGGCGGCAACGCCGGCCGCCGCGCGCTGTACCAGCCCGTGCTGATCGAAAGCCATCACGTCTCGCCCTGCTTTGCCCTGCACTACCGCGAGGCCGGCGAAACGGACGAGCAATACACCGACCGCCTGGCGGCGGAACTGGACGCCGAGATCCAGCGCCTGGGCCCGGGCACCGTGTCCGCCTTCATCGCTGAAACCGTGGTCGGCGCCACTGCGGGCACGGTCGCGCCCGTGCCGGGCTACTTCCGCAAGATCCGCCAGGTGTGCGACCGCCACGGCGTGCTGCTGATCCTGGACGAGGTCATGTGCGGCCTGGGACGCACCGGCAGCTATCACGCCTTCGAACAGGAAGGCGTGGTGCCGGACCTGCTGACGCTGGCCAAGGGCTTGGGCGGGGGCTATCTGCCTATCGGCGCGGTGCTGGCGCACGACCGTGTCATCGGCGCCATCAATGCGGGCTCGGGCGCGTTCCAGCATGGCTACACCTATGTCGGCCATCCGGTGGCCTGCGCGGCGGCGCTGGCGGTGCAGCGCATCGTGCTGCGCGACAAGCTGGTGGCGCGCGTGGCGGACATGGGCGCGCAGTTCGGCGCCATGCTGGCGGCGCGGCTGGCAAAGCATCCGCACGTCGCCGACATCCGCGGCAGGGGCATGTTCTGGAGCGTGGAGCTGGCCGAGGACCCCGGCAGCCTGCGCGCATTCGCGCCGCAGCGCCGCTTGCATGCGCGCATCAAAACGCAGGCGCGCGAACTGGGCCTGCTGTGCTACCCGGGGGGTGGAACCATAGACGGCAAGCACGGCGACCACGTGCTGCTGGCGCCGCCCTACCTCAGCACGGCCGACGAACTGGCCTTCGTGGCGGACGCGCTGGCCCGCGCCATCGACCTGGCGCTGGCGGACGATACGCCATAATACGCGGCACCTTACCCGGAGCGCAGATGGATAAAGCCGCCATCGACAAACTGATCGAAGCCCAGTTTTCCGCCCTGCCGCCCAAGCTGCGGCAGGCAGCCCGCTATGCGATCGATCATCCCAAGGACATCGCCCTGGAGTCGATGCGCGCCGCGGCAGGCCATGCCGGCGTGCAGGCCGGCGTCATGCTGCGCCTGGCGCGCCAACTGGGCTTTGACACCTACGAGGCGTTCCGCCAGCCCTACCGCGACTGGCTGGCCGAAGGCGGGTCCAGCTTCGCGGGCCGCGCCACCGCGCTGCGCAAGCGTCCTCAGCACGACGCCGACGCCGGGCTGGTCGCCGACATCCTCGACGCCGAAGTGCGCAACCTGGGCAGCAGCCTCGGTCCCGCCGCCCTGCCCGCGCTGAAGGCCGCGCATGGCCTGTTGGCCGACGCGCGCCGCATCTATGTCATCGGCCTGCGCAGCCTGTATCCGGCGGCCTATCACTTCAGCTATGCCTGCGGCATGTTCCTGGACAAGGTGACGCTGCTCAGCAGCGTGGGCGGCACCTTGGCCGACGAGTTGCGGCGCATCGGGCCAGACGACGCGTTGGTCGCCTTCAGCCAGGCGCCCTATGCGCAGGCGGCGGTCACGGCGGTCGAATTCGCCCGCGAGCGCGGCGCCGGCGTCATTGCGGTCACCGACAGCGCGGTATCACCCATCGCCCCGGGTGCAAAGGCGTTGCTGCTGGTGGCCAACGATACGCCTTCGCTGTTTCCGTCGGTGGTGCCTGCGCTATCCATCGCGCAGACGCTGGCCGCCCTGCTGGTGGCGCACAGCGGCGAGGAAAGCCTGCGCGAAATCGCCAACAGCGAAGCGCAGCTGCAGCGCTTCGGCGTGTACGCGGAAAAGCGCTGAAGCTTCAGGCGATCGGCGCGGGCGCCTCGCCGCCTTGCTGCGCCTCTTTCATTTCCATCAGCAGGCTGTGCAGCATCTCGGTGGACAGCCCATGCAGCACCAGCCGGTAGCCCGCGCGCAGGGTCGACATCGGCACCAGCGGATGGTTGTTGTTGACCAGGATCAGGTGCTGCGGCGCGCCCAGCAGCTTGGCCGCATAGATGCCGATGGTCTCGTCCAGCTGCAGCGAATTGGCCGCGCGCCAGAAGTCGTTGTCGGTCAGCATCAGCTGGTACAACGGCGTGAACAGTTCGATGGCGCTTTGCAGGTCCAGGAAGTTCAGCTTGCCCTGCGGCATGTCTGCAAGCAGCAGGTCCGGATCGCGGATCATCGAGAAATCGACCCGCTGCGGCGCATGCATCTCCACGCCCGCATCACGCAACGCCTGGTTCAAACGGATGACGAAGTTGAACAGGTTCAGGTCGTGTTTGACGAACAGTTCGTCCTTCAGGTCATCGATGTTGCGCGGCTCCAGCGGCGTGGTGGTAATGCGCACCGGCGAGTTGGCGGCGATGAAGGACAGGATCTGCGCGCCCAGGTGGAAGTGGCGCAGGATCAGCCAATTGGCCTCGGGCGACACGAAGCGCTTCAGGCCCCAGGCCAGAATGCGGTGCAGCAGCTTCGAATGCGACCAGCGGCGCGGCAGGAAGGTCTTGATGACCTGGATCAGGATGATGAAGGCGCGCGCCAGCGGCCGCAGGAAAGGCAGCAGGTACTGGCGCGAGGCGCAACTGGAATCCGTCAGCCAGGCCTTCTTCACCTTGTCGGGCAAGGGCGTGCTGCGGTCCAGGTAGAGCGCCAGCCAGGGGCTGGGATCGGCGGGATCGTGCGGCTTGGCAAGGAATTCGGGTTCTTTGCTCATCACGCGTCGCCTTCCATCACGTGGTGGAACTGCATCAGGTACAGCGCGGCCGTGCGGCGCGCCGTGTCGACGATGCGCTGCTCGGCGCGGCCATCCTCGTCGCAGTCCAGCGCCAGCTCCACCGCCGACAGCCAGCGCGCCAGGTGATGCTCGTCGTTATGGCCGTGGTATTCCAGGAAGCGGAAAGCGTCCGGCGGCAGCGTCAGGCTGGCCTTGAGCAGCGGCAGCAGCGCCGGCACGATGCGCTGGCCCGTGCCTTCGATGATGTAGATGGCGCCCAGCAGGCCGATGGGGTCGCGCGTGGCGGCCAGGCCGTGCAGATAGGCGTTGAGCGCTTCGCCGCCGGGATTGCGGCGCAGGGCGTCGATGTCGGCGACCGCGCCGCCCGCGGTGCGATAGTCCTGGAACAGGATCTGGAAGTCGTTCTGCTCTTCGCCCGCATGCGTGTCGATCAGCGCCGCGAGCGGCGCGTATTGCTCCGTCAGCGAGGCCGCGCCTTCGCGCATCCACTTGCTGCCCTCGCGCACCTGAGGAATCCAGTTCTCCATCCAGTTCAGGTAGTCGGCCGTCTGGAATTGGCGATTGCGCAGGCGCCGCACCACGGGCGTGCGCCACACGCGCGAGCGGTAGTCGTGCCAGATCGCGGCCAGTTCGGTCAACAGCTGGCCCAGGCCCTGGGGCGCCATGTCGGGATCGTGCGGCGGCGCGATCGCGGCGGCGTCATCGCTGTTGGCATCCTCGCGCGGCGCGGCGGCGGCAGATGCGCCCACGGCGATCTGCGGCGCGTGCACGGCTTCGGCCTCCAGCAGCATGTAGGCGGCCATGAAGCGGCCCGATTCCGGGATGTAGCAAAAGATCTGCTCGCCCGGCTTCACTTCGCGTGTTTCCAGGAACTCGGCCAGCATGATCAGGATGGACGCCGCGCCGGTGTTGCCGCGCCACGCCAGATTGCTGAACCAGCGTTCGCGCGGGATCACCAGGCCAGCCTTCTCCATCAGGTCTTCCACCACCGGAATGAACTTCTCCGACGAGTAGTGGCACAGGAAGTGGTCGACCTGGTCCGGGTCCAGCCAGCCGTCGCGCACCAGCTTGGCGTACTCATGGATGCCGATGTCGAACAGGTGCGGCAACAGGCGGATATCCTGGCGCAAGGACAGCGCGCCGTCGGCCTCGGCCTCGTTCCACGAGGGATAGTCCAGATGCCCCTTGGAGCGGTCGGCCGACAGGCCCAGCTGCATGCAGACCGGATAGTCGCCCGAGAACGAGCGCTGGTGCACCCACTTCAGGCGCAGGCGCACACCTTGCGAGGCGCCCGGCAGGGGCCGTCCGCTGTTGCCCAGCAGCACCGCCCCCGCGCCGTCCGACAGCATCCAGCGCAGGAAATGCGCGTCGAAGTCGGCGTCGTAGCCGCGCGCCGCAAAGCGCGAGCGCTTGAACAGCCGCGACGGCAGCTCGCTGGCCACGGCCAGGGCGCTGGCATGTCCGCCCAGTTCCACGCCCTGCGCGGCCGTCTGGATGGCCGATACGCCTGCGGCGCAGATGCCGTGCACCGACAGGGTTTCCATCGGATGCGCGGCCAGCTCGCCCTGGATCATGTTGGAGAAGCCCGGCATCAACGCGTCCCCGCCCGACGAGCCGCTGGCCAGCAGCGACACGGCGGACAGGTCGCTGTCGTTGCGCCGCAGGCAATCGCGGATGGCGTTGGCCGCCAACTGCGCGTTGGAGAACACCGTGGCGCCTTCCGGGTCGATCGCGTAGTAGCGCTGCTTGATGCCGTTCTCGGCCAGGATGCGGCTCTTGATGCGGCTGGACATGCGGTTCAGCGGCGCGATGTAGCTGTCCATGGCATCGTTGGACACGGGTTCGCCCGGCATGAAATAGCCGGCGCTTTCCAGGTAGACACGATGAAACGCGATGGGCATGAGTGGCCTCTGGTGGATGTAGGGAGTGCGGCGCTAGCGGATGTGCTCGGGCGCCATGCATGAACGGCTGCGAAAGCGCGGCATGACGGCGCCCAGCACGAACACGCGGAACATGTAGGGCGTAAGGCCGGACTCGTTCAAGGCCGGATTCACGCGGCTGCGGTATTGCTCGCGGTGCAGACGCACCAGTTCGGACCAATGCGCCCGCGGATGCTCGTGGTGCGCGGTGTGCAGGCCGATGTTGAAGAGCAGCGGATTGACCAGCCCTTCGAAATTGCGCGCATAGTTCAGGCCCGCGACGGACCGGGGCCCGCCATCGGCATGGGCATGCTGCAGATAGTTGGTGGCCAGCAGCCAGTGCAGGCCGTGCAGCTGCGGCACGATGACGAACACCAGCGCCTTCATGGGATTCACGGCCAGCAGCCCGCCCCATAACCCCAGCCACACGCCGTACTGCGCCATGCAATAGCGCCAGGCGCCCGGCCAATGCCGGCGCAGGCGGCCCAGCCAGGCGAAGAACAAGGGATACAGCACCCAGCCGGCCTGCAAGGGATGGATCAGGTAGCCCCACAGATGATTGGTGTCGCCGCCGAAGCGATAGGTACGCGCCACGTCGCGCGCGCCGTGCTTGTAGCGGTGATGATTGGCCACGTGCGCCGGATAGAACACGAAGGTCGGGTGGCCTTGCAGCAGCGTGATCCAGAAGTCGGTGGCGCGATTGGTCCAGCGCCCCCGCCACATGCGGATGTGCGTGTGGTTGTGGTGGATGACGCCCACGCCCAGGGTCAGGAACAGCATCAGGCCGTACAGCGGCCACCAGAATCCGTGCACCCATTGCCAGGCCGCCAGCGCGGGCAACGCGGCCAGATAGGCCAGGCTTTGCCAGTCGCGCCGGTTGCGCAGCGACGGCAGCCTGTGCTGTCGCTTAAGCGCGCCCGCCAAGCGATTCTCGCTGCCGGAAAGCATTCAGCTGGGACTGCGCCGCCTCGGCCTTGAGGCGGGTGCGGAACAGGCGGTCCATAAAGGTGAACTGAAAGCCGTAATTGCCGTTGTAGCAGGCGTGGTGCAGATGATGGCGGCGGCTGGCGGCGAACCAATGCGCGTAGGACACATTGGGGAAGAAGTCGTAGTTGGCGTGGCCGATGCAATTGAAGAACAGGCTGAACAGCGGCACCGACGCCAGCGACCAGAAGCTGAAGTCGTGCAGCGCCATGGGCAGCATGATCACATTGCCCAGCATCAGCGCTTCGATGGGATGGAAGCTGTAGGTCGAGAACGGCGTGGTCACGACCGAGCGGTGATGCGGCAGGTGGAAGCGGCGCAGCAGCTTGGTGTGCAGCAGGCGGTGATTGATCCAGAAGTGCACGTCGTTCCAGGCCACCAGCACCAGGATCTCGAGCGTGATCTTTTGCCAGCTGGCGTCCGGATCCAGGTGCGCCCAGCCCAGCTGCAACAGGCCCCAAGGGAAAATCATGCCCGTGCCGAACAGCAGGATGGACAGGCCCGATTGCGCGAACTCGCGCCGCAGCTGGCCCGGCGCCAACGGACGCGGATCCAGCGGGCGGCCAATGCCCAGCGCGGGCAGGATGTGCTGGGTCAGCAGCCAGGTGGCCGCGCCGAAGACCAGATAGATGCCGCCGAAGAACAGCAGGCCCGCCAGCATGACTTGCCAGGCGGACAAGGCTACAAAAGCTTGGGCCATGAACGTTCTGTTTCACCCTGAGAATGGGCGCATGATAAGCAATCCGTCAGCTTCCAGGTAGGACATTTATTACAAAATGAATCCGAAGGCCACAAAGCTGGCGGACTGCTCACCAAGTTCGGCCTACTGGCAGGGATACTGCCGGTTCAGCCCCGCCACGGCGGCGTCCATGCGCGCGGCCAGGCCCGCGGTGGCTGCCGGCATGGGCATGCGCAGCTCCTCGCTCAGCAGGCCCTGGCGTCCCAGTTGCGCCTTCAGGGGGCCGGGATTGGGCTCGGCGAACGTCAGCTGGATGATGGGGACCAGCGCGTGGAACAGCTTCCTGGCCAGGTCCAGCTGCTGCGCCTTCACCGCCTGGTGCATGGCCACGAACAGATCCGGGCGGATGTGCGCGGCCGCCGCGATCATGCCCGCGCCTCCCATACTCATCACGGACAGCGCCTGCAGGTCCTCGCCTGCCAGCACATGCATGTTGCCGTCGGCGATCAGCGCGATGGTCTTTTCCAGCGAGCCGCCGCAGTCCTTGATCGCCGCGATGTTCGGGTGCGCGGCCAGCGCCAGCAGTGTCGCTGTATCCAGCGTCGTGCCGGTGCGGTAGGGAATGTCGTAGAGCACCAGGGGAAAGCGCGAGGCATCGGCCAGGCAGCGGAAATACGTGGCGGCGCCTTCCTGGCCGGGGCGCACGTAATACGGCGCGGGGGCCAGGATGCCGGCCAGCGGGCGCGTGCCGAAGGCGGCCAGGCGCTGCATCACGTGTCCGTGGTGGTTGCCCGCCAGGCCCATGATGACGGGCAGCCGGCCCGCCTCGTTCAGCACGGCGTCCAGCACCGCCAATTGCTCGGCGTCGTCCAGCGACGCGGCCTCGCCGGTGCTGCCGCACACGACCAGGCCGTCCACGCCCGCGGCGGCGTAGTGGCGCACCAGCCGGCGCAAGGCCCCACCGTCGACGGCGCCGCCGGAAAACGGCGTGACCAGAGGCACCCAGACGCCCTGGATCGGAGATTGGTGATGAGATTGCATGAGAACACTCCTTCGGTGTAGCGGACCGTGGTTAAGGACCGTACAGAAGTGCTCGGGATACCAGGGGGATGCGCGGACGGCGCCAAGCGCCGCCAGGAGGCCGCTGTTCCGTCGCCCATCTGACGGAACAGCATGCTCCGGTCAGATGAGCGGCTGTTTTTTGGATTTCAGGCCGACGCAAGCCAGCACCACGCCCAGGGCGCGGAACAGGAAAGCGGATTGGTTGGCCTGATGAATCATGAATGAATGGGATGCAGTGGTCTGCAAGCGCAGTTGCGGGAATCTACCGGGAGCCCGCAACGCTGTCAACGCCGCGCCTTAGCCCAGGCTGGCCAGGAACACCGCGCACAGGGCCTCCATGCCCTGCCGGTCGTCTTCGTCGAAGCGGTCCGGCAGCGGGCTGTCCACGTCCCATACGCCGATCAATTGGCCCTGGTGCACCAGCGGCACCACGACCTCGGAACGCGAGGCCGCATCGCAGGCGATGTGTCCGGGAAAGGCGTGCACGTCGGGCACCAACTGGGTCTGGCGCTGGCTGGCGGCCGCGCCGCACACGCCGCGGTTCAGCGGGATGCGCACGCAGGCCGGCTTGCCCTGGAAGGGGCCCAGCACCAGTTCCGTGCCGTCGTAGAAATAAAAGCCCGCCCAGTTCAGTTCGGGCAGGGCTTGATAGGCCAGCGCGCTCAGGTTGGCGGCATTGGCGATGCGGTCATGCTCGCCTTCGAGCAGGGCGCGGGCCTGGGCAACCAGCCCGGCATACAGGGCGGCCTTGGAATCGGCGACGATGGGAGCGGCTTCGAACATGGCAAATGTAACTGTACAGGCGGTTATCGATGCAGGTGATTTTAGGGCTTGGCGCCGTTAAGGGGGCCGGGCCGCTGCCGTGTGGGACAATAGTTTTTTGCCGAATGTTTTTTCCGCCGGGCCACCCAAGGGATCAACCGCCCGTATTTTCCTACCCTTCTTGATCAAGAAGCACTCCATGGACAAGCCTCTCGAACCTGCGTTTTCCTTTTCGGAACGCGCCCAGCAACTCACCAGCTCCGCCATCCGCGAGATCCTCAAGGTCACCGAGCGCCCCGAAGTCATCTCGTTCGCCGGCGGCCTGCCGGCGCCCGGCGGCTTCCCGGTAGAGGTAGTTCGCGCGGCATTCGACAAGGTACTGTCCACCAACGGCCGCGCCGCCCTGCAATACGGCCCCACGGAAGGCTTTGCGCCGCTGCGCCAATGGGTTGCCGACGACCTGAACAAGGCTGGCGCCAGCGTCGCCGCCGACCAGATCCTGATCGTGTCGGGTTCGCAGCAAGCACTGGACCTGTTGGGCAAGGTGCTGATCGACAAGGACAGCAAGGTGCTGGTCGAAGACCCCAGCTACCTGGGCGCGCTGCAGTCGTTCAGCCTGTACCAGCCCAACTTCGTGCCGGTGCCCACCGACGAAGGCGGCCTGATCCCGGAAGCCATCACGCCTGAACTGGCCGAAGGCGCCCGCTTCCTGTACGCCCTGCCCAACTTCCAGAATCCCACCGGCCGCACGCTCAACCTGGAACGCCGCATCGCGCTGGTCAAGCGCGCCGCGGAACTGAACCTGACCATCGTCGAAGACGATCCCTACGGCGAACTGCGCTACGCGGGCGAACCGCAGCCGGGCCTGATCGCGCTGGCCGCCGAGTACGGCGCCAACGTCGTGCGCCTGGGCACGTTCTCCAAGGTGCTGGCCCCCGGCCTGCGCCTGGGCTACATCGCCGCCGCGCGCCCGCTCATCAACAAGCTGGTGCAAGCCAAGCAGGCCACCGACCTGCACACGCCCACGCTGACCCAGATGGCCGTGTACGAGATCGTCAAGGAAGGCTTCCTGGAAGAGCACCTGCCCAACGTGCGTGAAATCTACCGCGCCCAGGGCAGCTGCATGCTGGAAGCCATCAAGCAGGAATTCCCGGACACCGTCACCTGGACCAAGCCGGAAGGCGGCATGTTCATCTGGCTGACGCTGCCCGAGCACATCGACAGCACCAAGCTGCTGGAAAAGGCCATCGCGCAAAACGTGGCGTTCGTGCCCGGCGCGCCGTTCTATTGCGGCGCCGGCAAGACCAACACGCTGCGCCTGAGCTTCGCCACCGTGCCGGAAGACAAGATCCGCCGCGGCATCGCGATCCTCGGCAAGCTGCTAAAAGCCGAATAAGGGATCCCTCCCCGAAGCGCCTCTGGCGCATCGAAACGGCGGCCGGGCGCGATGCCCGGCCGCCGTTGTTTTATGCTCTTGGTTTTCCCATTCCGTTTCGCCGTGACAGTGAGCGCCCCCCAACAATCCCCCGCCGACCTCAGCGACATCGTCTTCACCGACTGGGTCGAACGCTGGCTGCCCAAGTCCTGGCGGCCCTATGCCCGCCTGTGCCGCCTGGACCGCCCCATCGGCACCTGGCTGACCCTGCTGCCGGCCATCGCCGCGCTGGTCCAGGCTGCGGGCGGCCTGCCAGACCTGCAACGGCTGATCGTGTTCTCGCTGGGCGCGCTGCTGATGCGCGGCATCGGCTGCACCGTCAACGACATGTGCGACCGCAACTTCGACAAGCACGTCGAGCGCACGCGCTTCCGGCCCCTGACCAGCGGCCAGCTGACGATGAAGAACGCGGTCTGGTTCCTGCTCGGGCAGTTGCTGGTCTGCGGCTCGCTACTGTTCTTCCTGAACGAAATGAGCCGCTGGCTGGCGCTGGCCGTGCTGCCTTTCGTCTTCGTCTATCCGCTATGCAAGCGCGTCACGTACTGGCCGCAGGTGGTGCTGGGCATCTGCTTCAACTGGGGCATGCTGATGGCCTGGTCGGACACGCAGAACCACGTGCCGCTGGCCGCCGTCGCCATGTGGATGGGCGCGGTACTGTGGCAGGTTGGCTACGACAGCATCTACGCCTACGTGGACGTGCGCGACGACCGCAGCCTGGGCCTGCATTCCACCGCCATGCGCTTTGGCGACCAGGGCAAGCTGTGGATCGGCGGCTTCTATCTGGCCACCATCGTGCTGTGGGCCTGGGGCGGTTACGCCATCGGCCTGTCGTGGGCTTATCAGGTCGGCATGGTGGCCGTGGCCGCGCACCTGGCGTGGCAGTTGAAGGTCTTCGACATCCAGCGCCCGGACCGCAACTTCATGCTGTTCCGCGCCAACCTCTGGCTGGGCGCCCTGCTGGTCGCCGCCGCGCTGGCGGGTACGCTGATCCGCTGAAAGCCGCATCGGCGCCGCGCTAGCGGCCGCGCCGATGCCCCGTTGACGCCGCGCATTGCCCGCGGCGCCGACTGGGACCATGATGTAGCCTCCGCAACGCATTCCGGAGACCACGCATGCCCTCATTGTTCAAATCCCTGGCCTTGACGGCCGCCGCAGCCGCCGCGTTCGTGGCCATTCCGGCTCAGGCCGCCAGCAATTGCTCGGCCCAGCGCGGCTGCGCCGCCAAGTTCTGCGCAATCGAAAACGACATCGCCGCCGCCAAGGCGCAGAACAATACCCGCCGCGAAGCCGGGCTGCGCAAAGCGCTGGCCGAAGCCAAAGCGAACTGCACCGACAGCCGCCTGCAATCGCAGCGCGAAGCCGATGTGCGCGAGAAGCAAAACAAGGTCGCCGAGCGCGAAAGCGAACTCAAGCAGGCCCGCGCCAAGGGCAAGCAGGACAAGATCGACAAAGCCCAGCGCAAGCTGGACGAAGCCCAGGCGGAATACAACGCCGCGCTGGTTGAACTGAACCGCTGATTTCCTCCTCCCTGCCGGTCCCGGGGCTACCCCGGGGCTGCGCCCCCAATCCCCCCGCCGCCAGACCTCCGCCCTCCCGGGTGGACTACCTCCTATGGTGTCATCAAATCGAAATTCCACCACCCATGGTGCTATTTGGTGAAATGGAAACCTATTAGTCTTCTTTTTGGAAAGATGTTTTCAGGGAATCAGGGTTTATCCGGAGATGATTTGCGCCCAGAATGCATCTCATCGGGACACAGCAAGCGAACCCCCAGGCAATCAGGCCGGCGGTTCGGCTCCCAAGCTCAAGACACTGGAGGTCTGCTATGAAAACCCTTGCTACCGCTTTGATGCTGTCCATGTCCGTTCTGGCTGCCGGCGCCCAAGCCGCCGAGGCTGATCAGGGCCCGACCCGCGCTCAAGTCCAAGCCGAACTGCAACAGGCCAAGATTTCGGGCCAATACACCTTCGGCGAAGAAGGCTACCCCGCCGCCATCGCCCCGAAGTCGACCCTGACCTCGCAGCAAGTGCAAGCTGAACTGCAACAAGCCAAGAACGCCGGCGAAGTGACCTTCGGCAATCTGGACTACCCGCCCGTCGCCGCCGCTGAACAAGCGACCTCGCTGACCCGCGCCCAGGTCCGCACCGAACTGGCCCAGGCCAAGTCGGAAGGCCTGGTCACCTTCGGCAACCTGGACTACCCGCCCCTGGGCAGCTGATCCCCCCCTGGCCTCCCCGGCCAGGCAGCGCCCCAAAGCCCTTCGGCCCCAAACCGGAGGGCTTTGTTTTTGACGTTTCGATATTTAATTAAGTCGAATTGACGTTACCTATGGCCGATTCGACTATTTAGTCTCTACACATCGACAGCTCCCGCGCATAGGATGAGCTCACCCTCTCCCCCATCCATGCAGGAGCCGCACCATGACCACCGCCTCTCCCCGGCCCGTCCTACTCCTGGGCGCCGGAAAAATCGGTTTCGCCATTGCCCTGATGCTGGAACGCAGCGGCGGCTATTCGGTGCTGGTTGCCGACCAGGATCCCGAGCGCCTGCGCATCGTGGCCGAGCTGGGCTGCGGAACCCGCCAGATTTCCGATGACGACAGCGTGGCGCAATGCATCGAAGGACGCTACGCGGTGATCAACGCGCTGCCCTTTCACCGCGCCGCCGCCGTGGCCGGCCTGTGCGCCAAGGCTGGCGTGCACTATTTCGACCTGACCGAAGACGTGGCCAGCACGCACGCCATCCAGGCGCTGGCGGAAAGTGCCCGCAGCGTGCTGATGCCGCAATGCGGCCTGGCCCCGGGCTTCATCGGCGTGGTCGGCAACGCGCTGGCGCGCCGCTTCGATACCCTGCTGGACCTGCGCATGCGCGTGGGCGCCCTGCCGCGCTATCCCTCCAACAGCCTGCGCTACAACCTGACCTGGAGCACCGAGGGGCTGATCAACGAGTACTGCAACCCCTGCGAGGCCATCGTCGACGGTCAGCTGACCAGCGTGCCCGCGCTGGAAGGCTACGAAACCTTCGCGCTGGATGGCGTGGAATACGAAGCCTTCAATACCTCGGGCGGCCTGGGCACCCTGCCCGCCACCTTGCGTGGACGCGCCCGCAACGTGGACTACAAATCGGTGCGCTACCCGGGCCACTGCAGCATCATGAAACTGCTGCTCAATGACCTGCGCCTACGCGACCGCCGCGACCTGCTCAAGGAAATCTTCGAAGCCGCCATTCCCACGACCGAGCAGGACGTGATCGTGATCCAGGCTTCGGCATCGGGCCACCGGCATGGGCGCCTGGAAGAAGAGTCCTACCCCATCCGCATCTTCGGCGCGGAAGTCGACGGCCATCGCCTGAGCGCCATCCAGCTATCCACGGCCGCGGGCATCTGCGCCGCGCTGGATCTTGTGGCGCAAGGCGCCTTGCCGCAACGCGGGTTCGTCGGGCAGGAAGCCATCGATCTGGATGCGTTCGTCAACAACCGCTTTGGCCGGGTGTACGCGGGCAAGCCGCTGGCGCTGGCGGGCAGCGGCGCCATGGCCGACCGCTGAACCAGGACGCTCGCTGGCGTCCTGCCCCGCAAGAGCGCGGGACGCTAGCTCCAGCCTTCCAGCCGCAGCGTCGCGCGCACCAGGCGCTGCTCTTCCTGCTCGATATCGGCCAGGCTCTGGCGCACGCTGTCGACGTGGTCCGCGGCCGCCTTGCGCGCCTGCTCGGGCTGACGCGCCGTCACGGCGTTGAACAGCCGCGTGTGCTGCCGGTCGATCTGACGTTTCTCGGGCTGGCGGTGGTACAGGTTATTGACACAGGCGAAGACCGAACCCAGCAGCAGGTCCGTCAGCGATTGCAGCGTGTGCACCAGCACCGGATTGTGCGAAGCCTCGCAAATCGCCAGGTGGAAGGCGTGGTCCAGGTGCGCATGCGTCGCCGTGTCGGTGGCCGTGCCCTGCGCCGCCACCATTTCGTCATAGCGGCGGCGGATCATGATGAAGTCCGCCTCGGTGCCGCGTATGGCCGCCAGCCGGGCCGACTCGGCTTCCAGCAGCGAACGCACTTCCAGCAGGTCGTAGAGCGTGCGCGGCTGCGAATTGAACAAATGCATCAGCGGACCGGCATCCACCTTGGAGATGTGCGCCACATACGAACCCTTGCCCTGCGCGGTATGGATGATCTCGCGTGCGCGCAGCAGCTTCAGCCCTTCGCGCAAGGCGGTGCGCGACACGCCCAGCTTCTCGGTCAAGCGCCGTTCGGAAGGCAGCGCCTGGCCGGCCTTCAGCACCCCGTCCAGGATCAGGCGCTCGATCCGCTCGGCGACCTCGTCCGCCACCTGGCGGGGTTTTTCTTCAGTTTCCGCGTACATGCACTCTCCGCACCAGTGGTATGACCAAGTGCAGCTCCAATTCGAGCCCTTGCATCGCACCCCTGTAAGTAGCTGATATAAAACCATAAAAAATACGGCTTTGCCCATACGGCAGTGCACAAACTGGTATGACCAGTGGGTTTTGATATGGACATTGCGGCAGGCGCGAACGATGATGTCGGGACCAGATTTACGCCCGGCGCGCGGCGTCGGCCAGTCCCTTACCGCTAGAGAACCGCATGACTCAACGCATCCAGCACCACGGCCTGCAAGTGGCGGCCAATCTCAACCAATTCATCGAACAGGAAGCCCTGCCCGGCACCGGCCTGGATGCCGACGGCTTCTGGCAAGGCTTCGCGACCCTGGTGGACGACCTCGCTCCCAAGAACCGCACCCTTCTGGCCGAACGCGACCGCCTGCAGGCAGAGCTCGACGCCTGGCACCGCGCCCACCCCGGCCCCATCGCCGACCCGGCCGCCTACCGCAAATTCCTGGAAGGCATAGGCTACCTGCTGCCGCAACCCGCCAGCGTACGCGCCACCACCGACAACGTCGACACCGAAATCTCGCAGCAGGCCGGCCCGCAACTGGTCGTGCCCATGTCCAACTCGCGCTACGCGCTGAACGCCGCCAACGCGCGCTGGGGCAGCCTGTACGATGCGCTCTACGGCACCGACGCGATTCCCGCCACGCCCGGCGACACCGGCAGCGGCTACAACCCGGAACGCGGCGCCGCCGTCATCGCCCGCGCCCGCACCTTCCTCGATACCGCTGCCCCGTTGGCCCAGGGTTCGCATGCCGACGCCCGCGGCTATACCGTTGAAAACGGCCAATTGCGCGTGGCGCTGGCCAACGGCTCGACCGGCCTGAAGAATCCCGCGCAGTTCACCGGCTACCAGGGCGAGGCCTCCGCGCCCACGGCCATCCTGCTCAAGAACAACGGCCTGCACTTCGAAATCCAGATCGACCGCAGCCACAGCATCGGCGCCACCGACGCGGCCGGCGTCAAGGACGTGCTGGTGGAAGCCGCGCTCACCACCATCATGGACTGCGAGGACTCCATCGCCGCCGTGGATGCCGAGGACAAGGTCCACGTCTACCGCAACTGGCTGGGCCTGATGAAGGGCGATCTGACCGAAGAAGTCACCAAGGGCGGCAAGACCTTCACCCGCAAACTGAACGCCGACCGCGACTACACGCGTCCCGACGGCTCGCCGCTGACCCTGCACGGCCGTTCGCTCATGTTCGTGCGCAACGTCGGCCACCTGATGACCAACCCGGCCATCCTGGACCGCGAGGGCCGCGAGATTCCCGAAGGCATCCTGGACGCCGTGGTCACCAGCCTGGCCGCGCTGCAGGACCGCAAGCACAAGCTGAACTCGCGCACCGGCTCCGTCTACATCGTGAAGCCCAAGATGCACGGCCCCGTGGAAGCCGCCTTCGCCAGCGAGCTGTTCGATCGCGTCGAAGACCTGCTCAAGCTGCCGCGCAACACCCTGAAAATGGGCATCATGGACGAAGAGCGCCGCACCAGCATCAACCTCAAGGCCTGCATCGAAGCCGCCGCCGCGCGCGTGGCCTTCATCAACACGGGCTTCCTGGACCGCACCGGCGACGAAATGCATTCCAGCATGGAAGCCGGCCCGATGCTGCGCAAGGGCGACATGAAATCCACCGCCTGGATCGCCGCCTACGAACGCAACAACGTGCTGGTCGGCCTGGATGCCGGCCTGCGCGGCCGCGCCCAGATCGGCAAGGGCATGTGGGCCATGCCGGACCTGATGGCCGCGATGCTGGAACAGAAGATCGCCCATCCCAAGGCTGGCGCCAACACCGCCTGGGTGCCTTCGCCCACCGCCGCCACGCTGCATGCGCTGCACTACCACCAGGTCGACGTGCAGGCGGTTCAACAGGAACTGGAACGCACCAAGCTCGACAGCGTGCGCGACGATCTGCTGGGCGGCTTGCTGACCGTGCCTGTCGGTGACCCGTCCAAGTGGTCCGCGCAGGACATTCAGCAGGAACTCGACAACAACGTCCAGGGCATCCTGGGCTACGTGGTGCGCTGGATCGACCAAGGCGTGGGCTGCTCCAAGGTGCCGGACATCCACAACGTCGGTCTGATGGAAGACCGCGCCACGCTGCGCATCTCCAGCCAGCACATCGCCAACTGGCTGCGCCATGGCGTGACCAACCGCGAACAGGTCATGGAAACCTTCAAGCGCATGGCCAAGGTGGTCGACGGCCAGAACGCGGGCGACGCGCTCTACCGTCCGATGGCGGGTAACTTCGACACCTCGCTGGCGTTCAAGGCTGCCTGCGCGCTGGTGTTCGAAGGCCTGACCCAGCCCAACGGCTACACCGAGCCGCTGCTGCACAAGTACCGCCTGGAGTTCAAGGCCGCCCAGGCCTGATCCCGGCGCGCGTTGCCGCATCAAGACCGGACAGCATGGCTGTCCTTTTTTTTTGGGGCGCGACCCTGAAAAATAACGTCCATATATTCGCACGGTCGTGCTAAATTTGCCGCATGACTGCCAAAACCGAGAAAAGCGAGCTGACCTTCGCGGCCATCGTGGACGCGGCCCTGGACATGGCCGCGGCGCAAGGCATGGAAAGCCTGTCGCTCGGCCAGGTGGCCAAGCGGCTGGGCATCAGCAAGAGCGGCGTGTTCTCGCGCGTGGGCTCGCTGGAAGCCTTGCAGCAGGCGGTGCTGGACGAGTACGACCGCCGTTTCGTCGGGGCCGTGTTCACGCCAGCCATGGCCTATCCCCGCGGCCTGCCGCGGCTGAACGCCCTGGTCTCGCTCTGGATCGAGCGCGCCAGCAATGTCGAAACGCTGACCGGCTGCATCTATGTGGCCGGCGCCTTTGAATACGACGACGTCGAATCGCCGCTGCGCTCGGTGCTGGAAGGCAATTTGCGGCGCTGGCGCGCCGCCATGCTGCGCACGGTCAACCAGGCGCTGGAGGCCGGCCACGTCAGGCCGGACACGGATCCCGAACAGCTCGTGTTCGAGGTCTACAGCCTGATGATCGGGCTGATGCACGACGCTCGCTTCCTGCGGGACCCGAAGGCGCCCCAGCGCGTGCGGGCGGCTTATGAACGATTGATTTCCACGTACCGCAGTTTCAAGTATCTCGAGTAGTTGTATTTCCCAGCGCCGGCCTGTGCCGGCAATTCTTCACTTTAATTTCGCACGATCGTGCGAAATTATCCAGGAGCCTGACATGTGGATCGTTATCGCAGTGGTCGCAGTTTCAGCGGGGGCCAGCGTCTGGCTGCAGTGGCGCGCGTTGCTCAGGCAGTTGCCGGACTGTGCCGAGCATCTGGTACTTTTCTAGAATGACATGGCCATCCCGTTCTATATTTCGAGTTCGCCTGTCCCGAACGTCGTCATGCCGCGCTCCAATCATCTCCTGATCATCGATCCGCAGAATGACTTCTGCGATCTGCCTGAGTCCTACCTGCCCACGGATCCCGTGACGGGCGCGGCGCATGCGCCCGCCCTGCCGGTGGCCGGCGCGCACGCCGACATGCAGCGGTTGGCGCGCTTCATCGACGCCACCGCCCCCGCCCTCACGTCGATCACGGTGACGCTGGATTCGCACCATCGCCTGGACATCGCCCACCCGACCTTCTGGTCCACCGGCGACGGCCAGCCCGTGGCGCCGTACACGCAGATCACGGCGGCGCAGCTGCGCGCGGGCGCATACCGGCCGCGCCACGACGACGACCTGCCGCGCACCCTGTCCTACCTGGACGAACTGGAAGCGCGCGGCCGCTACACGCTGATGGTGTGGCCGCTGCATTGCGAGATCGGCACCTGGGGCCACAACGTCCACGCCGACGTGCGCGCTGCCTACAGCCGCTGGGAAGACGAACGCCAATTCATCGTGCGCAAGGTGCCCAAGGGCATGAACCCCTGGACCGAGCACTACAGCGCGCTGATGGCCGAAGTCCCAGACGCCGACGATCCGCGCAGCCAGCTCAACCGCGGCCTGCTGGATTCGCTGGACCGCGCCGAGCTCATTCTCATCGGCGGCCAGGCCGGCAGCCATTGCGTCAAGGCCACCGTCGAGCACCTGGCCGAGCACCTGCCCGGCCGCGACCTGTCGCGCCTGGTGTTGCTGACGGACTGCATGAGTCCCGTCGCCGGTTTCGAAGACGCGCAGGCAACATTCCAGCAACGCATGCGCGACCTGGGCATACAGGCGCGCACCAGCGTCGACATGGCGCGGGCGCTGCTCGCCGCCTGAGAACCCGCCGCGCAAAAGACAACGGCCGCCTGCTTGCGCATGGCGGCCGTGGCTGATGGGCTGCTTGGAGCGGGAACGCTCAGGCTGCGCCGCTGTGCTTGCCGTCGCACTCCACGTACAGGGCGCCGATGGCCTCGCACAACGCCGCGGGCTGTTGGAACAGGCGCGCCACCAATATGCAGCCTTGCACCGTCGCGAACACCGCGCGGCCGGCCGCCTCGGGCGTGCCGGAGAACTTCATCGTGCCCTGCGCCGCGCCTTCGGCCAGCACCCGGGCCAGCCAGGCTTCGTGCGCGCGGAAAAACCCTTGCAATGCGCCGCGCACGCGTTCGGGCAGCGAATTGACCTCGGCCGCCAGCATGCCGGCCAGACAGAGTTCGCCCGACCCGCAGGCGCGCGATTCCATCATCGACAGATATTGGTCGAGCTGCGCTTGCGCCGGCAGCGATGTGTCGATGCCGCGCATGGCTGCCAGCGCGCGAGCGCTGTAGGCTTCGACGGCCTCGTAGAGCAAGTCGTCCTTGCCCGGAAAGTAATAGTGGATGCTGGACGTCTTCACGCCCACGTGCTCAGCCAGGTCGCGGTAGCTGAAGCCGTTGCATCCGCGCGTGCGGATCAGCTTCTCGGCATGGGCCAGAAGCTGTTCGCGAGTGGTGTTGGAAGTAGGAGTGTCCATGGCTGAATATTACCTACTAATAGGTTGATTCGTCATCGGGCCCGGCAGCGTTGCCACTGCTCCAAAACCCTTGCGGACCCCGGCCGGGAATCATCCCGCCCCCCGGGATCCGCATGTACCGGCATGAAGCTCAGCCTTGCACGGGCGGGTAGTCCAGCTCGCCGCTGTCGGTCAGGCCATGCGCGCGGGCGGCAGCCAGTTCCTGCTGCACTTGCTTGCGGCTTTTGTCGCCGGCCGAGGCAAACATCGTCGCGGCGTAGCCTTCTTCGCCGGACACCAGTTCGCCATTGGCGCGGGCCTGGGCCAACTCTTGCTGCACCTGGGCGCGGGTCACCGTGCTTTCGGTGTTCAGGGGAGGCGGATAGTCCAGTTCGCCGGCTTGGGCGGCGCCGATGAAGGAAGCGGACAGGATCAGGGCGGATACGAGGGTCTTCATGGTGGATCTCCAGTAAGGATCAGGTGCTGCATCAGGGTTTCGATGGAGCTATCTACTTATAGATAGATATTAAGGGAAAAAAACTCAGCCTTGCACGGGCGGGTAAGCCAGTTCGGCGCTGTCGGTCAGGCCTTGGGCGCGGGCGGCGGCCAGTTCCTTCTGGACCTGGGCGCGGCTCTTGTCGCCGGAGGCGGCAAAAATCGTGGCGGCGTAGCCTTCTTCGCCAGATACCAGTTCGCCATTGGCGCGGGCCTGAGCCAGCTCTTGCTGCACTTGGGCGCGAGTTACCGTGCTTTCGGTGTTCAGGGCGGGCGGATAGTCCAGTTCGCCGGCTTGGGCGGCGCCGATGAAGGAAGCGGACAGGATCAGGGCGGATACGAGGGTCTTCATGGTGGATCTCCAGATAACGATTGCGTAGCGGTTCGAAAAACTATCTACTTATAGGTAGATGCCGAGGGAAATAAAAAAGCGGTCCTACTGTATTTCTGGTTTCGACGTCGGCGGGGGTTTGGTTTGCTGCGTCGATGGATGAATCTTATCTACTACTAGGTAGACAGCGCAAGGGGGTTTTATGAAACAAAATGATTCAGCCAACACCGGAGGCTTCATTTCGCCCTGCACCTGAATGGCGTCCCGCCCGCCCATCGGCCTTTGGACCGCCACTGCCCGCGCTACCGTCAGGGCAACAAAAAAACCCGCAAATCAGGAATTTACCGGGTTTTGCGGAAGCCTGATGCCAGGCTGCGGCTTAGAAGGGTTAGCGCTCCTTGCGACTGTCAATTTGCAGCCAACTCATTGTTTTATTTAAGCATTTTGTTTCCCACGGGGTTTTTGTCTAGTCCGGAAGGTTCCGACTTGTTGGTTGGCCAGATTGTGAGCTCCCCAACACCGGGCGGTCACTGGGAGCGGACTAGGACCTTCACTTCTGCAAGCACGTCGAGCGAGCCTCCTCCTTTGTGCAGACGTGGATGGGGATTAGTACCAGCCGACCCGCCGCTGGACGGATTCCAGCACATCAAACTCGAATAAACCCAGCTCGGCAAGGAGTGACAGAACGCCCACATCGAACAGCTCAACAGGCCCAGTCGGTATAAAAACTGTCCAAGTATCACGGTAACGGCCGAGGGCACGTCCAGCGCGACGTGGCGATTGCGCCAGCGCAGATTCGGCACGGCTTAAAGAGTTCGGCTGGGCTAGAGAATTACCATCGGAATTACCATCGGCCCTCGAATCGCAACATGCGTCCGCCCAGCAGGCTGAAATTCCTCGCGCCCCGAGAGGGCGCTCACGAAGCTCACCACTATAGGGATACCCCCCTCCTTTCCCATGTCGCCAATCTAATTTCCGTAAGCTAGACTAATTACGGATGGCACCGGCTCCAAGTAGCCCGGGATTCGCGCGGAGAACAATATGAAGCAGCTCCTGTGGGTTTCGATTATGGTCTGCTGCACGGTCGCGTACGCCGACCCAGATATTGATAAGCTTCTGGCGCTCTCAAATAATAACAACCAAAATATTATTGAGTATCCGATAATAATCGCTAGAGCCTATGACACGGAGGTCGCACTGGATGAAAATATTTCTGGGGCGACTCAGCAAAACAATACAATCACCCGATCCGTAAAGACCTCTCGCTCTCTCGAAATCAACAACACTGCCGACGATTCCTGGGAGCAGACCATTAAACGCTCGGCTGCCGCCGACGTGGGCGCCAACATAGGCAATGGTGGAAAAGGGTTTTCGCTAAAAGGCACCGCCTCCTACGCTGACGACGCCACATCGACGGCGAAACGTAGGTCCATACGGACGGAAATCAGCAAGGACAGCGAAGATCTGGACAGTCTGGAAAAAGTGCTGACGAACAAGACTGTCAGCTTCGACCCAAATTCGGGCAGGATTTCCACGGCGGTGAGACTTCAGAATATTTCAACCATCGGGGGCTACGTTGAAAATCTTCGCGTTTCGCTCAAAACAAAAAGCTTCGAAACTGGCACGGCCCAAGTGCTGGGGGCAGCATTTCTATGTAATAGCACGTCAAATTTGATTGACCTGAGTTGGACGACCGCAGGTGTATCCGCCAATAATGCATCGCAGACGCCAACACCAGCGCCCAACGCTGTCCTGCCGTCAACCACCCCACCGGCGTCCTGCAAAATCTCGGTCCCGCCTCAGGATCCCCTCGCGCCATATACAGACGTTCCAGTCTCCTTCATTAGGATTAACACGGGCAAGATACAGGACTTGCTGTCACAAGACGTCTGGATCGAAGTGGAATCTCTGACAGTAGGAAAGCAGGATGCCGCTATCCCTGCTGCCACCGCCATCGCCAAACTCAACGCCAACACCTACCGGTTCTTCATCATGCGGCCGGACGGACGAAACGACCTGATCTACTACGTCGTCGACGGGAAAACTTCGCCGAAAGCCGCCTTGGAAGACGCAAGAAAAGGGCAAATACTTTTCTCCGCGGATCCAATTCGTGTAACGGACATCAACCAATGGCAGTCAGATCTCTCCGACTGGGGACTGCCGAAGGACTTTATTACGAAGGACTTGGGTCAAGGCATGTGGGTCGTGGCATCACCCACGTTCACGCAGACCCTGGATAAACCCGGGCTTCCAGGACACCAGTTCGACCTCTTCTATGTCACGAAAGCGGATCTACTCACAACGCTCGACGAGAGCATTCGCAAGCCGCTCCTTGTAGGCGATCCACAGGTTTTCCCGGAAATCAATGGGCTTATCGCGGCTGATGCGATGTGCTCAACATCTACTGACCCTCAAAGACGCGTTCTCGTAGGAGACAAGATAAAAATCAGCATCTCCGTGCAAGAGAAGAGGAACAAGGCCATCGACATTGGACTGGCAGGATCTGATCCAAAATGGCATGCATTCTTGATGGATTTTTCAGGACAAAATCCAAAAGTTTTTCGCAATCAATTTCAACCTGTCACTCAGGTCGAAGCCAGGGATCTAAGCAAATACGGTGTGGGCTTTTCCCTATCAAACAAGATTCTTCCGAAATCGATCGCCGAATGGGCGAAGATGCCCGACGTCGTTATCGAACGACTGAACGGAGAGCTGACGCTGAGCTTCAGAATCACCGAGAAAATGATGCCCGATCGCAAAGGCGAAGCGTGTTTAACAATAATTCGTGAAACGGAAAAAATAGGCGTCGGAAGAAAATACGATCCATTTACACCGCCTCCATCCGGGCAGTACGCAACCGCGCCTGGCGGGCCTGTTCCCCCACAGATCGTCATGGCGAACTGGGCTAAGGAGGAGCCGTACGTGGAGAAGGACTTTCTTATCCAGCGGAAAACAACAGGCTATCTCGAGATTATACGTATCGGCCGTCCGAAAGATTCAACGGAGACTGCCTTCCGGGACAGTGACGATTTTTTTTACCTGCACTCGGTCTGCGCAACCATTGCCAAAGAGTTTGACACGTACAAGCCCAACTACGCGATGCTCCAAACTTGCGCCACAACCCCAGCCGCAAATTTCCACACCTGTCTGCGCACAGGAGCAAACGCGCCACCGATGGTGGGGGTTCCTCCATCTCCGGTTCCGCCTCCCCCTCCGGCGGGATCGAGCGCTCAAATCGCCCAACTGGCTCAGCAGACACTCCTACAGGCCTGCCAGAATCGAAAGGTACGAGCGGCATTCATTCGGACCTGCACAGCCAAAGACATTCCAAAGGAAGATCCGGAATGCGCATCGATCATAGCAACGACGGAGCCCAAGGGGGCCAATTAAAGTGAACGTCCGCGAGCACGAGAGCGGGCCACCACAGTTGAGTAACGCGGTGCATTCTTTACTGCCGGTGAAGTCCCGGCTAGCAATACCGACGCAGCAAGAAAACAGGGCCCTGCAAATTCTTATCTAACCTATTGGTTAAAAATGAATTCCAGGGCCCATCTTTACACTTCGGGGAAAAATTCCGGTTAGAACGGAATATCGTCGTCCATATCCGCCAGATTAGCGCCGCTGCTGGCCGGAGCCGCCGCGGGAGCCGGGCGCTGCTGCGGGGCCGGGCGCTGGGCCGGAGCGCGTTGCTGTGCCGGGCGCGAAGGCGCGTCGTCGTAGCCGCCACCGCCGCCAAAGCTTGCGCCACCGCCGCCGCCGTCTTCGCGGCCGCCCAGCATCTGCATCTGGTCGGCGACGACTTCGGTACTGTAGCGGTCAGCGCCGGTGTCCTTGTCTTGCCACTTGCGCGTCTTCAGGCGGCCTTCGATGTAGACCGAGCGGCCCTTCTTCAGATACTCGCCGGCGATTTCAGCCAAGCGGTTGTACATGACGACGCGGTGCCATTCCGTTTCTTCGCGGCGTTCGCCCGAAGCCTTGTCTTTCCAGGTGGAGGTGGTGGCAATGGACATATTGCAGATTGCCGCCCCTTCGGGGCTGTAGCGGACTTCCGGGTCGCGCCCCAGATTGCCCACGAGTATGACTTTGTTAACCGATGCCATGCCGTTGTCCCTCTGTTGTTGACAGCCTGCGTGTGCGTTGCCGCGGACGCGCCGGCAACAACATAAAAGCGATGTTGAAGACCGGCTTCATGAAACACGCCGGTCACCGCAACGATGACCGGCGACGCCGGGTTGAACCCTGAGAAGCCCTAATTTGATACGTATTATCGACGAAAAGCGTCTGTCGCGCCAAACCGGAATGTGACAAAGCCATCCACCCCGGCCATGGAATTTTCGCGTCTGTTGGGCGCTTTTCGGGGTGGGATCCCGACTTTTCAGCCAGCTCGCGCCGGCGCCTGGCGGTCCGGCTCGGGCAGCGGGCGCAGCGCCCAGGTCACCGCCAGCCAGATCGCCGAGAGGACGGCGGCGGCGATGAAAACGGCGCTGGAACCCGAGTGGGCGGCCAGCCAGCCGCCCAGCGCCCCGCCCGCGAACAGGCCGGCGGCCTGGGCGGTGTTGTAGAAGCCCAGCGCCAGGCCCTTGTAGGCCTGCGGCGCGACCCGCGACACCAGCGACGGCTGCAAGGCTTCCAGCACGTTGAAGGCCACGAAGAAGCCTGTCAGGGCGGCGGCCAGGGTGTAGAAGCCATGGCTGGCCGCGGGCAGCAAGGCGCACACCAGCACCAGCCCGGCCACGGCGGCGCGCAGAGCGCCGCGATGGGCGCGGCGCTTTTCCGCGACGAACACCACCGGCACCATCAGCACAAAGGAAACCAGGATGACCGGCAGATAGACCTTCCAGAGCTCGCGCGCGTCCAGGCCGCCCACCTTCGCCAGCAGGGCCGGCACCACCACGAACAGCGCCACCTGGATCAGGTGCAGCACGAACACGCCAAAGTTCAGGCGCAGCAGGTCGCTATGGGTCAGGACTTCGCGCGGCCTGGCTGCCTGCATGGTGCGGGCCTGGGTCAGCGGCACCACGGGCACGACCCAGCCGGCCACGGCCAGGCAGATCACGCCCAGGCAGGCGATGGTCCAGAACAGGCCGGACAGGCCCCACCAGCCCACCAGCACGGGCGACAGGACCAGCGACACGGCGAAGGACAGGCCGATCGACCCGCCCACCATGGCCATGGCGCGGGTGCGGACCTCGTCGCGGGTGGAATCAGCCAGCCAGGCGGTGACCGCCGCGGAAATCGCGCCTGCGCCCTGGATGGCGCGGCCGATGGTGATCCAGTACACGTCGGAGGCCTGCGCACAGACGATGCTGCCGGCCACGAACAGCAGCAGCCCGAACAGCACCACGGGGCGGCGGCCCCAGCGGTCGGACGCCAGGCCGAAGGGAATCTGCATGAAAGCCTGGGTCAGGCCGTACATGCCCAGCGCCAGGCCGACGCGGGCGGGGTCGTCGCCGCCGGGCATGCCGGCGGCGGCCACGGCAAAAACCGGCAGCAACAGGAACAGCCCCAGCATCCGCGCGGCGAACAGGCCGGCCAGCGCCACGCTGGCGCGGCGCTCGGACGGGGTCAACTTCAATTTTTTATCTGCCTGCATGCGAAAAATTCAACGATGACTAGGGCTCGTTCGCGCGCGTGGATGTCACACGCTCACGGTCTGATCTGGCGGTGCGGCGCCGCTCCCGGGGCAATCCAGGCGGAAGTACTGCCCCGTACGCTAGGGGATTCGGCGCGCTATAGTACCAAGTTGGCCTTTGAAACCGCTTAAAAGAGCCCGATGGACGTGACAATACGCATTCGGGGTGCGCGCACCCATAATCTCAAGAACGTCTCGCTCGACCTGCCGCGCCACAAGCTTGTGGTGGTCACGGGCTTGTCCGGCTCGGGCAAATCCTCGCTGGCCTTCGACACGCTGTACGCGGAGGGCCAACGCCGCTACGTGGAAAGTCTGTCCGCCTATGCCCGGCAGTTCCTGCAGCTGATGGACAAGCCGGACGTGGACCTGATCGAAGGCCTGTCCCCGGCGATTTCCATCGAGCAGAAGGCGGCGGGCCACAATCCCCGCTCCACCGTCGGCACCATCACCGAAATCCACGACTACCTGCGCCTCCTGTATGCGCGGGTCGGCACGCCCTACTGCCCCGACCACGGCCTGCCGCTGCAGGCGCAAAGCGTCAGCCAGATGGTGGACGCGGTGCTGTCCTGGACGCCCGAAACCCGCCTGGCGGTGCTGGCGCCAATCGCGCGCGGCAAGAAGGGCAGCTACGAGGACGAGTGCGCCAGCCTGCAGGCGCAGGGCTACGTGCGCCTGCGCGTGGACGGCCAGATGACCGAAATCGACGGCATGGCGCCGCTGAAGAAGACCGAGAAGCACGACATCGACGTCGTCATCGACCGGCTGCGCATCAAGCCCGAGAGCAAGCAGCGCCTGGCGGAAAGCTTCGAGACCGCGCTACAGCTGGCCGAGGGGCGCGCCCTGGCGCTGGACATGGACAGCGGCCGCGAGCAGGTCTTCTCCAGCCGCTACGCCTGCCCGGTATGCAGCCACAGCCTGCCCGAGCTGGAGCCGCGCCTGTTCAGCTTCAACAACCCCATGGGCGCCTGCCCCAGCTGCGACGGCATCGGCCAGGTCGGCTTCTTCGACCCCAAGCGCGTGGTCGCCTTCCCGGAGCTGAGCCTGGCGGCCGGCGCCATCCGCGGCTGGGACCGCCGCAACGCCTTCACCCATTCGCTGCTGACCAGCCTGGCGGCGCACTACGAGTTCGACATCGAGGCGCCCTTCGAGGAACTGCCCGAGGCGCTGCGCGACAAGGTGCTGTACGGCTCCGGCGACGAAGAGATCTCGTTCCTCTACCTGAACGAAAAGGGCCGCAGCACGGTCAAGCGCCACACGTTCGAAGGCGTGATCCCGAACCTGGAGCGCCGCTGGCGCGAAACCGATTCGGCCACGGTGCGCGAAGAACTCGGCAAGTACCGCAATATCAAGACCTGCCCGGACTGCGGCGGCTCGCGCCTGCGGCCCGAGGCCCGCAACGTACTGATCGGCCAGGATCCGCGCGGCGGCGAACGCCACGGCCAGGCCATCTACGAGGTCGAGGCCATGCCGCTGTCGACCTGCCTGACCTGGTTCCGCGACCTGAGCCTGACGGGCGCCAAGCAGGAAATCGCGCAGCGCATCGTGCGCGAGATCGAGGCGCGCCTGAGCTTCCTGAACAACGTGGGGCTGAACTACCTGTCGCTGGACCGCAGCGCCGACACCATCTCGGGTGGCGAAGCCCAGCGCATCCGCCTGGCCAGCCAGATCGGCTCGGGCCTGACCGGCGTGATGTACGTGCTGGATGAGCCCTCCATCGGCCTGCACCAGCGCGACAACGACCGCCTGATCGGCACGCTGCAGCACCTGCGCGACCTCGGCAACAGCGTCATCGTGGTGGAACACGACGAAGACATGATCCGTATGGCCGACTGGGTCGTCGACATGGGGCCGGGCGCGGGCGAGCACGGCGGCCAGGTCGTAGCGCAGGGCGACCCGGAAACCGTGCAGCGCGATCCCCAGTCGCTGACCGGCCAGTACCTGAGCGGCGCGCGCGCCATCGCCATTCCGCAGCGGCGGCCCGTCAACGAGGAGCTGTCCTGGCTGACCCTGACGGGCGCCAGCGGCAACAACCTGAAGAACGTGGACCTGCGCATCCCCGCGGGCCGGCTGGTGTGCGTGACTGGCGTGTCCGGTTCGGGCAAGTCCACGCTGGTCAACGACACGCTGGCGGTCGCCGTGTCGCGCCAGCTGCATCATGCGCAGAGCGAGCCCGCCCCCTACGTGTCGATGCTGGGGCTGGAGAACTTCGACAAGATCATCAGCGTGGACCAGAGCCCCATCGGCCGCACGCCGCGCAGCAATCCCGCGACCTACACGGGCCTGTTCACGCCGATCCGCGAACTCTTCGCCGGCGTGCCGGAGGCGCGCACCCGCGGCTACGATCCGGGGCGCTTCAGCTTCAACGTCAAGGGCGGGCGCTGCGAAGCCTGCCAGGGCGACGGCGTGGTCAAGGTCGAGATGCACTTCCTGCCCGACATGTACGTGCCTTGCGACGTCTGCCACGGCAAGCGCTACAACCGCGAAACGCTGGAGATCCGCTATCGCGGCCGCAACATCAGCGAGGTGCTGGACCTGACGGTCGAGCAGGCGCTGGAATACTTCGAGTCCGTGCCGGCCATCGCCCGCAAGCTGCACACGCTGATCGACGTGGGCCTGTCCTACATCCGGCTGGGCCAGAGCGCGACCACTCTGTCGGGCGGTGAAGCGCAGCGCGTGAAGCTGTCGCAGGAACTGTCGCGGCGCAGCACCGGCCGCACGCTCTACATCCTGGACGAGCCCACCACGGGCCTGCACTTCCGCGACATCGAGCTGCTGCTGCAGGTGCTGAACCAGCTGGTCGACAGCGGCAATACGGTGCTGATCATCGAGCACAACCTGGACGTCATCAAGACCGCGGACTGGGTGGTCGACATGGGTCCCGAAGGCGGCGACGGCGGCGGCCGCGTGGTGGCGCAAGGCACGCCGGAAGACGTGGCCGATACGCCCGCCAGCCACACCGGACAGTATCTGGGCAAGCTGCTGCGCCGCAGCTCGGGCGCCTGAACCATCACATCAACGGTTAGAGAGGATCGTCGCATGTACACCTTGATCATCGGCAACAAGAACTACTCGTCCTGGTCCCTGCGCCCCTGGATCGCCCTGCGCGTGGCGGGCATTCCGTTTACCGAGCAAAAGCTCGGCTTTTTCACCGAGGAATTCTCGCGCCGCGTCAACGCCGTATCGCCGGCGGGCCTGGTGCCGGTGCTGCTGGATGGCGAATTCGCGGTTTGGGACACGCTGGCGATCTGCGAATACCTGGCCGAGCGCCATCCCGAAGCCCGCCTGTGGCCGCAAGCTCCCAAGGCACGCGCCCGCGCGCGCTCGCTTACCGCGCAGATGCACAGCGGCTTTGGCGCGCTGCGCCAGGCGCTGCCCATGAACGTGGAGGCGCGGCTACCCGGCATCGCGTTCCCCGAGGCGGCGCAACAGGACATCTCGCGCCTGCAGGCCATCTGGCATGACACGCGCGCGGAATTCGGCCAGGGCGGACCGTTCCTGTTCGGCGACTTCTCAATCGCCGACGCTTTCTTCGCACCGGTGGTCTCGCGCTTCAACACCTATGGCATCGCGGCGGCGGGCCCGGTGCGCAGCTACATGGACGCGGTGCTGGCGCTGCCCGCCATGCAGGAATGGACCCGCGACGCGCTGGCCGAAGCCACCTTCGTGCCCGAGGACGAGCCCTACCGCAAGCACCGCTGACGCGCGTTCAATCGCGCAGGCGCTGGGCCACGAACTCACGCACCAGCGCCATCGCCGGCGCCTCGGTGCGGCCCGTCAGCGTCACCATCGCAAAGAGCGCGTGGCTGCGTAGCGGCGGGTCGGTGGACAACTCGGTCAATTCGCCTGCGGCGATGCCGACCCGCGCCGCGCCCACGATGCCCAGGAACACCGCGTCCGACACGCGCACCGCTTCCAGCACGCTGCCGATTTCATCGCAGCGCAGGCGCATCGAGGTCTGCGGGTCGGCCTCGATGCCGAAATGGTCGACCACGATGCGCACGGTATCGGCCGCCAGAAACGTGGACGCCAGGGGATAGGCCGCCACCTCCGCGAAGCGCGCCGGCCGTCCCGTCTGCGCCAGCGGATGGCCGCGGCGGCAGATGAATCCCGCGCGCATTTCCGAAATGGGTTCGATGCGCAGGTCAGCCGCCGGCACGATGCCGCGCGTATCGACCACCAGCGCATCCAGGCGCCGCTGGCGCAGCAGCGCCAGATGGGCCTCCGGCGAACCGCGCATCACGTCCAGCTTCAATTGCGGATAGTGCTGCGCCACGTGCGCCAGCAGCGGCGTCATGAGCATGACGCCCGGCCCCGACCCCAGCCCGATGCTGATGCTGCCCTGGTCTCCCTGGGTCAGCAGTTCCGCGCTGCGGCGCAGCTCGCCGGATTCGAACAGGATGCGCCGCGCGCGGCTGGCGACCGTCAGCCCCAGCGGTGTCAGTTCCGTGCGCTTGCCCATGCGGTCCAGCAGCCGCGCCCCCAGGTCATCTTCCAGCAGACGGATGCTGCGGCTGAGCGCCGACTGGGTCAGATGCAGGTGTTCGGCTGCGCGGCTGAAGGAACCTGCCTCGGCTACCGCCAGCAGATGTTCGAGCTGCTTGAGATTCATGCCCGGGTCCCCGTCTAATTATGAGTTTTTTTTCTAGCTTCCAGAATAACAATTCGTTAGACAACTAGCGAGGCCTGTCCCTAGCATGCGGATCACGACTAGATCATTCCAAGGGGAATTTCGTGAGCATGCTTTCCAATGGCCTGCGCCTGGCCGGCTGTGCGCTGGCGCTGGGCGCGGCGCTGCTGGCCCAGGGCGCCCGGGCCGCAGACTATCCCGACCGGCCCGTCATGATGATGGTGCCCTACCCGGCCGGCGGCGCGTCCGATTCCATCGCCCGGGTCGTGGCCTCGCCCGTGTCCAAGCAGCTGGGGCAGCCGGTGCTGGTGGAAAACCTGGGCGGCGTCAGCGGCGCGCTGGGCGCGCAAAAGGTGCTGGGGGCCAAGGCCGACGGCTACTACCTGTTCCAGGGCTCGCCCAACGAACTGATCCTGTCCCCAATTGCCAACCCCGCGGTCAAGCTCAAGAGCGAGGATTTCCGCCTGGTGCAGATGATAGGCATGGCGCCGCTGGTGATCGTGGCGCGCGCCGACCTGCCCGCCAACAATGCCGACGAACTGGTCACGCTGGCGCGCTCGCGCTCGGCCACGCAGCCGCTGACATTCGGCAGCGTGGGCGTGGGTTCGCTGTACCACGTGCTGGGCGAGCACATGGCCCGAACCATCGGCGCCAACATGATGCACGTGCCCTACAAGGGCGGCGCGCCGCTGATGCAGGACATCGGCGGCGGCCAGGTGGACCTGGCCATCCTGCCGCTGTCGCAGCAGCAGGTGGCGCTGGCCGAGCAGGGCCGCATCAAGCTGCTGGCCAGCCTGGACCCGCAGCGCAGCCAGCTGCCCGCGCTCAAGAGCGTGCCGTCGGTCAACGAAGGCCAGCTGCTCAAGGGCTTTAACTTCACCACCTGGACCGGCTACTTCGTCAAGCGCGACACGCCGCAAGACGTGGTGTCGCGGCTGAATGCCGCGCTCAACGCCGCCATGCAGGATCCCGCGGTGAAGGACAGCCTGGCGCACCAGAACATCGAAGTTTCCGCCCCCATGAGCGCGGAACAGGCCGACGCCATGTACCGCGCCGAGACCGAGCGCTTCCGCGAAATCTCCAGCCACGTAAAACTGGCAGGCAACCCGTGACCCGATTCCAGGACCACTCCGACATGCATCCCGTTCTGCAGGCCATGACCGCCCAGGCCGACGAATTCGTCTCGATCCGCCGCGACATCCACCGCCACCCCGAACTCGGCTTCCAGGAATTCCGCACCAGCGACCTGGTGGCGCAGTGCCTGACGCAATGGGGTTATGAAGTGGAACGCGGCCTGGGCGGCACCGGCGTGGTCGGGCAACTGCGTCGCGGCAGCGGCGCCAAGCGCCTGGGCCTGCGCGCCGACATGGACGCGCTGCCCATCCAGGAAGCGACCGGCCTGGAGCACGCCAGCTGCAACGAAGGCATCATGCACGCCTGCGGCCACGACGGCCACACCGCCATGCTGCTGGCGGCGGCGCACCATCTGGCCAGGCATGGCGACTTCGACGGCACGCTCAACCTGATCTTCCAGCCCGCCGAGGAAGGCCTGGGCGGCGCCAAGCGCATGATGGAGGACGGGCTGTTCCGCAAGTATCCCTGCGACGCCATCTTCGCCATGCACAACATGCCGGGCCATCCGCAAGGCCGCCTGCTGCTGCGCGACGGCGCCGCCATGGCTTCTTCGGACAACGTCACCATCGTGCTGGAAGGCGTGGGCGGACACGGCGCGATGCCGCATTGCGCCGCCGATCCGGTGGTGGCCGGCGCGGCCATCGTGCTGGGCCTGCAAAGCATCGTCGCGCGCAACATCGATCCCCTGCACATGGCGGTGATCACGGTCGGCGCATTCAACGCGGGTAAAGCCAACAACGTCATCCCCCAGACCGCCACGCTGAAACTCAGCGTGCGCGCGCTGGACCGCGGCGTGCGCGACACGCTGCAAGCCCGCATCACGGAGCTGGTCCATAGCCAGGCGGCCAGCTATCAGGTGCGCGCCACCATCGACTACGGCCGCGGCTATCCCGTGCTGGTGAACACCCGCGAAGAAACCGATTTCGCGCGCCAGGTGGCGGTGGAACTGGTGGGCGCCGACCAGGTGGAGCCCCAGACCCGGGCGCTGACGGGCAGCGAGGACTTCGCCTTCATGCTGGAAGAGGTGCCCGGTTCCTACCTGCTGGTGGGCAACGGCGATGGCTCGGCTGAGGGTTTCAACAGCGGGCACGGCGCCTGCATGGTGCACAACCCGGGCTATGACTTCAACGACCACAGCCTGCCCGTGGGCGCGGCCTATTGGGTGCTGCTGACGCAGCGCTATCTGGCGGGCTGAAGCCGCGGCGTAAGCCTGAGGCCCGCGCGGGCCTCAGGCCATCTCGAACAGGCGCCGGTGTTCGCGGATGGCGTAGCGGTCGGTCATGCCGGCGATGTAGTCGGCGATGGCGCGAGCCTGCTCATTGAACGCCGGCCGGCGGTAGTCCGGCGGCAAGAGGCGCGGATCGTCCAGGAATGCGGCGAACAGCTCGCGCACGATGCGCCGCGCCTTGGTCGTCATGCGCAGCACGCGGTAGTGGCGGTACAGGTTGTCGAAGAGGAATTTCTTCAGCTCGTCGGCCTCGCGCCGGATCTCGGGCGAGAACGTCGCCAGCGGCGGCGCGCGGCGCACGTCATCGACGGTGGCGGGCGCGAACTCGCGGATGCGCGAAAGCGAGGTCCGCGTCAGGTCCACGATCAGCGTATTGATCATGCGGCGTATGGTTTCCGCCACGGCGCGGCGCGCAGCCAGGCCGGGATAGCTTTCCAGCACATGGGCGTGATGGCGCTCGAAGATCGACACTTCCTTCAGCTGTTCCAGCGTGATCAGGCCCGACCGCAGGCCGTCGTCGATGTCGTGGTTGTTGTAGGCGACTTCATCCGCCAGGTTGGCCAGCTGCGCCTCCAGCGAGGGCTGGGTGCGGTCCAGGAAGCGCTGGCCCACGTCTCCCAGCTGGCGCGCATGCGCGGCCGAGCAGTGCTTCAGGATGCCTTCCCGCGTTTCGAAGCACAGGTTCAGGCCGTTGAAGTCCGCGTAGCGTTCTTCCAGTTCGTCCACCACCCGCAGGCTTTGCAGGTTGTGCTCGAAGCCGCCGGCCTCGGGCGCCAGTTCCCGCATGCAGGCGTTGAGCTCGTCCTGCCCGGCATGGCCGAACGGCGTGTGGCCCAGGTCGTGCGCCAGCGAGATGGCTTCGGTCAGGTCTTCGGACAGGCCCAGGCTGCGCGCCAGCGTGCGCGCGATCTGCGCCACTTCCAGGCTGTGGGTCAGGCGGGTGCGGAACAGGTCGCCTTCGTGGTTCACGAAGACCTGGGTCTTGTACTCCAGGCGACGGAAGGCGCCGGAATGGACGATGCGATCGCGGTCGCGTTGGAACTCGGTCCGATTTTCTGGCGGCGGCTCGGCATAGGTCCGTCCGCGCGATTGAGACGGGTGGGATGCATAGGAAGCCAGTTCTTTCATCTGCAACGCCGTCTCCATCATGGCTATTGGGTCGTGCGGGCCAGGACGGCGCGCACGGCGTCGTCGGGAGCCGCGCGCATCATGGCCTCGCCGATGCGGGTCATGAGCACGTAGCGGATCGAGCCGCCTTCGGTCTTCTTGTCGACCTGCATCAGGTCCAGCCAGCGGTCGGCGCCCAGGTCAGGAGCCACCACGGGACAGCCGATGGCGGTCACCAGCGCGCGCACGCGCTCCACGTCGGCGCGCTCAAGGCCCGCGACGTCGGCCGACAGCTCAGCCGCTTGCACCATGCCGCAACCCACGGCTTCGCCATGCAGCCAGGCGCCGTAGCCCAGGCCGGATTCGATGGCGTGGCCGAAGGTGTGGCCCAGGTTCAGGATGGCGCGCAGGCCGGACTCGCGCTCGTCCTTGCCCACCACCTGCGCCTTCAATTCGCACGAACGGCGGATGGCGTAGGCCACCGCGTCCGGGTCCAGCGCGCGCAGCTTCTGCGCGTTTTCCTCGCACCAGGACCAGAAGTCCGGATCCAGGATCAGGCCGTACTTGATCACTTCGGCCAGGCCCGCGGACACCTCGCGCGCCGGCAGCGTGTTCAGCACGTCGGTGTCGATCTCGACGGCGACCGGCTGGTAGAACGCGCCGATCATGTTCTTGCCCAGCGGATGGTTGACGGCGGTCTTGCCGCCCACCGACGAATCGACCTGCGACAGCAGGGTCGTGGGCACCTGCAGGAAGCGCACGCCGCGCATGTAGACCGCGGCCGCGAAGCCGGTCATGTCGCCGATGACGCCGCCGCCCAGCGCCACCAGCACGCAGCGGCGGTCCAGGCGGTTGCCCAGCAGCGCGTCGAAGATCAGGTTCAGCGACTGCCAGTCCTTGTAGGCCTCGCCGTCGGGCAGTTCGATGCGCAGCACCCGCTTGCCGGTCCGGGCGAGCGCCGCCTCGGCGCGCTCGCCGTACAGGGCGGCGACGGTCGGGTTGGTCACCACGGCGATCGCGGTGGCGTCGGCGGGGATGCACTGGTCCAGGGCGTCCAGCCGGCCGGGGCCGATATGGATCGGGTAGGCTCCGCCCGGGGTGTCGACGTGTACTACGTTCATATGCGCTTCTCGAAGGCTTGCAGTTGCGGCAGCAGCGCCTTGACCAGGGTGTGTATGGGCATGGCGCCCGTCTCCACCACCAGATCGGCCACTTCCTTATAAAGGGGTTCCCGCAGGGTCATGAGGTCGCGCAGCGTGCCGCGCGGGTCGGCGGTCGCCAACAAGGGACGGTTGCGGTCGCGGCAGGTGCGGCGGAACAATTCGTCCACGCTGGCCCGCAGGTACACCACGATGCCGCGCTCGCGCAGGCGCTGGCGGTTTTCCGGCGCCAGGATGGCGCCGCCGCCGGTGGCGAGAATTATGTTGCGCCGTTGGGTACACTCTTCCAAGGCGGCAGATTCCCGGCGACGAAAACCGGCTTCGCCCTCGATTTCGAAGATTACCGGCACCCGCACGCCGCAACGCGCCTCGAGCTCATGATCCAAGTCCATAAACTCGCGCCCCAGCGCACGCGCCAGGCCACGCCCTATGGTGGTCTTGCCCGCGCCCATCATCCCGACCAGGAAAACCGGCAGGTCATGCGGCAACGTGACGGCCTTGCCTGTGCACTCGATCGCGCAAGGCAGGTTTTCGGGCGTCTCGCCGGAGGACGCCGGGTCCGGGTCAGCCTCCGGACATGAGTTAGCGGAAAAGTTCATGACGGCATTATCACATCAGCCGCCAGTTGCCCGCCTACCACACTGAACGATTTTGTTACAGAAACCGGTACCCCGTGCCAAGACGGACCCGGAGATACCCGTAAAATCGCCGCGATGAGCAAGCCCCAGAATTCCTCCAAGAAAGACAAGCCCGCCAAGAGCGGTTCCCCGATACTGCGATTCTTCGTAAAGACCGGCATTTTCTTTGCCGGCCTGTTCCTGTGCGGCGTGCTGCTGGCTGGAATGGCGTTGGCGCTGGCCTGGCCCAACCTGCCCGACCTGAACGCCATGACGGACTACCGCCCGCGGGTGCCGCTGCGCGTCTTTACGGCGGATCGCGTCCTGATCGGCGAATTCGGCGAAGAGCGCCGCAACGTGCTGCGCTTCAATGAAATCCCGGACGTCATGAAGTCCGCGGTGCTGGCCGCCGAGGACGACCGCTTCTATCAGCACGGCGGGATCGACTGGATGGGCGTCGCGCGCGCGGGCCTGACCAACCTGGTCAACATGTCGAAGACGCAGGGTGCCAGCACCATCACGATGCAGGTGGCGCGCAACTTCTACCTGTCGTCGGAAAAGACCTATTCGCGCAAGTTCTATGAACTGCTGCTGACCTTCAAGATCGAGTCGGAGCTCACCAAGGACCAGATCCTCGAGCTCTACATGAACCAGATCTACCTGGGCCACCGCGCCTACGGCTTCGCGGCCGCCTCGCGCACCTACTTCGGCAAGCCACTGTCCGAAGTCACGCCCGCGGAAGCCGCCATGCTGGCCGGCATCCCCAAGGCCCCGTCGCGCTTCAACCCGATCGCCAACCGCCCGCGCGCCGAGCTGCGCCAGCGCTACGTGCTGGGCCGCATGCATTCCCTGGGCTACCTGACCGAACCGGAATACCAGCAGGCGCTGGCCCAGCCCATCGTCATGAAATCCGCGGAAGGAACCCCGGCCGGCGGCTATTCGATCCATGGCGAATACGTGGCGGAACTGGCGCGCCAGCTGCTGTTCAACGTGTACCAGGACAACGTCTATTCACGCGGCATCAACATCTACACCACCGTGCAGTCCAAGGACCAGGAAGCGGCCTACCGCGCCGTGCGCGAAGGCGTGCTCGAGTACACGCGCCGCGCCCCCTACCCCGGCCCCGAGGAACAACTGGACCTGCCGCCGGGTACCGAGAACAACCCGCAAGCGCTCGACGAATTCCTGGACGGCGTGTTCGACAAGTTCAGCGACAGCGGCGACCTGCTGACCGCGCTGGTGCTGTCGGCCAGCCCCACTGAAGTGAAGCTGGCGCGCAGCTCGCGCGAGATCATCACCGTCACCGACAAGAAGGTGCTGGGCGTCGTGGCGCGCGCGCTGAACGACAAGGCCAAGCCCGAGCAGCGCATCAAGCGCGGCTCGGTGGTCTACATCCGCAAGTTCGGCGACAACTGGGAAATCATCAACCTGCCCTCGGTGCAGGCGGCCTTCGTGGCGCTGTCGCCGCAGGACGGCGCCATCCGCGCCATGGTTGGCGGCTTCGACTTCTACCGGGGCAACTTCAACCGCGTGACGCAGGCGTGGCGCCAGCCGGGCTCGAACATCAAGCCCTTCATCTATGCCGCTTCGCTGGAACGCGGCCTGACTCCCGGCACGCAGATCTCGGACCAACCCTTCGAGCTGACGGCCGCGCAGACCGGTTCCAAGGCCTGGAACCCGAAGAACTACGGCAACCAGTACGAACCCATGCTGACCCTGCGCCAGGGCCTGTACAAATCCAAGAACATGGTGTCGATCCGTATCCTGCAGGCCATCGGTCCGCAATATGCGCAGGACTACCTGACCCGTTTCGGCTTCGACAAGGCCCGCCAGCCCGCCGTGCTGCCGCTGGCGCTGGGCGCAGGCTCGGTCACGCCGCTGCAGCTGGCCGGCGCCTTTTCGGTGTTCGCCAATGGCGGCTACCGCGTCACGCCCTACCTGATCGACCGCGTCACCGACAGCAACGGCAAGGTCATCATGCAGTCCAAGCCGGTCGTGGCCGGCGACGCCGCGGCCCGCGCCATCGATCCGCGCACCGCCTGGGTCATGGACGACATCCTGCGCGGCGTGGCCACCTACGGCACCGCGGCGCGCGCCCGCGTCCTGCTCAAGCGCAACGACATCGCAGGCAAGACCGGCACCACCAACGAATCCGTGGACGCCTGGTTCTCCGGCTACACCCCATCGCTGGTCGCCACCGCGTGGCTGGGTTTTGACCAGCCGAAGTCCCTGGGTTCGCGCGAAACCGGCGGCGGCGTCGCCATGCCGATCTGGGTCGATTACATGCAGACGGCGCTCAAGGGCGTGCCCGAAGAGAAGCCGCGCCCCCGTCCCGACGGCCTGCTGGTCGAAAACGGCGAGTTCTACTTCTCTGAATTCCCGCCCGGACAGGCGGTGGCGCGCCTGGGCCTGCCCGAAGCCGACACGCTGGGTGAGTTCCTCAACGGCCTGAACGGCAGCACCAGCGAGGAAACCAGGATCAAGGTGGCGCCGGGCGTGGGCACGCAAGGCAACACGCCCTGGTCCCAGAAGATCCCGTTCTGACGCGCAAATGACAAGGCCGGCCCGATGGGCCGGCCTTTTTTTCGCCTGAGCCTGGCGTTTTACAGGCGTATCGTTACGGGCACGCCAGCTGCCGCGGAACAGATCTGCGACAGGGCATCCGGCAGCTGCGGGCCGCCTCGGGTATCGTTCCAGTGCTGGCCGTCGTAGCGGTAGTGGAAGCCGCCGCTGCGCGCCGCGACCCACAGCTCCTGCATGGCAGCCTGGCTGTTCACCACCACGTGGGTGTTGTCCTCGAAAACCATCGTCAGCACATTGCCGCTGCGGCTGGTTTCGACATCGACATCGAGCGAAGCCGCCCAGTCATCGGCCTGGCTTTCGATGCTGTCCAGCACCTGGTCGATCAACGCAAGAAATTCGGTTTCGGTCATAATCGAGCCTGCAAGATTTAGGAGTTCCCAGTGTTCCACTTGGCATTTCGCCGCATGGTCCTTCGCATTGTAGCCACGCTGCTGGCGACCGGCATGGTTGCGGCTTGCGGCTACAAGGGCCCCTTGTACATGCCCACGCCGGACGGCAAGCCGCCCTCGCGTACGCAGTCGCAACCCCAGCCGACGGTCATTCCGCCGGCGCCAACGCTGCCATGACTTCCCGATTCCCCGCGCAGCCTGAACTGGCCGGTCACCCGTACTTCCAGTTCCGCAACAATGTCCTGTACGCCGAGGACGTGCCGCTGGATCACCTGGCCGAAAAGCTGGGCACGCCGCTGTACGTGTACTCGCGCGCCGCGCTCAAGGCTGCCTGGGAATCCTACCGCAACGCCGTCGGCCAGCACCCCGTGCTGGTCTGCTACGGCATGAAGGCCAATTCCAACCTGGCCGTCCTGAAGGAATTCGCGCGCCTGGGCGCGGGCTTCGACATCGTTTCCGGCGGTGAGCTCAAGCGCGCCCTGGCGGCGGGCGCGGACCCGTCCAAGATCGTGTTTTCGGGCGTGGGCAAGCAGGCCTGGGAGATGCGCGCGGCGCTGACCGCCAAGGTCAAGTGCTTCAACGTCGAATCCGAAGCCGAACTGCGCCGGCTGTCGGAAGTCGCCCATGGCATGGGCCTGCGCGCGCCCGTCTCGTTGCGGGTCAATCCGGACGTGGACGCGCAGACGCATCCCTACATTTCCACTGGCCTGAAGGAAAACAAGTTCGGCATCGCCATCGAGTCGGCGCTGGACGTTTATCGCAGCGCCCAATCGCTGCCGGGGCTGGACATCGTGGGCGTGGACTGTCACATCGGTTCGCAGCTCACAGACATCAGTCCCTATTTCGATGCGCTGGAAAAGCTGCTGGACCTGATCGAAAAACTGGACCAGGCTGGCATCAAGATCGCCCATCTGGACCTGGGCGGCGGCCTGGGCATCCGCTATACGGATGAGATCCCGCCTTCGCCCCAGGCCTTGTTGGACCGCGTCTTCGAACGCCTGAATGCGCGCGGCTTCGGCCATCTGCATCTGGTGCTGGAGCCCGGCCGCTCGCTGGTGGGCAATGCCGGCGTGCTGCTCACCCGGGTCCAGTACCTGAAGCACTCGGAAGCGCGCAACTTCGCCATCGTCGACGCCGCCATGAACGACCTGCTGCGTCCCGCGCTGTACGAGGCCTTCCACGGCGTGCGCCCCGTGCATCCACGCGCGGGCGACGAGACCCTCTACGACATCGTCGGCCCGGTCTGCGAAAGCGCCGACTGGCTGGCCAGGCAGCGCAAGCTGGCCATCCAGCAGGGCGACCTGCTGGCGGTGGAATCCGCGGGCGCCTACAGCATGGCCATGGCCAGCAATTACAACGCGCGCCCGCGCGCGGCCGAAGCCATGGTCGATGACGACAAGTACTACGTGGTGCGCCAGCGCGAAACGCTGGACGACCTGCTCAGGGGCGAATCCACCCTGCCCTGAAGCGGCTTGCCCCCAAATGAAAAATGCCCCGAAAGGGGCATTTTTCATTGCGCTGGCGGACTATTGCGTCACAGTTCGCCGTAGGAGTGCAGCCCCGACAGGAACATGTTCACGCCCAGGAAGGCGAAGCCGGTGATCAACAACCCCATCAGCGCCCAATAGGCCGCCATGGTGCCGCGCAGGCCCTTGATCAGGCGCATGTGCAGCCAGGCCGCGTAGTTGAGCCAGACGATCAGCGCCCAGGTTTCCTTGGGGTCCCACTGCCAATACGCGCCCCAGGCGTCGGCCGCCCACAGCGCGCCCAGGATGGTGGCGACGGTGAAGAACGCGAAGCCGATCGCGATGGCGCGATACATGATGTCGTCCAGCACTTCCAGCGACGGCAGCGCCGCAGCGATGCGGCGGCGGCCCAACAGGATGGCGCCCACGATCACCGCCCCCACGCCGAAATACAGCATCCAGGTGGCCGACAGGCCGTCGGTGCGGAACACCATGGGCTCGGCGCACAGCAGCACGCCCAGCACGAACAGCGGCGCCAGCTTGGCCCAGGACGTGGTCTGGCCATGCTGCTTGACCAGGTAGGCAAAGCCCACCATGGCGGCCAGCGAGAAGGTGCCGTAGCCGATGAAGTTGGCCGGAACGTGCAGCTTCATCCACCAGCTCTTGAGCGCCGGCACCAGCGGCTGGATCTGCCCGGCATCGCGCGTGAACGAGTACCACAGCAGGAACACCACGGCCGACGTCACCACCAGCATCACGAAGCCGCCCAGCGCGCGCGTGGCGTACTTGCGTTCGTAGTAGAGGTAGAACAACGCCGTGATCAGCGCGAAAAGCACGAACACTTCATACAGGTTGCTGACCGGGATGTGGCCCAGGTCCGGCCCCATCAGGTGCCCTTCGCGCCAGCGCACCAACAGGCCCGTGACCCCGGCGAACACCGCGCCCCAGCTCAGCGCCGTGCCCAGCCAGGCGGCCGTGGGGCTGAAGAAGCCGATCCAGTAGCAGACCATGGCCAGCGCAAACAGCGCGCACATCCACAGAATGGCCGATTGCGAGGAGAACAGGTACTTCAGGAAGAACACCTGCTCGGCCCGGGCCAGGTCGTTGCCATACAGCATCAACGCCAGTCCGGCCGCAATGGCACAGGCGACCATCAGGTGGCGCAACGGACGCCACAGCCAGCCCATCCAGGCCAGCACTGGCACGGTGCCGCACAGGATGATCTTCTCGTAATAGTCCATCGCATTGCTGTAGCGGGTCAGCGCGTAACCCGCGCCCACCGCCAGCAACAGAAAGAAGACGACGTCGGTCCAGTCGGGCCTGCCGCGCTGCGCGCGGCTGTCGCCGGTTTCGGACAGGGCGTCCTGCCAGAGCGTTTCCGGCGAGGCGGCCTGCGCCTGCGGCGACGAGGGATGCGTGGTGGTCGTAGTGGTCATGGTGGACATAGGAAACCTTAGGACCTCTTCTGGCGCAGCAGCGCCTGCTTGAAGCGTTCAAACTCCTGATTGAAGTCGAGTGTACGCTTCTGGGACGTCATGGCCGCCAGGACGCAGCTGCCGCCGTCTTGCGGCTTGATCCAGATCCAGATGCGGCGGTCTCGAATATAGAACATCGAGAACACGCCCAGGACCAGCAGCAGGCTGCCCAGGTAGACGGTGTTCTTGCCCGGCGTGCGGCTGACCTGGAACACGCTGGCCTGCACATGCTTGAAATCCGCCAGCGACAGGAACACCGGCGCCGGGTAGACGGTCAGGTCCGACAGCGCCGCCACGGACAGGCGCGACCACACGGCCGCGCGTTCCGCCTCCGGGCCCTCGGTGGCCACGGGCGGCAGGCCGGCGCGCTCGCGTTCGATGGCGCGCAGTTCGTTCATGCTGGCGCCGATCAGGCGGATCACCACGTCGGCCGCCCGCTCCAGGTCCTGCGGCGGGGTGTTGGCCTGCAGGAACGCCGCCACGGCTTGCAGGCCGCCAGAGGCAAAGGTTTCCAGCGCGCGCTCGGCGGCGGTTTGCAGAGGCTGGCGATCCGCCCCCGCAGGGCTGTTGCGTTCCGCGAAGCGGCGCGCGGCTTCCTGGCGCGCCGCGGGGTCGGCCAGGGTCGCGCGCAGGCGCATGAATTCGGCGATCGAGCTGTCGTCGTCGGCCGGAATACGCAGGTAGCGGAAGGGTTCGGAGGCGTTGTTGCGCACCCCGGCCAGGAACACGGCGGCGCCGTCCAGTTCGACGGGCAACATGTAATTCTGGAATTCGTGAGCCTGCCCCGCGTCGTCGATCAGCTTGTATTCGACGCTGGGGCCGACGTTGCGCAGGTTTTCGTTCTTCTTGCCCGCGGCGCTGCCGGATACCGACGCGACGTGATCGGCGAAGCTCTGGTTGCCGCCCTTGGGATCGCCGCGGGTCAGGTCCTCGACGTTGATGGGCCGCAGGGCCGTGATCTCGATGCCCATGCTGCGCGCACCACGAGCAGTGTGAGCGGTTACTTCGCTGGTCTTGCCCACCGTGCCGTCAACCGCGAAGGTGGCGGCCTCAGATCCTACTAGCGGATAGCCTTTCAGCGTCACCGCGCTGCCGCCGTCGTCGAAGCTGGACTGGTAGACCGTCATGCCCTTGAAGCGCAGCGGCTCGTTGACCTCGATGGTGGAATCAAAGCTCTTGCCGGTATCCGGGTCGGTGACCTCGACCTCGCTGGCAAAGCGGCTGGGCATGCCGGTGGAGTAATAGTCGACCACGAACTTCTTGAGCTTCAGCGTGAAGGGCATGGGCTGCACCAGGGCGCCGTCGCCCACCATCACGACCGCGGTGCTGGCCTGGCCGCCCTCGGGCACCAGCACGCTGGCGCGAAAGCTCGGGTTATCGACCGACAGGCGGCCGCTTTCCGGCACTTCCGAGATCAGCATGTTCTCGACGATGGGCTGCTTGCCGCCGAACATGACCTGCAGGCGCACTGGCAACTCGCTGTCCAGGAGGCCGCCGATGCAGATGATGACCATGGCAGCATGGGCGAACACATAGCCCAGCCGGTTGGCGCTGCCCTTCTTGGCCGCCAGCAGCACGCCGTCGGCGTCCTGGCGTTCGCGCACGGCATAGCCCAGCCGGCCCAGCAGGGATTTCAGGCCTGCAGCCGTCTGCGGCACGTCGGTGGGCTCGTCGGTTTCCACGCGGTGCGGGAAGGCGCGCAGACTGCTGGCCCGCACATGTTCGCGGAACGAGCGCGCATCGCGCAGCATCTTGGGCGCGTTGCGGATCAGGCAGACCGAGGTCGACACGACCAGGAACCCCATGATCAGCAGGAACCACCAGCTGTTGTAGACGTGCCAGATGGAGAACTTGTCGAACACTTCGAACCAGAACGGCCCGAACTGGTCGATGTAGTTGTTGGACGAGCGGTTCTGCTGCAGCACCGTCCCGACCAGGCTCGCCACGCAGATGAACATCAGCAGGCTGACGGCGAAACGCATCGAACCCAGCAATTCGAAGAAATCGCCGGGCAGGCTGCGCAGGGAGGGACGGGAGTGTGTACGGGTCGAATTCATGAAAAAAGGGGGGCCGCGCTATCGGCTACCCCCCTCATAGACAGCGCGCGGCGGAACCAGGTTCCGCTGCGCCAGGTTTTCAGAACGCGGACCAGCCGCGCGCGTGGCAGGCTCGCGCCTACCGCAGGCCGGCGGCGTAGTCCGACACGGCCTTGATGTCGGCATCCGACATGCGATCCGCGATGGCGAACATGACGTCGTTCTTGCGGTCACCGCTGCGGAACAGCTTCAGCTGCTCTTCGATGTACATGGGGAACTGGCCCGACAGCCGGGGGTACTGGCTGGGGATGCCCGCGCCATTGGCAGAATGGCACGAGGCGCAGGCCGGAACCTTGCGATCCGGCAAACCGCCGCGCCAGATCTTTTGACCCAGATCAACCAGCTTCTCCTGGCCGGCCGTGGCGGGCTCCTTGAGCGGCTGCTGCGCCAGGTACAGCGCAATGTTCTGCATGTCGGCGGGCGTCAGGTTCTGCGCCATGGCCGTCATCGGGGTGGGATTGCCGCCCGCGCCATTGCGCACCGGCAGCTTGGCGCCAGGCTTGATCTGGAAGTCCGCCAATTGCTTGGCCAGGTATTCGTGGGACTGCGCGGCCAGGTTGGGGTTCACCGGGATGGTGCTATTGCCCGCCGCGCCATGACAGGACGCACAGGCGATGATGCCCCTGGCCGCATCGCCCTGGTCAAACAGCTGTCCGCCCTTGGCGGCATCTGGTTTTACCGGGCCCGCAGCGCCTTCGGCGGCGAAACTCGTAGTAGATAAGGCGGAGGCGCCGAGCAACAGCCCGCTCGCAACCAACATCCGGGACAGCACACGCTTCATGAAGACCTCGACGATCGCATCGATCAAGGCGCAAAAAGGCGCCCACGCCTGCCCGCACACCCTGGAATGCCGTATCGAACCTGTTTTGCCTTCCTGCCTGCGATGTTGCTGCGAACCTGCTGGAAAAAGCATTCAGCAAGCGAAACAGTAAGCAAAAAAGACGGCTCCGCGCACGGGGACCACTGTTGCAAACGCCGGATTATACAATAGGGCTCGAAACCAACCGTATCCAAAGCCACCCGTGTCCCTCCTACATCGCGCCTCTTTCCTCACTTCCGCGGCTCGCCTCGACCAGTTGCCGGCCGCCGGCGCTCCCGAGGTCTGCTTTGTCGGCCGCTCCAACGCCGGCAAATCCACGGCCATCAACGTGCTGTGCAACCAGCGCCGCCTTGCCTTTTCCAGCAAGACGCCGGGCCGCACGCGCTTGATCAACATGTTCGGCTTGCCCGACCCCCTGGATCCGGAAGGCCACATCGGTTATCTCGTCGACCTGCCCGGCTACGGCTACGCGTCCGTGGCCCGCAACGAAAAGGAAAAGTGGGCCGACATCCTGGGCGGCTACCTGCGCGACCGCGAATCGCTGGTCGGCATCGTGCTGCTCATCGACATCCGCCGCGGCGTCACCGAACTGGACCGCCGCCTCGCCAATTTCATCGCCCCCACCGGACGCCCGGTGCTGGCGCTGCTGACCAAGGCCGACAAGCTGCCTTACGGCCAGCGCATGCGCACCGTGTTCTCCGTGCGCAAGGACCTGGCCGACATCGGCGCCTTGCACACCATTCCCTTCTCCGCGCCCGAACGCATCGGCCTGGAAGAGGCCGGCGCGCACATAGAAAACTGGATTTCTCCCAAGGTCGTACCATGAACCCGCAGATCATCTCCCCTGAATTCCCGGTATCCCGCCCGCGCCGCCTGCGCCGCGACGACTTCACCCGCCGCCTGGTGCGCGAGAACGCCCTGACGGTCAACGATCTGATCTACCCCGTGTTCGTGGCCGAAGGCACCGGCCTGCAGCAAGCCGTGCCGTCCCTGCCGGGCGTGGTCCGCTATTCGCTGGACACGCTGCTGCCGGTAGCCCGGGAATGCGTGGAGCTCGGCATTCCCGTGCTGGCGCTGTTCCCCGCCATCGACCCCGCGCTCAAGACGCCCGACGGCATCGAAGCCACCAACCCCGACGGCCTGATTCCGCGCGTGGTGCGCGAACTGAAGAAGCACGTCCCCGAGCTCGGCATCCTGTGCGACGTGGCGCTGGATCCGTACACCAGCCACGGCCAGGATGGCGTCATCGACGAGAACGGCTACGTCATCAACGAAGCCACCGTCGAGATCCTGGTCAAGCAGGCACTCACCCAGGCCGAGGCCGGCGTCGACATGGTCGCCCCCAGCGACATGATGGACGGCCGCATCGGCGCCGTGCGCCGCGCGCTGGAAGCCAACGGCCACATCCACACGCAGATCATGGCCTACTCCGCCAAGTACGCCAGCGCCTTCTACGGCCCGTTCCGCGACGCCGTGGGGTCGGCCACCAACCTGGGCAAGTCCAACAAGATGGCTTACCAGATGGATCCGGGCAACCTCGACGAAGCCCTGCGCGAAGTGGCCGCCGACCTGCAGGAAGGCGCCGACATGGTCATGGTCAAGCCCGGCATGCCCTACCTGGACGTGCTGCGCCGGGTCAAGGACACGTTCCGCGTGCCCACCTTCGCCTACCAGGTCAGCGGCGAGTACGCCATGATCAAGGCCGCCGCCGCGAACGGCTGGCTGGACCACGACAAGGTCATGATGGAAGCGCTCCTGGCGTTCAAGCGCGCCGGCGCCGACGGCATCCTGACGTACTTCGCGGTCGAAGCCGCAAAGCTGCTGAAGAGCCAGCGTTAAGCGCTTGCGGCATCGCGGGCCGGGCCGCCCTGGGCCGCCCGCGACGCATGCCGCGAATCAGGTCTTGGCGGCCGCACTGCGGCCCGCCGCCGGCGCCCCGCGCCGCAATCCCAGCCAGGTTCCTCCCAGCACGCAGGCCAGCCCCGCAACGTGCGTGGGCGTGACGTGCTCATCCAGGAACAGGGCCGCGAACAGCAGGCCGAAGATCGGCAGCCAGTTCACGAACAAGGCCGCGCGGCTGATGCCCAGCCGCGCGATGCCGGCATTCCAGACGATATTGCTGACGCCCGAGGCGATCACCGCGGAAAACAGCAGCACCAGCCACGGCCACCACGTCATCTGCCAGGTATCTCCCTGATAGGTCGCTGGCGTCAGCGCCGCATGCACCACCAGCATCAGGCCGCCGGCCAGGTACATGTACCAGAGCATGCCCAGCGGATCCATGCTGCGCGACATGCGCTGGATCACCAGGCCGCCGCACACGAACACCAGCACCGCCACGAACACGATGGCATCGCCCCAGCCCGTCAGGCCGATCCGCGCGCCGCTGCCGACCACCACCATGCCCACGCCCAAGAGGCCCAGTAAGGCGCCGGAAATCCGCACCAGCGTCAGTTTCTCGCGATAGAAGATGGCGGCCAGCAGCGCCGACAGCAAAGGGCTGGTCGCCATGATCAGCGTGCCGTTCGCGGCCGAGGACACCCGCAGGCCCGTCACCAGCGCCATCTGGTGCGCGTACACCACCAGGAAGCCCGCCAGCGCGACCCAGCCCAGCTCCGCGCGGCCCAGCCGCGGGATGCGGCCGCGGCGGGCCTTGATGATGAGGGTGACGGTGATGAACGCGATGACGATGCGCACGGCCGCCAGGGCCTGCACATCCATGTGCAGCGTCAGGTACTTGACCGAGACGATGTTCAGGCCCCATGTGGCCATCACGAACATCAATTGAAGATAGATAAGACCTGTGCGGTCCTGGCTTGCATCAACTGTCGGGGACGTCACGGGCGCCGGCCTGGAAGGGAAATGGAACGCGCCGCCCACGCGACGCCGCGGACATGGTATCGCGCCTGGGGCCTGGACTCAATGCGCGCCGAGGTAGGCCGCCCGCACGTTGGGGTCGCGCAGCAGTTCCGCGCCGGAGCCGCTCAGCGTGATGCGCCCGGTCTCAAGCACATAGGCCCGGTCCGCCACGCCCAGCGCCTGGTTGGCCATCTGCTCAACCAGCACGATGGTCAGGCCGTCGTCGCGCAGCTTGCAGATCGCCGCGAAGATGTCCTGCACGATCAGCGGCGCCAGCCCCAGCGAAGGCTCGTCCAGGCACAGCAGGCGCGGCTCGCTCATCAGGGCGCGCGCCATCGCCAGCATCTGCTGCTCGCCGCCGGACAAGGTACCGGCCAGCTGCTCGCGCCGTTCCCGCAGCCGCGGAAACAGCCGGTAGCCGCGCTCCACGCCTTCGGCCACCGCCGCGGGATCCCTGCGCCGCGTGTAGCCGCCCAGCACCAGGTTGTCGTAGACCGTCTGGTCCGCGAACACGCCGCGCCCTTCCGGCGACAGCGCCAAGCCCAGGCCCACGCGCTGATGCGCCGCCACCTGCGTGATGTCGCGTCCGTCGAAGGTCACGCGTCCGCCCTGCAAGGGCTCCAGGCCCGCCACCCCCTTCAACAGCGTGCTCTTGCCCGCGCCGTTGGCGCCGATGATGGTCACGATCTCGCCCGCGCGGATCTCCAGCGACACATCGCGCACCGCCTGGATGGCGCCATACGAAATCTGCACGGATTCTAGTTTCAGCATCGTCTTGTTGCCTGTTCCTACGCCCATGGCCTGGCCTCAGGCCATGCCGGTTCCGAGATACGCCTCGATCACCCGCTTGTCCGCCTGCACCTGCGCCGGCTTGCCCTCGGCGATCTTGATGCCGTAGTCCAGCACGATCACGTGGTCGGAAATCGCCATCACCAGATCCATGTGGTGCTCGACCATCAGCAGCGTGATGCCGCAGGACGCGCCGATGCGCACCAGCAGCTGGCCCAGTTCCGCGGTCTCCTGCGGGTTCAGCCCGGCCGCCGGCTCATCCAGCAGCAGCAAGGTCGGTTCGGTCGCCAATGCGCGCGCCAGTTCCACGCGCCGCTGCAGGCCGTAGGGCAGGCTGCCCGCCGGCGTGTCGGCCAGATGCTCCAGGCCCACCATGCGCACCAGCCGATAGGCGTGCTCGCGCGCGCGCTCCTCCTCGCTGCGCGCGCCGGGCAGCCCCAGCAGCGACGCCCAGAAGCCGTTCTTCATGCGGCTGTGGCGGCCCAGCAGCACGTTGTCCAGCACCGACAGGTCGCCGAACAGGCGCAGGTTCTGGAAGCTGCGGCCTATGCCCAGCTTGCAGATCACGTGCGCCCGCTCGCCCGCGATGTCCGTGCCCTGGAAGCGGACCACGCCCGCGTCCGGCAGCACCACGCCGCTGAGCATGTTGATGAGCGTGCTCTTGCCCGCGCCGTTCGGCCCGATCAGCGCATGCACGTGGCCGCGCCTCAGGCAGAAGGAAATGTCCTGCGCCGGCTTCACGCCGCCGTAGGCCTTGGAGAGGCTCTCCACCACCAGCAGCAGGTCTTCCTGCGCCGGAACCGCCTGCCTGGCCATGGCCGGCGCGGCCGCCTCGCCCCCGCCTTGCGGCCGCGCATCCGCGACCCGGCGCGTGCGGCGCGAGAACAATCCCATCACGCCGCCCGGCATGAAGTACAACGCGAACAACAGCAAGGCGCCGTAGAAGAAATGCTGCACCGACGGCCAGCGCGCCAGCATCGCGTCGATGATGGTCAGCGCAATCGCCCCTACGGCCGGCCCCGCCTTCGAGCCCGCCCCGCCGAACAGCACCAGCAGCAGGATGAAGATCGACAGGTTGAAACCGATGAAATCCGAGTTGATGTACTGGTTCTGCTGCGCCACCAGCGCGCCCGCGATGCCGCAGGTCACGGCTGCCACCACGAACGCGATGACCTTGGCGCGATACACCCGCACCCCGACGGAAGACGAGGCGATCTCGTCGGCCTGCACCGACAGCAGCGCGCGCCCGAAGCGCCCGTCCAGCACGTTGCGCAGCAACAGTTGCGTCGCCACGCACAGCAGCAGCGCGAACCACACCCACTGCTGGTTGGTGAACGCATTGCCGCCCCATGTCAGCGGCATGATGCCGAACAGGCCCGAAGGGCCGCCGAACACGTCGACCCATTCGGTGACGATCTTCTCCATGACAATGCCGAAGGCCAGCGTCACCATGGCCAGGTAAGGCCCCTTCACCCGCAGCGACGGCAGGGCAATCAGCACACCGAACACGCCGGCCACCACGGGCGCCGCCGCCAGGGCCAGCCACGGATCGACCTGCCAGCGCGAAGTCAGCAAGGCTGCGGTATAGGCGCCGGCCGCGAACAGGCCCGCCTGCCCCAACGACTTCTGCCCCGCATACCCCACCAACACGTTCACGCCCGCCGCGCACAGGTAGTACACGCAGGCCATGAATACGATGCGCAGGTAGTAATCGTTGTCCACCAGGGCGGCGAATACGGCGAGCGCCGCCGCCAGCGCCACGGTGATCAGGGCCTGCCCGTGCCGCTTCATACCTTCTCCACCAGGCGCTTGCCGAACAGGCCGGTGGGCTTGACCGCCAGCACCAGGATCACCAATCCGAAGATCGCCACTTCGCGCCATTGCGACTGCCAGAGGTTCACATAGGATTCCAGCAGACCCAGCACGAAGCCGCCCAGCACGCAGCCGCGCGGATTCGACAGGCCGCCTATCATCGCGCCCGAAAAACCCTTCAGGCCGATGGCCAGGCCCATGAATATCGAAGCCGACGTGATCGGCGCAACCAAAAAGCCCGCCAACCCGGCCAGCGCCGAGCTGGCGAAGAAGGCCCCGGTCATCACCGCGTTCACGTTGATGCCCATCAGGTTGGCGACCGCGGGATTGGCGGCCACGGCCCGCATCGCCTTGCCCAGCACGGTGCGGTTCATGACGCGGTCGAACAACACCATCACGGCGACCGCAACGGCAAGCAGCAGCAGCTCCTGGCTGCGCACGCCCGCGCCGAACACGCGGATCACGTCATCGCCGAAGGGCGCCGGCACCGTGACGGGCGCGGGTCCCCAGACCGCGAACGCGGCGCTCTGCAACAGGATGCCGAAGCCTAGCGTGCTCATGACCCATGCCATGCCCGGGCGCGAAGCGAACGGCCGCACGCCGAACACGTACAGCAGCACGCCCAGCAAACCCATCACCAGCACCGCCACCAGGCCGGCCAGCAGGTACTCCCAGCCGCTCAGTTCCAGGCCTGTGAAGGCCGCAGTGGTGACCGGCTTGCCGGCAAACAGGAACAAGGCGCCCACGCCGATGAACGCCCCCACGGACACGAACTCCCCATGCCCGAAGTTGAGCGTGCGCGTGGTGGTGAACGTGATGCTGAAGCCCAGCGCCACCAGCGCATAGGCGCCCCCTACGGCTAGCCCGCTGACGAGCGCCTGCAACAATGTCGCCAACATGATGGCCTCCTGTCCCTGTCGCCTTCCTGCTTCTACTTGGCAACGGCGACGGTCACGTCGTCCGCGTAGGGAACCAGCTTGCCGTCCTGCCAGTGCGCCCACTTGTAGTCGCTAACCAGCAGCGCGTCATGCACCGTGGCCGAGAACGGCTTGGTGTAGGTCTTCATCGCGCCTTCGTAGGTACCGTCCAGGTTCTCCAGCGCCAGACGCACCTTGTCGCCATCGGTGGAATTCGCCTGCTTGATCGCCATGCCCAGCAGGTTCATGCCGTCGTAGGCGTGCGCCAGGAAGCCGAACGCGGTGGGCGAGGTCATCTTGGCCGACACGCGGTCATACAGCTTCTGCTGCGCGGGCGTACGGTTGTCGGTAATGGTGCGCAGGAAGAAAGGCTTCTCCGACAGCGTCTTGCCCGCCGTGTCGTAGAAGGCAATGTTGTCCGCCGCCCACGAGGTCAGCGTCAACGGGAACCAGTTGATCTTCTCCATGCTGCGGAACACGTGGGCGATCGGCGTGCTCTGCGCCCAGATCACCACCGTGTCCACGCCCGCCGCCTTCAGCTTGTTCAGCTGCGAGGTCATGTCGGTATCGGCGACGCCGAACTTCTCGACCGCGACGGCCTTGATGCCCTGCGCCGCTCCCACTTCCTCCAGGTCCTTGAGCGCGCTCTGGCCATAGCCGGTGGTCTCGATCATGAAGCCCACGTTCTTGACCTTGGGATTCTTCTTCAGGTAGCCGATCACGCCGTCCACCTGTTCGCGATCCACCATGCCGACGCGGAACATATAGTTCTCCGCGCCTGCGCGCATGGGCTTGGTGATGTCGGTGCCCGACCCGATGGCGCCCATGACCGGGATCTTCTTCTGGTTCGGGATGTGCTTCCAGGCCAGCGCGTTGCCCGAATTGGTGGGGCCCACGATGGCCACGACCTTCTCGTTGTCGATCAGGTCCGCCATGTTCTGGATCGACTTGGGCGGCTGCGACAGGTCATCGCGCACCACCAGCACCAGCTTGCGCCCGAGCAGGCCGCCATTGGCATTGATGTCGTCAATGGCGGTGCGCAGGCCCAGCACCGCGGCCTGCCCGCTTTGCGCGGACGGCGACGCCGACAGGTCGCCATTGAAGCCGATCTTGATGTCCTGGGCGTAGGCCTGCGCGCCAAGCGCCAGCGCGCACAAGACGGCCGCCTTCGACAAGGTGGAAAAAATCCCCGTTGCTTTCATCGTTGTCTCCTGTGTTTTTCAGATGTGCTGCACGTCGATGATTCTTCTTTCTGCCCCTCGCCCGTGGAGCCTGGCGCTATACCGCGAGGTAGCCGCCATCCACCGGCAGGGACACGCCTGTCACGTACTGCGCCATCGGCGAAGCCAGGAACACGGCGGGGCCCACCAGGTCTTCGGGCTGTCCCACCCGTCCCAGCGGTATGCGCTGCATGAAACTCGCGAGGCGCGCGGGATCGTCGCGCGTGAACTGCGTCATCGGCGTTTCGATGACGCCCGGCGCGATCGCGTTGACCCGTATGCCGTCAGGCGCGAGGTCGCGCGCCATGGCCTGCGTCATCATCTTCACGCCGCCCTTGGATGGTGAATAGCCCAAGGTAGCGCCCACCCCGGCAAACGACGCGATGGAACCCACGTTGATGATGACGCCGTGCGTGGCGCGCAGCGCGCCCAGGAAAGCGTGGATCATGTTGAAGCTGCCGTTCAGGTTCACGTCCAGCACGCGGCGCCAGTTCTCGGCGGCGCGCGGACTGTCTATGCCTTCGCGGATCAGGATGCCGGCGTTGTTGACGAGTACGTCGATCGGCCCCACTTCCAGTTGCACCTGCGCCGCGACTGCCGCGCAAGCATCGGGGTCCGTCACGTCCAGCGCGTGGCTCCACGCCTCGCCGCCCGCGCCGATGATGGCGTTTGCCGTCTGCATCGCATGATCAGCCTGCACATCGGTCGCCACCACGCGCGCGCCCGCGGCCGCCAGGCCCAGTGCCAATGCCCGTCCGTTGCCCTGCCCCGCTCCCGTCACCAGGGCGAGCTTGCCCTGCAGCAGTCCCGCCGGCGCGGCGCTCATGCGGCTGCCTGCGCCGAAGCGGCTGGTACGCCCGCAGCCGGCACGCGCGCCGCGGCCTTGCCGGTAGCTGCGATGCTCTGGCCCGCGATGTAGCCGAAGGTCAGCGCCGGCCCCAGAGTGATGCCCGCGCCCGGGTAGTTGCCTCCCATGATGCTGCAGGCATCGTTGCCCACGGCATACAGGCCGGGTATGACGTCTCCGGTTTCGCTCAGCGCGCGGCCCTGGCCATCGACCTTCAGGCCGGCAAAGGTGCCGATGTCGCCGATCATGACCTTGATCGCGTAATACGGCCCCCGCACGATAGGCGCCACGCAGGGATTGGGACCGTGCATCGCGTCGCCCTGATAGCGGTTGTAGGCCTTGCTGCCCTTGCCGAACTGCGGATCACGTCCCAGCGCGGCCTCGCGGTTGTAGGCCTCGACCGTCTGGCGCAGGCTGCCGGCGTCGATGCCGGCTTTCCGCGCCAACTCCGCCACCGATGCGCCGCGCATCAGATAACCCGTATCCAGATAGCGCTTGATGGGCAACGGAAACGGCGCAACGCTGCCCAGGCCGTACTTGCGCAAGGCCTTGTGGTCGCAGATCAACCAGGCGCAAGTCTCGCCCTGCCCCTCGCATGCTCGCACCATCTCCTGCACGAAGTCATGATACGAACTGCCTTCGTTGGTGAAGCGGCGGCCATTGCGCGTGACGGCGATGACACCCGGCTTGGCGCGGTCGATGAAGTGCGGCATGTAGCCCGGACTGCCGTCCTTGCGCGTCACCACGGACACCGGCACCCATGCGGCGGCATTGGGCAAACCTGTGTTGACCTGGCCGCCCGCGCTCTCGGCCAGGCGCAGCCCGTCGCCGCTGTTGCCGGTGGGCGACGGCGAGTAGTGCTCCGTGCCGTTGGGCGCGTGCGCATACAACTGCTTGCGGCGTTCGATGTCGTACGGAAAGCCGCCGGAAGCCAGCACCACGGCGCGCGCGGCGCGCACGCGCACCGTCGCGCCATCGCGCTGCACCACCGCGCCGCGCACGGCGCCATCTTCGATGATGAGCGACCTGGCCGGCGCGTTCAACCACAGCGGCACGCCCAGCTTGAATGCGGAGGCAGCCAGCCGGCCCGCCAGCGCATTGCCGTTGGTCAGCGTCATGCCGCGCCCATGCTTGGCCACGTCCAGGAAATGCCGTGTCAGACGCTTGGCCACGTACCAGGCCGAGGCCACCGAGCGCGTGGCGCGCATGAAGTGCACGATCTCCTTGCCCGAGCCCAGCATCATGCCGAACACGGTCAGCTCGGGCAGCGCGGGCGCCAGGTCCCTGACGTGGGCGCCGAGCTTGCGGCCATCGTAGGGCCGCGCCACCATCGAGCGTCCGCCCTGCTTGCCGCCGGGCGCTTCCGCGTGATAGTCGGGGAACACCAGCGGCATGTCGAACTGCACTTCGGTGTTCGACGTGAAGAAATCCACGGCGCGCGGACCCTGCTCCAGAAAGGCATCCACGCGTTCGGCGTTGTAGCTGTCGCCGGCTTCGTGGCGCAAATAGGCGCGGCCTTCGTCCGGCGTCTCATGGATGCCCTGCACCTTGGCCAGCGACGTGCCCGGTATCCAGAGCCAGCCGCCCGAACGCGCGGTGGAGCCGCCGAAGCGCGGCTCTTTTTCAACGATAAGGACCTTCAGGCCGGCGCTGGCCGCGGTGATTGCGGCAGCCATGCCCGACGCGCCCGACCCGACCACCAACACGTCGCAGTCGTATTGACGAGAATCTTCCACGTTGTCTCCATACCCTTGGGGCGGCCGGCTCCCGATCGCGAAACCGGTGCGGCCTTCTTATTCGTTCGACTGTAGATAAGGCATTTGATAATGTCAATATGGTTCACGATTAGCGAAAGTACTAACATAGGCAACCTCATTCGATAAAAGAAAATGGCCACCAGATCCAGCTCCGGCAAGCGCAATGCCGACGCCACTCCCGCCGCGCCGCCACGCAGGCGCGGCATCCAGTCCATCGAAGTCGGCGGCAAGATCCTGTTGGCGCTGCTGGAACACTCGTCCTCGCTGCCGCTGGGCGCGCTGGCCAAGGCGGCCGGCATGTCGGGCGCCAATGCCCACGCCTATCTCGTCAGCTATGGGAATCTGGGCCTGGTCAGGCAGGACCCGAACACCGGCGAGTACGAATTGGGGCCGCTCGCGCTGCAGTTGGGACTGGCCGCGCTGCACCGGCTCGATCCCATCAAGATTGCCATCCCGATGACGCGCGAATTCGCCGAGAGAAGCGGGCAGACCGTCGCCATCGCGGTGCTGGGCAACCTGGGGCCGGTCATCGTGCACCTGCACGAATCCAACTACCCCATCCACGTCAACATGCGCACCGGCACGGTCATGTCGCTGACCAACACGGCGACGGGCAAGGTGTTCGCGGCGCTGCTGCCGCCCAAGAAGATAGAAAGCCTGCTGCACGAGGACCATCTGCGCCTGGGCGCAGTGCCTTCATTGGGCCAGACCGAGAAGTTCGAACGCACCCTGCGCGAAGTCCGCCAATGCGGCGTGGCCCGCGCCGTGGGCGATCCCATCCCTGGCATCAATGGCCTGAGCGCACCCGTGTTCGACTCGAATGGCAACGTCGTGCTGGCGATCACCGCAATCGGCGCGGTGGGCGTATTCGACGTGCGTTGGACCAGTCCGCTGATCGACGACATCAAGCGTTGCGCCGACGCCATCTCGGCGGAACTGGGCTGGCAGAACCGCGATGCGCGCGCGACGCGACAGGGTTAGGACCGGCAACGCAGAATCGCCACACGGCAAAAGGCCGCTGCATGGATGCATCCGTGCAGCGGCCTTTGTGTATTTGGAGTCAGCCTTGCGGCAAGGCTGCGATGCTCAACGCAGCAACACCTTGTCCAGCGATTCGGTGAAGCGCTTGGCATCCTGGAAGCCCACCACGCGAGCCTCGGGCAGCTCCTTTCCGCCCGGTTCGAAGAACATGATGCCCGGCGGGCCGAACAGGCGGAAACGCTTGAGCAACGCGCGGTCGTCGGCGTTGTTCGCGGTCACGTCGGCCTGCACCAACAGCATGCCCGACATGCGCTGCGCAACGCCCGGATCGGTAAAAGTGAAGCGCTCCATCTCGCGGCACGACACGCACCAGTCGGCGTAGAAATCCAACATTACCGGCTGGCGGCTTTGCGCGAGCAAGGCATCCAGTTCGGCGCTATTGCGCACGCGCTGGAAATGCACTTCGCCGCTGCTCGCCGCCACGCCCGCGGGCGCATCGCCGCGCGCCGCCAGATGCGACAGCGGCTGCAGCACGTCGCGCCCGCCGCTGGCCGCGCCGATCAGCCAGGCCGCGGCCGCCAGCGCCAGCAACAGGCCCAGGCCCTTGCCGAACATGCGCGCCGCGCCCGCGCTTTGCGGCAAGGCATCGAAGGCCCGCAGCATCACCGCGGCAACCACGGCCAGGAAGGCCCAGCCCGTCATCTGCACCCAGGTCGGCACCACCGGTATCAGCATCCACCAAGCCGTGGCCAGCAACAGCATGCCGAACATGCGTTTCACGCCGTCCATCCAGGGCCCGGCCTTGGGCAGCAAGGCGCCCGACGACGCGCCCACGATCAACAGCGGCACGCCCATGCCCCAGGCCATTGCGAACAGCGCCGATCCGCCCAACACCACGTCGCCGGTCTGCGAGATGTACAGCAGCGCACCCGCCAATGGCGCGGCCACGCAGGGGCCGACGATCAAGGCCGACAAGGCGCCCATCACCAGCGCGCCGGTGTAACGCCCGCCCGGGATGCGCGCCGAGCGTTGCGACAGCCAGCCCTGAATGCCTGCAGGCATCTGGAACGTGAAGGCGTCGAACATGGCCAGCGCCAGCACGGCCAGCAGGATGGCGAACAGGGTAAGGATCCACGGCGTCTGCAGCCAGGCGGCTAGCCCCGCTCCGCTCAACCCCGCAGCCACGCCCAGCGCGGTATAGACCACGGACATGCCCAGCACGTAGGTCGCGGCCAGTGCCAGGCCGCGGCCGCGCGAAGGCTTGGCCTGCGCCGCGCCGCCCACCACGATGGACGACAGGATGGGAATCATGGGCAGCACGCAGGGCGTGAAGGCCAGCAGCAAACCCAGCACCAGGAACACGCCCGCGGTCTTGACCCAGCCCAGTCCGCCCAAGGCGTCAGCCAGGCCGGTATCGCCGGCATTGACCAGCGCGCCGAGACCGCTCGATGCGCCAGACGTGGCTGCCGGGATGCCTCCCGGTCCGGCCAGGGCATAGCCGCCAGCCACCGGAGTGAGCTTCACGCTGCTGTCCATGGGCGGATAGCACAGCCCGGCATCCGCACAGCCCTGTGCGGTCAGCGTCAGGGTGAAGGGCTGTCCGCCCGCGGCCACCGGCACGCGTATCGCCACGTCCTGGTGGAAGACTTCCATGTCCTTCTCGAAGGTCGGGTCGTACTTGACCTCGCCCTTGGGATAGACAGCTTCACCCAGCGTGGCGGCGCCGATGGGACTGATGGTGATGCCGAAGCGCTCGCGGTACATGTAGTAGCCGGGCGCAACGCGATAGCGCAGTTCCAGCGTTTCAGGCGCCACCATCTCGGCGCTGAACACGAAGGCCTTCTCGGGATCCAGGAACTCTGCCTCGGCGCGCGCAGCGGCTTGCCAGCCCAGCAACAGCAGCATCATGGCCAGCAAGGCCAACCACTGCCTGAAGAAGGCGCGCGACGCGCGGGACTCGCGCCGAAGCGCGCCGAAACCGGCTAGTTGCAACATCAGTCTCTCTTGTTCTGCGTGACGGCCGTCTGCTCACGCACCCAGTCCAGATAGGGCGCCGCGCCGCCGATGACGGGCAGCACGATGATCTCGGGCACATCGTAGGGATGCATCTGCGCCAGGGCCTGCACTACAGCCTGGTGGCGCGCGTATGTGGTCTTGATGTGAATGGGGATTTCCTCCGCCCCTTCGACTTCTCCTTTCCACATGTAGATGGACAGGCCCGGCGCGCCAAGGTTCACGCACGCGGCCAGGCCGTCTTCAACCAGGACATGCGCAATCCGCTTGGCCAGCAGCAGGTCGGGCGCATTGCTGATGACCAGCACAACGTCGTCATCTCGCAACATGGAGGCTCCTCGGAATACCCGTATGGGATGTAACTCGGGGTATTTTATCGGTATTGCGGCCATCGCCCGGATCCGCCGGACTTGAACGCGCCGCCATGCAACCCGCTCCCACCGAGGCACGCATGTCCGACAACTGCCTGTTCTGCCGCATCGCCCGCCACGAAATCCCCGCGCACGTGGTGCACGAGGACGAACGCCTGCTGGCCTTTCTCGATATCCACCCGGTGCGCCCCGGGCACGTGCTCATCATCCCCAAGCAGCACTATCCCTATTACGAGGACATGCCGGCCGACCTGGCGGGCAGCATTCTCAACCTGGGCCAGAAGCTCGGCCGCCACATGAAGCGCCTGTACGACGTGGAGCGCGTGGGCTTCGCCTTCACGGGCATCCACGTGGCGCATGCGCACGCCCACGTCATCCCCATGCATCATCCGCAGGACGTCACGTCCACCCAGTACATCGAGCAGCAAGACCTGACTTTCAAGATGCCGCCTCAGCCCGCCGCCGAAGCGCTGGCCGCGACCGCCGCGCAATTGCGGGGCGAACTGCACGCCTCGTAACGCGGCGCGGGCGCGCAAAAAAACAAGGGCGGGTCCGAAGACCCGCCCTTGTCGCTTATCGAGCTACCGAAATTACTCGGCGCTGCCCTCAGCGGCTTCATCGACTTCCGGACGGTCAACCAGTTCCATGAAAGCCATGGGAGCGTTGTCGCCTTGACGGAAGCCCATCTTCAGCACGCGGGTGTAGCCGCCGTTACGGGCCGCGTAGCGCGGGCCGATTTCGGCGAACAGCTTCACCACCGCGTCGCGATCACGCAGACGGGCAAATGCCAGACGCTTGTTCGCGAGCGTGGGCTCTTTGCCCAGCGTGATCAGGGGTTCGATGACGCGGCGCAATTCTTTCGCCTTCGGCAGCGTGGTCTTGATGGCTTCGTGGGTGATCAACGAAACGGCCATGTTGCGGAACATGGCAAGACGGTGACTGCTGGTGCGGTTGAGCTTACGCAAGCCATTACCGTGACGCATGATAAGTTTCCTTTGAATCTAAAGATGGCGTCAGCCATCGGGTTGCCGGCTCTTCTATCAACCTGCAATCAGGCCGCGGTCCGGTAGAAAACGGTGCATTTTACGACGGTTTCGCAAACTATCCGGCGCAAGGCCGGCTGCTTGCGGGAACCGCCCCTTTTCAGGGGCGGCACCCTGTCAAGACTTAGGGACGCTCCAGGCCCAGGGGGGGCCAGTTTTCGAGCTTCATGCCCAGCGTCAGGCCGCGTGCGGCCAGGACTTCCTTGATCTCGTTGAGCGACTTGCGACCCAGGTTCGGGGTCTTGAGCAGCTCGTTTTCGGTACGCTGGATCAGGTCGCCGATGTAGTAGATGTTTTCGGCCTTCAGGCAGTTGGCCGAACGCACGGTCAGCTCCAGGTCGTCGACCGGGCGCAGCAGCACCGGATCGATCTGCGGCGTGCCGCGGACCGGGGCTTCGTACGAATCGCCAGCGCCTTCCAGGGCGGCGAAGACCGAGATCTGGTCCATCAGGATGCGGGCCGACTGGCGCACCGCTTCCTCGGGCGAGATCACGCCGTTGGTTTCGATGTCCAGGACCAGCTTGTCCAGGTCGGTGCGCTGTTCCACGCGGGCGCTTTCAACGGCGTAGCTCACGCGGCGGACCGGGCTGAACGAGGCGTCCAGAACGATGCGGCCGATGGTGTGAGTGCGGTCTTCCGACAGCGCGCGCACGTTGCCCGGCACGTAGCCGCGGCCCTTTTCGACCTTGATCTGCATTTCCAGCTTGCCTGCGTCCGTCAGGTTGCAGATGGCATGGCCGGGGTTGATGATCTCGACGTCATGCGGCAGCTCGATGTCGCTGGCCAGCACGGTGCCCGCGCCGGTCTTGCGCAGAACCAGGGTCACTTCGTCGCGATTGTGCAGCTTGAAGACCACGCCCTTCAGGTTCAGCAGGATGTCGACGACATCTTCGCGAACGCCCGGGATGGTCGAGTATTCGTGCACCACGCCCGTCATCTGGACTTCGGTCGGCGCGTAGCCGGTCATCGAAGACAGCAGGATGCGGCGCAGGGCGTTGCCCAGCGTGTGACCGTAGCCACGCTCGAACGGCTCCATCACGATCTTGGCATGGTGCGTGCCGACCGGTTCGACTTCAATGGAGCGCGGCTTCAGGAAACCTTGAGTGGACATTTACTGTGTTCCTTTTCAATACCCTCGGCTCGTTACACCGATAAGGCTGATGGACAGGGTGAAACTTGAAACGCGGACGGCGCGAAAAACACCGGCCGATACTTACCGCAAAGCCCGCTCCGCCAAAAAGCGGAAAGCGGGCTGCTGCGGGACGTGCAAACGGGTCGCGAGACCAGCTCGCCGGCGCACTGCGAAGGTAGCGCCGGCAGGCCTGATTAACGCGAGTACAGTTCGACGACCATCGATTCGTTGATGTCGCGAGCGACGTCAGCGCGATCGGGGGCCGACTTGAACGTACCGGTCAACTTGGTCGTGTCGACTTCCACCCACTGGGGGATGCCGATGCTGGTGGCCAGGTCGAGCGATTCCTTGATGCGGCCTTGCTTCTTGGCCTTTTCGCGGACCGACACGACGTCGCCAGCCTTGACCAGCATCGAAGCGATGTCAGCCGTGTGGCCGTTCAGTTCGATGGCGCGGTGGCTCACCAGCTGGCGAGCTTCGGCGCGCGTCGAGCCGAAGCCCATGCGGTAGACGACGTTGTCCAGGCGCGATTCCAGCAACTGGATCAGCGTTTCGCCGGTGTTGCCACGGCGACGCTCGGCTTCAGCGAAGTACTTGCGGAATTGCTTTTCCAGCACGCCGTACATGCGCTTGAGCTTTTGCTTTTCGCGCAGCTGCAGGCCGTAGTCGGAAGTGCGGGCACCCGAAGTGCGGCCGTGTTGGCCAGGCTTGGAATCCAGCTTGCACTTGGAATCCAGCGAGCGGCGGGCGCTCTTCAGGAACAGGTCAGTACCCTCGCGGCGCGAGAGCTTGCATTTGGGTCCAATATAACGTGCCATGTGGATTCCCTTTAGATACGACGACGCTTCGGCGGACGGCAGCCGTTGTGCGGAACGGGCGTGATGTCGGCGATGGACGAAATCTTGATGCCCAGCGCGTTCAGAGCGCGGACCGACGATTCGCGGCCAGGACCGGGGCCCTTGATACGCACTTCCAGCGTCTTGATGCCGTACTCCAGCGCGACGCGGCCAGCCGTTTCAGCAGCGACCTGCGCGGCGAACGGGGTCGACTTGCGCGAGCCCTTGAAACCAGCACCGCCCGACGTGGCCCACGACAGCGCGTTGCCCTGACGATCGGTGATGGTGATGATGGTGTTGTTGAACGAAGCGTGAACGTGCGCGATGCCGTCCGAGACGTTCTTCTTGACCTTTTTGCGCACGCGCGAAGCGCCGCTGGTGGAAGCTTTCGCCATAATCCAGTTCCTCGATTATTTCTTCAGGGACGCAGCAGCACGACGCGGGCCCTTGCGGGTCCGGGCGTTGGTGCGAGTGCGCTGGCCGCGCACGGGCAAACCGCGCTTGTGACGCATACCGCGGTAGGTTCCCAGGTCGATCAAACGCTTGATCGAGAGCTGTACTTCACGACGCAGGTCGCCTTCAACCGTGAACAGACCAACATGTTCGCGGACGCGTTCCAATTCAGCGTCGTTCAGATCCTTGACCTTCTTGTCAAAGGGTACGTTTGCCGCTTCGCAAATCTTGCGAGCGCGCGTACGACCGATGCCAAAAATGGCGGTCAGTCCGATCTCGGCGTGCTGTTGCGGCGGGATGTTAATGCCAGCAATACGGGCCATGACTATTCCTTGAATAAATCTGTTGCGTAGTCGCTAACCCGAGTTAGCCTTGACGCTGCTTATGACGCGGGTCGGTGCAGATAACGCGCACCACGCCGTGACGTTTGATAACTTTGCAGTTGCGGCAGATCCGCTTAACCGATGCCATTACTTTCATGGTTGACTCCTAATTTTCCGTAATCCGGTTCCGCTCATTTGGAGCGGAAAACTATCCTGGCTCGCGTCAGATCATAGGGCGTGAGCTCCACTGTGACCTTGTCACCCGGCAGGATCCGGATGTAATGCATACGCATCTTGCCGGAAATATGGCCCAACACCACGTGGCCGTTTTCGAGCTTGACGCGAAATGTCGCGTTCGGGAGGTTCTCAAGAACCTCGCCTTGCATCTGAATGACGTCGTCCTTGGACATTCTTTTGCTTACCGCATCGGCAAACCCGCGCCCTTGAAGTTAGCCTTCTTGAGCAACGAGTCGTACTGGTGAGACATCATGTAGGCCTGAACCTGCGCCATGAAATCCATCGTCACCACCACAATAATCAACAGGGACGTACCACCGAAGTAGAAGGGAACGTTCCAGCGCATCACCAAGAATTCCGGCAACAGGCACACCAACGTGATGTAGATGGCACCTGCGAGCGTCAGACGCATCAGGATCTTGTCGATGTAGCGCGCTGTTTGTTCGCCCGGACGGATGCCCGGAACAAACGCACCACTCTTCTTCAGGTTGTCCGCCGTTTCGCGGCTGTTGAACACCAGAGCCGTGTAGAAAAAGCAGAAGAAAATAATCGCGACCGAGTACAGCGTGATGTAGAGCGGTTGACGAGGCGACAGGGCCGCAGCCAGGTCGCTAAGCCAGCGCATGTTCTCACTGCTGGAGAACCAGCTCGTGATCGTGGCCGGGAACAGAATGATCGACGACGCGAAGATCGGCGGAATCACCCCTGCCATGTTCAGCTTCAGCGGCAAATGCGAGCTTTGACCACCGTAGACCTTGTTGCCGACCTGACGCTTGGCGTAGTTCACCGTGATCTTGCGCTGTCCGCGTTCCACGAACACCACAAAAGCGGTAACCAGCACCACCAGAGCCACGATGAACAGTGCCGAAAGCACGGACATCGAGTTGGTGCGGACCAGGTCCAACAGTGCAGCCAGCGCCGCGGGCAGACCCGCAACGATACCTGCGAAGATCAGGATGGAAATCCCGTTGCCCAGACCACGTTCCGTGATTTGCTCACCCAGCCACATGACGAACATGGTGCCGGTGACCAAGGTCACGACGGTCGTGAAGCGGAACAGCATGCCCGGATCGATCACCAGTCCCTGCTGGGACTCCAACGCTACCGAAATGCCCACAGCCTGCACCAGCGCCAGCACGACCGTGCCGTAGCGGGTGTATTGGGTGATCTTCCGACGGCCGGCTTCGCCCTCTTTCTTGAGCGATTCCAGCGACGGCACCACCACAGACATCAGCTGCATGATGATGGATGCCGAAATGTACGGCATGATCCCCAGGGCAAAAATCGAGAAGCGCGAGAGCGCCCCGCCCGAGAACATGTTGAACAGGCCCAGGATCCCGCCCTGGTTCTGACGGAACAAGTCCGCCAGCGCATCCGGGTTGATGCCCGGTACGGGGATGTGTGTACCCAAACGGTAAACCACCAGGGCGAGCACCAGGAACACGAGGCGGCGCTTCAAATCGCCGTACCGTGCTCCGGTTTTGCCCAATGCCTGCGCGTTAGCCACTCGTCACCTCGTGATCAAGCAAGCGAGCCGCCCGCGCCTTCGATGGCGGCGCGAGCGCCGGCCGTCGCGGTAATGCCCTTGAGCACGACCTTGCGCGAGAGTTCACCCGACTTGATGACCTTGGCGTAACGAACCGCCTGGCCAATCACGCCAGCGGCCTTCAGCACTTGCACGTCGACTTCGTCGATGGGCAGGGCTTGCAGGTCCGACAGACGGACTTCGGCGTACAGGTGCTGGCCGAGCGGGGTGAAACCACGCTTGGGCAGACGACGCTGCAGCGGCATTTGACCGCCTTCGAAGCCAACCTTATGGAAACCGCCCGAGCGCGACTTCTGACCCTTGTGACCACGGCCGGCGGTCTTACCCAGACCCGAACCGATGCCACGGCCGACGCGGCGCTTGGCGTGCTTGCTGCCCTCAGCGGGCTTCAGCGAATTAAGTTGCATATCCGACATGGTGATTCCTTAGGCTTCCGAGACGGAAACGAGATAATCCACCTTACGGATCATCCCACGCACCTCGGGCGTATCGACCAGCACGCGGCTGCTGTTGATGCGGCCCAAGCCCAAACCGCGAACCGTATCACGGTGCGATTGCTTGGTACCGATCACCGAGCGCACGAGGGTCACTTTGATCTGCTTCTGAGCCATGATTTACCCCAGGATTTCTTCGACCGACTTGCCGCGCTTGGCAGCAACATCAGCCGGGGTCATGGAGGCGCGCAGGCCGTTCAACGTGGCGCGAACCATGTTGTAGGGGTTGCTCGAGCCCAGGCTCTTGGCAACCACGTTACGCACACCCATCACATCAAAAATAGCGCGCATCGGGCCGCCGGCGATAACGCCGGTACCTTCAGCAGCGGGCGAGATCAGCACGGTAGCGGCGCCATGCTTGCCAACCACGGTGTGGTGCAGCGTGCCGTTCTTCAGAGCGACCTTGAACATGCCGCGGCGGGCTTGTTCCATAGCCTTCTGAACGGACACCGGCACTTCACGCGCCTTGCCCTTACCCATGCCGATGCGGCCATCGCCATCGCCAACCACGGTCAGCGCGGCAAAGCTCATGGTGCGACCACCCTTGACCACTTTGCTCACGCGGTTGACCGCGATCATCTTTTCGCGGAGGCCGTCATCGTTCTCTTTTTCCGCGGCGTTCTTGCCTTGTACTTTAGCCATTTGACAGATCCTCGCTTAGAACTTCAGGCCGGCTTCACGCGCGGCATCGGCCAGCGCTTTCACGCGGCCATGGTAACGAAAGCCCGAGCGATCGAAAGCGACCAGTTCGATACCGGCGGCCTTGGCCTTTTCGGCCACGCGCTTGCCAACCAGCGACGCAGCGGCTTTGTTGCCGCCCTGACCGGTTTGGCCGGCCAGTTGCGCGCGCACTTCGGCTTCGACCGTCGAGGCGCTGACCAGAACGCGATCGCCTTCCGGCGAAATGATGTTGGCGTAGATGTGCTGGTTCGAGCGGAAAATCGAGAGGCGATGAACGCGCAGCTCGTTGATCTTCCGGCGGGTCGGAACCGCACGACGCAAACGGGAAACTTTTTTGTCCATGATTCGTCCTTGCGTGCGCCGTTATTTCTTCTTGGTTTCTTTGATGACGACGCGTTCGTCCGAGTAACGCACGCCCTTGCCCTTGTAGGGTTCGGGTTCGCGGTACGCGCGGATTTCAGCGGCCATCTGACCGACGACTTGCTTGTTGGCGCCCTTGATGACGATTTCCGTCTGGGTCGGGCACTCGGCCTTGATACCGGCCGGCAACTGGTGCAAAACGTCGTGCGAGAAACCGAGCTGCAGCTTAACGGCATCGCCTTGGATCGAGGCGCGGTAACCCACGCCAACCAGGGTCAGCTTGCGCTCGAAGCCCTTGCTCACGCCGGTGACCATGTTGGCCACCAGAGCGCGCACGGTACCCGACATGGCGTTGGCGTGACGGCTTTCGTTGGCGGCGACAAACGTGAGTTTGCCGTTGTCCAACGCAACCGTGACGTCGCCGGTCAGGGCTTGGGTCAGGGTGCCCAGCGGGCCCTTGACGGTGATCTGATCCTGCTTGATGTCAGCTTCGACACCCTTGGGCAGTTCGACCGGATACTTAGCGATACGTGACATTCGAATTTCTCCTTAGGCCACGTAGCACAGCACTTCGCCGCCGACGCCGTTGGCGCGAGCCTTACGGTCGGTCATGACGCCGCGCGAGGTCGAAACGATAGCCACGCCCAGGCCGTTCATGACCTGAGGAATGCTGGTACGGCCCTTGTAGATACGCAGACCGGGGCGCGAGACGCGTTCGATGCGCTCGATGACCGGACGGCCAGCGTAGTACTTCAGGGTGATCTCGAGCTCAGGCTTGGCCTGGGTGCCCTTGATTTCAAAGCTGTCGATGTAGCCTTCGTCCTTCAGCACAGCGGCAATGGCCGCCTTCAGCTTCGAGGAGGGCATGTTCACCGTAACTTTGTCCACTTGCTGCGCATTGCGAATGCGGGTCAGCATATCGGCGATGGGATCGCTCATGCTCATATTGTTTCTCCTACCAGCTGGCCTTGGTGATGCCGGGGATTTCACCCTTCATCGCCATTTCACGCAGTTTGTGGCGCGTCAGGCCGAACTTGCGGAACACACCGCGCGGACGACCGGTGACCACGCAACGGTTACGTTGACGCGTCGGGTTGGCATTGCGCGGCAGCTGTTGCAGCTTGAGCCGAGCTTGGTAACGTTCTTCGTCGGTCTTCGACTGGTCGTCGATGATCGCCTTCAACTCAGCGCGCTTGGCGGCGAACTTGTCAGCCAGCTTGGCGCGCTTGATGTCGCGATTGATGAGGGAAAGTTTAGCCACGTCATCAGCCCCTTAGTTACGGAACGGGAAGCTGAAGGCCGTCAACAGCGCCTTGGCTTCTTCGTCGGTCTTCGCGGTGGTGGTGATGCTGATGTTCAGCCCACGCAGCGCGTCGATCTTGTCGTACTCGATTTCGGGGAAAATGATCTGCTCTTTCACCCCGATGTTGTAGTTGCCACGGCCGTCGAACGCACGACCCGAGATACCGCGGAAGTCGCGCACGCGAGGCAGCGCAACCGCCACCAGGCGATCCAGGAATTCGTACATGCGTTGACCGCGCAGCGTGACCATGCAACCGATCGGGTAGTTTTCGCGGATCTTGAACCCGGCGATAGCCTTCTTGGTCTTCGTCACGACGGGCTTCTGGCCAGCGATCTTGGTCAGGTCGCCAACAGCGTGCTCGATGACTTTCTTGTCCGACACCGCTTCCGACACACCCATGTTCAGGGTGATCTTGGTGATGCGCGGCACTTCCATCGTGCTCTTGTAGCCAAACTTGGCTTGCAGGTCGGCAGCGACCTTGCTCTTGTAGAGATCTTGCAAACGAGACATGTCTATCGCCCCTTACGCCTTGGCGCCGACAACGGCACCATTGGAACGGAACACGCGAACCTTGCGGCCTTCGACTTCTTGCACGCCCACGCGGTCGCCGCGGCCGGTGGCCGGGTTGAACAGCGCGACGTTCGAGATGTGAATCGGCATGGTCTTTTCGACAATCCCGCCCGGGTTGTTAGCCATCGGGTTGGCTTTCACGTGCTTCTTGACGACGTTGACGCCTTCGACCAGAACGTGGTCGGCATCGACGCGCGCCAGCACGGTACCGCGACGCTTCTTGTCGCGGCCGGTCAGGACGATGACTTCGTCGCCTTTACGAATGTTGTTCATCGTAGGGCTCCTTACAGCACTTCCGGGGCCAACGACACGATCTTCATGAACTTCTCGGTACGCAGTTCACGCGTAACGGGTCCGAAGATGCGGGTGCCGATGGGCTCCAGCTTGGCGTTGAGCAACACGGCGGCATTGCCACCGAAACGAATCAGCGAACCGTCTTTACGGCGCACGCCCTTGGCGGTACGAACCACCACGGCATTGTAAATTTCGCCTTTCTTGACGCGTCCGCGCGGAGCCGCATCTTTGACGCTCACCTTGATGATGTCGCCGATACCGGCATAACGGCGCTTGGAGCCACCGAGCACCTTAATGCACATGACATGACGCGCACCAGTGTTATCGGCCACATCCAGCGTGGTCTGCATTTGGATCATGATTTTTCCTGTTCCAACTTAACTGGAAATACGGTTTTCCCAACAAGGGAACACTGCAATTCCTGCCAGTTTTGGTCCCGTCAGGTCTGCCGCCCTGCTTTTGTGTTGGCATGTATTGAGCTTTCGCCCTATTCACGCAACTGGTTGGCAACGCAACGACCCTGGGTTGAAATCCTGCGGGTATTCCCCCAACACGTCGGGCTAACCTGCATAGGCGCGGGCCAACTCGATCGACAATCTGGGAAAGCTGATAATTCTAACGTGGTTAATTTTTGAGCGCAAGCACTTTGTGTGGATAACCCACAAAAGCGACGCTTTCCCCCGAGAAGGGGGCACCGAGGCTATCTGCCCCCTATTTCTGGCGGTAGTAGCCCTTCTCCCAGGCGTCATGATTGGCCTTCCCGCGACGGATCTCGTCCGTGAACGGGGCGGCCATGAGCACCAGGCGGTTCAACCATTTTACAGGAGCGCGGCAGGGGCGTTCGAAGTCCACGAAAAGCACGGCGCGCAGCCCGGAGGTGTCGTTATGGACCTGGTGCGGATAGAGGTCGTCGAACACCACCGCCCGGCCTTCGCGCCAGCTGTAGCGCTCGCCCCCGACCTCGATCCAGCATTGTTCGGCGGGCTCCGGCACCACCAGCCCCAGATGCAGGCGCAGGACGCCGTTGTACGGGCCCGTGTGCAAGGGGATGCGCTTGCCGGCCTCCAGGATGGAGAAGAATGCCGTGCGGATGCCCGGGATCTCCTGCAGCGCCCGGGCGGTCTGGGGACAACGCGCCAGGTTGCGTTCGGAGCGCAGGCCGTAACCCATGAACACAAAAGTCTTCCATTGGTCGTCCGAGGTGATCTGGCCGACGTCGGGGGAGATTTCGTGGAAGGCGGGCAGATGCTGGCGCTCGGAGAGCAGGCCGGCCAGCTCGGTGCGGATGGCGGGCGCCTGGGCCTCGAGCGCCGCGACCCAGGGAAACTGGCCGTTGTCGAAAATGGGGCGGTCGCCGACCAGCGAGGCCTGGGCGATGCGGTTGCGCAACCAATCTATGAAGCGGAAAAAGACGCGCGAGTAGAAACTGGGCTTGCTGGGCGGACGCGCATCGACGGGTTGCACAATAAGTAGCCGGATAGACAGCCAAAGATGCACCATTTTGTCCATGCCAGCGCGGGCACGCAAGACTTGCGCCTGCATATTGGCTCCAATGCGCCACCGGGCATTGGCCCTCCCCGCCGCGGACAAGCTGGTTTAGACTGGCGTGGGCGACAGTGATCGCTATCCACTCCTATTTCGCAAGGGAAGACAGGCATGTATGAACAGTTGGCGCTGTATATCGACGGCGAATTCGTCGCCGGAGAGGGCAGGCGCACCCAGGACGTCATCAACCCGGCCACGCTGGAAGTTCTCGGCCAGCTGCCCCACGCCACCGAAGCGGATCTGGATCGGGCGCTAGCCGCCGCCCAGCGCGCCTTCGAGTCGTGGAAGAAATCCTCTCCCATGGACCGCTCGGCCATCCTGCGCAAGGTCGCGACGCTGTCGCGCGAACGCGCCCAGGAAATCGGCCGCAACATGACGCTGGACCAGGGCAAGCCGCTGGCCGAAGCCGTGGGCGAAGTCACCTCCTGCGCCGAACACGCCGACTGGCACGCCGAGGAATGCCGCCGCATCTACGGCCGTGTGGTCCCGCCGCGCAATCCTGACGTGCGCCAGATCGTGGTGCGCGAACCCATCGGCGTCTGCGCCGCGTTCACGCCCTGGAACTTCCCGTACAACCAGGCCATCCGCAAGATCGCCGCCGCCATCGGCGCCGGCTGCACGGTGGTGCTGAAGGGTCCCGAGGACTCACCCAGCGCCGTCATGGCCATTGCCCGCATGTTCCACGACGCCGGCCTGCCCAAGGGCTGCCTGAACATCGTCTGGGGCGAACCCGCCAAGATCTCCGACTACCTGATCCGTTCGCCCATCGTGCGCAAGGTGTCGTTCACCGGCTCCGTGCCGGTCGGCAAGCAGCTGGCCGCGCTGGCCGGCGCCCACATGAAGCGCGTCACCATGGAACTGGGCGGTCACTCGCCCGTGCTGGTGTTCGACGACGCCGACATCGACCGCGCCGCCACCATGCTGGCCAAGTTCAAGATCCGCAACGCCGGCCAGGTGTGCGTGTCGCCGACCCGCTTCTATGTCCAGAATGGCGCCTATGAACAGTTCCTCGCGCGCTTCTCCGAAGTGCTGAAGAACATCAAGGTCGGCGACGGCCTGGAAGCCGGCACCGACATGGGCCCGCTAGCGCACGAGCGCCGCGTCCCCGCCATGAGCGCCTTCATCGACGACGCCAAGAAGCATGGCGGCAAGGTGGTGGTCGGCGGCGGCCCGCTGGACCGCAAGGGCTTCTTCTTTGCCCCCACGGTCGTGACCGACGTGCCGGACAATTCCATGCTGATGACCGAGGAGCCCTTCGGCCCGGTCGCGCCGGTGGTCCGCTTCACGGATACCGATGAAGTGCTGCGCCGCGCCAACAGCCTGCCCTTCGGCCTGTCGTCCTACGTGTTCACGAACTCGCTGCAGACGGCCACCAAGGTCTCCAACGGCCTGGAAGCCGGCATGGTCAACATCAACCACTTCGGCAGCGCCCTGGCCGAGACGCCTTTCGGCGGCATCAAGGACAGCGGCATCGGCAGCGAAGGCGGCCTGGAAACGTTCGACGGCTACCTGGTCACGAAGTTCATCACGCACATCTGACCTGGCAGTGACACTAAGCCCCGCAGACATCCTGCGGGGCTTTTTTTTGCCTCATGCCCGAGAACCAGGCGGGCCAGCGCCGCACAAGCGCCGCTCAGGAACTTGCCCGAAAATCGCGCGGCGTCATGCCGAAGCGGCGCTTGAACAGGCGGCTGAAATGCGAGGGGTGCGAGAAACCCACCTGATAGGCCAGCTCGGCGATGCTGCGGTGGCTGTGCTGCGGATTCAGCAACAGTTCGCGGCACTTGTCGAGCCGCTGGTCGAAGATGAAGGACTCCACCGACAGGCCGCCAGCGCGCAGGATGCGGTGCAGATAGGCCACCGACAAACCGCAGCCCTGCGCCACCTGCTGCGGCGACAACGCCGGATCCGCCAGATGCTGGCGGATGTAGGCCAGCACGCGCTGCCGGTGCGCCAGCGTGACGCTGCTGTCCGACTCCGATGCGTGCCCCTGGCCTGACTGCACCAGGAACAGCACGATCAGGTCGATCAGGCGTTCGCCAAGTTCCGCTGCTTCGCCGTCCGACCAGCCGTCCACCCCTTTGAACAGGTGGTCCATATAGCTGGCCAGCAAAGCCCCGCGCGGCGAACCGTCATCGACGCGCAGCTTGTAGAAGGCGCCGACGCGGGAATCGCGCTGCAATAGCGCGCTGCGCGGAAAGGATACGCTCAGGCTGCGGTAGCCCGCCGCACCCTGCGCCGTGGCCTGGTAGGGCAGGCTCTGGTTCATCAGATAGACGCAACCGGGTTCGACCTGGAATGCCCTGCCCTGCTGCTGCACGGCCAGCGGTCCGGCCAGCGGCAGGCCAAAGGTATAGAACTCCTGGTCCAGGCGCGACACGTTGCCGGCGGTGCGCTCCAGCTTCTGCCCCTGGTAATGGAGGTCGTTGAACTGCAGGCTGCCTCGGCGCGCATAGCGCACATGCCCGGCGAAACTGTCGGGCCGGCCGCCATGCACCTCGAACGGACCGAACGCGTGCGACAGCGCCGCGCGCCATTCGTCGCGCCGGTCAGCGCCAGCGCTGGCCGAAATGGCGAATTCCGTATCGGACATGGCTCGGTCTCCTTGGACGCCGGCGCCGCCACCGGGCGCTCGTGATCCTGCGTCTACATATTCTTGACTCACCCTGCTGCGGGGTGTCCGGCGCCTTGAAGGCGCGCTTGGCGCAAGTCTATATTCAGCCCGATAAGCACACAACCTGGACAACCCGGGAGGAGACCCATGGCACCAGCGCCCGCACCGGCCGGCCGCCACGCGCCGGCTTCGCGCTACCTGCGCTGCGCAGGCCGCGAGCTGCACTACACCGAATGGGGCGCCGCGGACGCGCCCCCCGTCATCATGTGGCATGGCCTGGCCCGCACCGGCCGCGACTTCGACGACCTGGCGCAGGCGCTGGCGGACGACTACCGCATCATCTGCCCGGACGCGATCGGCCGCGGCCTGTCGCAATGGAGCCCCGATCCGGTTGCAGAGTACCAGCTGGATTTCTATGCCACGCTGGCCCGCGCCCTGGCGGACGGGCTGTCGCTGGCCCGCGTGCGCTGGGTGGGGACGTCCATGGGCGGCGCCACCGGCATGCACGCCGCCGCCACCACTCTGCGCGACCGGATCTCGCACCTGGTCGTCAATGACATCGGACCCGAACTGCCGCAGGCCGCCATCGACCGCATCGTGGCCTACGTCGGCGCGCCGCCGGCCTTCGATACGGTCACGGAACTGGAAGCCTGGTTGCGCGTCGCCTACAAGCCCTACGGCTGGCAAAGCGACGAGCAATGGCGCCGGATGGCGGAAACCTCGGTGCGCCGGCTGCCGGACGGCCGCGTCACCCTGCACTACGACCCGGCCATCGTCGGCCAGTTCAACAACCACCCGGCCGACTACGACCGCTGGACCGGTTATGACTCGCTGCGCATGCCGCTGCTGCTGCTGCGCGGCGCCGATTCGGACCTGCTGCTGCCCGAGGTCGCCGACGCCATGACCTGCCGCGGACCGCGCGCGCAGCGCATCGACTTCCCCGATTGCGGCCACGCCCCTGCCCTGAACGTGGCCCCGCAGATCGACGCCATCCGACTATTCCTTGCCACGCCGGACCACACGGCGGCTGCCCGCCCCCAATAACAGGAGACTCCCATGAAACGCGTCCTGCTCGCCGCGCTCGCCGGCCTCTGCATGAACTCCGCGATAGCGGCGAAAGACTTTGTCGTGGCCCACGTCTACGACAAGACCGGCCCCCTGGAGGCCTATGCCAAGCAAACCCAGAACGGCCTGATGCTGGGGCTGGAATATGCGACGCAAGGCACCATGACGGTCGCCGGCCGCAAGATCCGCGTGATTGAAAAGGACAACCAGGGCAAGCCCGACGTGGCTCGCGCCCAGCTGGCCTCGGCCTATGCCGACGACAACGCCGACATCGCTGTCGGCCCCACCTCGTCCGGCGTCGCGCTGGCGATGCTGCCCATCGCCGAGGAATACGAGAAGATCCTGCTGGTCGAGCCTGCCGTGGCGGATTCGATCACCGGCGACAAGTGGAACAAGTACATCTTCCGCACCGGCCGCAATTCGTCGCAGGACGCCATCGCCAACGCGGTCGCCTTCGACCAGGCCGGCACCTCGATCGCCATGCTGGCGCAGGACTACGCCTTCGGCCGCGACGGCGTGAAGGCGTTCAAGGGCGCGTTGAAGAACGCCAAGATCGTGCACGAGGAATACCTGCCCGCCAACGCCACCGACTTCACCGCCGGCGCGCAGCGCCTGTTCGATGCGCTGAAGGACAAGCCGGGCCGCAAGATCATCTTCATCCTGTGGGCCGGCGCTGGCAATCCGTTCAAGATCGCCGACCTGGACCCCAAGCGCTTCGGCATCGAGATCGCGACCGGCGGCAACACGCTGGCCGCCATGACGCCGCTGAAGTCGCTGGCGGGCATGGAAGGCGCCACCTATTACTACTATGGCATCCCTAAGAATCCGATCAACGACTGGCTGGTGGCGGAGCACCAGAAGCGCTACGGCCAGCCGCCGGACTTCTTCACCGCGGGCGGCATGGCCTCGGGGATCGCGATCGCCACCGCGCTGGCCAAGACCAACGGCAACTCCGACACCGACACGCTGATCAAGGCCATGGAAGGCATGAGCTTCGATACACCCAAGGGCAAGATGACCTTCCGCCCCGAGGACCACCAGGCCATGCAGTCCATGTACCACTTCCGCATCAAGAACGATCCGTCGGTGCCTTGGGCCGTGCAGGACCTGGTCAAGGAAATCACGCCGGACCAGATGTCGGTGCCGATCCAGAACAAACGCTGAGCGCGCCGTCCATCCATGCTGGAAACCCAATCGCTCACGATCCGTTTCGGCGGACACGTGGCTGTCAACGAGGTCAGCTGCAGCTATGCGCCTGGCACCCTGACCGCCATTGTCGGCCCGAACGGCGCGGGCAAGACCACCTACTTCAACCTGATCTCCGGCCAGCTGCGCGCCAGCGCCGGCACGGTGCGCCTGAACGGGCGCGACCTGACCTCGCTGGCCGCGCCCGCGCGCATGCATGCGGGGCTGGGCCGCGCGTTCCAGCTGACGCAGCTGTTCCCGCGCCTGAGCGTGCATGAGAACGTGCGCCTGGCCCTGCAGTCGCGCCAGCAAGGCATGGGCTGGCGCCAGATCCGTTTCTGGCGCACCTGGAGCGACGACCGCGGCCTGATCGAACGCGCCGATGCGCTGCTGGAACGCACCCGCCTGTCCGCGCGCCGCGACCAGTCCGCCGCCGACTTGCCGCACGGCGACCAGCGCAAGCTGGAGATCGCCATGCTGATCGCATTGGAGCCGCAGGTGTTCATGTTCGACGAGCCGACCGCGGGGATGAGCGTGGACGACGTGCCCGTCGTGCTGGAGCTGATCCGCGAGATCAAGAACGATCCGACGAAAACAATCCTGCTCGTGGAGCACAAGATGGACGTGGTGCGTGAACTGGCGGACCGCATCGTGGTGCTGCACAACGGCCAGCTGATGGCCGACGGCGACCCGGCGGCGGTGATCGCCTCGCCCATCGTGCAGCAGGCCTATCTGGGCGTCAGCCCGGCGGAGAAGGCGGCATGACGCAGGCGCTGCTGGAATTGAAGGACGTGCACACGCACATCGGCGCGTACCACATCCTGCACGGCGTGGACCTGGCGGTCGCGCCGGCGGCCGTGACCATGCTGCTGGGCCGCAACGGCGCCGGCAAGACCACCACGCTGCGCACCATCATGGGATTGTGGCGCGCCTCGCAAGGCCAGGTGAGCTTCGACGGCGCGCCCATCGGCGGTCCCGGCGCGCGCACCTCGCCGCCCGACATGGCGCGCATGGGCATGGCCTACGTGCCCGAGAACATGGGCATCTTCGCCGACCTTTCCGTGAAGGAAAACATCCTGCTGGCGGCACGCCAGGCCAGGAACGCCAGCCAGCTGGATACAGCGCGGCTGGAATGGATCTTCGGCTTCTTCCCGGCGCTGAAGAAGTTCTGGCTGCATCCGGCCGGCAAGCTGTCGGGCGGCCAGAAGCAGATGCTGGCCGTGGCGCGCGCCATCATCGAACCGCGCCGGCTGCTGTTGGTGGACGAACCCAGCAAGGGCCTGGCGCCCGCCATCATTCAGAACATGATCGACGCCTTCATCGAACTGAAGCAGGCGTCCACCACCATCCTGCTGGTCGAGCAGAACTTCAACTTCGCGCGCCTCGTGGGCGATCACGTCGCCGTGATGGACAACGGCCGCGTCGTCCACGCCGGCGGCATGGCCGAGCTGGCCGCGGACGACGAACTACAGACTCGCCTCTTGGGCCTGTCGCTGGGAAGCCACCAATGAGCACGCTCGAAATCGATACCCCGCTGCCGCGCGTCCGCGCGGACCTGCGCCCCGTCCTGCTGGTGGTGGCCCTGGCCGCGCTGGCCCTGCCCCTGGTGGGTTCCTTCTCTACCTGGGTCACCCTGACCCTGGCGGGGCTGGCCATGGGCATGATCATCTTCATCGTGGCCTCCGGCATGACCTTGGTGTTCGGCCTGATGGACGTGCTGAACTTCGGCCATGGCCTGTTCATCGCCATCGGCGCGTACATGGCCGCGACGGTGCTGGGCTCGATGGCCGACTGGACGCAATCCGGCAGCCTGTGGCTCAACCTGGGCGCGGTGCTGCCCGCCATGATCGTGGGCATGCTGGTCGCGGGCGCCGTGGGCCTGGCCTTCGAACGCGTCATCGTGCGCCCCGTCTATGGCCAGCATCTGAAGCAGATCCTCATCACCATGGGCGGCATGATCATCGGCGAAGAGATCATCAAGATGCTGTGGGGTCCGCAGACGATTTCGCTGCCGCTGCCCGAGGCGCTGCGCGGCGCGTTCCTGCTGGGCGATGCCGCCATCGAGAAGTTCCGCATCGTTGCCCTGCTGACGGGTCTGCTGGTGCTGGGCGGCATGCTGTGGCTGCTGAACCGCACCAAGCTCGGTCTCCTGATCCGCGCCGGCGTCGAGGACCGCGAAATGGTGGAAAGCCTGGGCTACCGTATCCGCCATCTGTTCGTGGGCGTGTTCGTCGCCGGTTCCATGCTGGCGGGCCTGGGCGGCGTGCTGTGGGGCATGTACCAGCAATCCGTGGTGCCGCAGCTGGGCGCGCAGGTGAACGTGCTGATCTTCATCGTCATCATGATCGGCGGCCTGGGCTCCACCGTGGGCTGCCTGATCGGCGCCTTGCTGGTTGGGCTGATGGCCAACTACACCGGCTTCCTCTTGCCCAAGGCCGCCCTGTTCTCGAACATCGCGCTGATGGTCGCCATCCTGTTGTGGCGGCCGCAGGGCGTGTATCCGGTCACGAATCGCTAGGAACCGCCGACATGTCCGTACGCCTGCTTTCCGGCGATCCCCCGCGCAGCACGCTGCTGGCCCTGGCGTTGATCGCCATCGTGGCCCTGCTTGCCGCCGCGCCCTTTCTCTTTCCCGGCCCCAAGTCGCTGGCGGTGGCCGCGAAGATCCTGGTCTTCGTGATCCTGGTCGCCAGCTATGACCTGCTGCTGGGATACACCGGCATCGTCAGCTTCGCGCACACCATGTTCTTCGGCATCGGCGCCTACGGCGTGGCGATCGCCAGCATCCGCATGGAACCGGGTTGGACCGCGGTGTTCGCGGGCCTGGGCGGCGGCCTGGTGGTATCGCTCGCGTTCGCCCTGCTGATCGGCCTGGCCAGCCTGCGCGTGCGCGCGATCTTCTACGCCATGATCACGCTGGCCGTCGCCGCGGCGTTTCAGACGCTGGTATCGCAGTTGTCCGACCTGACGGGCGGCGAGGATGGCCTGAACTTCAAGGTGCCGCAGATGCTGCGGCCGGCATTCCGGCCTTTCTCCGAGCAGATCTTCGGCGTCACGGTCGACGGCCGCGTGCTCACCTACTACCTGATCGCCGCGGTCTGCGTGGTGCTGTTCCTGCTGTTGCTGCGCATCGTGAATTCACCGTTCGGCCGCGTGCTGCAAGCCATACGCGAGAACCCGTTCCGCGCCGAAGCCATCGGCTACCGCACGGTGCTGTACCGCAGCCTGTCCAACCTGCTCGCCGCAGCCTTCGCCACGCTGGCAGGCGCCATGTACGCGCTCTGGCTGCGCTACAACGGTCCGGATACCTCGCTGTCGTTCGAGATCATGCTCAACATCCTGCTGATGCTGGTGATAGGCGGCATGGGCACCATGTATGGCGCCGTGGTGGGCGCCAGCCTCTTCGTCTTCGCGCAAAGCTATCTGCAGGATGGCCTGCACGTGATCCACGACGCGGTGTCGGGCGTGGCCCCCTTGGCGCTGCTGTTCGAGCCGGATCGATGGCTGTTGTGGCTGGGGATTCTGTTCGTCGTGTCGGTGTACTACTTCCCCACGGGCATCACTGGACGGTTGCGCGAACTGGCGGCGCGCCGCTGAGGCCGGCCCGATCAGCGGCCGCGCTGACTCAGCGCGTCGGCCTCACGCCGCAGGCCGTCGACACGGCGCTGCATGTCGTCCAAACTTCGGCGCGTGTCCTGGGCTCCCCGGTTCAGTTGCGAGCCGGATGGCGTCGGCGCCAGGTTGGGCATAGTCATGTCGGCGCCAGGCTTCAAAGGAATCATCGCCGGCGGATGCAGGTCGGCCGCCGGCTTCTCGCTGAGCAACTTTTCCAGCACCCGCATCTGCTCCCTGCGTTGCGCGATGGCGCGTTCCTCGTCCAGCAACGCCTGCTCGTTTGCGTCCTCGGTCCCGAACATGGCCGCGTGATCGAGCGACTGACCATCCAGGCGCACCCGCGCGTCGGGACCGGCATCTAGCAAGGCCCGCCCCAGGACAGCCGGATCCTGCGACGGCGCCGGATCCGGCCGCGTCTGCGCCGCAGTTGGCACCGCCCAGGCGCAAGCCATCAACAAGCCAAGCCGCGCCGCGTTCATGAAACCGCGCATGGTGTCCTGATCCCTGAATTCAAAGCCAAAAGTTCGGGCGAAAAAAAACGGCAAGGGTTTTATCCCTTGCCGTCTTATATCAGAACGGCGCGCCGTCCCGATGTGCTGCTTTACTTAGATGATACGTGCGGCTTCAACCAGACGCACCACGCGCCACGACTTCGAGCGCGAGATGGGACGGCCTTCAGCGATTTCAACCGTATCGCCTTCGTTGTACTGGTTCGATTCATCGTGCGCCTTGTACTTCGCGGAACGCATGATGATCTTGCCGAAGATGGGGTGCTTGACGCGGCGCTCAACGAGCACGACGACAGTCTTGTCCATCTTGTTGCTGACGACCTTGCCAACCAGCGTGCGCTGGCGCTTGGCCACTTGGGTGTTTTGAGTTTCGCTCATCTTTATTTCCCTGCCTTCTCGGTCAGCAAGGTACGAACGCGCGCAATGTCGCGACGCACGTTGCGCAGCTGGCTGGTGTTGGCCAGTTGCTGCGTGGCCTTCTGCATACGCAGACCGAATTGTGCCTTCAGCAGGCTTTCGAGCTCTTTGCCGAGCTCGGCGGCGTCTTTCGAACGGAGTTCGCTAGCTTTCATGTTAGTACTCCTTAAGCACCGATATGACGCGCGACGAACGTGGTCGAAATCGGCAGCTTGGCAGCGGCCAGGCGGAAAGCTTCACGCGCGAGCTCTTCGCTAACCCCTTCCATTTCGTAGAGCACCTTGCCGGGCTGAATTTCAGCGACCCAGTACTCCGGGTTGCCCTTACCGTTACCCATACGGACTTCGGCAGGCTTCTGCGAGATGGGCTTATCCGGGAAAATGCGAATCCAGATACGGCCGCCACGCTTGATGTGACGATTGATGGCACGACGAGCAGCTTCGATCTGGCGAGCGGTCAGACGGCCACGGCCGGTGGCCTTCAGACCGTATTCGCCGAACGACACGTGGGTACCACGGGTCGCCAGACCGGTGTTGCGGCCCTTCTGCTCTTTGCGATACTTTCTGCGAGAGGGTTGCAGCATGGTTATTCTCCTTCAGGCGCCGGAGCAGCGTCCGCCTTGCGGGGACCACCACGACCACGACCACCCGGACGACCGGTGCGAGCACCGTCCGGACGATCACCACGCGGAGCGCGGCGCGGACGACGTTCTTCTTCACGCGGGGCAGCGGTTTCCGGCGGCAATTCGCCGTTGGCCAGCATGTCGCCCTTGTAGACCCAGACCTTGATGCCGATCACGCCATAGGTCGTGTGGGCTTCGGAGGTGCCGTAGTCGATGTTGGCCTTCAGGGTGTGCAGCGGCACACGGCCTTCGCGATACCACTCGGTGCGAGCAATTTCGATACCGTTCAGACGGCCCGAGCTCATGATCTTGATGCCTTGGGCACCCAGACGCATGGCGTTCTGCATCGCGCGCTTCATGGCGCGACGGAACATGATGCGCTTCTCGAGCTGTTGCGAGATCGAGTCGGCGATCAGTTGAGCATCGGTTTCCGGCTTGCGGATTTCTTCGATGTTGACGTGCACGGGCACGCCCATCAGGCGCTGCAGATCAGCCTTCAGGCTTTCGATGTCTTCGCCGCGCTTGCCGATCACCACGCCCGGACGAGCCGAGTAGACGGTGATGCGGGCATTCTTGGCGGGACGCTCGATGATCACGCGACCGACGGAGGCGCTCTTGAGCTTCTTCTTCAGGTACTCGCGAACGCGAATGTCTTCGGCCAGCATCGTGCCGAAGGCCTTGTCGTCGGCGAACCAACGCGAGGACCAATTACGGGTGACCGCGAGACGGAACCCAGTGGGGTGAATTTTCTGACCCATCGTGACTCCTTAAGCTCCGACCTTGACCGTGATGTGGCAGGTCTGCTTCTCGATACGGTTGCCGCGGCCCTTGGCGCGAGCGGAGAAGCGCTTCATCGACTGAGCCTTGTCCACGAAAATCGTGGTGACCTTCAGTTCGTCGATGTCGGCGCCGTCGTTGTGCTCGGCGTTGGCGATGGCGGACTCGACAGCCTTCTTCAGGATGACGGCAGCCTTCTTCGGCGAGAAGGTGAGGATTTCCAGGGCACGACCGACCTTCTGGCCGCGGATCAGGTCCGCAACCAGACGGGTCTTCTGTGCCGAGATGTGAACCCCACGGATAATGGCAGTAGTTTCCATCGCTTACCTCTTCGCCTTCTTGTCCGCAGCGTGACCCTTGAACGTACGGGTCAGTGCGAACTCGCCCAGCTTGTGACCGACCATGTTCTCGTTGATGTACACGGGAACGTGCTGCTTGCCGTTGTGCACAGCGATCGTCAGACCGATGAACTCGGGCAGGATCGTGGAGCGACGCGACCAGGTCTTGATCGGCTTCTTGTCTTTGCCCGCAACGGCCGTGTCCACCTTTTTGATCAGGTGAGCATCGACAAACGGGCCTTTCTTGATCGAACGTGACATAGTGTTCGCCTCTTACTTGCGCTTGCGCCGTTGGACGATCATATTGTTCGTCCGCTTGTTGCGACGGGTCTTGAAACCCTTCGCCGGAGTGCCCCACGGGCTGACCGGTTCGCGTGCTTCACCGGTACGGCCTTCGCCGCCACCGTGCGGGTGATCCACCGGGTTCATGGCAACGCCACGAACCGTCGGGCGGATACCGCGCCAACGCATTGCACCGGCCTTGCCGATTTGGCGCAGGCTGTGTTCTTCGTTACCGACTTCACCGATGGTGGCGCGGCATTCGATGTGCACACGGCGGACTTCACCCGAGCGCAGACGCACTTGAGCGTAGATGCCTTCGCGAGCCAGCAGGACGGCGGAAGCGCCGGCCGAACGGACCATCTGAGCACCCTTGCCAGGCAGCATTTCGACGCAGTGAATCGTCGTACCCACCGGGATGTTGCGGATCGGCAGCGTGTTGCCAGCGCGGATCGGGGCTTCGACGCCCGACAGCAGCGTGGCGCCAACTTCCAGACCGCGCGGAGCGATGATGTAGCGACGTTCGCCGTCGGCGTAGCACAGCAGAGCGATGTGCGCCGTACGGTTGGGGTCATACTCCAGGCGCTCGACCTTTGCCGGGATGCCGTCCTTGTCGCGACGGAAGTCGACGACACGGTAGTGTTGCTTGTGGCCACCGCCACGATGACGGATCGTGATGTGACCGTTGTTGTTACGGCCAGAACCACGGGTCTTCTTTTCCAGCAGCGGCGCGTAGGGCTCACCCTTGTGCAGGTTCGGGCTGACAACCTTCACCATGCCACGGCGGCCAGCCGAAGTCGGCTTAACTTTTACGAGGGCCATTTACTTCACCTCCGCAAAGTCGATTTCCTGGCCGTCCTTGAGCGACACGTAAGCCTTGCGCTCATTGCGACGGCGGCCAACGAATCGGCCAAAGCGCTTGACTTTGCCCTTACGGTTGAGGACCTGCACGGACTCGACCTGCACCTTGAAGAGCAGTTCGACGGCAGCCTTGATTTCCGGCTTGGTAGCGTCAGCCACGACACGGAAAGCGACTTGCTGATTCTTCTCGGCAACGAAGGTGGCCTTTTCGGTCACGATCGGGGCCAGAATGACTTGCATCAAGCGTTCAGCGTTCATCCCAGCATCTCCTCGAGTTGAGCGATGGCCGGCTTGGTGATCAGCACTTTCTTGTAGTGGACCAGCGACAACGGATCGGCATAACGGGGCTCGACAACAGCAACGTGCGGCAGGTTGCGGGTGGCGAGGTAAACATTTTCATCAACGCTGTCGGTGATGATCAGGACCGAGTCCAGGCCCAGGCTCTTCAGCTTGGCAGCTGCGTCCTTGGTCTTGGGCGATGCCAGATCAAACGATTCGACGACGGCGATGCGGTCTTCGCGAGCGAGCTGCGACAGGATCGAACGGATCCCGGCGCGGTACATCTTCTTGTTGACCTTCTGGCTGAAGTTCTCTTCCGGCGAGTTCGGGAAAATCCGACCACCGCCACGCCACAACGGCGACGAAGTCATACCAGCGCGTGCGCGGCCGGTACCCTTCTGGCGCCAGGGCTTCTTGGTCGAGTGCTTGACTTCAGTGCGATCCTTCTGAGCGCGGTTACCCGAACGGGCGTTGGCTTGGAAAGCCACCACGATCTGATGAATCAGCGCTTCGTTGAAGTCACGGCCGAAGATGGTGTCGGGTGCGCTGAACGTAGCAGCGGCCTGACCTTGGTCGTTCAGGAGCTTGAGATCCATTTACTTACGCTCCCTTCTTGGCCGGGGCCTTGATGGCCGGGCGCACGACGATGTCGGCGCCAGCGTGGCCGGGGACAGCGCCCTTGACCAGCAGCAGGCCGCGCTCAACGTCAACGCGAACGACGTCGAGGTTTTGAACGGTGCGGGTGACATCACCCAGGTGACCGGCCATGCGCTTACCCGGGAAAATACGGCCCGGATCTTGAGCTTGACCAATCGAGCCCGGGACGCGGTGCGAACGGGAGTTACCGTGCGACGCGCGCTGCGAACCGAAGTTGTGACGCTTGATGGTACCGGCGAAGCCTTTACCAATGGTGGTGCCCGTGACGTCGACCTGTTGGCCGGCTTCGAACACCGATTCCACGGCGATCACGGAACCGGCCGCAAATTCAGCGGCGCGAGCGGGATCAAGGCGGAATTCTTTGAGGATGCTACCGGCTTCAGCGCCGGCTTTGGCGTAGTGGCCCGTTTGCGGCTGAGCCACACGCGAGGCACGACGAGTGCCATAAGCCACCTGGATCGCGGCGTAGCCGTCGGTTTCCAGCGACTTAACTTGGGTCACACGGTTGTTCGACACGTCCAGCACGGTCACCGGGATGGATTCACCTTCCTCGGTAAAAATGCGGGTCATGCCGACCTTGCGACCCACCAGCCCCAGCCGGTGAGCGGCGGGCGTGGGTGTCGAATTCGACATCGTTTTCTCCATTCCCGACTGCGATTGGTCGGGGCTAATCAGGCAAAAGGTAACGGCCTTTGCCCTACGACTATGTTCAACCTGGTTCAAATTCAGGCGAGGTCCGCCTTTCTTTTCCCCATAGTTGCTCTTGCCACAAAATGGCAAGCTTGGCATATTAGCATGTTTTTTTCAGTCAGCACAAGCACTTAGCGTGCTTCGGCGCCACAGCAAAGGGCCATTTCGCCACAATTCGCTGGTCTGGGCAGTGGCAGCGCGCCTGGCGGACCTGGTTGCGGCAGTGAGCACACGCTAACTAGATCTTGGGAAAGGTGGACGTCCTGCCCAACTCCGGACAGGCGCCGCGCCAGGCTTGCCCAAAAACAAAATGGCCGCACTCACAAGGAATGCGGCCATTTTTTTCGTGCCTGCCGGCGAAGGTAGCAGGCCCGATACGCTTTACTGCAGCGCGATTTCGACGTCGACGCCAGCCGGCAGGTCCAGACGCATCAGGGCGTCAACGGTCTTGTCGGTGGGATCAACGATGTCCATCAGGCGCTGGTGCGTGCGGATTTCGAACTGGTCACGCGACGTCTTGTTGACGTGCGGCGAACGCAGGACGTCATAGCGACGGATACGCGTGGGCAGCGGCACCGGGCCGCGGACAACGGCGCCGGTACGCTTGGCGGTATCGACGATTTCAGCGGCCGACTGATCGATCAGCTTGTAATCGAAGGCTTTCAAGCGGATACGGATCTTTTGGTTTTTCATGGCGTTTCCTAAAGAACGAGAGGCGAAGGCGACGAGGCCGCCCTCGCTGATTGTTTGCTGCTAAGGGATCCGAATTACTTCAGGATCTTGGCGACGACGCCGGCGCCGACGGTACGACCGCC
>NZ_MTLG01000123.1 GCF_002192695.1 Achromobacter xylosoxidans
CATGGCAAAAGGCAAGTTTGAACGTACCAAGCCGCACGTGAACGTGGGTACGATTGGTCACGTTGACCACGGCAAAACGACGTTGACGGCCGCTATCACGACCGTTCTGTCGAACAAGTTCGGTGGCGAAGCCAAGGGCTACGACCAGATCGATGCGACTCCTGAAGAAAAGGCTCGCGGCATCACGATCAACACGGCTCACGTCGAGTACGAAACGGAAGCGCGTCACTATGCGCACGTTGACTGCCCGGGCCACGCTGACTACGTGAAGAACATGATCACGGGCGCGGCGCAAATGGACGGCGCGATCCTGGTGGTGTCGGCCGCTGACGGCCCGATGCCGCAGACCCGCGAGCACATCCTGCTGTCGCGCCAGGTTGGCGTGCCGTACATCATCGTCTTCCTGAACAAGGCTGACATGGTTGACGACGCCGAGCTGCTCGAGCTGGTGGAAATGGAAGTCCGCGAACTGCTGTCGAAGTACGACTTCCCGGGCGACGACACCCCGATCGTGAAGGGTTCGGCCAAGCTGGCGCTGGAAGGCGACAAGGGCGAACTGGGCGAGCAAGCCATCATGGCTCTGGCCGCAGCGCTGGATTCGTACATCCCGACGCCCGAGCGCGCCGTGGACGGCACGTTCCTGATGCCGGTTGAAGACGTGTTCTCGATCTCGGGTCGCGGCACGGTGGTGACCGGCCGTATCGAACGCGGCGTGGTGAAGGTCGGCGAAGAAATCGAAATCGTCGGTATCGTTCCGACGGTCAAGACGACTTGCACGGGCGTGGAAATGTTCCGCAAGCTGCTGGACCAAGGTCAAGCGGGCGACAACGTGGGCATCCTGCTGCGCGGCACCAAGCGTGAAGACGTCCAGCGCGGCCAAGTTCTGGCCAAGCCGGGCTCGATCACCCCGCACACGGACTTCACGTCCGAGGTGTACATCCTGTCCAAGGAAGAAGGCGGCCGTCACACTCCGTTCTTCCAGGGCTATCGTCCCCAGTTCTACTTCCGCACGACGGACGTGACGGGCACGATCGAGCTGCCGGCCGACAAGGAAATGGTTCTGCCGGGCGACAACGTGGCCATGACGGTCAAGCTGTTGGCTCCGATCGCCATGGAAGAAGGCCTGCGTTTCGCCATCCGTGAAGGCGGTCGTACCGTCGGCGCCGGCGTCGTCGCCAAGATCCTGAAGTAA
>NZ_MTLG01000124.1 GCF_002192695.1 Achromobacter xylosoxidans
CCCACGTTCACGTGCGGCTTGGTACGTTCAAACTTGCCTTTTGCCATGATCTCTATCCTTTGACTTTCAAGGAAACTTGAATTTCTGCCAGGACCGCCCGGATGGGCGGCCCCGGCAAGGGTTATTTACTTGGCCCGAGCGGCGATGACTTCGTCAGCGACGTTCTTGGGGGCCTCGGAGTAATGCTTGAATTCCATCGTGTACGTGGCACGGCCTTGCGTCAGCGAACGCAGGTTCGTGGCGTAACCGAACATCTCGGCCAGCGGAACTTCGGCCTTGATGGTCTTGCCGCCGCCAACCATGTCGTCCATGCCCTGAACCATGCCGCGACGCGAGGACAGGTCGCCCATCACGGTACCAGCGTAGTCTTCAGGCGTTTCGACTTCAACGGCCATCATCGGTTCCAGCAGCACGGGGCTGGCCTTGCGCAGACCTTCCTTGAATGCCATGGAGCCGGCCATCTTGAACGCGTTTTCGTTCGAGTCCACGTCGTGGTACGAACCGAAGAACAGCGTGACCTTGACGTCGACGATCGGGTAGCCAGCCAACACGCCCGAAGGCAGCGTTTCCTGGATGCCCTTGTCCACCGCGGGGATGTACTCGCGAGGAACCACGCCGCCCTTGATGGCGTCCACGAATTCGTAGCCACCGCCAGGAGCCAACGGCTCGACCTTCAGCACCACGTGGCCGTACTGGCCGCGACCGCCCGACTGCTTGACGAACTTGCCTTCAACTTCGTCGCAGGTCTTGCGGATGGTTTCACGGTAGGCCACTTGGGGCTTGCCGACGTTGGCTTCAACGCCGAACTCGCGCTTCATGCGGTCGACCAGAATTTCCAGGTGCAGTTCGCCCATGCCGGAAATGATGGTTTGGCCGGATTCTTCGTCGCTGCGCACGCGGAACGACGGATCTTCCTGAGCCAGACGCGACAGCGCCAGACCCATCTTTTCCTGGTCAGCCTTCGACTTGGGTTCCACGGCCTGCGAAATCACGGGCTCCGGGAAAATCATGCGTTCGAGCAGGATGTGGGAGTCGATGTCGCACAGCGTTTCGCCGGTGGTCACGTCTTTCAGACCCACCACGGCGGCGATGTCGCCTGCCAACACTTCCTTGATTTCTTCGCGGTTGTTCGCGTGCATCTGCAGAATGCGGCCGATACGTTCCTTCTTGCCCTTGATGGGGTTGTAGACCGTATCGCCCGACTTCAGGACGCCCGAGTAAACGCGCACGAAGGTCAGCTGACCCACGAACGGATCGCTCATCAGCTTGAACGCCAGGGCCGAGAACTTCTCGTCGTCGTTGGCTTCACGCGTGACGGGGTTGCCATCGTCGTCCTGGCCGTCAACCGCGGGAATGTCCACGGGCGAGGGCAGGTAGTCGATGACCGCGTCGAGCATGCGCTGCACGCCCTTGTTCTTGAAGGCGGTGCCGCACAGCATCGGCTGGATTTCGCCAGCGATGGTGCGCTGACGGATGGCCAGGTTGATTTCTTCTTCGTCGAGCGAACCCGTTTCCAGGTACTTGTTCATCAGCTCTTCGGACGATTCAGCAGCAGCCTCGACCAGCTTTTCACGCCATTCGTTCGCCAGGCCTTCCAGCTCGGCCGGAACGTCTGCGTAATCGAACTTGATGCCTTGGCTGGCTTCGTCCCAAATGATCGCCTTCATCTTGACCAGGTCGACCACGCCTTGGAACGTGTCTTCGGCACCGATCGGGATCACGATCGGCACGGGATTGGCGCGCAGGCGGTTCTTCAGCTGGTCATAGACCTTGAAGAAGTTGGCGCCGGTGCGGTCCATCTTGTTGACGAAGGCCAGACGCGGCACGCCGTACTTGTTGGCTTGGCGCCACACGGTTTCGGACTGGGGCTGAACACCGCCCACCGCGCAGTAGACCATGCAAGCACCGTCCAGGACGCGCATGGAACGTTCCACCTCAATGGTGAAGTCCACGTGTCCCGGGGTGTCGATGATGTTGATGCGGTGCTCGGGATAGTTCTTCGCCATGCCACGCCAAAACGCCGTCGTAGCAGCCGACGTAATGGTGATGCCACGCTCTTGCTCTTGTTCCATCCAGTCCATGGTGGCTGCGCCATCATGCACTTCGCCAATCTTGTGATTGACGCCGGTGTAGAACAGGATACGTTCGGTCGTGGTGGTTTTCCCTGCATCGATGTGCGCAGAGATACCAATGTTGCGATAGCGCTCGATCGGGGTTTTGCGGGCCATGGTGGGTAGTCCTTAAATTACCAGCGGAAATGGCTGAAGGCCTTGTTGGCCTCTGCCATCTTGTGCGTGTCTTCGCGCTTCTTCATCGCGGCGCCACGACCTTCGGAGGCGTCGATCAGTTCGCCAGCAAGACGCAGATCCATCGACTTCTCGCCACGCTTCTTGGCGGCTTCACGGAGCCAACGCATAGCCAGGGCCAGGCGGCGCACGGGGCGCACTTCAACCGGCACTTGGTAGTTGGCACCGCCAACGCGGCGGCTCTTCACTTCGACGATCGGCTTGATGTTGTTGATCGCCAGGCTGAAAACTTCGATCGGCTCCTTGCCGGTCTTGGTTTGCACTTGCTCGAGGGCGCCGTAAACGATGCGCTCGGCGACGGCCTTCTTGCCGTCCAGCATGACGACGTTCATGAACTTGGCGAGTTCGACGCTGCCGAACTTGGGATCGGGCAGAATCTCGCGCTTGGGTACTTCGCGACGACGGGGCATTGTTGCTTCCTTGTGTCTGTTCAGTTGAACCGTGTTTCATTACACGGCCATGGCCGTCCATGGAGACGACCCCTTACGTGCCGCGCACCTTCCCATCATCTGGATGGCGCGGTCGCACTTCCCTAGTGACGGACTTCCGCCACGCGGGGGTACTGCTGACTCGTTATTAAGCCTTCTTCGGGCGCTTGGCGCCGTACTTCGAGCGGGCTTGCTTACGATCCTTGACGCCTTGCAGGTCGAGGGAACCGCGCACGATGTGATAACGCACACCGGGCAAGTCCTTCACACGACCGCCACGCACCAGAACCACCGAGTGCTCTTGCAGGTTGTGGCCTTCACCGCCGATGTACGAAATGACTTCGTAACCGTTGGTCAGACGCACTTTGGCAACCTTACGCAGAGCGGAGTTCGGCTTCTTGGGGGTGGTGGTGTACACGCGAGTGCACACGCCGCGGCGTTGCGGGCAGTTTTCGAGCGCGGGGCTCTTGCTTTTGATGATGCTGACTTCGCGCGGCTTGCGCACGAGTTGGCTAATGGTAGGCATGACCTTTGAAATCCCTTTTACGTACCACTGGGTAAGTACTTACGTACTCGTCTCCTCAAGCAGTGAACTTTCGGAGAAGGCAGTTCGCGCAAAACCGCCTCAAACGTTCGTATACGTAAAAGAGCGGGCTTGCCAACAAACTATGACAAAACGCACAAAGCTGGATGCCGTGGGGCGACGGCGCCGGAAAGACCCGATACCGCGAAGCCGTATGACTTGAAACGAAAGGCTCGTGACGCACCCCGTTTCCAGACACCGTACTCCTGAACCCTACCGCGGCCAGTTTTTGCGCGCGAAATAAAGCAGTAAGCCCTTTAGCATAACTGAGATAAAGGCTTGCTGTCAAAGAAAATTGTAAGGCAGCCGATGTGGCGCGTTGCCTGCAAAAGCAGGCCAGTTAGGCGGGGCTCGCAGAAATTAGGGCCATATAAGCCGAAAATCGGGGCCACTACCCGCGGCAATCGGCGGGACGACGACACACAAACGCTCTGAATTGCGGCCGGCTGCGCCGGCGCTGCGGCTACCCGCTGCTGCGGCAGCCAGTGTACCCGCCCGCGCTACTGGTCGGCGAACAGGTAGCCGCTGCCGTAGACCGTGCGGATCGGCAACATCACCCCGGCCAGCTCCGCCTTGCGGCGCAACCGGCTGACGATTACATCAATGCTGCGGGAGCCGCTGGCGCGCACCCCGCCCCCTTCGACCTGCAGCTCATCACCCAATTCGGTCCGGCCCACGGCCTTTCCCGCCACTTCCAGCAGCGAACGCACGATCAGGCGTTCATTGGCGGACAGCGAAATGGTCGCGCCCGAAGGCGCCGCCAGGGTCCAGCCCTGGTCGCGCAGTTCCCACTGGCCATTCTGGGCCGCGTCGACAAGGGACGCTTCCTGCCCGGCGGGCAGACGGCGCGCCAGGGACAGCAGGATGCAGGCCAGCTCGCGCGGGTCCTGCGGATCCGGCAGACAGGCGTCGGCGCCGCTTTGCAGGCAGCGCAGGCGGCTATCCACCGACATGCCGCGCCCCGTGACCACGATGCCCATCGACGACGAGCCGTGCAGGCGCGCCACCAGGGCGTAGCCGATTTCACCCAAGGTCCCGACATCCAGGACCACGACGTCATAGCCGCCGCCGTTGAGCAATCCAAACAATTCGAGAGACGTCGAGCAACCGCGTGCAGAGATACCAGCTTGCAGCAACGCGGACACGGCGACGCCGCGAGCGGCTTCGTCCGGTGACATCATAAGTATGCGCAATTGATTCATATCTGTTCCATCCGACCAACAACCTCGACCGGCTCCGCCCCCCGCCGTACTGCGGAGGGGGAGAACGATTGAGACAGTGTGGCGCGTTGTTACGCAACAACTCCAGTCAAGATTCGTCAACTTTGCAATGTTTGACAGTTCTTGCCATAACGTAGCCAGCCGGGGCCCCTCCCGAGTTATCATTCGTTTACACCTATATATTCCTTTCTCATCTTGCAGTAGGGCGCCATAGCGCGCGCTTGCGTAGCAAACCTTCGCGAGAACACGTCTGATGAAAATCGCGTCGCTGGAAGACGACCTGGATCAAGCACGGCGCATCCAGCAAGTTCTGACCACTGCCGGATACGTCTGCAGCAGCTATCAGCAAAGCCGGGATCTGCTGGCCGCGCTGCGCACTGAGCATTTCGACCTGGTGCTGCTGGACTGGCATCTGCCCGACATCGATGGTGACGATGTGGTGCGGTGGCTGCGCGCCAATATCGGTCCGCGCATCCCGGTCATATTCCTGACCAACCGTTCCAGCGAGGACGATCTGGTCGAAGGCCTGCGCGCCGGCGCGGACGACTACATCGTCAAGCCCCTGCGCCCCCTGGAGCTGCTGGCGCGGGTGGCGGCGTTATTGCGCCGCAGCCAGATCGCCGAGCCTGCGGACGATGCCTTCGACGTCGCTCGCTACCGCATCGAACCCGCTGCCCGTACCATCACCCTGGATTCCGCCGTGGTGCCGCTCGCCCCCAAGGAATTCGAACTCGCGCTGCTGTTTTTCCGCAATGTCGGCCGCCTGATGTCGCGCGACGTGCTGGCCGAATGCGTATGGAACCGGGAAATTCCCGCTACCTCGCGCACCCTGGACACCCATTTGTCGAACATCCGGCAAAAGCTCCAGCTACGCCCCGAGCACGGCGTGCGTCTCACGTCCTCGTATGCACTGGGCTACCGGCTGGAGCTGATCAGCTCGCCGGAAGACATTGCATCCCATCCGCAGTAAGCGCCTGCGCGCATCCCTGGAGAACCGATAGTCATGAGCCGCTGCCGCGCGCTTTCTTTGCTTGCCCTGATTTCCTGCCTGGCGCTGATGGCGCCGGCGCGCAGCCAGCCCGCGGGCGCGCTGGGGGACGACTTCATCTACCGCGTGCGCCAAGGCGACACGCTGATCGACCTGGCGACCCGCTATACGCACAAGCAGGGCAACTGGAGCCAGTTGCAAACCCTGAACAAGGTCGTCACGCCGGAAACGCTGCCCATCGGGCTGGAGTTGCGCATCCCGCTGTCCATGATTCCCGTGCGGCCCGCCGACGCCCGCGTCCTGCACGTCAGCGGCCAGGCGAATGTCGATGGCAAGGCCCTGCGGGCCGGCGATACCGTGGCTGAAGGCAGCACGGTCGGCACCGCCGCCAATGGCTTCGTCACGCTGGAACTGGCCGACGGCTCCAAGCTGACGCTGCCGGCCGGCGGCTCGGTCCAATTGACGCGCCTGCGCCAGTTCGAAGGCACGGCGCTGACGGATTCAGTGGTCCAGGTGCAACAGGGCGGCGTGGAATCGTCCGTCGCCCCCGCCGGCCAAGGCGTGGGCCGTTTCGAGATCCGCACGCCGGTCGCGGTCACCGGGGTGCGCGGCACGCGCTTCCGCGTGCAAAGCGGCGCGCAAGGCGTGCACAGCGAAGTGCTGGAAGGCAGCGTGCGGCTGCAACCCCACGCCCCCGGATCGGCCCCGGCCAAGCCGGTGGCGGTGGCCACGGGCTACGGCGCGGCCGTGGGCTCGGACGGCGTGGTGTCGGGCATGCGCGCGCTGCTGGATGCGCCGCAACTGGGCACGCCCACGCGCGCGGGCGGCGGCGCCTGGACCGCCGACGTCTCGCCGGTGTCCGGCGCGCAGAGCTATCTGGTACGCGTCTCGCGCGATGCCGAAGGCGCGCTGCCGGTCTCGTCGACGAGCTTTCCCAGCAACGACATCCGCTTCACGGCGCCCGGCCCCGGCACCTATTACGTGTCGGTACGCGCGGTCGACGACCTGGGCCTGAACGGGCGCGACGCCATCGCCACCTTCGAGGGCGCGAACATGCTCCTGACCTCCGACGGCTCCGGCGTCGCCAGCGGCACGGGCGGCCTGATCACGCTGACCGACTACTAGAGCCCGCCTCATGGCCGACGCCCCCGATCCGCAGGACCGGACCTCGCGCTCAGGGCTGTGGCTGACGGTGGTGTTGGCAGTGCTTGCCGCTGTCCTGGGCTCGTTCAACGGCCTGGGACGCTTTGACCAGATCCTCTACGACCGCGCCTTGTCGGTGACGGGACGCGCTGCCGATCCCGAGATCCTGATCGTCGCGATCGACGACGACAGCATCAAGGCGCTGGGCCACTGGCCCTGGCGGCGCGCCGTGCATGCGGCACTGCTGGATCGCCTGCAAGGGGCCCGCGCCGTGGCGCTGGACCTGATCTTCGCCGAACCGGACATGGCCAATCCGAACGACGACCGCATCCTGGCCGACAGCATCCGGCGCCATGGCCGCACGGTCCTGCCAGTCGTGCTGGACCGGCTCGACCGTCCTTCCGCCGTCAACGAGCCCATCCCCGGCGTGGCGCAGGCCGCCGCCGCGAAAGGCTTCATCAACGCGCGCATCGACCCGGATGGCGTGGTGCGCGCAGCCGCCCTGACCGCGCAGCTGGGGGACCGCCGCTGGGACCATCTGGCCATGGCCATGCTGGACGTCGGCGGCGAAGCGGAATCGGCGCAAAAGCTGTTGAGGCGCGCCGCGCCCGATGGCAGCATCCTGATCCCCTACTCCGGCCCCACCGCGCATACGCGCACCGTTTCCTACCTGTCCGTGCTGCGCGGCGATCTCTCGCCGGAAGCGCTGCGCGGCAAGTACGTGCTGGTCGGCGCCTGGGCCACCGGCCTGGGCGACGCTTACCCTACGCCGGTATCGCACGACGCCAGCGGCATGTCGGGGGTGGAGATCATCGCCAACCTGCTGCACGCGGCCCGCGACGATATCGCCTACCAGCTGCCGCCCGCCTGGTGCAACGCGTTGTTCGCGGCGCTGCCCGTGCTGCTGGCCTGCCTGGCCCTATGGCGGCTGTCGCCCAAGCAGGCTCTACTGGTCAGCCTGGCGCTGTTCGCGCTCATCCTGCTGGCAGCGCTGCTGCTGCTGGCCTATGCGTATATGTGGTTCGCGCCGGCCGCGGCGCTGCTGAGCGTGACGCTGTGCTATCCACTCTGGAGCTGGCGCAGCCAGGAAGCCGCGCTGCGCTACATGGACAACGAATTGCGCCGTCTGCAACGCGAGTACCCGCCGGTGCTGAACGAGGCCGGCGCCCAGGGCACGGGTCCCAGCGCGTCGCTGGAGAGCCGCGTCGGGGAATTGCGCCGGGCGCTGGCCCGCGTGCGCAACCTGCGCCGCTTCCTTGCCGACGGCCTGGACGGCATGCCGGACGCAACGCTGGTTTTCGATCAGGACGGCCGCATGCAATTCCGCAACCAGGCGGCGGTCATGTATTTCCAGCGGCTGGGCATGCGCCCTCCCCGCGTCGGCCGCCCGGCCACCCACCTGCTCGAGAAGACCATCTCCGATCCCGCCGCGCGCCAGCGCGTCGCCGAGGCGCTCAGCGGCCAGGGCCCGGTCGCCGCGTCATCTCCCTGGAGCGCCGACCTGGAAGTGCGCGACCATGCGGGTCGCGACCTGATCCTGAAATGCGCGCCCATCCATACCGCCGAAGGCAGCTTCGCCGGCACCGTCGCCACGCTGACGGACATCTCGCGCATCCGCCAGGCGGAACGCCAGCGCGAGGAAACGTTGCGCTTCATCTCGCACGACATGCGCGCGCCTCAAAGCTCCATCCTCGCGCTGGTCGAAATGAAGCAGGAAGGCGGCCTGCACGGAGAGCAGAGCGAAACCCTCGGCCGCATTGCCGGGCTGGCCAACCGCACGCTGCGCCTGGTCGACGACTTCGTGCACCTGACGCGCGCCGAGTCGATGACGATCAGCGCGGTGGAACTGGATCTGGGCAGCCTGGTGCAAGATGCCGTGGACGAATTCTGGGCCTCGGCGCAGAAGCGCGGCATCGAGCTCGCCCTCGCGCTGCCGCTGCCCGCCGCCTATGTCCGCGGCGATCAGACCTTGCTCATGCGCACGCTGTGCAACCTGATCGACAACGCGATCAAGTACAGCCCGGCGCACACCCGGATCGAATGCGGCATCGGCGAGGAACCCGGCTTCTGGCGCGTCAACATCCGCGATCAGGGCCAAGGCATTGCGGCGCAGGATCTGGCGCGCCTGTTCGAACCGTTCTCCCGCGTGGGTGTCGAAACGCGCGGCGACGTCGGCGGGGCCGGCCTGGGTCTGGCGTTCGTGCGCACGGTGGCCGAACGCCACGGCGGATCGGTCGAGGTCAGCAGCGAACTGGGCGTAGGTTCGGTGTTCACGCTGCGCCTGCCGATGGCGCCGGAAGAAATGGCCGCGGCATAGCCGCGGCGCTCCCCTATTGGAAGACGTGCGAGATCACGGCCGGCTTGCCGGCCTTGACCTCCAGTGTCGTGCGGTAGGGCGTCAGGCCGGCATTGCGCAGCACCACCTGGTACTTGCCGGGAATCAGCCGCAGTTCCTTGACCGGCGGGCTGATGCCGCGCGCCACGCCGTTGATCCATACCTCACCCCACGGACGGATGTCCAGCCGCACCAGCACGGGAACCGGCTTGGGCTTGGGGACCTCTTCGGCTAGGGCGGCTGGGGCCTCGGCCGGCGCGGCTGCAGGCGGTGCGGCCGCAGTTGCCGGCGCCTCGGCGGGTGGCGCCGGCTCGGCCGGGGTGTCGCCCGGTGCAGCCGCGCTTCCAGGGGCCGGCGTCTGGGGTGCGGATTCCTGCGAGGTTCGAACCTCGGGCGGCGATGGCGGCGCCACGGGCGCGGCGCCAGGCGCCGGCGGCGGCAAGGGATGTACGGCCGGCAGGTTCGGCTGAACCACTTCGGAGCGGGTGATCAGTGCGTTGGGCGCGCCCATTCCCGACTCGAACCAGGCGTATACGCCCGCGCCGATCAATGCGGCGATGAGCAACAGCGCCAGCAGCGGATGGCGCCCGCGCGCGGGTTCGTGCGCTGCGGCAGCTGCCGCCGGCGCCGCACGGGACACTGGCGCCGCAGCCACCGGATCCGGCGCCGTCTCGACTTGCGCGGAAATGCCCAACATGCCGGCCAGATCGGCCAGCGTCTGCGGCCGGTCGGCAGGCGCCATGGCCAGGCCCGCATCGATCACGGACAGGAAGTCCTGGTTGTACTTGGGCAATCCCAGGGAGGCGAGCGGTTCGTAGGTATCCTCCGCGCGGCGCTCGGGCGCCGGCGCGGGCTTGTCGCCGATGACCAGGGCGTGCATCACCGCGCATAAGGCGTAGATGTCGCTCCAGGGGCCGCGCGGCCACTCCACCGAATCCGTGTATAGCTCGAACGGCGCAAAACCGGGGGTCGGCGTGCGCGTGGCGCGGCGCGAGCGCGCCACCACCAGCTCGGGCACCAGATGCGCCCGGGCGCCTTCGTCCATGCCCACCGTGTCCAGCGAAATATCGCCGCAGATTTCACCTTGGGCATGCAGCGCCATCAAGGACGGCAGCAGATCGGACAGAAGCCGTTTGATGCGAGTTTCCGGCACGCCTCCCGCCGCGCTGGCGGCGATGGCGCTCAACGGACGCAGTGCAAGCGGCGCGGCGCCGGAAAAGGGGCCACGCGGCGTCAAGAGGCCGGCGGAAGATGACATGATCGGAACTGGCGCTGTCGCGCGACAGCGGAATTAAATATGGAATAAGGCGAATATTATCCAATCCGCACCGCAAGGACATTGCCGAAAATGTCCGAGCGCATCAGGCTGTGGCACGATAGCGTACCGCTAAACCTCTCTACACCTTTGGAAGCCATGAAAATTCGCGTTCTGAGTAGTCTGCTCGGCTTGTCGGTCCTGCTGGCGGGTTGTGCCGGCGTCTCGTCCCAAAAGCCGGAAACGCCTCCCACCGCGGAAGCCCTGGACCAGCTGCAGCAGGTACGCGACAAATACAGTGCCGGCCGCTACGGAGAAGTCATCCGCGGCGTCGCCACCTCCGACGCCCTGGCCACTTCCACCAAGGCCGTGCGCATCGAGGCCTACAAGCTGCAAGCGTTCAGCTACTGCGTAAGCAAGTATCCGCGGCTGTGCGAAGACAGCTTCGCCCGCATCCTGGCCCTGGACCCCGCTTTCGAACTGGCGCCCAACGAAGCCGGCCATCCCGTCTGGGGGCCCGTCTTCCGCCACGCCCGGGCACAGGTCGCGCAGTAGGCGCTCTTTCCCCCAAACAAAAAAAGGCCGCTGATTCGCATCAGCGGCCTTTTTGATTCCGGGCATGCCGCGCCGGACTGCGCGCGGCATCCCTGCCGGGTGTTTCCGCTTATTCGGCGGAATCCTCGGCGCCGAGGTCGGAAGCCGGCGTTTCCGCATCCGAGCCCACCGTGACCGGCGAGTCTTCGAACGGGTTGGCCAGCTGGCGGGCGGCTTCGCGTTCCGCGGCCTCCAGCTCTTCCTTGTCGCGGCGTGCATGGTGGTAAGCCAGGCCGGTACCGGCCGGGATCAAGCGGCCGACGATGACGTTTTCCTTCAGGCCACGCAGATCGTCGCGCTTGCCCATGATGGCGGCTTCGGTCAGGACACGCGTGGTTTCCTGGAACGATGCGGCCGAGATGAACGAGTCGGTCGACAGCGAGGCCTTCGTGATACCCAGCAGCACGTTGTCGTACGTAGCCGGAATACGCTCTTCAGCCTGCATGCGGTCATTCGCGTTCAACAGCTCGGAGCGCTCGACCTGCTCGCCCGGGATGAACTCGGTATCGCCCGCGTCGACGATGTTCACACGGCGCAGCATCTGACGAACAATCACTTCGATGTGCTTGTCGTTGATCTTCACGCCCTGCAGACGGTACACGTCCTGCACTTCGTCGACGATGTAGGTCGCCAGCTTCTCGATGCCTTGCAGACGCAGGATGTCGTGGGGATCGGCCGGGCCGTCCACGATCATTTCGCCCTTGTTCACCACTTGGCCGTCGTGCACCAGAACCTGCTTTTCCTTCGGAATCAGGAACTCGTGGCTCACGCCTTCCAGGTCGGTGATGACCAGACGCTGCTTGCCCTTGGTGTCCTTGCCGAACGAAACCGTGCCGGTAACGTCGGCGAGCATGCCGGCGTCCTTCGGCGAACGGGCTTCGAACAGTTCAGCCACGCGCGGCAGACCGCCGGTAATGTCGCGGGTCTTTTGCGATTCTTGCGGAATACGCGCCAGAACTTCACCCACGGCAACCTGCTGGCCGTCACGCACGGTAATCAGCGCACCCACCGGGAACGAGATGTTGACCGAGTGATCGGTACCGGCGATCTTGACGTCTTCGCCGTTCTCGTTGACCAGCTTGATCTGCGGACGCATGACGATCTTGCCGCCACGGGTCTTCGGCGTGATGACGACGAGCGTCGACAGGCCGGTGACTTCGTCCACCTGCTTGGCAACGGTCACGCCTTCTTCGATGTTCTCGAAGCGGACGGCGCCGCCGTATTCCGACACGATCGGACGGGTCAGCGGATCCCACGTCGCCAGACGCGCGCCAGCCTTCACGGCTTCGCCATCGCCCACCAACACGGTCGCGCCGTACGGGATCTTGTGGCGTTCGCGTTCGCGGCCGTTGTCGTCGAAGATCGCCAGTTCGCCGGAGCGCGAGATCGCCACACGTTCGCCCTTGGCGTTCGTGACATAGCGCATCGTGCTGGCAAAACCGACGTTACCGCTGGACTTGGTTTCCACCGCGCTGGCCAAGGCCGAACGCGACGCCGCGCCACCGATGTGGAACGTACGCATCGTGAGCTGCGTGCCCGGTTCGCCAATGGACTGGGCGGCGATAACGCCAACCGCTTCGCCCTGGTTGACCGGCGAGCCACGACCCAGGTCGCGGCCATAGCAGTGCGCGCACAGGCCATGACGCGTTTCGCACGTCAGCGGGGTGCGGACCTTGACTTCGTCCACGCCGATGCGGTCGATGGTGTCGACCAGATCTTCGTCCAGCAGGGTGCCGGCGACGATGGCCGTTTCCTGCGTATCCGGGTTGATGATGTCAATGGCGGCGACACGACCCAGGATCCGGTCGCGCAGCGGTTCGATGACTTCACCGCCTTCAACCAGGGCCTTCATGTTGTAGCCCTGCGAGGTGCCGCAATCGTCCTCGGTAATCACCAAGTCTTGCGTCACGTCGACCAGACGACGGGTCAGGTAACCCGAGTTCGCGGTCTTCAGTGCCGTATCAGCCAGACCCTTACGCGCGCCGTGAGTCGAGATGAAGTACTGGAGTACGTTCAGGCCTTCACGGAAGTTCGCGGTAATCGGCGTTTCGATAATCGAGCCGTCCGGCTTGGCCATCAGGCCGCGCATGCCGGCCAGCTGGCGGATCTGGGCGGCCGAACCGCGGGCGCCCGAGTCAGCCATCATGTAGATGGAGTTGAACGATTCCTGGCGCACTTCCTCGCCGTGGCGGTTGACCACGGGCTCGGTGGCCAGCTGTTCCATCATCGCCTTGCCGACCTTGTCGCCGGCCTTGCCCCAGATGTCCACCACGTTGTTGTAGCGTTCCTGGGACGTGACCAGACCCGACGAGTACTGCTTGTCGATTTCCTTCACTTCGCGGCTGGCTTCGGCCAGGATGCCTTCCTTGGCGGTCGGGATCAGCATGTCGCCCATGGCGATGGAGATACCGCCGCGCGTGGCCAGGCGGAAGCCCGACTGCATCAGCTTGTCAGCGAAGATCACGGTGTCGCGCAGGCCGCAGCGGCGGAACGACTGGTTGATCAGGCGCGAGATTTCCTTCTTCTTCAGCGCCTTGTTCAGCACCGTGAAGGGCAAGCCCTTGGGCAGGATCTCGGACAGCAGCGCGCGGCCGACCGTCGTCTCGTGACGGCGGATGACCGGCTGCCATTCGCCAGCCTCGTCGCGCTCGTGTTCCTTCAGGCGCACGGTGATGCGCGACTGCAGTTCGACTTCGCCGTTGTCGTAGGCGCGCTGCACTTCAGCGACGTCGGTGAAGAAGATGCCTTCGCCGCGGCCGTTGATGCGCTCGCGCGTCGTGTAGTACAGACCCAGCACGATGTCCTGGGACGGCACGATCGACGGTTCGCCGTTGGCGGGGAACAGCACGTTGTTCGAAGCCAGCATCAGCGTGCGCGCTTCGAGCTGGGCTTCCAGCGACAGCGGCACGTGGACGGCCATCTGGTCACCGTCGAAGTCGGCGTTGAACGCCGCGCAAACCAGCGGGTGCAGCTGGATGGCCTTGCCTTCGATCAGGACCGGTTCAAACGCCTGGATGCCCAAACGGTGCAGCGTGGGCGCACGGTTCAGCATGACCGGGTGTTCGCGGATGACTTCTTCCAGGATGTCCCAGACCACCGGTTCCTGGCTTTCCACCAGCTTCTTGGCAGCCTTGATGGTCGTGGCCAGGCCCATCATCTCCAGACGATTGAAGATGAACGGCTTGAACAGTTCCAGGGCCATCAGCTTGGGCAAGCCGCACTGATGCAGCTTGAGCTGCGGACCCACCACGATGACCGAACGGCCCGAGTAGTCGACGCGCTTGCCCAGCAGGTTCTGACGGAAACGACCGCTCTTGCCCTTGATCATGTCGGCCAGGGACTTGAGCTGGCGCTTGTTGGCGCCCGTCATGGCCTTGCCGCGGCGACCGTTGTCCAGCAGCGAGTCGACGGCTTCCTGCAGCATCCGCTTTTCGTTGCGCAGGATGATTTCCGGAGCCTTCAGCTCCAGCAGGCGCTTCAAGCGGTTGTTGCGGTTGATGACGCGGCGGTACAGGTCGTTCAGGTCGGAGGTCGCGAAGCGGCCGCCGTCCAGCGGCACCAGCGGACGCAGGTCCGGCGGCAGCACGGGCAGCACTTCCATGACCATCCACTCGGCCTTGATGCCGGACTTCTGGAAGCCTTCCAGCACCTTCAGGCGCTTGGAGATCTTCTTGATCTTGGCTTCCGAGCTGGTGGCCTTCAGTTCGCCGCGCAGCGTTTCCACTTCGCGGTCGATGTCGATGGTGCGCAGCAGTTCGCGCACGGCTTCCGCGCCCATCAGGGCACGGAAGTCGTCGCCGTACTCTTCGGTCTTGGCGAGGAAATCGTCATCCGACATGATCTGACCGCGCTTGAGCGGCGTCATGCCAGGTTCGATCACGCACCAGGCTTCGAAGTACAGCACGCGTTCGATGTCGCGCAGGGTCATGTCGAGCACCATGCCCAGACGCGACGGCAGGCTCTTCAGGAACCAGATGTGCGCGACGGGGCTGGCCAGCTCGATGTGGCCCATGCGTTCACGGCGAACCTTGGCGACGGTGACTTCGACGCCGCACTTTTCGCAGATCACGCCACGATGCTTCAGGCGCTTGTACTTGCCGCACAAGCACTCGTAGTCTTTGATCGGGCCAAAGATCTTGGAGCAGAACAGGCCGTCGCGCTCAGGCTTGAACGTGCGGTAGTTGATGGTCTCGGGCTTGCGAACTTCGCCGTAGGACCACGAACGGATCTTCTCGGGCGAGGCGATGCCGATCTTGATGGCATCGAACTGCTCGTCTTGCGAGACTTGCTTAAAGAGGTCGAGTAGCGCTTTCATTAGTTACGCTCCAAATCCATGTCCAGGGCCAACGAGCGGATTTCCTTGACCAGCACGTTGAACGATTCCGGCATGCCGGCGTCGATGACGTGGTCGCCCTTGACGATGTTTTCGTATACCTTGGTACGGCCAGTGATGTCGTCCGACTTCACCGTCAGCATTTCCTGCAGGGTGTAGGCGGCGCCGTATGCTTCCAGCGCCCACACTTCCATTTCCCCGAAACGCTGACCGCCGAACTGCGCCTTGCCGCCCAGAGGCTGCTGGGTAACCAGCGAGTACGGGCCGGTCGAACGCGCGTGCATCTTATCGTCGACCAAGTGGTGCAGCTTCAGGTAGTGCATGTAGCCGACCGTGACGGGGCGTTCGAACTTCTCGCCCGTGCGGCCGTCGTACAGCCATGCCTGCGTGCGCGAAGGCGTCAGCGCCATGCGCTTGGCGACGTCGTCCGGATAGGCCAGCTCCAGCATCGTGGTGATTTCCTCTTCGGTCGCGCCGTCAAAGACGGGCGTCGCGAACGGCACGCCGTTCTTGAGGTTCTGGGCCATTTCCATGACTTCTTCGTCGGTCAGCTCATCGATGCGGGCACCCGAACCGGTCGTGTTGTAGACCTTGTCCAGATAGGCACGGATGTTCTTGACCTGCGCGGTGCGCTCGTCGCGCAGCAGATCGGCAATGCGGTGGCCCACGCCCTTGGCAGCCCAGCCCAAGTGCACTTCCAGCACCTGGCCGACGTTCATCCGCGAGGGCACGCCCAGCGGGTTCAGAACGATGTCGGCCGGCGTGCCGTCAGCCATGTGCGGCATGTCTTCCACCGGGGTGATACGCGAGACCACGCCCTTGTTGCCGTGACGGCCTGCCATCTTGTCGCCAGGCTGCAGACGACGCTTCACGGCCAGGTAGACCTTGATCATCTTCAGCACGCCCGGGGGCAGCTCGTCGCCTTGCGTCAGCTTCTTGCGCTTCTCTTCGAAGGCCAGATCGAACTGATGGCGCTTTTGCTCAAGCGATTCCTTGGCTTGTTCCAGCACGACAGCGTGCGGCTCATCAGCCAGACGGATGTCGAACCACTGCCAGCGGTCCAGATCAGCCAGGTATGCCTTGGTGATCGTGGCGCCCTTGGCCAGCTTGCGCGGGCCGCCGTTGACGGTCTTGTTGACCAGCAGCTTTTCGATACGGTCGAACTGGTCGTTTTCAACGATGCGCAGCTGGTCGTTCAGGTCCTGGCGATAGCGGCGCAGTTCATCGTCGATGATGGACTGGGCGCGCTTGTCGCGCACGATGCCTTCGCGCGTGAACACTTGCACGTCGATCACGGTGCCGGTCATGCCCGAGGGCACGCGCAGCGAGGTGTCCTTAACGTCGGACGCCTTTTCACCGAAGATGGCGCGCAGCAGCTTTTCTTCCGGCGTCAGCTGGGTTTCGCCCTTGGGCGTGACCTTGCCGACCAGCACGTCGTCGGCGCTGACTTCGGCGCCAATGTACGTGATGCCCGAATCGTCCAGGCGGTTCAGTTGCGTCTCGGCCAGGTTGCTGATGTCGCGCGTGATTTCTTCCGGACCCAGCTTCGTGTCGCGGGCGACAACCGTCAGTTCCTCAATGTGCACCGAGGTGTAGCGGTCATCGGCCACAACCTTTTCGGAGATCAGGATCGAGTCTTCGAAGTTGTAGCCGTTCCACGGCATGAACGCGATCAGCATGTTCTGACCCAGGGCGAGTTCGCCCAGGTCGGTCGATGCGCCGTCAGCCAGCACGTCGCCCTTGGCGACCTTGTCGCCACGCTTGACGATGGGACGCTGGTTGATGTTCGTGTTCTGGTTGGAACGCGTGTACTTGATCAGGTTGTAGATGTCGACGCCCACTTCACCGGCGACGTTTTCTTCATCGTTCACGCGGATCACGACGCGCTCGGCGTCAACGTGATCGACCAGGCCGCCACGCAGCGCCTGCACGGTCGTGCCCGAGTCAACGGCCACGGTGCGCTCGATACCCGTACCCACGACCGGCTTTTCCGGACGCAGGCAAGGCACGGCCTGACGTTGCATGTTGGCGCCCATCAGTGCGCGGTTCGCGTCGTCGTGCTCCAGGAACGGAATCAGCGAGGCCGCGACCGACACGATCTGCGACGGGGCCACGTCCATGTAATGCACGTTGGCCGGCGAGGTCAGCATCGTTTCGCCTGCTTCACGGCAAGCGACCAGGTCGTCGACGAAGGCGCCTTGCTCGTCCAGCGCGGCGTTGGCCTGCGCGATGACGTAGTGGCTTTCTTCGATGGCCGACAGGTAGTCGATCTGCTCGCTGACCTTGCCGTCGATGATCTTGCGGTAAGGCGTTTCCAGGAAGCCGTACTCGTTCAGGCGAGCGTACAGCGCCATGGAGTTGATCAGGCCGATGTTCGGGCCTTCCGGCGTTTCGATCGGGCAGACGCGGCCATAGTGGGTCGGGTGCACGTCGCGGACTTCGAAGCCGGCGCGCTCGCGGGTCAGACCGCCCGGGCCCAGTGCGGAAACACGACGCTTGTGCGTGATTTCCGACAGCGGGTTGGTCTGGTCCATGAACTGCGACAGCTGGCTCGAACCGAAGAACTCCTTGATGGCTGCCGAGATCGGCTTGGAGTTGATCAGGTCGTGCGGCATCAGGTTTTCCGTCTCGGCCTGGCCCAGACGTTCCTTGACGGCGCGTTCGACACGCACCAGGCCGGCGCGGAACTGGTTCTCGGCCAGTTCGCCGACGCAACGCACGCGACGGTTGCCCAGGTGATCGATGTCATCGATCTGGCCACGGCCGTTGCGCAGCTCGACCAGCACCTTGATGGTTTCAAGGATGTCTTCGTTGGTCAGCGTCATCGGGCCGGTGATGTCTTCACCACGGCCCAGACGGCTGTTGACCTTCATGCGGCCGACGCGCGACAGATCGTACGTTTCTTCGCTGTAGAACAGGCGCTGGAACAGCGCTTCCACCGCTTCTTCGGTGGGCGGCTCGCCAGGACGCATCATGCGGTAGATGGCAACGCGGGCTGCCATCTGGTCCGCGGTTTCGTCGGTACGCAGCGTTTGCGAGATGTACGGACCACGGTCCAGGTCGTTCGTGTAGAGCGCCTGGATGTCGTAGACGTTGGAGGCACGCAGGGCGCCCAGCACGCTTTCCGTGATCTCGTCGTTCGCGTTGGCGATGACTTCACCGGTGTCCGGATCGACAATGTTCTTGGCCAGCACGCGGCCGTACAGGAAGTCTTCCGGCACGGAGATGCGCTGGATGCCGCCGGCAGCCAGATCGCGCAGATGCTTGGCGTTGATGCGCTTGTCTTTTTCGACGATGACCTTGCCGTCGCGGTCCGAGATGTCGAAACGGGCCATTTCGCCCTTCCAACGCTCGGGCACGAATTCCATCATCGCGCCTTCGCTCTTCAGTTCGAAATTGTCGAAGTCGAAGAAGTTGGCCAGGATCGATTCCGGCGTCATGCCGATGGCCTTGCACAGGATCGTGACAGGCATCTTGCGGCGGCGGTCGACGCGGAAGAACAGGACGTCCTTCGGATCGAATTCGAAGTCCAGCCACGAGCCGCGGTAAGGAATCACGCGGGCCGAGAACAGGAGCTTGCCGGAGCTGTGGGTCTTGCCGCGGTCGTGCTCGAAGAACACGCCAGGCGAGCGGTGCAGCTGCGAGACGATGACACGCTCGGTGCCGTTGATGACGAAGGAACCCGTGCCCGTCATGAGCGGAATTTCGCCCATGTAGACTTCCTGTTCCTTCACTTCCTTCACGGTGGGCTTGCTGACTTCGCGGTCAAGCAGCACCAGGCGGACCTTGGCTCGCAGGGGCGAGGCATAGGTCAGGCCACGTTGCTGACATTCCTTGACATCGAACACCGGTTCGCCGAGCACATAGCTCACGAACTCCAAGCGCGCCATACCGTTGTGACTAACGATCGGGAAAATCGACGAGAACGCCGCCTGCAAACCGTCGGCTACGCGATCGGACGGGGCGGTATCCGCCTGCAGGAAAGTTAGGTAGGATTGAAGCTGTGTCGCCAACAGGAAGGGAACGTTTTGAACGTCTTCACGCTTGGCGAAGCTTTTGCGGATGCGCTTTTTTTCGGTGTACGAGTAAGGCATGAGCACTCCGACTCGAGGTTGCATGGGCCGTCAACCACGGCCCCAGGTGATACGACTCCAGGAAACCCCTCTGAAAAGGCATGACCCCAGCAGGGGTTTCCTGGAAACGCAAAAGCCCGGGGACTGCAAACTGCGCTGTCCCCGGGCAAGTTGACGCAGGTCTTACTTGACTTCGACCTTGGCGCCAGCTTCTTCCAGCTTCTTCTTGGCGGCTTCGGCGTCAGCCTTGGCCACAGCTTCCTTGACGGGCTTCGGAGCGCCGTCGACCAGGTCCTTGGCTTCCTTCAGACCCAGACCGGTCAGCTCGCGCACGGCCTTGATGACGCTAACCTTGTTGGCGCCAGCTTCGGTCAGAACGACGGTGAACTCGGTTTGCTCTTCAGCAGCGGCGGCAGCGCCACCAGCGGCGGGAGCAGCGACAGCGACAGCGGCGGCAGCAGCCGACACGCCGAACTTCTCTTCCATTTCCTTGATCAGCTCGGACAGCTCGAGCACGGTCATGCCAGCGATGGCGTCAAGGATTTCAGCTTTGTTAAGTGCCATTTTTCAGAACTCCAAATAATTTGGTAATGCCAGGGTTTGGGTGTCGCTCGGTCGTTCAGCGAATTCCGGACAGCAGGGCGGTTAGGCCGCTGCCTTCTGGTCGCGCACAGCCGCGAGGCCACGGGCGAACTTGGTCGGAACTTCGTTGAGCGTACGCACGAATTGCGCGATGGGGGCTTGCATGGTGCCCAGCAGTTTCGACAGCAACTCTTCGCGGGAGGGCATGGTGGCCAGGGCCTTCACGCCGTCTTGGTTCAGCAGGCTGTTGGGCAGAGCGCCCGCCTTGATGACCAGCTTGTCGTTGCTTTTCGCGAAACCTGCGAGGACCTTGGCCGCCGAAACCGGATCAGCGCTGATGCCATAGATCAGCGGACCGGTCAGTTGCTCAGCCAACGGCTCGAAAGCCGTGCCGGCAACAGCACGACGGGCCAGCGAGTTCTTCAGAACACGCAGATACACGCCCGATTCACGCGCAGTTTTGCGCAGTACGGTGACAGAGGCGACGTCCAGACCACGGTACTCAGCGATAACAATCGATTGGGCCTTGGCGACTTCCGCCGAGACTTCCTCGATTACCACCGCTTTCTCTTGACGATTGAGACTCACGGTTTGAACACTCCATCAAAAGACGCCTGGGGCCTGAGCCTTGCGCGTCAACCGAATGCGGCGCCTGGTCGAGTTCTTCGTGTAAAGAAATCTTCCTGGGGACGCCGTCTACGCTGGATCCGAACCTTGCGGGCTTCGGGATTAAGCGGAGTGGTCCGGTACTGCTTGAACCAGCCTGCTCCAGCGGTCTTTGACAGCAACATCCGGAGGAATCCGGATGCAGCCCAAAGTACGTTTACAGCTATCGGCTTAGTTGGCCGACAGCGAGGCGATTTCCACGCGCGCACCGCCGCCCATCGTGGACGAGACGGCCAGCTTGCGCAGGTAAATGCCCTTGGCAGCTGCGGGACGAGCCTTTTGCAGGGCGTCGACCAGAGCGGCCAGGTTGGTTTGCAGCTGTTCCACGCCGAACGACGCGCGGCCGATCGTTGCGTGGATGATGCCAGCCTTGTCGGTACGGTACTGAACCTGACCGGCCTTGGCGTTCTTGACGGCGGTGGCGACGTCCGGGGTCACGGTGCCGACCTTCGGGTTCGGCATCAGGCCACGGGGGCCCAGGATCTGGCCCAGGGCACCCACGACACGCATCGTGTCGGGCGAGGCGATGACCACGTCGAAGTCCATTTGACCGGCCTTGATCTGGTCAGCCAGGTCGTCCAGACCGACGATGTCGGCGCCAGCGGCCTTGGCGGCTTCAGCCTTGTCGCCTTGGGCGAACACGGCCACGCGGACCGACTTGCCGGTGCCGGCGGGCAGAACGACCGAACCGCGAACCAGTTGGTCCGACTTCTTCGGGTCGATGCCGAGCTGCACGGCCACGTCAATGGATTCATTGAACTTGGCGACGGCGGTTTCCTTGACCAGGGTCAGGGCTTCAGCGACCGGGTACATCTTGGTACGGTCGATCTTCTGCGCAATGGCGGCGGCGCGCTTGGACAGTTTTGCCATGATTAGATCCCCTCAACCGTGATGCCCATGCTGCGGGCGCTGCCAGCGATCGTACGCACGGCGGCGTCCAGATCAGCGGCGGTCAGATCGGGGCCCTTGGCCTTGGCGATCTCTTCAGCTTGAGCGCGGGTCAGCGTGCCGACCTTGTCGGTATGCGGCTTGGCCGAACCCTTTTGCACGCCAGCAGCCTTCTTGATGAGGACCGTCGCGGGCGGGGTCTTCATGATGAAGGTGAAGCTCTTGTCCGCGAAAGCGGTGATCACCACGGGAATCGGCAGACCAGGCTCCATGCCTTGGGTCTTGGCGTTGAACGCCTTGCAGAATTCCATGATGTTCAGGCCACGCTGACCCAGGGCCGGGCCAATCGGGGGGGAGGGGTTAGCCTTACCAGCCGGCACTTGCAGCTTGATAAAGCCGACGATCTTCTTCGCCATGCTTTGCTCCTTGCGGGTTATATCGCTCCTGGGCGTTCAAGCCTGGGAGCTCCCCGGGGGTTGAATTAGGTCTTTTCGACCTGACTGAAATCGAGTTCGACGGGCGTGGCGCGACCAAAAATGGTGACGGACACACGCACCTTGCTCTTTTCGTAGTTGACTTCTTCGACGTTGCCGTTGAAGTCCGCAAACGGACCTTCCTTGACCCGAACCATCTCGCCCACTTCGAACAGGATCTTGGGGCGGGGTTTCTCGACACCCTCTTCCATCTGGGAGAGGATCTTCTCGACTTCCTTTTCGGAAATCGGGGTCGGACGGTTGCCCGAGCCACCCAAAAAGCCGGTGACGCGGTTGGTGTTCTTGACCAGGTGCCACGTTTCGTCGGTCAGGTCCATTTCAACCAGGACATAACCGGGGAAAATGCGGCGCTCGGTGATCGACTTCTGGCCACCCTTGACCTCGACGACTTCCTCGGAGGGCACAAGAATGCGGCCAAAAGACGTTTGCAGGCCTGCGCGCTCGATGCGCTCGTTCAGGGCCTTGTGTACGCTTTTTTCCATGCCGGAGTACACATGGACGACATACCAACGCTTACTCATTCGCCGTCCTTATTTCCAGCCCAGCAGCAGGCCGTAGAGAATCCATTCGATGCCCTTGTCGAGCACCCACATGAAAAGGCCCATGACCGCCACAAACGCGAAAACGATGCCCGTCATCTGGGTCGTTTCCTTGCGCGTGGGCCACGAGACACGCTTGACTTCGTTGTAGGACTCGCTGGCGAAGCTCAGGGTACGGCGGCCGGGTTCGCTGAACCAGGCGATCACGGCTGCGATCACGAGGCCGCCGACAAATACGCCGACACGTGCAGGCATCGGTTGCGCGCTGAGCACGGAAAACCCGACGATGCCAGCAATAACGACAAGAACCGCCAGCCCGAGCTTCACCCGGTCGGCGGTACTGGTTACGGTTTCTACGCTGGTATTAGACATATTGCGACGCGAGCCGCCGTGAATGCGTAACTCGCGATGATCTCCCGCGGGTTTATCCTGGCGGTGGCAGGGGCAGTAGGAATCGAACCTACAACCTTCGGTTTTGGAGACCGACGCTCTGCCAATTGAGCTATGCCCCTAAAACACTACTGGCTTGCACTACACGTACTCTGACTTCCTACCCAAACGCTACGCGCAAGGTCGCGGAACCAGACATCATACTACTTTTACAGCAAAGATGGATAGAGGGGCTTTTCAGCCCGCTCTACCCATCTGGGTATTGCTTACTTCAGGATCTTGGCGACGACGCCGGCGCCGACGGTACGACCGCC
>NZ_MTLG01000125.1 GCF_002192695.1 Achromobacter xylosoxidans
CCCACGTTCACGTGCGGCTTGGTACGTTCAAACTTGCCTTTTGCCATGGCTGACTCCTGACCTGGATTGCGCTTCAGACTGAAGAAAAGAACTTCGAAATTTGTGGTGCCCATGGCGCGGATCGAACGCGCGACCTCTCCCTTACCAAGGGAGTGCTCTACCACTGAGCCACATGGGCATTTAAAAATCTTGGAGCGGGTGAAGGGAATCGAACCCTCGTCGTAAGCTTGGAAGGCTTCTGCTCTACCATTGAGCTACACCCGCGGCATACCCTTTCACCTTCTCTTTCCCAAACCTTTTTCAATCCAAAGCCCTGGAAAACTTTACAGCCTTCTTTGCGAAGGCCATTCGGCTTTCCGAGCCTTACATTTTAAATCCAGGCAAACCGCGCCTGGATTTAGGTATGGGTCTCTGGTGGAGGAGGTTGGATTCGAACCAACGTAGGCGCAAGGCCAACAGATTTACAGTCTGCCCCCTTTAACCACTCGGGCACTCCTCCAGCGGAGAATTCGAGATTATGAACACTTTCAAATCCGTTGTCAAACGCTTCGGACGAAATATTCAAAATCCTTCTTCAACCACCGCTGCGTTTCCGCGCAGAGGGGGCGAAGCTTACAGGTTTCCGCGGATTGCTGCACGAAAAAGATCGGCGTACTGCTGCGGCGTGTAGTTGACGGGGTTGGTGCCAGCCGAGGGGTCCTCCGCCGCCATGCGCCCTACCCGCTCCGCCTGCGCCTCGTCGATGCCGATTTCCGCCAGGGTGTGCGGGATGCCCAGCGTCTCGCGCAGGCTCAGCACCCAATCCAGCACCGCTGCCGGGCCGGTATCCGGCAGATCCAGGTAGCGCGCCAGCGCTTGCAGGCGCGGCGCCACCGCGTGTTGATTGGCTTTCAGCACGTACGGCATGAGGATGGCGTTGAGCATGCCGTGGTGCGCGTCGTACAGCGCGCCCAACGGATGCGCCAACGCATGCATGGCGCCGAGCCCGCGCTGGAACGCCGTCGCGCCCATGCTGGAGGCCACCAGCATCTGCAGCCGCGCCTGCAGATCGCCGCCGTTGGCCACCGCCTGCGGCAAGTATTCCTTGATCAGGCGCATGCCCTCGATCGCAATGCCGGCGGCCATGGGATGAAAGAACGGCGAACAGTAGGCCTCCAGGTTGTGCGACAGCGCGTCCATGCCCGTGGCCGCGGTGATCTTCGGCGGCAGGCCAACCGTCAACTCGGGGTCCAGGATCACGACGGAAGGCAACATGCGCGCATGGAAGATGATGCGCTTCACTTCAGCGGCCTCGTCGGTGATGACGGAGGCGCGCCCGACTTCCGAACCCGTGCCCGCGGTGGTCGGCACCGCCACCACCGGCGCCATGCCTGCCACGTCGACGCGCAGGTAGTTGTCGCCGATGTCCTCGAAATCCCACAGGGGCCGCGTCTGTCCCGCCATCAACGCGATGGCTTTGGCGGCATCCAGCGCGGAGCCGCCGCCAAATGCGACCACGCCGTCGTGGCCGCCTTGCTTGTACGCGCGCACGCCGTCGTCGACGTTGCGGCCCGTGGGGTTGCCTTTGATTTCGTGGAACAGGCCGCAAGCCAAGCCGGCGTCACGGCAGGCCTGGACGGCGCCCGCCACCATGGGCAAGGCGGCCAACCCGGGGTCTGTCACGAGCAACGGGCGCTTCATGCCGAGTCCGCGGCACAGTTCAGGCAGTTCCTTGATGCGGCCGGGGCCGGCCTTGATGGCGGTGGGGTAGTTCCAATTAACGCTGGGCACGGTCATGTTCGCTTCCTGATGGCGTCGTATCAGACGCTGCGCAGATGAAAGGATTTGGCTTGCGTGAGCTGTTCGTAGCCCACCACTGACAGGGACACGCCGCGGCCGGAATTCTTGACGCCGGTCCAGGCCAGCGCGGGGTCCAGATAGTCGCAGCGATTCATGAAGAACGTGCCCGTTCGGACCTGCCGGCCGATATGCAAGGCCGCGTCCTGGTCCTGTGTAAATACCGCTGCCGTCAGGCCATACGGACTGTCGTTCATCAGGCCTATGGCTTCCTCGTCGCTGTCGACCGCGATGATGCCGACTGCGGGTCCGAAGCATTCATCGCTCATGATGCGCATGCGATGATCGACCTGCGTCAGCAAGGCCGGCGCAACATAAGGCGAGCCTATGCTCGCTTTCTTGAAATGCGAGCTATCAATCATATTTCTGGCGCCGGCCGAAACCGCTTCATCGATGATTCCGCGTATCTCGGCGGCGGCCTTCGCACGCACCACCGGGCCCAAGGTCGTGTCGGCGTGCAACGGGTTTCCCAACACGTAGCTGCGCGTCAGCTCGACGGCACGCTCGACGAATTCGTCGTACCGGGCGCGCGCCACGTAGATGCGCTGGATGCCGCAGCAGGACTGGCCCGAATTGAAGAACGCGCCGTCCACCAGGGTCTCGACGGCGTGTTCGATCTTGGCATCGGTCCGTACATAGGCCGGATCATTGCCGCCGAGCTCCAGCCCGGCGCCGATGAAACGCCCCGCCGCGCTCTCTTCCACGGCATGCCCGCCGCGCACGGAACCGGTGAATGAAACGTAGCCGACCTCGGGCGCGCGGATCAACCGGTGCACGATGGCATGGTTGGCATGCAGATACTGGAACACGCCCTTGGGCACGCCGGCTTCGCGGAACGCTCGTTCGATGAACTCCGCGCACAAGGGCGTCTGGTCGGAATGCTTGAGGATGACGGTATTGCCCGCCATCAGTGCGGGGACGATGCTGTTCACCGCCGTCAACAGCGGGTAGTTCCACGGCGCTATCGTCAGCGCGACGCCTATCGGCTCGCGGCTGATGAAGCGCGTGAAACCGGTCTGCTCTGGTACCTGAATGGGCGCCAGCGCCTCGCCAGCAATGGCGATCATGTGGCGCGCGCGCGCCTCGAAGCCCGCCACCTCGCCCGGCGTGTAGCGCAATGGCCGCCCCATCTGGATGGTGATGGCGCGCGCAATTTCTTCTTTGGCGGCGACGAAGCGGTCGACGGCCGCGGACACGATGCGCCCCCGCGCCTCCACGCCCAGCGCCTGCCACGCGGCTTGCGCGGCCTGGGCGTCGGCCAGCGCCTGCGCGATCTGCGCCTCGCTGGCATAGGGGCGGCGCACAACCTCGCGCCCGTCGATGGGACTGATGGTGATGAGTTCCTGGGTCATGTCTGCCCTGCGCAAGCGGTTGGGTTTGAATTCAGATGATTTCGAAGTAGCGCGCCAGTTCCCAATCGGTCACGTGACGCCGGAACTGCCGTTCTTCCCATTCGCGCGTGGCCGCGTAGTGTTCGACGAAGGCGTCGCCGAACAAATGACGCGCGGCCTCGGATTCGCGCAGGCGTTGCGCGGATTCCCATAGCGTGTTGGGCAGGCGCAGATGCGCTGGAAACTGCTGCGTGTAGGCATTGCCCTGCACCATCGGCTCGGGTTCGAGCCCCTGCTCGATGCCATACAGGCCCGAAGCCAGGGCGGCGGACAAGGCCAGATAGGGATTGGCGTCGGCCGACCCGATGCGCACCTCGACGCGCTGCGATTTGTCGCTGCCCGGGATCAGCCGCAGCGCGGTGGTGCGGTTCTCCATGCCCCACGTGGCGTCCAGCGGCGCCCAGTAGCCGGGCACCAGGCGCGAGTAGCTGTTGATGGTCTGCGCATACATGGCCATGAATTCCGGCAGGTAGCGCTGCACGCCGGCCATGAAGGAGGTTTGCGTCGCGCTCATGCCGTGCGGCCGGGATTCGTCGTAGAAGGCGGAGCGGTTGGTCTTGTGGTCGCGCAGCGACAGATGGATATGGCCGCTCTGGCCGGGATGATCATGCGACCACTTCGCCATGAAGGTCGCCATCAGCCCGTTCTGCTGCGCCAGCGCCTTGGTGAAGGTCTTGAAGAGAAAGGCCTTGTCGCCAGCGGCCGCGGCCAGGTCCACCGCCAGGGCCGCTTCCAGCACGCCGGGCCCGGTCTCGGTGTGCAGGCCCTCGATGGGCATGTCCATGCGTTCGCACATGTCCAGCAGCTTGCGGTAGAAATCGCCTTCGACGGTACTGCGCAACACCGAATAGCCGAAATTTCCCGGCGTCCAGTTCTCCATGTTGCGGTAGTTCTTGGCGCGCACGGAGTGCGGCGTTTCGCGGAACATGAAGAACTCGTACTCGAGCGCGGCGTAGACGTCATAGCCCATGCCGGCGGCCCGATCCAGGGTCCGGTGCAACAGCCGCCGCGGACAGATGGCGCCCGCATCGCCCTCGAACTCCGCCAGGAACAGCAGCATGTCCTCGCCGCCCGGCCCCTGCTCCAGCGGCAGCCGGCGGCCGCTTTGCGGAATGATCCTGAGCTTGGCGTCGGGATAGGCCGTGTGCCAACCCGTGTACTTGGTGTTGTCGTAGAGCTGGTCATCGAGATCCCAGCCGAACACCACGTCGCAGAACGCCAGCCCCGAGCGCAGCGCGCCCAGGAATTTGTCGCGCCGCAAGTATTTGCCCAGCATGACGCCATCGACGTCGGACAAGCCTACCTTGATGTGCGAGAGCTGGCTGGCTTGCACCAGCCGCTCCGCGTCTTCCACCGTTGCTACCCCTAGTGCATGCATGCTCTTTCACCTTGTGGCTGAAGCGTTGCGTTGGACTGCGGGCGGGCGGCGCGGCGTTCAGGTCATGGCCGCCTCCAGCACCCGCATCGCCTGGCGATGCAGCTGCGGCGTGGCGGCCGCGACGACGCGGCCCTGCGATTCGAGGCTGAGCGGCTGCCCCGACCAATCGGTAATGACGCCGCCGGCCCCTTCGATAACGGGCATCAGCGCCAGATAGTCATACGGTTGCAAGCCGGACTCGACCACCAGGTCGACATGTCCGCTGGCCAGAAGGCCATAGCTATAGCAATCACCGCCGTAGCGGCGCATGCGCGCGGCCTGTGTCAGCGCCTCGAAGGCGGCCAGTTCCGCGCCGGCAAAGATGTCGGGCGAAGTCGCGTACAGAATGGCCTGGCGCAATTCGGCGCAGGCGCTGGTCCGGCAGGCGGCGCCGTTCAGCAGCGCGGATGCGCCGGAAACGCCAAGCCAGCGCTCGTCCAGCGTGGGGATGTCGATCACGCCGAGCACGGGTTTGCCCTGGTGCAGCAGCGCCAGCAGCGTGCCCCACAGCGGGTTGCCGGAAATAAAGGCGCGCGTGCCGTCGATGGGGTCCAAGGACCACACGAATTCAGCTTCGGCATGCGAGGCGCCGAACTCTTCACCAAAGATGCCATGGTCGGGGTAGTGCTGGGCAATCGCTGCGCGCAAGGCGGCCTCGACCTCTCTGTCCGCTTGCGTGACCGGGCTTTCGTCGGCCTTGGTGTCGACGTCCAGCGGATGCCGGAACCACTTGCGCGACAAGGGACGCACACGGTCCGCCAGCGTCTGGGCGAACGAGGAGTACGCGGCCAGCTGCTGCGCGGATAACGGCGGTGAAGTTTGCATCGATGAGCTCCAGGCGTGGCGCGGGAGGATGCGCCTACGCCAAAAAAACCCTTGAATACAGGTTTTTCCAGTCTAGACACGTTGCCACAAATTTGCAAACATACATAAAACTGCAACCTGGAGGATTTGTTGCAGAAGACTGCCCGCCTATGTAGCTCGCCACCGTTGCCGTGTATTCCAACCGGAGTCCCATCATGCAATGTATGAAGAAGCTTAGCCTTGTGGTTGCAGTAATTTCCCTAGGTTGGACGCAGGCTCACGCCGGCGCCATCACCGTCTATACCGCCCTCGAAGAAGATGAAATCGCGGCCTACCTGAAAGCCGCCAACGCCGCCATGCCGGACGTGAAGGTCAATGTGCTGCGGCTGTCCACTGGCGATCTGGGCGCCCGCCTGATCGCCGAGGCATCCAACCCGCAGCAGGACGTGATCTGGGGCTTCGCCGTCAGCAACATGCTGGACCCGCGCCTGCAGAATCTGCTGGAGCCCTATGCGGCCAAGGGCATGGACGCCCTGCCCGCGCAGTACAAGGGCGCCGACCAGAAGTGGTTTGCGGCCACCGGCTACGTGGCCGCGTTCTGTGTCAACACGGATCGGCTCAAGTCCAAGAACCTGCCCATGCCTACGTCCTGGGAAGACCTGACCAAGCCGGTCTACAAGGGAGAAATCGTTATCCCCAGCCCCGCCGCCTCGGGCACCGGCTATCTGCAGATCGTCGCGCTGCTGCAGGGCATGGGCAAGGAAAAAGGCTGGGCGCTGCTCAAGGACCTGGACAAGAACGTGGCGCAATACACGCCCTCGGGCTCGCGCCCCTGCAAGATGGCGCGTGCCGGCGAATACGCCATCGGCGTGTCCTTCGCCTTCCCCGCCATGCAGTCCATCGAAGAGGGCTTTCCCATCAAGATGGTCATCCCGTCCAAATGGGTGGGCTACGAGCTGGAAGCCTCGGGCCTGATGAAGACCGCCAAGAATCCCGCCGACGCCAAGCGCTTCCTGGACTGGACGCTGTCGGCGCAGGCGGGCGGCCTGTACAGCAAGTACAAGGAACTGGTGACCATCCCCGGCGCCACGCCCAACAAGGCCGCCGAAGCCGCCGGCCTGCCCAAGGACCTGACCGCCGTGCTGTACCCCGTGGACTTCCCCAAGTCGGCCGCGGAACGGGACGCCACCATCAAGACCTGGCAGGAAACCATCAAGCGTTGACGGGTCGGCGGCCGGTGGCGAACCGGCCGCCGCCTGTCCTGGAGACGCCATGTATCTGGAATTGCGCGGGATACGCAAGACGTTCGATGCGTCGGTAGCGCTGCAAGACATCGACCTGTCCGTGGGCGAGCATGAATTCGTCTGCCTGCTCGGCCCCAGCGGCTGCGGCAAGACTACGCTGCTGCGCATCGTGGCGGGCCTGCTGCCGTTCGACCACGGCACCATCACGCTGGGCGGCCGCGACCTGAGCGCGCTGCCGGCGCGCAAACGCGGCTTCGGCATCGTGTTCCAGTCGTACTCATTGTTCCCCAACATGACCGTGGCGGAAAACGTGGGCTATGGCCTGCGCATCCGCGGCGAATCGCGCGAACGCATCGCCGCGCGCGTGAAGGAATTGCTGACGCTGATCAAGCTGCCCGACTACGCGCAGCGCTATCCGTACCAGCTGTCGGGCGGCCAACAGCAGCGCGTGGCGCTGGCCCGCGCCCTGGCGGCGGATCCGGCCCTGATCCTGCTGGACGAACCCTTGTCGGCGCTGGATGCGCGCGTGCGCACCGACATGCGCGCCGAGATCCACGACGTGCAACGGCGCCTGAAGATCCCGACGGTAATGGTGACGCACGATCAGGAGGAAGCGCTGACGCTGGCCGACAAGATCGTCTGCATGAACGATGGGCGCATCGAACAGGTGGGCTCGCCTTCCGACCTGTACCTGCGGCCGCGCACGCGCTTCGTGGCGAACTTCGTGGGCCTGAGCAATCTGCTGCCCACCGACTGGGTGCGCGAGGCCATGCCTCAGCTGTTGGCGACGCGGCCCGACGGCGCCAGCGAACGCTTCGAAGCCTGCCTGCGGCCGGAAAACCTGCGCATTGCCGCGGACGCGCACGGACCCGGCCGTGTGCAAGACATGACGTTCATGGGCAACCTCACCCGCTTGCGCGTCGCCTGGCAAGGGCGCGAACTGCTGGTGGAGCAACATGGCGCCGCCGGCCTGTCGCGCGGCGCCCCCGTGCGGCTGGAGATGGAGCCGGGCCAGTGCGCCTGGGTCAGCGTATGACGGATCGCGCCATGCAAACCGGAGCTGCCGCTTGAGCGCCGCCCATGCCAGTACTGCCATCGCCACGCCGGCCGGCCGCGCGCCCTGGTCGGCGGACCGCGTATTGTTGTGGACCTGCGTCGGCATCCCTCTCGTGGGGCTTGCGCTGTTCTTCCTTTACCCGCTGGCGACCGTGGCCTGGCGCAGCCTGGTTGAAAAAGACGGCTCGATCGGCCTGGGCAACTATGCCGAGGTCTTCGCGACCCGCGGCGTCCTCACGGCCACGCTGAACAGCCTGGTCATGAGCGCTGCCACCACGGTGGTCAGCGTCGCGCTGGGCTTTGCCATCGCGTACGGCCTGGATCGCAGCTGCATGCGCGGCAAGGCCGCCGTGCGGCTGGCGCTGGTGCTGCCGCTGCTGGCGCCATCACTGGTGCAGGGCCTGGGCCTCATTTTCCTGCTGGGACGCAATGGACTGGTGCACCGCTGGACCGGTTGGGAGATCGACATCTACGGCTTCTGGGGCCTGTTGATCTCCAACGTGTTCTACGCCCTGCCCCAAGCCGTGCTGATCCTGCAGGCGGCATTGCGCAACATGGATGCGCGCTACTACGACGCGGCCGAAGTGATGGGCGCATCCAGCTCGCGCCAGTTCTTCGACATCACCCTGCCCAACTGCAAGTTCGGCCTGCTGAGTGCGGCCTTCGTGGTGTTCGTCATCACGATTACCGACTTCGGCAACGCCGCCGTGATCGGCGGCAATTATCGGGTGCTGGCCACCGAGATCTACAGCCAGGTATCCGGACAGATGAACTTCGGCATGGGCTCCGTGGTGGGCATTCTGCTGCTGCTGCCCTCGCTGATTTCGGTGCAGATCGAGCGCGTCGCCTCGCAGCGCCAGTTCGGCTCGGCCTCGCCCAGCGGGCTGCGGGTCACGCCGCAACCGGCCCGCGGGCGCGACGCGGCGTTCACCGCCGGCGTGCTGCTGGCCTGCGGCACCATCATCCTGACGGTGGCCACGGTGGTCTTCGCCAGCTTCATGCGGCTGTGGCCGTACCGCATGGAGTGGACGCTGAAGCACTACGACATCACGGTCAGCGGCGGCTATACGCCGCTTTGGACGTCCCTGTACATTTCGCTGGCGGCGGCGGGCGGCGGCGTGCTGCTGTTGTTCTTCCTGAGCTTCGGGGTGTGCCGCATTCCGCGGGCATGGGCCAAGCTGGTTTATCTGGTGTCAGTGCTGCCAGTGGGGGTTCCGGGCCTGGTGCTGGGCCTGTCGTACATCTTCGCCTTCAACGCCCCCGGCACGCCCCTATACGCACTGTATGGCAGCGCCGCGCTGATCGCCCTGTGCAACTTCTATCACTATCACACGCAAGGTTTCCTGACGATGATGACCGGCATGCGCGCCGTGCCGCAGGCGCTGGAGGAGGCGGTCAGCTGCCTGGGCGGCGGCACGCTGCGGGTGCTGCGCGACGCGGTGCTGCCGCTGATCGGCCCAACCGTGCTGGGCGTGTTCTTCTTCCTGTTCATGCGCTCCATGGTGACCCTGTCGGCGGTGATCTTTCTGGTCACGCCATCGGTCAGCGTGGCGCCCGTTTCCGTCCTGCGCCTGGACGAAGCGGGGTTCGTCTCGCAGGCCGCCGCCTATTCAACCCTTATCATGCTGGTCGTGGGAGGTTCCCTGCTGGCATTGCGTGCGCTGATCGCCGCAGCCGCGCGGCGCCGGACATAGATTAGGAAACATCGGACATGTGGCAAGAAGAGCGGTATCAGAGAATCCGCGCCCTGCTGTCTTCATTGCAGCAGGTATCGACCGACCGTATCGTCGGCGAACTAGGGGTGTCGAGGGAAACGGTCAGGCGTGACCTGCTGGAACTGGAGGCCATGGGCGAACTGCGCCGGGTGCACGGCGGCGCCGTGCCGGTGCACAGCGAGCCGCCCATCGCGGAGCGCGTGCATACGCGCGTCAAGTACAAGCGCGCCATCGCGCGTGCGGCCGCGGGCCTGGTTTCCAGCGGACAGACCCTGTTCCTGGACGCCGGCAGCACCACCAGCGTGCTGGCCGACGAACTGGCCAAGCTGTCGGGCCTGACCGTCATCACCAACTCGTTCGACGTGGCCTTGAAGGTGGGCGCGGCCGGCAACGGCGCGAACCAGCTCATCATGCTGGGCGGCTCCGTGGGCGGCCCCGTCTGCGCCACGGCCGGCGACATCACGATCGCCGAGATCCACCGCTATCGCGCGGATCTGGCGCTACTGTCGCCGGTGGGCGTGGATGCCGAATTCGGCGCCACCAACTACGACCTGCGCGAGGCCGAGGTGGCGCGCGCCATGGCGGCCAGCGCCAAGCAACTGGTGTTGCTGGCCGACTTCAGCAAGATCGGCCTGTGCAGCCGCGTGTCGTACTGCAGCGCGGACCGCATCGACCATCTGGTCACCAACTCCAGCGCGCAGAAGTCGCCGGCCTACGCCGCCCTGAAATCCGCGGTCGGCAAGATCGTGGCGGTGTAGCGCTACCGTCGGTGGCGCGTCAGTCCAGCGACACGCCGGCGGTCTTCACCATGTCGGCCCAGTACACGGTGTCTTCCTGCAGCCGCGTCTTGAACGCGGCGGGCTGGCTGCCCACCGCCCAGCTGCCGCCGCTGTTGATCTTGGCGATCACGGCGGGCGATTTCATCGCCTGCCCCACGGCTTGCGCCAGGTAGGCGATGCGTTCGGGCGGCGTGCCGGCGGGCGCGAACAGTCCGTACCAGTCATCGGCGGTAATGCCCTCCATGCCCGCCTGCTTGAGCGTGGGCGCCCCCTTGAAGATGCCGATGCTGTTCTCGTGGCTGAGCGCCAGGATGCGCAGCTTGCCGGCGGCGACCATGGGTTCGGCCGACGCCGGCGAAGTTATCAACATGTCCACCGTGCCGCCCATCAGGTCGGTGATGGCGGGCGCCGCGCCGCGGTACGGCACGTGCACCAGTTTCACGTCGGCCTTCTGCGACAGCAGCGCCCCCATCAGATGGCTCATGGTGCCATTGCCGGGCGTGGCGTAGGTAATCACGCCGGGCTGCTTGCGCGCGGCTTCCAGATAATCGTTCAGTGTGCGGTACGGGCTCTCGCTGCGCGCCACCAGCACCAGCGGCGCCGAGGTGATCTGCGAGATGGGTGTGAAGTCCTTGACCGGATCAAAGCCCACGTTCTTGTACAGGCGCGGATTGACGGCCATCACGCTGGTCTGCGACATCACCAGGGTGTAGCCGTCGGGCTTGGCGCGCGCGACTTGCGCCGTGCCGACATTGCCGCCAGCGCCCGAGCGGTTTTCCACCACCACGCTCTGGCCCGTGATGGCGCCCAGTTCCTGCGCCAGCAGGCGCGCGACGCCATCATTGCCCCCGCCCGGAGGAAACGGCGATACGACCGTGATGGCCTGCTTGGGATAGTCCGGCAGCGGCGCAGGCGCCTGGGCGTGGACCACCGTCCCCCACAGCAGGCCGGCGAGCGCCGCGGCAGCGGCCTTGCTTACGTGCGATGCATGGTGCTTCATCTGATTTCCCCTTGTGATCGGCGGCCGGATACTCGGCCGTCCTTTGCATTCCGGTTCGGCATGAACCGTCCGCACCCCGGCCGCGCAGGCCGGGGCGTACTTTTCGGATTGATGCGTCTGCTGTGCCGCGGGGCCGGATCAGGCGGGCGCGGCGGCTGCGGTGTCAGCGGGCCGGAAAGCGGTAGCCCGCCAATTCGCGTTCGTCGATCTGCTTGACCAGATTGGTCTCCCAGGCCAGGTACTGGCGCGCGGCGGCCTTGTTGCCGTCGTGGCGGTCATGCACGAAAAACAGGTAGTCGATGCAGTCGGCGTCGACGGGCTCGGCCGGCGTGGATGCCAAGGCGATGCCTTGCGCGGACCAGCCGGAGGGGTCGCCGGTATTGGCATGGATGTCGTTCACACCCAGCCCCCGCAGGTCCTGCGCGGCCCACGCAGCCAGGGCGGCGTCCTCGGCCAGCAGCACCACGGGACGCGCGGCGTCCAGGCGCAGGCTGGCCAGCCGCGGGCGGATGGACCAGCGCGCGCCTGCGATATGGCTGGCGCGATAGCGCATGCTGGGACGAAGGTCGACCAGCTGCGCGCCCTGCGCAAGCGCGGCGGCAAGCTGCGCATCGTCCAGCAGGGGCAAATTCGGCGCCAGCGCCTTTTCCACAGGGTTGTCCAGCCGCGCCTGCACGCCTTCGCGCAGCACGCAGGCGTCCCAGCCCATCTGCCGCAGCCAGCTGGCGACCACCGGCGCGCGCACGCCTTCGGCGTCGAACACGACGATGCGCGCGCCGCGCACCGCCAGGTACTGATCCGTGGCCTGGATCAACTGGCCACCGGGCGTGTGCTGGGCGCCGGGCAAGGAGCCTTGCGCGTATTCTTCAGCGCTGCGCACATCGCACAAGAAGGTGCTGCGGGTCTTGTCGCGCAACCACGCCTGCACGTCTTCCGCGACCACCACCGGCACGCCATGGCTTTCGGCCAATCGCAAGGAGCGCTGCGCCAGCCCGGGCAGGTCCTGCGGCGCGATGCCGTCGTCGTAGCGGCGGCGCGCGCCGTGTTCGAGCTGCAGGTCCTCGAGATACCAACCCTGGGTGCCGTTCTCCAGCGCGTAGACGGGATTGGGCACGCCCAGGTTGATCAGCGTCTGCGCGCCGATGATGCTGCGCGTGCGGCCGGCGCAATTCACCACGATGGTGGTCTGCGGATTGCTGGCCAGCATGTGGGCGCGCAGCGCCAGCTCGCCGTTGGGGCAGCAGATGCCGCCGGGAATGCTCATCTTCTGGTATTCGGCAAAGGGCCTGCCGTCCAGCACAATCAAGTCATCGCCGCGGCGCTGGCGTTCGGCCAGGTCACGCGCGCCGATGCGGGGGGTGTGGAAAACTTCTTCGGCCAGTTCGCCGAAGGTCTTGCTGGGCACGTTCACGCCGGCAAAAACGGCATAGCCATCGCGCTGCCATTGCGCGATGCCGCCGACCAGGCGATGCACCTTGCGGTATCCGAGCGCCGCCAAGGCCTGCACCGCGCGCGCCGCCGTGTCGTCGGCGCCGCCCTCGTCGTAGACCGCGATCCGCACATCGCGTCGCGGCGCGAGACGCACGATATCCACTTCCAGCCGGCTGTAGGGCACGGGCGCGGCATAGAACAGATGCCCCTCGCCATACTGGCCATGCTCGCGCACGTCCAGCAACGCGATCTCCGCGCCGTCATGCAGCCACTGCTTGAGCGTGTGCGGATCGATGTCGACGACGGGCTGGTCTTGGGTGGGATGCATCATGGTGTTCAGATAGGACTGAGAAATTTTGGATAGCGCTTGCTCGAGATCGGCGATGAGGTCATCGGGATCCTCCAGGCCCACATGCAGGCGCAGCATGGCGCCGCGCCGCGCGGGATCCGGCAGGGACCGCGCCGCGCCCAGATTGACGGGTATCACCAGGCTTTCGAAGCCGCCCCACGATGCGCCTATGCCGAACAGCCGCAGGCTGTTGATAAGTCGCTCAACCGCGTCAACGGTGACCGCGCCGCCGAATTCCACCGTCAGGAGACCATTGGCGCCGCTGCAATCGCGTTGCCACAGCACATGGGAAGGATCGCCAGGCAAGGCTGGGCACAGCACACGCGCCACTTCCGGACGGCCCAACAGAAAGTCGGCCACGCGCAGGGCGCTGCGAGCGTGCTGCGCCATGCGCAGGGACAAGGTGCGCATGCCGCGCAACACCAGATAGGCATCATCGGCGCCGACGGTCTGCCCCAGGTCCACGGTGGCGCGCTCCAGCGCATTCCAGGCGCGCGAGTTGGCGACCACCGCGCCCATCATCACGTCGGCGTGTCCGCCCAGGTACTTCGTGGCCGCCAGGATGGAGATGTCGGCGCCCAGCGTGAGCGGTTTGTGCAGCAGTCCGGAGGCCCAGGTGTTATCCACAGCCAGCCAACAATCATGCGCACGGGCCAACGCGACCAGCGCCGGCAGGTCGGGCATCTCGTAAGTCAGCGAGCCCGGCGACTCCGCGTAGATCATGCGGGTCTCGGGACGAATGAGCGCCTCGATGCCTGCGCCGTCCGGCCGATAGTACGTGTAAGCGATGCCGAGCCGCGACAGGTGCTCGGCGCAGAAGCGGCGCACGGGCTCGTACACCGCGTCCGTGATCAGCACATGGTCGCCGGTGCGCAGATAGGCCAGCAGCACTGTGGCGATGGCGGCCTGGCCGGTGGGATACAGCTTGGCGCGATAGCCCTCTTCCAGCTCCACCAATGCATCTTCAAGCGCGTGCGTGCTATCGGTGCCGCGCGCGCCGTAGGACGGCAGGCGTTCCTGGTCGCGGCGGCCGCGCGTGTCGCGCCAAGCCTGCACGCTGTCGAAGACGTAGGTGCTGGCGCGCGTGACGGGCGTATTGACCCAGCCGCGATGAGGGCGACCTGCGCGCAACAGGCGCGTGGCGGACCGATAGGGCTTGTCCATGATCAGCGGCGCGTCTGCACGCCGATCGGCATGACTTTGCAGGTGCCGGCTGCCAGATCGAACGCCAGGCGCTCGGTCAGCGTTTCCAGCGCGCGGCCGTACATGTGCAGATGGCGGATGACGCTGTCGCCCTGGATTTCCACGGCGTGGATATCGTCCGGCATCAGCGCGATGCCCGCGCCGGGGCCGACCACCACGGTGCCGGTCTTCTCGAGACGGCCCACGCCAGGCACGGAGCCGTCGTCGCTGCGGTCGTAGACGTAGTTGTATTCCACGCCTTCCACGGCCGCGATACAGGCCCAGGTCGTGTGGTTGTGCGGAACGATCTGCTTGCCCGGACGCATGACGTTCAGATAGAGCGCGTAGCTCTTGTCGGCGTCTTCGGCGATCAGGTAGCGGGCCTGGCGCTCGCCATCTTCCGGCGCGGGATAGCGGTCGGCGGCCCACCAGTCGGTGTGGCCGGCCAAGCCGATCAATTCGTCCAGCACGGTCTGCAGGCTGTCGCGGTTCAGCCCCTTATTTCCTACAGTTTTTTTAATATTTCCGATGGCGTTGCTGATACCCGCCTGATGAGGATGCGCGTTGCTCACTTTGTGTTTTCCCTATTTTCATGAGTTATGGCATTGAATGTATCCCCCCTCCCCGTGAGGAACAATTTAAATTGCCTTAAGATTCCATTAGCATCGCTAATACTTTCTAGACGCCCATGCGCAACCTGGATCTGGACCTGCTCCGCACGCTGACGGCCATCGCCCGGCACGACACTTTTTCGGAAGCCGCCAATCGGCTGCACAAGACGCAGTCCGCCGTGACGCAGCAGATGCAGCGGCTGGAATCCCTCATCGGCCAGCCCTTGTTCGAGAAGCAGGGCCGCAACAAGGTGCTTTCGTCGCATGGGCGGCGTCTGGTGGAATACGCCCGCCACATGCTGGCCATCAACGATGAGGCGCTGCGCGCCCTGCAGGACGGGCCGCTGGAAGGCGACCTGAAGCTGGGCGCGCCGCTGGACGTGGCGGACTCGATCCTGCCCACGCTGCTGACGCACATCGCGCGCTCGGCGCCGCGCGTGAAACTCGAGATCCGCACGGACCGCAGCCCCTTCCTGATGGATGCCCTGCGCGCGGGCGAACTCGATCTGACGATATCCACGCGCTTCGACCAGGACTTCGAGGGCGTGGCGCTGCGCACTTCGCCCACGGTGTGGCTGGCGTCCGCCGATTACGTGCACGACATGCATGCGCCCGTGCCGCTGGTGCTGGCCGACGAACCCAGCATCTTCCGCCGGCTGGCGCTCACAGCGCTGGAGCAGGCGCGCGTGCGCTGGCACACCAACTATGTGGCGCCGACGCTGGTGGGAATAAAGGCCGCGCTGCGCGCCGGCCTGGGCGTCACCGCGCGCAGCGTGGAACTGTTGGGGCCGGAAATGCGGGTGTTGGGCGAAAAGGAAGGATTGCCGCCCTTACCCGACGTGACGTACTTCCTGTGGATAAGGCCTGACCTGATCAATCCGCTGACGCGGCAGGTCTATGACATGCTCAAGACCAGCCTGGGACTGGCGCAGCAAGGCGATGCGGCGGCCGCGCCGCCGCGCATCAATAGCGGTCGAACAGATCCTGCAGGGCCGCCGGATCGCGCGTGAGCGACAAGCCCAGCATCAGCAGGATGCGGGCTTTCTGGGGATTCAGATCGCGCGCGGCGACAAAACCCAGGCTGGCGTCATCGAGTTCAACGTCGCGCGCCACGAAGCCGCTGCCCGTGCGGCTGGAGCGCACCACCGCCACACCATTGGCCGCGGCACGGCTCAGGCCGTCGATGGCGAGGTCCGTGGCATTGCCGTCGCCGACACCGGCCAGCACGATGCCGTCGGCGGCATCCGCCAGGAAATCGATCAGGTCGGCCTGCAAGTTGGCGTGCGCATAGACGACATCCACGCGAGGCCAGCCGGCCTTCCCCAACAATGCGAGTGAAAACTCGCTTTCCACGGTATGCGTGGTGGTGTTGCGCGAATAGAAGAACGGCGCGCCGCCATGCATGACGCCCGCGCGGCCGCGATTGGGCGAGGCGAAGGCGCACAGGCCGGCGCTGGCAATCTTCTGAATCTCGCGGGCGTAGTGCACGTCTTCGTTCATGACGACGAGCGGCCCGCGGCCGCGCGCATCGGGATGGCGCGCCAGCGCCACCGCGTTATACAGATTGGCCGGACCTTCGGCGCCCAGCGCGGTGGCGGGACGCATGGCACCCACCAGCACCACGGGCTTGTCGTGGCGTATCACCAGACTCAGGAAGTACGCCGTCTCCTCAAGCGTATCCGTGCCGTGCGTGATGACGATGCCTGCCACCGAGGCGTCGCGGCACAGCGCGTCCACGCGCTCGGCCAGCGCGCGCCACACGGCGTGCGTCATGTTCTGGCTGCCGACATTGGCGACCTGCTCGGCGCGGATCTCGGCAATGCCCGCCAGCTGCGGCACGGCGGCCAGCAAGTCGTCGACGGAAAACGACCCCGCCTTGTAGCCGGCGGAGGTCGCATCGGCCTGGGCGCCGGCGATCGTGCCGCCCGTCGCCAGTACCGCGATGACAGGCAGCGCGCGCTCAGGCATCCACCACTCCGGACAGGCCCTGGCGCTCGAGCAGGGAATTCAGGTGTTCCCAGCCATGGAAGTCGATGACGATCTGGCCCTTTTCCTTGGCGCCCACTTTCAGCGCGACGCGCGTGCCCAAGTGATCGGACAGGGCTTCTTCCAGGCGCGTCAGATCGCGCGATGCGCCGTTGGTCTTTTTCTTGGGCGCCGTGGACGACTCGGCTTCCTTGGCGGTCTTGGCGACCAGCTTTTCGGCTTCACGCACCGACAGGCGGCGCGCAATGATCTGGTTGGCCAGCTGGATCTGCGTGGCCGCGTCCACGGCGAGCAGCGCGCGCGCATGGCCCATGTCCACGTCGCCCGCCAACAGCATGGTCTGCACCGCGGCGGCCAGGTTCAGGAGACGCAGCAGGTTGCTGGTGGCCGAACGCGAACGGCCGATCGCTTGCGCGGCCTGTTCGTGGGTCAGGCCGAACTCGTCCAGCAACCGGCGCACGCCCTGCGCTTCTTCCAGCGGGTTCAGGTCTTCGCGCTGGATGTTTTCGATCAGCGCCATGACGGCCGCGTTCTCGTCGGCCACCTCGCGCACCAGCACCGGCACTTCCTTCAGGCCGGCAATCTGCGCGGCGCGGAAACGCCGTTCGCCGGCGATGATTTCGTAGTGGCCGGGCGCGGCTTCGCCCAGTGCGCGCACCAGAATGGGTTGCATGATGCCTTGTGTGCGGATCGATTCGGCCAGTTCACCCAATGCGCCCTCGTCCATGCGCGTGCGCGGCTGATACTTGCCGGCGCGCATCTTCGATACGGGCAAGGTGGACGGCGGACCCTCGGGCTTGGCGGCGGCGACCTTGCCGATGTTCTCGATGGCAGGCGCGTCCGCGCCGAGCAAGGCGTCCAGTCCGCGGCCCAATCCCTTGGGTTTCTTGGTGGCCATAGTTAAATCCTCTTTCCTTCTGTTTTTGTATCCCGAGCCAGGCTCAGGCGTCCGTCTGCTCGGCGGGCAGACGATACCAATACGCGTAACAGTCTTTGAAACCGTAGCGGCCATACAAGGCGCGCGCGGCTGTATTCTCCGGCTCAACCTGCAAATAGGCTGTCGTGGCGCCGCCGGCGGCGCCTGTTGCCAACAAGTATTCAATCAGGCCGGCTGCGTAGCCTTTGCGCCGCTGCCCCTGGTCGGTGACGATATCGAACAGTCCCAGCAGCTCGCCATCGCGGACAGCCAGGCCCGCGGCAACGCACTGCCCCGCCGCGTCCGTTGCCAGCACCGGCGAGATATCCACAGCCAGTCCTTGCAAGCGCGTCCGATGTTCGGCGATGTGTCGGGATTCCGAGTTGCGCATTGCCCCGACCGCCGCCGCGAAGCGTTCGGTATCGACAATATTGAAACGCAGATCGCCCCGGGCGCTGGGCCTGGGAGCGAGCGGCATGCACATGACTCGGGTCTCGTCGGTAAAGGTATAACCGCGGGACTCCAGTTCGGCGTCGAGGGAAAAATCGGGACCGATGGAGGTAATGCGCAGCACCATGGGCAGGCCATGGCGCGCATACAACGATGAACAATACGCCAGCCGCTCGTCCAACGGACGTGTGGATAACCCCAGCACATTGATGCTGCGCGCGCGCTTGGCCGACGAAGGCGCGAATCGCACCAGCCAGCCATCGTAAAGCACCTGCGCGCCGACCGCCGTCGCATTCAGCGCGGCTTCTTCCAGACGCGTGCGCAGGCTGTCGCGCGCGTCTATGCGCGGCGTACCGGAGACTTGCGTTTCGGTCTGGGAAAAGAGCGTGACGGCGGACATGGTTACGGCCTACTTCAGATCCTTTTTCACGCGCTCGATCATTTCGGCGCCAAACGAGATATAGGCCTGCGCACCACGCGAGGCGCGGTCGTACACCACACCGGGCATGCCATAGCTGGGGGCTTCGGCCAAGCGCACGTTGCGCGGCACGACGGTCTTGAAGACCTTGTCGCCGAAGTGCGCCTCGAGCTGCGCGGATACCTGCTGCTGCAGGGTCATGCGCGGATCGAACATGACGCGCAGCAACCCGATGACGCGCAGATCGTCGTTGATGTTCCGGTGCACGCGCTTGATTGTGTTGACCAGGTCGGACAGGCCTTCCAGCGCGAAGTACTCGCACTGCATCGGAATGATGACGCCATGGGCGGCGGCCAGGCCGTTCAAGGTCAGCAGCGACAGCGTCGGCGGGCAATCGATCAGCACAAAGTCGTACTGCGTGGCGACGGTGTCGATCGCGGCCTTCAACTGGCGCTCGCGTTGGTCCATCTGCACCAGGTCGATCTCGGCGCCGGACAGTTCGCGGTTGGCGGGCAGCACGTCGTAGCCCCCCGACTCGGATTTGACGCGGGCCTGCTCGATGTTCGATTCGCCGATCAGCACCTGGTACAGGTTCGACTCCAGCGAGTTCTTGTCGATGCCGCTACCCATCGTGGCATTGCCTTGCGGGTCCAGGTCCACCAGCAGCACGCGTTGGTTGTGCGTGGCAAGGCCCGCCGCCAAGTTGATGGCGGTCGTCGTCTTGCCCACACCGCCCTTCTGGTTGGCAATGCAGAAAATGCGGGCGGTGGTGCTGGGGGGTATGTTCTTCATAGGGTTCCTTGACTACGGCGCATCCAGATCAGGCAGCGTTCGGCCTGTAACTCAGGCACGCGCAACGGCTGGATGTGATCGACTTGCCATTCTCCGCGCGCATGCAGCGCCTGTATTTCGTCCTCGGGGACCTTGCCCTTCATGGCGACGAGGGTACCATCGTTGCGCACATGGCGACCCGCGAGTTGCGCAAAATCGTCCAAGGAAGCAAAGGCGCGCGACGTCACGATATTGCACTCGGCGCGAGCCAAGGTTTCGACGCGAGCGTGGCTCGCCTGCAGATTGGGCAAGGCCAGCACGCCGCTCATCTGCCGCACGAAGGCCGTCTTCTTTTCGACCGCGTCCACGCAGGTCACCGACCAGTGGGGCCGCATGATCGCCAGAACGACGCCAGGCAGGCCACCACCCGATCCGACGTCGTAGAGCTTGGCCGGCGTGTTCGACGCGCCCAGCGCCTCGCTGAACGGCCCTACGGCGGCCAGGCTGTCGAACAGGTGCTGGATCAGCATCTGCTGCGGATCGCGGATGGCGGTGAGGTTGTAGGTCCGGTTCCAGCGCTGCATCTGCGACAGATAATTCAGCAGCTTGGCCATCGTGGCGGCATCGGCCTCCAGCCCCAGCTGCGCGCATGCGCGAGACAGGCGGCCGGCCATGTCCGCGCCGGCCGTATCGGCGTGCGCGCTCATGCCGCTTGCTTGCGCGAGCCGTAATGCAGGCGCTTCAGATGGATCAGCAGCAATGAAATTGCAGCGGGAGTGACGCCTGAGATGCGCGCGGCCTGGCCTATGGTTTCCGGGCGGTGCGCCTTGAGCTTCTGGCGCACTTCGAACGACAGGCTGGTCACCGCGTCGTAGTCGACGTCGGCGGGTATGGCCTGCTGTTCGTGTGCGATCTGCTTCTGGACTTCGACTTGCTGGCGGTCGATATAGCCGGCGTACTTCACCTGGATCTCGACCTGTTCGGCCAACACTTCGTCTTCCGTCACGCCAGGGCCGGCCAGCAGCGAACCGTCGGCGTTGCGGGCGGCCATCAAGGCTTCATAGGAAACATTGGGCCGTTTCAACAGATCTGCAAGTGAGTACTCACGTTCAATTGCCTTGCCCAACAGAGGCTCGGCAACTTCGGCGGGCAGTATACGCGGATTCACCCAGGAGGATTTCAACCGTTCGACTTCGGCTGCCACCGCGTCGCGCTTGCGATTGAAGGCGTCCCAGCGGGCGTCGTCGACGATACCGAGACGACGGCCGATTTCGGTCAGGCGCAAGTCGGCATTGTCTTCGCGCAGGCTCAAGCGGTATTCGGCCCGAGACGTGAACATGCGATACGGCTCGGTCACGCCACGCGTGACCAGATCGTCGACCAATACCCCCAGATAAGCCTCATCGCGGCGCGGGGTCCATTGCTCGCGATCCAGCGCGAACAGCGCGGCGTTGACGCCGGCGAGCAGCCCTTGGGCAGCCGCCTCTTCGTAGCCAGTAGTGCCGTTGATCTGCCCGGCAAAGTACAGGCCTGCGATCGCCTTGGTTTCCAGCGTGCTCTTCAATCCACGTGGATCGAAGTAGTCGTATTCGATGGCGTAACCGGGCCGCAGGATGTGTGCATTCTCCAGGCCAGGCAGGGAATGGATCAGGGCCAACTGCACGTCAAACGGCAGGCTGGTCGACACGCCGTTCGGATAGACCTCATGCGTGTCCAGGCCTTCGGGCTCCAGGAAGACCTGGTGCGACTCTTTATCGGCAAAGCGATGGATCTTGTCTTCGATGGACGGGCAGTAACGCGGGCCCACCCCTTCGATCACGCCGCTGTACATCGGCGAACGGTCCAGGCCGCCCCGGATGATGTCGTGGGTACGGGCGTTGGTGTGCGTGATCCAGCAAGGCAGTTGACGCGGGTGCATGCCGACATTGCCCATGTAAGAAAACACGGGGATCGGATCCAGGTCGCCGGGCTGCTCTTCGAGGATGCTGTAGTTGATCGAGCGTCCATCGATGCGTGGCGGCGTGCCGGTCTTCAAGCGCCCCTGCGGCAGGTCAAGTTCCTTCAGGCGCTGTCCCAGGGAGATAGCGGGAGGATCACCGGCACGGCCACCCGAATAGTTCTGCAAGCCCACGTGGATCAGGCCGTTCAGAAAGGTACCGGCGGTAAGCACCACGGACTTCGCCCGAAACTTCAGGCCGATCTGCGTAACGGCGCCGACCACGCGGTCACCCTCCACCATCAGGTCTTCGACGGCCTGCTGGAACAGCCAGAGGTTCGGCTGATTTTCCAGGCGGCCGCGGATCGCCTGGCGGTACAGCACCCGATCCGCCTGAGCGCGCGTCGCCCGGACGGCCGGCCCTTTCGAGCCATTCAGGATGCGGAACTGAATACCCGCTTCATCCGTTGCCAAAGCCATGGCGCCACCCAGGGCGTCAACTTCTTTGACAAGGTGGCCCTTGCCGATCCCGCCGATGGAGGGATTGCAAGACATTTGGCCTAGGGTTTCGATGTTGTGCGTCAATAGCAAGGTCTGGGCGCCAGTGCGGGCGGCAGCCAGTGCTGCTTCGGTGCCGGCGTGGCCGCCACCGACGACGATGACATCGAATTCGCGGGGATAGTCCATGATGGGGGGAGGGGGTAAGAGAGCGTTCGGTGCTCATTATAGAGGCAGGGATTGCATGTTTCACGTGAAACATGCTTCGGCGCAGCAAGAGGTGGCCCACGGCCAGATCGCCGTCGGCAAAAGGCAACGGGCGTCGTCTTTGGCAGGGATAAATATGTCGGCAGTTGCCACTGCTTTGCCTGGTTTGTTTCACGTGAAACGTCGTATTGACCGAGCCGGACCACCCTCCTTCTCTGAAAATGCATGTCATGGATACTCGACCACGCCCCCACACTAGCCATACGCAACTCTCAACCCGATTCAAGGCAGTACGAATCCTGCGCATCGCGCTATATGTTCCACGTGAAACATCGGTGGTTGTCTACCCAAGGGTATTGGGGCACCAGTCACGAGTAGCAGATACCCAGTTCGCAAGCACTCGTATCTTCTGGCTGATTGATCTCAAATCTATTGCTGTTTCACGTGAAACATTTCCCGGTAGCGCAGCAGGATGGATCGGAACATCTACTTGGCGCTTGCGCGGCGCGAAGGCTAAGGCAATGGAGTAACACGTCGGCCTATAGAAGGAACTCTTTCTACAAGTTCCGGCTTCCCTCGCCCCATCGATGTTTCACGTGAAACATCGACAGAGTGCTGCTTGAAGACGCTGTTTCACGTGAAACATGCCCCCTAAAGAAGAGGCCGATCGCAAGAAAGCAGATCTCAAATCAGTCTATGTTCCACGTGAAACAGGTGAAGCCAACTTTGAAATCGAAGAATCCTGCAATCTCCGGTTCAACATTCAGCATCGAGCTCAACAGAAAGAACCTAAGGATTCCCCAATTCCATTCTTCAAGCGAATCTTCTGATGGCAACCTCATGAAGATTCATCCAAGAAAAAAGCAATTTTCGAACCCCTACCCTACCCCTTACCCAAAACAGAGTCGTTTTTTTGGTTTCACGTGAAACCTAAACGATCATGAACCACCAAGTAATCCCTGCCCGCGAGCAGCGGCATACCTAACTAGCCACCGTAGCGCGATGATCAGTCTGCTCACTTCGCGACTATCTGGTCAGATCAAGGCTCATCGGGCCCGTATCGAAACTGGCTGGGACCTGAAACAGCGTGACATTGGAAAATCAGAAAACAACGTTATGCCTTCCTCGGTGGTCGAGGGACAAGGACCAGGCGTGCCGGCCACGAATGATTGGATTCCGGAAAACTCGTCAGAGCGCGAGATGCACCAGAAAGCCTCGCCCCGACAAGCTATGCAATTCTGCACAGCGTTATCAACAGCTACCAAATCCGCTAGCTGCCGAAATTAGCCGTTTCACGTGGAACAATTCTGGGGATAAGTCGCAGCTGGACAGCACAGGTCGCCGAAAAATCCGAGGGCATTCAACGAGGGCGGCAAAGTGCCAAGAAGCATGAAAAAGCACAAATGCACAACGTCTTCCCTATGACAGCAATGGATAATTTCTATTTTGGATGCTTGTCAGACTTAGGAAATTCCATGGCCAATACGAGGCCGTGCATACGCAAAATACCGTGGAAAACTATGTGGATAAGATCAGCCTAGAAGCCACAGTAAGTTTTCGAAAACGTGCACAACATGCGCTCGCCTCTGCAACTCACCTGGAACTCTGCAACTGCGCTCCGGTCAAAATACCGCTAAAAATTCTGGCCGCGGATTATCCCCAAACCTATCCACGCGCTCCCGTCCTGCGGTCTACCACTAGGCGGAAACCGCCGGCAATCTGGGTGCTGATTCCTTGACCAGACAACAATCTTGCACCGCCATGACAGAGTGCACCATCATCCTTTTGGGCGAGGTCCAGCCTTTCATGTGAACCCTGTGGAAAACTCGCCGAACGGGATCTGGGTGAAGATTGTCTCTACCGCGAACCCAAGGCCGGGTTCCACTCCTGACATTCAGGATCGCGCGGCGGCCGGGTAAGCAGCAGGCCGTGCCCCCATCTTCCGGTGCCTATCCCCATTTCTATCCACAGGCTGACGCCTTCGCCTGAGCCACCAAAGGGTGTAATTCTGTGCATAACCCGGATGGGGATATCTTTGTGAACAACCGGCCTCCGCCCGGGTAAAAGCGGGCCAGAGCGGCCCTGAAACAGTATGGCCGTGCCGACCTATTCTGACTCAAACTCACCCCAGAAATCGCCTTAAATGCCTGTATTCCCTAGGGAAAGGCCATGTTTAAACATGACCGTCACCGCAGTTCCGGATCAGCTCAAACGCCATGACCGCGTAGCGGCATCGTTCCAGGAAAGATGGGATAACTGTGTAAAACCTAGCGCTCGATACGCAATTGCTTCATTGCTGAGCATGAAAATGCTCATGCCCGAAAATAATTATCCACAAACTTATCCACGGCTGGAGAATATGTTAGTGAATACTAACTATCTGCGTGGAACAGGCAGCGCAGGCATTCGCGGCCAAATGAAACAACGCCCCAGACCATACGGTCTTGGGGCGTTGTAGCCAGGTCGGACCTGGCAGACGGGAAATTGGGATTTCCCGATTTAGAGCGGGCGAATTTCGGCCGCTTGAGGTCCTTTCGGACCATCCTTGACTTCGAATTCGACTTCCTGGCCTTCGTTCAGGCTGCGATAGCCGCGGCCCTGGATGGCGGAAAAGTGTGCGAAAACATCGGTACCACCAACGTCCGGCGTGATGAAACCGTAACCCTTGTCAGCGTTGAACCACTTAACTTTGCCCTTCTGAGCCATTTTTTCTAGCGTCCTGTAATTAACTCGAAATGCAATGAATCAAGGACGCCGTGAGAACTGAACGACCGGTAGAAATACCTGCGTTGCTGCTGCGTTCACGTTTGCCGCCTAGCTGCAGAACGAGTCCGCGCGCTGCTTGAATCAACTGCGTAATCAGCATACTCAGCACGCATTACAGACTCATATAGTTGTTTACCCCAATGTCGTATTTTTAATACTGGGTCTCGTTCCGCTAGGCGCTGCCACGCTGTCGACGCGCTAGAAAAGCGTAGATCGGCCCGGTCACAATCACCACAAAAACCATGCGCATGACGTGGAATGCGGTCACCACCGGAACACCCAGCTGCAGCACCTTGGCGGTAATGGCCATCTCGGCAATGCCGCCCGGCGTGGTGCCCAGAATCAAGGTCGGAATGGGAGCGGCCGACCATAGCGACAGCAAGGCGCCCAGACCGAACGCGAGCGCCAGCGCAGCCACCGTGAAGCACGCCACCGCGGCAATGAAGCGCGGCGCCGCCCGAAAGAAATCCGGCCGGTAACGGTCGCCCAGCGACCAGCCGATCAGCAACTGGCCTATCTTCGGCACGTAATCAGGAAGCGCCGACAGCTCGATGCCATTGACCGTCAGGATCATGGCGACCAGCATTGGGCCGAGCACCCAGGGATTCGGCAACCGCAGCCTCATGAAGGCGGCGCCGCCGATGCAGGTCAGCACAACCAGTGCCGCCAGCCCCCAACCGTGGACGATCTTGGGTCCGGGCACAGTGGGATCCAGACCCGCCACGCCCCACCACTGAAAGATGAAGGGCACGGTGACCACAACCATCAGCACGCGCACGCTATGCGCCGTCGCCACGCGGTCTATGCGCGCGCCGTGGCGCTCGGCTAGGTTCGCCATTTCGCTGGCTCCACCGATGGCGGAAGAAAACCAGGCTGTCTTGAAATCGACGTCGGTGTAGCGGCGCAGGATTGCCGTGCCCATGAAGGCCAAGCCTAGCGCGAACAGCATTCCGACGATGATGGGCCCCGCGTTGCTACCAATGTGGCCGATTACCTGCGGCGTGAAGTACAGGCCCAATGAAGTGCCGATGACCCACTGGCCCGCATTGCGCGCCGGCCTCGGGCACGCCGTGCCCAAGCCCGCAATGCGCGTCGCGGCGGTCACCAGCAAAGCGCCCAGCATCCACGGCAACGGGACATGCGCCCACACCGCCAACAACGCGCCCGCCAATGCGAGCGCCAGACCGCCCAATACTCTCCACAACATGTTCTGAACCACGATACCGCCGCGCCTTAAGCTCATGTGAAAAACGAATTATGAGTTAGTGGGATACTTACGAAAACTCTCTCTGCTAGCAACGTTCACTCTCGCGTCCACCATGATCCGATCCAAACTTCCCGACGTTGGCACCACCATCTTTACCGTGATGAGCCGCCTGGCCATCGAACACAAGGCCATCAACCTGGGCCAGGGATTTCCCGACTTCGATCCCGACCCTGCCTTGTGCGCCCTGGTAACCAAGGCCATGGCCGACGGCCACAACCAGTATCCCTACATGCCGGGCGTGGCGCCCCTGCGCGAAGCCATCGCCGCCAAGACGCGCGAACTCTACGGCCATGCCTACGATCCGGAAACCGAGATCACCGTCACCAGCGGCGCGACCGAAGCGCTAATGGCAACCGTACTTGCCGCCGTGGGCAGCGGTGACGAGGTCGTCGTCATCGAGCCCTGCTACGACTCCTATCTGCCGGCAATCCGCCTGGCCGGCGGCACCGCGGTGCCGGTGCCGCTGCGCGCGCCCACCGAGGCCGACCCCTACTACCGCATCGACTGGCAACGCGTACGCGACGCCATCACGTCGAAGACGCGCCTGTTGATGCTGAACTTTCCGCACAATCCGACCGGCGCAGTGCTGGACGATAGCGACCTGGACGCGTTGGAAGCCATCGTGCGCGACACCGGCGTACTGCTGGTGTCCGACGAGGTCTACGAGCACATCGTGTTCGACGGCAAGCCCCACGCCAGCGTGGCGCGCCGCCCGCTGCTGGCCGAACATGCCTTTGTGATCTCGTCCTTCGGCAAGACTTATCACACCACTGGCTGGAAGATCGGCTACTGCTGCGCACCGCGCCAGCTCAGCGCCGAGTTGCGCAAGGTACACCAATTCATGGTGTTCACCGTGCCTTCTCCCATGCAGTTCGCGCTGGCCGAATTCATGCGCGACCCCAAGCCTTACCTGGACCTGCCCGCCTTCTATCAGGCCAAGCGCGACCGCCTGGCGCAAGGGCTGGCCAAGACGCGCTTCCGTCCGCTGCCCAGCCCGGGCACGTTCTTTCTGCTGGCCGACTACAGCCAGATTTCCAAGCAAAACGAGGCCGACTTCGCGCGCGATCTGACGGTGAATCATGGCGTCACGGTGATACCGGTATCGGCGTTCTACCGCCAGCCCGATGCGCCCGAATCCAACCATCGCATCGTGCGCTTCTGCTTCGCGAAGAAGGATGCAACGCTCGATGCTGCCTTGGAACGTCTGGCGCAGGTTTGACGTCCGATGCTGATGGCTTACTAGTGAGCTCAATATCTCCGCCGACTCTATATACAAGAGCTTTCATTGAAAAATATGAATAAAAGCTCGTATTAAAAAATAGGCCACGCAGAGCGAATTCACGAACAAAAAAAGGGCGCCCATAAGGCGCCCTTTGCAATTTCCGGCCCAGATCCCGCGACCGGCTGCTGCCCATTGCAACAGCCGCGCCGCGTACGGATCAGACCGGACCAGCGGCAAGATTTTTCGCCTTGCGCATACGACGCATGATCTGCGGCACGATCACGACCGCAGCCGCCCCCACCCACATCGAGATCGATACCGGACTGGCGAACAACACGCCCACGTCGCCATCGGTCATCGACAGGGCGCGGCGCAGGTTCTGCTCCATCATGTTGCCCAACACCACGCCCAGCACCAGCGGCGCCATGGGCACGCCGAACTTGCGCAAGAAATATCCCAGCGCGCCGATGCCCGCGACCAGCAGCAGGTCAAAGGTTCCTGCGTTGATGGCATAGACGCCGATGTAGCTGATGCACAGGATCCCCGGCACCATCAGCCATCCCGGCACCGACAACACCTTGGAGAAAAAGCGCACCAGCGGCACGTTCATGACGAACAGCAGAACGTTGGCCACGAACAGCGAGGCGATCAAGCCCCACACCAATTCGGGTTTGGAGTCGAACAGCACCGGACCCGGCGTGATGTTGTAGAGCGTCAGCGCGCCCATCATCACGGCAGTGGTACCCGAACCGGGCACGCCCAGCGTCAGCATCGGCACGAACGAGCCAATGGCCGAGGCCGTGGCGGCAGCTTCCGGCGCGACCAGGCCGCGCATGTCGCCCTTGCCGAATTTGGCATCCGGATCCTTGGCCTCGATGATGCGCTTTTCCTGCGAGTACGCCACGGCCGCGGCCACACTGGCGCCTGCGCCAGGCAACACGCCCACGCCAAAGCCCACCAGCGAACTGCGCACCACGCTCCACCAGGTGAGCGCCACTTCCTTCAGATTGAACAGCTTGCGGCCGCTGGGCTTGACCTCGACGCTGTGCCCCGCCACCACTTTTTCCAGCATCTCCAGCATCTCGCTGACCGCGAACAGCGCAATCACCACCACCACGAATTCGATGCCGTCGGCCAGATGCACCGACTCGAAGGTGTAGCGATAGACCCCAGAATTCGCGTCCACGCCCACCACCGAAATAGACAGGCCTATCATCGCCGCCAGCACGCCCTTCACGGGTTGTTTACCCAGCAGGCTGGTCAGGCAGCAGAACGCAAAAATCATCAGCACGAAGTACTCGGCGGGGCCGAAAGCCAAGGCCCATTTGGCCAGCAACGGCGCCAGCAGGATGATGCCCACCACCGACACGATTGCGCCGAAGAATGCGGACCAGGCAGAGAGCGACAGCGCAACGCTGGCCATGCCCTGCCGCGCCAGCGGATAGCCGTCCAGCGTCGTCATGATGGCACTGGCCTCGCCCGGCACGTTCAACAGAATGGCGGTGATGCGGCCGCCGTACTCGGCGCCCACATACACGGCAGCCAGCAGGATCAGCGCGGTCTCGGGCGGCAGGTTCATGGCGAACGCGATCGGGATCAGCATCGCCACGCCGTTGACCGGTCCCAGGCCGGGCAGCACACCCACCATGGTGCCGATGAACGAACCGATCATGGCCACCAGCAGGTTGGTCAGCGAAAAGGCTACGCCAAAGCCTATCGCCAGGTGATCAAGAATGCCGCTCATATCAGGGTCTCCAGCAAACCGGTGGGCAGGACCACGTCCAGCACCTTGTCGAACAGCAAGAAAAACAGGACGCTCATGACGGCGCCGCCGATGGCGCACTTGACCCAGCCGCCCCCGAACAGACGGCCGACGAATATCGTCATCAAGGTGGTCGCGATCACGAAGCCCAGCCACTGGAACACGAAGGCATAGGCCACCACGAACGCCATCATCAGCGCGATGCGCGCATTGGCGCCAGGCGGATTGGCCTCGACCTGATGGCCGCCCTTGTAGACCAGCCACAGGCCGCACAGGCCTATGATCAGCGCCAGCAGCAGGGGAAAGGCGCGCGGGCCTACCGGCTCATAGGCGAAGGGGGCTTCGATTCCCCAACCCGCCGCGGTCATGAAGGCGGCCAGCGCAAGCGCCGCCACGCCCAATATTCGATCGTTCATGATCACTTTTCCGTTGTAGTCGCATCGCGTGGCGCAGCGCTCCCCTGCCGCCGCGGCAATGCCGGCGGCGGGGAACCCTGAAAAACGCGATAGGGAGGAGAGCCTTGCGGCTTACTTCTTGACCAGGCCGAAAGAGTCGGCCAGTTCGCCGTAGGCCTTGACCTGGTTCTTCACGTAGGCGTCCAGCTCAGGCCCGGTCTTGTTGAACGGGAACAGGCCCTGCTGCTGGCGCAGCTTGTCGAACTCGGGCGAGGACGTGGCCTTGTTGAAGGCGTCGACCCAGAACTGGTAGTCGCTGTCCGACACCTTCGGACCGACATAGAAGCCGCGGATGATCGGCCAGACGATGTCGTAACCCTGTTCCTTGGCGGTGGGCACGGTGCCCAGCTTGCCCGGCAGGCGCTGGTCGTTGAACACGGCCAGCACGCGGATGGGGGCGCCGCCTTCGAGCATGGTGAAGGCTTCCGCCGCGTCGCCCATGTAGGCCTGGATGTGGCCGCCGCGCAAGGCCGTGACGGCTTCACCGCCGCCTTCAAACGCCACGAAGCGCATCTTCTTGAAATCCACGCCCGCGGCCTTGGCGGTCAGCGCGGCCTTCATCCAGTCCTGGCTGCCCACGGTGCCGCCCGCGCCCAGCACGATCTTGGTCGGATCCTGCTTGAAGGCTTCCATCAGGCTCTTCAGGTCGGTGTACGGAGAATCGTTGCGGACCACGGCCACACCGTAGTCGGTGCCGATGGCGGCCAGCCAGCGCACGTCGTTGACGTTGTATTTGCCGAACTTGCCCTGGGCCAGGTTCAAGAGCGAACCGCCCGAGAAGGCCACTATGGTGCCCGGTTCATTCGGGTGCTGGGCCACGATGTTGTTGTAGGCCACGGCGCCGATGCCGCCAGGCATGTAAACGATGCGCATGGCGGTCTTGAGCGCGCCGCTTTGCTTCAGGCCTTCGGTGGCCAGGCGGCAGGTCAGGTCGAAACCGCCGCCAGGCTGGGCAGGCGCGATGCATTCCGGGCGGCGCGGCTCGTCGGCCGCGTGGGCTGCGCCCAGGGACAGGGTAATCGCGCCCAGCGCCGCGACAGCGGCCAGGCGTAGTTTCAGACTAGTCTGCATTTTTTGCGTCTCCGAAATTTATAGGTCTAGGTATGGCTGGAAGCTCTGCTCAGACGGTTCTTTCCGCAATAACGGCCCCAGTGGACGCAACCGTACAAAACCGAAGCTTTCCAAAAGCTTTCAAATTCCGTGGTTTTCCTGGTGCGACGCAGCATTTGTCCCATTTCCCAGGGTAAACACCAGTGCAGCCCTCAAACCCGCCTGCGGCACCCGGTTCTCCAGCACCAGGCGCGCGCCCAGGATCTCGGCGATGGTGCCGACGATGGCCAGGCCCAGGCCGGCGCCAGGCTTGTTCTTGCCGGCCGCGCCCCTACGAAAGCGGACGCAGGCGCGGGCGATGTCCTCGGCGGACATGCCGGGGCCGCTGTCCTCGACCACCAGCCTGGCTCGCCCGGGTTCGATCTGGATCTTCACCGTGACTTCCCCCGCTGGCGAGGTGTAGCGGATGGCGTTGTCCACCAGGTTGCTGACCGCCTCCCTCAGCAGCCAGTCGGCCCCCTGCACCACCACTGGCCGGATCTCGGCTTCCAGGCCGATGTCCAGCTGGCGGGCCCGGGCAGTGGGAAGCAGGATGCGGATGACCGCGTCGGCCAGTTCGACCAGGTCGACCGGTTCGGGGCTGAAACCGCCTTCGGCCAGCGAGGCGTCTTTAGCGCGCGCCAGAGCGAGCATTTGGTTGGTGGTGCGTACAGCCCTGTCCAGGCCTTCCTGCATCGCCAGAAGGGCTGTACGGACCTCCTGGGGGTCTGTTTCGCGCAAGGCATAGGCCGTCTGGGTTCGCAAAACCGACAAAGGGGTGCGCAATTGGTGCGAGGCGTCGTCCAGGAACTGGCTTTGGACCCTCGCCTGGGCCGCAAAACGGGCCATGTGGAGGTTTACGGCCCCGACTAGGGGTAGGACCTCCCCTGGCATGTCCGACGCGCTCACGGGGCTTAAATCGTCCGCAGAACGCCCTTCCACCTCCTGCCGTAGCCTGGCAAGGGGGCGCAGCGCCATGAAAACCCCCAGGATGATCACCAGAACGCTGATCAGGATCACGGCCAGGTCCCGCTCCACCGAGCGCACCAGCACCTGGTGCAGGAAGGCCTGGCGGGTATCCAGGCCCTCGGCCACCTGCACGATAACCCGTCCCCCTTTGTTTGCGTACAGAGGCGGATCCATGGGACGCGCCAGCGCCGCAACCCGCACAGGCGTGCCCTGGTAATCGGCGTAGAAAAAGCGTGGTTCGCCGGAAACCAGGGGTTCGGCAGGCATGGGCAGGCCCGGACTGCCGATTTCGGCCAGCCCGTCCTCGGTGGCGACCCGGTAGAACACGCTGCCATTGGCCGTCAGCTCGAAAAATTCCAGCATCAGGTATGGCTGCTCCATGGCTAATCCACCGCTGGCTGTGGATATGTTGTGGTCGATGGCGCGTAGTGCGCCAGAAAGCGAACGGTCATAGGCTATGTCGACCTGGTTGCGCAGCTGGTGGTTCGACAGCCACAGGGCGCCCATCATCACGAAGACCAGTGTCGGGATCAGCCACCAGAGGAGCTGGGTTTTCAGGGTGCGATTACGCTTTTTTGCGGCGAAAAACCCCTTTTTTTCCGCACTTCTAGTTGTCAACAAGGTTCTCCAGGCAGTAGCCCATGCCGCGCATGGTCACGATCTGCACACCGGTATCCGCCAATTTTTTTCGCAAACGGTGCACCAGGACCTCGATGGCTTCCAGATTGATGTCCGCGTCGTCGGTCAGGATGCGGTCCAGGATCTGCTGCTTGTTGATGGGTTCGCCGCTTTTTTGGATCAGTACCCGCAGAACCGAGTGTTCACGTGGGGATAACTGCAAGGGCTGTCCGCTGACCGTGAATTTTTGAGCGGAAGTCTCGAAAACCAGGTTTCCCAGCGTAAGCCGCGGGTGTTCACGCCCACGGCTGCGCCGGATGAGTGCGATCAATCGCGCTTCCAACTCTTCCACAACAAACGGTTTCGGCAGGAAATCGTCAGCTCCCTGGTGGAGCGTCCCGATTTTTTCGGCCAGCGAATCGCGCGCGGTCAAGACCAGGACCGGCGTACGGTCGTCCCGCGCGCGAATCTTCGCGAGCAAAGCATGGCCATCCATGCCCGGTAGTCCCAGATCGAGGATGACCGCGTCGAATTCTTCCATCGCCAGTCTTCTTTCGGCGACCAGCCCGTCATCTGCCCACTCAACGACGAAACCTGCGTGCCTGGCCAGGCTTCTTGAAAGCCAGCGGGCAAGTTCTGCTTCGTCTTCTATCAGGAGGATGCGCATGGACGGAGTCCGGGGGGGGATGGCTGGGCGGAATGGGAGAGCATGTTTGGCTTTTCCTTTATTTCTCTTTATATAAAGACTAATGATTAATAAGGCCTGTGGATAACTACCTTAACCTTGAAAACCTCTTTTCTTTCATCAGCTTGCAGCCGTTTTTGGCTGTGCAAGAACTCTGTGTGGGAAAAAAGCTGAAGTTGGACAAGATTTTGGACCCTGTCCGAAACCCCTGCTTGTTCAACTTGCCTCCACAAAATGTGCACAAGGCGTCTACTTAGGAGTTATCCACAGCCCCTTTCTGCCGAACCGGTCTCAAAAACGGCACTTTTACCCCGAAAAACGCCTCGCTGCCTACCTGCGTTTTCGCCGTTCAGGAGGCCTTTAGCGGCCCCACAAGGCGTTCGCGAACCGGGGGATTCGAGGGGAGACGCGCAGCCGTTCTTGACTGGGAACTGAACAAAAAGTGAGCAGGTTCCGCCGTAGAATTCCGCCATGGCGACAGAAATCAGAATCAAGAAATCAGGGTGGGCAATCTGGCTGAGAAGCCGTTTGTTGGCGGACAACTTGCCGGCCACGCTCTGCGCGGCGGCGCTGATGGGCCTCTTGGGTGCACTGGCCACCGTGGTGTTCCGGGAGATGCTGGCGTGGACGCAGATGCTGCTCGGGGGCGAGGACACTCCCCATGGCATGGTGTCCCTGGCGCGGGGGCTGAGTCCCTGGCAACGCTTTCTGATGCCGGCCATGGGCGGCGCCATTGCCGGGGCCATCCTGCAAATGGCGGCCAGATGGCTGCCCAAGCGCGGCGCAGCGGACTATATGGAGGCGATTTCCATCGGCCGCGGAGTCATCGGCTTTCGCCAGACGGTCGCGCGCAGCCTGTCGTCGATTTTTTCCATCGGCTCCGGCGCCTCCATCGGCCGCGAGGGTCCCATGGTGCAGCTGGCGGCGATGCTGTCATCCCTGACGGGACGTTATCTGGTGCTGCCGCCGCGGCATTTGCGCTTGTTGGTCGCCTGCGGCGCCACGGCGGGGATCACTTCCGCCTATAACGCGCCCATTGCCGGCGCCTTGTTCATTTCCGAGATAGTTTTTGGCGCGATCGCTTCGGCTACTCTGGTGCCGTTGGTCGTATCGTCGGTCGTGGCAAACATTGTGACGCGCCAAATACTGCATTACGACGCGGTTTTTCACATGCCGCCCTTCACTTTCGTGTCCGGCTGGGAAGTCATCAACTATCTGGGCCTGGGGGTGATCGCCGGCCTGGCGGCGCCGCAATTCCTGCGCTTTCTCGACACCGCGCGCGCCGCGTTCGGCCGCGTGCCCGCGCCGCTATGGGTGCGCATGGCATTGGGCGGTCTGATCGTCGGCGCCTTGTCGGTGGTGAACCCCGAGGTCTGGGGCAATGGCTACAGCGTGGTCAACAGCATGTTGCATACGCAGTGGGCCTGGCAGGCGGTCGCCGCCATCCTGCTCTTGAAAACGCTGGCCACCGCGGCCAGCGTCGGTTCGGGCGCGGTGGGCGGCGTCTTCACGCCCACGCTGTTCGTGGGGGCGGCGCTGGGCGCCTTGTACGGGACTGGCCTGCAGGCCTTGTTTCCGGCTGGAGATCTGTCGGCGGTATCCAGCTATGCGGTGGTGGGCATGGGCGCCCTGCTGGCCGCCACCACCTATGCGCCATTGATGTCGATCCTGATGATCTTCGAGATGACGCTCAGCTATGAGGTCATGCTGCCGCTGATGCTGGCCTGCATCACGGGCTACGTCATTGCGCATCGCATACGGCCGGACTCGGTGTACGCGAAATCGCTGGCCAGCAACCGGCGCGCGCAGCGCGTCGTTGCCAAGGAGCGTGACGAGTGACAAGGTTTCATTAATACGAGTAAATACTCGCATTAATGAAGAATGAAGAATAGCCCTTAAATCAGGGCTTTTTTCATGAAGACGCGCTTCAATCCGATCTCCTCGGCGCGATGGGTTTCCACATAACCGTATCGCTTGTAGATAGCGATGTTCTCGGTCATTTTCTCCTGCGTGTAGAGACGGATGCTGGCATAGCCGGCCCGGCGCGCCACGTGTTCCGCGAACTGCATCAAGTCGCGGCCATAGCCTTTTCCCTGCGCTTGCGGAGCGACTGCGATGTTGTCCAGCAACAGGCAATCGGCCTCCTGAATCAGGACCAGCACAGCTTGCACGGTATCGCGCACCCGCAGTACATGGACCACGCCTTGTGCGATGCGGGCTGGGTAATCATCGAGCATCGGTCCAGGCGTCGCGCCGATGCGCGCGACATAGTGGCCGTAGGCTTGCGCGACGATCCGCTCGATGTCGGGCAGGTCGCGGAGGGTGGCGATGCGTATGTCGGGAGGCATGCGAGTTCCGGTTAGTGCGCCGCCCGGCGTGGACGGATTTCCCAGAAATATAAGACGCTCGGACCGTCCAAAGATTGTTTTGCGAATTAGTTATAAAATTTATAACTAATAGTTCGCGTATATACCCCGAAGATGATGTGCGATCACCGAAGAAAATGCTGAGTGATCCCGCAAAGGAGTGTCAATGGCACCTAATACGTCTTTTCCGGCGAATGGCGCGCCCGACAACCTGTGGAACGAGTATGCAAGGTTCCACGAAGCTTGTTCAGGCGTGCTGGACCGGATCGAGCAGCACAGGGATAGCGGTATTGCCTTGTCGGAGAACGAATTGTCGGAGTTGAGAACCATGGTGCTCAACCTCAATGCATTCGGCCGGGTGCTGCATGGCAAAAGAGCGCGCGAAATGCGCCAGCTGGCCGAGCGGGCCGAACAGGCATTGGGCAAGGCCGGATCAGCTGCTGCCGCACGGATCAAGGAAGAGAGCGAGTCCCAAGACGATTCAGCCATAGTGACGGGCTGAGCCGGTACGCAGGATCTTGCGTGGTCATGCGTGCCGCCGGCGCAGGACTGAGCGCCCCATCGCCCCGACCATCTTGAGCGTGTACAACACGAACAAGGATCCCGTGATGTCGCCGGTCAGCATCGCAATGTAGCTATCCGCGAGCGCGGCCCTTTCTCCCTGGAGAAAGAACCAGAGATGATGAATCGTCGTGTTCATCAGCGCATAGACCGCCGCGCAGACCAGCAGGCGCCAGGCAGTAAGGTTGCTCAAGTCCGGCTGCAGTCGCAGTGCCGACCTGGCCCAGCGGTAGGCCAGATAGGGAGCGGCGGCGGCCATGAGGCCGCCGGCCACCGAGCGCAGGACGTCGTCGGGGAAGTAGTAGAAAAAGCAGGCGAGCCAGGATCCCGCCAGCAAGCCCAGCGCTGCCGGCAGGCCAAACAGCAGCGTGCATATCAGGCGCACGCCCGCGGGCAGATAGATCCAGTTGATGCCGCGCACGAACTCAAGGTTGGTAAACACCCATTCATTGACTACCAGACTGCCCAGGAACAGCACTATCGTCACCAGAGCCCATTTACCCTGATCTAGAATGTTTTCCATGCCTCGAATTCCGCCGCTTATCGGTCGCCGCGTCCATTATCCATGAAAGAAAAAAAGAGACCTGCCGATATCTACTTGCGCTTTCTGCGCCTGGCCGACGCGCTGCGCGGCCTGCCTGCGCTGCCATCGCTCGATCCCATGGAAGAACGCATACTTACGCTGATCGCGCGCGCATCGCAGGAACACCGCCGCTTGTCCGTGCGCGACGTGATGGCGGTCGATAGTATCGGTTCGCCTGCTACCCTGCACGCCCGCTTGAAATCCATGCGCGAGAAAGGCTGGGTATTGCTGGTCGACACCGAGGACGCGCGCCGCAAGCAGGTCGAACTCAGCCAGGCCGCGCTGTCGCATTTCGACCGGCTGTCCGAATGCCTGGTCGAAGCGGCGCGCAAGCACTGAGTAGCAGGGCTGCGGCGCCGCAACACGCGGGATTTCGGGTTATTTCCCGATGCAGAAGCTGGAGAAAATCTCGCCCAGCAGATCGTCGCTGGTGAACTTGCCCGTGATGCTGGACAGGCTGTCGTGCGCCAGCCGCAGTTCCTCCGCAAACAGATCCAGTACCCGGTCGTCCTGTTCAGCGTGCGCGCCGGCCAGCTCTAGGTGCTCCGCCGCATCCTGCAGCGCATGCAGGTGCCGTTCGCGCGCCAGCCACGGCGATTCGCCGCCGGGATTCCAGCCGGCGATGCGCAGCAATTCGGCGCGCAATTCGTCCAGGCCCGCGCCGCGCTTGGCCGAGATGCCGAGTTCCTGAGGGCCTGCGGCAAAAGGTGTGGACAGCAGATCCACCTTGTTGAAAACCTTGAGCACCGGCGTGCGCGGCGGCAGGCGCGCGGTGATCTGGGCGTCCAGTTCGTCGCCGGGCTGGGTGGCGTCCTGCAGATGCAGGATCACGTCGGCGCGCTCGATCTCCTGCCAGGTGCGCGCTATGCCTATGCTTTCCACCGTATCCTCGGTTTCCCGCAGGCCCGCCGTGTCGACGATATGCAGCGGCACGCCGTCGATGTGGATCTCCTGCACCACCTTGTCGCGGGTGGTCCCCGCGATCGGGGTGACGATGGCGATGTCGTCGCCGGCCAGCGCGTTGAGCAGGCTGGACTTGCCCACGTTGGGTTGCCCGGCCAGCACCACGTGCAGGCCCTCGCGCAGAATCACGCCCTGGCGCGCCTGCGCGATCAGCTTGGCGAGGTCCGCGGTCAGCGCTGCCAGTGTCGGGCGGGCTTGATACTTTTCGAGGAAGTCGATTTCTTCCTCGGGGAAATCCAGGGTCGCCTCGACCAGCATGCGCAAGTGGATGATGCGGTCCGACAGGTCGTTCACACGCGCGGAAAAGTCGCCCGACAGCGACGCCATGGCGCCGCGCGCGGCGGCTACCGACGAGGCCTCGATCAAATCGGCTACGGCTTCGGCCTGAGCCAGGTCCATGCGGTCGTTGAGAAAGGCGCGGCGCGTGAATTCGCCCGGCTCGGCCAATCGGATGCCCAGGTCGCGGCCGGCGGCCAGACAGCTTTCCAGCACCCGGCGCAGCACTGCGGGGCCGCCATGCCCTTGCAGTTCGAGCACGTCTTCGCCGGTATAGGAATGCGGCGCGCGGAAATAGATGGCGATGCCTTCGTCCAGCAATTCGCCCGTACCGGATTTGAACGGCAGGTAGTGCGCATGGCGCGGCGTGAGTTCGCGTTGGAACAGGCGGCGCACGAGTTCGGACAGGTCCGTGCCGGAGATGCGGACGACGCCGATACCGCCTCTTCCGGGGGCGGTTGCGATGGCGGCGATGGGGGCGTAGGCGGACATATTTCGGGCAAGGCAAGGCGAGAACAATAAGGGAATATAACTGTTGCGCCGTCCCTTGTTTGCTGGTTAATGTGGCCCGGAGGTTCAAAACCCGAAACAATCCAGGGAGATCACAATGGCATCTCGGTTTTCGCGTGTCTTGGCCTGCGGCTCAGCCGCGGTGATATTGGCCTTTGGCACCTTCAGTTCGGCTATGGCCCGCGATCTGGTGATCGCCTTGAAGACCGAACCCTCCTCGATGGATCCGCAGTATCACGCGCTCACGCCCAATACGCAGATCTCCCAGACCATTTTCGATACCTTGGTTGCCACCGACGCGCAGCTCAAGCCGCAACCCGCGCTGGCCGAGTCCTGGACCGTGGACGGCAAGGTGTGGACCTTCAAGCTGCGCCCCAATGTGAAGTTCTCCGACGGCACGCCGTTCACCGCGGAAGATGTGGTCTTTACGTATGCGCGGGTCCCCAAGGTGCCGAACAGTCCTTCGCCGTTCACGCTGTACCTGGGCTCGGTCGAGAAGACCGAGGCGGTCGATGCCAGCACCGTGCGCATCACCACCAAGGACGTGGCGCCGAACCTGCTGGTCAACCTGGCGCAGTTGCCCATCATGTCCAAGAAGGCGGCGTCGGGCCCGGCGGCCGAGGGTAAGACGACGACGGAACTCAATAGCGGCGACGGCCTGATAGGCACCGGTCCCTACAAGTTCGTGTCGTGGAAGCGCGGCGCCGAATTCGTGCTGGCGCGCAATGACAACTATTGGGGCAAGAAGCCCGAATGGGATCGCGTGGTCTACCGTCCCATCAGCAACGCGGCCGCGCGCGTGGCCGCGCTGCTTGCTGGCGACGTCGACATGATCGAGGATCCCCCGACCGATGACCTGCCCAAGCTCAAGGGCGACAAAAAACTGTATGTCGAGGAAACGCCGTCGGTGCGGGTCGTGTACTTGGCGCTGGACCAGTTCGCCGAGCCCTCGCCTGGCGTGCAGGGCACCGAAAAGAACCCCATGAAGGACAAGCGCGTGCGCGAAGCGCTGTCGCTGGCCATCAACCGCGATGCGCTGGTCGAGCGCGTGATGGGCGGGGTGGCGCTGCCCGCGGGCAATCTGCTGCCCTATCCCATGTTCGGTTCCAGCAAGGAGCATTCCAAGGCCCCCAAGGCCGATGTGGAAAAGGCCAAGGCCCTGTTGAAGGAAGCCGGCTATCCCAACGGCTTTTCCATCACGCTGGGCTCGCCGTCGGGCCGTTATGTCAACGATTCGAAGGTGGCGCAGGCGATCGCGTCGATGTGGACCCGCATCGGCGTGAAGACCAGCGTGGATGCGATGGCGCCTCCGGTGTTCTTCAAGAACCGCGACAGCTATGCGTTCTCGGCCTATCTGGCGGGCTGGTCCGTGACCAGCGGCGAGATGTCCAACGCGCTGACCTCGTTGCTGGTGACGCGCAATCCCGAAGCGGGCTTGGGCACCACCAACCGCAGCCGTTACTCCAATCCCAAGATGGACGCGCTGGTGAAGGAAGCCTCGTCGACCATGGACGATGCCAAGCGTGCGGACCTCTTGTCCAAGGCCAGCAACATCGCCATGGATGACTACGCCATGCTGCCTGTGCATTTCGAGTTGTCGGTATGGGCGATGAAGAGCGACATCCGCTATCAAGGCCGCCCAGACCAGGTCACGCTCGCACAGTTTGCAACACTGAAGAAGTAAGGCGCTAGTGCTTGCAACGATCGTAAGAAGGCTGCTGCAGACCGTCGTCGTCATGCTCGTCATGTCGGCGCTGGTCTTTGCCGGCATCTACATGGTGGGCGACCCGGTGTCGATGCTGGCCAGCCCGGAAGCGACCGAGGCGCAGCGCGCTGCGGTGCGCGCATCGCTGGGTCTGGATCTGCCGCTATGGCGGCAGTACCTGATCTTCATGGGCCAGGCGGTGCGCGGCGACTTCGGCAACAGCTTCCTGACGGGCGAACCGGCCATGAGGCTGATCCTGGAGCGCATGCCGGCCACGGTGGAACTGGCCTGTGTGGCCATGCTGCTGTCGGTGCTGATCGGCGTGCCGCTGGGCATCCTGGCGGGACTCAAGCCCAAGGCAGTGGGTTCGCGCGCCATCATGACGGGCTCGGTGCTGGGCTTCTCGCTGCCCAACTTCTGGGTCGGCCTGATGCTCATCATGGTGTTCGCCGTGATACTGGGCTGGGTGCCGGCGGGCGGGCGCGGCCAGACCGTCAGCATCGGCTCGCTGCAGTTGAGCGTACTAACCTTCGACGGCTGGCTGAGCCTGGCTTTGCCCGCGGCCACGATCGCCTTCGCCAAGTGCGCCATGATCATCCGCGTGACGCGCGCCGCTACGCGCGAAGCCCTGCCCATGGACTACATCAAGTTCGCGCGCGCCAAGGGCCTGTCTGAAAAGCGCGTGCTGGGCGTGCATCTGCTCAAGAACATTCTGATCCCGGTGGTGACGGTGGCGGGCCTGGAATTCGGCCAGGTGATGGCCTTTGCGGTCGTGACGGAAACCGTGTTTTCCTGGCCGGGCATGGGCAAGCTGCTGATCGATTCCATCATCAATCTGGATCGTCCAGTGGTGGTGGCGTATCTGCTGTTGATCGTGTTCTTCCTGGTCATGTTGAATCTGGTGGTGGACATCATCTACACGGTGCTGGACCCCCGCGTACGCTTGGATAGCCGCCGATGAACACACCCGCCACCGCCGCCGCGCCCCCGGTTCAGGCCAAGGAGCAAACGCCCTGGCGCCGCTTCCTGTCTGACTTCTTCGCCAGCAAGCTGGCCACGCTGGGTTTGATCATGCTGGTCGTGATCGTGGGCGCCGCGCTGCTTGCGCCCTGGATCGCGCCGCAGAATCCCTATGACCTGGCGACGCTGGACATCATGGATTCCAAGCTCAAGCCGGGCAGCGAAAGCGGCGACGGCAGCATGCGCTATTGGCTGGGCACCGATGGCCTGGCGCGCGACTTGTTTTCGGCCATTCTGTACGGCATGCGCACCAGCCTGCTGGTGGCCAGCGTGTCGGTGCTGGCGGCCTTTGGCATCGGCGCCACGGTGGGCCTGGTGGCGGCCTATTTCGGCGGCCGCATCGACGCCTTGCTGATGCGGGTTGTGGATATCCAGTTGTCGTTCCCGGCCATCCTGGTTGCGCTGATGTTGCTGGCGATTCTGGGCAAGGGTGTGGATAAGGTGATCATCGCGCTCATCGTGGTGCAGTGGGCGTATTTCGCGCGTGCCGCGCGTGGCGCGGCGCTGGTCGAGCGCGGCAAGGAATACGTGGAAGCGGCGCGCTGCATGTCGCTGTCCTGGGGGCGCGTGCTGTTTCGCCATGTGCTGCCCAACTGTATGCCGCCCTTGATCGTGATCGCCACCATCGACCTGGCGCACGCGATTGCGCTGGAGGCCACCTTGTCGTTCCTGGGCGTGGGCGTGCCGGTCACCGAGCCGTCGCTGGGCATGCTGATCTACAACGGCTTCGAGTACCTGCTGTCCGGCCAGTACTGGATTTCGTTCTTTCCCGGCATTGCGCTGGCGCTGGCCATCGTCGCCATCAACCTGGTGGGCGACCATCTGCGCGATGTGCTCAACCCGCGCCACGCGAATTGAGGGCGGGCGCAATGCAGACACCTGTGGAAAAGTCCCTGGCGGCGCCTACGCCCATCCTTGAGGTGCATGGCCTGAAGACGCACTTCTACACGCGCAACGGCGTGGTGAAGGCGGTGGACGGCGTGGACCTGATGCTGGCCGAAGGCGAGATCCTGGGGCTGGTGGGCGAATCGGGATCGGGCAAGAGCATTACCGGCTTTTCGTTGATGGGTTTGCTGGATGAGCCGGGCCGCATCGTCGACGGCACCTTGCGGTTCAACGGCGAGGACCTGCGCGGCGCGACGCCCGCGCGCTGGCGCGAGCTCAGGGGCCAGGAGATCGCCATGATCTTCCAGGATCCCATGATGACCCTGAACCCGGTGCTGCGCGTTGACACGCAAATGATCGAGGCGGTGCAGGCGCACAGCAAGGTATCGCGCGAGCAGGCCCGCCAGCGCGCGCTGCAGACGCTCGCCATGGTCGGCATCCCCTCGCCCGAGGAGCGCCTGCGCACCTATCCGCACCAATTGTCCGGCGGCATGCGGCAGCGCGTGGCGATCGCGATTGCGCTCTTGAATTCACCGCGCCTGATCATCGCGGACGAGCCCACCACGGCGCTGGATGTGACCATACAAGGACAGATCCTGTTCGAAGTGCAGAAGCTGTGCCGCGAGACCGGCACCGCGCTGATCTGGATCACGCACGACCTTGCCGTGGTGGCGGGCCTGGCGGATCGCGTGTCGGTCATGTATGCGGGGCGCGTGGTGGAAACCGGCACCACGCAGGCCGTCATCAGCCATCCCATGCATCCTTACACGCATGGCCTGATCGCCTCCATACCGACGCCCGAATCCCGCGGCAGGCCGCTGGTCCCGATTCCAGGCATGACGCCGTCGCTGCTCAACCTGCCGCAAGGCTGTGCGTTCCGCGGGCGCTGCCCGCGCGCCACCGACGCCTGTCTGGTCGAACCGCAGCCCGTGGAGGTGCGCCCGGCGCAATGGGTGCGTTGCTGGCATGCTGGAGGACCAGACATCAAATGAACGCCGCAGAACGTGATCCCGCGGTCCCCATCCTGTCGCTGCGCGGGGTCGAGCTGCGCTTCGTGCAGCCCGTGGATCTGGCAGGCCGTATCGCCAACCTGCTGGGAGCGGGGTTGAAGACGCAGGTCGTGCACGCGGTGGCGGGCGTCGACCTGGATGTGCGGGCGGGTGAAGTGATAGGCATCGTGGGCGAATCGGGCTGTGGAAAATCCACCCTGGGCCGCATTGTGTCCGGCATTTTGCCACCGACCGCAGGCGAGGTCAGCTACAAGGGCCGCGCCGTGAAGGCCATGCCGGGTCCCGAACGCCGCGCCTATGAGCTGGGCGTGCAGATGATCTTCCAGGATCCCTATGCTTCGCTGAACCCGCGCATGCGCGTGCGCGAGATCATCGGCGAGGCGCCCGTGGCGCATGGTCTGGTCCGCGCGCGCGACAAGGCCGAGTACGTGGCCGGGCTGATGCGCCAGGTGGGGCTGGATCCGGCTTTTGCACAGCGTTATCCCCATCAGTTCTCTGGCGGCCAGAGGCAGCGCGTAGGCATTGCGCGGGCCCTGGCACTCAAGCCCTCGGTCATCGTTTGCGACGAGGCGGTCGCCGCGCTGGACGTGTCGATCCAGGCCCAGGTGCTTAATCTGTTCGAACAGTTGCGCGCGGACCTGGACCTGACCTATCTTTTCATCAGCCACAATCTCAGCGTGGTGAGCCACATATCGGACCGCGTGGCCATCATGTACCTGGGCCGCGTGGTGGAGCTGGCACCCACCGATACGGTTTTCCGGCGCGCCAACCATCCGTATACGCAGGCCTTGCTGAAGGAACTGCCGACGTTGCAGCCGGGGCGGCGCAGCTACCAGCCCATCAAGGGCGAACTGCCGTCGCCGCTGGACCCGCCGACGGGCTGCGCTTTCCACCCGCGTTGCCCGCATGCGATGCCGCGCTGCAAGGCAGAGCGGCCGCTGCTGCGCGAAGTGGCCCCGGGGCAGTTCAGCGCCTGCCATCTGAACGATACGTGAATTCAACTCTTACGCCTTATCCACAGCCATGAAAACCATAGACGAAATCGAACGCGCCCACGGCGACCTCACCGCATTGCGACGGGATATCCACGCGCATCCGGAACTCGCCTTCCAGGAAACGCGCACGTCCGCGCTGGTGGCGGAGCGCTTGCGCGGCTGGGGCCTGGAAGTCCACACCGGGCTGGGGAAAACCGGTGTGGTGGGCATATTGCGCGGCGGCAGCGGCAAGAAGACCATCGGCCTGCGCGCCGACATGGACGCGCTGCCCATGCCCGAGCACAACCGCTTTGCGCACAAGTCCACCATCAGCGGACGCATGCACGGCTGTGGCCACGACGGACACACCACGATGCTGCTGGGGGCGGCGCAGTACTTGTCCACACATCGCGATTTCGACGGCACGGTGGTGTTCATCTTTCAGCCGGCCGAGGAAGGCGGCAACGCCGGCGCGCGCGCCATGATGCAGGACGGCCTGTTCGAGAAATTCCCCTGCGATGCGGTGTTCGGTATCCACAACATGCCCGGCATGCCGGTCAACCAGTTCGGCTTCCGCGCGGGACCGACCATGGCGTCCAGCAACCGCTGGGACATCGTCATCAAGGGCGTGGGCGGCCATGCGGCGCAGCCGCATGCATCAGTGGACCCCATCATCGTCGCGGCCGACATGGTGCATGCCCTGCAGACGGTGATCTCGCGCAGCAAGAATCCGCTGGACCAGGCCGTGCTGTCGATCACGCAGATCCACGCGGGCGACGCCTACAACGTGATCCCTGGCGAAGCCGTGCTGCGCGGCACTGTGCGCACTTATTCGGTGGAGACCCTGGACAAGATCGAGGCCGACATGCGCCGCATCGCCACCACCCTGCCGCAGGTCTACGGCGGCACCGGCGAACTGGATTTCGTGCGCGCCTATCCCCCGCTGGTGAACTGGGAAAAGGAAACCGCTTTCGCCGCCCAGGTCGCCGAAGACGCGTTCGGCGCCGAAAATGTGCAGCGCGAGATGCCGCCCTTCATGGGCGCGGAGGACTTCTCGTTCTTCCTGGAAGCGGTGCCGGGAACCTATCTGTTCCTGGGCAATGGCGACGGCGACCACCGCATGGAGACCTATCACGGCATGGGCCCATGCCAGCTGCACAACCCGAATTACGACTTCAACGACGCCTTGCTGCCGGTAGGCGCAACTTATTGGGTGAAACTGGTGCAGGCGTTTTTACCGAAGTCCTGAAATACGCAAGTCATTGATTTAAAAGGCGCGGGCGCTCAGTAGCCCGCGCCTTTTTTCATGACGGGGTCTGGTTGTGCACAGGCTATCCACCTGCTATTCACCGCCTATCCACCGGGATATCCCCCGGCAATCCACCGTTTTTCCCTGGCTTGCCACCAGGCTTATCCCAAAACTTATCCACAGGTTTCGCCGGGGCAATTTGCCGGTGCAGCGCTCTCGTTCCCAGGGTAAATGCGTATGCCTGCGAGGCCGGCTCGGCCTTGACTCGTTCGGGTCTGCCGCCTAGCATTGATATAACTGTGAAATATCACTGTTATTTTAATTGGCAGTTCCACCCTACCCTGAACAGGAAATCCCATGGTCCAGAAAGTCCGCATCACCAGCCCCCACGTCGCCGAAGCCGAGCCCGGCCTGTGGTCCAACTGCCTGCGCGTGAAAGACTCGGTCTATCTGTCGGGGCTGACCGCCCGCGCCAACGACGGCAGCACCATCCAGGGCGCGAATGCCTATGAACAGGCCCAGGTCATTTTTGCGAAGATGAAGCATCTGCTGGAAGCCGCGGGCGGCCAGATCGATGACATGGTCACGATGACGATCTTCCTGACCAACATGGCGGACAACCAGCAAGTATGGAAGGCGCGCCGTGAATTCTTCAGCGGCGATTTTCCTGCCTGCGCGCTGGTGCAAGTATCCGCCTTGGCCAAGCCCGAGATCCTGGTGGAAATCCAGGGCCAGGCCCGTCTTGCGGACTGACACCCATGAAAATCGTTCGCTATGCCAGCGAATCCGGCCCGGTCCTGGGCCGGCTGGACGGCCAGGCCATCACGCCCTTTCAGGGCGTGGCCGACGTGCAGACGCTATTGAGCCAGGTCGCGCAGGCCAGCGGCGCGGCCGTGCCGCTGGATTCGGTGCGCTTGCTTGCCCCCATCGTGCCGCAGCGCAATGTGTTCTGCGTGGGCTGGAACTACCTGAAGCACTACGACGAAAGCAAGGGCAAGCGCGAAGGGCAGGAGGTCGAGCTGCCCGAACGCCCCACTTTCTTCAGCAAGCTGCCCACCACCGTCGTCGGGCCGCAAGACAGCGTCCCGCTGCATGAAGCCTACACGTCCAAGCTGGACTGGGAAGTCGAGCTGGCCGTGGTGATCGGCAAACAAGGACGCGATATTGCTGAGGAGGATGCCCTGGGCCACGTGTTCGGCTACACGGTGGCTAATGACCTCAGCGCGCGTGATCTGCAGCGCGCGCATGGCGCGCAGTGGTTCAAGGGCAAGAGCCTGGACGCGACCTGCCCGATGGGGCCGGTACTGGTGACAGCGGACGAGATCGGCGATCCGCAGAATCTCGCCCTGGGCTGCGAGGTCAATGGCACGCGCATGCAGGCAGGCCATACCCGCAACCAGATCTTCAGCGTGGCCCGTGTGATTGCGGAACTATCGCAGGGACTGACTTTGCTGCCCGGCGACGTCATCCTGACCGGTACGCCCGAAGGGATAGGAGCGGCCCGCCAGCCTCCCGTTTTCCTGCGCGATGGCGACATCGTGGAGTGTTGGGTGGACGGGATAGGTTCACTGCGCAACGTTGTACGCGCAGGCCTGCGCTACGCGGAATAAGCCGCCAGGCGTGCGGCACCAATGACAAATCAAGGGGTAAACATCATGAAGAAAACCGTATTGGCCGCCGCGCTGGCGCTGGCCAGCATGAACGCCGCCGCCGACACGTTCCCGTCGCAGCCCATGACGCTGATCGTGCCGTATACCGCGGGCGGCTCCTCGGACGCGTTGGCGCGGGCGCTGGGCAAGGCCATTGCGAAGAACACGGGCGCCAACATCATCGTCGAGAACCGTCCGGGCGGCAGTACCGTGATCGGCGCGCAGACCTTGCTGGGCAAGCCGGCAGACGGCAACACGGTGCTGCTGATCGCGGCCAGCTTCGTCATCAATCCCTATCTGTTGAACCAGCTGCCCTATGACAGCGTGAAGGACTTCCAGCCGGTCACGCAGTTGGCGTCCAACCCGCATGTGCTGGTGGTCGGGCCCAAGGTGCCGGCAGGCGATCTCAACGCGTTCCTGGCCTGGGCCAAGAGCCAGGGCGACAAGGCGACCTTCTCTTCGTTCGGCAATGGCTCATCAGGCCACCTGGGCTTCGAGATGCTGAAGAAGCAGGCCGGCTTGGGCATGATGCATGTGCCGTACAAGGGCGCGGCGCCGGCCACCATGGCGGTGCTGAGCGGCGAAGTGGACGCGACGTTGGGGGATGTGGGCGTGGTCGCGCCGCATGTCCAGGCGGGCAAGCTGCGCGCCCTGGCGGTGGCGGGAAGCGTCCGTACGCCGGCGTTGCCTGATGTGCCGACCTTTGCCGAGGCCGGTCTGCCGGGCTTCGAATCGCAAACCTGGATGGGGCTGCTGACGCGTACAGGCGTGCCCGCAGATCGCGTGCAGCGCTTGAACCAGATGTACTCGGAGGCACTGCAGGATGCGGACGTGCGTCAGATCCTGGCGCAGCAGGGCATGGTGGCCGCAGCCTCCACGCCAAATGCGTTCGCGGCGTTCATGAAGGCTGAATCCGCCAAATACGGGCAGGCCATCAAGGACGGCAACGTGCGCCTCGACTGAGGAAACGCTGGCCCGCCCGCACCGGTCGCTATAATCGCAGCGGTCTGCGCCGTTTGCGGCGCGTGGTCAGCAACCATCACCGCATGCCCAAAAACCCTACCCCCAAGCGACAGCAGGAAGACAGCGCGCCGGCGGCCTCGCTCGGCGAACAGGCGTATATCGCGATCAAGCGCATGATCCTCACGCAGGAGCTGCGCGCCGGGGACCAGATCAATGTCGCGCAACTGAGCGAACAGCTGTCGCTGGGCCGCAGCCCCATCCATCTGGCCATACACCGGTTGGACCGCGAGGGTCTGGTGGACATCCTGCCGCGCAAGGGCATCCTGGTCAAAGCGGAAACCATAGACAGCTTCCTGGAGCTGATCGCCGCGCGTCTGCTGGTTGAACCGCATCTGACCGGCCTGGCTGTGGACAATGCCACGCCGGCGCTGCTGGAGCGTTTGCAAGCGCTGGTGGCGGCAGGTTGGGAATGCCATGAACGCCAGGATCGCCTGGGCAGCATGGAGATCGACCGCAGGTTCCACCAGACGCTGTACCAAGCCGCGCGCAATGACATCCTGGCGGAGTTCGCCGGCAGTCTGCTGGACCGTTCCATGCGCCTGTGGTTCCGCCCGCCCGCAGGCAAGGCCGAAAAGCCCAATGTGGCCGAACTGGAAGACCTGTACAACATGGTCGAGCGCGGCGATAAAAAGGCCGCGGTGCGCAAGATGGAGCAGCACATCGGCTCCGTGCGCGGCAAGTTCCTCTCGCGCGAATAAGCTTATTGCCGCAACGCGATGGCGCGCCATATGACGCGCAGGCTTGAACAAAGGCCGAATAATTCGTTTGCGTAGGGGTTGCGCGTTTTCATAATGGATCGTTCCTGAGCCGGCCTGGCCGGCGGCATTCGCGCAAGGAGCGATCCATGTCCCAGAGCAACGCGCTGCGCCGGTCCGAGGCGTATGCCGAACCCGCGGCGCAAGCCTTTACGATCCGCCCGCTGGCAGCCGTGACCGGCGCCGAAATCATTGGCATCGACCTGTCGCGCGAGCTGGCCCCGGCCGATTTCGCCCAGGTGCATCGCGCGCATCTGGACCATCACCTGCTGGTGTTCCGCGATCAGCGCATCACGCCGCAGCAGCACATCGATTTCAGCCGCCGCTTCGGCCGACTGATGATCCACGTGCTGCATCAATTCCATCTGCCCGGGCATCCCGAGATCCTCATCGTTTCCAACATCGTTGAAGATGGCAAGCCGATAGGGCTGGGCGATGCCGGCAAGTATTGGCATTCGGATATCTCGTACAAGGAACTGCCCAGCCTGGGTTCGCTGCTGCACGCGCAGGAGCTGCCTGAGCAAGGCGGCGACACGCTGTTCGCCGACATGCATGTGGCGTACGACACCCTGCCTGCCGCCTTGCGCGACGCCATCGAAGGCCAGCGCGCCGTGCATTCCTATCTGGCCAAGTATGGCCAGTTGCAGAAGGAAGGCGCATGGCGCCCCAATCTCAGCGCGCAACAGGTGGCCCAAGTGCAGGAAGTGGTGCATCCGGTAGTGCGTACGCATCCGGAAACGGGCCGTCGCGCGCTGTTCGTGAGCGAAGGCTTCACCACGCGCATCGAGGGCCTGCCCGAAGACGAGAGCCGCCAGATCCTGGACGAGCTGTTCGCCCACAGCATCCGGCCCGAACACATCTACCGCCACCAGTGGCAGCCGCATGATCTGGTGTTCTGGGACAACCGTTCGTTGATCCACCTGGCCGGCGGCACGCCGGACCACCTGCGCCGCAAGCTGTACCGCACCGCGATCGAAGGCGACGTGCCGTTCTGACGTCCAGCCCCTCCGAAATTTCGCGCAAAACCATTTATCCACAGGGTCCGCCATGGGTTTTTCCTCCGCTGTTCGAGATCGTTTGGTCCAGACCGCCACCGGCGCGGGCCTGGCGTTGATACTTGCCGTGCTGGCGCTGGCTGCGCCCACGCCGGCCATGGCGGAGGGCCGCATCCGCATCGCCGAGCAATACGGCATCGTGTACCTGCTGCTGAACGTGGCGCGCGATCAGCAACTGATCGAAAAGCATGGCAAGGCCGATGGTGTGGATATCTCGGTCGAGTGGGCCAAGCTGTCGGGCGGCTCGGCCGTGAACGATGCGTTGCTGTCCGGGGCTGTGGATATCGCGGGGGCGGGCGTGGGACCGCTGCTGACGATCTGGGACCGCACGCGCGGCAAGCAGAACGTGAAGGGCGTGGCCTCGCTGGGCAACTTTCCCTATTACCTGGTCAGCAACAACCCCAACGTAAAGACGATCGCGGATTTCACCGACAAGGACCGCATCGCGGTGCCGGCGGTGGGCGTGTCGGTGCAATCGCGCGTGCTGCAGCTGGCGTCGGCCAAACTGTGGGGCGACGCGCAGTTCAACAAACTGGACAGGATTTCCGTCGCCCTGCCGCATCCGGACGCGGCCGCGGCCATCATCGCGGGCGGCACGGAAATCACGGGGCATTTCGGCAATCCGCCCTTCCAGGAGCAGGAGCTGGCCGAGAATCCCCGGGCGCGCATCGTGCTCAATTCCTATGATGTGTTGGGCGGACCCAGTTCGTCCACGGTGCTGTTCGCCACCGAGAAATTCCGCAAGGAAAATCCCAAGACCTACAAGGCGTTCCAGGCCGCGCTGAAGGAAGCAGCGCAGTTCGCCGCCGCCAATCCGGAAAAGGCCGCGGATACCTATCTGCGCGTCACCGGCGCCAAGCTGGACCGCGATTTCCTGATCAAGGTGATCAAGAACCCCGACGTGCAATTCAAGCTGGAGCCGCAGAACACCTATGCGCTGGCCGAGTTCATGCACAAGGTCGGCGCGATCAAGAATGCCCCGGCCAGCTGGCGTGACTACTTCTTCGACGATCCCGTCACGGCGCAAGGCAGCTGAGATGGGATTGAGCGCCGCGACCCCTGTGGATAACGCCGAAAAGGCCGCGCCTTTGCTGGCTGTGGATAAGGTGTCCATCGAATACAAGACGCGCGAACGGCGCGTGCGTGCCACGCATCAGGTCAGTTTCGACGTGCATGGCGCGGAGCGCTTCATCCTGCTGGGCGCATCGGGTTGCGGCAAGTCCACGCTGCTCAAGGCGATCGCGGGTTTCATCGAACCGACCGAAGGCCGCATCGCCGTCGATGGCAAAGCCGTGCGCGGCCCGGGGCCCGACCGCATCGTGGTGTTCCAGGAATTCGACCAGCTGCCGCCGTGGAAAACGCTGCGTCAGAACGTGGCGTTTCCGCTGGTGGCCTCGCGCAAGCTGAGCCGGCGCGAGGCCGATGAGCGCGCCATGCACTATCTGGACAAGGTGGGGCTGTCGGCGTTTGCCGATGCCTATCCGCACACCTTGTCCGGCGGCATGAAGCAGCGCGTGGCCATCGCGCGCGCCCTGGCCATGCAGCCGCGCGTATTGCTGATGGACGAACCGTTCGCGGCGCTGGACGCGCTGACGCGGCGGCGCATGCAGGAAGAGCTGCTGGCGCTGTGGGAAGAGGTGCGCTTCACTTTGCTGTTCGTCACCCATTCGATCGAAGAGGCATTGGTGCTGGGCAGCCGCGTGCTGCTGCTGTCGCCGCATCCGGGGCGCGTGCGCGCGGAGCTGAACGCCCATGCCTTCGGGCTGCACAGCCAGGGCTCGGCGGCGTTCCAGTCGGCCGCCAGGCGCGTTCATGACCTGCTGTTCGATGTGGCGCCGGCGGAACAACCCGCTGAACTTGCCGCAGAACGCGTTGCCGCCTGAAGGACAAACGCATGACTACTGCCCATGCGGGCTTGGTGCCCATCCGACCCGAAGTGGAGTACGAGCTGCCGCCCCTGCCACCGCAAGCGGCCGAAGCTCCCCTGCCCTGGCATGAACGCCTGTGGCAGCACGCCAGCCTGCGCAAGCTGGCGATCCTGGCGCTGCTGGCCGCGATCTGGGAGCTGGCGGCGCGCTATACCGATAACGACCTGCTGCTGCCTAGCGCGTCGCAGACGGCGGTGGCCTTCGTGCAGGGCATGGCCGGCGGCGAGCTGTTGGCGCGCGCCGGACAGTCGCTGCGCGTGCTGGCGCAGGGCTATGCGGCCGGCGTGGCGTTGGCCTTCGTGCTGACCACGCTGGCGGTGTCGACGCGCTTCGGGCGCGATCTGCTGTCCACTCTCACGGCCATGTTCAATCCCCTGCCCGCGATCGCGTTGCTGCCGCTGGCGTTGCTGTGGTTCGGCCTGGGCGAAGGCAGTCTGGTGTTCGTGCTGATCCATTCGGTGCTGTGGGCATTGGCGCTGAACACGTATGCCGGCTTTCTCGGGGTGTCCGAGACCCTGCGCATGGCGGGCCGCAATTACGGACTGACGGGTCTGCGCTACGTGCTGCAGATCCTGGTGCCCGCGGCCTTGCCGGCCATCCTGGCCGGGCTGCGGATAGGCTGGGCGTTTGCCTGGCGCACACTGATCGCGGCGGAACTGGTGTTCGGCGCGTCCAGCGGCAAGGGCGGCCTGGGCTGGTACATCTTCCAGAATCGCAACGAGTTATACACAGACCGCGTGTTCGCCGGGCTGGCGGCGGTGGTGATCATCGGCCTGCTTGTGGAAAACCTGGTGTTCGACACCGTGGAGCGCTTCACGGTCAGACGCTGGGGCATGCAGCGCTGACTGCCCGCCTCGCCGCGCGGCGTTGCAACCATAAAAAAGGCGGCCCATCTGGGCCGCCTTGTACATGGGCGCGTCGCGCTCTACAGCTTCAATCCCAGCGCCTTGGCCACGCCGGCGGCGTAGGCGGGATCGGCCTTGCGGAAGTGTTCCAGCTGGCGGCGCTGGATCTCTTCCGGCACGCCGGCCATGTGGCGGCCGATGTTGCCGAACAGCTGTTCCTGCTGCGCGGGCGTCATCAGGCGGAACAAGGCGCCCGGCTGCGAGTAGTAGTCACCGTCCACGCGATGGTTCCAGCGCGCCGCGGCCTGGCCGTCCAGCGCCAGCGGCGGTTCGCCTGCCGACGGGGTTTCCTGCCATTCGCCCGCGCTGTTGGGCTCGTAGTTCAGCGTGGCGCCCGCATTGCCGTCGACGCGGCCCGCGCCGTCGCGGTGGAAGCTGTGGAACGGGCAGCGCGGCGCGTTCACCGGGATCTGGTGGTGGTTGATGCCCAGGCGGTAGCGGTGCGTGTCGCCATAGGAGAACAGGCGGCCCTGCAACATCTTGTCCGGCGAAAAGTCGATGCCGGGCACGACGTTGGCAGGCGTGAAGGCGGCCTGCTCCACTTCGGCGAAGTAGTTCTCGGGGTTCTTGTTCAGTTCCAACACGCCGACTTCGATCAGCGGATAGTCGCCATGCGGCCAGACCTTGGTGAGGTCGAAGGGGTTGATGTGGTACGTCGCGGCCTCGGCCTCGGGCATGATCTGCACCTTCAGCGTCCACTTCGGGAAATTGCCCTGCTCAATATTGTTGAACAGGTCGCGCTGCGAGCTTTCGCGGTCATGGGCGACCACTTGGGCGGCTTCCTCGTCGGTCATACAGGCAATGCCCTGCTGTGACTTGAAGTGGAACTTCACGTAGAAGCGCTCGCCGTCCTTGTTGACGAAGCTGAACGTATGCGAACCGAAGCCATGCTGCTGGCGCAGGTTGGCGGGAATGCCGCGGTCGCTCATCAGGGTCGTGACCTGGTGCAGCGATTCCGGGTTGAGCGACCAGAAGTCCCAAGCGGCGGTGGCATTGCGTAGGTTGGTCTTGGGGTCGCGCTTCTGGGTGTGGATGAAGTCCGGGAACTTCAGCGGATCACGGATGAAAAAGACGGGCGTGTTGTTGCCGACCAGGTCCCAGTTGCCTTCCTCGGTGTAGAACTTGATGGCGAACCCGCGCACGTCGCGCTCGGCGTCCGCCGCGCCGCGCTCGCCCGCCACGGTGGAGAAACGCAGGAACAACGGGGTCTGCTTGCCGACTTGGGAAAAGATCTTGGCGCGGGTGTAGCGCGAAATGTCGTGCGTGACGGTGAAGGTGCCGTAGGCGCCCGAGCCTTTGGCGTGCACCACGCGTTCGGGGATGCGCTCGCGGTCGAAATGGGCGAGCTTTTCCATCAGCCAGAAGTCTTGCAACAGCGCCGGGCCGCGCGGACCTGCGGTCATCGTGTTGTTGTTATCGGGTACCGGCGCGCCTGCGGCGGTGGTCAGATGCGTCTTCTTGTCGGTCATAGCACACTCCCTATGAAATGCCTGGAATGCGGGGCCGCTGCGGGCCCGCGCCGTGTCTGGGACAGCCCCGGCATTGCCGGCCTGAGGCTATCTCCGACACATCATAGGGGGCTTGTCTTACGGTGTGAAGTTGATTGATCTATAAATCTTGATAAAGAATAACTATCAAGAGAATCGCGGATCGGCATGAGGAGACACATCGCGGGCGAAAAAAAACCGGTCCGCCTGGGACCGGTTTCTTGTGTAAGAGGAGGCCTAGCGGTTGGCCGCCGCTTCCGTCTTGCGCTGCATGGCGCGGGTGATGGACCACTGCTGCGCGATCGACAAGGTGTTGTTGACGCACCAGTAGAGCACCAAGCCGGCCGGGAAGAAGAACATCATCCCGCCGAACACCAGCGGCATGATCATCATGACCTTGGCCTGGATGGGATCCGGAGGCGTCGGGTTCAGTTTGATCTGCAGGAACATGGTGGCCATCATGATGGCGGGCAGAATGAAGAACGGGTCGCGGATCGACAGGTCGTGCACCCACAGGATCCAGGGCGCGCCGCGCATTTCCACGCTGGCCAGTAGTACCCAGTACAGCGAGATGAACACCGGGATCTGCACCACCATCGGCAAGCAGCCGCCCAGCGGGTTGATCTTCTCGGTGCGGTACATCTCCATCATGGCCGCGTTGAGCTTCTGCTTGTCGTCGCCGTACTTTTCCTTCAGGGCCTGCAGGCGCGGAGCCACCTGCTTCATGCGGGCCATGGAGCGGTAGCTGGCGGCGGCCAGGGGGTAGAACACGGCCTTGATCAGCACGGTCAGCGCCACGATCGTCCAGCCCCAGTTGCCCAGGATGGAATGCAGCCAGGTCATCAGCTTGAACAGGGGCTTGGCGATGATGGTCAGCCAGCCGTAGTCGACCACCAGTTCCAGGCCGGGGGCCAGGGCCGCCATGGCCTTCTGGTCCTGCGGACCGACCCACAGGTGCGAATCGACGCGCGTGGCGGCGCCGGGGGCGATCTCACCCACGGCTTCGATGCTGCGGGCGGCGTACAGGTTCTTCTGCACTTCCAGCAGTTCGTTGGTGCGCGGCTTGCCCTGCGGGGGCACCCAGGCGGTGGCGAAATAGTGCTGGACCACGGCGATCCAGCCGTTGTCCGACTGCTTGATGTAGTTGGCCTTCTTCTTTTCGATGTCGCTGAAGGTGATCTTCTGGAACTTGTCTTGTTCCGAGTAGACGGCGAAACCGGTGAAGGTGTGATAGAAGCTGGACGTGTCGGCCGGATCGTTGCCGTCGCGTTCGAGCTGCAGGTACAGGGCGGGCGACACGGGGGCGGCGCCGACGTTGGCCAGGTCGTGGCGCACGTCGACGTCATAGCGGCCGCGGTGCAGCGTGAACGTCTTGGTGACCTTGACGCCGCCGGATTCGCCTTCGAAGGCGACCACCAGGTTGTCGCCGGTCAGCTGGCGCTCCGAGGACACGATGCGGAAAGGCGTCTGGTGCGTGGGGAAGCTCTGGCCGTTGGGCGCGCCCACCACGCCGGTCTGCACCACGTAGTTCAGGCCGGCGGCGCGGTCCAGCAGCACCGTGGGCTTGTCGGGCTGGCCGGTGGCCGGGTACTTCAGCAGCTCGGCGCGCACCAGTTGGGCGCCCATGGTGTCGAACGTCAGGCGCAGCACGTCGGTCGTGATGACGACTTCTTCGGAGCGCGCGGCAACAGGCGCCGCGGCGCCGGGTACGGCGGACGCGGCGGCGGTCGTGGGGACCGGCGCGCTGGGCACCGAAGGCGTCGCGTTGTTCGCGGCGGCCTGCGGCTCGCTCGTGGTGGCGGCCGGCGTGGGGCCGAACAGCGACGGCTTGCCGTTATGGATCTGCCAGTTGTTCCATAGGAGCAACAGCGAGAAGGAAAAAATCATCCAGAGGACGGTGCGTCGGATATCCATGGTGCCTACTGAAGTGAATACGGGCCAGCAAAGCCCGCCAGTTTAGCGTCAATCGTGCTCGGTGCGGTGGCTGTGGGAACAGCACGAGGGGCCATTGGTTCCCTTGGCCGGTGGAACCGGGTCCAATCCGCCCGGCGACCAAGGGTGGCAGCGGCCGATGCGCCGGACCGCCAGCCAGAAGCCGCGCCAGGCGCCATGGCGTTCGATCGCTTCGATCGCATACGCCGAGCAGGTGGGAGTAAAGCGGCACTGCCTGCCAATCCAAGGGCTCAGGAAAAACCTATAGAACCGGATCGGGGCAATGAGTAGAGCCTTGATCATCGCGCGATCCGCTCAAAGTGAGCGTCCACTTCGGCTCTAGCCAGGCGTTTAAGCGCGGTGAGCGTGGTGGGCGCGACCTTGCTATGCAGGCGCACGACGTAATCTTTTGCCGGCAGCCCCAGGCGCCGATGGCGGAACGCTTCGCGGATGACCCGCTTGATGGCGTTGCGCGTACTGGCGTGGGCGGCGAATCGCTTGGCGATCACCAGGCCCAGGCGGGCACAGGCATCCTGGCCAGGGGGCAGATCATTGGGAGCGGCGCTCACAATGAAAAACGCCCCTCGGGCAAGACGCCGGCCTTTGAGGGTGGCGGCAAACTCGGAGGGGCGATGCAGCCGCGCCTCCGGGGGAAGCGTGGAGCGCGGCATGGACTGCGGGTCAGGCGTTTGCGCGGAACCGGAACAAGATTGCGAGAGGTCTTGCAATATGGCTGGTCCGTGCAAATAGTCAGGTTTCCGGATAAACCGGAAAACCAGGACTTAGACGGCCAGACGCTTGCGGCCCTTGGCGCGGCGAGCGTTCAGGATGGCGCGGCCAGCGCGGGTTTTCATGCGCACGCGGAAACCATGGGTGCGCTTGCGACGGGTAACGGAAGGTTGGTAGGTACGTTTCATGGACGATCCACAAAAAGAACAAAAGTCAGAAGGGACCTGCCCGGAAGGGTTCCAGATCGCGCATTCAGGAAGCGGGTATCTACTGGGCATTTTTGCAACAGGTGCAAAAAACAACTCGTAGACGGGGCTCTGACCGGGGAAACCCCGGGCGACCTATAGAAGCTAAAACCAGGCATTTGTGTAGGCGCAGGCATCGTTAGACACCTCCGGCAGCAAAGCGCGGCTAAGCTCTCTGTGGAACCTTCTGACAGACAGAATTCGGAAAAGCCCACCATTTCAGCAAGTTTTCCCTGTCTTGTCAAACAGTTATGCCTGTGCCGTGCGGACGCTTATGCCCTACCCTGTGGATAACCCCAGCCCAGGCAAGGTAGAATCGAGGTTTGAATAAGAGCGACATGAAAGAATTCTGGCAGACCTGCGTCAGTCGTCTTGAGCAGGAACTCCCCCCCCAACAAATCAGCGCGTGGATACGACCGCTGGTCCCGCTTGCGTACGACGAAACGCAGGCGGTGCTGCGCGTGGCCGCGCCCAACCGCTTCAAGCTGGATTGGGTGCGCAAGAACTTTTCCCACCAGATCGAAGCGTTGGCCGCGGAGTGGTTCGAGCGTCCGGTACAGGTACTGTTTGAGTTGCCTTCCCAAGGCGCCGCGCCGCGCATGCCGGTCGCGCCCGTGCGCGCTCAGCAACCCGCGCAAACGTACCCGTCCGGCGGTTCCCCTTCAGGTGGCGCGCCGCCGCCTGGGCCCGCGGTGGCGCCCGCCCCTCCCGCTCCTGCGCCCGCGACGACGGCGGCTGCGCAAGCGGTGAACGCGGATGCGGCAAACATCGTGTACGAGCGCTCGCGCTTGAACACCGACCTGACGTTCGAGAACTTCGTGACGGGTAAGGCGAACCAGCTGGCGCGCGCCGCCGCGCTGCAGGTGGCCGAGAACCCGGGCACGTCCTACAACCCGCTGTTCCTGTACGGCGGCGTGGGCCTGGGCAAGACCCACCTGATCCACGCCATCGGCAATGCGATGGTGGCGGCGGGCACGGGGGTGCGGGTGCGCTATGTGCATGCCGACCAGTACGTGTCCGACGTGGTGAAGGCGTACCAGCGCAAGGCGTTCGACGATTTCAAGCGCTACTACCACTCGCTCGACCTGTTGCTGATCGACGATATCCAGTTCTTCTCCGGCAAGAACCGCACGCAGGAAGAATTCTTCTATGCGTTCGAAGCGATGGTGGCCCAGCGCAAGCAGATCATCATCACCAGCGACACGTACCCGAAGGAGCTGTCGGGCATCGACAGCCGCCTGATCTCGCGCTTTGACTCCGGCCTGACGGTGGCGATCGAGCCGCCGGAACTGGAAATGCGCGTGGCGATCCTGCTGCGCAAGGCGGAATCCGAAGGCGTGCCCATGCCCGAGGAAGTGGCGTTCTTCATCGCCAAGCATCTGCGCAGCAACGTCCGCGAGCTGGAAGGCGCGCTGCGCAAGGTCCTGGCCTACGCCCGCTTCCATGGCCGCGACGTGCTGACGGTGGATGTCTGCAAGGAAGCCCTGAAGGACCTGCTGTCGGTGTCCAACGGCCAGATCACCGTGGAGAACATCCAGAAGACGGTGGCGGATTTCTACAAGATCAAAGTGGCCGACATGTACTCGAAACGCCGGCCCGCCAATATCGCTTTGCCGCGCCAGGTCGCGATGTACCTGGCGAAGGAGCTGACTCAGAAAAGTCTGCCGGAAATCGGCGATCTGTTCGGTGGCCGTGATCACACCACCGTGCTGCATGCCGTACGCAAGATTTCCGACCTTCGCGCCAAGCAAGCGGAGCTCAACCATACCCTGCACGTGTTGGAACAAACTCTAAAAGGATGAACATGCAACTCGTACAAACCACACGCGATGCATTGCTGAAACCGCTATCGACTGTGGCGGGCATCGTCGAAAGACGCCATACCCTGCCCATTCTGGCGAACATCCTGATGCGCAAGGAAGGCAACAAGGTTGCTTTCATTGCGACCGACCTGGAAGTACAGATCACCACCCATGCCGACTTCGGCGTGGGCCAGGACAACGAATCCACCACGGTCGCGGCGCGCAAGCTGCTGGACATCCTGAAGGCCCTGCCGGACACCGGCGACGTGCGCCTGGCCCTGGCCAGCAACAAGCTGTCGGTACAGTCGGCCAAGAGCCGCTTCGCGTTGCAGACGCTGGCCGCCAGCGAGTTCCCCACCGTGGCTCAGCCCGAGCAGTGGGACGTATCGCTGACCATGCCACAACGCACGTTGCGCCACCTGTTCAACATGGTGCACTTCGCCATGGCGCAACAGGACATCCGCTACTACCTGAACGGCATGCTGCTGGTGTTCGAACCGGGCCGCGTGCGCGCCGTCGCCACCGACGGCCACCGCCTGGCGCATTGCTCGACGGAAGCCGACGGCATCAGCGAACGCCATGAAGTGATCGTGCCGCGCAAGACCGTGCTGGAAATGCAGCGCCTGCTGGAAGACTCCGACGAGCCGGTTTCCATTGACGTGGCGCCGGGCCAGATCCGTTTCCGCTTCGGCGACGTGGAACTCGTCTCCAAGCTGGTGGAAGGCAAGTTCCCGGACTTCACGCGCGTGATCCCGACCAACTACACGCGCCATTTCCTGGTCGGCCGCGAAGCGCTCCAGGGCAGCCTGCAGCGCGCCGCCATCCTGACCACCGACAAGTTCAAGGGTGTGCGCCTGCAACTGGCGCAGAACCAGATGAAGATCTCGTCCTCCAACGCCGAGCAGGAAGAGGCGCAGGAAGAAATCGACATCGACTACGGCCACGAAGCGCTGGACGTGGGCTTTAACGTCGGCTACCTGCTCGACGTGCTGGCCAACGTCAAGGTCGAGAACATCCAGTGGTCGGTCATGCCCGATGCCAACGCGTCGGCGCTCATCACCCTGCCCGAAGACGACCAGTTCAAGTACGTCGTCATGCCCATGCGGATTTGATCCGCGCCCCTATCGTGGGTTTGTGCCGCTTGCGGGCCTGAGGGCCCGTGGGTGGTCCGGCCGCCAGGCCGTTCTTTAAAGCGTTATCGATACAGACATGTCAGATCAGCAGAACACCACTCCCGAGAACAGCGGCTACGGCGCTGACTCGATCAAGATGCTCAAGGGGCTGGAGGCCGTGCGCAAGCGCCCCGGCATGTACATCGGCGACACCTCCGACGGCACCGGCTTGCACCACATGGTGTTCGAAGTCGTCGACAACGCCATCGACGAAGCCCTGGCCGGCTATTGCGACGACATCGTCGTCACGATCCACACCGACAACTCGATCTCGGTCACCGACAACGGCCGCGGCATTCCCACGGACATCCACAAGGATGACGAATTCCACCGCAGCGCGGCGGAAATCGTCATGACCGAGCTGCACGCCGGCGGCAAGTTCGACCAGAACTCCTACAAGGTGTCTGGCGGCCTGCACGGCGTGGGCGTGTCTTGCGTGAACGCGCTGTCCGAATGGCTGCGGCTGACCATCCGCCGCAATGGCGAAGTACACCAGATGGAGTTCCGCCAGGGCGAGCGCGTCGCGCCCCTGGCAGTGACCGGCACGACCGACAAGCGCGGCACCGAAGTGCGCTTCCTGGCCGACCCGATCATCTTCAACAACATCGAATACCACTACGAGATCCTCTCGAAGCGCCTGCGCGAGCTGTCGTTCCTGAACAATGGCGTGAAGATCCGCCTGATCGACCAGCGCCAGGGCAAGGAAGAGAACTTCGCCTTCTCCGGCGGCGTGAAGGGCTTCGTCGAGTACATCAACCGCAGCAAGACCGTACTGCACCCGAACGTGTTCTCGGTCACCACCGAGTCCTCGGCGGGCGGCGTGCCGGTCGGCGTCGAAGTGGCGATGCAGTGGAACGACAGCTACAGCGAAAGCGTGCTGTGCTTCACCAACAACATCCCGCAGCGCGACGGCGGCTCGCACCTGACTGGCCTGCGCGCGGCGATGACCCGCATCATCAACAAGTACATCGCCGACAACGAACTGGCCAAGAAGGCCAAGGTCGAAACGTCCGGCGATGACATGCGCGAAGGCCTGGCCTGCGTCCTGTCGGTAAAGGTGCCGGAGCCCAAGTTCAGCAGCCAGACCAAGGACAAGCTGGTCTCCAGCGAAGTGCGTCCGGCCGTTGAGGAAGCCGTGGCCCGCACGCTGGAATCCTGGCTGCTGGAGAATCCGATCGACGCCAAGGCGCTGTGCGCCAAGATCGTCGAAGCCGCCCGCGCGCGCGAAGCCGCGCGCAAGGCGCGCGAGATGACTCGCCGCAAGAGCGTGCTGGAAGGCGCCGGCCTGCCCGGCAAGCTGGCCGACTGCCAGGAAAAGGATCCCGCGCTGTGCGAGCTGTACATCGTCGAGGGTGACTCCGCAGGCGGCTCGGCCAAGCAAGGCCGCGACCGCAAGTTCCAGGCCATCCTGCCGCTGCGCGGCAAGGTGCTGAACGTGGAGAAGGCGCGCTTCGACCGCCTGATCGCCAGCGAACAGATCGCGACGCTGATCACCGCGCTGGGCACCAGCATCGGTCCCGACTTCAACGTCGACAAGCTGCGCTACCACCGCCTCATCATCATGACCGACGCGGACGTCGACGGCGCGCACATCCGCACCCTGCTGCTGACGCTCCTGTACCGCCAGATGCCCGAACTGGTACAGCGCGGCTACGTGTATATCGCGCAGCCGCCGCTGTACAAGGTCAAGGTCGGCCGTGAAGAACGCTATCTGAAGGACGACCAGGAAGAAGCGCAGTTCATGCTGCAGCTGGCGCTGAAGGATGCCGAGATCATCTCGGGCGGCAACATCATCCGCGGCGACGAGCTGAGCGACCTGGCCCGCCAGTACGTCGCGGCCGACGCCGTCATCGCGCGCCTGTCGCGCGTGTTCGACGTGGGCGCGCTGTCGGCCATGGCCGAAGGCGTCGAGATCAACCTGGATTCGGCCGAGTCCACCGCCGACTCCGCCCGCCGCCTGGCCGACGCCATGCGCGATCCGGTCAGCGGCAACGGCGTCGAAGTGGTGCCGCAGTTCGACGAAGCCACCGAACGCCATCGCCTGTCGGTGCAGCGCATGCACCACGGCAACGTGCGCGTGAGCATCATCGACGCGGACTTCGTCAATGGTTCGGACTACGCGGTCCTGTCCAAGGCCGCCAAGAGCTTCCTGGGCAAGGTCGGCGCGCGTTCGCTGGCCGCCCGCGGCGAAGGCGAAAAGCGCAAGGAGCAGACCGTCTCCGACTTCCGCGAAGCCATGCAGTGGCTGCGCAGCGAAGCCGACCGCAGCATCTCCAAGCAGCGCTACAAGGGTCTGGGCGAAATGAACCCGGAACAGCTGTGGGAAACCACCATGGACCCGAAGGTGCGCCGCCTCCTGCGCGTGCAGATCGAGGACGCCATCGCGGCCGACGAAGTCTTCACCACGCTGATGGGCGACGACGTTGAACCGCGCCGCAACTTCATCGAAACGCACGCGTTGTCGGCGGGGAACATCGACGCCTGACGGCTCGCTATCCCGCGAGAATCCGGTTTCTTCCCGAGAGACCCGGATTCCGTGAAAGGGGGCTGCCTTGCAGCCCCCTTTTTCTTTGCGCAACCACGGCGGGTTTTGGCTTCCCGAACACTTCGTGCGCTGCCTGGCCGTGCCGATGCGCCAGCCCGTCCCGGACAAGCGCCAGCGCGCGGGCCAAGCGCTTCAAAGCTTGGACGATTGTTCAACGGGCCGCTTGGCGAGGCATTCGACGAGCAAGTCTCCCGTCGCGCGGATGTGCTGCGTCAGGAGCCTACAGGCGTTGTCCACCTCGCCCTGCTTGCACATTGCCAGAAGCTCCCAGTGCTCCTGTTGCGAGCGATTCCGGTGCGTCGTGAATTCCCACGTGTAACGCAGGTAGCGTTCGAAGCCCAGGCGCAATGTTTCGACCGTCGTCAGCGTCCTGGGACGATTCGCAGCGGCGTACAGCCCGCGGTGAAAGCGGGCATTCAGCAAGATGATCCGATCGACGTTCTTTTCATCGTCCAGTTCCTTGAGCACGCGCTCGGCGGCCTCGAACTGAACCTCTGTCAGCCGTGGGATGGCCCAAGCCAAGGCTTGCGGCTCAATCAGGCTGCGCAAGGTCGTCATCTCTTCCGCCTCGTCAGTCGACATCGTCGCCACGCTGACGCCGCGACGCGGTTCCGCGACCAGGAAGCATTCGCGGATCAGGTCCTTGAACGCCTCCCTGACGACCGTTTGGCTGACCCGGAAGCGCGTGGCCACGGCGTCCTGGCGCAGGCGTTCACCCGGCCTTAACTGGCCGTGAATGATCTCTCCGCGCAGGGCGTCCACCACCGCGCCTGCGATCGAACGATCCGCCAGGGCTTGGCCCGCCGGCGGCGTTTCACCGTAGTCCATAGATTTTCTCCTCCTAGGGATTATACGGACTCATCAGGTATTGCCGATTATCGATTATCGATTATAGTTCGAGGACCCCATCACTTTTCATCAAGGTTGCATATGACGCTCCGCCTTTCCGATTTCGATGCCGTGACCTTCGACGTGTACGGCACGTTGATTGATTGGGAGCCTTCGATCGCCAAGTTCCTGACGCGCTGGGCGCGCGAGAACCGCATCGAGGCCGACGCCGAAACCCTGATCATGGCTTTCGACGGCGCCCGCGCGGCGATCCAGAAGGAACGTCCGGCACACCTCTACCCCGACGTCCTGACCAAGTGCTTCGAGCGCATCTGCGCCCAGTTCAAGGTGGCCGTGGACCCGGACCTGCGCCGCCAGTTCGCGGCCGCGCCGCACACCTGGCCGGCATTCGCCGACAGCCATGCCGGCCTGGTGCGCCTGCAGCAGTCCGCCAAAGTGGGCGCTTTCAGCAACATCGACCAGGCCTCGCTCAATACCTCGTGCGACAACCTGGATTTCCGCTTCGATCTGGTGGTCACGGCGCAACGCGTGGGGGCCTACAAGCCCGATTGGCCGCATTTCGATACCGGCATAGGCGAACTCATGCGCATGGGCATCCCGCGCGAACGGATCCTGCACGTCGGGCAAAGCCTGCGGGCCGACATCACGCCGGCCAACCGGCTGGGCGTGCGTTGCGCCTGGGTCAACCGCCCGGGCAGGCTGCTGGGCTTGTCCGGGGAAGGCGCCGCCGAGGCGAAACCCGATCTCACGGTCTCCAGTCTCGCCGAGCTTGTTGCCGCCCTGACTGGCGCTGACCAACCCGCCGCAACGCTGGTCTGACTAGGAGTGACTCCATGACCACCACCACCCGCTTCGTGCCCCGCGTCCTGCTGGGCATCCTTGGCGCAGCATTGCTGGCAGGCAGCGCCGCGGCGTTGGCGCAGAGCACCGATCCCATCCTGGAACGCATCAAGGCAAAGGGAACCATCACCCTGGGTTACCGCGAATCGTCGATTCCCTTTTCCTATCTGGACGACGGCAGGAAGCCCGTGGGTTACGCAATCGACCTGTGCATGAAGGTGGTGGATTCCGTCCGGCAGCGGCTGCAGATGCCGGCACTGAAGGTCGACTACATCGCGGTGAACCCGCAAAACCGGATCGCGTTGGTCGCCAACGGCACCGTCGACCTCGAATGCGGCTCGACGGTCAACTCCCTGGGCCGCCAGGCCCAGGTCGACTTCAGCGCCCCGCACTTCATCTCGACCACCCGGCTCCTGGTGCGCAAGGGCGCGGACATCAAGGAGGTCGAGGACCTCGACGGAAAAGCCGTGGCGTTGCCCATCAACACCACTCCGGAGCGGCTGATCAAGGCCTTGATCGAAGCGAAGAAGCTGCAAGTCCGCATCGTTCCGGTAAGGGACAACTCCGAAGGCTTTCTGGCGCTCTCGACGGGCCGGGCCGACGCTTTCTCGACCGACGACATCCTGCTCTACGGATTGCGCAAGAGCGCCCCGATGCCGGCCGATTTCGAGGTGGTCGGCCGGCCTCTGTCGTTCGATCCCTACGGCCTGATGCTGCAGAAGAACAGCACCGTGTTCCTCAGCCTGGTGAACGCAACCATTGCGCGCGGCGTGCGCTCAGGGGAACTCAACGCTTCCTATGACAAGTGGTTCGCGCCTATGAGCGTTCCGCTTTCGAAGGACCTCGCGGCGGCTTTCAAATTGGCCGCACTCCCGGAATGACGCGACCCGCTCGGGACTCATGATGAACTACGCATGGAATTGGAACGTTCTTTTCGAGGAGCCTTACGCGGGATGGCTGCTTTCCGGGCTGCAAGCGACGGTGTTGATTTCGCTCGCGGCCTGGGCCATCGCCGTCGTGATCGGCCTGGTGCTGGGCGTGTTGGGCTCTCTGCCCGGCCGCATCCGTTGGTTACTGACGGCTTACGTTGCGGTGTTCAGGAACGTGCCGCTTCTGGTGCAGTTGTTCATCTGGTTCTTTGTGCTGCCGGAACTGCTGCCGAGCGAAGCCGGTCACTGGCTCAAACGCGATCTGCCGATGCCTGAAGTCTGGACTGCGATTGCCGCCCTGGGCCTGTTCACCGCCGCGCGCGTTGCGGTTCAGGTCCGTTCCGGCATCGCTGCATTGCCGCGGGGACAACGGTTCGCGGCCTATGCGAGCGGCATGACGCTGGTGCAGACCTATCGCTTCGTCCTGCTGCCCCAGGCCTTGCGGCTGGTCCTGCCGCCGTTGACCTCGGAGTTCCTCACGGTCTTCAAGAACTCGGCACTGGCACTGACTATAGGCGTCTTCGAGATGACGGCGCAGAGCCGCCAGATCGAGAGCTATACCTTCAGCGGCTTCGAAGCATTCACGGCGGCAACGTTGGTGTACCTGTCAATCGCGCTATGCGTCACGGCGGGCATGCGTAGCCTGGAGAAGAGACTGCTGATCCCCGGCACCCAAGGAGGGCGGGCATGAACGGAATGTTGGACGTCTCGGTCATCGTGAAGGCGTGGCCGTTCCTGCTAGAGGGGTTGGGGCTGAGTCTGCTGCTGACCCTGGTGGCGATGGCCGGGGGGTTGGCGCTTGGCCTGCTGCTGGCGCTTGCCCGCCTCTCCAGGCATGCGCTGCTCGCGGGCGCCGCGGCCGTGTATGTGAACGGATTCCGGGCGGTGCCATTGATTCTTGTCATCTTCTGGTTCTATTTCATGGTGCCGCTGATCGTCGGCAAGCCGGTGGGGGCGCTACCCTCGGCACTGATCGCCTTTACGCTCTTCGAGGCGGCCTACTACTCCGAAATCATCCGCGCGGGGCTGCAGAGCGTGCGGCCGGGGCAGTGGCAGGCCGCCGCAGCGTCGGGTTTGAGCCGTGCGCAGGCATTGCGCTTCGTGGTGCTGCCGCAGGCGCTGCGCAACATGATGCCCGTGCTGATCACGCAGGCGATCGTGCTGTTCCAGGATACCTCGCTCGTCTATGTCATCTCGTTGCGAGACTTCATGACCTCCACAAGCATCGTGGCCAACCGGGATAACCGGTTGATCGAGATGTACCTGTTCGCAGCGCTCGTCTACTTCGTGCTCTGCGCATCCCTTTCACTGGCGGCGCACCTGGCCGCCAAGCGCAGGAGCGCCGCATGACTGTAGAAAAGAGAGAAGAAGCGCCAATGATCGACGTATCTGGACTGCACAAGTCCTACGGCGCGACCCCCGTGCTCAATGGTTGCGATCTGACGATCCGCCGCGGCGAGGTGGCCGTGATCTGTGGACCCTCGGGCTCGGGCAAGAGCACGTTGATCAAGTGCTTCAACGGCCTGGAGTCGTTCCAGCGCGGCAGCGTACGCGTCGACGGCGTCGAGGTGGGCGCCGCTGCCGCCAATCTGAGCGATCTGCGCAGCCGTGTCGGCATGGTGTTTCAGCACTTCGAGCTTTATCCGCATCTGACCGTGCTCGACAACCTCTGTCTTGCTCCCATGAAGGTGCTGGGGCGCACGCGCGAGGCTGCGCATCACAAGGCCAGGGAGTTGCTGGGCCGTGTCGGACTGCCTGGAAAGGTCGATGCGTATCCGGCCCAGCTTTCCGGCGGCCAGCAGCAGCGCATCGCGATTGCCCGGGCGCTGGCAATGGATCCCATCGTCATGCTCTTCGACGAACCCACGTCGGCCCTGGATCCGGAAATGATAGGCGAGGTGCTATCCGTGATGCTGGAGCTGGCGCAGGACGGCATGACGATGGCTGTCGTCACGCACGAGATGGGCTTTGCCCGGCGTGCCGCGGACAACGTCATCTTCATGGATACCGGGAAAGTCGTGGAGAACACGCCGACGGACACGTTCTTCGCATCGCCCCGCTCTGTGCGCGCGCAGGAGTTTCTGTCGCGGCTCGTCTCCCATTGAAGATATCGCCTACGAAAGCACCCAATGACACGACACAAACCGAAGACCCGACCTGAAGCCTTCATCGTGCACGAATCGCTGGGCAAGATGCGCGTGCCCGATTTCGACGATGTGCGGGCAGCGCTTGAACGCATCCGGCCTCACGTGGTCTCGACGCCACTGATCCGATCGGCAGCCCTTGATTGCATTGCTGGCGCGCCAGTCTGGATCAAGGCCGAGAACCTGCAGGTGACGGGATCGTTCAAGGCCCGCGGCGCATTCAACGCCTTGCTGGGCTTGAACGCGTCCGAACGGCAACGGGGCGTTGTCGCCTACTCCACGGGCAATCACGGCCAGGCCATCGCCTGGGCGGCGCGGCGTCTCGGGGTGCCGGCCACGATCGTCATGCCGGCCGACGCGCCTCGCAACAAGGTCGCTCGAGCGCTGGCCCACGGCGCGCGCGTGGTTCATTACGACCGGCGGCGCGAGAGCCGGGAAGCCATCGGCATGCGCTTGCTGCAGGAGTCGGGTGGCACGCTCATCCCGCCCGGCGATCACCCCGATGTGCTGGCGGCGCAAGGAACGGTGGCGCTGGAAGCGCTGGATGCGTTGACGCCCGCGGCCAGAGCAGGCCTGGGTACATTTGCCGCGCCTTGCGGCGGCGGCGGCCTGGTGGCCGGTTGCGGCCTGGTGCTGGACGCCCTTCTGCCGAACCTGCGGGTGGTCGCGGTGGAGCCTTGCGGGTTTGACGATACCGTGCGTTCGCTTGCCAGCGGAATCCGGGAGGTCAACGCGCCAACGGCGGTCACACTCGCCGACGCCTTGCAGGCCGTGACGCCCGCGCAACTGCCGTTCGAGATCAATCGGCACTTCCTCGATGAAGCCCTGGCCGTGACGGACGCCGAAATTGCGCACGCCATCCGTTTTGCATTGACGGAGTTGGGCATGGTGGTCGAACCGGGCGGGGCCGTGGCGTTGGCGGCGCTGCTGGCTGGACGGCTCCAGCTTGGCGGCAAGGACGCGCTGATAGTGCTGTCTGGCGGCAATATCGACATGCCCTTGCTGGCCCGATTGCTTCAGGAGAACGATGCAACGATCGAGAGCGGTTCGGATGCGGCAGATGAACCATCACATGTCACCCATTTCCTTAACACGACGAGAACGCCATGAATGCGATTGAAGAAAAATTCCTGAAGTTGGGCATTGATAACGCGCCTGGCCAGGAGGTGCGGGAAAGCCGTGGTGGCGAGCCGCCGGCGCAGGAAGGCGCAAGCCTTTCGGGCATCGCTGTCGACTTCTCGCACGGCGACGTCAATACCGACGCGTTTGAACCCACTCCGGGAGCGCTCGAAGCCTTTGTCCAGGGCGTTCATCGCGGCGGTTCCCAGGCCTATACCGAGTATCGTGGCCAGGCGGCCATCCGGGAGAAACTTGCGCTCGATCTGGCGGCGTTTTCGGGCCATCCCGTTTCGGGGGCCGAAGAACTCATCATCACTCCCGGTACCCAAAGCGCCTTGTTTCTCGCCGTCGCCAGCACGGTGACCGCGGGCGACAAAGTCGCGATCGTTCAACCCGACTACTTCGCCAACCGCAAGCTGGTCGAGTTCATGGGGGCGGAGATGATCCCCGTGCAACTCGAGTATCTGAACAACACGGTACATGCCGGCCTGGACCTGCAGCAACTGGAATCGGCATTCAAGGCGGGCGCCAAGGTCTTTCTCTTCTCGAATCCGAACAATCCCACGGGGGCGGTCTATTCCCCCAATGAAATCGGGCAGATCGCGGCGCTGGCCGACAAGTTCGGCGCAACGGTTATCGTCGACCAGCTCTACTCCCGTCTTCTGTACGCGGGGCAGCCGTACGTCCATCTGCGGGGCGCGTCGGAAGCGGGCGACAACGTCGTCACCATCATGGGGCCGTCCAAGACGGAATCGTTGAGCGGCTATCGACTAGGGGTGGCATTCGGCAATGCCCGCATCATCCAGCGCATGGAAAAGCTCCAGGCCATCGTCTCGTTGCGCGCGCCCGGGTACTGCCAGGCCGTGCTGCAGACCTGGTTCTCCGAGCCCGCGGGATGGTTGGCTGACCGCATCGAAAAGCACCAGCAGATCCGCGACGACCTGCTGGCGCTGTTTCGTGGCATCGAGGGCGTGGCGGTTCGCACGCCGCAAGCGGGCAGCTACCTTTTTCCGCGGCTGCCTAAGCTGCGCACGCCGTTACAGGCCTTCATTCGGGAGTTGAGGTCGCGGGCCGGCGTCACGGTTACGCCGGGGACTGAATTCAGCCCGCACGCCGGCGACAGCATCCGCCTCAATTTTTCGCAGAACCATGACGCGGCGGTCGATGCCGTCAGGCGCATCGCGACCGTCATCGACGAGCATCGTCTTGCGTAACCTCAATCCCCTGGAAACATGATCCGAAAAGCTTACTCCAGCGCATCGACGCCGCCGCCAGCCGGTACCTACAGCGTGGCCGTGCAGGCTGGCCAACTTGTCTTTCTCTCAGGCCAGACCCCGCGCGATCGCGACAACGTCCGGCATGGAGACAAGCCCTTTGCGGTGCAGGCGAGAATGGCGCTCGATAATCTCGAGGCGGCCGCAAACGCCGCAGGGGCGAGTCTGTGCGACGCAGTCAAGGTGGGCGTGTTCTTGCGGGACATGGCCCACGCACAGGAATTCGACGCGATCTACGCAAGCTACGTTGGCGAACCGCCGCCGGCCAGGACATTGATCCAGTCCGGATTCAGCGCATTCGACATCGAGGTTGACGCCATACTCGTTCGAAGTCCCGCCTAGCCATTCAATGACGGCGTGCGCCAGTCCCGCCTGGCGCCGCCGCCTCGGCGCATGCCCAGCGCCGCAGGCTTTCTACACCTGCACATCATTGGCCCAAGGCTCCGCCGTCAAGCGCTCGGCCAGATACTCGATGAACGCCTGTACCCTGGCCGGCCGGCGGCGTCCCGGCGGCGTGACGATGTGCAGGGCGATGGGATCCACCTGCCAGTCGTCCATCACGGTCTCCAGCGCGCCTGATTGCAGATCCTTCCACGCCAGGAACTCCGGCTGCAGCGCCAGTCCCATGCCCGCCTGCAGCGCCGGCGTCAGGGCTTCGGCATTGTTCACGTTCAGGTGCACGGGCAGAGACTGCGAGAACTCGCCGTGCTTTTCATGCCGGAAGCGCCAGCTCGAGCCGTTGCGCGCATACATGTATTGCAACGCCGTGTGCTGCGCCAGGTCCTTCGGGTGCTTGGGGCGTCCCGCGCGCTTGAAGTAGCTGGGCGCGCCCACCAGCAGGATGCGCACGGAACACAGGCGCCGCGCCAGCAGCGTGGAGTCCACCAGGTTGGAGATCCGCAGCGCCAGGTCGAAGCGTTCCGAGACCAGGTCGGCCTGCTTGTCGCTGAATTCGATTTCCAAGGCCACATCGGGGTTGGCCTGCATGAAGGGCGGCAGCATGGGCGCCAGATGCGTGACGCCGAAGGACATGGGCGCGGACAGCCTGATCTTGCCGCGCAGGCTGCTCGACTTTTCCGTCACCTCGGATTCGACGGCCTCGCCTTCCTCCAATATGCGCGCTGCGCGTTCCAGCGCCGCGTAGCCGGATTCGGTCAAGGTCATGCTGCGGGACGTGCGATGAAACAGCGTCGTCTTCATGCGCGCTTCCAGACGGCTGATGGTCTTGGAAACCGTGGCTTGCGACAAGGCGAACTCGGCCGCCGCCTTGGCGAACGATCCCGTCTCGGCGACCTTGGCGAAGATCGCCCAACCCTCTAAATCCGGCAGCTTGCTCATCTCGTGTTCTCGGGAAACGCCCGCGCCGATGATAGCCCCTGCCTATGGCATGGACAAGAATGGTGTTGAACGCAGTGCAGCAGAGACTGTCACGCCATGGTCATCATGCAAGAAATGGAAAGGATGGAATTCCATGCTGCGGGTTCTCAGGAACGCGGCCGCTCCCTACTATGCATACACCGACAGACGAGATGTACGGGCCCTCCCAGCGGCGCCCCGCCACGCTCTCACCGGTGCAGGCCAGGATGGTTTGCCAGCTACACCGAATTCTTCGCCGCCGCCCTACTTGATAGTTTTTCTTAAAGAGAGTCCCGCCATGTCCGCCAACAAATACCTCGAAGTCCTGACTCCGCAGAACAGCCAGATCATCTTCATCGACCAGCAGCCGCAGATGGCGTTCGGCGTGCAATCCATCGACCGTCAGACCCTGAAGAACAATGTGGTGGGCCTGGCCAAGGCGGCGCGCGCCTTCAACATCCCGACCACCATCACCACCGTCGAAACCGACAGCTTCTCCGGCAACACCTACCCCGAACTGCTGGCCGTGTTCCCCGAGCACAAGATCCTGGAGCGCACCTCCATGAACTCCTGGGACGACCAGAACGTGCGCGACGCGCTGGCCGCCAATGGCCGCAAGAAGGTCATCGTTGCCGGTCTCTGGACCGAGGTCTGCAACACCACCTTCGCGCTGTGCGCCATGCTGGAAGGCGAGTACGAAATCTATATGGTGGCCGATGCTTCGGGCGGCACCTCGGTGGACGCGCACAAGTACGCCATGGACCGCATGGTGCAGGCTGGCGCCGTGCCCATGACGTGGTTGCAGGTGATGCTGGAATGGCAGCGCGACTGGGCCCGCAAGGAAACCTATGACGCCGTCACCGGCATCGTCAAGGAGCACTCCGGCGCCTACGGCATGGGCATCGACTACGCGGTCACCCACGTGCACAAGCTCGCGGAGCGTGTGCAGCACGGCGAGCGCATCGGCCCCAACCCCGCCAAGTAAACCGCAAGCCGGATCGTCCAGACAGCGTCTGGCCGGTCCGGCGCCTTGCTTTTTGAACACGGCGGGCGGCGGGACTTGCGGGTCCGAACGCCGCCTGGCGCGATCCAGGAGAGTCCCATGCCAGACCAGAAGAATCCCGCCGCGCGCGGCACCTTCGCGCCCTTGCGCCAGTCCGTGTTCGCCGTGCTGTGGGCCGCGACCGTGCTGGGCAACGTCGGCAGCTTCATGCGGGACGTGGCCAGCTCCTGGCTGGTGACCGATCTGTCGGCCAGTCCGACCGCGGTGGCGCTGATCCAGACGGCCGCGACCTTGCCCATCTTCCTGCTGGCGATTCCCGCCGGCGTGCTTTCCGACATCCTGGACCGGCGCCGCTTCCTGATCTTCGTGCAGCTGCTGCTTGCCTCGGTCAGCGGCACGCTGTTGCTGCTGTCGCATTTCGGCGCGCTGACGGTCGACTACCTGATTGCCCTGACCTTTGTCGGCGGCATCGGCGCGGCCTTGATGGGGCCGACCTGGCAATCCATCGTCCCCGAACTCGTGCCGCGCGAAGAACTCAAGGGCGCGGTTGCGCTCAACTCGCTGGGCATCAACATCGCGCGCGCCATCGGTCCGGCAGCGGGCGGGCTGATCCTGGCCAGCTTCGGCGCCGCGGTCACCTATGGGTTGGACGTGCTGAGCTACGTGTTCGTCATCGCCGCGCTGCTGTGGTGGAAGCGTCCCGTGGCCGCCGATAGCGCGCTGTCGGAGAACTTCTTCGGCGCGTTCCGCGCCGGCCTGCGCTACACGCGGGCCAGCAAGGAGCTGCACCGCGTGCTGCTGCGCGCAGCAGCCTTCTTCCTGTTCGCCAGCGCCGTCTGGGCCTTGCTGCCGCTGGTGGCGCGGCAGATGCTGGGCGGCTCCTCGGGCTTTTACGGCGTGCTGCTGGGCGCGGTGGGCGCGGGAGCCATCATCGGCGCCCTGCTGCTGCCCAGGATTGGCGCCCGCCTGGATGCCGACGGGCTGGTGCTGTTGGCGTCGGTGGCCAGCGCGGCGGTGATGGCCGTGCTGGTGTTCGCGCCGCCCCAATGGCTGGCCGTGCTGATGCTGGTGGTGCTGGGCATGGGCTGGATCACCGCGCTCACCACGTTCAACGGCGTGGCCCAGGCCGTGCTGCCCAACTGGGTGCGCGGCCGCGGGCTGGCGGTGTACCTGATGGTGTTCAACGGCGCGATGGCGGCCGGCAGCCTGGGCTGGGGCCTGGTCGCGCGCGAGATCGGCGTGCCCTACGCGCTGGCGGTAAGCGCCGCCGGCCTGGTCGTGGTGGCGTTGCTGTTTCATCGTGCCCGGTTGCCGGTCGGCGAAGCGGATTTGCAGGCGTCGAATCACTGGCCCGAACCGCTGGTCGCCGAACCGGTGGCCCACGATCGCGGGCCGGTGCTGGTGCAGGTCGAGTACCGCATCCGCCAGGAAGACCGCCCCGCCTTTCTCGACGCGATGAAGCGCCTGTCGCAAGAGCGCCTGCGTGACGGCGCCTATGCCTGGGGCGTCGTCGAGCACACCAGCGATCCGCAGCGGGTGGTCGAATGGTTCTTCGTGGAATCCTGGGCCGAACATCTGCGCCAGCATCATCGCGTGTCCCATGCCGATGCCGACCTGCAAGCGGAAGCATTGCGCTTTCACATGGGGCCGGACAAGCCCGAAGTGCATCACTTCCTGGCCCTGAAGCACTGACCGGCCGCATCGGGAGCAAGTCCATGAATCTCGCCCAGCATGCCGCCATGATCGGCGGCAGTCCAACCACGCAGGCGCGCCATGATTGAGCGCCGTCCGCTCGCGAGCCTGGGCCATGAACGGCGCGGCTGGCTCGATGCCAAGCATCATTTTTCCTTCGCCGCGTACCAGGACCCCGCGCGCATGAGCTGGGGCGCGCTGCGTGCGTGGAACGACGAAACCATTGCGCCGGGCGCGGGCTTTCCGCCATCGCTGCATGCGGACGTGGAAATCATCACCTGCGTGCGCGAAGGCGCGCTCACCCATGAAGACGATCTGGGCAATCGCGGACGCACCAGCGCCGGCGAAGTGCAGGTCGTGAGCGCGGGTAGCGGGGTGACGCATGCCGAATTCAATATGGAAGGCGGACCCGCGCATGTATTTCAGATCTGGATAGAACCCGACCGCCGCGGCGCGCCGCCCAGCTGGGGCCGGAAGTCCTTTACCCGCGAAGCCTGCAAGGGGCGCTTCATCACGCTGGCCAGCGGCATCGACGGCGACGACGACGCGCTGCCCATCCGCAGCGACGCGCGCGTGCTTGCGGTGGCGCTGAAGGCAGGCGAAGCCGCGACCTACCGTTTCGCGCGCGGCCGCCGCCGCGGCTATCTGGTTGCCTTCAAGGGCAGATTGCAAGTCAACGGCGTGGAGATCGGCTCGGGCGACGGCGCCGCGATCCGCGACGAAACCGATGTGCGCCTCATGGCCCTGGACGACGCCGAAGTCCTCCTGGCCGATACGCACGCATGAGCGGCGCGCGCTCATAACCTCTACACAACGCGAGGACGCACATGAAGATCTATCTGCTTTCCCTGGGCGCCGGACTGCTGGTCGGCGTGGTTTACAGCCTCTTGCAGGTCCGCTCGCCCGCCCCGCCGCTGGTGGCGCTAATTGGCCTGCTGGGCATATTGGTCGGCGAGCAGGTCATCCCGGTGGGCAGGCAGCTGCTCAACGGAACCGCTTTCGCCGCCGCCTGCGACAAGGAAAAGGCCGTCAGCCACGTGCTGGGGCAATTGCCTGGCCGCCATCAGGCCCAAGACAAGGACCACGGCTGAGCCGGTTCCCGCATCCAAGGAGATATTGCATGCCTACACGCCGCGATCTCATCGGTGTAGCTTCCGCCCTGGCGCTCAACGGTATGTTGGGACGCCCCGCCATCGCCAGTTCCAAAGGAGACTCCAACATGTCCAACGCCACGCCGGACGTCATTTTCCACAATGGCCGCATCACCACGCTGGACCGCAGCAAGCCACAGGCCAGCGCCGTCGCGATCAAGAACGGACGGTTCGTGGCCGTCGGTTCCGATGCCGAAGTCATGGCGCTTGCCGGCGCCGGCACGCGGGTCATCGATATGAAGCGCCGCGCGGCCCTGCCGGGCCTGTTCGACAACCACACCCACGTGGTGCGCGGCGGCCTGAACTACAACATGGAGCTGCGCTGGGACGGCGTGCGCTCGCTGGCCGACGCCATGGCCATGTTGAAGCGCCAGGTCGCGATCACGCCCGCGCCGCAATGGGTGCGCGTGGTGGGCGGCTTTACCGAGCATCAGTTCGCCGAGAAGCGCCTGCCCACGATCGAAGAGATAAACGCCATTGCGCCCGACACGCCGGTGTTCATCCTGCATCTGTATGACCGCGCGCTGCTCAACGGCGCTGCGCTGCGCGCGGTGGGCTATACCAAGACCACGCCCAATCCGCCAGGCGGCGAGATCATGCGCGACGCCCAGGGCAATCCCACGGGGCTGCTGCTGGCCAAGCCCAACGCGACCATCCTGTACGCCACGCTGGCCAAGGGCCCCAAGCTGCCCTTCGACTACCAGGTCAATTCCACGCGCCACTTCATGCGCGAGCTGAACCGCTTGGGCGTGACCGGCGTGATCGATGCGGGCGGCGGCTTCCAGAACTATCCGGACGACTACGCCGTCATCCAGAAGCTGGCCGATGAAAACCAGATGACGGTGCGCCTGGCCTACAACCTTTTCACGCAAAAACCCAAGCAGGAAAAGGAAGACTTCCTCAACTGGACGTCGAGCGTGAAGTACAAGCAGGGCAGCGATTACTTCCGCCACAATGGCGCGGGTGAAATGCTGGTGTTCTCGGCGGCCGACTTCGAGGACTTCCGCGTCGAGCGTCCGGACATGCCGCCCGAGATGGAGGGCGAGCTGGAGGAGGTCGTGCGCGTGCTGGTGCAGAACAAGTGGCCGTGGCGCTTGCACGCCACCTACGACGAGACCATCTCGCGCGCCCTGGACGTGTTCGAGAAGGTGCATCGCGACACGCCGCTGACCGGGCTGAACTGGTTCTTCGACCACGCCGAAACCATCTCCGACAAATCGATCGACCGCATCGCGGCGCTGGGCGGGGGCATCGCCGTTCAGCACCGCATGGCCTACCAGGGCGAGTACTTCATCGAACGCTACGGCGCGAAGGCCGCCGAAGCCACGCCGCCTGTCGCCAAGATCCTGCAGCGCGGCGTGAAGGTCTCGGCCGGCACCGATGCGACTCGTGTCGCCTCGTACAACCCCTGGGTGTCCTTGTCCTGGATGGTCACCGGCAAGACCGTGGGCGGCACCCGCCTCTACCCTGCGCGCAACTGCCTGGACCGCGAGACCGCGCTGCGCATGTGGACCGAGAACGTGGCCTGGTTCTCCAACGAGGAAGGCAAGCGCGGCCGCATCGAACCCGGCCAGCTGGCCGACTTCATCGTGCCGGACAAGGACTACTTCAGCTGCACGGAGGACGAGATCTCCTTCCTGACCTCGGACCTGACCGTGGTGGGCGGGCGCGTGGTCTACGGCGCGGGCGAGTTCGCGCCGCTGGACGACAACCCGCTGCCGCCCGCCATGCCCGACTGGTCGCCTACCCGACTGTTCGGCGGCTATGGCGCCTGGGGCGATCCTGACGGCGCCGGCCGCAATTCGCTGGGCTATCGCAACATGGCGGCCTGCGCGTGCGCCAGTTCCTGCGGCTTGCATGGACACGACCATGCCCGCGCCTGGGCGTCGAATGCGCCCAGCTCGGATCTGCAGGGCTTTTTCGGCGCGCTGGGCTGCTCTTGCTGGGCCGTCTGAGGAGGCTGGCCATGAATGCTACTTTCCAATGGGAACGGCGGCTGGCCGGCCTGGCCCGCCCGCTGTTCGGTGCGTCGGCGGTCCGGTTCCTGGCCTATCTGGGGTTGTGCGCCGCCTACCTGCAGGGCGGGCTGGTGAAGCTCTTCGACTTTCCCGGCGCGGTGCGCGAAATGGCGCATTTCGGGCTGTCGCCCGAGCCCTTGTTCGCGGCGCTGGTGATTGCGCTGGAACTGGTCGCTTCCCTTATGATCCTGACGGGCCGGCTGCGTTGGCTGGGCGCGCTGGCATTGGCGGCCTTCACGCTGGTGGCGACCGGCATTGCGTTGCGCTTCTGGGAGATGCCGCTGGGGCAGGAACGCTTCATGGCCGCCAACTCGTTCTTCGAGCACCTGGGGCTGGCCGGCGGGTTGCTGCTGGTGGCTTGGCTGGATTTGCGCGAATCGAAGTCGGGCGGCGCGGCATCAGGTTGTTGAGAGGTGCCAGGCTTGCATCAGGGGTGATCAGACGCCTGCTTGCCGGCGTTGCGCGAACAATCCCGGTACTTGGCGCGGGCCGCGTCGGTCGCGATCCGGTCGCGGTCCTGGCGCGCGGCCAGCACTTCCGTCTGCAGCGCCTCGCGGCAGGCTTGAAGTTTCGCGTTGCGCTCGTCCTCGCGGGCCTTGCGTGCATCCAATTTCTGGCGTGCCGCGGCGTTTCTGTCTTGAATCGCCTGCGCTTCGATGGGATCCAGGGGAATCGAATTTCTTTGTGCGCGAGCGTCGCGAGCCATTTCGGGCGTGATGACCGCCTTGATTGGCGAGGCCTCGATGGCGCGCGCCTGCTTGTCGTCCGGCGGACACTGATCGACCGCATGGTCTTTCAGCCGGGCAAGGCCGCCGGGATTCATCGCAAGCAGGCTGGCGATGTCCTGCGGCGGTCGGCCCTGCCAGAAATAGAAAAGTGACGTCTCTTCCTTGCGGCCCGCGTACATGCAGCGCAGGATATGATTTTCAGGCTTGCCGACCCGATGATCGAATCCCCGCATCATCGGCGTTTCGCCAAAGAACAGGCGCGCGGGTATCACGCTGCCGGGCTCGATCAGTTTGCGGGCCGCGCCGCTGTGCTGAGCTTCCCAGTCGTCGTACTCGGCCTGATCCCGCAGGCGCCGGTAGGTTTCGTACTCTTTCAGGCTGCCGCTGCTGGCCAGGGCGGCAGCAGTCTTGATCGGATCCGGGGTCATTCCAAGCCCGGCCCCGACGCTGAAGCCCACGGCGGAAGTCCAGCTGTTGAAGGCCTGTCTGGCGCTGGGCGGAATGCCGCCGTCGAGCGGGCGGCCATTGTTTCCGAGCGTCATGAGACTGGCCAAGCGCTGGGCCTGGTCCCCGCCGGCACTGATGCGCGGCCACGCAATCATCAGGTCCTTCTGGAACAGCAACTCGCCGAACTTGTCGCCGGCCGCGGCGCGATCCGTGGGGGCGGCGGCGAAGTATGCGCGCCGCGCTTCCCCGACCCGCGCCTCGAACTGCGCCATCTGCTGGCGCAGTTCGGCGTAGCCTTCGACGGCACGCTGGACATTCAGGGCCAAATAGTCGCGGGCCGAGGGCTGGCCGATCCAGATGACATCCTGTCCGAAAGCGCTGGCGGCCGCCAGCATGCCAATCAGGATCAGGAGCCAGCGCGGCCGGCGCCAGACCCTCGGATCCGCTGTCCTGCAGACATATGCAGGTTCAGGATGGTGCATGGGCAAGCTCTCCGGATGTAGTCCGGCGCAGGGTGTCCGGATAGCAGATGCAGCCATTCTTGGCGGTGGAGTGCGAAAAACTATAGGCGAACGGCTAAGTGGCGTCTGTCCTCTCTTTGGATGGCATGACGGTGCGCAGGCCATGCATATGGCCAGATCCGAACCCGATGGCTGACAGCGCGTAGTTCGCCGCATCCGGCGAAAGCGCTAGGGAAAATACCCATATCCGCTATCTCTTCGTTGCCGGAAAATCGCAAAAATTGTTCAACAATCCTGGCGCGAAAATACCTCAAGGTATAGGGCAGACCCAATCTGGCCGCGGCTTTCAGGGCGTTCCATAGGGGAAAGCATGTTCACTCAGATTCTGGTGGCGTCGCGTCTCGGCGTCGCTCACGCACTGGCCGCGTTCATGTTGTGCACGGCAGCTCCCATGGCGTTTGCCGCCGCCACCATCAAGGCGGACAGCCTCACGGTCGGGTCCGACCTCACCTACCCGCCCTATGCCTACATGGATGGCGGCAAGCCCGCCGGATTCGACGCGGATTTCTCCCGGCTGCTGGCCTCCAAGCTGTCGCTTGCGCCGGTGTTCGTTGACACGCGCTTTCCCGACCTGATCCTGGGCATGCGGGCGCGCCGCTTCGATACCGTCGCGTCGGCCCTTTATGTCACGCCCGAGCGCACCAAGCTGATCGATTTCATCCCGTACCTGAAGACGGGTGCTTCGCTGCTGGTGCTGGCTTCCAGCCAGTATGCGCCCACGGGGCCGGAGGCGTTGTGCGGCAAGCGGGTGGCGTCGATCAAGGGAGCGTCGTGGACGCCCAAGCTGCAGAAGGTCTCGCGCGAGACCTGCCAGCCCAAGGGCCAGGGCGAGATCAAGGTGCTGGAGTTTCCGACCTCTCCCGAGGCGATGATGGCGCTGCGCTCGCAGGCGGCGGACGCGATGATCGAGGATGCGGCGGTGGTGCACGGCATGCTGGCGCAGTCCAAGGACAGCTTGAAAGTGACCTCCACCTCCCTGCTCTATCCGATCGTGATCGGGCTGGGGATCAACAAGGAATCGAAGGAACTGCAGAACGCATTGAACGGCGCGCTGCAACGGGCCCGCGATAGCGGCGAGTATCAAGCGCTGCTGGCCCGCTACGGGCTGGAGGAGCCGTCCCCCGCGGAAGTCCAGGCCGCCCTGGCGGGCCCGGCGCGATAAGGCCGCGAGGGAAGCCGCAACCATGCATTTCGATTGGGATTACGCCGTCAGCCTGCTTTGGGACACCGACTTCTGGAAAGCGTGTTGGGTGGTGGTGAAGCTGAGCACGGCAACGTGGGTGATAGGCGTGGCGGCGGGCTTTCTGCTGGCGCTGGGCAAGCAGGCGAAGAACCCCTTCGTCAGCCGTCTGGCGGGCCTGTATATCTGGTTCTTCCGCAGCCTGCCGCTGTTGGTGCTGCTGGTGTTCATCTACAACCTGCCGCAGGTGTTTCCTGCGGCGGGCGGGTTGCTGTCGGACCCGTTCTACGCCGGCCTGACCGCCCTGGTCGTTAGCGAAACCGCCTTCATCGCCGAGATCCATCGTGGCGGCATCCTGGGCGTGCCGCGCGGACAGATCGAAGCCGGACGAGCGCTGGGCCTGCGCTATGCCGGCATCCAGCGCATGATCGTGATTCCGCAGGCGTTGCGGATCGCGCTGCCCGCCTTGAGCAACGAATTCATCACGATCGCCAAGCTGACCTCGCTGGTGTCGGTGATCTCGCTGGCCGAGATCCTGTTGGTGGGACAACGCTTGTACACGCAGAACTTCCTGGTGTTCGAGACTATGCTGGCGGTGGCGCTGTACTACGTGCTGATCGTCACGCTGTTCGACAAGCTGTTGGGCTGGCTGGAGTCGCACATGAATATCCTGCGGCGCGCGCCCAAGCCGCTGGCGCTGGACGCCGAGGCGCGGCGCGAGATCCAGGAAGGACAGTCCGGGCCGGCGCTGCCGGCTGCCGGCGACGCGCCCGCGCTGGAAGTGCGGCAGGCGCGCAAGCGCTTCGGCGACCATGAAGTGCTCAAGGGCATAGACCTGAAGGTCAAGGCCGGGGAAGTCATCAGCATCATCGGTCCGTCAGGTTCGGGCAAGACGTCGCTGATACGCACGTTGAACGGCCTGGAGACGCTGGACGGCGGCGAGGTGCTGCTGCATGGCAAACCCTTTCTAGGATCGCCGGGGACCGGCGCTCAGGCGGGCCCCGGCGACCGCATCCTTGATATCGGCATGGTGTTCCAGAGCTTCAATCTGTTTCCGCACAAGACCGTGTTGCAGAACGTGATGCTGGCGCCGGCGTACCACGGACGCGGCAGCGCCAGCGTGTTGCGTCGCGAAGCCCTGGTGCTGCTCAACAAAGTAGGCATGCTGGATCACGCGCACAAGTATCCGCATCAGCTCTCCGGCGGGCAGCAGCAGCGCGTGGCGATCGCCCGCGCGCTGGCCATGCGCCCTTCCATCATGCTGTTCGACGAGCCGACGTCCGCGCTGGATCCGGAACTGGTGGCCGAAGTGCTGAAGGTGGTGGAGACGCTGGCGCGCGAAGGCATGACGATGCTGATCGTGACCCACGAGATGGGGTTCGCGTTCAAGGTGTCCGATCGCGTGGTGTTCATGGAGGCCGGCCGCGTACTGCTGGACGCGCCGCCGGCCGAGGTGCTGGCAAGCGCGGACTCGCGCGTCAAGGATTTCCTGAGCCATGTCCATGTGTCCTGAACGGCGCGACGTTTCCCTGCGCGCGGTGTCGACCTGCCTGGAGCGGGTGTCGGCTGACCCTGCAAGTGCGGCCCTCGCCCTCGTGGCGCGCCGCGACGAGGATGCGCTGGCCGAGGCGGGTACGCGCGACGCCTTGCGCGGATTCGCGCCGGACGACGAGCCGCTGGCCGGCATGGTGCTGGGCGTGAAGGCTTGTTTCGACGTGCGCGGATGGACGACGCACGCGGGCTCGCGGGTGCTGGCCGACGCGCCGGCGGCGGGCCGGGATGCTGCGCTGGTGCATGCGCTGCGGCGCGCGGGCGCGGTGCTGCTGGCGCAGAACAACATGACAGAGTTCGCTTACGGCGCGCTGGGCCTGAATGCCCGCTTCGGCACGCCGCTATCGCCGCTGATGGCCGACGTGCCCCGTGTCGCCGGCGGCTCCAGCAGCGGCGGCGCCGTTGCGGTGGCGCGCGGCATGGTGGACCTGGCGCTGGCCTCGGATACGAGCGGATCGGCGCGCATTCCCGCCGCGTTCTGTGGCGTCGCGGGCTTCAAGCCGTCCCGCGGCCGCTACCAGGACGCGGGCATGATGTATCTGTCGCCCACTTTCGATGTGCCCGGCATCATCGCGGCGGACGCCGCACGATGCCTGCTTGTGGATAAGGTGCTGGCGCCCTGGGATGCCGCCAAGCCGGCATCGGGCGTTCACGGCGCGACGCCGCTGGCGAGCAAGGTGTTCGTGGTGCCGGACCATGTGGAAGAGCTGCTGGAGCCGGAAGTCAGGCGCGCCTTCGCCGCAAGTCTGGAATGCCTGATGGATGCGGGCGCCGCGCTGCGCCGCGAATCCATGCCCTGCCTGGCGCTGGCCGGCAGCGTGGCGCGCGACGGCGGCATCATCGCGGCCGAGGCCTATGCCTTGCATGCGTCCCGCTTGGCGATGGACGCGGCCGGCTACGACCCCCGCGTGGGGCCGCGCATGCTGTTGGGCGCGCAGGTGCCGGCGCATGCCTATATCGCGGCCCATCGCCGGCTGACGGAATTGCGCCGCGAGTACGACCACGCCATCGCGGGCGCCGACGCGGTGTTGACGCCGACGGTGCCCATGCTGCCGCCGCCGGTCGCGCTGCTGGACGACAACGGCATTTATCTGCGCGAGAACGGCCGGGCATTCAGCCTGACGGAATTCGCCAACCGCCTGGACCTGCCCAGCATTTCCTTGCCGGGCGATCCGGCCGCAAAGAAGGCGGTAGGCCTGATGGCGACCGGCCTGCGCGGCGGCGACCGGGCCTTGCTATTGGCAGCCGCGCAGATCGAACACGCGCTCGGATCGGCCTCGCGCCGCCGGCATTGATTTTTTTCCACTCCTCCGCGGATCCCACTCATGATAGTTATCCACAGCGACGACCTGACCGATACCGAACGCCACGCCCGGGGACCGGGCTGGGAAAGCAAGCGCATCATCGTCAAGCGCGACGGCATCGGGTATTCAGTGCACGAAACCCGGGTCTTTGAAGGCGCCGAGCTGCACCTGCACTACAAGCACCACTACGAGGCGAACTACTGCATGGAAGGCGAAGGCGAGGTGCTGGACGTGGTCACGGGCGCGACGCACGCCATACGGCCGGGGACCCTGTACGCGCTGGACAAGAACGACCAGCACGTGCTGCGGGCGGTGAAGGGAGACCTGCGCCTGGTTTGCGTCTTCAACCCGCCTTTGAGCGGACAAGAGACGCACCGGGCGGACGGCAGCTATGCCGAACCTGAAGCGGAGGCGCGCGCCTAGGCGCCCTCAGCGGACCAGGCCAGGCGGTGCTTACTTGGCCTGCTGCTTCAGGCGGGTCAGCACGGCCATCAGCGTGCGTTCGGAATCGTCGAGATAGTCGGCAAGGGCTTGCGCGGCCAGGTCGCGCCGGCCCTCCACCAACAGGCCGTGGATGCGCCGTTCGCGCTCGATCCAGTCGGGCGTCTGGATCAGGCTTTCGTCGACCTCCGACGCGAACACCAGGCGCAGCTGCGCACAGAGCGTAAGAAAGAACTCGTCCAGCAGGCGGCTGCCCAGCTGCGCGACGATATGCTGGTGCACCTGCAGGCTCAGCGTGCCGACATTGCGCCACTTCTTCTTGGACAGCGCGCGCTCGGCGGCGTCGATGGCCGTGAGCATCTTGTCCAGCAAGGCGGGCTGCAACGGCAGGCTGCCGGCGATGGCCTGCAGTTCCAGGGCACGGCGCGCCGCGTAGATCTCGCGCAGATCCTTGCGTTCCATGCGGCGGACCACGACGCCCTTGTGGCGGATGAAGGTGGCCAGCCCTTCACGGCCCAGCTGGTGCAGGACTTCGCGGATCGTGTTGCGCGAGGCGCCATAGTCAGCGGCCAGATCGACTTCGACCAGTTGCGTGCCTGGGGGCAGCTTGCCTTCCATGATGTCGTCGCGCAGCTGATGGCTGATGCGTTCGGCGATCGAGATTCCGCTGTCGCGTTCGGCGGGCATGATGGCATGGGCTCCTAGCGAGGCGCCGCGGGGTGGCCGGGCGCCTCTTGTTGTTATTTCCACTCGACCTTTTCAGGGTGCAGTCCGTGGACGCCCTTATACGGTGAAACCTCGGGCGGTGTCCAGCCTTGCAGCAGGGCAGGATCCAGCGCGTAGATCTCTACCCCCAGGGGGCGGCAGACGTCGATGGGATCACGTGCATCGGGACCCCACATCGGCACGGAAAGGTCGCCGCCGGGGCAGGTGGACAGCGCGCAGAGCAGGTCCATTTCGGCGAAGAACTCCAGGTAGTCGCCCGGCTTGGCCGGGCACGCCTTCATGAAGTACTTGTCGTCGTCGTTCAGCCCGGTGACCTGGAACACGTTGAGGACATCATGGACGTCGAACTCCGTCAGGCCGTGCGGCGCCACGGCGCGGGTCAGGTTGGAATGGCAATGGAAGTGGAAGTCCTCGCCGGTGAGCAGCTTGTTGACGTAGGGGTCGCAGCGCGTGCCCAGCAGGTCGTGCACGCGGCCGCCGTCGCTGTCCGTGCCATAGCCGGCCAGCGTATCGTCGGTGATCGTGACCATGGGGCGCAGATACGGCAGCGTGGACCAGATGCGGTCGTGGGTGCTGACGTGCGCCTGCTGCAGCTGGCGCGTCCGCGACGCCCACATGCGTTCGCGCGGGTTGTGCAGGTTCCACATATTGAAATCCGCCACTTGCGGGCCTTCCAGCGTGACGATACGGAAAACGTGGCCGGCCGGAACCTTCCAGGCGAAGCCGCTGCGGATGGGAACGACGTGCGTTTCAAGCAGCTTGCGCTGCGCCGGGTCGGCGATGAGCGTCCGGTAGAAATCCCGGTCCACATTCAATACCGAACCCTTGCTCACCTGATACGCCGCGGGGTAATTCGACATGGTCTGCCTCCTGGAAACGCTCCTGGATCCGATGCCAGGATTGTTGAACAATTTCGGGGCAGTATACAGGAGCGGAAGGCGCTGGGAAGCCTCTTTTTACGAGGCCGTGGCAGCATCCGCAGGGGTGCCGCAGACTTGCTTGATCGTCTGCCTTAGCCAGCGGTGCGCGGGGTCGCTGTCCAGCCGCGGCGGCCAGGCCTGCACCACGGTGACCGGGCGCATGGGCACCGGCACTTCGAACGCGCTCAGCTTCAGGCCCAGGCGTTCGACGCCGGGCATCAGGTTCTGGGGCATGGACGGCAACACCAGGTCGGAGTCGGCCAGCGCGAAGATCGCGGCATGGAAGGTCGGCGTGATCAGCGTGACGTGGCGCGCCAGCCCGAGTTCTTCCAGGGTGTCGTCTATCGGTCCGTGCGCGCGTCCCCGGCGCGAGACGCTGACGTGGTCGTAGGCGCAGAAGCGTTGCGGGGTGATGGGCGCCTTGAAGATCGGGTGCTCCTTGCGCGCCAGTCCGCAGAAGGCGGTGGTGAACAGGGTCTGCACCTTGATGTCGGCGCCGAACTTCTGGGAAGAACCGATATAGAGGTCGGCATCGCCGCTGAGCGCGTCGGCGTCGTGATTGCCTTCGGAGACGAAACGCAGCACGGCGCGGGGTGCGTAGCGGCGCAGGTGCTCGCGCAGCCGGCCGCCGTAGCCGCCCACGAACACGTCGTTGGCGCGCAGGGTGAAGACGCGCGTCAGGGTCGCCAGATTGACGTCCTCGCCGAAGGCCGTGAAGACGGCCTGCGCCTGTTCGATCACGTGGCGCACTTGCGCATGCAGGGCCAGCGCCCGGGGCGTGGGCGCCAGGCCGCGGCCGGAGCGCACCAGCACGGGGTCGCCGACGGCTTCGCGGATGCGCGCCAGGCTGCGGCTCATGGCGGGAGTGCTCAGGTTCAGCCGGCGCGCCGCGCCGACGACGCTGCCTTCCTGGATCAGCACGTCCAGGGTCAATAGCAGATTCAGGTCTAGCGGTTTCATGTGACCAAGCATAGCGCGGTCGCCAAACCGGGCGGGCGCTTCAGGGTTGCGTCTGCTGCACTTCTGGATTGCGCCAGACGGCATTCCCCGGCATCCCGTACGGGACCAACATTCGAGCCGTGGCCGCGCGTGGGCGCAGGCCGATGAGAACCGAGGAGAGACAAATGGCGCTGGAAGTTCTGGAGCTGCATCATCACGCGGTGCGCATGTCGCTGGATAAGGTCGCGGCCATGGGCGCATTCTATGGAGACGTGCTGGGACTGGACACGGACCGTGGCCGCTGGGAGATTCCGGGCATCGCCGGCTACTTCCTGGACATGGGTAACGACTGCCAGATCCACCTGCTGGGCAGCGACGGCCCGTCGCCCTATTCCCAAGGCCCGGGCTGTGATCCTGTGGAAAACCACGTGGCGCTGGCCGTGCGCGATATCGCGGCGGCCGAGACGGAACTGCAGCGCCTTGCGGTGGACTATTGGAAGCTGGACAACGTGGCCGCGCCCGAACTCATGCAGCTGTTCCTGCGCGACCCGGTGGGCAACCTGATCGAGCTGCACCAGATCGGCCGCTGCCGCTGCAAGCGCAGCGACCGCGCCTTCGCCGACGCGAAGGCCGCGCAAGGCGCCGCGCCGTCGCAGGGCCGGGACTGAGGGGCTGGGGATAAGCCATGTTCATCGATCTGAATGACCTGGCGGGCCCGGCGCGCTACAAGCTGCTGACCGCAGCGATCGTGCCGCGGCCCATCGCCTGGATCGTGTCGCGCGACGCCGCAGGGACGACGAACGTGGCGCCGTTCTCGTTTTTCAACCTGATGTCGGGCGATCCGCCGTTGATCTGCGTCGGCATCGGCGTGCGCGGCGACGCGCCCAAGGACACCGCGCGCAACATCGCCGAACGCGGCGAGTTCACCGTGAGCCTGGTGTCCGCTCCGCAGGCCGGACGGATGAACGTGACGGCGGTGGACTTTCCGGCGGGCGTGGACGAGTCCCTGGAGGCTGGCCTGGAGCTAGCGCCGTCGCGGCGCATCGAGGTGCCTTGGGTGGCGCAATCGCCCGTGGCGTTCGAGTGCCGCGTGCATGAACTGCTGCGCATCGACCGCCGCAGCCTGATCGTGGCGCAAGTGGCGGCCATGCACGTGCGCGACGACGTGGTCGCGGACCGCGAGCATCTGTATCTGGATGGCCCCGCGATGGACCTGCTGGCGCGGCTGCACAACCCTGGCTGGTATTGCCGGCCGCAGGCGGCCTTTCAAATGCCCCAGCTGACGCTGGCGCAGTGGGAGGCGTTGAAGCAGTCGGGCGAGGCCGAGCGGTATCTGGAGCGGGGCGCCGCAGAGCGCTGATGGCACAAGCGCGCGGCGTCACCGCCCCGGCCGCGCCTTCAAATCCCCCATCTCTTCCTGCATGAGCTGGTGCGCATAACGTGAAAACACGCTGACCAGCCGCGTGCGCGTGTGGTACGGCGGATAAAGCAGCGCCACCGTCACCGGCACGGCGGGGCTGAAGGGGCGGATCTCGACGTTGTGCGCGGCGTATTCCTCGCGCGCGGCCAGCGGGTTGATGAGCGCCACGCCCAAGCCCGCGCCGACCAGGGCGCAGATCGAGGAACCCAGGCCGGCCTCGGCCACGGTCTGGCGTTCGACCTTGGCTGTCTTGAATATCGTGTCGATCTTTTCGCGCAGCGGCGTGCCGCTGGTGAAGGCCACGAACGGCTCGCCGGCGAAGTCGGCGGGCTTGAGTTTCTTCAGCTTGGCCAGACGATGCCCCTTGGGCACCACCGCGACGCAGCTCATGGTCAATACCGGTTCGACCTGGATGCCGGGGGAATCTCCCGACAGCATGGCCAGGCCCGTGTCGCAGAACCCCGAACTGATCCAGTTATGCACCGTGCTGGCGTTGCCGGAATGGATGGACACCATCACGTCCGGGTATTCCGTCTTGAAGGCGGCGACAATGCGCGCCAGCAGCCCGCCAGCCAGCCGGGGCATGGCGGCCACGCTCAGGCGGCTGGCGCTGAACGAGCGAATGCTGGCCGCCGCCGATTCCAGGCCGGCCAGGCCGATGAAGGTCTTTTCCACTTCCTGGAAGAAACGTGATCCGTCCTGCGTCGGGGTCAGGCGGCTGCCGTTGCGGTCGAACAAGGCGAACTGGGTAATGGCTTCCAATTGCGCAATTAAGCGGCTAACGTGCGGCTGCGAGGTATGCACGCGCCGTGCGGCGGCGGTCATTGAGCCGGTCATCATCACGGCGCGGAACGCCTCGATATGCCTCAAGCCCATCCGTGGAATGGCCATGTCAAATCCGTATAGAGGAATACTCGATTGGAACTGGATAAAACCATACCGCTAGTTGATACTTTTCGCCAGCCGCGGGGCTCATCGCGGGACGAGGCGGCAGTCAGCCTGGCTGACGCCGCCGATCGTGAACATAAGCATGCGCCGCTCGAACGGCGCCAAGGGAATCAGATGAAAGCACTTGCTGCGATCTCCGCTGCCGTAGCCCTGCTGGGCAGCGCCGCAACCGCCCACGCCGAAGGCCCCAGCCGCCTGGACAAGATCAAGGAAACCGGCGTGATCACGCTGGGCCATCCGGAGACGTCGGTCCCGTTTGCCTATCTGGACGGCAATCAGAAGCCGATCGGCTACACGGTGGAGATCTGCCAGGAAGTCGCCCAGTACGTGAAGGCCGCCCTGAAGCTGCCCAAGCTGGAGGTGCGCTACAACCCGACGACTTCCGCCACGCGCATTCCGCTGCTGGCCAATGGCACCATCGACCTGGAATGCGGCAACACCACCAATAACCTCGAACGCCACAAGCTGGTGTCGTTTGCGCCCACGACCTTCGTGGCGCAGGTGGTGCTGGTGGCGCGCAAGGACGGCGGCGTGGATCCCAACAACCTGGAGTCCTTCCGCGGCAAGTCCATCGCCGCGCAGGCCGGCGGCCAGACCTTCCGGCTGATCTCGCAGCTGAACGCCAAGGGCAACCTGGGCATCACCATGGCGCCGACCAAGGACACCGCCGAAACCATCCTGATGGTGGAATCAGGCCGCGCCGCGGGCTCGGCCAATGACGACGGCATCGCCTATGGCGCGGTGGCTTCGTCGAAGAATCCGGACGCCTTCGTGATCGGCACCAAGGGCCTGGAAATGGCGCCTTACGGCATCATGGAGCCCAAGGATGATCCGGCCTTCAAGAAGGTGGTGGACGATGCCGTGCGCGACCTGATCAAGACGGGCAAGGTGGCCGCGATCTACGACAAGTACTTCAATGCGCCGATCCCGCCCAAGCAGATCAACCTGAAGTACCCGATGAGCGATGCGCTCAAGCGCGCGCTGGCCAATCCGACCGATTCCGGCGATCCCAAGGCGTACGAGTAAGCAGGCCGTGCGCGGGACGCCTGGCGTCCCGCGGCTTGCGTGCAAGGATGCCGGCCGCCAGGCGCGGTGGGCATCGCCATCAAGGGACGGGGCATGAATTACAACTGGAGCTGGAGAGTCTTCCTGGATATGTCGCCGGACGGCGTGCATACCTTTCTGCAGACGATCTTCATCGGCGTGGGCTGGACCCTGGCGCTGGCCCTGACGGCGTGGGTGTTCTCGCTGTTGCTGGGGTCGGTGCTGGGCGTGATGCGCACCGCCAGTTCGCGCCTGATGAATGCGCTGGGCGCGACCTATGTGGAGGTGTTCCGCAACATCCCGCTGCTGGTGCAGATGTTCCTGTGGTATTTCGTGCTGCCCGAGCTGCTGCCGCATGCCTGGGGCCTGGCCATGAAGCAGATGCCGCAGCCCTGGGGCCAGTTCGTGCCCGCGGTGCTGTGCCTGGGGTTCTATGGATCGGCGCGCGTGGCCGAGCAGCTGCGCGCGGGCATACAGTCGCTGCCGCGCGGCCAGTTCCAGGCGGGCACGGCGCTGGGCCTGACCGAGGCGCAGGTGTACCGCTACGTCATCCTGCCGGAAGCGTTCCGCATCGTGCTGCCGCCCCTGACTTCCGAGTTCATGGGCACCATCAAGTATTCGTCGGTGGCGCTGACGATAGGGCTTTTGGAACTGACCGGCCAGGCGCGTTCGATGGCGGAATTCAGCTTCCACATCTTCGAGGCGTTTTCTGCTGCCACGGTGATCTACCTGATCATCAATGGCATTGTGGTGCTGGGCATGCGCCTGCTTGAACGCCACGTAGCCGTGCCCGGGCTGATCGGTTCGGCGAAAAGGCCCTAGGACGAGATCATGGGCAAATTCGATTTCGACGTGATCTGGGCGGCGCTGCCCTATCTGTTCAAGACCGGCATGACCTTCACGCTGACGCTGACCGCGCTGGCGGGCGTGATGGGCCTGGCGCTGGGCACGCTGCTGGCCATGATGCGGCTGTCGCGCTTCAAGATCCTGTCGGTGCCGGCGGGCATCTACGTGAACGTGATGCGTTCGATCCCGCTCCTGCTGGTGATCTTCTGGTTCTACTTCCTGATGCCCTACATTGCCGCCTGGGTGGTGGGATCGTCCACGCCGCTGCGCGTGGGGGCGTTCAATTCGGCGGTGATCACCTTCACCCTTTTCGAGGCTGCGTACTTCTGCGAAATCATGCGCGCGGGCATCCAGTCCATCGCGCGCGGCCAGGTGTCGGCCAGCATGGCGCTGGGGCTGAACCACTGGCAGGGCATGCGCTACGTGGTGTTGCCGCAGGCGTTCCGCAACATGCTGCCGGCGCTCCTGACGCGCATCATCATCCTGTTCCAGGACACCTCGCTGGTGTATGTGCTGTCCCTGACCGACTTCCTCGGCGCGGCCGCCAAGATCGGCCAGCGCGACGGCCGTCTGGTGGAGCTTTATCTGTTCGTGGCGGTGGTGTATTTCGTGATCTGCTTCACGGCGTCCCGCCTGGTCAAGCTGCTGGAAAAGCGCACGCGGGTGCTGCGCTAGCGCGGCCCTTTCAGTTATCCACAGGTTTCAACAATGCAACTCTCTTCCAAGCCCCCGATGATAGCGATCAAGCAGGTCAGCAAGTGGTATGGCGACTTCCAGGTGCTGGACGATTGCTCCACCACGGTGGGCCGCGGCGAGGTCGTGGTGGTGTGCGGGCCGTCGGGTTCCGGCAAGTCCACGCTGATCAAGACCGTGAATGCGCTGGAGCCCTTCCAGAAGGGCGAGATCCAGGTCAACGGCATTTCGGTGGGCGATCCGCGCACCAACCTGCCCAAGCTGCGCGCGGTGGCGGGCATGGTGTTCCAGCACTTCGAACTGTTCCCGCACCTGTCGGTGACGGAGAACCTGTGCCTGGGCCAGCTCAAGGTGCTCAAGCGTGGTAAGGACGAGGCCCGCCAGCGCGCGCTGGCGTTGCTGGAGCGCGTGGGCCTGTCGACGCACAAGGATAAGCACCCCGGCGAGTTGTCGGGCGGCCAGCAGCAGCGCGTGGCGATCGCGCGCGCGCTGTCGATGGACCCGGTGGTCATGCTGTTCGACGAGCCGACCTCGGCGCTGGACCCGGAGATGGTCAACGAGGTGCTGGACGTGATGACCGACCTGGCCGCCGAAGGCATGACGATGATGGTGGTGACCCATGAAATGGGATTCGCCCGCCGCGTCGCCGACCGTGTGATCTTCATGGACGGCGGCAAGATCGTGGAGGACTGCGACAAGGAGCAGTTCTTCGGCGATGTGGAGGCGCGTGCGCCGCGCACGCGCCAGTTTCTTTCCAAAATCCTGCAGCACTGACAGCCATGACCCAGACCTCTTCCGCCGCCGCCCGCGCACCCGTCGACCTGCGCAGCGACACGGTCACCCATCCCACCGCGGCCATGTACGAACGCATGCGCACCGCGCCCATCGGCGATGACGGCCTGGACGGCGACCCCACCGTGCGCGAGCTCGAGGCGTATGTGGCCGCGCAGCTGGGCAAGGAAGGCGGGCTGTTCGTGCCCAGCTGCACCATGGCCAACCTGCTGGCGGTGCTGGCGCAGACGCAGCGCAATGAGCAGGTGGTGCTGGAGTCGGCCGCCCACATGTACACGTCGGAACGCGGCGCGGCCACGTTCACCGGCTCGTTCTATCTGGGCGTGCCCGGCACTGACGGCGCAATGGATTTGAACCGCCTGGAGGAAGCCTTGCAGTCTGGCGGTCACAGGTTGAAGACGGCGCTGGTGACGATGGAGACTTCGCACAACAACGCCGCCGGCGCGGTGCTGCCGCTGGACCACATGCAGGCGGTCCATGGTCTGGCGCGGGCGGCGGGCGTGCCGGTGCACCTGGATGGCGCGCGCCTTTTCAATGCGGCCGTGGCCCTGGGCGTGGCGGCGGGTGACATTGCCCGCCATGCCGACACCGTGTCGCTGTGCCTGTCCAAGGGCCTGAGCGCGCCGGTGGGCGCGGTGCTGGCGGGCAGCCAGTCCCTCATGGCCCGCGCGCGGGTGCTGCGCCGCATGCTGGGTGGCACGCAGCGCCAGTCGGGCATCATGGCGGCGGCCGGCCTGGAAGGCGTGCAGACCATGGCCGGGCGGCTGGCCGAGGATCATGTCCGCGCGCGCCGCCTGAGCGCGGGCGTCAACCGCCTGGGACCGGCGATCTCGGCCACCGAACCGCAGACCAACATCGTGCAGGTGGAGACCGCCGGCACCGGCATGAGCAACACCGAGTGGGTGGCGGCCCTGCAGGCGGCGGGCCTGTTGGTGCGCCCCTGGGGCCGCACGCGGCTGCGCTGCGTGACCCACCGCCACATCGGCGACGCGGACATCGACGCTGCCGTGCAGGCCTTTGAAGCGGTGCTGAACGCCCCCTGATCTGCTCCGTTCCGCGGGCGGGACGCGATGCGATAATGCCGCATGACCACGACCCATCTTTCCCGAAAAGACTATCTCTGCGCACTGGCGGTCGTGGTCATCTGGGGCACCAACTTCGTCGCCATGAAGGTCGGCATGCGGGGCCTCTCTCCCATGCTGCTGGGCGCCCTGCGCTTCGCGCTGGCGGCCTTTCCCCTGATTCTCTTCGTGCGTGCGCCCAGGCTGCCCTGGCGCTGGGTGGCGGCTTACGGGCTGGTGCAGGGCCTGGGCCAGTTCGGGCTGCTCTTTACCGCCTTGAAGTTCGGCATGCCGGCGGGAATGGCCTCGCTGGTAATCCAGACGCAGGCCTTCTTCACGCTGCTGCTGGCCGCGCCCATCCTGCATGAGCGCGCGCAGCGCCACCACTGGATCGGGCTGGGCGTGGCGGCGCTGGGGCTGGCGGTGATTGCCGGCGGCCGCGGCGAAGGGCCGGGCCAGATGACCATGGTGGGCTTCGCGCTGACGCTGGGCGGCGCGTTCATGTGGGCCGTGTCCAACATCATCGTGCGCCTGGCCAGCCGCAAGTCTCCCGGCTACGACCCGTTTGCGTTCATCGCCTGGAGCAGCGCCGCGCCGGTGCTGCCCTTCCTGCTGCTGGCCGTGCTGATCGACGGTTGGGAGCCGGTGGCGGGCATGATCACCGGCATGGGCTGGGGCGAGGTCCTGTCGGTGCTGTATCTGGCGGTGCTGGCCACCTTGGTGGCCTATACCTTGTGGACGCAGCTATTGACGCGCCACCCGGCCGCCAAGATCGCGCCGTTCTCGCTGCTGGTTCCCGTGGTGGGGTTGTGGGCCGCGTCCATGGCCTTTGGCGAACGCCTCGAGCCGCTGCAATGGCTGGGCGTGGCCGGCGTGCTGGCCGGCCTGCTTTTCAATCAGCTGGGCGGGCGCTGGCTGCGCACGCGCTGAGCCGTCCGCCAGGCGCGCCTTCCCCTTTCGAGGCCCCCTCAGCCGCCCAGACTAGGCCATAACGGCTAGCGAAGGCGGCGGCATCACAGTTGCTCGAAACGGATGTAACGCTTATCGGTGTACTCCCGGCGGGTGGTGATCTCCTGCACGCTGGCGCCCGGGGGGCCGCGCCGCAACCATTCCAGCATGTGGTCGACCTGGTCGGCGGTGCCCTGCACCATGGCTTCGACCGTGCCGTTCGGCAGGTTCTGCACCCAGCCCTTGGCGCCCAGCATGTGGGCGCGCCGCACCGTGGCGTGGCGGTAGCCCACGCCCTGGACGGCGCCGGTGATCGTGACGTGCACGGTCTCGATATGGGTATCGGCTTTAGGGTCTTGCATCGATTCTCTCTTGGATGAGGCGCCGCGCTCGGCGATGTACGTAGACGGTAGTGACTACAGCGGATGGTCTATAGGCCCGGGGGACGCCTGGCGATACGTTAGAGCTCATGTCAAAACGTGCCAGCGGGAACACCCGTTACCAGAGCTTGGAGAAGCCATTATGGAAGAGACCAGTTTGTTGTCGGAAGCCGAGACAGCGCGCTACAGGGAAGAGGGTTACCTGGCCCTGAAGGACATGTGCCCGCAAGACGAGGTGGGTTACATCCGCAGGACGCTGCTCGACCTGTTTGCGAACAAGACCGGCTACAACGAGGGTGCGCAGTATGACTTTGTGAGCCGCGACGACCCGTCCAAACCCGCCAAGTTTCCCAGCTTGCACGATCCACGCCATTATGCCCCGGGCCTCTTGAAGACCGAGTACCACGAGCGCACCCTGGAGCTGGCGCGCCAGCTGCTGGGCCCCGAGGCCGCCCTGTACGGCGAGCATGCCCTGCTCAAGCCCGGACCGCATGGGCCGGAGACGCCGTGGCACCAGGACGAGGCTTTCCGCTCGCCGGACTTCATCTACAACGAACTCAGCATCTGGCTGGCGCTGCAGCCGGCCACCACGGAAAACGGCTGCATGCAGTTCATCCCGGGTTCGAACAAATGGGACGTGCTGGAGCACCGCTCGCCGGGCGGCGACAAGACCCTGCATCCGCTCGAATGCTGCGGTGATTTTCCGCGCGACCAGGCGGTGCCGGAGCCGCTGGATCCGGGCGGCATCACGGTGCACGATGCCCGTACCCTGCACTTCACCGGGCCGAACACCTCGCAGGCGCCGCGGCTGGCCTACATCCTGATCTACAACACGCCGCCGGTCTACAAGCCGGGCCGTCGCGAGTTCCCGTGGCTGGAGGGCCGCTGGACCGACAGCCAGACCCGCAAGAAGCAGTGGCACAAGCGCGGCGGGCTGGCCGTGGACGTGATGCGCCGCCTGCCGGGCGCGCGGCTGACCAGTCCGCGCTGGGTGGCATGGGCCACGATCCGGGCTGTGTCCAAGGTCTGGCCGCGATAAATGGGGGCGCAGGGGCCGCAAGAGCCCCTGTGACTGGGGGGCGAACGAGGCCGGCAAGCGACGCTTGCCGGCCTCGGCGCGTATACTGGGCGGCGTTGCGGACCGGGAGAGGTCCGCGCAATCGCTGGAGCTGCCCGCAGCAGGCGGCCCGGCGTCTAAAAATAACCAGCCGCAGCTGGCGCCCCAACACTCCATAGATCACTCCATGACCGCTAACCTTTCTACGATCACCTGCATCGAAGATCTGCGCGCCATTGCGCAGAAGCGCGTGCCGCGCATGTTCTACGACTACGCGGATTCCGGCGCCTGGACCGAAGGCACCTATCGCGCCAACGAAAGCGATTTTCAGAAGATCAAGCTGCGCCAGCGCGTGGCGGTGAACATGGAAGGCCGGTCGCTGCGCACCACCATGGTGGGCCAGGACGTGATCATGCCGCTGGCGATTTCGCCCACCGGCCTGACCGGCATGCAGCACGCCGACGGAGAAATCCTGGCGGCCAAGGCCGCGGCGGACTTCGGCGTGCCCTTCACCCTGTCGACCATGAGCATCTGCTCGCTGGAAGACGTGGCCGCGGCCACCAAGAAACCGTTCTGGTTCCAGCTCTATGTGATGCGCGACCGCGAGTTCGTCGCCAACCTGATCGACCGCGCTAAGGCCGCCGGCTGCTCGGCGCTGGTGCTGACGCTGGACCTGCAGATCCTGGGCCAGCGCCACAAGGACATCAAGAACGGCCTGTCGACGCCGCCCAAGCCCACCTTGCGCAACCTCATCAACCTGGCCACCAAGCCGCGCTGGTGCATGGGCATGCTGGGCACCAAGCGCCGCACCTTCGGCAACATCGTCGGCCATGCCAAGGGCGTGAGCGACCTGTCCTCGCTGTCGTCGTGGACCGCCGAACAGTTCGACCCGCGCCTGAGCTGGGACGATGTCGAATGGATCAAGCAGCGCTGGGGCGGCAAGCTCATCATCAAGGGCATCCTGGACGTCGAGGATGCGCAATTGGCCGCCAACAGCGGCGCCGACGCGCTCATCGTCAGCAATCATGGCGGACGCCAATTGGATGGCGCCATGTCGTCCATCGCCGCCCTGCCCTCGATCGCCGATGCCGTGGGTTCGAAGATCGAAGTGTGGATGGACGGCGGCGTGCGTTCCGGCCAGGACATCCTGAAGGCCGTGGCGCTGGGCGCGCGCGGCGCCATGATAGGCCGCGCCTTCCTCTACGGCCTGGGCGCCCATGGCCAGGCCGGCGTGACCCGCGTGCTGGAGATCCTGTACAAGGAAATGGATACGACGATGGCGCTGTGCGGCCGTCGCTCGATCGAGCCCGGCGACCGCAGCATCCTGCTGCCCGGAACCTACCCGAACTGAACGGTTCGGCGGCCCATGAGAAAAAGCCTGGATACGGTAGCGTGCCAGGCTTTTTTCGTTGGCGCGCCGGTTCGCGAGGTCGCATGAGCCCATGCAGGAACCAATATGACGCGTAACAAACAAGATGGGCAGCGCCGTCTGGGTGCAGGCAGGCGGCTGCTGGGCGCGGCGCTGGCGGCGCTGTTGTCGGCCGGGGCGGCGGCGCACCAGACCACGCTGTACGTAGGCATGAACGGCGGCGACATGGCGCGCGCGTTTTCGCAGCACGTGTTTCCGGATTTCGAGCGGGCCCACAACGTCAGGATCGTGGTGGTGCCGGGCATGTCGACCGAGGTGCTGGCGCGCGCCCAGGCCGACAAGGGCAAGCCGCGGCTGCACCTCATGTTCCTGGACGACGGCGTCATGGCGCGCGCGATCTCCATGGGATTGTGCGCGCAGCTCAACGACGATCCCGTGCTGAAGGATCTATACCCCACGGCGCTGAAGAAGGACCGCATGGCCGCGGGCATCGACATCGGCATGACCGGCCTGGGCTACAACACCAAGGTATTCGCCGAGCGCGGCTGGGCGCCGCCGACGTCGTGGATGGACCTTGCCGATCCGAAGTACCGGGGCCAGGTCGTGGTCCAGTCGGCTTCGAGCAGCACCTTTGGCCTGCACGCGTTCCTGATGATCAACCGCATCCTGGGCGGCGACGATCGGAACTACGGACCCGGCTTCGCGCATTGGCCGACCGTGGTCGGCCCGAACGTGCGTGAATACCTGCCGGATTCGGCGCGCCTGGCCGACATGGTGCAGGCCGACGAGGCGGTGCTGTTTCCCTGGACGCCCACGGCCATCACCCGCCTGAAGAAGCGCGGCGTGCACGTGGAGTACGCACAGCCGCGCGAGGGCTCCATGATCCTGATGGTGGGTGAGTGCGTGGTCGCCGGTAACAGCGAGCCGGAGCTGTCGCAGAAGCTGGCGCTGTACCTGCTGTCGGAGCAGGCGCAGACCAAGGCGCTGGAGATGGGCGGGCACTTCCCGTCCAACCGCAATGTGCTGGCGCCTGCGGGCCACGCGGAGGCGCTGCAGCGCTTCCAGGGCTATATGTCGAACGCAAAGATACCGAACTGGGATCAGATCAACGAGACCCGGCCTGCCTTCAACGCCCGTTGGAACCGGGAGATCGGGCGCTGAGGGCCCCAGCTGCGGGCGCGCCAAAATTCGCAAAATCTGCAAAGGCCGGACCGCTACATTGTTCTCCAAGGAGACCGCATGAAGCCCGCAACCCTGAACCACTATGGCCAGCGCCTGGAGCCCGTCCTGCGCTGGCTGGCCAGCCACCCCGACGCCGACCCGGACCTGTACCGGCTGGCCGAGCTGGCCTGCCTGTCGCCGTACCACTTTCATCGCGTCTACCGCGCCATGATGGGAGAGACGGTGAACGCCACCGTGCAGCGCATCCGCATGCACCGCGCGGCGGTGGCGCTGGGGAATCCCGAGGCTTCCTTGCGCGAAGTGGCGCAGCGCGCCGGCTATGAGTCGGACGCGGCGTTCAACCGGGCATTCGGCGCGACCTTCGGCATATCGCCGGGGCGCTACCGGGCCGCCCGCTCCCGTCCCTTCGACCCACAGGAGCTAGGCATGTATCCCATCGAGATCGAAACCTTTCCCGGCGCGACGCTGGCGGTCCTGTCGCATCGCGGCAGCTACCAGGAAATCGGCCCGCTGTTCACGCGCGCCTTCATGCTGGCCGTCAGCCGCGGCATCGCGCAGCCGGAATCCATCGGCTACGGCGTGTATTTCGACGACCCCGAGCAGGTACCCGCGAGTCAGCTGCGTTCCATGGCCGGCATGTCGGTGGCGCCGGATGCGGACCTGGGCGGCGAGCTGGAGCGCTTCGAGATTCCGGAAGGCCGCTGCGCCATCCTGACCTACACCGGGCCCTATAACGAGATGGACAAGGCCTACAACTGGATGTTCTCGCAATGGCTGCCGGCCAGCGGCGAGGTGCCGGCGGACTTCCCGATGTTCGAGCAATACCTGAACGATCCGCGCACCACGCCGCCGGCGCAATTGCAGACGCGCATCTGCCTGCCGCTGAAGTAAGGCGCGGCGGCGCGAGCGCCGCGCCCGGCGCGCTCAGCGGGCCGGCGTCTGGAAGCTGACCTGGGTCGGACGGCCTGGCAGGTTCAAGGTGGCGGTAGCGGGCGGCGTGGTCGCCACTACCTGGCCCGCGCGCAGCACCATCAGGCGGGTGGCGCGCAGGCGCAGCGCTTCGACCGCGTCGCGCGCCTGCAGCAGCACCAGGTCGGCGCGCTTGCCGACCGCCAGGCCGGTATCGTCCAGGCCCAGGATCTTGGCCGGCGTGGTGGTGACGGCTTCGAAACAGGCGCGCATGGCGTCCTGGCCTGTCATCTGGGCCACGTGCAGGCCCATGTGGGCCACTTCCAGCATGTCGCCCGAACCCAGGCTGTACCAGGGATCCATCACGCAATCGTGGCCGAAGGCCACGGGCACGCCGGCGGCCAGCAGTTCGGGCACGCGCGTCATGCCGCGGCGCTTGGGATAGGTGTCGTGGCGGCCTTGCAGCGTGATGTTGATCAGCGGGTTGGCGATGGCGGACACGCCGGCTTCGCGCATCAGCGGAATCAGCTTGGAGACGTAGTAGTTGTCCATGGAGTGCATGGACGTCAGGTGCGAACCCGTCACGCGGCCTTGCAGGCCCAGGCGCTGCGTGTGGTACGCCAGTGTTTCGATGTGGCGCGACAGCGGATCGTCGCTTTCATCGCAGTGCATGTCCACGCGCAGGCCGCGCTCGGCCGCCAGTTCACAGAGGATGCGCACCGATTCCGCGCCGTCCTGCATGGTGCGCTCGAAATGCGGAATGCCGCCCACCACGTCCACGCCCATGTCCAGCGCGCGCTTGAGGTTGTCCAGGGCGCCAGGGGCGCGCAACACGCCATCCTGCGGGAAGGCGACCAGTTGCAGGTCCAGATAGGGTTTGACCTTCTCGCGCACGTGCAGCAGCGCTTCCGTGGCCAAGAGACGCGGGTCGCACACGTCCACATGCGAGCGGATGGCCAGCAGGCCGCGCGCCACGGCCCAGTCGCAATAGGCCAACGCGCGTTCGACCAGCGCTTCCTGCGTCAGCAGCGGCTTGAGCTCGCCCCACAACGCAATGCCTTCCAGCAGCGTGCCGGACTGGTTCACGCGCGGCAGGCCGAAAGACAGCGTCGAGTCCATGTGGAAGTGCGCGTCGACGAAGGGCGGCGCCACCAGTTGGCCGGCGGCATCCACGGTCTGTGCCGCCTCGGCCTTCAGCGCCGGCTCCAGCGCCACGATACGGCCATTGGCGATGCCAATGTCGATGTTCTGGCGGCCATCGGGCAGCGTGCAGTGTTTGAGTATCAGGTCGAGCATGGAATTCCTTGCGGAAGGTTTCTGTTGTTCATGGTACTGCGGCCCCCGCTCTTCGCATTGAGCTGGCGCATCCCATTCCGGGGCGCACGGAGCCGGCTTTGCCGGTCCGTAGCGTCGCCCCCTTGAGGGGGAAGCGCGCAGCGCTTCGGGGGTGGGCCCTTCCTCTACCTTTCTCCTTTACGGTAAGGCTTCATCAGGGCTTGCGGGTAGGCGGCACGGCGCGCCATCACCACCAGGGCGAGGATGGACAGGACGTAGGGCAGCATCAGATAGACCTGGTACGGCAGTTCCGGCAGGCCGGGCAAGGCCGCGCCGCCCTGCTGCATGCGCAGCTGCAACGCGTCGAAGAAGGCGAAGATCAGCGCGCCCAGCAAGGCCTTGCCGGGCCGCCAGGACGCGAATACGACCAGCGCCACGCAGACCCAGCCGCGGCCGTTGACCATGTTGAAGAAGAAGGCGTTGAACGCCGCCAGCGTCAGGAAGCTGCCGGCCACGCCCATCAGCGCGGAACCGGCCACGATGGCGCCCATGCGCAGGCGAGTCACCGACAGGCCCTGGCCTTCGGCCGCGGCCGGGTTCTCGCCCACCATGCGGATCGCCAGGCCGACCGGCGTGCGGTTCAGCACCCAGGCCAGTATCGGCACCGCGGCCAAGGCCAGCAAGGTCATCGGAGTCTGCCCGGCCAGCACCGGCCCGATGAGCGGAATGCCGTCCAGGAACTTCATTTCCGCAAACGGCGTGATCGTGGGCGGCGTGGTCACGCTGGGGAACGTGACGCGGTAGGCGAAGTAGCTCAGGCTGGTGGCCAGCAGCGTCACGCCCAGGCCGGACACATGCTGCGACAGGCCCAGCGGCACGGTCAGCACCGCGTGCAGCAGGCCGAACACCGCGCCCGCAAAAGCGGCCGCCAGCACACCCACGTATAGCGGCGCGCCCAGGTACACCACCAGCCAGCCGGTGAAGGCGCCGGCGGCCATGATGCCTTCGATGCCCAGGTTCAGCACGCCCGCGCGTTCGCACAGCAGCACGCCCAGCGTGCCCAGTATCAGCGGCGTCGCCAGGCGCAGCACCGCCACCCAGAACGCCGACGAACTCATCAGATCCATCCATTCCATGGCGCGCTCCTCAGGCCCGGTTGCGGCGCAGGCGGTACTGCGCGAATAGCGTCGCGACCAGCATGGCGAGCAACGAAGTGGCGACGATGACGTCGGCGATGTAGTTCGGCACCGCGATGGCGCGGCTCATGCTGTCCGCGCCCACCAGCATGCCGGCCACGAACAGGCTGGCCAGGATCACGCCCAGCGGATGCAGGCCGGCCAGCATGGCGACCACCACGCCGGTGTAGCCATAGCCCGGCGACATGTCGAGCGTGACGTAGCCGGTACGGCCGGCCACTTCGATCGCGCCGGCCAGGCCGGCCAGCGCGCCCGACAGCATGGCGGTGCCCAGCATCACGCGGTTCACCGGCAGGCCCAGGAAGCGCGAGGCATGCGCGTTGGCGCCGACCGCGCGCATCTGGAAGCCGAACACGGTGTAGCGGTTCAGCAGCCACAGCCCCAGCGCCAGGCCGGCGGCCCACAGCAGGCCGGTATGGGCGCGCGTGCGCTCGATCAGCTTGCCCAGTTCCAGGTCACCATTGAGCGCCACCGACTGCGGCCAGCCCATGGCCATTGGGTCCTTCATGGGACCGTCCAGCATCATCGACACGAACAGCAGCACGATAAAGTTGCCCAGCAGCGTGGTCACCACTTCATCCACGCCCAGGCGGGTCTTGAGGATGGCGGGAATCAGCAGCAGCAAGGCGCCGGCCAGGGCTGCCGCCAGCATCATGCCGGCAAACAGCGCGGGCACGGGCAGGTCGAAGCCGGTGCCGTCATGCAGGCCGCCCACCGCCACCGCGGCCAGCGCGCCCAGATATAGCTGGCCCTCGGCGCCGATGTTGTAGAAGCGCGCGCGGAATGCCACTGCACAGGCCAGGCCGGTCAGCATCAGCGGAGTGGCGCGGGTCAGCGTTTCGGACAGCGCGAAGCGCGAGCCGAACGCGCCTTCGAACAGCAAGGCATAGGTGCGGCCCACGGGGGCGCCGGCCCAGGCCACCAGCAGGGTGCAGACCGCCAGCGTGAAGGCGATGGCCGCGAAGGGCGCCAGGGCCAGCGCCAGGCGGCTGGGCTCCGGGCGGCGTTCCAGGATCAGTTTCATGCGAGTAATGCTCGGTAAGAGGTGGAGTCGCGCGGAAGGGAGCGGGTATTCATCCCTGCGTGCCCGTCATGGCCAGGCCCACCGTGGCAGGCGTCCATTCGGATACCGGCTTCACGGCGATCAGCTTGCCGCCGCACAGCACGGCGATACGGTCGGCCAGCGCGAAGATCTCTTCCAGGTCCTCGGACACCAGCAGCACGCCCGCGCCGCGCGTGCGCGCCGCCAGGAGCTGCTCGCGCACGTAGGCGACCGCGCCGATGTCCAGGCCCCAGGTGGGCTGGTCGGCCACGATGAAGCGCGGTTCGCGCGCCAGCGTGCGGCCCAGGATCAGCTTCTGCATATTGCCGCCGGACAGGCTGCGGGTACGCACGTCCAGCGACGCGGCGCGCACGTCGAACTGCTTGGCCAGGGCCTGGGCATAGGCTTTGCCCGCGCGCGCCCGGATCAGGCCCCAACGCGCGAAGCGCGGGTCCTTCAGGTCTTCGACGATGGCGTTTTCCCACAAGGGGCTGTCGCCGATCACGCCTTCGCCGTGACGGTCTTCAGGGATGCGGCCGACGTGGGCCGCGGTCCAGCCGGCGGGCGTCGTGGGCGCCGCCGCATGCTCGGGACCCAGGCGGATGGTGCCGTCGGTGGGTTGGCGCAGGCCGGTCAGCACCGACACCAGCGCCTGCTGGCCGTTGCCGGCCACGCCCGCAATCGCCACGATCTCGTGCTTGTGGACAACCAGGTCCAGGCTGTCCAGGCGCGTCGCGCCGTCGCGGTCGTCGCGCACGGTCACTTGCGACAAGGTCACCACGGGCGCGGCCTGCTCGGCCGCGGCCACGGCTTCGGCGTGCGGCATGACGACCTTGCGGCCCACCATCAGCTCGGCCAGTTCGGCCGGGCTGGTGCTGGCGGTTTCGCGCTCGGCCACCAGCTTGCCCTGGCGCAGCACCGCCACGCGGCCCGACACCGCCATGACTTCATCCAGCTTGTGCGAGATGAAGATCACCGCCAGGCCTTCGTCGACGAAGCCGCGCAGGGTCGCGAACAGGTCCTGCACTTCCTGCGGCGTGAGCACGGCGGTGGGCTCGTCCAGGATCAGGACGCGCGCGCCGCGGTACAGCGCCTTCAGGATTTCGACCCGCTGTTTCTCGCCGACCGACAGCGTGCCGACGCGCGCGTCCGGATCCACGCCCAGGCCGAAGCGCTGGCCGAGTTCCACCAGGCGCTGGCGCGCCTTGCCGCGGCCGGAGGCCAGCTTCCACAGCGATTCCGTGCCGACCATGATGTTGTCCAGCACGGTCAGGTTGTCGGCCAGCGTGAAGTGCTGATGCACCATGCCGACCCCTGCCGCCAGCGCGGCGTCGGGCCGGCCGGCGGGCAAGGGTTGGCCAAAGACTTCGATGTTGCCGGCGTCGGCCACGTAATGGCCGAACAGGATCGACACCAGGGTCGATTTGCCGGCGCCGTTCTCGCCCAGCAGGGCCAACACTTCGCCCTGGCGCAGCGTGAGCGATATGTCGTCGTTGGCCGTGAGGCTGCCAAAGCGTTTGGTGATCCCCGTCAGCTGCAGGGCGAGAGGCGCGTGGTTCATCGTGCCGAGGACTTGGGTTCTTTGTCGTTGACCTTGACGCTGAAGCTGCCATCCAGGATGGCCTTCTGCTTGGCTTGCACCTTGGCGACCAGGTCGGCGGGAATCTTGCTTTCGAAGGTGCCCAGCGGCGCCAGCGAGGAACCCTTGTGCTTCATCAGCGAGTACTGGCCGTAGTCATCGGCCTTGAACGTGCCGGCGCGCACCTGCTTGAGGGCTTCGTCGATGGTGGGCTCCATGCTCCACAGCGCCGAGGCGACCACGGTTTCCGGATACTGCTGCTGCGTGTCGATCACGTTGCCGATGGCCAGCTTGCCGCGTTCCTTGGCCGCGTCCGAGACGCCGAAGCGCTCGGCGTAGAGCACGTCCGCGCCCTTGTCGATCATGGCGAAGGCGGCTTCCTTGGCCTTAGGGGGATCGAACCAGGAACCGATGAAGGTCACGGTGAACTCGGCCTGCGGATTTACTTCCTTGGCGCCTTCGATGAAGGCGTGCATCAGGCGGTTCACTTCAGGAATGGGGTAGCCGCCCACCAGGCCGATCTTGCCCGTCTTGCTCATGCCGCCGGCGATCATGCCGGTCAGGTAGGCGGGTTCCTGGATGTAGTTGTCGAACACCGAGAAGTTGGGCTGCTGCGGCTTGCCCGAGGAACCCATCAGGAAAGCGGTCTGCGGATAGTCCTTGGCCACCTTGCGGGCGGCGGCTTCCACCGCGAAGGCCTCGCCCACCACCAGCTTGTTGCCTTGTTCCGCGTACTGGCGCATCACGCGCTCGTAGTCGGCGTTGGTGACGTTTTCCGAGAACGTGTATTCGATCTCGCCGCGATCGCGGGCCGCGACCAGCGCCTTGTGGATGCGCGACACCCATTGTTGTTCGACCGGCACCGTGTAGATGGCGGCGACCTTGGTCTTGGCGGGCGCCTGGGCCTGGGCGGCGCCCGAGAACAGCAGCGCGCCGGCGGCGGCGGCGGCCAGCTTGAGCAGGCCGCGGCGGGCGATGCCGGCGACGGACGGGGTGGAAGAGGCTTTCATGCGGGTGACTCCTGCGAAGGGAGGGAAAGGGATGGGTATTGGAGGCGATGGGCGCTGGCCCGCGCGCGGCTGGCGCGCGCGCGGCCGCGGCCCCGTTCCATATGGCCGCCGCCGGCAGGCGTGCCGGGACTAGCGTACGGAAACGAGGGCGTGGGATCGGTCATCGGATGGGGAGCGCCAGGCGACGCGCCCCATCCGAATGGTCGGGTTCGCTGCCAGCCCTGGCGAAGCAAGTTGTATGCCATGGGGCATTCCCGCGACAAGTCGGGGAAACCTGATGGCCGGGCAGGATTATAGGCACCCTGGCGGGGATTGGTGGCACCAGAGCGGTGCGTGTCTGCCAAGGGGTGGACAGACCGGCCGCATGGAACGGGCCGTTGCGGCTGCCAACACCCCGATCCAGGGCCCGCGCGCCTAAAATCGCAGGTATGAGCCGCGCGCGTGGCGCGGCAAGCTGGAAGACCCCATGCAAGATATACAACTGCTGCTGGAACAGTACGGCGGGTGGCTGGTGTTCGCCAACGTGCTGGTCGAGCAGGCCGGCTTGCCGGTGCCCGCCTATCCCATGCTGATCGCCGCCGGCGCGCTGGCCGGCGCGGGCGGGTGGCTCGTGCCCTGGATGGCCGCCACGGCTGCTTGCCTGCTGGCCGACAGTCTCTGGTATGTGGCTGGGCAGCGCTACGGCTCGCGTCTTCTGGGCGTGATCTGCAAGATGTCACTATCGCAGGATTCCTGCATCCGCCAGACGCAGCGTCTGTACCTGCGCATCGGTGTGCGCGCCCTGCTGGTGTGCAAGTTCCTGCCCGGCGCGGGGGCGCTGTCCACCGTGATGGCGGGCCTGACGGGCACGCCCTACCGCCGCTTTCTGGGCTACGACCTGGTGGGCTCCCTGATCTGGTCGGGCTCGGCCCTGCTGCTGGGCGGCCTGTTCCACAACGTGGTCAACGACGTGCTGGAGATTCTGGGCACCTATGGCGCGATGGGCCTGGGCGTGCTGGCGGCGGTGCTGGCGCTGTACATCCTGGCGCGTTTCCTGCGGCGCCGGATCCTGTTGCGTAGCCTGCGCGTGATTCCGCGCCTGTCGGTGGATGAATTGATGCAGTGGCGGCAGGACGGCCGCAACGCGCTGGTGTTCGACGTGCGTCCCGAAGCGCTGCGCGAAGAGCAGCGCATCCCTGGCGCCATCGCCGTGGACCTGAAGGCGCCCTTGCCCCGGCTCGATGCCCAGGCGCTGGAATCCGACATCGTCGTGTACTGCGCCTGCCCCAACGAAGTGTCGGCCGCGCTGCTGGCGTCGCGGTTGCGCGCCGCCGGTTATCCCAAGACCTGGGCCCTGCGCGGCGGTTACCAGGCTTGGCAGGAGCACGAACACCCGCTTCCCCCGCAAGGCGCATAATTCCGCCATGAGCCCGCGCAGACGGCGGGCGGCCTACAAGGAGAGACAGGCATGCGGATGTTGTTCTTGGGCGCCGGCGGCACCGGCGGATACTTCGGCGGACGGGCGGCCCAGGCGGGCGCGGACGTGACCTTCCTGGTGCGCGAACCGCGCGCCGCGCGGATCCGCGAACAGGGCCTGCGCATCAAGAGCCCGCTGGGCGATGCCACGCTGCAGCCGCAGCTGGTCACGCAGCAGACGCTGCAAGGCAGCTACGACGTGGTGGTGCTGAGCTGCAAGGCCTATGACCTGGCCAGCGCCATCGAGGCCATCCGCCCCGCGGTCGGACCCGATACCGCCGTGCTGCCCATCATGAACGGCGTGCTGCAGTACGACGTGCTGGACCGCGAGTTCGAGCCGCACCGGGTGCTGGGCGGACTGTGCCAGATCAACGCCACCCTGGGCCCCGAGGGTGAAGTGGTGCATCTGGGCAAGTACGCCAACATCGTTTTCGGCGAGCGCGCGGGCCCCGCTCGCAGCGAGCGCTGCGTGGCGCTGGAACAGGCCCTGGCCGGCGGCGAATACGTCAGCCGCCTGAGCACCGACATCTACCAGGACATCTGGGAAAAATACGTGTTCCTGACCACGCTGGCCGCGGCTACCTGCCTGATGCGCGGCTCGGTCGGGCAGATTGCTTCTACCGACGACGGCATCGACATCATGAGCGGGCTGCTGCAGGAATCGCAAGCCGTTGCCGCCGCCTCGGGCCACGCCGTGCGGCCGGAAGCCGACGCCTCCGCGCGCAAGCTGATTACCGACCGTACCCAACCCGTGACCGCGTCGATGTTCCGCGACCTGAGCCAGGGCCTGCCGGTCGAGGCCGATCACATCGTCGGCGACATGGTGCGGCGCGCCCGCACCCTGGGCGTGGACGCGACCTATCTGCGCACGGCTTACGCGCATCTGCAGGTCTACCAGGCGCAGCGCGCCGCGGCCTGAACACCTGCCGCCGCGGCGGCCCCCTGTTCAAGCGGGGCCGTCGGGAGCACACTGGCCTGGCGGCTGCGAAAGCGCCCGGCAGGCTGTCCCTTCCGTCCAATCCGTCCGGATTTACCGGCTATTGGTGCATAAATTGCAAAAAACTAGTCCGATTTAACGGGTTTTTCGATCGGATTTGTACGAATAGTATGGCTTTGCCTGAGCCTAAGCACGTAGCGCCGCAAGTTGCGGCGGCCCTGGCTCCCCCTACCCAAGGAGCAAGACCATGAAAGTTGCATTGATCGGAATTACCGGCCGCGTGGGTTCGCGCGTGGCTGACGAATTGCTCAAGCGTGGCCACCAGGTCACGGGCATCGCCCGCAATCTGTCCGATGTGAATCCGCAGCTCGGCCTGACCATCAAGCAGGGCGACGCCACCGATCCGGAAGCGCTGACCGCGTTGCTGACCGGCCACGACGCCGTGATCAGCGCATCGCGCTTCGTGTCGTCGGACGCCAAGCCGCTCTTGAGCGCCGTGAAGGACGCGGGCGTGCCGCGCCTGCTGGTGGTCGGCGGCGCGGGCAGCCTGCTGGTCGCGCCCGGCAAGATGCTGATCGACACCCCCGAATTCCCCGACGCCTACAAGCCGGAGGCCCGCGCCGGCGTAGTGTTCCTGGACACCCTGCGCCATGAAAAGGTGCTGAACTGGACCTTCCTGTCGCCCTCCGCCCTGTTCGAGCCGGGCGAACGCACCGGCAAGTTCCGCCTGGGCGACGACACCCTGCTGGCCGATGACGAAGGCAAGAGCTGGATTTCGATGGAAGACTATGCGATTGCGCTGGTCGACGAACTCGAGACGCCCAAGCATTCGCGCCGCCGCTATACCGTCGGCTATTGATCCCGCCCGCAGGCAGATCGGGAAGGGCCTCGGCGAGAGGCCCTTTTTCATTGGACCCCGGGGCCGGAATCCATGTTTTTGTTTGTAAACTGGCGCACCGCCAGCCGGCGTTCCGACACCTGAGTTTGCCCTGTATGCGTATGAAGTTGAAATCGTTGGCCCTCTGCCTGCTGGTCGCGGCGTCCTGTATGGCGGCTGCGCCGGCCGCCGCCGCCTCCCAGTCCAACAAGGACATCGTGGTGGCTTTCTTTCGCATGATGTTCCAGGACCGCGACATCGACGAGGCGGTGCGCCTGTACGTCAGCCCGAACTACACCCAGCACAACCCCTATATGCAGGACGGCGTCGGTCCCCTGGTGGACTTCTTTCCCGCCTATTTCGAGCAGCATCCGCAGTCCATCGTCGAAATCAAGCGCGTCATCGCCGAGGGCGATCTGGTGCTTATCCACAACCTGTGGCGCGATTCGCCGGAAGACCGCGGCCAGGCCGTGATGGACATCTTCCGCGTGGAAGACGGCAAGATCGTGGAACACTGGGACGTGAGCCAGGAAATCCCCGAGAACCCCGCCAACAAGAACGGCATGTTCTAGGAAGCGCCGCATGTCCCCCATCGAACCCGTAGACCTGTCCCGCGCCTATCTGCTGCTGAATCACGGCCCCACGGTGCTGGTGACCAGCGCCCACGGGGATGCGCGCAACGTCATGGCGGCTGCCTGGGCCATGCCTCTGGATTTCAGCCCGCCCAAGATGCTGGTGGTGGTGGACAAGAACACCTACACGCGCGGCCTGATCGAAGCGTCGGGCGAGTTCGCGCTGTGCATCCCGTCGCGCGCGCAAGCCCGCGCCACGCTGCGGGTGGGTACCGATTCCGGGCGCGACGAAGACAAGTTCCAGGCCAGCGGCCTGACGACCTTTCCCGCCAGCAAGATCGGCGCGCCGCTCATCAGCGGTTGCCTGGGCTGGCTGGAATGCCGCGTCGTACCCGAGCCGCACAACCAGCAGGCCTATGACCTCTTCATTGGCGAGGTCGTGGCCGCATGGGCCGAGCCGGAAGCGTTTTCCGGCAACCGCTGGCATTTCCCCGACGATGAGCGCCGCTCGGTGCATTACGTGGCCGGCGGCTCTTTCTTCGCCACCGGCGAAGCCTTCAACGTTTCCGATCCGGAGTAGTCATCATGCGCAGCGTATATCTGGCGGGTTTCGACGTGTTCCTGCCCGATGCGGCGGCGCATGGCAAACGCTTGAAGGCGCTGTGCGCCACGTATGGGTTCGAAGGCTTGTTCCCGCTGGACAACGAGGCGCCGCAGGACCTGGCGGGCCAGGCGCTGGCGCAATGGATCTACCGCGAGAACGTCGCGCTGATCCGGCGCGCCGACATGGTGATGGCGAACCTGAACCCGTTTCGCGGCGCCGAGCCCGATTCCGGCACGGCTTTCGAAGTCGGCTATGCCATCGCTTGCGGCAAGACCGTATGGGGCTACACCGGCCAGGCGGGTTCGCTGATCGATCAGGTGGCGGTGGGCGCCGCGGCCGATGACGGCATGTCGCGCATGGTCGATGCGGAGGGCTACACCGTGGAAGACTTTGGCCTGAATCTGAACCTGATGCTGGCGTGCAGCGCCCGCATCGTTACCGGCAGCGCCGCCGACTGTTTGGCCGAGATGGCCCGGGATCCGGGCCGCTAGTTGTCCGGCATCGGGGGTATGTCACCAGCAGCCTGGGCCAATCGCCGCTGGCCCGAAATGCGCGGTTAGCGGCGCACGGTCCTTGCGGTCTTCCGTGGCGCCGGGCGGGCGGCTGTCGCCGGCGCGCCCAAGTATCCCATCACCGCGTCGACCACCGCCTGTTCCAGCTGCTGCGTCGAGAACCCCGCCGGCGGCTCCAGCGCCGCAGCGTGCACCAGCGACTCCATGATGCGCAACACCACATAGGTCGCCAGGTCGCGGTCCTGTTGCGCGATTTCGGCGCGATGCAGTTCCAGCAGATGGCGCATGCGCCGGTGGATATCCTGGTCCGCGCGGCTGTGCTCATGCGGCTGGTCGAACAGGGGGAACTCCCTTTCCAACACGCGATGTAGGGCGGGCTCCAGCATGTGGGCATGCAGCATTGCTTCGACAATGGCCGCGACGCGCTCGCGCAGCGTGGCCGCGGGATTGCTGTCCAGGACCCCGTCGATCACGTCCAGCATCTGGTTGTCGTGGCGGTTGTGCAGCGCCGCGATCAAGGCGTTCTTGTTCGGGAAGTACTGGTATAGCGAACCGACGCTGACGCCGGCCGTCTCCGCGATCAGATTGGTGTTGGTGCCCGCATAGCCGTGGGTGGCTAGAACGCGAGCCGTGGCTTGCAGAATCGTCTCTACGGTGTGCTGGGATCTGAGCTGGCGCGGCGATTTCCGGGGCTGTGGGATGGCGGTCATGGGTACTGTGAAAGGCGAGTATCGAATATGAGCAACGGCTCATAAAATTTCCAGCAGGCAATCCGGTTCATCGCCCGCACACGGCGATTATGCCATCGGCGGTTTTCAAACTGGTTCCGGTTTGCGCATCTCTCACTTAAGGAAATTCAATGTCGCATTCATCGACGGCCGGGGCCATGCCCGCGGCCCAGGGGCCCGTGCGCTCCGTCTTCGCGCAAGTGCTGCCGCTGGCGCTGGCGGTGTTCGTCGGGTTCTTCATGATCGGCCTGCCCATGCCGGTGCTGCCTCTGTATGTGGATGGCACGCTGGCGCTGGGGGCGCTGGTCGTCGGCGTGGTGGCGGGCCTGCAGTTCGCCGCCGCCTTGCTGTCGCGCGCCTATGCGGGTTCGCTGGCTGATCGTCGCGGCGCCAAGCGCGCGGTGGTGGGCGGCTTCGTGCTGGGCTCCATTGCGGGACTGTTCTATCTGTTGGCCGACGACCTGTCGGCGCGGCCGCAGGCGGCGCTGGGCGCGCTCTTGGCCGGACGCGCGTTGATGGGCTGCGCCGAAAGCCTCATCGTCACCGGTGCACTGAGCTGGGGCGTGGGCCGCGTGGGGCCGCAGAATGCGGGCCGCGTGATGGCCTGGGTCGGCGTGGCGATCTACGCCGCCTATGCGCTGGGCGCGCCCGCCGGCATGCGGCTCTACGGCGTCACAGGCTTTGCGGGCATTGCCTGGGCCACGGCGCTGATTCCGCTGGCGGCCCTGGCGTTGGTGTTGCCTTTGCGCGGGGTGCGCGCGGCGGGCGGCGTGCGTACGCCTTTCTACAAGGTGCTGGGCCTGGTGCTGCTGCCCGGCGCGGGCCTGGCGCTGGCCAGCGTCGGCTTCGGCGTGATCACCGCGTTCGTGAGCTTGCTGTTTTCGCAACGCGGCTGGGACGGCGCCGCGTGGATGTTCACCGCGTTCGGCGTGGGCTTCATCCTGGCCCGCGTGTTCTTTGCCGGCCTGCCGGACAAGCTGGGCGGCGCGCGTGTGGCGCTCGTGTGCGTGCTGATTGAAGCCGCAGGGCAATGGCTGATCTGGACCGGAACCACACCGGCCTGGGCATTTGCAGGCGCGCTGCTGACGGGTGCGGGCTACTCGCTGGCATTCCCTGCCTTCGGCGTCGAAGCCGTGCGCCGCGTGCCCGCGGCAAGCCGGGGCGCAGCCATGGGGGCGTATGTGGCCTTCCTGGACGTGGCCTTGGGGCTGAGCAGTCCGGCAGCCGGCTGGCTGGCCGGCGAGCAAGGCTACGGCGCGGTGTATGCGATGGGTGGCGCATGCGCGCTGGCGGCGATGGTCGTCGCCATGGCGCTCAGGACGCGGAGGTAAAAAAATGGCGGCGCCGGATCCGGCGCCGCCTGCGCAAGGATCAGACCGTCGCGGCCATCTCCAGCACTTCGTCGTCGATCGCCTCGGCCTGGCCGTCCTTCAGCTGTTGCAGATGGTCGGCCAGTTCCGCGATGGTCAGCGCCACCAGCCCGTGCTGGGCGGCGTAGCGTTCCAGGGCGGCGCCGCGCATCATGGTGCCGTCGGCATTCATCAGTTCGCACAGCACGCCGGCCGGGCGCAGGCCGGCCAGCACCGCCAGGTCCACCGAGCCTTCGGTGTGGCCGCGGCGGGTCAGCACGCCGCCCGGCTGGGCGCGCAGCGGGAACACGTGGCCCGGGCTGACGATGTCCTCGCTCTGCGCCGACGGCGAAATGGCGGCGCGGATGGTGGTGACGCGGTCCACGGCCGACACGCCGGTGCTGACGCCTTCGCGCGCTTCGATGGAAACCGTGAAAGCCGTGGCAAAGCGGCTCTGGTTGCGCTGGACCATCGGCGGCAGTTCCAGCCGGTCCAGGGTTTCGCCGGGCAGGCACAGGCAGACGATGCCGCTGCCGTCGCGGATCAGTTGGGCCATGACAGGTACCGTCAGCTTGTCGGCGGCCACGATCAGGTCCGCCTCGTTCTCGCGGTCGAAGTCGTCCATGAGGATGACGGGACGGCCCAGGCGCAGATGATGCAGGGCGCGCTGCAAGCGGGCGGCGAAAGGCTGCGAAGCCAGGCTGGGGATGGGGGACTGCGGGGTAAGGGTAACGTTGGACATTTGAAACGCTCTCGCAAGTTAAAAGGGGCGAAAAACGTTTCAGGGCTACTCGACAGCCGAACGCAATACAGCAGTCCAGGCGCGGGTGCGCCCGGTGCTACCGTTGTGCCGGCACATCTTCTCTCATCCGGACTATGACCGTCGGCCCTGGCATCTCACCAGATCTGCTGACCCCGGTATCCGTGAAGGACGCCGGGCGCTCGCGGGCTCGCCACATTGCATGGCATACCGCCGGTGGGGAATTGCACCCCGCCCTGAAGACGTACTGCATGTCGTGTTAACGACCTGGGGGATTGTACGCCTGTCGGGGGCTGGGGCCGGAATACGCCCGCTGCGACCGGGGTCTTAGGGACGCGGCGGGGTCCGACCCCGCCAGGATCAGGAGGCCGCTTCGACAGTTTCGGGCTGGTCGGCCGCTTCCTTCTTCTTCTTTTTGGCCGGCAGCGCCAGCATCGTGCCGCGGCACGGCGGCGTGCCGCAGAGGCAGCGGTAGCCTTCCTTCAGTTTCTTGGTGATGCGGCCGTCCAGCACCAGACCGTAGTCGTACGACAGCTCGGTGCCGCGCGGGATGTCCTGCAGCGCGACGATGTAGACGCGCTTGCCGTGCTTGCCTTCCTGCGCCTCGCAGTTCGGTTCGCAGGAATGGTTGATCCAGCGGGCGTCGTTGCCGTTGTCGCCGCCGTCGATCACGCGGCCGGAGCTGAGCGCGAAGAAGAAAGTGTGGAAGGGATCGTCCGGATTGGTCGGATGGCGGCGGTCGGCTTCCTTGGCGCTGATGCGCTCGCCGCCGTACTCGACGATGCGCGTGCCTGCGGGAATCTTGCGCGCGGCGAAGACGCCGTTGCCGTGCAGCTTGGAGCGGCGGACGGCATACCAGGGCTTGATCGGAGTGTCTTCGTTGGTCATTGCTCGGTGGAAGTGGCGGTGAGACGAAACAGAATTATATCGGCGCGTATTTGACAGCTTGATGGGCGTATAGTGTGCGCCGCCTTGTTCTTCCTGGTTAGCACCATGATTGTCCGTCCGCGTCCTTCCGCGCTGGCTTTGTTCTTTGTCTTGCGCGGCTCCATCATTCCCCGGATCCTCAGCCGCATCCTGGTCATCACGGCGCTGTCCTGCCTGGTGGTGTGGATGTACCACCAGGAGTGGTTCTCGCCCGCCCACCTGTCGGCGGTGCCGTTTTCGCTGTTCGGCCTGGCCCTGTCCGTGTTCATGGGCTTTCGCAACAACGTCTGCTACGACCGTTGGTGGGAAGCGCGCAAGCAATGGGGCGAGCTGATCGTGCAGGCGCGTAGCCTGGCGCGCGAAAGCGCGGTGCTGCTGGCGGCCAGCACCGCCAACCCCGTGCAGGAACGCATCGTGCGCCGTTGCATCGGCTTCGGCTACGCGCTGGCGGCGCGGCTGCGCCAGGAAGACATGGTTTCTGCTGCGCGCCCCTGGGTGCAGCAGGACGAGGCCGAGACCCTCAACGGCTGCCGCAACGTGCCCGACGCCCTGCTCATGGCCATCAACCGCGATCTGGCGGCCTGCCTGCGGCGCGGCGAGCTGAGCGACATCCTGTACCAGGCGCTGACCCAGCGCGTGGCCGCCTGCGCCGCCATCCAGGCGGCCTGCGAGCGGATCAAGTTCACGCCCTCGCCCTTCGCCTATTCGCTGCTGCTGCATCGCACGGCCTGGCTCTTTTGCCTGCTGTTGCCTTTCGGCCTGGTGGGCACGCTGGAATACATGATGCCGGCGGCCGTGACTATCGTGGCCTATACCTTCTTCGGCCTGGACGCGGTGGGCGACGAACTGGAAGACCCGTTCGGCTCGGATGAGAACGACCTGCCGTTGTCTGCGCTGGCCCGCGTGATCGAGATCGACCTGCTGGAGGGCCTGGGCGTGCGGCCGCTGCCCGAGCCCGCCGAGCCGGTGGACTTCGTGCTGCGCTGAAGACGCGCCTATTCCGCCAAACCGGTCAACGGCAGCTTGGTTTCCTTAAGCCGGCGCAGCACGAAGCAGGATTTGCTGTGCCGGATGCCCGGGATGCGGTAGAGCTGCTCACGCAGCAGCCGCTCGTAGTCGCGGGTGTCGCGCACGGCGATGCGGATGTAATAGTCGTAGTCGCCCGAGACCAGGAAGGCTTCCAGGACCTCGGGAATCTGCGCCAGCGCCCGGCCGAACTCGTACAGCGTCTCCTCGCTGTGACTTTCCAGCGTGACGTGGACGATCACCGTGTCCATGAAGCCCAGGCTGGCTGGGTCGATGTCCACGGTATAGCCGCGGATCACCCCGGCGCTTTCCATGCGCTTGATGCGGTTCCAGCACGGCGTGGACGACAGGCCCACCGCCGCGCCGATGTCGTTCAGGCTGGCGCGTGCGTTGTCCTGCAGCACCTTCAAAATGGCGAGATCAAACTTGTCCAGGTTCATTTTCTTTGATTCCTTCAAATCAAAGATAAATTTACTCCGTCCAGTCGTTATTCGTGGAAAAGAAGATAAATATTCTTCCGATCTACGAATAAGATGGATAGCATGAACGATCGCCTGCACCCCACCGCCGCCGCCGCGCTTGCCGCCACTGAACGCCCCGCTCATAACGGGGCGAAAATTCTGCTCGACACGCTGATTGCGTGCGGCGTGGATACCATTTTCGGATACCCCGGCGGCGCGGTGCTGCCGCTTTACGACGCGCTGTACGCCGAGCCGCGCCTGCGCCACGTGCTGGTGCGCCACGAGCAGGCCGCCGTGCATGCCGCCGAAGGCTATGCCCGCAGCACCGGCCGCACGGGCGTGGTCTTCGTCACTTCCGGTCCCGGCATGGCCAACACCACGTCCGGCCTGCTCGATGCCATGTGCGATTCGATCCCAGTGCTTTGTATCAGCGGCCAGGTCGCCACGGCCGCCATCGGCACGGACGCCTTCCAGGAATGCGACGCCATCGGCATCTCGCGCTCCGTGACCAAATGGAATACGCAGGTCCGTTCGGTGGACGACGTGGCCGCGGTGACGGCCCGCGCCTTCGAACTGACCCGCCAGGGCCGGCCCGGCCCGGTGTTGCTGGATTTCCCCAAGGACGTGCAACTGGCCGTGCCGCGCGATGCGGATGACGATGCCGAGCCCTCGCAACAGCGGCTGGCCGCGCTGCGCGCGCGCCGCCAGGCGGGCAAGCTGGCGCCCAAGCTGCCGCAGTCGGCCGTGCGCCGCGCCGCCGCGCTGATCGCCCAGGCCAAGCGGCCCATCTTCTACGGCGGCGGCGGGCTGGTGAACGCCGGCCCCGAGGCTTGCGAGGCCTACACCGATCTGGTGCGCCACACCGGCGCGCCCTGCACCCTGACCCTGATGGGCCTGGGCGCGTTCCCCGCGTCCGACCCGCAGTTCGTCGGCATGCTGGGCATGCACGGCACGGTCGAGGCCAACCTGGCCATGCACAACGCCGACCTGGTGGTCTGCATAGGCGCCCGTTTCGACGACCGCATCACCGGCAAGCTGTCGGAGTTCTGCCCGCACGCGCGCAAGATCCATATCGACATCGACCCCGCCTCCATCAACAAGGTGGTGCGCGTGGACGTGGCGCTGGTGGGCGATTGCCTGCCGCTGGTGCGCGCGCTGCGCGCCGAACTCGGCGACGAACCGATGGACGCGGCGCGGCTGGCGCCCTGGTACAAGCGCATCGCCGCCTGGCGCGCCCAGGACTGCCTGGGCTACACGCCGGCCGCCGACGCGATCCTGCCGCAGCACCTGATGTCGCGCCTGAACGCCGCGCTGGCGGACCGCGACGCCATCGTGTCCACCGACGTGGGCCAGCACCAGATGTGGGCCGCGCAATACCTGCGCTTCGACAAGCCCAACCGCTGGCTGACCTCCGGCGGCGCCGGCACGATGGGCTACGGCGTGCCCGCCGCGATCGGCGCGCAGGTCGCCCACCCGGACAAGACCGTGGTCTGCGTCAGCGGCGACGCCTCGGTGCTGATGAACATCCAGGAACTGTCCACCGCCATGCAGCACCAGACCCCCGTCAAGGTCGTGCTGTGCAACAACGGCTATATGGGTATGGTGCGGCAATGGCAGGAGCTGATCCATGGCGGACGCTATAGCCACAGCTACAACGCCTCGCTGCCCGATTTCGTGGCGCTGGCGCGCGCCTTCGGTTGGGGCGCGGCCCGGGTGGACGATCCGGCACAGCTGGATGCGGCGCTGGCCGAGTGCCTGGCGCATGACGGCCCCTACTTTTTGGACGTGGCCGTGACGGCGCAGGAGAACTGCTTCCCGATGATGCCAGCCGGGCATGGGCATCAGAAGATGATGCTGGCCGAAGGCGTCTGGTATCAGGACGAGACGACTTAAGCGTCGCTGTCGGGCGCGCGGGGCGGCAGCCGCTTGGGCTCACGGGCACCGGTGGTATGCGCGCTCCGGCTTTCTCGCGCTTCGCCCTGCCACCCTCAAAACTGAATCGACAAGCCCCCATCCACCACCAGCACGTGCCCGTTCACGTATGACGCCGCGGGCGACGCCAGGAACACGGCGGCGCCTGCGATTTCCTCCGGCTCACCCCAACGCCCCATGGGATTGCGCTCGGCGATCCGCGGACCGACCGCGGGGTCAGCCACCATTTCCGCATTGGTTTCGGTAGCGAAGGTGCCCGGCGCGATGGCGTTGCTGGTGATGCCGTAGCCGCCGAACTCCGCCGCCAGCGCGCGCACCATGCCCGTCAGGCCCTGCTTGGCCGCGGGATAGACCGCATCGCCCGAGCGCGCCAACTCGCCCACCACCGAGGTAATCGCGATCAGGCGGCCGCTGCCCTGGCGCACCATGCGCTCGGCGGCGAACTTGGCCAGCAGCATGCCGGCGACCATGTCGGTGTCGATCAGCTCGCGGATCTCGGCGGGGCTGGTGTCGCGCAGGGTCTTGCGGTTGCGCGCTCCCACGTTGTTCACCAGGAGGTCCAGGCGGTGGTGGTCGCGGTCTATGTCCAGGAACGCGCGCTCCATGGCGGCGTCGTCGCTGATGTCGAACGGCAGCGGATGCGCGTCCAGTCCTGCGGCAGTCAGTTCACCCGCCGCGGCCGCGACGGCCTCGGCGTTACGGCCGTTGATCAGTACGCGCGCGCCACAGCCGGCCAGTGCCCGCGCGATGCAGAAGCCCAGCCCGCGGGCAGAACCTGTGACCAGGGCGACCTGTCCGGTCAGGTCGAAGTTGCGCAGATACGGCAGCGTATTCATGTCAGTCGTCCAAAATGCTTTGTCTCAATCAGGGCCGCGCGGATCTACCTATTCCCGGAACTCCGGCGCCCAGTGCAGCAGCCGGCGTTCCAGCCAGGTCACACAATAAACCAGCGCGATGCCGACAATGGACAGCAGCGTTACCGCCGCGAACATGTCGGTGGCGTTCAGCGTCGCCAGCGCGGTGATCATCAGATAGCCCATGCCCGTGGTGGAGCCGACGAACTCCGCCAGCACCACCCCGATCAGCGCGAAGCTGATGGCATTCGGCAAGGCCGCGAAGGTCCACGCGGCCGCGGTCGGGATGCGCACCCGCCACAGGATCTGGCGCGGCGAGCCGCCCAGCGTGCGGCAGAAGTCCACCAGTTCGCGCTCCACGCTGCGCCCGCCCTTGTAGGTGTTGAAGAACACCAGGAAGAACACCACGAACCAGGACGTCACCACCTTGGACGCCAGCCCCAGCCCGAAGAACATGGTGATGAGCGGCACGAAGGCGATGCGCGGCATCGAGTTGAACGCCACGATGAAGGGATTGAACACGTCGGCCAGGAAGCGGCTGCGGCTGAGCGTCATGCCCACCACGAAGCCGCTGCCCACGCCCACCAGCAGCCCCACCATGGTGGCCTGCAGCGTCAACCATAAATGCGGCCAGACCGAGCGCGGGCCGGGCTGCAGCCATTCCCACAGCCGCACGGCCACGCGCGAGGGCTGGCTGATGAAGAAAGGATCGAACAGCGTGTTCTGGGTGAACCAGGGGATGCGCGTGAGCGTTTCCCAGGAACCCAGGATGATGGCAAGTATCAGCACTTGCCACAGCGTGATGCGCAGCCGGCGCGCGATGCTGGCGCGGCGGTCCAGGCGTAGCTGGTCCTGCAGGGAGTCGGCGGTATCAGTCGTGGTCATGACGCGTATCGGTTCAGGCGGCGGCGCGGAACTGCTGTCCCAGCACGCTCCATAGGCTTTGCACGTGGGTCACGAACTGCGGCGTTTCGCGCAGCGTGAAGACGTCGCGCGGATGCGGGATCTCGATGCGCTCGTCCAGCAGCACGCGGCTGGGTGGGCCGGACAACACCACCACGCGGTCGGACAGCAGGATGGCTTCGTCCAGGTCGTGCGTGACCATGACGATGGTCTGACCCAGCTTGCGCCAGATCTCGATCAGTTCGCGGTGCAGGTGCGTCTTGGTGTGGGTGTCCAGCGCGCCAAAGGGCTCGTCCAGCAGCAGGATGCGCGGCTCGACCGCCAGGCTCATCAAGAGCGCCACGCGCCGCCGCATGCCGCCCGACAGCTGGTGCGGAAAGGCATCGGCGAACTGGCTCAGGTGGCCCATTTCCAGCAGTTCGGCCACGCGGCGCTCGATCTTGTCGGCGGACACGCCCTGGAACTTCAGGCCCAGCGCCACGTTCTTCCGCACGCTGAACCAGGGCAGCAGCGTGTCCTTCTGGAAGATGTAGCCCAGCGCCGGCGGCACCTGTCCGTCGACCACGCGTCCGTCCACGCGGATGGTGCCGGTGGTCGGGCGCAGAAAGCCCGCGATCATGTTCAGCAGCGTGCTCTTGCCGCAGCCCGAGGGGCCGACGATGGAGACGAACTCGCCCTCCGGGATCGTCAGGCTGACCTCGCCCACCGCGTGCGTGGTGGCCTGGCGCGTCTGGTAGGCCTTGCCCACCTTGTCCAGCGTGATCATCAAAGGCCCCGGGCGCGGCGCACGAAGCTCATGTTCACGCAACGGTCGTAGGGCACGGTCTTGATCTCGTCGTTGGAGAACTGGCGGCCGTCGCCCATGATGGCCGTCATGCGGTCATAGGCGTCCTGGGTGATGATGTTGTCCTTCAGGAACACCGTTTCCTTGTAGACGCCCAGCGTTTTCTCGATGGCGGCGCGCGGAAAGGCGTTCAGGTAATCGTCGTAGATCGCGTCGGTGACGGCCGCGGCGCTGTTGGCGCTGATGAAGTCCTGCGCGCGGACCAGGCCGGTCACGAAGGCCTGCACCACTTCGGGACGCTTCTGGATGGTGTCCTGCAAGGTCAGGGCCGCGATGCCGGGCACGTCGCCGCCCATGAATTCGTTCCACGAGCTCTCAGTGGTGGCGTCGAAAATGGGCACGCCCCAGCCTTCTTGCTGGGCCTGTTCCATCATGGACATGGTGGCCATGCTGGCGGACACGGAGCCGGTCTTGAGCGCGCCCAGCATGGTCGCCAGGTCGCCCAGCGGGCGGATGTCCACCTTGTCGGCCACGCCGGCCTTCTGCATCAGGTACAGCGCCATGAGCCAGGTGCTGGACTGCGGCTGGGTGGCGCCCACGCGCTTGCCGGCCAGGTCCTTCAACGATTTGATCTTGCCGCTTTCGAAGTCTTCGCGGCGCACGATGACGTTGGCGTAGGTGAGCTTGCGGTCGAAGCCGAACACCAGCGTGGCGGGCTTGCCGGCCAGCGTCAGCGCGGGGGCGGCCGTCGCGGCGGTGGCGCCGAACACGATCTGGCCCGCGGCCAGCAACTGGTTGGTGCGCGGACCGCTTTGCGAATTCAGGTATTCGACTTCCAGCCCACCCTCGCCGAAATAGCCCTTCTTCAGCGCGACATAGCCCGCGGCGAAGAACGGGTCGATGCTGCCCTGGCCGTAGACGATACGGCCCAGCTTGGGCTGCGCGAACGCGACGCGGCCGTTGACCAGGCTGATGCCGGCCAGCGCGCCTGCGGCGGCCAGCACGCGGCGGCGGGTGGTGGAAGCGGGGCTGTTGCTCATGTCGTCCTCGGAATAGGTCTGGTTGCAGCGGTTTGGCGTAGACAATACCCCAGCAACTGGCGTCCAACAATGGAAAACGCCCGGTTGCCCGGGCGTTGTGCGCGATACGCCGAAGAGGCGTGGCTCCCCTGCTATGCGGCGGTCTTTTTAGGCGCAGCCTTCTTCACCGCTTTCTTGACGGCTGTTTTCGTGGCCGTCTTGGTTGCGGTCTTGGTTGCCGCCTTTTTCACCGCGGCCTTCTTGGCCGGCGCTTTCTTGGCGGCGGTCTTGGTCGCGGTTTTGGTGGCCGTCTTGGCCGGCGCGCGGCCCGGCTTTTCAGGACGCGGCTCGAACTCGAAGCCGATCTTGCCGTCCGGCTGGCGGACGAGGAAGGCCTTGAACTTGCGGTTGGTGCGGCTGGAGACAAAGCCGTCGAGCAGGTCGGTGCGGCCGTTGGTCAGCAGCTTTTCCATCTGCTCGCGCGAGATTTCTTGCTGCAGGATGACCTTGCCCGAACGGAAATCGCAGCTCTTTTCGGGGCCGACGGATTTCTCGCAGACATAGCTCATGCCGTGCTCGAACACGCGCGACTGGCACTTGGGGCACGAGCCCACCGGCGTGTGGCCGGAGAAGTCCACGGCCTCGTTGTCGTCTTCGTCGTTCTGGCCGAAGTCGAACTCCAGCTTGAATTCATCGCTGATACGCAGGATGGCGGCGAACGGCCGGCCCATCTTGCTGATGAAGCCTTGCAGCGGGCCGATCTCGCGCTTGGCCAGCAGCTCTTCGACTTCCGGCAGCTCGAAGGTGCGGCCGCCCGGGTGCTTGCCGATGGAGAAGTCGCAGGCAGTGCAGGCAAAGCGGCGATAGTTTTCCTTCACCACGGCGCCGCACTTCGGGCACGGCGTCTGCAGCGTGGCGTAGTCGCCCGGCACCGTGTCGCGCTCGTATTCCTTGGCGCGCTTGACGATGACCTGCGTCATCTGCGCGATCTCGCGCATGAAGGCCTCGCGGCCCAGGCCGCCCTGCTCGATCTGCTTGAGCTTGTGTTCCCATTCGCCGGTGAGTTCCGGCGAGGTCAGTTCGGTCACGTCCAGACCCGACAGCAGCGTCATCAGCTGGCGCGCCTTGGCGGTGGGCACCAGGTCGCGGCCTTCGCGGCGCAGGTAGACCTCGTTGAGCAGGCCTTCGATGATGGCGGCGCGCGTGGCCGGCGTGCCCAGGCCGCGCTCGGACATGGCCTCGCGCAGTTCCTCGTCGTCCACCAGCTTGCCGGCGCCTTCCATGGCCGACAGCAGCGTGCCTTCGTTGAAGCGCGCCGGCGGCTTGGTGGTGAGACCCACGGCCTCGACGTCCTCGGTGCGCACGGTCTCGCCGTCCGCCACGGGCACCAGGTTGGCGTCTTCGCCCTGGGCTTCCTTGCCGTAGACGGCCAGCCATCCCGGGCTGACCAGCACCTTGCCGTCGGTGCGGAAGCGGTGCCCCTGCACTTCGGTCATGCGGGTGGTGACGCGGTATTCCGCGGCGGGGAAGAACACCGCCAGGAAGCGCTTGAGCACCAGGTCGTACAGCTTGGCCTCGGCCTCGCTCAGATCGTGCGGGATCTGCAGCGTGGGGATGATGGCAAAGTGGTCCGACACCTTCTTGTTGTCGAAGATGCGGCGGTTCGGCTTGACCCATTGATTGCCGACCACGGTTTCCGCGTGGCGCGCCAGGCCGCCCACGGCGTTGGAACCGCCCTTGGCCAGCGCGCGCATGGTTTCCTGCACCGTGGCGATGTAGTCCTCGGGCAGGTAGCGCGAATCGGTACGCGGGTAGGTCAGCGCCTTGTGGCGTTCGTACAGAGTCTGCGCCAGCGCCAGCGTGGTCTTGGCCGAAAAGCCGAAGCGGCCGTTGGCTTCGCGCTGCAGCGAGGTCAGGTCATACAGGGCCGGCGACATCTGGGTCGACGGCTTGGATTCTTCCGTGACGTTGCCCGGCTGTTCGCGGCAGGCGGCCACCACGCTTTGCGCGGCGGCTTCCGACCACAGGCGCGATTCGCGCTTTTCCGGGTCGCGGTCGTCTTTCTTGAACTGCGGGTCGATCCAGCGGCCTTCGTAGAGGCCGGCGGCCGCCACGAAGGTGGCGCGCACTTCCCAGTAGTCGCGCGGCACGAAGCGGCGGATGCGCTCTTCGCGCTCGGCCACGATGGCCAGCGTGGGCGTCTGCACCCGGCCGACCGGGGTCTTGAAGAAGCCGCCGTCCTTGCTGTTGAAGGCAGTCATGGCGCGCGTGCCGTTGATGCCCACCAGCCAGTCGGCCTCGGCGCGCGAGCGGGCGGCGGCTTCCAGCGGCTTGAGCTGGGAGTCGTCGCGCAGGTTGGCGAAGGCTTCGCGGATGGCGGCCTGGGTCATCGACTGCAGCCAGAGGCGCTGGATCGGCTTCTTCACGCCCGCGTACTGAATGATGTAGCGGAAGATCAGTTCGCCCTCGCGCCCGGCGTCACAGGCGTTGATGATGGCGTCGACGTCCTTGCGCTTGGCCAGGCGGACCAGCAGCTTAAGCCGTTCGGCGGATTTCTTGTCGGTGGGGCCCAGTTCGAACTCGGGCGGAATCACGGGCAGGTGCGTGAAGCTCCACTTCCCCTTGACCGGATCGTTGGGCGCGACCAAGCTGAGCAAATGCCCGATACTCGATGCGAGGACGTAACGTTCGCTTTCAAAATAGTCGCCCTCCCGCGCGAAGCCTCCCAAGGCGCGTGATATATCAAGGGCCACCGAGGGCTTCTCGGCAATAATCAGCGTTTTATTCATGTGTATCCAGTGGCGGCAGTCCCGCCGTAGTAGCGCGGATAATAAGATCGGAGATTCGCCAGATGCAAGTCGGCACTGAAAGACAAGCGGGATCCGAACTACACGCTTGGCGTCAATTTCTGGCGCGCAGCACCCTCTGGCTAGGTGTTTTGTTGCTGGGAAGCGCCGCAGTTTGCTGGGTCGCCGCCAACTGGCAGGACATGACGAAAGTGCAGCGCTTCGCCGGCGTCCAGGGGTTGCTGGCGGTTTGTGCGCTAGCCGCCGCCTGGGCCGGATTGCGCCTGCGGGCCAGTCCCGGCGTGCGCCGCACCATACCGGGCGCCCTGCTCGCCCTGGCCGGCATTCTGCTTGGCGCGCTGCTCGCTTTACTAGGCCAAACTTACCAGACTGGCGCCGACACCTGGGAATTGTTCGCCTGGTGGGCGCTTTTGCTGCTGCCCTGGGCGCTGGCCGCCGGCAGCCAGGCCGTCTGGCTGCTGTGGGCGCTGGTGCTGAATGTCGCCATGGCCTTGTGGCTGGGCGAGCGGGTGTTCTCCTGGATGCTGATATTCGGCGGCCCGGGCGTGCCCGGCCTGATGATGGCCGGCTTGAACCTGCTGCTGCTGCTGGGCTGGGAGCTGGCTGCCCGCCGCTGGCGCGCCAGCACCCTGGTCGGTCCGCGGGTCCTGGCCGCCCTGGCGATCAGCGTGCTGGTGCTGACCCAGATGCTTGGCGACTTCCTGGGCCGCGGCCTGGGCCTCTATAACGGCATCGCCTGGGTCGCGGTGACCCTGGGCCTGGGCTTCTATTATCAGAAGGGCCGGCGCGACCTGATCATCCTGGCCATGCTGGCCGCCGGCGTCATCTGCGTGTCGCTGCGGGTGGCGGGCGAATGGCTGCTGCGCCTGGAGCCCGGCGTCTGGGCGGCCCTGCCGCTGGCGGCGCTGCTCATGGCCGAGGCCGTCCTGGCCGCGCGCTGGCTGCGCCGGCTTGCCGGCGACCCGCAGACGGCGGTGGCCGCGGCTGCCGATTCCGAACCGGCTGCGGCTTCGGCCGGCAACTCGGTGGACCCGGCCGACGCCAGCGCGCCGGTCGCGCAGCTGGCGCCCGCTCCGGCGCCGCAGGCGGATCCGCCCTGGTACGTGCAATGCCTGCTTGGCCTGAGCGCCTGGCTGTCGACGGTGCTGCTGTTGGTGTTCATCGCCTTCTCGGGCTTCATCACCTCCGAAGGCGGCGCGCTGGTGGCCGGGCTGGTGCTGTGCGCGGCCGGCGTGGCGGTACTGCGCAGCGATGCGGGGCCGTTCTGGCGCCAGTGCGGCACGGCCATGGCTTTCGCCGGGCAGGTCCTCATCATCTTCGGGCTGTCCAGTTCGACCTCGTTCGCCAGCGCCTGCGTCTTTGTGCTGCTGATGGCGGCCACGGTCTATGCGGTCGGGCCCGACGTCATCCTGCGCTTCCTGAGCGGCCTGCTGATCGCGGCGGCCGGCGCGGGCCTGATCTGGCGCGTGCTGTCGCCCGACCTGGGGCAGGAGGACCTGCTGGACGCCTGGATGGCGTTCGACGCCCTGCGTGCCACCTTCCTGTGGCTGCCCATTGCCGTGACCGGCGCCTGGGCCACCGCCGTCATCTTCACCGTCAGCCACCGCCTGGGCGGCAAGCGCGCCCATGCGCTGCAGCCGCTGGGCTGGGCGTTCCTGCTGTCGGTGCAAGGCATGGTGTGGCTGGCCAGCGGCATCTCCATCAAGCAGCTGCCCGCCATGTGGCAGCTGAATCCGCATACGGCCGTGCTGGTCGCGGCCGGCGCGCTGCTGCCCGTCGCGACCGCCTTCGCGGTGCTCTGGCCGCGCCGCCGCATGCTGACGGCGGGCGTCACCTGGGGCGTGCCCATCGGCCTGCTGATCCTGGCGCTGTTCTGGCTGCCCAGCCCCGGCGTGGGCTTCGCGCTGGCCTGGCTGCTGCTGGGCTTCGGCTTGAACCAGTCGCGCGTGGTGGTGTTCGGGGTCATCAGCCTGCTGGCCTATCTGGGCGTCTACTACTACCAGTTGGAGATGCCGCTGCTGCAAAAGGCCTTGTGGCTGGGCGGCGCCGCGTTGCTGCTCTTTGTGCTGCGCGCCATGGTGTGGCTGGTGCCGCGCCTGATGCGCACCATTGCGCCCAGCCAGCGCGGCGCCTTGCCGCCGGTGTCGACGCCCTTGCGCTGGCGTACGCTGGCCATTCTGGGCGGCCTGGTGCTGGTGCTGGCGGTCACCAACGGCGGCATCTGGCAGCGTGAAAAGCTGCTGGCCTCGGGCAAGGTGGTCATCCTGGAACTGGCGCCAGTGGATCCCCGTTCGCTCATGCAGGGTGACTACATGGCGCTGAACTTCGCGGCCAGCCGGGAGGTCACGCGCCTGCGGCTGGGCGGCGAGCGTCCCGAGGCCGAGGAGTCGGTCATGGGCTACGAGCCGGACGGCTATGTGATGCTGCAGACCGACGCGCGCGGCGTGGGCCAGCCGCTGCGCATCCAGCCCGACACCCACCCGCACAGCGAGGCGGAAGTGCCGTTGCGCTACCGCATCCGCGACAACAGCGTGCGCATCGTGACCAACGCGTATTTCTTCCCGGAAGGCCAGGCCGAGCGCTATCAGGTCGCCAAGTATGGCGAGCTGCGCGTGGCGGAAAACGGCGAGGCCCTGCTCGTCCGGATGCTGGACCAGGACCTCAAGCCGCTGTAGCGGCGGGCAGCGGGAAGCGCCGCGCCCATTGCGCGGTGGCTTCCCGCAGGAAATGGCCGCGGTCCGCGGTGTCGATGGCGTCGAAGCCCAAGGCGCGCCAGGCGGCCAGCAGCGCCGCCAGGGGCGCGCCGGTGTCGATGGGCGGGGCCCCATTCTGCTTGGACAGTTTCAGGCCGCTGGAAGCGTCCAGGATCAGCGGCACGTGCAGGTAGCGCACGGGCGGCAGCCCCAGCAGCCGCCCCAGCACGCGCTGGCGCGCGGTGGAGCTGAGCAGGTCCGCGCCGCGCACCACGTCGGTCACGCCCTGCGCGGCATCATCCACCACCACCGCCAATTGGTAGGCCCATAGGCCATCGGCACGGCGCAAGGCGATGTCGCCCACCGCCTGCGCCACGTCCTGCTCCTGCGGACCCAGCCAGCGGTCCACGAAATGTTCCACGCCCTCCGGCATGATCACGCGCCAGGCGCGGGCCTGGCGGCCCTCCGGCAAGCCGTGGCGGCAGGTGCCGGGATACGGCCGTTCGCCGTCGGCGCCGGGTGCGGTCTGGCCGCGCAGCGCCGAATCGGCGATTTCGCGCCGGGTGCAGCCGCAGCCGTAGATCAGGCCGCGCGCGGCCAGGGAGTCGAAGGCGGCCTGATAAGCGTCGTTGCGGCGTGATTGCCACATGATGTCGCCGTCCCAAGCCAGGCCCAGTGCATCCAGCTGGCCCATGATGACCTCGGCCGCGCCCGGCACCGTGCGCGGCGTGTCCACGTCCTCGATGCGCAGCAGCCAGCGCCCGCCATGGGCGCGCGCGTCCAGCCAGCTGGCCAGCGCCGCGACCAGCGAGCCCGCATGCAGCGGGCCGCTGGGACTGGGGGCGAAGCGGCCGACGTAATTCACGATGGGACGCCCGCGCGGCACGGCGCGCGGGTAAGGAGTAACGGCATCAAGCGACGCGGATGCCGTTCAATGCAGCAAGCGCACGCCGTCTTCGTCCAGCAGCTCTTCCAGGACCAGATTGTCGATCTCGGCTTCCTGGCTCCAGAGAACCATGAGGGCGATGATCTTGATCTTGGACAGCGGCACGGGCGTTTCCGGCGAAGCCAGGCCCCGGTCGATGACGATCTCGCGCAAGGGCGCGGGCAGCACGCCAGCCGATTCCAGGAAGGCGATGAAGCCAATGGATTCGGTGCCGAGCTGCTGGTATTCGTTGTCGGTGTAGATCCGGGTGCCGGTGGCGGGGGCCTGGGCGAGATCGACGCAGCGTTCGGTGGTTTCGGCCAGGCCATAGAGCCAGCCTAGGGCGTCGTCGATGTCTTCGTGCTCGAAACCGGCGGCGGCAAGCCGCTTTGCGAGCACGTCCGCCGCAGGACAGGCTTGCGGCGTGTAGTAATTCTCGTACAGATAGACCAGGATATCGAACATATGGCGCAGTTTTGTGCCTGTTTGCACAGTCGGCCCGCATATCGGCAGACCAGCAAACATGAATTTTACTTTACGCTGATTTATAGGGGTGGGCAACCGGCCGGAGGGAGGAATGTTGTATGGAGTCACCCTGCGCCAACATGCGCACATTTTCATCCTAAAAGCTGCCAATATTCATGATTCGGAGCAAAAAGGGGCGGACCTCATGGGTCCGCCCCTTTTTGTTTTCGGACCGCTGGTCAGGCGGCCTTGGGGGCGCTTTCCAGCTTCAGCTGCGCCAGTTGGCGCATGAATACCGGGATGCAGATCGCCAGTCCGACCAGGCCGCTGGTCAGGCCCGGCAGGATCGTCAGCAAGGCGCCGATGGTGCACAGCCAGCGCTCCCAGCTCTTCATGCCCACCAGCATGTAACGCGAGAACGCCGCCGACAGCAGCACCAGGCCGACCATGCAGCCGAATAGCGTCACGAAGAAGTCGTACCAGGTGAAGCCCTGCACCGAAATCAACAGCGACGGCGAGAACACGAACACGAAGGGCACGATCAGCTTGGTGATGCCCAGCCTGAAGGCCGTGTTGCCGGTCTTGAACGGATCGCTGCCCGCCATCCCGGCCGCCGCATAGGCCGCCAGCGCCACCGGCGGCGTGATGTCCGCCAGGATTCCGAAATAGAACACGAAGAAGTGCGCCGCGATGGGCTGCACCCCCAACTGCACCAGCGTGGGGGCGGCCACCGCCACCATGATCAGGTAGTTCGCCGTGGTGGGCACGCCGCAGCCCATCAGGATGCAGACGATGCCGGTCATGATGAGCGCGGCGATCAGCGTCAGCGTCTGCATGTTGGCGATCGTGTCGGGGAGCACCATGGCTGCGCCGCTGGCCAGCACCTGCGAGGCCGAGATCACGATGTACGAGATCTTGAAGCCCACGCCCGTCAGCGTCACCACCCCGATCACGATGCCCACGGTGCCCGCCGCCGCGCCCACCGCCAGCGCGTACTTGGCGCCGGTCTCGAAGGCTTCGTACAGGTCGCGCCAGCGCAGCCGCTGGAACGGATTCAGCAGGCCCACGATGATGCAGCCGGTAATCCCCGCGAAGGCTGCCAGGTACGGCGTGCGGCCGCTGGCCAGCACGCCGATCAGCAGGACCAGCGGGATCAGCGTCGGCCAGCGCATCTTGAACGACTGCTTGAGCTTGGGCATTTCCTCTTCGGTCAGGCCGCGCAGCCCTTCGCGCTTGGCCTCGAAGTGCACCTGCATGAACATGCCGAAGAAGTACAGGAAGGCCGGGAAGATGCCCGCGATGGCGATCTGCTGGTACGGAATGCCCAGGAATTCGATCATCAGGAACGCGGCCGCGCCCATGATGGGCGGCGTGATCTGCCCGCCCGTGCTGCTGGCCGCTTCCACGCCCGCGGCGAAATGCCGGGGATAGCCGATGCGAATCATGGCCGGAATGGTCAGCGAGCCCACCGTGACCGCGTTGGCCACCGACGAGCCCGACAGCATGCCAAACATGGCCGAGCCGAACACCGATACCTTGGCCGGCCCGCCGGCATAGCGCCCGGCGACGGTCGAGGCTACGTCCAGGAACAGCTGGCCCAGGCCGATGCGGGTGGCCAGCACGCCGAACAGCACGAAGTGGAAAACATAGGTCGCGACCACGCCGACCGCCACGCCGTACACGCCCTGGCTGGTCAGGTACATGTGGTTGACGACCTGCGACCACGTATTGCCGGCATGCTTGAGCAGGCCCGGGAAATACGGCCCGAACATGGCATACGCCATGAACACGATGGCGATGATGGGCAGCGGCCAGCCCATGGCGCGGCGGGTGGCTTCCAACAGGCCGATCAGCAGGATGGACCCCATCAGCACGTCCATGGGCATGGGATTGCCCACGCGGAATGCCAGGTCCTCGAAGATGTAGGGGATGTACAGCACCGACAGCGCCAGCGCGATGGCGATGATCCAGTCGTACAGCGGAATGCCGCCGGGCGAGAACCAGGTGGACTTGGGCTGGCGCTGGTAATGCGACTTGGAAAAGCCGAACACCAGGAAGATCAGGCTCAGCACGAAAGCCAGGTGCACGCCGCGGTGCGTGGCCTCGCGCAGCAGGCCGAAGCCCGCCGTGTAGTAGTGAAAGAGGGACAAGGTGACGAGCAGGCCCGACACGATCCAGGTGGCCGTCTTGTCCAGCGGGCGGAAGCGGATTTCCGAATCGTACTTTTCCGCCAGCTGCTGGGTTTTCTCGTGGTCAATTTCCATCGCGGTGAGTCTCTGGTGATACAGCAAGCAGGGCCGCTCGTGGCGGCCCTGCTCAAACACGGCGAGTCAGACTGCGCCGTGGTCTATCCGTGAAAGAAGTTCCGGCTCGCTTACTTGAGCAGGCCGACTTCCTTGTAGAACTTCTCCGCGCCCGGGTGGAACGGGATGCCCGCGCCCTTGACGGCGTTTTCCTTGGTGATCAGCTTGCCCTTGGCGTGGCCGGCGTCCAGCGTCTTGCGCGTGGCGTCGCTGTACAGCGCCTTGGTCACGTCGTACACCACCTGGTCGGGGATCTTGGCCGAGGTGACCATCTGCGCGTTGACCGAAATGGTCTTCACTTCAGGGATGTTCTGGTACGTGTTGGCGGTGATGACGTCAGGCGTGAAGAATTCCTGCTTGCCGCGCAGCGCGTCGATTTCCGGGCCGACCAGCGACACCAGTTCGATATTGCCGGTGGAGGCCAGTTCGGCGATCGCGCCGGCGGGGGCGCCGCCCACGAAGAAGAACGCGTCCAGGCCGCCGTCCTTGAGCTTGTCGCCAGCCTGGTTGGGCTTGAGGTATTCGGCCTTGATGTCCTTGTCGGTCAGGCCGTAGGCGCCCAGGATCAGGCGCACGTCCACCAGCGTGCCGGAGCCCGGCTCGTCCATGGACACGCGCTTGCCCTTCAGGTCGGCCACGCCCTTGATGCCCGAGCCCTTGCGCGTCACCAGGTGGATACTTTCCGGATACAGCGTGGCGATCAGGCGCAGGTCCTGAGCCTTGGGCTTGCCTTCGAAGGTGCCGGTGCCGCTATAGGCCCAGAAGGCCACGTCGGATTGCGTGAAGCCCGCTTCGAACGAGCCGCCCATGACGCCGTTGATGTTGGCGACCGAGCCATTGGACGCCACCGCGGTGGCGATAAGCTTGCCCGGCTGCGATACGGCGTTGCCGATGATGCCGCCCACGGGGTAGTAGGTGCCGGCGGTGCCGCCGGTGCCGATACGGAAGAACTGTTGGGCCTGCGCCGAACCGGCGGCGCCGACGGCGGCTGCCGCGATGGTCAGGGCGGTGATCCAGGTCTTGAGTTTCATGCGAGCTTCTCCGAATTCTTGCTGACGGGTATCAGTAATGTGATCTCTGCCGATGGGCGAATTCCCCCGGCAAAAATCTGCCTCCCCTCGGGGGCTTTCTTTATGATGAAATTCTGTCATGCCCACCCCCTGTAGCCAATGATTACAGGGCTATGGTTTTCCAGGGGGTCGCATCGCCCAAGGTTATGGGTGGTCGCGCTTTGGTTATGGTGTGCGGTTACATCCCTGCAGTGCTGATAACGGAGTTTCCAAGATGTCCCAGGAAGTCATACGCGGCATTGCGCTGCCCCCCGCCGCCCAGCCGGGCGATCCCCTTGCCCGCGTCGACACGCCCAGCCTGGCGCTGGACCTGACCGCCTTCGAAGCCAACCTGCGCGCCATGCAGGCCTGGGCCGACCGCCACGAAGTGGCCCTGCGGCCACATGCCAAGGCTCACAAATGCCCGCAGATCGCGCTGCGGCAAGTGGCCCTGGGGGCGCGCGGCATCTGCTGCCAGAAGGTCAGCGAGGCCCTGCCTTTCGTGGCCGCCGGCATCCGCGACATCCACATCAGCAACGAAGTCGTCGGCCCGGCCAAGATGGCGTTGCTGGGCCAACTGGCGCGCGCCGCCAAGATCAGCGTCTGCGTGGACAACGCGCAGAACCTGGCGCAGCTGTCGGCCGCCATGGTCCAGGCCGGCGCCCAGATCGACGTGCTGGTGGAAGTGGACGTGGGCCAGGGCCGCTGCGGCGTGTCCGACGACGCCACCGTCTTGGCGCTGGCGCAGCAGGCGCGCGCGCTGCCGGGCCTGAATTTCGCGGGCCTGCAGGCCTATCACGGATCGGTGCAGCACTACCGCACGCGCGAAGAACGCGCCACCGTCTCCCGCCAGGCCGCCCGCATCGCCGCATCCTACGCGCAGCTGCTGCGTGAAAGCGGCATCGCCTGCGACACCATCACCGGCGGCGGCACGGGCAGCGTGGAGTTCGACGCGGCCAGCGGCGTCTACACCGAACTGCAGGCCGGCTCCTATGCCTTCATGGACGGCGACTACGGCGCCAATGAATGGGGCGGCCCGCTCAATTTCCAGAACAGCCTGTTCCTGCTGTCCACCGTGATGAGCACGCCCACGCCTGACCGCGTGGTGCTGGACGCAGGCCTGAAATCGGCTTCCGCCGAATGCGGCCCGCCCGCCGTCTACGGCGAATCCGGCCTGACCTGCACCGCCATCAACGACGAGCACAGCGTGGTGCGCGTGGAACCCGGCGCCACGGCGCCCGCGCTAGGCAGCGTGCTGCGTCTGGTGCCCGCGCACGTGGACCCCACCTTCAATCTGCACGACGGACTGGTGGTGTTCAAGGACGGCGTGGTGCAGGACATCTGGGAGATTTCCGCGCGCGGCTTCTCGCGCTGAGCCGTGATGCAGCAGCCCGTCTCCTTCGATTGGAAGATTCCCCTGTCCGACGTGCTGGACACGCTCAGGCAAATCTATTCGACCCGCCACCCGGCGCTTGCATCCGCGCGCCTGGACCTGCTTCGGTCCGTCATGAGCGACGACCGGGCCGACGACTTCCTGCCGGCGCTGGGCCAGGAACTGGAGGCGTTGGGGCTGGCGCTTATCGAGCAGCGCGAAGAGGATGACGCGATTCGTCTGCTGATCGTGCCGCAGGCCCAGGCAGATAATCTCAAGACGCAAATACAGGCGCGGGGTTGGGAGGCCGTTGCACATCGCCAGGAAGGTGCCGCGGCTGGCGCCCAGGCGGCCCTGCCTACGCCGGCTTCGGGTCCGCTGTGCGGCCCCGAGGACTATCTGGACATTCCCTACGCCCTAGCGGTGGCTCCGGGATGGGCCTGCGCCGCAATGGAGGACTGGGAAGCCCCGATGCTCACCGACCTGCGTGCATGGCGGGCATTGCGCGCGATCGACGGCAAGTTTCCGGCGCGGCGTGGGCTGCTCGCCTCCTGCGTAAGCCTCAGCGGCGTACATGCCTGGATCGAACAGGGTCCGGACGGACTGTCCAGCACGCCCTATGCGCGTCTGCTGCATTCCGGCCAGGTCGAGCTGCCCCCTTCCAACCGGCCCGGCATGTCCCTGCCGCCGCGCGCCGCGCAAGCGCAACGCCGGACGCCGGAATTCAGCCTGGGGTTTGCGGGCGACGATCTGCTGCTGGTGGACCGCGGCATGGTCTTTCTTTATCCCGCCTACGGGCGGCAGGCAGGAGACTCAACGGTGGAGCCGACGCTGCTCCACACGGCGCCAGCGCAACGCCGTCCCGTCAGTGACAGGTCCGCCGTCATTCCTACGCCGGACGGCCGAACCTGCGTGCTGTGCCGCGGCCAACTGCTGGAGTTTCGCGAAGGGCGGCTGCATCCCTTGCCGTTCTCTTATGCCGTGCCATTGTCGGGCGACATCTCGCATCCCGTGGCCTTGGGCGACAGTGCCATTGCGTGGCTGGAGGACGACATGCTTTGCCATGCAGGCCTGGATGCTGGCGCCGTTCATCAGCACGAAGTGGCGCATCTGCCTGCCGGCGGCATGACGCTGCAAGCGCTGCAGGGCGGCTGGTTGTTGCTGGGCCATTGGCATGCGCCGCATCGAAGCATGGACCTTGGCCAGCTTTGGCATCCGGCGTCGGGCCAGTTGCTTCGAATCCGCCATGGCGCGCTGGACCTGGATAGCGGGATACAACAGTGGGTCGGCCTGCCAGGCGGCGAGGTCGTGGCGGGCGGTCAGACGCGCTACGCGCGGCTAGGCCGTTTCGACGCCTTGCTGGGCCGCCTGGACGCAAAAGCGCCATAGGACGCAACGCGTAAGCGCAAAAAGGCCGGCGCGCCTTCAGCGCGCCAGCCGTCCAGGCAGGCTACAGGTTCAGGACTTACTGGGCTTTCTGCTGGATCTTCTCCCCGCCACGTTCGATGTCCTTGCCGGCGCCTTCCATCGTGTTGCAACCGGCCGTGATGGCGGTGATTGCCAGCAGCAGCGCAAGCCAGATTCGATGCGTCATTTTTTTCTCCTTTCGGCGTTCATGGGCGTAGCGGGTCATGCCGACAGGCAGCCGCGCTATTTCTTGTTCAGCAAGTCCCGTGCCTGATCCTTGGCTTCGCCCACGTTGCGCTGCACCTTGCCCACGGTTTTCTCCGCTTTCCCTTCGGCTTCGGTCTCGCGGTTGCCGGTCAGCTTGCCTGCCGTTTCCTTGATCGAGCCTTTGACTTCCTTGGCTGCGCCCTTGATGCGGTCGTTATCCATGTTGTCGCTCCTAATTCCAGGTTGCGTGAAACCGCGCTGGAGAGGCCTGCGAAGCCTGGCTCCAACTGCGGACGAACCCACTATAGGAAGCGCATGGCGCGCGCGTAAGAAGCGCGCGCATCAGATCGGCTGGTACTTTTCTACCGAATCCTGTGGACCCGTTTGTCGGCTTGCTTGCCAGGCTGCCTGTCTGGCTGCTTCTGCGCCTGCTTGCGCGCCGGCTTTTCGTATCCCACGATGCCGCGCTGCCGCGCCCAGATGATGGCGGCGCTGCGCCTATGGACGTCCAGCTTGCTGTACAGCGCCGCCACGTGATTGCGCACCGTGTTGCGCGACAAGTGCAGGCTGGCCGCGATCTCCGGGTCCGTGTGGCCCTGGCACATCAGGCCCAGGATCTCGCGTTCGCGCGGCGTCAGGTCCGCCAATTCGCCTTGCCCCTGCGGCGCGCCTTGCGGTGTGCGGATCTGCGCCAGCTTCTCGATGACGGTGCGGCTGAACCACGAGGTGTCCTGCATCACTGTCTCGATCGCCTCCATCAGCTCGACCTCGTTGCGCTTGCGCTCGGTGATGTCCTGGATCGCCGCCAGCACGCAGGGCTGGTCCTGGATGGACACCGGCGCGGCCGACACCAGGCAGTCCAGCAGCGCACCCTCGCGCGTGCGCAGCGCCATTTCCTGGCTGCGCACGCTGGCGCCCTGTTCCAGCGAGGCCATGGCGCGGTCGTAGGCTTGCGGGTCGGTCCACAGCTGCGCCAGCGCATCCTCGTCGCGCGCCAAGGTCTTGGCGTCGTAGCCGGTGGCTGCGACGAAGGCATCGTTGACCTCCAGCAGCCTGCCTGCCGTGGTGCTCAGCGTCATGGGCACGGGCGCCAGCCGGAACGCCGTGGCGAAGCGCTGTTCACTATCGCGCAGCGCCGTCTCGGCCTTGCGGCGCGGCTCCAGGTCGTTGAAGGTGAACAGCATGCAGGGCTGCTCCGCGACCTCGATGGGCTGGCCCGCCACGATCACCAGCTTGTTGCCGCCGCCCTGCACCGCGATGATGGTTTCCGTCTGCGGAATGGTCGTGCCTTCCGCCAGCCGGTGCAGCGCATCCTCGCGTTGCGGCGTATCGCCCAGCACGTCCAGCTGGCGCAGCGTCTTGCCCAGCACTTGTTCGCGCGTGTAGCCCGTCATCGCCAGAAAACCGTCATTGACCTTGATGTGCCGCAGATCCGCCAGCGAGCAGATCACGGCCGGCGCGGGGTTGGCGTTGAAGGTCCGTTCAAAGCGCTCTTCCGCGCTAAAGCGTTCGGTCACGTCCAGCAGCACCAGCACCATGCCCTCGGCCGCGCCCTGCGCATCGCGCAACACCAGATTGCGCACTTGGTGCATGCGGCTGAAGTCCGGATCGCGCCGGCTGGTCACTTCCACCACCACGTCCTTGTAGGCCTCGCCCGCCAGCGCGCGGTCCAGCGGATACTGCGCCGCGCGCAGCACGCGGTGATTGCGGTAGCGCAGCGCAAACGCCTTGCGGTAGCCGGCGGCGGTGCCGCCCAGCGCGGCCAGATCCGTTACGCCATGCATGGCCAGCGCCGTGTCGTTGGCCCAGACAATGCGCCGGTCCTGATCCAGCAGGATGATGCCTTCGATCAGGCCGTCGATGATTTCCAGCAGATGGCGGCGTTCCGTGGTGAACGCCGTGGCAGTCTTCTTCATTCTGGCTCCTGGGTGAGCAAGAGATAAGAAGAAAGTACTAGATAAAGTCGTCCTGCGTGATCTGGGCGAGCGCGAACATGGCTTCTATCGTGGGCTTGCACGATACGCGTGCCGCTGCGCGTGTAGCGCTACACGTGAATCTTCAGGAGACATCCATGAACACGAACCAGAAGCCCGGCGATCCCGCCAACCAACCCGGCATCGACCCGTCCCAGCGTCCCGGACAGGAACCCGGCGACGCGCCGGAAAAGCAGGCTCCCGGCCAAGTGCCGGGCAAGCCTGGCCCGGATGATGTTGATCCGGGCCGCACGCCGCCGGAAGTGCCCGGCAATCCGGGACAGCCTGCAGAAAAGCCCAGGCAGCCTGGCGAGCCCGGCCGGCCGGGTGATCCGGCCTAAGCCGCCATAGCTTTACTTCAGCCCATCATGCAAACCGCCCCGTCGATGCGGGGCGGTTTGCTGCGGGCTTAGGGTTTTGTCGTGCTATCAGTCGACCTGTGCGCCCGACTGCTTCACCGCCTCGCCCCACTTCTTCACTTCGCCGGCAATGAAAGTGCCAGTCGCGTCAGGCGTCAGTGGCATCGGCTCTGCACCGCGGTCGCGGAAGAACTTCTGCATGTCCGGGGAGTTCAGCACCTGGCCGATCTGCTTGCTCAGATAGCCCGTCACCTCGGCGGGCGTATCGCGCGGCGCCAGCACCGCAGCCCAGCCGATCGCCTCGAAACCCGGATAACCCGATTCCGCCACGGTCGGCACGTCCGGCAGCTGCGGCAGGCGCTTGGCCGTCGTCACCGCCAGCGCCACCGCCTTCTTGCTCTGCACATGCGGCAGGCCAGCCGTCACCGAGTCCACCATCAACGGCACCTGATGCCCCAGGAAATCCGCCTGCGCCGGGCCGCTGCCCTTGTACGGAATGTGGCGGATGTCGATCTTCGCCGCCGCCTTGAACATCTCGGCCGACAAATGCTGCGTGCCGCCGATGCCCGCGCTGGCATAGGCCAGCTCGCCCGGATTGGCGCGCGCCTGCGTCACCAGCTGCTTGAGCGAGGTAATGCCCGAAGCCGGCGTCGCCAGGAACATCAGCGGCACCGAGAACACCCCCGACACCGGCGCGAAGTCCTTGGTCAGGCTGTAATTGATGGTCTTGTACAGCGTCTGGTTCACCGCCGCGGCAGAGCCCGCGATCACCAGCGTGTAGCCGTCCGGCGTCGCGCGCGCCGCCTGCTCCATCCCGATATTGCTGCCCGCGCCCGCGCGGTTCTCCACCACAATGGGCTGCTTGACGGCCGCGCCCAGCTTTTCAGCCAGCGCGCGCGCAAAGATATCGGTTGCCTGCCCGGGCGGGAACGGCACGATCAGGCGGATGGGGCGCTCGGGATAATCGGCATGCGCGGTCGCCGCGGCCGTCGCCAGCGCCAGGCCGGCGGCAAGACTGGAAAGAATACGTTTCATGATTGGTCAGTAAAAAGCGACAAAGGGCTGCGCGCGGGGTCGCGCCTGTTGCATAAAATAGAGCGCCCGCGTTGTCTGCCCTTTTGAGGCGGCCCGGGGCGGATCGGCTGGGGGTACGTCACAATAGCATCCCCCCGTCGGTGCTAAATTCGCCTATTGGCATCGTCCAATCACTTTTAATCCCTGTTCTCTCATTCCGCAGGAACCGCCATGGAATTCAGCCAGTTCAAGACCAACGCCCTCATGGAGATCACCTCCCGCCCGGACCTCGTGTTCGTGCGCGGCCAGGGATCCTGGCTGGAGGATCACGCGGGCAAGCGATACCTGGACTTCGTCCAGGGCTGGGCCGTCAACACTCTGGGCCACAGCGCCCCGGAAATGCAGAAAGCCCTGCTGGACCAGTCCAAGCTGCTGATGAACCCCTCGCCGGCGTTCTACAACCTGCCCTCCATCGAACTGGCCGAGCGCCTCACCAGCGCCTCGGTCTTCGACCGCGTCTTCTTCGCCAATAGCGGCGGCGAAGCCAACGAAGGCGCCATCAAGCTCGCGCGTAAATGGGGCCAGGTGCACAAGAAAGGCGCCTACAAGATCATCACCATGAACCACGGCTTCCACGGCCGCACGCTGGCCACCATGTCTGCGTCCGGCAAGCCGGGCTGGGACAAGATGTTCGCCCCGCAGGTCGAAGGCTTCCCCAAGGCCGAAATCAACGACCTGGAATCCGTGCGCAAGCTGATCGACGACCAGACCGTCGCCATCATGCTCGAACCCGTCCAAGGCGAAGCCGGCGTCGTCCCCGCCAGCAAGGAATTCATGCAAGGCCTGCGCAAACTGGCCGACGAGCACAAGCTGCTGTTCATCGTTGATGAAGTGCAGACGGGCATGGGGCGTACGGGCACCATGTTTGCGTACCAGCAATCGGATGTCGTGCCAGACATCATGACCCTGGCCAAGGGTATTGGCGGCGGCGTGCCGCTGGCTGCATTGCTGGCTCGTCAGGAAGTCTGCGTGTTCTCGCACGGTGACCAGGGCGGCACCTACAACGGCAACCCGCTCATGGCCGCCGTCGGCGTCGCCGTGTTCGACGCCCTGGCTGCGCCGGGCTTCATGGAATCGGTCAACGCCCGCGCCAAGCAACTGTCCGAAGGCCTGCTGGCCCTGTCGGCCAAGTGGGGCATGAAGGGTGAGCGTGGGATGGGTCTGCTGCGTGCGCTGGTGATGGATCGGGATGATGGTCCTGCCATTGTTGAAGCTGCGCGCAATCTGACGCCTAATGGTCTGCTGCTGAATGCGCCGCGTGGGAATCTGCTGCGCTTCATGCCGGCGTTGAATGTGACGGCGGAAGAGATCGATACGATGCTGACGCAGCTGGATGGGTTGATTGCGCAGGTGCGTAAGGCGTAATTGAAGCGATACGTTAAGCAGTGACGACGAGGGCCGCGATTAGCGGCCCTTATCTTTGATATGTCCTGAACGCAAGGCATGGACTATCATCAACCGGCATTCATGTGTGTGCATCGCAGTATCGACCCATTGTTGAACTAGCCAGATATTGGAGGTTTCCATGAGCGGTTACTACGAGTTGAAGCGCAGCGGCGATCAGTACATGTTCAATCTGAAAGCCGGGAATCATGAAGTCATTTTGACGAGCGAGCGGTACACCACCAAAGCGAGCGCTCAGGACGGCATTGCGTCCGTTCGGCAGAATTCGCCGATCGATGAGCGCTATCAGCGCAAGACGGCCACCAACGGTTCACCTTATTTCTCGTTGAGCGCGGCGAATGGGCAGTCTATTGGACGCAGTGAAATGTATTCGAGCGCCGCGGCTCGGGATGCGGGAATTGCGTCTGTGAAGACCAATGGGCCAAGCACGGTAGTGAAAGACAATACCTGAGTGGTTTGGGTGTAAGCCCTGATTCGCATCCATCGGTGTCGGGACTAGAGAGCCGCAATGTTTGCGGCTCTTGTTCCGCTTGTTTGCTTCAGTGTGGCCGCCCGGCCTCGACCCATTGTTGGACTAGGTCCATCGACAAGCGATAGCGAGCGCAGTTGTACACGTCCAGTATGCGCAGTTCTTGCGCCAGTATTGGGCGGAACAACGCGACATCGTCTTCGGACAAGCCCAGCGCCGCTGTTGCGGCGTCGGCGGTTTGCTGCTCACGTAGTACCCGGCAAATTGCTTCGTTCAGTTTTTCCCGGAATCGGAATCGCACCGGATCCGGCACGCCCGCAGCGTTCAGTTGCACGGCGTACTTGCGGATCGAGCGCCGATAGGCCCAGGCAAACAGCTCTGCCGCCAGCGTCACGTCGCCGTATTCATAGACCCCCAACATGGCGTAGACGTAGTCCTGTACCTCTACGTCCAGGAAGGACAGCGGCGCGCAGTTGTAAAGCATCAGCGGAATGTTGGCCGACAGGCGGCTGGTGCGCTTGTTGCCGTCTTCGAACGGCTGAAGATAGGCCAGGTTCACCCACAGAAAGAATGCCGCTTCCACCGGGTTCTTGATTAGCCGCGCCTTCTCCACAATCTGGTCGAACATTTCCTGCAGCAACAAGGGCGCCTGGAGCGGCACGTAAGTCGTGTCCCCGATGTTGACCACGATCTGGCGGATGCGGCCCAGGCCGTCGGTATTGGCCAATAGTTCCTCCAGCAGGATCGCGTGAAGGTTGCCGATCACGGCGGACGTCAGGCCATGTGCGGGCACCGCATCGACCAGGAACTCGATGGCTCTCTTATGGTTGAGCAGCATCACTGCATCCAGATCTTCCCCAGCCATTCCGTGCTTGAAGAGTTCCTGCGTGGCCAACAAGGAATACTGGTTGCCTTCCAATCGAGAGGAGGACCAGGACAGGTCGAGCAGTAGCGGTTCCAATACCCGGCGCGCGTAAGTGCCGGCTGGCGACTGACCTGGCATACGGCCCTCGTCGGCCAAGTCTTGAGCCAGCGAAGGCGGCAACAGGGAGTTCTGGTTCGGCACATAGCTTTCCACGAAGGCGCGTTCGTATCCCACAGGTGCACGCGCCGACAACGGCTGCCGAAGCCGGGCCAGCAGGGCTTGACCATGCTCAGACCAGATCATCCCGACGGCCTGGGACGCCGGCTCCGCCAGCCGCGTGGCAATGGTCGTTGGGAGTGTCGATGCGGTTGTTTCGTCCGCAATCCGGTAACGGGTTGCTCGGCCCTGGCCCTCGCGCAGCACCAATCCGGCCTTGCGCAGGTTTTCCAATTGGCGCTTCACCGTGGACCAACTGACGCCGGTTCGGTAGGCCAGTTCGCTGGAACTCACCCACGGCAGGTTCTCGCGCTGCTGGGCGCGCAGAAACTGAAGAATGTCTTCGCGGACGGTCATGGCAAGAGCCGAAGATGTTGAATCAGCTCAATTTAGCAGCAATCAGCTCAAGAAATGAGCTGATTTGGTCTGATTTTGAGCTGATTCCCAATGCGTCCGCCCGAGGAAATCGATTGCCACGATTGCGTCACTCACGCATCAACGGCAAAACGAGTACTTTGCCGCCAACAGAGATGATTGCGGCATTCCGACGTGGTTGTTATCCGAGGTGAGGCAGGTCCGATAGCCACCACGGCGTCCCAACGGCTGCAGCCGGGGCGGAGCACGTTGTATGCGGGCAAGCGAGTGCTATGCGCGCATCGCTCCACCGATGCGCCAAGCATTCAGCGAGCCGGCGGAAAATTGTAGTCTGACACCATTATTTCGCAGGAGAATTTATAGGGAAAATGCTCTGTTGAGATCTACCTCATTGCCTGCAGCCTTGAGCTCCCGAGCCAGGGCCAGCTTCCAACCTCCACCCTCATCCATTTTCTCCCAAACAACGCCAACGTAGTCACTGGGAAGCTCGACGTCGCCGCGTCGGAGCGCACATACGCTTCCACGCCCGAGACGGCCAATGAAATAGCCGAGCTCGAGTAATACGTTTTGGCGCGCGCGGGGCTTTAGCTCATCTTCCCTGATGCTCCGACCCAGGTCGTCAGGGGTTAGGAGAATGACGGCGAAATCAACGTCGCTATTTGCTTCAAACTTCTCAATAACAGTGCCGCCTTGATTTGCCTGTTCATGCAAGATGACGGGCTCGAATTCCATAGCTTTTAGGAACCGGGCAACCATTTCACGCGCTTCGCCGTCGTGCCCATGGACGACAAACACGCGCCGAGATCGGTTGCGCGCTTCTGATGGTACAGGAAGTGATTCCGCACTTACGTCGTGCTTGGCATCTTCAAGGTCATCACGAAGCGCACGTTGCGCCTCCTGCAGCAAAGCGACGGAATTACTTATGTTGCGGGTAACTCCGTCGAAATACTCATGAGCAGGCGTATGGTAGTCACTCATGATTACCATTGGATGCCAGCTTAAGGATGCTGCGGCTTCAAAACGCCTGAATGCGGATGTGTCTTCACCAAAGCATCGTTCAAGCGTGCCCTTGATGGCAGCAGATAGGGCTGTCAGCTCTGCCGAGTATCCCAGCGGTGCCTTCGCGACCTCGAAAGCACGTAGCTCTTCGATGCGCTCCCCAATTCGAGCAATATTGCGTTCGATCGCCGGAAGTGAAAGCTGAAGTTTCGAAGCAACTTGCTGCTGAACGTTTTTTCTGCGGGTAGCCATGGTTATCCGTTGAAAATTGGGTGAAAACAGTCGGATGTAGGACTGAATATTCGCTCGAAAAATAGATTAGATGATTTAAAAAAATGTGATCAGGCGACAACTTCGTTGGCTACGTGTTCAGAAGCTATAGTCTGACACTATTACTTCTTAACGTGTGAGCCGCGTCCCGACGAGAGATTGGAATAGTTTAAGAATGTCCACCTTTGTACGGCCGCTGCTGATAACGGATAGGAAGGTGTCGAACTTCATAGAAACCTTCATTCCACTTCTTGGGTTGAGCAATACGAAATTCTCCCATTCCGCGCCGCGCCCCTCAACGGATGCCGCGTAGCTCAGCAGCCAATAGATGGCCACCTGACGGTAGTCAGCCGAAGAGAAACGTTTGGCGGTGCACTTCACCTCGATCAATGTGCTCCCAAGGGCGAAGTCTCCATGGCCGTTGGCAATCCATTCAAGACCAGGTATTCGTGGCCGGATGACTATCGGATGCCCGCTCGCATGGCTCATGTCTATCATCGAGCTGGCGAGGTTTCTGCCGACTGTCTCAGCCAAGGACTGGTCCCACGCAGTTAGTTGGTCAGGCAGCTTCGCGTCGAAGTATGCGCGCTGCCGCCGGAGTGTTTCAGCGAAGCAGCTTGGCCAATCGATGCCGGTCTTGCCCTCGAGCAGCCGCTCACCTACGGTGTAGCCGAGCTCGAAAAGCATGGCACGCTGCAACGTAGATCGAAGCACGCATTCTTGTCTGAGGGGCTGGACCTGGACTGTGAGCGCTGAATTGTTGAAATGCGCGACAATGCCTGGCGTTAACTGTGGAAATATCTCATCGAATACACCGGGGATTTCGCGGGCTACTGTGCGTGGGTCAAACTGCATCGCTCACCCCTTTGGCCCATCTCATGAAAACGGTCGCAAACCTTGGCTCTGCGCCTCGGGGTAGCTTGCTGAGTTTCATCTTGTCCTTCTCTTCGTCGAACGGTAGTTCAACCCCAAGCGCCCACGATTGGCTAGCCGCGCGCTTCGCCTGCAGCCGGGCTTTGTCTCCCTCGTCAGCGAATGAAAAAGACGCAAGCCAGTAGAGCCGCTGACATTCGGGAGTCATTAGCTGCCAGCGGTTGCGCAGATAGTTGAATGCGGCGCTGTCACGCCAACTGCGCCAACAATCGATGCAAGCGCGACGTACCGCATCCAACTGCGTAGTATCGAAGAGCTGGCGCACGAGCTGCACGCGCCTCGGCGTACTTTGAACGCGCAAACAACGCAAGTAGTGGAGCAAACTTGTATCTGCCCTCAATAAATGCTCGGAATGTACGGGGATAGCGTCGAGCAAGGAGTCAAGCGTCCCATGGATGCTAAGAAACCTCGCGTCATTCCGTAGGTTTGCGATACCTCGCATGATGGTGGAAAACGACGAACGAAAGGCATGGAGGTTTTGTTGCTTTAGCAGCGTTGTTGCGATTTCGAGTGCGACGGTCGGTTCATGAAGCCGTATGGTTCGACCAATCTGGGTAACCAAGAACGAATCGGGCAGCGCTTTCTCCAGTTCACGGTTCAGGAGCTGGCGTACCTCAAGTGTCTCGACGGTCTCCACAAGTGACTCGTAATCCTCCTCGGGGCTATCGGAGTATGGGTCGAACTTTAGGTCGATGCTTCGCAGCTTGGCTGCCTCAATGTCTTCTCCACCAAGTTGCGAAGCGACGTAGTCTTTATAATGCTTCGAGGACAAGAATACGGTTTTTGACTTGTTCAAACTCAAACCGTAGTCCATCAGCCCTTGCGCGAGAACGCCAAGTGCTCGGTATGCCTCCGCTGTGTTCTTCGCAATCAACACATAGTCGTCGACATAGCGATGCCACTGAATCCCGTGAGCTGTGAGCGCAGCGTCCGCTTGATTCAGGAAGAGTTCTGCAAGGACACGTGCACCCTGGCCGCCGACCGGTAGGCCGAACGAACGTCCGGCGAAGAGCTTGCTGAGAAGAGCGTTGACCTGCTTTGACACTGGTACAGCGTCGCCGCCAAGGCTGCTAACAAGGTTCTCGATGTAGTGGTGAGAAACGTGCTCGTAGAAGCTGGAGATGTCCGTTTGAACGACGATCGCGTCGTCGCCGGCCAAGGCCGCTTGAACAACCGTTGCTTCCTTGAAGGCCCGCCATGTTCTGCTCTCGTCGAAGAGCTGCTCGCCACCAGTCGGCAGGAAGCGGTAGGAGTGGACATTTGGCGAGCGATGGGGTTCAAGTGCCTCTGCAATTGCGATGGCCAGCCCGTTAAGGTAGATGTTCCAAAACAGGTGGATCTTGGTTACTACTCGAAATCCAGCGGGGCCGGAAGGAGCCAGAAGCCGCTCGCTATGGACATGCAGCGTCGCGAGACGTTCATGATTGTCTTTGGCCGCTTGGCTATCTCGAAGCTCTGAGTAAAAGCCGTAGGCGATAGCGGCAAGCGCTTCAGCCTCGTCGCCACAAAATCGAACGTCTATGTCGAATGGCAGCGTGTCGTTGTCGCCGTGCTTCGCAACTTCACGAGCAGCACGTTCGAAGTGATGTAGTTTTGGTTTGAGCAAGAAATACTCTCCTTGTACATGCTATGCCTTCTGCATTGGACCGTTCAAACTAGCGTCGCATTCCCAATACACAATACTAAGTGGCGATTAGGGGTAACTGACTTGCGCAGCCTTTAGTGTGCTGCAACGACCGATTGAACGCATAATTAGAAGAAGCCGACGGCAGCTATAGAAAAATAGGTGTCAGACTAAAATTTCGCTACCTAAGAGCTGAGAAATTGTAGTCTGACACCTATTTTTACGATCAACGTCTATAGAGGTTCACTCTTATATCATCCGTAAAGAGGCGATCCTCACCCCAGGAAGAGATGATATTCCTTGAATCAAGCCATTGGACTAAATCCCGATTCTCGGGGCTGTTTTTCAACCTTGGCGTAGCATACCCCGTTTTAATTTCGGAAAATGGATTCGGTAGATTAGCCAATACGTGACGCACCTCGTCATCCGACATGAGAGAATGATACTTGTTAAAGAGTGAAATTTGCGTCGGCACGGGGCTAGAATGCATCACTAGAGATTGCGCACTACTCCCGTGAAGTTTGAATATGCTGGGGTCTGCGCTGTTGATAATTGGACCGATAAGTGCTGATCGTTCTGGCAGGTCCACGAGCGCTCCCAGGTCCATCAATTCAACTATCCCGAGCTTGGCTACATTATCAATATCAGATCGTAGAATTTCCTCTCGAAAGTCATCGTCGACTGCATAGCTATCGGGATCAGCCAGATACTTTTCGATGTTGGTCGCGACGAAGAGTACCTGCAAATTTCTACTGTCTGCGAGTGCGGCGAAACTCTCTTTAGTGAATGTGATTTTTCGTTCAGCTATCAGGATTTGGCGCTTGATTGGCTCGAGTCCTTTGGGTAGGCTCGTGAATGGATTCGGCAGAGCGCGGGCATAATCTCTGTAGGCGGCATCAGACAGAGAACCCGCATTGACGAGGAACTGACGCAGCTTCAGTGAGTCCGAGTCGCTTGGCATCGGATGTCGCAGGATAGAGGCACGGACAACATCTAGATCAAGATACCCAATTAGACTATCTGCCTCAAACCCAGCAGCTTCTATGAAAGCGAGACAATTCATCCAGGTTGCTTCAATCGCATTTAGCTGGAACAGTATTGCGTGCAATTTCTCGGATACACCCTCTAGAGTCGGTAGTTGGGTTGTCTGCCTTTGAAGAAACGCCCTAAGATTATTTTTATCAAGTATGTCTTGGCTAAGGATCTCTAGGATGGCGGGGACATCCTCCTCTGAGTTGTCTTGCAGCTCTAAAAGAATATCGCTCAGGTAAAGATTGAAATCACGTTTCACCCTGGTCATCAACGCTGCATTATTTATTGAACGGATGGTAGTGAAATTTTTCGTACGCATTGCCTCGAGGTCGTTCTGCCCTACAATCTCCAGGCCGACGAATTCCAGGTTATTTATCGTGAGTTCGTACAACCCTTCTTTGAAGATGAAGCGAACAATTTCAGTGTGCTCCTTGATAGCAGCTAGATCTTTGACCTCAAAGTCGAGGCATTCAAGGCGTTCCGGTGCTAATTCGGGCAAGATCACCAGAATTTCTGAAAGATTCGCAGCAACAAATTCTGAAAGTCCGTCAAAGTCCCTAACGAGCATTTTGAGCGAGCTTGTCGGTAGATTCCCGATCAGTTGGGCAACGTGAGAGATATTGTTCGCGCTGGCGATGGCTGCCGGCACAAGATTTTTCCACGCGTTCACTAATCCAAAGAGAAGCCCTGAAACATCGCGGCCACCGGTGTAATAAGCACTGAAAAATTCTTCGCAGCTTTCGAATTCAGATGAGAGAAATTCGAAAAGTTTTTGTGTTTGATTAGGGTAAAGACTCCGATCATTCAGAAGACTATCGACAAGCTTAATGTTTAAGACATAGCTCTGCCGAAAGTCCTCATCTCGCATAGCTGCGATGACCTCTTTGGGATTGTCGAGCGGAAAAGTCGGCTCAGGCGTGACAAACGCGCGTATTTGGATCAGAAACCTGTTGTCATTGGGCGACAAACGGCCTGAGTGAAAGAGTGAAGTGTATTGGTAATAGGTGTCGTCGAGATGCCCTTCTAAGATCAAAAAGCGGGCGAGTTCTCCATTCTCTTCGAAACCGTTGAAAAGCTCTTCTATGTGGTCGGCGTTTACACGCAATAGCTCATTGAGCTTTGTCGTGCGAAGTGTGGGGATCTTTAATTTGAGATCTTGTATTCGACGCAGCACTTTGTTCTTACTATCGGCCTCTTTAATTTCGATCTCCTCCTTGCGGTGCAGATAGGATTTTTGAGAGTCCACCTCGGTTTGCAATTTGGAAATATCGATCCAATATTGGTGATTATTTGCAGTGCGGTGGAGCAGACGAGGCGCCTCAATCAGCTGCTCGAACGCATCGTGACCGGCTAGTTGGGGAAGCGCAATCCATGTGCCCTGATCAAGACTGACGTAGACAACACCTGGTGGAAGCTTCTCAATCAGAGCCATGGCGTAAATTTGCCGCAACTCTCCCACGCCCAAAGGCGTCTGTCCCTCGGCAACTTCAAGTCGCTTCTCGAGTTCCTCGATCTCGGTTCGGTATCTGGCCTCACCATGCCTAATGAGCTTGTCTTTCCGGTTCAATATTTCAGCGAGATTCCCTGAGCCGCGGTGCAATTGCTCAAAATCCCTTGGATAGACGTTTTTATATATCAGGATCGCGAGAAGCTTGTTGGCGTCAAGCAGGTTCTCTCCATCCGTCTCTAAATTTGCCACATAAATGGCGTATTCATTAAAGATGTTCTGAATCAACCTCAGGTCATTTAGGTAGCGTGAGACCTCTCTTAGAAACTGCCGATCTAGACGTTCATCAAGCGCAAGTCTTCTTCCTTGCTGCAGTACCATATCGATCGAATTTGATGTATTTATGATCGGTATGACAGGAATAATAAATTCGAAAAATTTGGTTCGATCGGTATTGACAAAGATGTCATCGCGCAAGGCATAGAGAAACTTAATCGTCCGCTTTACGCCCGCATTCTCGTTCACAAGGCTGTTAATTTCACGCAGTGTGACGAAAATCTCGGCGTCGTTGAATCGATCTAGGTCCTCGATGATTACGAGATCGTAATCGGTTGATTGGAAGAAGTAGACTATTTCATCTAGGTGACGATTCAGTATGGATACCTGGTCATCATGTGCAGGCCTAATCTCAACATCCTTCAATGAGATGCTCTTTAGTGACAGGCCGAAGCTCGCAACGTAAAAGTGATGTAGTGTTATCCAGAGGAATATTGCTGCGAACACCAAGATTCCGAGGCTGATCCCATTGCTGAGCGCAAGCGGAGTAAAAAAAGTTCCGCTCATGATCTCTGCTCGCTGACTAAAAACATACCAAAGAGCGAGAATCCCAAGCGTTATATAGAGAGACTTAAAGATCGACCATACGCTGGGCGACTGAATTCTTTTAAATCGCGACAGTGGGAGTTTGTTCGCGTCAGCACCATAAAGCATCTGTTGGAGAATGCTCCTCTCAATCTCTTGTCGGCTCACCTTCTCGCCCTCCGAAACAGCCTCGGGAACGAATGCGGCGAGAGAGATATGAAGCGCAGGCCGCCGATATTGTCTCAAGAAGGATTGAATGATGCTGCTCTTTCCTGAGCCATAGGGACCGGTCAGTGCGATATTGGAAACCTTCGCATTGCTCATCGCAAACATAATTGCTTCGGAATATATGCCAGCTTTGTCCGCCTTATCAGTTGGGGCGAGATCCACAAACTTCTCTCGCATATCAGTGGAGCCATCTCTTTTTTCCAACCGCGACAAGATATTATTGAGGCGGTTAGCAAGCCAGCGGGTAAAGGATATGATGGTTTTTATCATACGATTCCGAGCAAGCGTAACCCTTACGAGTCAGATTGCCTTGTTCCCTGAGTTTTTATATCCGTGAGGATAACCCGGTTCGCGTTATTTAGGTATTTGTCGATGCACTCGGCCCAGACCGAATGTTATTTGCGCGGGCTTTATGCCGGCTTTCTCCAGCTAATTGACGTTCGAAACCTGAAGGTTCGAAAAGCCGTTCGGATCGGATAGTGGTCGCGCATCAGTGTTTGCTTTTCGATCCCCAGCAGTCGTTCGTGGACGCTAATCCGAACTTCTGCATCAGGTCGAAGGCGGACATCCTGCTGCGATATGAGCACGGCCTTCCTGTAGCGAATTTGTCCCCCAGCTCAATTCGCGTTCCCCCTTACCGTATACTCGCTCCACTACTGAACCACCGGTAGCCCGGTTTGGAAGCCGGCAATGTCTTTGGCGGACAGCCGCCGCTCAGGCGGCATTTTCACGTCCGAATGCCTCTGCACGTCCCTATGGGCGGGCCTTGGCGAGGGTGCGTTCGCGCACGCCGGTTTCCAAAGACGCCGGTCTTCCAACCTTGCCATGTGCCCGCCCACCCCATTTGGAAGTGGGGAGCAGGTTTAACTTGTCTTTGGAGGCTGTCATACAATCCCACCCCCTCACCCAAAATCCCTGGTCCGTCGAATCCGACCCCGAACTCGGCCCAGTCCCCCTCGCCCATCTCCACCACATAGACCGAGCCCGCCACGCCATCGAGGCCATCGCCCGCATGGTCGGCAACAGTGCATCCGAACCCGACGCAACCGGCGGTCAGCCGTTGGACGCGTGGACGGTGGCGGCGTTGATGGGTGGAGTAGAAGGCTTATGCGATCACCTGGGCACCTTGACCGATGCCATGCTGGCGCAGGCGCGCTTTTGCAAGGTGGATGCGGATCTCGGCGACGTCACGCACGGCGCGCCGTCGTCGATTCAGTAGCCAAACTTAGCGACCAGAGGCGCGGCGCTCACGCGCCCGCCCTATTCAGCAATCGACCGAATCACCCTGGCCGGATTCCCACCCACCAGCGTATTCGCCGGCACATCCTTGGTGACCACCGAACCCGCCGCGACCACCGAGTTCTCTCCCACAGTCACGCCACCAATAACGGTCGCACCCGCCGCAATCCAGACATTCCTCTCGATCACAATGGGCTTCGCCGTGACGAAGTCACGACGCCGCGAAGGTTCGATAGGATGGCCGGACGTGATAAGGCTCACGTTCGGCCCGATCATCACATCATCGGCAATGCTCAACCCGCCCAAGTCATAGAAGGTGCAGTTCTGATTGACGAAGACGTTGCGCCCGACGCTGATGTCGGGGCCTCCCGTCGTATAGAACGGCGGTATCAACAGAAAGCTCTCATCGACCGTCTTGCCGATCAGTTCGCTGAACAAGGCCCGGACTTCGGCGGCGTCGTTGAAGGTCAGGCGGTTGAGGGCGGCGGTGATCGCCATCGCGCGTTTGATGTTGGCCGTCATGGCCGCTGATTCGGGCGTTCTTCTGGGAATGATCAGGCTGCGGTCGTCATTTGCCATCTGCGGCTTTCCTTTGGGGTACGGCGTAGTCAGCGCCAGTGAACACAAAGCCCGCACTCAACGCGGCTTCCAATTCACGCCATCCCTGGACCGATACTCCGGCGTCCCCGTGCAACACCCGCCCGCGCCAAACGCCTGCCGCCCCAGGAACGCAGTCACCACCCCCTTGCTCTCGGTCAGCCGCTGCTGGACGCAGAGGGTCGGCAGCAGAGAGAAGTCGCCTTCAAGCACCAGCGTCCACTTCACGTTCTCGCCTTCGGCTGGCTCGACCTTGTACACCTTGCATTCATGCACCAGTAGATGCACGGACTGCCCGGCCAGCACACCCTTGAACTGCAGCTCCGGCGGCGTGTCGCGCGTGGCGATGGTTTCGGCGTAGAGTTTTGATCCGAGCGGCGCGGGTTGCAAGGACGAGGAATCGCAGCCGGCCAGCGCACCCATGGCGGCCAAGGTGATGAAAAACAGGCGAGCCAGGCGGGTCATGCCCATGCGCTTCCGTCAGGCCACGTTGGCGAAGCGTTGTTCGAGGTAGGCGATGATGTCGCTGGACTCATACATCCAGCGAGTGCCCGCTGCATCGTCGATGCGCAGGCACGGCACCTTCACCTTGCCGCCGCCTGCCTGCAGTTGTGCGCGCGCTTCGGGATCGCCCTTGGCGTCGCGCAGCGCGATGGGCGCGTTGAGCTTGTGGATGGCGCGCCGCGTCTTGACGCAGAACGGGCAGGCGTGGAATTGGTAGAGCGACAGCTTGGCCGCTTCGGTGTTGACCGTGGCCTGGCCTTGCGCGGAGCGCTGTTGCGGGCGGGGCCGCGTGAGGGCGTCGCCCAGCACGATGATTTGACCCAGGCCGACACGTAGGGCTTTGACTAGCATGGAGTAGGACTCGATACGGATGGACAGGCGGCCAGTCTACTCTGTGCGGCGTATTCCGGTCTTGCGGATGCTCTTAGCCACGCCGACGGGCGTTCACCCTGTGTCAGGTCAGGATTCGGGACTCGAAGTTGGCGCGCTATTGAAACCGCGGCAGGTAGCCGCAGCCTGTATAAGCAGGCCTTGCAGGCGGCCTGACGTTGCCGATGATCTGGCGCCTGTGCATGGAGCCCGGGATTCCCGCGCAGAGCCTGATTCGGCCGCCTGCGCACGCGCAGAGAGGGATCGCATGCGAATCAATGTGGCGCTCCCGGTCAAAAAAAAGTAAACCGTAACCCAGCAGCACACCCGTCATACGCAGCCAGTACCCGCCAATCTCACGCCGCGCTCTCAGGAGACTCCCTTGCGCTACGTCCTGATCTTCGCTTGCATCGTAGTGGCCGCCGCCGGGACGGCTTGCTCGTCCCGCCAGCTGTATGACACCGGCCAATCCTGGCAACAGAATGACTGCAACAAGATCGCCGATAACCAGGAACGACAGCGTTGCCAGAGCGACGCGTCCAAATCCTATGACACGTACCAGCGTCAGCGGCAGGACGTCCAGAAATAGAATCGCCCGGCACGTTTTTAGAGACGAAAAGGCAACAGCGCGCCTGGCACCCCGACCTCGTTAAGCCACGCGCCGGAACGCCCTTCGATACCCCATCGGGCTCGTTCCTAAGATGCCCGTGAAATGTTCCCGCAGCGATACCGCTGATCCAAATCCCACCTCCATCGCCACCCGCTCCACCGGCAGGTCCGTCGTCTCCAGCATTCCGCGCGCGCGGTTCACCCGTGACTGGATCACCCACTGCAAGGGACTGACGCCTAGCAGTTCCTGAAACCGCCGGTTCAAGGTGCGCACACTTACCGCGGCCTGCGCGGCCAGCGCGCCTACAGTCAGGTTGTGCGCCAGTCTGCTCTCGATCCAGTGCAGCAGTGGCGTCAGGTCGGTGTGCGAGGCCGGTGTGGACCGGACGATGAACTGCGCCTGGCCGCCAGCGCGTTCCAGCGGCACCACGGCCAGCCGGGCGCTGTTGGCGGCGACAGCGGCGCCGTGGTCGCGCTTGATCATGTGCAGGCACAGGTCCATGCCGGCGGCGGCGCCGGCGGAGGTGAGGATCTGGCCGTTGTCGACGAACAGCACGTTGGGATTGACGTCGATGGCGGGGTAGCGGCGGGCCAATTGGTCGGCGGCTTTCCAGTGGGTGGTGGCCTTGAGGCCGTCGAGGATGCCGCTGGCGGCCAGGGCGAAGGCGCCGGTGCAGATGGAGGCGATGCGGGCGCCTGCGGCGTGGGCGTGGCGGATCAGGTCGAGGATGTCGCGGGGGACATCGCGGCTCGGGTCGGCCAGGCCGGGCACGATGACGGTGTGCGCGTGACGCGCCACGTCTAGGCGGGCGCGGATGTGCAGGTCATAGGCGTGGGTTTTGACGCGGGGTTTGCTGGCGCAGACTTGCACGTCGTAGGGGCGGCGGCCATCGAGGGTTTCGGCGAGCTGGAAGATCTCGCAAGGCGCGGCGAGGTCGCCCGCGACCAGGCCGTCGAAGGCGAGCACGGCGATGCGATGAGGGGCTTTCTTGGGCATGCCTGGGGTTCCGGCGGTTGCGAAGGGCCAGATCTGCCCGATCGCACGGTTGGCGGATTTCTTTCGAAGATTGGCATTTTGGCCAATGGCAAGCGATTGCGCCAGCCCGGACAATGCCGGTTCCCTTTGCGTTGCGGTGGCCATGTCCATGAAAGATTCCGGCGGTTCGACGAACTCTCTATTCAAGTGGGCGGCGGTCCTGGAGGGGACGACGCTGCTGGCGCTGGTCTGCGTCGCGGTGCCGTTGAAGCATCTGGCCGGGGTGCCGGCGCCGGTGTCGTGGATTGGGCCGGTGCATGGTGTGGCGTTCATGCTCTACATCGCGCTGGCGTGCAATGTGGCGTCGGCACAGGACTGGCCGCGCAAGCGGCTGCTGCTGACCTTGCTGGCGACGCTGGTGCCGTTCGGCGGCTATGTGATCGCGCGCAGACTGGACCGCGCCGTGGCACCCGCCAGAAGGGCGTGAGCGATGGGGTATCTGCTGATCAAGTCGCTGCACATCGCGCTGATGCTGTTTTGGGTGGCGGGGATGGTGGTGCAGGGGTTCGTGTTGGCGGCAGCCGCGAAACTGCCTGGGCCGGCGTTGCCGCAGGAGCTGGCGCGATTGCGCTTGTTGCGCCGATGGGAGCGCACGCTGACCACGCCGGCGATGGTAGGGGCGTTGGCGACGGGCGTGTATCTGGCGGCGAGCGCGGGGTGGTTTGGCAGCGGCTGGCTGTCGGTGAAGCTGGCGTTGGTGTTGGGGCTGGCTGCGGCGCATGGAATGCAGGCCGGGCGGCTGCGGCGGACGGTTGAGGCTGCGGGTGGCGGTGAAGGAACGGCGCGCGCAAACCTGTTGCCGCTGGTGGCGATTGCGCTCGTGCTCATCATTGTGCTGGTGGTGGTGAAGCCGTTCTGAGGCGCGGGCGGTTCCAGGCGTCGCAGGCGTGGGCGGTGGCTGTCAGCCACTGTAGGCACGGCCGCAACGGCGCCAGACTACGGATTTTGCCCGGGGCGTCGTAGTCCACATGCGCTGGGGCGCGCACTTCTGGATCACTCCTGATGGATTAATCCTCGCCCAGACCGCGCGGGATCGTTATTAAATGTGCGGCAAGCTCGACTATCCCGTTCAGGTGGTTGAATAAAGCGAGGTGTACCCATGCCGCACTCTCGATTCATCCAGCACGCTTTGGCCGTCATTGGGGCCTTGTTCATGGCGTTGGGCGCCACCGCGCAAGCGCAGGGCACTGGCCAGAACGCCCCGGTTCCAACGCCGCTTGCACCCGCGAAATACTGTGAATGCCGCTTCTCATCCGGGCAATACGAGGCCTATAGCGTCAACGGGACGTGCACCGTCCAGCGGTATGCCGGCGGACGCAAGTGCGAATACGGTTTCTCGGGTATTGGGGCCAATCAGGCGGTTCTCACTTCCATACTTGGGCAGGACGCGTACCAAGCGCAGCTGCAATCCGCGACGCAGATCTTCCCCCGCTATCTGGCGTTCGCGCAATCGGGAGACACGTCGGCCTTGAGCGAGAGCGGCTTCATTGAGAGCGCCCTGCCAGTCCTGGCGCGAGGCAGCTTGTTTCGACAGGCCGTCGTCATCGCGGAGTTGCCCGTCAAGCAGATCGATAACGAGATCGTCATTTTTTCCAGGAAGTACAGCAACGTCATATCGGAGGTATTCCAGGGAAAAAGGCCGCCGCTTTCGGTGAAGTGGACGGAGGGCTTCCAGTTTGAGATCGGGCGAGGCTATGTGCTGATGGATTACAAGCAAGCGTCGCAATTACTGGTGTTGTTCTTCTCCGACGAGAAACGGTGATCAACCATGGATTTGACATGCATGCGAGAACTGCCCGGACTGGATTGGGCCATGCTTTGCCTGACCGCTGTGGTGGCTCTGATCTTGTTCGTGTTTGGGCTGTATCTGTTATTTCGACCCAGGCCCTCCCCCACGACTACCACCAAGCCCGAGGTGGAAGCGTTCATCGACAAGTATGGTTTGAAAGGGCCGGTCGGCGTGTTCCTGATACTCGTCTCCATTGCGTTGGTCGGAGGGCTTTATTGGCATTTGAACGACAGGTTTCCCGCCAATGCGGAGGAGTTTTCAGGGGCTCCACGCACACTGGGTTCGATCGCCGAGGGGCTGCGCCGGAACTCGGGCGCCGATATTCTTTTGAAGGGCGGAGCCGAGACTGTCGTAATCTCTCAGCCGGTCAGCGGCGCATGCTGGTCAGCGCTGGTAGATCAGGTGTGCGCGGTGTATCGGGATACGTTGACGTGCAGCCGGGATGGCGATCGGATTGTCATCGACCGCAAGCCCTGAAGCAGCGCGCCGTATGAGCGGAAAAGGTGTGGCAGACTACGCCCATTCACGGCTATTGGGTGCGAGCACCCGCTTTCCGCATGAACCTCAGCAACCGCCTGAAAGCCTGGGCCAAGCGCATCAAGCGCGACGGCCTGACGCTATGGTTTGCCGGCAAGCATGCCCGCACGCCCTGGTACGCCAAGGCGCTGGGCCTGTTCGTGGTGGCCTATGCGCTCAGTCCCATCGACCTGATTCCCGACTTCATCCCCGTGCTGGGTTACGTCGATGACGTGCTGCTGTTGCCCGGCCTGATCTGGCTGGCCATCAAGCTGTTGCCACCCGACGTGCTGCAGGAATGCAGGGTTCAGGCGGACGCCTGGATGCAGTCGAAAAGGGAGAAGCCGCGCAGCCTGGCGGGCGCGGTGATGATCGTGGCGCTATGGCTGGGGATAAGTATTGTGGCGTGGTTCTGGCTTGCGCCGTATTTTCGGTAGCGCCCTGGCCGGCGGGCTTGCGCGTGGAACTACGCCGAACCTTCTTCCACAAACCCCAAGTTCCTGAGTTCCGCGATTGCGCCCTTTTCCTCCTCCCGCCGCGCCTTGGGCGCGGCCAGCGAGGCGGTCAACAGCATGGACTGGGCGGGCGAGCTATCAAAGCCATGCAGCGTGCTGGCGATGCCGGGGAACGCCTGAACGAAAGCCGCTCCCAGCGCCTCGTACCCCGGATAATTCCCCTGCTTGTCCACGATGACCTGCGTCTGCGGATCGCGCCGGATCAGATGCAGCGGCACGCCTTCGCAGCGCAGGCCCAGCAGCCTGGCTTCGCTGATGTCCAAGGCCCAATCGGTTTCGGAGTAGAAGGCGGCGCGCGCGGTTGCGAACTGATCGAGGAGGCGCTCGTCCTTGCAGAAGGCGGTGGGCGTCAGATTGAGATTGAGCTTGCCGATCTTGCCCACCAGCTTGACCCGGCGAAAGAACGAGGCCCACACCAGCAGGATGGGATTGGTGGACAGGTCCTCGATCAGCACGTCTTCAAACATGCAGGGCTGGATCATCGAGTTGACCGCTCGGCATTTAGAGAGGCGCACGTTCTGCACGCGCGACATACGCTGTGGGATCTTGACCATGGACAGCGCGCAGTTGTCGAAGGTGCAGTCGTGGAAGTGCAGATCGCTGAAGTGCGAGCTGCCCTTGTCGTATGCCATCAGGAAGGTCGTGCCTTCGGTTTTCTGCATGAAGGAGTCTGTCGATGAGACGGGTTGCTGGCATGTGCCCTGGCTGAGGGTTCGCTTCAATAGCTGCCCGCCGGCAGCGCATCTGCCAAATAGGCGGCGGTATCCGGTTCATTGCGCAATACATGCCGCATCCACGCCCCGCGCTCATGCGCGGTCACTTCCAGTTCCCACACGCATGCAATGAACGGTCCCTGCACGGGCTGAAACTGCTCGGGTTGATCCAGCGGCGCGGCGTACATCTGCTGGCACAGAATGCCGCCGGATATCCACCAATCCGCCAGCAGCCAGACCGCTTCTTCGCCCACGTGCACGATGCAGAAGCCCAGGCCCGTGGCACGCGGATCGCGGGTGGCGTCTTGCAACGCGGCCATTGCGGTTTTGCGGGCGGCTGCGGCCACTTCGGCGGACAGCAGTGGAACGGTTGGATCGGGATTGTGTTGTATCGCGTACGCCTTGAGGGCCACGCCGTCTTCGCGCCATTGATCGATGAACGCCATGCGGCGCGGTGCGTAAGGTTCTGCGGGTAAGGTTCGGAAAGACATGATGGGCGGCTTGGTTGAACCTATCAGGGGCATGTAGGCAGATACTCTTCGTGCAGTCGGTCAAGCCAGCAAGGACAAGGCTTCATCCAGCGACAGCACGGTGGTGCGCGACGCAAAGGCGGTGGCGAACAGATGCTCGTGGACGATCGGGTCCGGGTCGTAGCAGCAGTCCTGGACCGTCAGCAGGCGGTAGTCCGCGTCGCTGGCATGCGCGATGGACGACAGCATCACGCCCGTGGATGCGACGCCGGCCATGATCAGCGTGTCTATGCCTTTTGCGGAAAGCCGCACTTGCAGATCGGTGCCGAAGAACACGCTGGCGCGGTGGGCGATGATGATGGGTTCATCTTCGCGGCGGTCGAGTTCCGGCGAGATGCGGTCGTGGACGAAGCGGCCCAGCTGCTTGATGCCCTGCCCGTTCTTGTTCAAGGGGCTGACTTCAGGATACCCGGGGCTGAAGTGGATCTTGGCGAAGTAGACGCTGATGCCGGCGTGCCGCGCGGCGTCGCACAGTTGCCGCGTGTTGTTGAGCAAGGCGGGGGCGACCGACGGGAACAGTTCCATGATGTCGGTCTGGTAGTGCATGACCAGCAAGGCAGTACGCGCCGGGACAATGGCTGGGGTCTGGGTGTTCATGCTCCGCTCCGCAAGAGGTTTGCCACGCGCGCCTTGCGGGGATCCGGCCTGCCGGCTCGGTGTCATGCGTGGCGACGTGATTGGGTGCGACAGAAGGGACGCACGACTCTACCACGGTGGGCATGGCGGAATGTTGTCCGAAGAACGATCCTGTGCGACCCCTTGCGAAACGCCAGAAGCTACGCGACCGGCAACTGATTCGTCACGCAATGGATTCCGCCGCCGCCTGACGCGATGGCGTCGATATCCAGCTGCACCACCTTGCGGCCCGGATATAAACGTGCCAGTAGATCGCGCGCCTTCGCGTCCGCTTCCGCATCGCCGAATTCCGGTGCGATGACAGCGCCGTTGATGACGAAGTAGTTGATGTAGCCGGCCGCGAAGTCGGGGTTGTCGCGCAGGAACTTGCTGCGCCTCGGATTGAGCGGCGGGCTCATGGTGTGGATTTCCAGCGGCTTGCCGTCGGCGTCCGTCGCGCGCCGCAGAATCTCCAGATGCTTGCGGGTCAGCGCGTAGTCGTAGGACTCGGGATCCATGTCGAGGTTGGCGACGACGACGCCGGGGCGGGTGAAGCGGGCGTAGAAATCGACATGGGCGTCGGTGATGTCTTTACCCTTGATGCCGGGCAGCCAGATGATCTTGCGCAGGCCCAGGCAGCGCTTTAGTTCTTCCTCGACTTCAGCCTTGCTCCAGTCGGGGTTGCGGTTGGAATTGATCCAGCTGCTTTCGGTCATGATGCCGGTGCCGCGGCCGTCGACTTCGATGCCGCCGCCTTCGCCGACCAGTTCGCTTTGCAGGTATTCGGTATCAGTGAGCTCGGTGGTTTCGGCGGCGATCTTGGCGTCGGCGGCGTGGCGCTGTTTGTTGCCCCAGCCGTTGAAGTTGAAGTCCACGCCGGTGGCCGAACCCCGCCCATCCAGCACGAAGTTGGCGCCGATGTCGCGCATCCAGATGTCGTCCAGGCGGGTTTCGACGAAGCTGACGTTGTCCGCGCCGCAATGGCGTTCGGCCAGGCTGCGTTCGCGGCTGCGGCAGAACACGGTGACGGGCTGGTGGGCGGCGATGGCGCGGGCGATGCGGCCGAGCGCGGCCTGGACGTCGGCGGTGAAGTCTTCCCAGATGGCGTCCTGGGCGCCGAAGGCGATGAAGGCGCGGGCCTGGGGCGCGCCTTCGTCGGGCATGTGCCAGCCGCGGGCGGACGCGGCCTGCGCGCCGGATGCGAGGACGCCGAGGCCCAGCGCGGCAGCGGCGCGGGCGCCGAAGAGCAGGGAAGCTTGTTGGATGAGTTGGCGGCGGGTGGGCACGTCGGGCTCCTGGAATTCTGGACGATCGATAAAAAATGGTTATGTTTGAGTCAAAGGTGCGCACCTCTTGAATTCCAGTGTATTTCTCGCCCGGCCGCGCGGACTAGCGATATATTTAGTGGAATTCTGATTAGCAGGGCTTATCGATATGCTCAAGCAATGGCCTCCCCTGAACGTGCTGCGGGGCTTCGAGGCGGCCGCCCGGTTGGGTAGCTTCCATAAGGCGGCCGACGAGCTGCACCTGACGCAGTCGGCGATCAGCCAGCAGGTGCGCAGCCTGGAGGACTATCTGGGCCAGCCGCTGTTTTTCCGCCAGGGGCGCGCGGTGTCGTTGACCGATGCGGGCTGGGATCTGCTGGGCACGACCCAGGCCATGCTGCAGCAGTTGGCGGCCGGCATCCGCAGGTTGGACCAGTACCGCAAGCCGAACCAATTGATCGTGAACACCAGCCCGGCGTTTTCGCGGCACTGGCTGCTGCCCAGGCTGGAGGCTTTCCGCGCCCTGCATCCCGAGGCGGATCTGTGGCTGTACACCAGCGATGCCGCGCCGGAGATGGCCAAGCAAACCATCGATATCGCGCTGCGCGATGATCTGGGTCCGCAAGCGGACTGCGCGTTCCGCGTGCTGGTCGAGGACCGCATGTATCCGGCCTGCCATCCTCGCCTGCTGGCGGCGGACGCGCGCGCCACGCTGCATGGCGAGCGCGAGATGGATTGGAGCCATTGGGAAACGCAGGGCGGCGCCGACGTGGGCCAGCGCGGCCAGGGTATGAATTTTTCCGACCCCGGCCTGTTGCTGGACGCAGCGCGCGAGGGCCTGGGCATGGCGCTGGTCAGCAGCCTGCTGGCCGAACGCTCGCTCCGCGACGGCTCGTTGGCGGCGTTGACGGAGCAGACCGTGCGAGGCCCGAAGTGGGCCTGGCTGGTGCATCGGGACAGCCAGGATGAGCCCTTGACGCGCGCGTTCTGCGATTGGGTGTCTGGAGAACTGGGAGCGTCGCCGGAGGGCGGCGGAGCGGCAGCCTAGACCTTGCCTCTCGGGTTGCGGTTTTCATCACGGTGTTAAGTTGTAGCCTCACCGCCGCATGCGGCGCCTTCCTGAGCAAGAGACTCCTCGATGTCCAATCTTCAATCCACGCGTCCCGTCGCCCTGGTCACGGGTTCCACCTCCGGCATAGGCGAGGCCATTGCTCGCCGCCTGTCGCGGGACGGTTATGCGGTGGTCGTGCATTCACGCCGTTCGGCTGAAGCCGGCCATGCCTTGGCGCGCGAGCTGGGCGAGGCGGTCTATGTGCAGGCGGATCTGGCGAACGATGCCGACCGGGTCCGGCTGGTCCGGGAAGCCGTCGCGGCATGGGGGCGGCTGGACGTGCTGGTCAACAACGCCGGAATCAGCCACGTCATTCCCCACGCGGACCTGGCCGCGGCCACGCCGGACATCTGGCATGCATTGCATGAGGTCAACGTGGTTGCGCCATTTCGCCTGGTGGCCGAGGCGCAGGCCGCGCTGCAAGCGGCGGCGGCGCATGGCCGGCCTGCTTGCGTGGTCAACGTGAGTTCGCACGCCGGCGTCCGGCCCAAAGGCGCTTCCATTCCTTATGCGGCGACCAAGGCGGCGCTCAATCATGTGACGCGCTTGCTCGCGCTTTCGCTAGCGCCGCATATCCGGGTGAATGCAGTTGCGCCGGGCCTGGTGGATACGCCGATGACGGCGGATTGGACGCAGGCCCAGGCGCTGTGGCGCGACAAGGCGCCGATGCGCCGGGCGGCCAGTCCGGAGGATATCGCGCAGGCGGTCGCCATGCTGGCCGCGTCGGATTATCTGACCGGCGAGATCCTGCTTTCCGATGGCGGCTTGAATCTCACGTAGCAGCGCAAACCGCACGGGCATCGCAGCCCTTGGGAAGCGGGCTTGCGCGCCCTGCCGGCATCGACGCCGGCCTTACTTCTCCGCGTACTTCTTGCTGGCCGTGTCGTAGGCGTAGATGACGGCATCGCCCGCGCCCAGCTGGCGGGTCTTGTCCGGCCCGGAGATTTCCGTGCCGCTGCGCTTGACGGTCACGCGCGGCATGTCGCTGCCGCCGTGCGCGGAGAAGACCAGTTCGCCCGAGCTGGCCACGCAGGGCATGACGTCGCCTTCGGCGCAGGCCGCGCTGTTGTCTTCGCCGGTGTTGATGCTGCCTACGTAGGTCCAGCCCGCGCCTTCGTCCGGACCCGCCGGATTGAAGACCAGCAGCGCGTAGCCGCTGAAACTGATGCCGTTGTCGAAGCCTTCGGTGGGCACGGCCAGCAGCAGCTTGCCGGCGGGCGTGCGGTATTCCACCGGCTTGCGGCGGGTGTCCACGTCTTCCGGCTTTTCATAGGCGCCGAATTCGCCGACGGAGTGCTTCATGCCGCGGAACTGCCAGGGGCGGTCAGGCGTGGAGCCGGTTTGCGTGAACGTGGCTTCGGCCAGGTTGACCTGGGTGCCGGGGCCGATTTCGTCCTCGCCCGGCTTGCCGTAGCGTTCGCGGGTGTCCCAGGTGAAGCCAGTGTAGTAGCGCGTGCCGCCCAGTTCGAAGGCATGGCCGAACCAGAAGGTGGCGATGCTGCCGTTGGCGACTTCGTAGGAGTCGGCGCCCTTGCCGTCGATCTGGTAGATGGAATACATCACCGTGGGGGCATCGGGCGGCGCGATGGCGGCGGCCTGGGCGGTGGGCGGCAGCGCCGCGGCGCCGGCGGATTCGGCGGCCGTTGCGGCGGGGCCGGACAGGGCGGCCAGGGTGGCTGCCAACAGGCCGGCCATGGCCGTGCGGCGCAGGCGGCCGCGGATGCTGGAGTGGGAACTGGCGCTCAGAGTGGTTTTCATGTTTTGGACAGCTTCTTGTGGGCCTGTGGCCGGATGTCGTTCTTGGTCCTGATGGCGGCATGCCATTGTGTGCGGCGTCATGCTAATGGGCTGTCGTCGCGGGCGCCGGACAACAATTTGCCAATTGTGTCGGACTGCAAAGGCGCTATGCTGTGGTCCAGCCTTGCAGCAGCTTGCCACGCCCGAGTCCCGCCCGGCAACCTCCGCCGTGGCGCGGGACGCCGCCCAGGAGCCGTCCCGCATGCCATCCCTTGCTGACAGCAGCATAGCCCCATCCCAGGCCGGCGATGGGCTGCCGGTGCGGCAGCGGCTGTGGGCGATTTCCACGCTGATCCTGGGAACATCGATCGCCACGCTGGACACGTCCATTGCGAACACCGCGCTGCCCACCATTGCGGCAGACCTGAATGCCGCGCCCGACGCGTCGATCTGGATCATCAACGCCTATCAGATCGCCATGGTGGCCACGCTGCTGCCGTTTGCGGCGCTGGGCGATATCGTGGGCCACCGGCGCGTCTATCTTTATGGGCTGCTGGTGTTCACGCTGGCGTCGGTCGCTTGCGGGCTGGCGGACTCCCTGCCGATGCTGATTGCCGCGCGCGCGTTGCAGGGCGTGGGCGCGTCGGGCATCCTGGGGGTGGGAGCGGCGCTGATCCGCCTGACCTTTCCCAGCAGCCAGATCGGCCGCGCCCAGGGCCTCAATGCGCTGACGGTGGCGGTGTCCTACGTCGTCGGACCTTCGGTGGCCTCGGCCATTCTTGCCGTCAGCACCTGGCATTGGCTGTTCCTGATCAACATTCCGCTGGGCGCCGTGGGCATGGCGATGGCGTGGCGCACGCTGCCGCACAATGCGCCGCGCCGCGCGCCGCCACGTTTCGATGGCCTGGCGGCGCTGTTGCTGGGCGCGACCTTCGCGCTGGCCGTGCTGGCGCTGGGTGACGCGGCGCATCTTGCAGGCTGGCCGCGCATCCTGCTCGAAGCCGGCGCGGCGGCGCTGTGTTGCGCGCTGCTGCTGCGCCGGCAACGCGCGCATTCCGCGCCCATGCTGCCGCTGGATCTGTTGCGCCGGCCGGCGTTTGCCATGTCGGTATTGACGTCGATCCTGTCGTATACGTCGCAGGGGCTGGCGCTGGTTGCGTTGCCATTTCTGCTGCAGATGAGCCTGGGGCGCTCGGACGTGGCGACCGGCCTGCTGCTCACGCCCTGGCCCATCGTCGTGGCGTTCGCCGCGCCCATCGCAGGCTATTTGTCGGAACGGCGTTCCGTCGCGCTGCTGGGCGGCGGCTTGTTGGTGCTGTGCGTGGGCATGGCGCTGGTCGCGCTGCTGCCCGCGCACGCGTCGGATGCGGACATCATGTGGCGCCTGGCGCTGTGCGGCGCGGGCTTCGGTTTCTTCCAGGCGCCCAATCTCAAGGCGCTGACGACGAGCGCGCCGGCGGAGCGCAGCGGTGCGGCCAGCGGCGTCATCCCGACCGCCCGGCTCATCGGGCAGGCGAGCGGCGCGGCGCTGGTGGCCGCCTGCTTCACGCTTGCCGGCAATGACGGCGCCGGCGTCGCGCTATGGATAGGCGCGCTGATTGCGGGCCTGGCATGCGTGGTGAGCTTTCTGAGGGTGCTGGCGGGCGAGTAAGGCGGAGCCTCTTTCGAGGCCCCGACCTTTCAGTACGTCGCCCTCAGGTTCAGCATCACGCTGCGCGGCTCGCCGTAGTAGTTCGAGCCATAGGCGGCCCATACGCGCTGGTAATAGACCTTGTCGAACAGGTTGTTCACCGTCAACGTGCCTTCCAGGTGCTTGTTGAAGCGGTAGCCGGCTTGCGCGGAGACGGTGGTGTACGGGCGTTGCTCGAACTTCACCGGACCGTTCAGGCGGTACATGCTGCTGACGCTGCGCACGCCGGCTCCCAGCGACAAGCCTTCGAGCGTGCCGGTGGCGAAGGTGTACTTGGTCCACAGGTTGAAGGTGTGGCGCGGCGTGATGAAGGCGTACTGCTGCGACTTCTGTTCTTCCGTGCCCTTCAGGGTCTTGGTGGTGGTGTAGGCGTAGCCGGCGGTGATGTCCCAGCCGGGCGCCGGGCTGCCGCTGATCTCTGCCTCGAAGCCCTGGCTGCGCATCTTGCCCGCGGCCATGGAGAACAGCGGATTATTCGGGTCCGTCATCGAGCGGTTCTCGTCTTCCATGCGGAACAGCGCGGCGTGGCCGTTCAGGCGCTTGTCCAGGAATTCGCCCTTCAGGCCGATCTCGAACTGCTTGCCGGTGCGCGGGTCCAGCAGTTGGCCGTTGACGTCGGTGACGGTCTGCGGCGTGAAGATGCTGGTGTAGCTGGCGTAGGCCGACAACTGCTCGTTCAGGTCCACCACCAGGCCCAGGTAGGGCGTGAACTTGCCGTTGATCTTGTCGCTGGTGTTGGTGAACTGGTTGAAGTAGGCGTTGCGGTTCTGCGTGCGGTTCTCCCACCAGGTGAAGCGGCCGCCGGCGATGATGGTGGCCGCGTCGGTCACGCGCAGATTGGTGCGCGCATACAGGCCGTACTGGTCGGTCTTGCTGTCGTTGCCGTTGGTGAACTGGTAGTCCGGCTTGGGGATGTTGTTATTGGGATGGTAGAGGTTGGTGTCGGCGTTGTCGCCGCCGCCGTAGCGGAAGTTCTTGTGGACGTTGCGGTAGTCGGCGCCCACGGTCAGCTCGTGCTGGCGGCCGAAGGCTTCGAAGGGCGTGGCCACGAAGGCGTCCAGGCCATAGGTCTTCCAGTTGCTGCGGTACTTCCAGCTGACGAGGCAGGTGTCGCCGGTGATCGGGTCCACCGCGCAGTCGGACCAGCCGAACTCGCGGCTGGGCTCGTCCTGTTCGCGGTAGATGCCACTGACCTTGATGCGTCCGCCGTTGGCCAGGCGGTGGTCCACGTCGGCGAAGTACTCGGTGACTTCCTCGGTGATGTGGTTCCAGCTGGGGTCCAGGTTGGTGGAGCGGCGCACGTCCAGCAAGCGGCCGTCGGTGTAGCCGGGCAGGCCGAAGAACGGGCGGCCCTTGTATTGCTGGTACGTGGCGCCGGCGGTCAGGACGGTGTCGGGCGTCAGGTCGAAGCTCAGGGTGCCGTAGAACAGCGGCTTCTCGGTGTACACGCCGTCGACGAAGGATTTGCGGTCGTCATAGGACGCCACCAGGCGGCCGCGCAGGCGGCCATCGCTGTCCAAGGGACCGGTGATGTCGGCCTCGGTGTAATAGCGGTCCCAGGAGCCCGTCATGACCTGGCCGCTGAAGGCGAATTCCTTCTGCGCGCGCTTGCGCACCAGGTTCACGGTGCCGCCGGGGTCTCCCGCGCCCTGGTACAGGCCCGAAGGTCCGCGCAGCACTTCGATGTGGTCATAGATGGCCAGTCCGAAACCCGAGGACAGGTCGTTGCCGGTGCTGGCCGGCGTGTTCACGCCGTCGACCTGGATCGTGTCCAGCGCATAGCCGCGCGAGTAGAAGTTGCCATGGTTGCCGCCGATGCTGCCCGCTTCCACCGTGATGCCGGTGACGGTGCGCATGGCATCGTCCAGCGTGGTCAGGTTCTGGTCGTCCAGCAGCTGGCGCGTCACCACCGAGACCGATTGCGGAATCTCGCGCAGGCTTTGCGCGTTCTTGCCGATGGTGACGGCGGGGGCGGTGTAGGACCCCGTGCCTTCGGTGACGGTGAGGTCGCGGCCGGTGACCGTCACGGGCGCCAACGTGGTGGCTTCGTTGGAGGATGGGTCGGCCGGCCGCCGCACCACGAAGCCCGAGCCGCTCTGCACGGCCACCAGGCCGCTGCGCGCCAGCAGGCGGTTCAGCGCGACCTGCGGGGTCATGGAGCCGGATACGGCGGGGGCGCTCAGGCCGGCCACCACATCGGGGCTGAACAGCACCTGCAGCTGCGCCTGCCGGCCCAGCGCCACCAGCGCGTCGGCCAGGCTGCCGGCGGGCAGGTCGAAGGTTTGCGCGGCCGCGCTCTGCGCATGGGCCGCGGACGGCGCCAGCGCCTGGACCGCCAGCGCGGCGGTCATGGACAGCGCGCACAGCAGCGCGTAACGGCCGGCGCTCAGCCGACGATGAAAATGGCGTTGCGCCATGGACTTTCCCCAGTCTGGAAGTGGATCTTCAACTGGGGAAGACGCGCCAGCCGCCAAAACCCGAACCTGTCTAATTAAAAATAATTCTTAATTCTTATCTTCAGCGGCTGCCGATCACCGCAGCGCCGTCCGGTCGCCGGCTGACCGTCACCGGCAACAGGCCGGGCAGCATGTCCAGTACCGCGTCGGGCTGGCGCAAATCCAGCGTGCCGGACAGGCGCAACCCCCGGGCGCGCTCGTCGGCAAAGCGCAGCGGCGTGTCGCGGTACAGGGCCAGATAGCCGGCCAGCTGCTGCAAGGTGGCGTCGTGCAGCACCGCCACGCCGCCCTGCCAGGCGCCGATCTCGCTGGCGGGCACCTGCTGGCGGCGCAACAGGCGCGCGTCGGCGCGCGACAGCAGCACCGTGTCGCCGGCCTGAAGCGTCTGCGCGGCGGGGGCGTTGGCGCCCTTCGCGTTCAGCCTGACTTCGCCGCTGCGCACGCCGACCTGCAGCACGTCGGGCAGCAGCAGCACATTGAACTCGGTGCCGATGTCGCGCAGTTCCGCGTCGCCCGCGGCCACGATCAACGGCCGGCGGTCGGGCGCGGCGTCGATGTAGACCTCGCCGGCGTCGACGCGGATGTGGCGTTCGGCCAGCGTGTAGCGCACGCTCACGCGCGTGCCGACGTTGGCATGCAGCCGGGTGCCGTCAGAGAGGTCCAGGCTGCGGGTCTGGGTGGACGCGTTGGCGACGGTCTCGTAGCTGATGGGCACGTATTGGTAGGCAGCGGCCGCGATCAGCAGCATCGCGGCCAGTGCGCCGCCCCAGCGCAGGAAGGCGGGGCGGCGGGCGGGCGCGGACCACGGGCGGGGCTGGGATTGCGGCCGGCTGCGCGGCGGGATCTGAGCCTGGCCGGTGGACCGGGCGTGCGTACGCGTGGGCGCGGCGTCCGGGCGCGGCAGCGCTGCCATGTCCTCCCATACCAGCTCGAGCCGTTCGTACTCTCGCCGATGCTCGGCCGAAGCTTGCAGCCAGGACTGGAAGGCCTGTTCGGCGCCGGCGTCGGACGCGCGTTCCCGGCGGCGCATGAACCATGCGCTCGCGGCCTCTTCGACAGCGGACAAAGGTAGGGATCGGGTCATGGCGTTTCGCCGTGGACACGGCGCTTGCAGTGCGCCAGCGCCAGTTGCAGGTGCTTCTCGACCGCCCGCACGGAGATGCCCATGTGGTCGGCGATGTCCTCGCAGCGGAGCTCATCATACCGATAAAGCAGAAAGGCCTCGCGCTGGCGCGGCGGCATCTCGTCGATGGCGGCCTGCAGCAGCCGCAGGCGTTGGCTGGCGTCGGCGCGCGCCTCGGGCTGCAGGCCGGCGGGGGCGGCCAGGCCCACGGCCGTGGGTTCGAAGCCTTGGTCGTCCAGGCTGGCCACCACGTGCTCGTCGCGCACATTCTCGCGGCGCCAGTGGTCGCGCAGCAGGTTGCGCGCGATCTCGTACAGATAGGCGCGCGGCTTTTCCGGCGGCGCGGCGCCGTCATGCGCCGCCAGCCATTTGGCGAAGGTCTCCTGTGCCAGATCCTGGGCAGCCTCGGGCGAACGCTTGAGCTGCCGGTTCAGGAAACCGACCAGCTCCGCGTTCCACGCCTTGTACGCCTCGGCGATCACGCCGAAGCACCGCTCCCCCATGATGCCCCTGTCGATGTCCGGCGCCGGGTTCTGTGACCTGGGCGCGTAGGCATGGCTTGATCAAATGATAATGATTCTTATTGTATCAAGATTCTCAGGCACTGCCAGGGGGAGCCGCGCCTCATCGCATCAGGGCGCGTGCAAGCTCCTGAGCTTCCTCAGCTCCGGAAACCACCGCATCCACAACCCCGCTACGGCAATCGTGCCGACCCCGCCGATCACCACCGCGGGCACCGCGCCGAAGGCTGCGGCCATGACGCCGGACTCGAATTCGCCCAGCTGGTTGGACGTACCGATGAATAGCGTGTTCACCGCGCTGACGCGGCCCAGCATATGGTCGGGCGTGTTCAGCTGCACCAGCGACGAGCGCACCACCACGCTGACCGCGTCCGCCGCGCCCAGCACCACCAGCGCGCCGATGGACAGCGGAATCGAGGTCGACAGGCCGAATACCGTGGTCGCCAGCCCGAACACGATCAACGCGCCGAACAGCAGCCGCCCCACGTGCTCGCCCAGGCTCAGGCGCGCCAGCGTCAAGGACATGAGCGCGGCGCCGCAGGCGGGGGCGGCACGCAACGCGCCCAGGGCCCAGGGACCGGCGTCCAGGATGTCCTTGGCGAAGATGGGCAGTAGCGCCGTGGCGCCGCCCAGCAGCACGGCGAACAGGTCCAGCGACAAGGTGCCCAGCAGCAGGCGGCGCTGGAAGATGAAGGTAATGCCGGCAAACAGCGTGCGCCAGGTGGTCGGTTCCTTGCGCGGCGGAGCGCGTTCGATGACCAGCGTGGCGATGGAGGCGAAGGCCGACAGGTACAGGGCCGCCGCCACGCAATAGATCCACCCTGCTCCCAGCCCGTAGCCGACGCCGCCCAGCGCGGGGCCGGCGATCTGCGCGATCTGGCCGCCGGAGGACGCCAGCGCGGTCGCGCGCGGCAGCCATTCGCGCGGAACCACCGCCGGGATCAGCGTGGCCAGGGTCGGCGCTTCAAAGGCGCGGGCCGAACTCATGATGATGATGGTGGCGTAGATCAGCGTCTTGCCGCCCACGCCATGCAGGGCCGCGATCGCCAGCACCAGCGTGGCCAGCGCTTCCAGCGCCATGCACACCGCCACGATCTTGCGACGGTCGTAGCGGTCGGCCACATGGCCCACCACCAGGGTCAGCGCCGCCATGGGCAGGAACTGCGCCAGGCCGATCAGGCCCAGGTCCAGGGCGCTGCCGCTCAGCGCATAGATCTGCCAGCCCACCGCGACCGAGACGATCTGGAAGGCCAGCGATGCGCCGATGCGCGCGAACAGGTAATGCAGGAAGGCGGGACGTTGCAGCTGACTGGGGGAGTCGGGGGCGGGCATGGAGGATGGCGCGATGGGCGCGTGACGGGCGCCGGACCCCGCATTCTAGGGACAAGTGGCTGACGGGAAACTAAGAGCCTGCTATTCATGCATGCGATGGCTGCATGAAACCTATACTTCTGTTTCCAGCATAAAACGACCGCCGCAGGGATTCCATCCATGGCCACGCTTCCCGATCTCAGCTCGCGCGAATTGCAGGCAATCAGCACGGTCGCCGAGTGCGGCAGCTTCGTCGCCGCCGCACTTACGCTGAATATCTCCCAGCCCGCCCTTACGCGCACGGTGCAGCGCGTGGAAAAGGCGCTGGGCGTCGAGCTGTTTCATCGTTCCACCCGCCGCGTCGAAACCACGCCGGCGGGCCAGGAGTTCGTGTCGCTGGCGAACCGCATGCTGTCCGACCTGCGCATTTCCTACGAGAACATGCGTGAGATCTCGGACGAGCAGCGCGGCCGCAGCATCGTGTCGGCGGTGATGTCGGTGGCCTATACGCAGCTGCCCGGCATCGTCGCCCGCTACCGCGAATCGCGGCCCCGTATCGAATTGCAGATCCGCGAGGGCGTGCACGGCACGGTGCTGGACGATGTGCGCAGCGGCGTGGCCGACATGGGCATTACCTATGTCGACGAAGTGCCTGGGGACTTCTCGGTGGTGTCGCTGGGCCGCGAGGCCTTTCATGTAGTGATGCCGCGCCAGCATCCGCTGTCCACGCAGACCGGCGTGACGCTTGAGCAGCTGGCGCCGTATGCGTTGGTCTCACTGCCGCGCGAGGCGCAGACGCGCCGCCTGATCGACAGCCACGCGTCGATCGCGGGCGTGCCGTTGCGGCACGCCGTGACCGTCAGCCAGTTCGCCACCGTGATGCAATGCGTCTGGGCCGGCGTGGGCATCGCCATCGTGCCTGGCGGCGCGGTGCCGGCCGCGCTGAGTGCGGACCTGGTCGCGCGGCCGCTGACCAAGCCCGCATTAAGCCAGGCTATAGGCGTGGTGTTCCTCAAGGAGCGCGGCCTGACTCCCAGCGCCAGCGGCTTCCTGGCGCAGTTGCGCAGCGACTGGGTGCAGGTCGTTGCGCCTGCGCGCCGCGCCCGCCGCGGCGGCGCCTGAGGCTCAGGCCGCGGTCTGTTCCAGGAAGCGCTGCGCGTCCAGCGCCGCCATGCAGCCGCTGCCGGCGCTGGTGATGGCCTGCCGGTACACATGGTCCTGCACGTCGCCAGCGGCGAACACGCCGCTTACGCTGGTCATGGTGGCGAGTCCCTTGCGGCCGGCCTGCGTCACGATGTAGCCGTCTTCCAGCGCCAGCTGCCCCTCGAACAGTTCGGTGCTGGGACGATGGCCGATGGCGACAAAGCACCCGCTCACTTCAAGTTCTACGCAGCTGGCGTCGGACAAACGCCGGATCCGTACGCCGGTGACGCCGCCGGCATCTCCCAGCACCTCGTCCAGCACGCTGTCCAGCTTCAGCCGGATCAAGCCCTGCTCGACCTTTGCATGAAGCTTGTCCAGCATGATGGGCTCGGCGCGGAAGGTGTTGCGCCTGTGGACCAAGGTAACGGAGCGCGCAATGTTCGATAGATAGAGCGCTTCCTCGACTGCGGTGTTGCCGCCGCCCACCACGCAGACATCGCGGCCGCGATGGAAGAAGCCGTCGCAGGTTGCGCAGCCGGACACCCCTCTGCCCATGTAGGCCTGTTCAGACTCCAGTCCCAGATAGCGCGCGACCGCGCCCGTCGCCACGATCAAGGCGTCGCAGGTGTAGGTCGCGCGTTCGCCGCGCAAGGTGAAGGGGCGCCGCGACAGGTCCACGCTTTGCACGTGGTCGGCAATGACGTCGGTGCCGAAGCGCAGCGCATGGTCCTGGAACCGTTGCATGAGGTCAGGTCCTTGCACGCCGTGTACGTCGGCAGGCCAGTTGTCGACGTCCGTCGTGGTCATGAGCTGGCCGCCCTGCGCCATGCCCGCGATCAGCACCGGCCTCAGGTTGGCGCGGGCAGCGTAGACCGCGGCGGCATAGCCCGCCGGTCCGGAGCCCAGGATCAGCACCCGCGCGTGGCGGGGGGAGTGGCCGGCGTTCATTGCAGCCGGATCCCGGCCAGCCGCACGATCTCGGCATAGCGCTGCGCTTCGGACCGGCAATACGCGTCGAAGTGTTCGGGCGTATCACCCACCGGCATGGCCTGCGCGTCGGCCAGGCGCGCTCGCACGTCAGGCTGTTGCAGCACCGCGTTCACCTGTTGGTAGATGCGTGCGACCAGTTCAGGCGGCGTTTGCGCCGGCGCCCACATGCCGTACCAGGTGGTCAGGTTGACGCTGGGATAGTCCAGTTCGGCGAAGGTAGGCACGTCAGGCAAGGCGGCCACGCGCTTGTCCGAGGTGACGGCGAGTGCGCGCAGCTTGCCGCCCTTGACCAGGCTGATCGACGACGGCATGGAATCCAGCATGTAGGTGACCTGGCCGCCGATCACATCGGTCAGCGCCGGCGCGCTGCCCTTGTAGGGGATGTGCGTGACATCGAGCTTGGCGGCCGTCTTGAACACTTCGCCGGCGAGATGGCCCGGCGTGCCGTTGCTGGACGAGGCGAAATTGTGCCGGCCAGGTTGCGAGCGCACCAGCGCCACCAGATCGGCGACCGAGCGCACCGGAGAGTTGGCGCTGACCACCAGCTGGATCGGCGTGGAGGCCAGATTGGTGATGCCGCGGAAATCCTTGAGCGGATCATGCGACATGTTGGCGTACAGCGCCGGGTTGACCAGTTGGCCTGAGACATTGATCAACAGCACGTAGCCATCCGGCGCCGCCTTGGCCACGGCGTCGGCGCCTATCATGCCGCTGGCGCCGGGCCGGTTGTCGATGACGACCGATTGCCCCAGCTTGTCGGCCAAGGTCGCGGCGACGATGCGGCCCACGATGTCGGTGGGACCGCCGGGCGGATAGGGAATGACGACACGCAGCGGCTTGGACGGGTAGTCGGAGGCGGCCAGCGCCCTGACGCCGCCGCAAAGCGTACCCAGGGTTGCGCCAGCGGCTCCGATCAACAGGCGGCGCCTGAACGGGTTTGAGGGGTCCTGCGCCAGAATGCATGGTTCCATGGTTTGTCTCCCTAGTCTCATTCTTGTGTAAGGCACAGCTACTCAGGATGCGGCGGCGATCGCGCCGTTGCGCCGCAGTTCGGCGAGCGCCGCTGGCTCCAGTCCCAGTATGTCCCGCAGGACCGGTTCCGTATGGGCGCCCAGTACAGGAGGCGCGCTGCGATACTCCACGGGCGTGCCCGATAGATGCAAGGGGTTGCCGACCAGTTCGGCGCAGCCCGGTTGCGCGTCGGGCATCGGCACGCGCATGCCGCGCTGCAGGACTTGCGGATCGGCGAATACTTCCGCCAGGCCATTGATGGGGCCGCAAGGCACGCCCAGGGCTTCGAGCGTGGCCAGCCAGTGCGTGCTGGACTGCTGCGCCATCTGCGCCTGGATCTGCGGAATCAGCGCATCGCGCGACGCCAGGCGCGCCGTGTTGGTGGCGTAGCGCGGATCGTCCGCCAGGTCGGGGCGGCCGATGGCGCCGCAGAAGCGGCGGAATTGTGCGTCGTTGCCCACGGTGACGATGACGTGGCCGTCGCGGGTGGCGAAGTCCTGGTACGGCACGATGTTGGGATGCGCATTGCCCAGCCGGGCGGGCTCACGGCCGCTGGCCAGGAAGTTCATGGCCTGATTCGCCAGCGCGGCCACCTGTACGTCCAGCAGGGCCACGTCGACGTGCTGGCCCACGCCGGTGCGGTCGCGGTGCGCCAGCGCCGCCTGGATGCCCGCGGTGGCGTACAGGCCGGTCAGGATGTCCGTCAGCGCCACGCCCACTTTCAAGGGCCCTGCGCCAGGCTGCCCGTCACCCCGGCCGGTGATGCTCATCAGGCCGCCCATGCCCTGGATCAGGAAATCGTAGCCCGGCCGGTTGGCATAAGGGCCGTCCTGGCCGAAGCCGGTGATGGAGCAATACACCAGCCCGGGATGGCTGCGCTTGAGCGTGTCGTAGTCCAGGCCGTATGCCTGCAAGCCGCCCACTTTGAAGTTCTCGATCAGCACGTCGCATTGCGCGGCCAGCGCCGCTACCAGCCGCTGGCCGTCGGCTGTGGCAATGTCGACGGCCACGGACTTCTTGTTGCGGTTGGCGCCGGCGAAGTACGCCGACTGCGCCACGTCGCCCCATTGCGGGTCGCTGATCCATGGCGGGCCCCAGCCACGGGTGTCGTCGCCTTGCCCGGGCCGTTCGATCTTGATGACCTCCGCGCCCAGATCCGCCAGCAACTGGCTGGCCCAGGGGCCCGCCAGCACGCGCGAAAGGTCCAGCACCCGCAGATGCGATAGTGCGCCCATCGTTCCGTCTCCCTGTAGTCGCCGTGCTGCCGGTTGCCGTTGTTACTGCAATTCCACGCGCACTTGCATCGGCGCCTTCGTGCCCAGCCACACTTGCTGCGCCTGTTCCTTGATCTGGGCGACGCGCTGCGCCACTTCCTCGGCCGTGATGGAGCTGACCGGATGCGCGATCACCACGGGCTCCAGCGTCTTCATGCCGATGGCCTGGCGCGTCAGCTCGGTCTCGCGGGCGAACTCGGTCGTGATGATGACCGCGCTGGCTATGCCCAGCCGCTCCAGCGCGATGGAGTCGCGCACGCAGGCCGAGCAGCAGGAGCCGCAATCGCCGATGGCGGTCAGCACCACATCGTTCTCGGCCGCGATGCGTGCGATCAGCTCGGGCGCGGCATCCTTGGAGAAGCTGTGCTTGACGTAGTAGTTCACCTCGGCGAATTCGATGTCCTCGCCCAGGGCCGCCGCCGCGCCGCGCAGCAGCTTATTGGCGTTCCATTTGGAGTTGTCGAGGATGCCCAGCCGCAATCCGGCCAGGTCCTTCTTGCGCGCCGATACCGGCGCGTCTTCGAAGCGCAAAGCGCCGCGCGGGTCGTACACCGCGACTTTTTCCCCGTTGTTCATCAACATTTCCGATCTCCTGGTTGTCTGGTCCGGATGCCGCGTCAGATGGCGCAGGCGCCGCTGGTGCAGTCGCCGGCGTCGGCGCTCGCGCCTTCGATCGACCGCAGCACCGGCGTGCTCATATGCCCCCAGCCCGGTATCAGCACGGAAAAGCGGCCGGCCTCGCCGCCCATCACGAACAGATGGATGTGGTCCGGGCTGTGCACGATGGGTATGCGGGTGTCGTCGTTGCGCTTGTAGTATTTGGGCAGGTTGCGGTTGTAGACCTTGCCGTAGCGGTGGCCGTAGGCCAGGTCGATGAAGCGGTTGCCGTGGTTTACGTACAGGTAGTTGCGCACGTCGGAGCGCGACCAGCCGTGCTTGCCGATGGTTTGCGCGTGTTCCAGGCCCAGTACCACCGCGATGTGGCCGCCCAGCACCGCGCTGTTGGACGCGATGGTGCTCATGGCCGAGCACATCGTGTCGAGAATGCCCTCGGGGTCGTTCGAGATGTGGTTGGTGACGCTGTGCGGGGCTTCAGCCGCCATCGCGAACACCGTGGAGTCCTCGGCCTTGTAGCCGTGTTCCACGTGATACGGCGCCAGCGGGCTTTGCAGCTCGTTCTCGCAGACGCAGTAGGTGTACTTGCCGGGATGTCCCAGCGTGCTCTTGTCCAGGTCTCCGGGCCAGCCGCCGCCCACGTTCAGCATGATGAGGCGCAGCGCCCGGCCGATGGTGGCGTTGGCGCGGTTGCCGGAACCGAACGCGTTGACGCCGCCGTTCATGCCGATCTCGCGCGCTATCGGCCCGTTGACGACCAGCAGGGGCGCGGCCACGTGCGTGGTGGCCTGCACGCCGTTCAGGTTGAAGGCCTGGTCGGTGACGGCTTTTACCGCCGCCAGCACCACCGGCGCGTACTCGGGCTTGCAGCCGGCCATCACCATGTTGATGGCCAGCACTTCGCGCGTCAGCTCGCCCCAGCGCGGCGCCACCCGCGCTTCCACGAAGTGGGCATCGCCGCCCAGCCGGGCCACGATCTCGTCGATCTTCTCCTGGGTCGGCGGGACGACCGGCAAGCCGTCCGTGAAGCCGCGCTCGTAGTAGTACTCCACCAGGTCCACGCCGGCCGGCACCATGTTTGCCGGCGACGCCTTCGCTTGCAGAACCGCACTCATCGGAATCTCCTCGTCGCTGTCGGATGACATTGCGAGGAGCATAGGAGTCCTTGCTTATTTATAACAAGGACAATCTATTTCCATAAATGATTGCGAAAAACGCATAAATCGCGCGACGCTTGGATGCGCCTGCCGCTACGCCTTGGGCCAGTAAGTCCCGAAGCTCCACAGATTGCCTTCCGGATCGCGGCAGGCGAACTCGCGGCTGCCGTAGGCCGTGTCGTACGGTGGGGTTTCGATGGTGGCGCCCGAGGCCTGGACCTGCGTATGCAAGGCGTCCGGATCATCCACGGCCAGGTACAGCGCGTCGGTGCGGCGTCCTTGCAGGTCGCCCACCAGCTTGCCATGGGCGTCGTCGCGGTCCGGTCCCAGCATCAGGATCGAGCTGCCGTAGGCCAGTTCCGCATGCTGCACGGCGCCGTCGTCGCGGTAGACGGCGTGTTCGGTGAACCCCAGCACGCCGGTCAGCCAGCGCAGCATGGCGTCCGCATCGCGGCAGCGCAGAGTGGGAAACAGGCGGGGCGCCGCGGATTCGGATGGCGTTGAATTCATCATGGGTACTCCTGTGAAAATGCAGGAGCGCCCATGATGCACCCGCGCGCAGCGGGGAGGATGACGATTTTGTTACTGCGCGCCTGACTACTCGCCGATGGCGACCAGCTCGGCGCCTTCCGTCACCTGATCGCCCACGCCGTAGAACACTTCCGAGACCTTGCCGTCGGCGGGCGCGGAAATGGTGTGCTCCATCTTCATGGCTTCCATCACCAGCAGCGGCTGGCCCTTTTCCACGGTGTCGCCGGCCTTGACCGAGATCGAGATGATCTTGCCGGGCATGGGCGCCGTGAGGCCGCCGCCGTGTTCGCCCTGCGTGTCCTGTGAATGGGCCAGCGGATCGTACAGGTCCAGCACGTGCACGCCGGCTTCGCCGAAGACGTGGGCGCGGTCGGCGTGCAGCACGACGGTACCGGCGCTTTCATGGCCGTCCAGCGTGATGCGCAGGCCGTAGGCCAGGTTGGGGTTGGCGCTGGCGTGGGCGCGCCACAGGAAGGCTTGCGGTCCCGCGCCACTGTCCAGGGTCCAGGCGCCGCCCTGGCGGGCGACGGTGACGCGGCGGGTCTCGCCGTTGTCCACCCATTGCAGCTGGCGCTGGTAGCGGCCGCCCAGGCGCCAGCCATCGCGCGAGTCCCAGGGATCGGCGGGCTGTTTGCCGCCGGCGGCGCCCGGCTGCGCCAGGCCCTGGCGCACCAGCACGGCGGCGCAGGCCAGTGCCAGCGTGGCGGGACTGGCGGCCTGGGGTTCGGGCAGCAGCGTGGCGCGCTGGCGTTCGATCAGGCCGGTGTCCAGATCCGCCGCGGCGAAGGCGCTGTCCTGCATCAGGCGCGACAGGAAGGCCACGTTGGTCTGCACGCCCACGGCCTGCGTCTGGGCCAGCGCTTGCAGCATGCGGGCGCGGGCCTGGTCGCGGTCGGCGCCGTGCACGATCAGCTTGGCGATCATGGGGTCGTAGAACGGCGTGATGGTATCGCCCATGCGCACGCCGCCGTCGACCCGGATGTCGCCGTTGGCGAATGCCGTGTGCGCCGGCAGGCCCAGGTAGGCCAGGGTGCCGATGGACGGCAGGAAGCCCTTCTCGGGGTTCTCGGCGTAGATGCGGGCCTCGATGGCGTGGCCCTGGATGCGCAGGTCTTCCTGGCGCGCGGGCAGCGGCTGGCCGGCGGCCACGCGCAGCTGCCATTCGACCAGGTCGTGGCCGGTGATCATTTCGGTGACCGGGTGCTCGACCTGCAGGCGCGTGTTCATTTCCATGAAGTAGAAACGGCCGTCGGGCTCGGCGATGAACTCCACCGTGCCCGCGCCCACGTAGCCCACGGCGCGCGCGGCGGCCACGGCGGCTTCGCCCATGGCGCGGCGGCGCTCTTCGGTCATGCCCGGGGCCGGGGCTTCCTCGATCACTTTCTGGTGGCGGCGCTGCACCGAACAATCGCGTTCGAACAGGTAGACGCAGTTGCCGTGCGTGTCGGCGAACACCTGGATTTCGATGTGGCGGGGCTTCTGCAGATAGCGTTCGATCAGCACGCGGTCGTCGCCGAAGCTGGAGGCGGCCTCGCGCTGGCACGAGGCCAGCGCATCCAGGAACGCGCCCGACGATTCGACCACGCGCATGCCCTTCCCGCCGCCGCCGGCGCTGGCCTTGATCAGCACGGGGTAGCCGATGGCGTCGGCCTGGGTCTTGAGGAATTGCGGGTCCTGGTTGTCGCCGTGGTAGCCAGGCACCAGCGGCACGCCGGCTTTTTCCATCAACGACTTGGCGGCGGACTTGCTGCCCATCGCGGCGATGGCAGAGGCCGGCGGGCCGACGAAGGCGATGCCGGCCTTTTCGGCGGCTTCGGCGAAGGCTTCGTTCTCGGAGAGAAAACCGTAGCCGGGGTGGATGGCGCCCGCGCCGGTATCGCGCGCGGCTTGCAGGATGGCGTCGGCGCGCAGGTAGCTGGCGCGCGGCTCGGAGCCGCCGATGTACACGGCCTGGTCGCAGGCGGCGACGTGGCGGGCGTTGGCGTCGGCGTCGGAATACACCGCGACGGTGCGGATGCCCATGCGGCGGGCGGTGGCGGCCACGCGGCAGGCGATTTCACCGCGGTTGGCAATCAGCAAAGTGTCGAACATGGATGTCATCCAGGCTGAAATTATTCTTGGGCTGCAATGGGGACGGCCATGCCGCCCTACATGCGGAACACGCCGAACTTGGTGTCCTCGATGGGCGCGTTCAAGGCCGCCGACAAGGCCAGGCCCAGCACGCGGCGCGTGTCGGCCGGGGCGATGATGCCGTCGTCCCACAGCCGCGCGGTGGCGTAGTAGGGATGGCCTTCGCGTTCGTACTGTTCGCGGATCGGCGCCTTGAATGCGGTTTCCTCGTCGGCGGACCATTGGCCGCCGCGGGCCTCGATGCCGTCGCGCTTGACCGTGGCCAGGACGCTTGCGGCCTGTTCGCCGCCCATGACCGAGATGCGGGCGTTGGGCCACATGAACAGCATGCGGGGCGAATAGGCGCGGCCGCACATGCCGTAGTTGCCGGCGCCGAACGAGCCGCCGATCAGCACCGTGAACTTGGGCACGTTGGCGGTGGCCACCGCCGTCACCATCTTGGCGCCGTGGCGCGCAATGCCTTCGTTTTCGTACTTGCGGCCGACCATGAAGCCGGTGATGTTCTGCAGGAACACCAGCGGAATCTTGCGCTGCGCGCACAGTTCGATGAAGTGCGCGCCCTTCTGCGCGGACTCCGAGAACAGGATGCCGTTGTTGGCCACGATGCCGACAGGCATGCCGTGGATGTGCGCAAAGCCGGTGACCAGCGTGGGGCCGAAGCGGGCCTTGAATTCGTCGAACTCGGAGCCGTCCACGATGCGCGCGATGACTTCGCGCACGTCGTAGGGCTTGCGCGTGTCGGCGGGAATGATGCCGTTCAGTTCGCTGGGGTCGTAGCGCGGCTCGCGCACGGGTACGGTGGCCAGCGGCTGCGGCTTCTTGCGGTTCAGGCGCGCAACCGCGTTGCGCGCCAGTTGCAGCGCATGCATGTCGTTGGCGGCCAGGTGGTCGACCACGCCGGACAGGCGCGTGTGCACGTCGCCGCCGCCCAGGTCCTCGGCGCTGACCTCTTCGCCGGTGGCGGCCTTCACCAGCGGCGGGCCGCCCAGGAAGATGGTGCCCTGGTTCTTGACGATGATGGACTCGTCGCTCATGGCGGGCACGTAGGCGCCGCCAGCGGTGCAGGAGCCCATCACCACGGCGATCTGCGAAATGCCTTGCGCGGACATCTGCGCCTGGTTGTAGAAGATGCGGCCGAAGTGCTCGCGGTCAGGGAAGACCTCGTCCTGCTGCGGCAGGTTGGCGCCGCCCGAATCCACCAGGTAGACGCAGGGCAGATGGTTCTGCGCGGCGATTTCCTGGGCGCGCAGGTGCTTCTTGACCGTCATCGGGTAGTAGGTGCCGCCCTTGACCGTGGCGTCGTTGCAGACGATCACGCACTCGGTGCCGGCCACGCGGCCAATGCCGGTGATGACGCCGGCGCCCGGGGCTTCGCCGCCGTACATGCCGTGCGCCGCCATCGGCGACAGTTCCAGGAACGGCGTGCCCGGATCGATCAGGTGTTCAACGCGGTCGCGCGGCAGCAGCTTGCCGCGCGCCACGTGCTTGGCGCGCGCGGCTTCGCTGCCGCCCAGCGCGGTATGGGCCAGTTGCTGATCCAGATCGTCCAGCTGCGCCTGCATGGCCTGCGCATTGTCGGTGTAGTCCTGCGACCGCGGATTGATGCGGGATTCGATGATGGGCATGGGGTTCCACCCGTCCTGCTTGTTGGAAATTTGAAGGCGCTCGTGGAGCGGTTTGTCTCGCTGCCCGGTGGGCCGGGCATTCTTGTCGGTTAGGGATACCGAAGAGGGATTTCGTTGCGCCTTTCCTGCACGGCGCGCGACCGACCCGTCGCGCTACGACGCCATGCAAGAAAGGCGCAGCGGAATCCGTCGTAAAGCCGGGAGGCCGAAGCCCCCCGGCGTTGCGTCAGATCATCTCGATCGCCATGGCGACGGCTTCGCCGCCGCCGATGCACAGCGTGGCCACGCCGCGCTTGCCGCCGGTCTTGCGCAGCGCGCCGACCAGGGTGGCCATCAGGCGGGCGCCGGACGCGCCGATCGGGTGGCCCAGGGCGGTGGCGCCGCCGTGGACGTTGACCTTGTCATGCGGCAGCTTGAAGTCGGCCATGGCGGCCATGGTGACCACCGCGAAGGCTTCGTTGATTTCGTAGAGGTCCACGTCCTCGGCCTTCCAGCCGGTCTTGGCGAACAGGTTCTTCAGCGCGCCCACGGGAGCGGTGGTGAACCAGTTCGGCTCTTGCGAGTGCTGGCTGTGGGCGACGATGCGGGCCAGGGGCTTCACGCCCAGCTTTTCGGCGGTGGAGGCGCGCATCAGCACCATGGCGGCGGCGCCGTCGGAGATCGACGAGGAGTTGGCGGCGGTGACGGTGCCGTCCTTCTTGAAGGCGGGCTTGAGGGTGGGGATCTTTTCCGGCATGGCCTTGGTGGGGGCCTCGTCGGTGTCGATCACGGTGTCGCCCTTGCGGCCGGCCACGGTCACGGGGGCGATTTCCCACTTGAAGCTGCCGTCTTCCGACGCGGCGCGGGCGCGGCGCAGCGATTCCAGCGAGAACGCGTCCTGCTGTTCGCGGGTGAAGGAATACTTGGCGGCGCAGTCCTCGGCGAACACGCCCATGGCCTTGCCCTTGTCGTAGGCGTCTTCCAGGCCGTCCAGCGCCATGTGGTCGTACACGGTGTTGTGGCCGTAGCGATAGCCCTGGCGGCCCTTGAGCAGCAGGTAGGGCGCGTTGCTCATGCTTTCCTGGCCGCCGGCGACGACGATGTTGGCGCTGCCCGCGGCCAGCAGGTCATGGCCGAACATGGCGGCCTTCAGGCCCGAACCGCAGACCTTGTGGATGGTGGTGCAAGCCACGCCCAGCGGCAGGCCGGCGCCCAGCGCTGCCTGGCGCGCCGGGGCCTGGCCCTGGCCGGCCTGCAGTACGTTGCCCATGATGACTTCTTCGACTTGCTCGGGCTTGATGCCGGCGCGTTCGACGGCGGCCTTGATGGCGATCGAGCCCAGCTCGTGCGCGGCCAGGCCGGACAAGGCGCCCAGCATGCCGCCCATGGGCGTGCGGGCGACGGAAACGATGACGATGGGATCTGACATGGCTAGCTCCTGTGAGGGTCGGGACAGCTCTGGGGTTACGAGGCCGCGTGCTCGCCCGGAAGGGGCGCGGGACGCAGGCGTCTGTCCGTATCGTAAGGGAAAAATTCTTCAATCCGGCCCTGCGCCACATGGGCGCGGCAGGCCTGCCACCACTCCGGTTCCAGCAGGTCGGAATGGTGACGCATGAAGGCGCCGCGCACGCGCGGGTCGCCTAGCAGAAAGCGTCCGAATTCTTCGGGGAAGACATCATTCGGACCGATGGCATACCAGGGTTCGGACGCCAGTTCCGCCTCTTCGTTGGGGGCGGGCGGAATGCGCCGGAAATTCATTTCTGTCATGCGCTGGATTTCGTCGTAATCGTAGAAAACGACGCGGCCCAGGCGCGTGACGCCGAAGTTCTTGTAAAGCATGTCGCCGGGGAAGATATTGGCCGCCGCCAGTTGGCGGATGGCGTCCCCGTATTCGCGCACGGCCGGGTCCAGCAGCGCGTCCGAGGCCTGGCGCAGATAGATGTTCAAGGGCGTCATGCGCCGTTCGATGTAGACATGGCGGATGACCACCGTGTCGCCGGTTTCCTCGATCAGGCTGGGCACCAGCCGGCGCAACTCTTCCAGCAGCGCCGGCGCGAAGCGCGCGCGCGGCAGCGCCACCTGTGAATATTCCCAGGTGTCGGCCATGCGGCCGACGCGGTCGTGCAGCTTCACCATCTGGTACTTGCGGCGCACGGTGGCATGGTCCATGCCGTCCTTGTCGATGCGGTCCTTGATCAGCTTGAACACATAGGGATAGGACGGCAGCGTGAACACGCACATCACCATGCCCTTGATGCCGGGGGCGATGTCGAAGGCGTCGCGCGAATGCGCCAGGTGGTGCAGGAAGTCGCGGTAGAACAGCGTCTTGCCCTGCTTTTGCAGGCCGATCATGGTGTAGAGCTCGGCCTTGGGCTTGCGCGGCAGCAGGCTGGACAGGAAGTTCACCACCGCGGCCGGCGTTTCCATGTCCACCAGGAAGTAGGCGCGGGTGAAACTGAACAGCGTGCTCAGGTCGTCCGCGCCCAAGAGCAGCGCGTCCAGCACGACCTGGCCCGCCGGGTTGCGCATCAGCGCCACGGCAAAGGGATACACCGTGCCCTGGTTGATCAGTCGGCCGACGATGTAGGCGCCCTTGTTGCGGAAGAACAGCGAGCCCAGCGCGTGGATCTGGCAGTCGCTGGCGATGCGGCGGCCTACGTCGCGCGGCAGTATCGCGCGCAGTTGCCTGACCGCGGCGCGCGCCAGCAGCCGCGTGTCGCGCGGCAGGTCTTCGAAGGGCAGCGCCAGGCCGAAGTCCGCCACCATGCGGATCAGGCTTTTTTCCAGCCCGTCGGTGGCGGGGTAGTAGACCCGGTACGACGGGATGCTGCTGTCCAGGTAGTCGGTGGCGATGGCCGGGCGGACGAACAGGAAGGCGTTGTGGAAATAATCGCGGTGCAGGATGCGGCAGGACACCGAGTTGAAAAACGTCTCGGCGCATTCGGGCTGGCGGTGGTCGCCCAGCAGGCCCACGAATTCCTGTTTGATCTGTTGCCAGAACGCGGTCTGCTCGTCGCTCAGGCTGGGCGCGGCGCTGCCGTTGGCGCCCACCGCGCCTTCCGGGCGGCCGCGCAGCACGCCTTCCAGCTGGGTGGCGCATTCGCGCACCCGCATGTCGTAGTACTCGATGCGCTCGCGCGACAGGCGCTGGATGCCGTGCCAGTCGCCGGATTCGAACAGCGCCTTGGCGCGCTGGGCGCTGTAGCGGAACAGCGCGTAATGGCGGTCGAAACCCGCCAGGATCAGCCGCGCGACGTCCAGCGGCGAGGGGCCCGGAGCGGGCGCCTGCTCGATGTGCTGGACGTCGGACATGCGGATCATGGCGGCGTCCCTCAGGCGGTTTCGTTGAAGAGTTCGCGGCCGATCAGCATGCGGCGGATTTCGCTGGTGCCGGCGCCGATCTCATACAGCTTGGCGTCGCGCCACAGGCGGCCCACCGGGTACTCGTTGATGTAGCCGTTGCCGCCCAGGATCTGCACGCCCTCGCCCGCCATCCAGGTGGCCTTTTCGGCGGTGTACAGGATCAGCGCGGCGCAGTCCTTGCGCACCTGGCGCACGTGCTCGGCGCCCAGGCGGTCCAGGTTCTTGCCGACCTGGTAGCAGAATGCGCGGCTGGCCTGCAGGGTGGTGTACAGGTCCGCGACCTTGCCCTGGATCAGCTGGAATTCGCCGATGGCCTGGCCAAACTGCTTGCGGTCATGGATATAGGGGACGACCACGTCCATCACGGCCTGCATGATGCCGACCGGGCCGCCGGACAGCACGGCGCGTTCGTAGTCCAGGCCGCTCATCAGCACCTTGACGCCGCCGTTGACCTGGCCCAGCACGTTTTCTTCGGGGATTTCGCAGTCCTGGAACACCAGTTCGCCGGTGTGGCTGCCGCGCATGCCCAGCTTGTCCAGCTTCTGCGCGACGGAAAAGCCCTTGAAGCCCTTTTCCACCAGGAAGGCGGTGATGCCGCGCTGGTGGGCTTCGGGGTCGGTCTTGGCGTAGACCACCAGGGTGTCGGCGTCCGGGCCGTTGGTGATCCACATCTTGGTGCCGTTCAGCACGTAGCGGTCGCCCTTCTTGTCGGCGCGCAGCTTCATGCTGACCACGTCGGAACCGGCGCCCGGCTCGCTCATGGCCAGGGCGCCCACGTGTTCGCCGGAAATCAGCTTGGGCAGGTATTTGGCCTTTTGGGCGGGGGTGCCGTTGCGGTTGATCTGGTTCACGCACAGATTGGAGTGCGCGCCGTAGGACAGGCCGACCGACGCGCTGGCGCGGGAGATTTCCTCCATCACGATCATGTGGGCCAGATAGCCCATTTTTGCGCCGCCGTATTCCTCGTCGGCCGTCATGCCCAGCACGCCGAGTTCGCCGAATTTGCGCCAGAGATCCATGGGGAACTGGTCGCTGCGGTCCACTTCAGCGGCGCGCGGCGCGATCTCGGCCTGCGCAAAATTGCGCACCGCGTCGCGCAGCATGTCCAGATCTTCGCCCAGGTCGAAGTTCAGGCCGGGAAGGTTCATCGCTGTCTCCGTGATAGTAGGTACTTACTATTTTTTGGGCGCCTGTTTCCGGCGCCGGATTGCCGCGCGTGGCTCATGATGCGCCGATCGGCCATCGCTGCGCAATGATGCACTGCAAATATTACGTTTACGTAAACGTAAAGTGGAGTCGGGTAATCCCTAGGTAATTGCGGGTTAGCCAGGGAGTTGCGCTGAGTAAGATGCCAGCCGATCCTTGAATCCTGAATCACTGCGATGGAGTCTGCCGTGCTCGAACTATCCAACCTGGACGAAATTGTGGCGCTGCGGCGCGACATCCACATGCATCCGGAGCTTTGCTACGAAGAGCACCGCACGGCCAAGGTGGTGGCGGACACGCTGCGCGGCTGGGGCATCGAGACCCACACGGGCATCGCCAAGACCGGCGTGGTCGGCGTGATCAAGCGCGGCACGTCGGATCGCGCCATCATGCTGCGCGCCGACATGGACGCCCTGCCCATGCAGGAGGAAAACCAGTTCGAGCACCGCTCGCGCCACGACGGCAAGATGCACGGCTGCGGCCATGACGGCCACACCGCCATGCTGCTGGCCGCCGCGCGCCACCTGCAGGCCGAAGGCGGCTTCGACGGCACCGTGTACCTGTGCTTCCAGCCGGCCGAGGAAGGCGGCGCGGGCGGCCGGGCCATGATCCAGGACGGCCTGTTCGAGCGCTTCCCCTGCGAGGCCGTGTTCGGCCTGCACAACTGGCCGGGGCTGCCCGCCGGATCCATCGGCGTCTGTTCCGGCCCGATGATGGCGGCCGCCAACGGCTTCAAGATCACCGTGCGCGGCAAGGGCGGCCATGCGGCGGCGCCGCAGGACTGCAGCGATCCGGTGCCAGCGCTGTTCGCCATCGGCCAGTCGCTGCAGACCATCCTCACGCGCAGCAAGCGTCCGCTGGACGCCGCCGTGCTGTCGATCACGCAGGTGCAGGCCGGCGGCAGCGTCATCAACGTCATTCCGAATAGCGCCTGGCTGGGTGGCTCGGTACGGGCCTACAGCACCGACGTGGTCGATCTGATAGAGCGCCGCATGAATGAGATCGCCGGCAATATCGCGGCCGCGCATGGCTGCGAGGCCGACGTGTTCTTCGAGCGCCGCTACCCGGCGCTGGTGAACACCGTGGCCGAAACCGAGTTCTGCATGGAAGTCATGCGCGAGGTCGTGGGCGAGGACAAGGCAATGGTGATCGAACCGGCCATGGCCTCGGAGGACTTCGCCTTCCTGCTGCAGGAAAAGCCCGGCTGCTACGTGTTCCTGGGCAACGGCGACGGCGAGCACCGCATGGCCGGCCACGGCCTGGGTCCCTGCATGCTGCACAACGCCAGCTATGACTTCAATGATTCCCTGATTCCGGCTGGCGCGTCGTACTGGGTACGCCTGGCGCAACGCTACCTGGCCTGATGGGCTTCACGCTTTTCGTTTTATCTGACGCAGTGCCACGCAACATTACTAGGACGATATGAAAAAGAAGACTTTGCTGATCAAGGCCGCGGGGGCGGCCTTGGCAATCATGGCCAGCGGCGCAATGGCGCAGAGCTGGCCGGCCAAGCCCGTGACGCTGGTCGTGCCCTACACCGCGGGCGGGAGCGCCGACGCGATCGGACGCCGCCTGGGCGACGTCCTGCGCAAGGAAAGCAACGTAACCGTCATCGTCGAGAACAAGCCGGGCGCGGGCGCCTCCGTGGGCACCGACTTCGTGGCGCGCGCGCAGCCTGACGGCACCACTCTGCTGTTGGCTTCCACCAGCCCGCTGACGATCTTCCCGCATCTGGCCAAGACCAACTATGACCCGATGAAGGACCTGACGCCGGTGGCCAGCGTGGCCGTCGCGCCCGTCGCCATCGTTGCCACCAAGGCGCTGCCGGTGAAGGACTTCGCCGGCCTGATCGACTACGCCAAATCGCATCCGGACGGCGTGCGCTACGGCACGCCGGGCCAGGGCACCGTGGCCCACATCGGCATGTCGGCCGTCACGGCGCAGACCGGCACCAAGATGCTGCACGTGCCTTACCGCGGCAACAGCCAGGCACTGACCGACGGTCTGGGCGGCGTGGTCGAATTGCTGGTGGTCAACAGCGACGTGGTGTTGCCGCACGTCGCCAGCGGCGCGCTCAAGCCGCTGGCCGTGATGGCGCCCGAGCGCCTGGCTGCCTGGCCGGACGTGCCCACCATGGCGGAACTGAAGATGCCGCAGGCGCAGTACTACTCGAACTTCGGCGTGTTCGCGCCCGCCAAGCTGCCGCCGGCCGTCGCGCAGCCGCTGCAGGCCGCCTTGGCCAAGGCTGTGGCCAGCGCCGAATTCCAGGACCTGCTGGCCAAGTCCTACCTGCAGCCAGGCACCGCCACGGGCGAGGCCTTCGCCAAGCAGGTGCAGGCGGAATTCGAGAACAACGCGCGGGTCATCAAGGAAGGCAACATCAAGGCTGAATAAGCCTTTCCCAACAAGAAGCGCGCGGCCCTGTGGGGTACGCGCGCTTTTTTTTCTGACCGCCCCAAGACCGCGGACGTTTCGCGGGGGGCGTCGCAGGCTATGTGCCGCGCGGCCCGAACATGATCACCAGCATCCCGGCCAGGCACAGGCCCACGCCCACCCAGTCGCTGACGCTGGGTCGCACGCCGTCCACGGCCCACAGCCACAACAGGGCCATCCCGATATAGACGCCGCCATATGCCGCGTACACGCGGCCCGAAGCGGTGGGATGCAGCGTCAGCAGCCAGGCGAACAGCGCCAGGCTGGCCGCCGCCGGCGCGAGCAGCCAGATTGAATAGCCCTTGCGCAGCCACAGATACGGCAGATAGCAGCCGACGATTTCGGCCAGCGCCGTCAGGATGAACAGCGCGAGGGTTTGCAGGGCGCCCATGCGCGCGCCCCTAGGGCTTCTGCGCGAGCAGCTCGCGGCATTGCTGTTCCTGCTGCGCGATCTCGCGCAGGGTATCCTCGATGTCGCGGCGCTGTTGTTCCAGCATGGCGCGATGCTGTTCCAGCACGCTCAGGTACTGGCGCAGCTGGACCTCGGTATCGCCCGGACCGTCGTACATGTCGATCAGGGTCAGAATCTCGGACAATTGCAGGCCCAGGCGCTTGCCGCGCAGGGCCAGCTTCAAGCGCGTGCGGTCGCGCGGCCCGAAGATGCGGTTGCGCCCTTCGCGCGCCGGGCTGACGATCCCCTGGTCTTCGTAGAAGCGGATCGTGCGGGGCGTGACGTCGAACTCGCGGGAGAGCTCTGAGATAGTCCAGGTTGACGGGGACATGCGAGATATGGCAGTTTACGTAAACGTAAATTATGATGACTTGACCCGATCGTCAAGCGTGGAGGAGAGGCAATGAACCCGAATGAGCAGAAACTGCAGTATCCCTGGGCCGATTTCCAGCCCGATGCCGGCCGTTCGCACGTGGTGGCGGAGGGGGTCAAGTGGATCAGGATGCCGCTGCCGTTCGCGCTGGATCATATCAACCTCTGGCTGCTGCGCGACAACATCGACGGCCGCGACGGCTGGACCATCGTCGATTGCGGCATCACGCGCGATGAAGTGAAGACGTTGTGGGAACGCGTGTTCGAGACCGAACTGGAAGGACTGCCGGTGCTGCGCGTGATCGTCACCCACATGCACCCCGACCATATCGGCCTGGCGCATTGGCTGTGCGAACGCTGGAACGCGCCCCTGTGGATGACGATGACGGACTTCATGGTGGCCTCGCTGTGGTCCTCGCGCCGCGGCGAAGCAGGCGGCGGTCCCGGCGGCCAATCGGCGGTGGACCACTTCGCGCGCCACGGCCTGACCGACCCGGACGCGCAAGAGCAGATCCGTCAGCGCGCCAATTACTACCCCAACCTGGTGCCGGCGGTGCCCGCGCGCTACACGCGCATCCTGCATGGCGATCAGGTGCGCATCGGCGGGCACGACTGGCGCGTCATCGTGGGCTACGGACATGCGCCCGAGCACGCCTCGCTGTTTTCCCCGGACCTGCGCGTGCTGATTTCCGGCGACATGGTGCTGCCGCGCATTTCCACCAACGTCAGCGTGTTCGACTACGAGCCCGACGCCAATCCCCTGCCTCTGTACTTGCGTTCGCTGGACGGCTACGCCGATCTGCCCGAGGACACGCTGGTGCTGCCTTCGCATGGCCGGCCTTTCAAGGGCCTGCACGAGCGCATCGCGCAACAGCACGAACACCACCGCGACCGCCTGGCGGAAGTGCTGGAAGCCTGTGCGGTCCAGCCGCAATCGACCACGGACATCGTGCCGGTGCTGTTCAAGCGCAAGCTGGATCTGCACCAGCTGACCTTCGCCATGGGCGAGGCGCTGGCGCACCTGCACGCGCTGTATTTCGAAGGCAAGCTCAAGCGTGCGCTGGGCGCGGATGGCATCGTGCGGTTTTCGGCCGCCTGAGTACGGCGTCGGTCCTGCGCCGAGGATCAGTCCAGCGTCACGCCTGTGTCGGCTTGTAGCTTGAGGATGATCGGGAGATAGGTCTGGTACTCGGCCACGGCTTCGTGGGGCAGGTTCCCGATCGGTTCCAGGTCCATCGCGAGCAGCCTGTCGCGGACCTCGGGGCTCTGCACCGTGGCGCTGATCTCGCGACCCAGGCGCTCGACGATAGCCGCGGGCGTTTGGGCGGGCGCAAGCAGCGTCGTCGGCGTAACCGCCCGGTAAGCCTCATCGTCGTAGCCCGACTCGGCCATGCTTGGGACGTCCGGCAGGCTGCCGACGCGCTTGCTGCCAAGTACTGCGAGGGCCCGTATCTTGCCGGTGGCGAGGGGCTGCTTGAGGGTGAACACGGAGGCCAGGGCAATATCGATCTGGCCGCCAAGCAACGCCGTCATGATCGGCAGTTCGCCCTTGTAGGGCACGTTCAGGATGTCGATGCCGTAAGTCTTGTTCATGTAGTGCTGAATGACGTGCGGCGTGGAGCCTGGTCCCCACGATCCCATTCGGATCGCGCCAGGTTCCTTTCTTGCATACGCTATCAGCTCATCGATGTTTCTCACGGGTAGCGCACTGTTGATCACGATCACTCCGGTACCCTTGGCAATATCGGAGATCGGCCGCAACTCGGTACGCGGATCGTATGGCAGCTTCTTGTAGAGCACCAGGTTGGCGGTGATTGGGGCGGCCAGCGTCAACAGCAGGGTGTAGCCGTCAGGGGTTGATTTGGCGACGTAATTGGTCGCGATGATGCCGCTTGCGCCAGGCTTGTTCTCCACGAGCACGGGCTGGCCGAGCCGTTTGCCCAAGCCTTCGGCAACCGAGCGTGCGATGGTGTCGACCTGCCCGCCGACCTGGTAAGGCACGATCAGATGCAAGGGCCTGGATGGATAGTCGGTTTGAGCGCTCGCGGACAAGGGCAGGATGGCCAGCGCGGCGGCAAGCAATCCGATGCGTGTGGCAGCCGCCGCCAGCGCTTGGGTGGCGGGTTTCCAGTGCAAATGTTTGTTTTGATTCATGGCCACTCTCCTTGCGCCGCAAGAGGTGGCTATTGGAATCCATGCCTATGCCTGTCCCGGGGCGATGCGGCATCTTGGACTGTCGGCGCGGGTCTGCAAACGTCCAGTTTCACATATGCAAATGCCATAAAGGCATGGTTCCCGCCGCCTGTTCAACGCGTGGCCGTCGCCAGCCGCACGGCCAGTCCGATGAACACCAGCGCGGCGATCCGGTTCAGCCAGCGCTTGGCCGTCACCGAGCGTTGCAGCAGTTCGCCGAACGCGCCCGAGAAGAACGCGATGGCGCCGAACACCAGCAGGGTGACGACCATGAACACCGCGCCCAGCTGCATGGTCTGCAAACCAATAGGACCCAGCGTCGGCGAGGTGAACTGCGGCAGGAAGGCGAAGAAGAACAGCAGCACCTTGGGATTGGTCAGGTTCATGACGATGCCGCGGCGGTAGAGCGCGCCGGGCTGCATGGGTTCGGGGCGTTTGCCGTCCTCGGATTCGACCGGCGCGCGCAGGATCTGCCAGGCCAGATAGGCCAGGTAGGCGGCGCCCGCCAGCTTGAGCACGGTGAAGGCCATGGGCGAGGCGGCGAACACGGCGGCCAGCCCCACGGCCACGGCGGCGGTATGCCCCAGCAGCCCGGTGCACAGCCCCAGCACCACGTACATGCCGGCCTTGCGGCCCCAGATGGCGGATTGCATCAGCACGAACAGGTTGTCCGGCCCTGGAGTCAGGGCCAGCAGGACGGCAATGCCGAAGAATGCGATCAGGGTGTCGATGGGCAGCATGGGGTTCGCCTGGAACGGTTCGGCCGGCTTCGGAAGGCCGGAAGTGGCATCATAAAGGGAAAGACGTGCCCATCATGCATGCCGCATGCGTCCCTGGCGGGATGCGTGCGACCCGATCAGGAGAGACAATCGCCATGCCCCCCACCGCCATGCCGCATTCCCCGCAGCCCTTGCAGGACGCAGACGCGCGGCCCGATGCCGCGCTCGAAGCGTGGCTGCATGCGCGCCACAGCTGCCGCGCCTTCTTGCCCGCACCGGTCGCGCGCGGCACCATCGAACGCATCCTGGACCTGGCGCAGCGTGCCGCCTCCTGGTGCAACTGCCAGCCCTGGCAGGTGACGATCACCGAAGGCACGGGTACGGAACGCCTGCGCGACGCGCTGCAACGCCGCGCGGAACGGTCTGGCTTCACGCCGGATTTTCCATTTCCGCGCGAGTACCAGGGCGAGTACCTGGCCCGCCGGCGCGAATCAGGCTTCCAGCTATATGGCGCGGTCGGCGTGGCGCGTGGCGACCGCGAGGCCTATCGCCGCCAGGAAATGCGCAATTTCCAGCTGTTCGATGCGCCGCACGTGGCCATCGTCACCACCGACGAGGCGCTGGGCGAATACGGCGCCATGGATTGCGGCGGCTATGTGGCCAATTTCCTGCTGGCGGCCCAGGCCAACGGCGTGGCCACGGTCGCCCAGGCATCCCTGGCCATGTACCCGGAAGTGCTGCGCGAGGAACTCGGCATCGCCGCGGACCGCCGCGTGGTCTGCGGCATTTCCTTCGGTTACGCCGACACGGCGCACCCGGCCAACAGCTATCGCACCAACCGCGCACCGCAATCCGAAACCATTACCTGGATCGGCGAATAGGGACAGGCTGCGCCTGGCCTGATATGGTTCATCCTGATCGCTTTTATTCCGCCCCTGTCCATACGCAAGCAGTCCACTGAAGATGCCCACCAAACACATCGATACGCTTCTGCAGCACGCAGGCACCGCCCCGTTCAACCCCGAAACCGGCACGGCGCCGGTGCCCCTGCCGCCGATGCGGGCCAGCACGGTACGCTTCGAGAACCTCGCCGCGCTGGAGCAAGCCCAGCGCAGCAAGGCGGCAGGCGGCCGCGCCTCCACCTACGGGCGCATGGGCATGGACACGCATGCGGCGCTGGAAGAGGTCTTCACCCAGCTCGAAGGCGGCACGCACTGCTACCTGGCGTCCTCGGGCCTGTCGGCGATGACCATGGTCATGATGGCCCTGTGCTCGGCCGGCGACCATGCGCTGATCTCGGACTGCGTCTATGGTCCGATGCGCGAACTGGACGACGCGGTGCTCAAGCGCATGAACATCGAGATCACCTACTTCGCGGCCGGCGAAGACCTGGAAGAGCTGGTGCGTCCGAACACCAAGCTGCTGTACGTGGAATCGCCCGGATCCCTGCTGTTCGAAATGCTGGACATGGGCGCCATGGCTGCATTCGCGCAGAGCCGCGGCCTGGTGCTGGCGACTGACAACACCTGGGGTTCGGGCTACATCTACCGTCCGCTGACGCTGGGCGCGCAAGTGTCCGTCATCGCCGGCACCAAGTACGTGGGCGGGCACTCCGACCTGATGCTGGGCGCCGTCGTCACCAATGACGAACAGATTGCCCGCAAGCTCAACCGCACGCAGTACGCCATGGGCTATTCCATCAGCGCGGACGACGCCTGGCTGGCCTTGCGCGGCGTACGCACCATGCCGATCCGCATGGCCCAGCACGCGCGCCATGCCCTGCAGGTGTGCGAGTTCTTCAAGAGCCGTCCCGAGACTGTGCGCCTGTTCCATCCGGCCTGGCCGCAGGATCCGGGCCATGCGCTGTGGCAGCGCGATTGCACCGGCTCGAATGGCATGTTGTCCGTCGAGCTGCGCCTGTCGCCGGCGGCCGCGCGCGTGTTCGTGGATTCACTGGCGCTCTTTGGCATCGGCTTTTCCTGGGGCGGCTACGAAAGCCTGGTGCAGCTGGTGTCGGGCAAGGACCTGTCCAAGCACCGCTACTGGGGCGAAGGCGACAATGCCCTGGTGCGCCTGCACATCGGCCTGGAATCGCCGGACGACATCATCGCCGACCTGACCCAGGCGCTGGAAAAGGCCGCGGCCGTCCAGGGCTGAGCGCTCTTGCGGCGCGGCGGCCTCAGGCGGCCGCGCCGCGTATCCAGGCGCCGATGCGCGCGGCGATGTCGTCGCTGTTGTCGTCCATCATGGGCATGTGCGAATTGCCGGCGATGCCCATGTCGGCCAGACGCCAGGTTTCCACGCGGGCGCCCTGGCGCGCCAGCTCATCGGCGTAGGCCTGGCCGCTGGCGCACAGCTTTTCCCATAGCGGCGTCGCGTCCAGGTAGTCGCCATAGACGAACAGAAAGGGCTTGTCCGCCACGGACTGTGCCGTTACCTCGGACGAGAAACCCGAGGGCTCGATGCCGATGACGCCGCGCACCAGGTCCGGCCGCGCATGCAGCGCGCGGTAGGCGACTTCGCCGCCGTGGCTGTGCGCCATCACCAGGCACGGTCCCACGCGGTCGAGCACCGCGCAGAATCCCCGTAGCGCCGCATCGTTATTGCCCAGCCAGCGCGGCACTGCGTGGCGGATGAAGTCGTCGAACGCGGCGACCGGAAAACGTTGCCCGTCGAACGCGCGCCGCGCCGCGTAGTCTTCGGCGCGGCCGAAGCGGAACAGCGTCCAGCTTTCTTCGGCATTGCGGATGATGGGCGGCTCGGGCCAGACCTCCTTGAACGGCGCCCACCCTGCCCGGCCGCGTTCGACGTTGTCGACCACGTACACCGCATGGCCCTGACGCAGGAAATGCTGCATCCAGCCCGGGCGGCCATCCGGGGTCTGCTCCCACATCGCGCCCGTCATGCCGCCGCCATGCAGCAGCACGATGGGCAATGGATGCGCCAGCCGCGCCGGGATGAAGTACTGCACGTAGGCCTGCTCGAAGTGATACAGGCCGTTGGGGTCGTAGGCGAGCGACGCGCTTTGCGTGAACGCGATATCGCGCTGCGGCAGGCCATCGATGCGCACCTGCCGCCCGCCCGCGTAGAAGCTGCCGAAGTCGGCCAGGGTCACCGCCTGCGTCATGGCTTGACCAGCGGACACTGGCTTTCCGACAAGGGCCAGGCCAGCGTGGCGCCGGGGATATTGCGCACGATGTTGTAGTAGTCCCAGGGCGCCTTGGACTGCGCCGGTGTTTTCACCTGCGCCAGCATCATGTCACGCACCACCAGGCCGTCCTCGCGGATGCGCGCATTCAGGCTGAAGGGGTCGTCGATGGGCAGCGATTTCATCTTGGCCATGACGGCATCGGCGTCCACCGTGCCGGCGGCCTTCACGGCTTGCAGGTAATGGCGCACCGAGCCGTAGACGCCGGCCTGCAGGAAGGTGGGCGGACGTCCCACGCGGGCCTCGAACTTCTTGGCGAAGGCGCGGGTGCCGTCGTTCATGTCCCAGTAGGACGGAACGGTCAGGTAGGTCTTCTGCGCGGCCTGCAGGCCCAGGCTGTGGACGTCGGTGATCAGCAGCAGCATGGCCGCCAGCTGCTGCGCGCCGCCGATGCCGAATTCCGCGGCCTGCTTGATGGCCGATATGGTGTCGCCGCCCGCGTTGGCGATGGCGATGATCTGCGCCTTGGAGGCTTGCGCCTGCAACAGGAAGGACGCGAAATCCGATGCGTTCAGCGGGTGGTAGACGGTGCCCACCACCTCGCCGCCGTTTGCCTTGACCACGGTTTCCGTGTCCGCCGCCAGCTGCTTGCCGAACGCATAGTCGGAGGCCAGGATGAACCAGCGCTTGTTGCCTTCGTTGACCACCGCGGTCGCCGTGCCGCGCGACAGCGCATAGGTGGTGTAGGTCCATTGCACGCCGTAGGGCGAGCACTGTGCCTGGGTCAGTGCCGTGGTGCCAGGGCTGGAGAACAGCACCAGCTTTTTCTTGTCGCGCGCGATGCCCTGCACCGCCAGCGCGACCGACGAGTTGGGCACGTCCACGATCACGTCCACGCCGTCCGTGTCGTACCACTTGCGCGCCATGCTGCTGCCGATGTCGGGCCGGTGCTGATGGTCGCCCGAGACCAGCGAGATGGGCTTGCCCAGCAGGGTGCCGCCCATTTCCTCGATGGCCAGGCGGGCGGCTTCGACCGAACCCTTGCCGGTGGCGTCGGCGGTGACGCCCGCCATGTCGGTGAGGACGCCGATCTTCACGCCGTCGGCTTCGTTGGCTTGCGCCAGGCCGGCGGCCAGCGCGAGGCACAGGCCCAGCATCGCGCGGCTGCGCGGGAATCGCTGCTTCATTTGTCTTCCACCCATTGTGTGCCGCTGTCGCGGCGAATTGTTGTGCGGAAAGTGTAGCGCGGGCCCAGGCTGGAACCACAAAGAAAAACGCCCCGGCCTGGCGGCTCGGGGCGTGGCGGATTTCGCTTGAAGCGTATCAGTTGCGTGCCAGCGGGATCAGGCGGGTCACTTCCTTCAGCGCGCCTTCGTAGCTGTTGCCGGCCATGACCGGCGAGGTCATGAACTTGCCGCCGACGGCGAACGACGGGGTGCCGTCGATGCGGTAGGCGTCGGCGAGTTGGGTGGCGCGCTGCACCTGCGTCTGCACGCTGAACGAATCGAAGACCGAGTCGAACTTCTCGCGGTCCACGCCCTGCGTGGCGATCCATTCGCCCATCGCCTTCTTGTCGAACAGGCGCTTGTGCTCGCCGTGGATGGCGGCAAAGACCTTGGGGTGCAGATCCGGGCGGTCCAGGGCCAGCAGCGTGTAGTAGAGCTGTTGCAGCGGCTTCATGCCGGCGTTGAACGCGATCGGAACCTGCTTGAGCACCACGTCCGGCGGCGCGGTCTTGGCCCAGTCTTCAACCATGGGTTCCATGGCGGCGCAGTGCGGGCAGGTGTAGGCGAAGAATTCCAGGACCTCGATCTTGCCCGGGGTGTCCGACGGCAGCGGCGGATTGATGGCGACGGACTGCTGCGCGCCTTGCGCGTGGCTAGCCGGGCTGAAGAATGCCGTGGCGGTCAGCGCGGCCGCGGCCAGGATGCGGATTATCTTGGGGGACAGCATGGATGAGAGGTTCCTGAGTAAAAAGTTACAGACAGGCCCGGGGCCGGATAAGTTCAATGCTTGCGGCCGCGGCGGCGCACATTACTGGCGGACCACGGCGGTTTCGATCTTGTTCTCGCCCAGGCGGCCGCGGGCCCGGTTCATGTCGTCCAGGCGGGCAAAGGGCCCCACCCGGACCCGGTTGATGGACTTGCCGTTCACTTCGGCCTTTTGCACCGCCACCGGCAGGCCCAGCAGAATGATGCGGGCCTTGAGGGATTCCGCGTCGTTTTCGCCCCGGAACGCGCCGGCCTGCAGGTAATACGTGCCGTTGGCCGCGGATGCGGTGGCGGCAGGCTTGGGCGCCGGCGTGGGGGCGGGCTTGGAGATGGGCGTGGGCGCCTGGCTGGGGGCGGCGGCCGGTGCGGCCGAGGCCACGGCGGGCGCCTTGGATGTGGGCAGGGTGGCGATCAGCGCGCCCAGGTCGTCCAGCTTGGCGGGGGTGTCGTCGCCCTTGGAGGCGGCGGGACCCGTGGCTGGCCCGGTAGCCGTGCCTGCGCCCGGCAGCGGCACGGGCGCCGTGGCGGTGGGGCCGGTGGACGGGGTGCCGGCGCCGCCATCGCGCCCATACAGGCCGGCGTTGGGGTCCGGCGCCTGGCGCGGATCCGGCAGCTTGCCGTTGTCGCCCTGGCGGCTGGCCCGGTCGACGAAGGGCACGGGCGCCTTGGTGACGTAGAAGGCGACGACGGCGGCCACGATCAGGCCGATGAGCAAGCCGGCCAGCGCGCCGTACAGGGTGCTGCCGCTTTCGCCGGAGGACCGGCGGGTGGTGGTTTTGCGCTTGGTTGCCATGAACCGATGTTACATCCGCTCGGGCGCCGACACGCCCATCAGCTCCAGGCCGTTGGCCAGCACCTGGCGCGTGGTCGAGGCCAGGCGCAGGCGGGCCAGCTTCAGGGCCGTGTCGTCGATCAGCACGCGCTCGGCGCCGTACCAGGCATGGAAGTCCGAGGCGCAGTCGCGCAGCCAGAAGGCGATGTGGTGCGGCGACAGTTCCTGCGCCGCCAGTGCCACCACGCTGGGGAATTCGGCCAGGCGTTGCATCAGCGCGAATTCGGTGGGGGCGGTCAGCAGCGCCGCGTCGGCCTGGGCCACGTCGGCGGCCGGCATGGCAGCGTTGTTGATGACCGAGCAGATGCGGGCGTGCGCGTACTGGATGTAATAGACGGGGTTTTCGTCGCTCTTGGACAGCGCCAGGTCCACGTCGAACACGAATTCCGTGTCGGCGCGGCGCTGGATCAGGAAGTAGCGCACCGCGTCGCGGCCGACCCAGTCGATCAGGTCGCGCATGGTCACGTAGCTGCCGGCGCGTTTGGAGATCTTGACCTCTTCGCCGCCGCGCATGACCTTGACCATCTTGTGCAGCACGTAGGCCGGGTAGTCCTTGGGGATGCCCTCTTCCAGCGCCTGCAGGCCGGCGCGCACGCGCGCCACGGTGCCGTGGTGGTCGCTGCCCTGGATGTTCACGGCGCGATGGAAGCCCCGCTCCCATTTGGCCTTGTGGTAGGCCACGTCCGGCACGAAGTAGGTGTAGCCGCCTTCGCTTTTGCGCATGACGCGGTCTTTGTCGTCGCCCGTGCCCAGTTCGGTGGTGCGCAGCCACAGCGCGCCGCCTTCCTCGTAGGTGTGGCCGCCGGCGATCAGCGCCTTGACGGTCGCTTCGACGCGGCCGGAGGTATAGAGCGAGCTTTCCAGGTAGTAGTTGTCGAACGCCAGGCCGAAGGCCTGCAGGTCCAGGTCCTGTTCGCGGCGCAGGTAGGCCACGGCGAAGACGCGGATGTCGTCCAGGTTGTCGACGTCGCCCGTGGCGGTGACGTCCACGCCATCGGAGTGGACGGTCGCGCCGGCCTGGAAGTCGCGCGCGATGTCGGCGATGTAGTCGCCCTTGTAGCCGTCGGCGGGCCACTCGGGGGAATCGGTCGTCAGGCCGCGGGCGCGGGCCTGCACGCTGATGGCCAGGTTCTGGATCTGGTTGCCGGCGTCGTTGTAATAGAACTCGCGGGTGACGTCCCAGCCGATGGCGTCATACAGGCGGCAGATGGCGTCGCCCAGCGCGGCCTGGCGGGCATGGCCCACGTGCAGCGGGCCGGTGGGGTTGGCCGACACGAATTCGACGAGAATCTTTTCGCCATTGCGCGGCGCGCGGCCGAAGGCGGCGCCCTGCTCGGCCACGGCGGCGATGACGGCCTGGCGCGCGGCGGCGGTAATGCGCAGGTTGATGAAGCCGGGGCCGGCGATTTCAGCGGATTCGATCAGGCCGGCGGCGCCGGGCTGCGCCATCAGGGCGTCGACGATGGCCTGGGCCAGTTCGCGCGGGTTGCGGCGGGCCGGCTTGGCCAGCTGCATGGCCACATTGGTGGCGACATCGCCGTGGGCGGCGACCTTGGGGCGCTCCAGCAGCACATTTGCCACGGCGTCGGGCAGGCTTTGCGCGACGGCGGCCTGGATCAGGGAGATAAGCTGTTTTTGTTGCTCGAGGAGCATGGGCGTCTGGAGAAGTTCTGAGTTAGTGACGGACGCGCCCGCACAGGCCGGGCCTGTCGGGCGGAGCGGACAGGGGGCGGCGTAGCCGGGCGGACCGCGCGTGCCGGATTCATGGCCGCGTCAGGTCCCGCTGTCACGGGAATCTCCTGAATCATAGCTTGATTTGGCCATTGGACAGGCCCGCGCCCTGGGCGGGAACGCTGCACGGACAGGTCCGGGGGACGCATGGCGCCGGCCGTCGGACATGCTGCCCCAGGCCAGTTGGCAGTCCCCCTGGTGTTGCGGTAGTGTATGTAAGTAATCAATGTGGGAGACTGGAATATGCTGATCACCTTTCATTCCAAGGTCGTGGCCGAGGTTCTGATGCTGACCGACCATGCCGGCGCGCTGCTGTTGGCGGCCGGCAAGTCCTTCAAGGACAAGATCCCGGAGCGCGGCGTTTTCACCGTCGAGCAGCTGGGGCCGGCCATCAGCGGCATCGAACGCGCGATCGACGAATACCAGAGCGCCCATGACGGCTCCGAGGAAGAAGACGAGGACAAGGCCCCGGCCTCGCCCATGGCCCGCATGGTGGGCCTGAAGGAACGCGCCTTCCCCCTGCTGGACATGATGCGCCAGTCCTTGGCGGCAAACGCCGAAGTCACCTGGGAGGTGTCGCGCGGCTGGTAAGCCGGCGAGCCCAATGTCGCCGGGCGGACAATCTGCCCGGCGTTTTTTGCCTACCCTACTCGCCTGACGCCACCCCAAGGAACCACGACATGCGCAGCGACATCACCATCGTTTTCGACTCCCGCCGTTCGCTCGACCTCTCGGCCAGCGTCGAGCCCTCGCCGCAGCGCCAGAGCGATGCGCGCGACTGGTTCGACAGCGCCTGGGAAACGCTGGGCTGCGAACCGCTGCGTCCCAGCGGCAAGGTCCTGCTGCTGGACAAGGTGCTGGGCGTGGCCGACGCGCTGGGCTACGACACCCTGTCCTCCGACGAAAAAGAGGCCCGCGAGTTCGCGGAACACCTGGCGCTGGCGCTGGAGCGTCCGCGCATCACGGTGGACCTGCCCGGGCTGACGGTGGGTTACTGAGCGATCCGGCTTCATCCCCAAGAAAAACTGCCCCTGTAGGGGCAGTTTTCACTTGGGCTGGTCCTGCAGGCGGGCCTAGCGGATGCCAGCCCGCATGAACGACTGCACGAACTGCCGCTGGAACAGCAGGAAGGCGATCAGGAGCGGCGCCGCCGACATCAGCGTGGCGGCCGTGATGACCGACCAGTCGATGCCCTGGTCGGTCGATGAGAACACCTGCAGGCCCACCGTCAGCGGCCGCGATTCGACCGAGTTGGTGATGATCAGCGGCCACAGGAAGTTGTTCCAGTGGTGGCTGACCGACACCAGCCCGTAGGCCACGTAGATCGGCTTGGCCAGCGGCACATACACCTTCCACAGCACCTGGAGCGCGTTGGCGCCCTCCATGCGCGCGGCTTCTTCCAGTTCGCGCGGCACCGTCTTGAAGGTCTGGCGCAGCAGGAAGATGCCGAAGGCGGATGCGAAGTAAGGCAGGCCGATGGCGAACACCGTGTCGCGGATGCCCAGCTGGCTCATGGAGCGGTAGTTCTCCACCAGCAGCACGTCCGGCATGATCATCAGCTGCAGCAGCACCAGCATGAAGACGAAATCGCGGCCGCGGAATTCGAAGCGCGCGAAGGCATAGCCGGCCAGGGTCGACAGCACCAATTGCGCCGCCAGCACCATGGTGACCAGCAGGAAGGTGTTGAGGAAATAACGCGGGAACGGCGCGGCATGCCAGGCGCGCACGAAGTTGTCCAGCGTCAGCGGGGCGAACAGGTCAAAGCGGGTCGCGTAGGCGGGCGGGTGGAACGCTGCCCACATGGCATAGGCCAGGGGCAGGATCCACAGCAGGCCGAGCGCCCAGGCGCCCAGGGTATCGAGCTTGTCTTTCATTGATAGTGCGTCCTGCGGTCCAGCCAGCGGAACTTGACCAGCGCGGTCAGCGCCAGCACCACCAGCAACACGACGGTCAGCGTGGCGGCGTAAGCCGTGTCCCAGAAACTGAAACCCACCTGGTAGATGTAGTACAGCAGCAGCGTGCTGGCGTTATCCGGACCGCCGCGCGTCATGACCACCACGTGGTCCACCAGCCGGAACGCGTTGATCAGGGCGTTGATCAGCACGAAGAGCGTGGTGGGCATCAGCAGCGGCCACAGGATGCGGCGGAAATACTGCCAGCGCGACGCGCCTTCCAGCATCGCGGCCTCGCGCAGCGACGGCGATACCGTCTGCAGGGCCGCCAGGTAGAAGATCATGAAGAAGCCGGCTTCCTTCCAGACGGTCACCAGCATCAGCGCGGGCAGCGCGGTTTCGCGGTTGCCCAGCCAGTTGGGGCCCGGCGAGCCGAACAGCTGCATCACCTGGGCGATCAGCCCGTACTGCGGCGTGTAGAAGAACAGCCAGATGTTGGCCACCGCCACCATGGGCAGCACCGTGGGCGTGAAGTAGGCCATGCGCAGGAAACCGCGACCGCTCAGGTTGCGGTTGACCCACAGCGCCATGATCAGCGCGATGCCGATGGACGTGGGGATGGTGCCCAGCGCGAACCACAGGTTGTTCCACAGCGACTGCCAGAATACGGGGTCGTCGCGCATGACGGCGTAATTGTCCAGCCCCACGAAGCGCGCGGGGCGCGCGCCCTTGGGGGTGGAGAAAAAGCTGTGCCATAGCGTCGCCACCGCCGGGTAATGCGTGAAGGCGGCGAGCAGCACGAGGGCTGGCAGCAACAGCAGCCAGCCGTACAGCGCGTTCAAAGAGCGGCTCATCGTGCTTGTCGGCTTACTTGTAGGGACGCAGTATGCGGTCGGCCTCGCGTTGCGCGTCGGTCAGGGCCTGCTGCGGCGTCTTGGAACCCGTCAGGGCGGCTTGCAGGGCGTCGTTCAGGGTCTTGGTGACGCGCTGGTTCTCATGCGTGGAGAACTCCGCCACGCTGACTTCCAGCTGGTCGCGCGCGACCGCGGCGGCCGGCACTTCCTGCGCGTACTTCTTCATCTTTTCGGTCTGCCAGGCGGCCGGGGTCACGGCCACGTAGCCCGTGGCGATGCTCCAGTCGGCGGCGCGTTCGGGCGTGGTGACCCATTGCGCGAACTTCAGCGCGGCCTGCTGCTGCGCCGGCGTGCCGCTCTTGAAGATGTAGAAGTTGCCGCCGCCGGTCGGGCTGCCGCCGCGCTTTTGCTGCGGCATCATGGCCACGCCGAACGGGAAGTCGGCGTTCTTGCGGATGTTGGTCAGGTTGCCCGTCGTCGTCCAGACCATGGCGGCCTTCTTTTCCAGGAAGTCCTTGGGCGTGGTGCCCCAGTCGATGGTGCCGGTCGGCATGATCTTGTGCTTGGCCGACAGGTCGCGCCAGAACTGCGCGGCTTCCACCACCGCCGGCTTGTCCAGGTAGACCTCGTTGCCGGCCTCGTTCATCAGGATCGCGCCGTTAGGCGTGGTCAGCGCCTGGAACAGCCAGTAGGCGAACGCGCCGCCCGAGGGGATCTCGATGCCCCACTGCGTGGTGTTGCCGGAGGCGTCCTGCTTGGTCAGCTTCTTGCCGTAATCGACCAGTTCGGCCCAGGTCGCCGGCGCGCGTTCGGGGTCCAGCCCCGCGGCCTTGAATAGGTCCTTGTTGTAGTACATGACGATGGTCGAACGCTGGAACGGCACGCCCCAGGTATGGCCGCCGCTGCGGCTGTTCTGCATGAAGGCGTCATAGAAGCCGCCCAGCCACTTCTTGTCGGCGTCGCTCTTGGCCAGGCTGTCGATCGGAACGATGGCGTCCTCGTCGATCAGCGTGAACATGTCGGTGGACAGCAGCACCGCCAGCTGCGGCGGCGTGCCGCCCTTGAGCGCGGTCAGCGCCTTGGCGATGGAGTCCTGGTAGGAGCCGGCGTAGATCGGCTTGATCTTGATGTCGGGATTTTCCTTCTGGAAATCCGCCACCATGTCGTCGACGATCTTGGTGATCGGGCCGCCGACCGCGACGGGGTAATAGAACTCGACCTCGACGGGCTTGTTCTGCGCCTGCGCAGGCAGCGACAGGCAGGCGGCGGCCAGGCTGGCGGCCAGGGTTTTCAGTACGATGCGACGCATGTTGGTTTCCTTTGCTGAGTACAGGCCCTAGCGGCCGGCGGAGTTGATGACCGCCGAATCGGCGGCAAAGAAGTGCTGCTGGCTGTCCTGCCAGGACAGGCCCAGTGTTTCGCCCGCACTGGCACGCAGATGGCCGCCCACGCGCACGGCCACGCCGCTGGTGTCGCCCACGCGGCAGACCACGATGGAATCCGCGCCGAAGTACTCCACGCTTTCCACGGTGGCGGGAATGCCGTTGGCGTCGATGCGGATGTGCTCCGGGCGCACGCCCAGCTTCACGGCGCCGGCGGGGGCGCCGGCGACGGCGCGGCTCTGCGTGCCGGCGATGGCCGTGGCGCCTTGCCCGGAGGTCAGGCCGATCAGGTTCATGGGCGGCGTGCCGATGAAGCGCGCCGCGAATTCGGTGGCCGGACGCGCGTACAAGGCGTCGGGCGTGTCGTGCTGTTCGATCTTGCCGCCGCGCAGCAGCACCACCTGGTCGGCCATGCTCATGGCTTCGGTCTGGTCGTGCGTCACGTAGACCATGGTGATGCCCAGGTCTTGCTGCAAGGCGCGGATCTCGCGGCGCATTTCATGGCGCAGCTGCGCGTCCAGGTTGGACAGCGGTTCGTCCATCAGGCAGACCGGCGCCTCGGAAATCACGGCGCGGCCCAGCGCCACGCGCTGCTGTTGTCCGCCGGACAGTTGCGATGGCTTGCGGTCCAGCAGATGGTTCAGGCCCAGCAGGCCCGCCACGCGTTGCAGGCGACGGTCGTAGTCGCGGGCCGGTTCTTTGCGCACCTTGAGGCCGAACAGGATGTTCTCGCGCACCGACAGGTGCGGAAACAGCGCGTACGACTGGAACACCATGGAGATGCGGCGCTTGGCGGGCGGCAACTGCGTGACGTCGCGGTCGCCGATGTGGATCGTGCCCGAGGTCGGCGTGTCCAGCCCGGCAATCATGCGCAAGGTGGTGGATTTGCCGCAGCCAGACGGACCCAGCAGAACCGTGAAACTGCCGGCGGGAACCGTGAAGCTCACGCCATGGATGGCGGCAGCGTTGCCGTACTGTTTGGTGAGGTTATCCAGAACGATGGATGACATGCTGTCTCGAAGATCTAATAGTTAGATCCGCATTGTTGCCTGTTATGAAAACCTTTTCATTGTGCAGCGCAAACATGACGGATGTATGGCAGGACAAACTTTCGTAGTCTAGCTTCGGCCTCAGGCGAAGGGGTACGGGCCGGGGTATTCCCCAATGACGGCGTGGTGTGTGACCAGGTTCTTGCCTTGCCACCAGTGGAGCTGGTAGCCCGGCGGTTCCATGATGTACTGCAGCGTCGGCCGCGGCCCCAGCTCCAGCGCGAGCTGGTGCGCGGTGCCCGGACAGGTGGAGGCGATGGTGCCGCCGAAGCGCTGGAAGATCGTGCGGTGCAGGTGGCCGCAAAGCACGCGCTCCACGTTGGGGAAGCGCGCCACGATGCGTTCGAGCTCGGGCGCGCCAGCCAGCAGGCCGATGGCGTCCATGTGCTCGATGCCGGTCAGGAAAGGCGGGTGGTGCATCAGGACCAGCGTGGGGCGTTCCGGCTGTTCGGCCAGGCGCGTGGCCAGCCAGTCCAGGCGGTCCTGGCAGAGTTCACCGTGGCTTTTCATGGGCACGACCGTGTCCAGCGCCAGCATGCGCAACGGATAGGTCTCGATGGCGTACTGGATGAAAGGGCTCTCGCCTTGCAGATAGGCGTGGTCCGGGAAGGCGGCGCGAAGCTCGGCGCGGTCGTCGTGGTTGCCGGGCAGCAGGAAATACGGAATTTCCAGCGCCTGCAGGTGTTCGCGCAGCACTTGATATTCGTGCGGGCGACCCAGGTCGGTCAGGTCGCCCGTGATCAGCACGCAGTCGGGGCGCGGGGCCAGGGCATTGAGCGCGCGCACCGCGGGCGCCAGGAACGCCGCCGGATCGATGATGCCGTAGGCCTTGTCGCCCGGGGTGCGCATGTGCAGGTCGGTGATTTGTGCGATGAGCATGACGCGTGTGCCGAAGAATAGTGTTGTAGGTAAAGGCCTCAGCGGCGCACCGGCGCGGCGGTGCCGCCGACGACGATGCAATGCGGCAGGCGGTCCGAATGCGGCGGTTGGCCCTGGATCTGCGCCAGCAGGTTCGAGCAGGCCGTTTCGCCGATGCCGTCGCTGGGCTGGGCCACGGTGGTCAGGGGGGGCGTCAGCAAGGCGCCAAAGCGCATGCCGTCGAAGCCGCACACCGAGATATCGGCGGGCACGGACAGCCCCAGGCCGACCAGGTCCGCGATGACCGCGGTGGCCAGCAGATCGTTGGAACAGAACAAGGCGGTGGGCGCCTGCTTGCCGCGCAGCGCGGCCTTCAGGGCATCCAGGTCGCTGCCCGTGTGTGAACTCATGGAGATGTGCTGGATGTCGTCAAGGCCCAGCCGCTTGGCGCAGGCGCGCGCGCCGGTCAAGCGGCGGCGGGCGCGGTCCGACGCGGTCAGCGGACCCGTCACCAGGGCGATGCGGCGATGGCCCAGCGCGGCCAGGTGAGCCACCATGTCGCTGGCGGCGGCGCGATTGTCGACCGACGCGAAGGGATGGGCGCCGGACTCGTTGTAGACCAGCACGTAGGGAATGCCGGCATGGTCCAGGTCGTCCAGCGTGGCGCTCTTGGCGGCGTCCGCGACCGTCAGGATCAGGCCATCCACCTGGTGGTCCATCAGGCCCTGGACCGCCGCGGATTCCACCGCGGGATCGTAGCCGGTGGCCGTCAGCATGACGCTGTAGCCTGATTCCCGCGCGCGCCGCTCCGCGCCTTCGAAGCATTCGGCGAACACGGGGTTGGACAGCGTGGGCAGGATCAGGCCGATGGTGCGCGTGCTGCCCGAACGCAGGCTTCGGCCCACGCGATTGGGCCGGAAGCCGGCGCGCTTGGCGACGTTGCGAATATGCGCGAGCGTGTCCGGATGCACGATCTCGGGCTGGTTGAACGCGCGCGAAACCGTCGCCGGGGAAACCCCGGCCTTGCGGGCCACTTCAATGATGGAAAAGCGGGGCGACGAGCGCGAGGCCATGGCGGGATTGCTGCCGGTTTTCGTGAAAACGATTTCATCTTACTCGACAAATATGACCTTTGTATTGCACGGGTTTGCGCTATGCTGATGCCGACGCAACAATAAATTGCCATGGCGCGGCATGCGATTTTCCCGGGGAAAAACGGCTTTTTCGGTGTTTATCCCAATTGACGCAGCGCGCACAATGGCTGGAGTCGGTCCATCCGAACTGCGCGGCAACATGCCGCGCGAAACGGCGGATCCTCGGTCAAAGGGGACCGGGTGCGTATTTTGCTGCCGCGCGAGACGCGCGGTACCGGTAAAGAGGAAAGGACCATGTCTACTGCCTTGAACAGACTTGGCGCGCTGGAAGCCGCGCGCAAGCTGCAACGGCGCGAATTGACCGCGGAGCAATTGGTGCGCGCCTGCTTTGCGCGCATCGAGCAACGCGAAAGCACCATCCATGCCTGGACCGCGCTGCAAAAGCAGGCTGCGCTGGATCGCGCGCAGGAACTGGACCGCGGCGCGCTGCGTGGCGTGCTGCATGGCCTGCCCATGGGCGTGAAGGACCTGTTCGACACCGTCGACCTGCCCACGCGCTATGGCTCGCCCATCTATGAACGCCACCATCCGGGCCTGGACGCGGCCTCGGTGGCGCTGTGCCGGGGCGCGGGCGCGATCGTCGTCGGCAAGACCGTGACGACCGAATTCGCCACCTATCTGGCTGGCCCCACGCGCAACCCCCGCAACGAGGCCTATTCGCCGGGCGGCTCGTCCAGCGGCTCGGCCGCGGCGGTAGCCGACGACATGGTGCCCTTCGCATTGGGCACGCAGACGGCGGCTTCCATCATCCGCCCCGCTTCCTATTGCGGCATCGTGGGCTTCAAGCCCACCTTCGGCAGCATTTCCCGCGCGGGCGTCAAAAGCCTGGCGGAGTCCCTGGACACCATCGGCGGTTTCGCGCGTTCGGTGCCGGACGTGGCGCTGTTTGCTTCCGTCCTGATGCGCGATCCGCGCATGCTCGATCTGGCCTACGACGGCAAGCCGCGCATTGGCATGTACCGCAGCCTGCAATGGCGGCATGCGCTGCCCGAAACCAAGGAAGCCTACGCGCAGGCTGCGGCCATCCTGTCCCGCGCCGGCGCCGTGGTCGAGGAATTGCCGCTGCCGCCCGAGCATTGCGTTCTGGTGCAGCTGCATGCGGACATCATGGCGTTTGAAGCTTCGCAGGCGCTGGCCTACGAGCGTCTGGAGCATGCGGCGCAGCTCAGCCCCAAGATCCAGTCCATCCTGGAAGCGGGCTCGCGCATTACCGCTGAAGAACATCAGAAGAACCTGATGCGCGTTGCCGAAAGCCGGGCGCGGGTGGATGCCTGGTTCGACAAGTACGATGTGCTGCTTGCGCCCAGCGCGAGCGGCGAGGCGCCGTTCGCGGACCTGGGCACGGGGGATCCGCAGTTCTCGCGCGCGTGGACGGTATTCGGCCATCCCACCCTCAGCCTGCCCTTCGCCACCGGCCCGCAAGGCCTGCCCGTGGGGCTGCAACTGGTCGGTGCGCGCTATAGCGACCACCGCACGCTGGCGATGGCGGCGTGGGTTCATCAGCGGCTGTTGGCCGCCACCGCGCCGGATATCGGCGCTGCCGACATCTGGCCGCGCGGATAAGCGCGGCGCGCCCAAAGAAAAAGCCAGCCCGATAAGGCTGGCTTTTTTACGCCGGATTGCGGATCACGCGGTTTCGGCGGTTTCTTGCTCGGTGGCGGTCACGGCGCCGGCATTGATGTGGCGGTTGACGGCGCTCAGCACGGCCTGGAACGAGGCTGTCACGATGTCGCGGTCGATGCCCACGCCAAAGCCCGTGCTCGATTCGCCGACGCGCAGTTCGACATACGACGCGGCGCGCGTGTCGGTACCGGTGCCGATGGCATGCTCGTGGTAGTCCATGATGCGCACGGGCACGTCCAGCGCGGCCACGAAGGCCGAGATGGCGCCGTCGCCCTTGCCCGTCACGATGCGGCGTTCGCCGTTGTATTCCAATTCAGCTTCGATGCTGAAATGCTGGCCTTCGCCGGCCGACGGATTGCCGTCGATGCGGTGGCGCACCAGCTTCCAAGGCGACTTCTGCTCGAGGTACTCGCGGTTGAAGATCGTGTGCACGTCGTCGGCCGTGACTTCGCGGCCGGTCTCATCGGTGACGCGCTGGATGGCGCGGCTGAATTCGATCTGCAGGCGGCGCGGCAACACCAGGCCGTGCTCCTGTTCGAGCAGGTACGACACGCCGCCCTTGCCGGACTGGCTGTTCACGCGGATGACGGCGTCGTAGCTGCGGCCGAGGTCGGCCGGGTCGATCGGCAGGTACGGCACTTCCCAGACGGCATCGGCCTGCTGCTGGGCAAAGCCCTTCTTGATGGCGTCCTGGTGCGAGCCCGAGAACGCGGTGAAGACGAGGTCGCCCGCGTACGGATGGCGCGGGTGGACCGGCAACTGGTTGCAGTACTCGGCGCAGCGGCGCACTTCGTCGATGTCCGAGAAGTCCAGGCCCGGATGCACACCTTGCGTGTAGAGGTTCAATGCGAGCGTGACGAGGTCGACGTTGCCGGTGCGCTCGCCGCTGCCGAAGAGGCAGCCTTCGATGCGATCGGCGCCGGCCATCACGGCGAATTCCGCGGCGGCCACGGCGGTGCCGCGGTCATTGTGCGGGTGCACGCTGAGCACGATGCTGTCGCGGCGCGCCAGGTTCTTGTGCATCCATTCGATCTGGTCGGCGTACAGGTTGGGGCTGGTGGCCTCGATGGTGGCGGGCAGGTTCAGCACCATCTTGCACTCGGGCGTGGGCTGCCATACGTCGGCCACGGCGTTGGAGACTTCCAGCGCGAACTCGGGTTCGGTCGTGCTGAAGACTTCAGGCGAGTACTGGTAGCGCCATTGCGTTTCCGGGTGCTGCGCCATGTACTGCTTCACCAGGCGTGTGCCGGTGGTGGCGATGTTCTTGATCTCGTCCTTGCTCATGTTGAACACGACCTTGCGGAACGCCGGGGCGCAGGCGTTGTACAGGTGGACGATGGCTTGCTTGGCGCCGGCGGCGGATTCCACCGTGCGGCTGATCAGGTCTTCGCGCGACTGGGTCAGCACGATGATGGTGACGTCGTCGGGAATGCGCTTTTCATCGATGAGCTTGCGCACGAAATCGAAGTCGGTCTGCGAGGCGGACGGGAAGCCCACTTCGATTTCCTTGAAGCCGATCTTCACCAGCTGCTCGAAAAAGCGGACCTTGCGCTCCACGCTCATCGGTTCGATCAGCGCCTGGTTGCCGTCGCGCAGGTCCGTGCTCATCCAGATCGGCGCCTTGGTGATGCGGCGGCTGGGCCAGGTGCGTTCGGAAAAGTCGCGGGTAAAGGGCGCGAAGGGGACGTATTTGGTGGCGGGGTTGGCAAGCATCATTACTACACCTCGATCGGTTTCTTTTGAATCCCGGGAATGCTTCCCTGGGCGGCGCGCAACCGGATGGCGGTCTTGTGCCAAGGTTTGCCGTGATTGGCCGGCAGGATTCAGAGATAAAAGGGGGAAATCGCGTGTGGCAAACGTGGTTGCCGAGCTACCACGGGGACACTAGGCCCGGCAACCGATCGGTAGGTATAGCGATAGCGCGTAGGTGGAGGAACGAGCGCGCAGGCCGGCAACCGGAGCGTCGTAGCGTCCGGTGGCAATCGCGAAGGGGGTGCGGTAAGCGGCCATAGGTTGCTAGTCGAACATATTTTCGCCGTAAGCGCAACTGAATACTCTTTTGCGTGAAGGCGGGGTACGGTCCTTCCGCGGGGCATTTTGCTGAAGAAAATTCAGCAAAGCCGGGGTTGGGCAGCCGCCGCGCGCTATGGTGCGAGGCCCGCGATTGCATAAGGCGGGGGGTGTCTCGCGGGCCATTGACCAAAACAGACAGGCCGCCCTGGGGCGGCCTGCTATGGGAATGGCGGGAGGATGGACTTACCTGGCCGGACCGATGCGCGGTTCGACATAACGTTCGCTGCGCCCTTCAGTGCGCGCTTCGCGGCGGACTTCGTCGCGAGGATCACGGGGCGTCGCGCGGTCGGACGATTCCAGGATGCGGGCCTGTTCCGCGACCATGGCGATCTTGCCGGCTCGGTTGTGGCGGATTTCAGACAGGGAGCGGCGCAAGTCGCCCACCGTGAAGGGTTCTTGGCGGTCGCCCCAGGTCCAGCGCAGCACGCCCAGGGTTTCCTCGGACAGGCTGGGCGCCAGGTCGGCCAGCACGCTGGTTTCGACCGGCGTGGCGCTGCCGGAAGCCAGGCTGGCGGACAGCCAGGCGCGCAACGTGAAGAACACGATCAGGGTCCAGATGCCGGCCACCACCCACCAGATGTAGGGATTGACCTTCTGCACCATGTCCACCGTCGGCTGCCCCAGGGAATGCAGGAAGTCGTAGTTCACGGTGCGGCCGAAATTCAGTATCCAGTTGGCGGCCAGATACCAGATGACCAGGGCGACGGCGATGACGATCGCGCGCATTACGAGTCGGGGGAGCGCCAGTTTGAGCAGGGTCTGGCCAATAAGGCGGCAGTCCTGGCGGACGCTTGCGGGCGAAGTCAGATTCATCATGCAAAATATTGTACCTATGACCCGTCCAATTTTAGAACTGCGACCTGGTCAGCATCTGACGCTGACGCCACAACTGCAGCAATCGATCCGATTGTTGCAGCTGTCCACGCTCGACCTCGAAGCCGAGATTTCGCAAGTGCTGGCGGAGAACCCGCTGCTGGAGCGGCAGGACGAAGCGCCGTCGGCCGAGGCGCCGGCCGAGTCCGACCGCGAGTCCTCCGTGCAGGATGACGAGCCCGCCGCCGAACGCGAGACGCCGGTGGACGAAATGCCGGGCTCGGGCGGGGTCTACCCCGATGAAGATTCCAGCCGGCCCGAGGCCGCGCGGCCGGATACGCTGCGCGAGCATCTGCTGGGCCAGCTGATGCTGACTCGCGCCGCGCCGCGCGACGTCGCGCTGGCGGGTCTGCTGATCGACGAGCTGGACGAAAACGGCTACCTGGGATCGCCGCTGGAGGAGATCCTGGAGTGGCTGCCGGCGGAGCTGGAGCCGGACATCGACGAGCTGAAGGCGGCCCTATCCCTGTTGCAGTCGTTCGATCCGCCCGGCATCGGCGCGCGCGATATGGCGGAATGCCTGCTGTTGCAGCTGCGCAACCCGGATCGGGATCAACTGCCCGAAGCGGCCGATGCCGCGGCCCTGGCCTGTGCCCGGCAGATCTGCGCCCAGCACCTGGCCCTGCTGGCCACGGGCAACGCCGCGCGCCTGTGCGCCGCCGTGGGCTGCGACGAAGCCACGTTCCGCTCGGCCCATTCCCTGATCCTGCGGCTGGAGCCGCGCCCGGGACGCGCCTGGACCGTGCCCGCGGCCGATTACGCGGTGCCCGACGTCATCGTGCGCAAGACCCGTGGCGGCTGGCAGGTCACCCTCAACAGCGCCGCCATGCCCAAGCTGCAGATCAACGGCCTGTACGCCCAGATGCTGGGCAACCAGAAGGAGTCCGCGCATGCGGGGCTGCAATCGCAGCTGCAGCAGGCCCGCTGGATGATCCGCAACGTGGAGCAGCGCTTCGACACCATCCTGCGTGTGGCCCAGGCCATCGTGCAGCACCAGACCGCTTTCTTCAGCCAGGGACCGGTCGCCATGCGGCCGCTCATCCTGAAGGACATTGCCGGTGAACTCGGTTTGCACGAATCCACCATTTCACGGGCTACAACGCAGAAGTACATGCTCACTCCGTTTGGGACGCTGGAGCTCAAGCGCTTCTTCGGAACGGGGGTTTCGACGGACGGCGGGGATGCCACCTCGGCCACGGCGGTGCAGACCTTCATCCGTCAGATGGTGGCGGAAGAGAACCGGGCCAAACCCTTGTCCGACAGCCAGATCATGCAAAAGCTGGCCGATCAGGGGATAGTCATCGCCCGAAGAACGGTGGCAAAGTACCGCGAAGCGCTGCGGATAGCCCCGGCGGCGTTGCGCAAGGCGCAGGCTGCGGCCCGCTGAACCGGCTGGTGAAATGAGGGACGGAGTTGAGGAAATTCGTCCCTGTTTTCAAAGACTTGCGTGACACTTTGGTTGCAAATTTATTTGCTTGCGGGGCTTGCCAGTAGCGGAATAATTTTCGATAATTATTCTCATGTACATTTGCGTATGTAATGCCATCACCGAACGCCAAGTCCGCGCCAGCGTGGATGCCGGCGCGACGACGCTTTCCGACCTGCAATTCGAGCTGGGCGTGGCTACGTGCTGCGGCTGCTGTGCGGCTACCGCCACCGAATACCTGCCAGGCGGCCGCTGCTCCAGTGTGTGCGACGTGCGCTCCATTGCCGTTCCGGTCAATCCTCCGGCCGCTCTGGTCGAGTCGGGCGCGCCTGCTGCCAACAGCAGCTTCCCGATTCCCCTGGTCGCAATCGCCTGAGGGCAGTCGTTTCTTTCCGGCCCGCTGCCGTCATGCAGTGGGCCGCGTCGCTTCTTTCTCGCAGAATTCCCGGATAGCCATCGCCAGTTGACGCGCAGGCTCGCGCACCGTGTCCGCCAGGCAGAGGGCCAGCTCGGTCGACGGCACCGCAGGCAGGTCCGCATCGATGATCCGATGGTCCGGCAAAAGGCAGCGCCGCTCCAGCAGCGCCACTCCCAACCCTCCTGTCAATGCCGCCTGCAAGCCCATCAGGTTCGGGCTTTCGTAGGCGATGCGCCAGTGCCGGCCCGCGGCTTCCAGGGCATGGATGGCGCGGTTGCGGTAGATGCAGCCCTGCGGAAACGCGACCAGCGGCACCGGCTCGGTTGTCGGAACTTCCAGCCCAGGGGCGCCGATCCAATGCAATTGCTCGGGCCAGGCGGCCAGTGAGGCGCCCGCGCCGGGTTCGCGCTTGAGCAGCGCAACATCCAGGTCGCCTCGTTCCAGCGCGCGCGTGAGCGCCGAGGTCAGGTCGCAGCGGACCGATAGCCGCACGCCGGGACGGGACCGCGCAAATTCCGACACCAGGATGGTCAGCGTGTCGGCCGCGAAGTCGTCCGGGATGCCCAGCCGGATCACGTCCACGCGCTTGCGCCCGCTGACCGCTTCCCGGACCTCCGTGGACAGGGCCAGCATCCGCCGCGCATAGCCCAGAAGGCGCTCGCCGTCCTCGGTCAGCGAGACCTGGCGACCTTCGCGCACGAACAGCGCGCATTCTAAGGATTCTTCCAGCTTGCGGATCTGCTGGCTGACGGTGGACTGGCTGCGGTGCACGCGTTCGCCCGCCGCCGTGAAGCCGCCAGCGTCCACGACGGACACGAAGCTGTGCAAAAGATCGAGGTCTGGCATCGGCCGCTCCATGCATTCATTTTTCAAATACTTTCGATCCGAATAAAGAGTTTGTCAATGGATGGGCGTCCGCGCAGAATCCCTCCATCCGCCGCAACCGCGGCTTAGCGCCACCTTCCGGACTCCTCATGAAGGCCACCTCGACCCTGTCTGCCGCCGCTCTTCCGACCCAAGCCTCGCCGGGCATCAGTTGGGCGCCCATCGCGGCTTTCTGCTTCCTGTGGAGTTCGGCGTTCGCCGCGGCCAAGATCGCGGTGCGGGACTGTCCGCCGCTGACCTTGCTGACCATCCGCTTCGTGATCGCGGGAGCCTTGATGCTGGGCCTGGCGGCGGCGAGCGGCCGTTGGAAAATGCCAAGTGCGCGCGACTTGGCGGCGCTGATCCTGCTGGGGGCGTTGAACAACGCCCTGTACCTGGGTTTGAGCTGGTCAGGCATGACGACGGTGTCGTCGGCGTTTACCGCGGTGTTGATCAGCACCAACCCGCTGCTCATCGGCGTGCTGGCCGGCCCGGTGCTGGGCGAGCGGCTGGGCTGGCGCAAGCTGCTGGGCTTGTGCCTGGGATTGGCGGGCGTGGCTTTGGTGTTGCGTTCGCGCTTGTCGGGCATGCAGGAGGATCTGCATGGCACGCTGCTGGTCACGGGCGGCCTGGTGGCGCTGGTGGCGGGCACGCTGCTCTACAAGCGCTTGAAGCCGTCCTCGGGCCTGTGGACGTCCACGGGCATACAGTCCCTGGCCGGCGCCGCGGCCCTGCTGCCCTTCGCGTTGATGCACGAGAGCATCGGCGATGCGCGCATGACCGCGAGCCTGTTCTGGAGCATGGCCTACATGATCGTCGCGGTGTCGATGGGCGGCTACTACCTGTGGTTCATGATCCTGGGCCGCGCCAGCGCCACGGCGGCGAGCGCGCTGCACTTCCTGATGCCGCCGCTGGGCCTGTTGTTCGGATGGCTGGTGCTGGGCGAGCACGTCTCGTGGCTGGATCTGCTGGGCATCGTCCCGATTGCGTTCGGCATCTGGCTGGCGACGCGGCGTAGCGATTAGCGCGTCCTTGCGGTCGGGGTTGCCGATCCGCAACGAAACGCCGCGGGCCGCGAGACGGCGTGTTTCATGCGGCCGGGGGACGCATGGTTGCCTGCGATCGCGTGGATCGGGCGGCGGATTCGGCGGCATCGCGCGCCGTCAGGCCGCATCGTTGTTGATGCCGGCATGCAAGGCATCACGCACGCATACTCATTCTCATTGGCGTGTCGCTTTCTTGTAGCGCTCCTAAAGCGGTTTACCAAATGCAGCGCAAGGCTAGGCGCGGCCCTGCGCCTGGTGGTAGTCTGCCGGGGTTGCGTACGCGCGGCATCGTGCGCTCCTTTGTCGCGATGCATCTGCGTCGCGCCTGACTGCAAGGAGTCCATCATGAAAGGCGATAAAACCGTCATCCAGTTCCTGAACAAGCAACTGACCAACGAACTGACGGCCATCAACCAGTATTTCCTGCATGCCCGCATGCTGAACCATTGGGGCTTCGACAAGCTGGGCAAGCACGAGTACGAAGAGTCCATCGGCGAAATGAAGCATGCGGATCGTTTGATCGCGCGCATCTTCATGCTGGACGGCCTGCCCAACCTGCAAGACCTGCACAAGCTGCTGATCGGCGAGGACGTGCCGGAATTGCTGGCCTGTGACCTGAAGCTGGAGCAAGGCGCCCAGGCGACCGTGAAGGAAGCCATCGCGCATTGCGAATCGGTGCGTGACTACGTCTCGCGCGATCTGTTCCAGGACATCCTGGACGATACCGAAGAGCACATCGACTACCTGGAAACGCAGATCGACCTGATCGACAAGGTCGGCATCCAGAACTACCTGCAAAGCCAGATGTCCGTGCCGGAGTAATGTTCCGGTCATAAAAAATGGCGCCCTGCGGGGCGCCATTTTTTTTGTTGCCACGCGGCCTGCATCGCAGGCGCGGCGGCTTACTGCGGGCGCGCCGGGCACTCGGCCATGGTGCCCCAGGCGCGGTTGGGTCCGCAGTACTTGTTGCGCGCGGCCCAGGAACACGAGGGGCGTTCGAAGAAGCCTTGCGTGGCGCAATGCGCGAGTTCGCGCTTGAGCGCGTCCTGCCAGCCCAGCGCGCCGGGCGCCTGCGCGGTGTTCGGGGGCGGCGGCGGCGCCTGCACCATTTGCGGCGTGCCGTAGCCGCCAGCCTGGGCCTGGCCGCCGTTGATGGCGGTGGACGTGCCGGGAGCTTGCAGGTCCAGCGTGCTGACGTCCGACGTACCCGAAGGCAGAGGCACTTGCGAAGCCGCCGCGATTTCGCGGGCCTGGTCCGGGCTGATGCGTTCGCGCGAGATTTTCACCGCGGGATCGCTGACGCTGTCGAACAGCGAGACGGTATTGACCTGCCACTCGCGGTCGGACGGCTTGTCGGGCACGCCCAAGGTGCCGTCGATGCGCGGCTGCGGGGGCTGGGCCACGTATGGACGGCCGTTGGCGTCCAGCACGGGCTGCTGGGATGCCGCGGCATCCTGGCCAGGAGCAGGCGCGGCCACCGGCGCATGCGCCACCAGCCAATCACCCAGTTGAATTCCGCCCCAGGCCGACGCGCCAAGCGCGATCAGGAGCGTTGCGAATAAGAAACGCCAAGACATTGCTACCCTCATCTGCCGTGCGGAACCCCAACGGGTCTACGCTTTGTCTCCGAAAACCTTGCCACCGTGTTCCCGCATGGCATGGAATTTCACATCGGGATACAGTTCCTCGGCCACGCGCAACTGCGCGGGAGAACCGATCAAAAACGCCGCCGCATCCACAACATCATAGGCGATATGGGCGGCATTGGCATCCATGAACTTGCGCAGCGCCTTGGGGTTTTCAGACGTAATCCAACGTGCCATTGTGTAGCGGGAAGGCAGCATCCGCGCGTCCACGCCGTACTCGGTCTTCAGGCGGTGCGCGACCACCTCGAACTGCAGCTGGCCGACCGCGCCCAGCAGCAGCGAGCCGCCGGCGGCCTCGGGACGGAACACCTGGATGGCCCCTTCCTCGCCCAATTGGGTGAGGCCGGTGCGCAGTTGTTTGGTACGCAGCGGATCCTTCACTTCCACGGCCTGGAACAGCTCGGGGGCGAAGAACGGCAGGCCGGTGAATTGCAGCGTCTCGCCTTCGGTCAGCACGTCGCCCAGTTGCAGCACGCCGTGGTTGGGTATGCCGATCACGTCGCCGGCATAGGCCTCGTCCAGCAGTTCGCGCCGCTGCGACAGGAACGACACCACGTTGTTGGGGCGCATTTCCTTGTTGGTGCGCGCGACCTTCAGGCGCATGCCGCGCTCGAAGCGGCCGGAGCTGACGCGCACGAACGCGACGCGGTCGCGGTGGGCCGGATCCATGTTGGCCTGCACCTTGAACACCACGCCGGTGAACTTGGGCTCCACGGGCTGCACCAGCCGCTGCATGGACACGCGCGGGCCCGGGGGCGGCGCCTGTTCGACCAGCGCGTCCAGCACTTCCTGCACGCCGAAGTTGTTGATGGCGGAGCCGAAGAACACGGGCGTCTGCTTGCCGGCCAGGAACTGTTCGCGGTCGAAGGCGGGCGCGGCTTCGTTGATGAGTTCGATCTCGCCGCTGGCCTGCTCGAACGCCGAGCCGAAGCGCCGGGCGATCTCGGGATTGCTCAGGCCTTCGATGAAGTCGTCCTTGTCCGAGCGGCGTTCCTGGCCGGGGCGGAACACGCGCATGCGGTCCTGGCGGATGTCGAACACGCCGCCGAAAGCCTTGCCCATGCCGACCGGCCAGGAGAACGGCACCGCGTCCATGCCCAGGTGGCCTTCGATCTCGGACAGCAGTTCGAGCGGCTCGCGCACTTCGCGGTCCATCTTGTTGATGAACGTGATGATGGGCGTGTTGCGCGCGCGGCAGACCTGCAGGAGGCGGATGGTTTGCGGTTCCACGCCGTTGGCGGCGTCGATCACCATGAGCGCGGCGTCCACCGCCGTCAGCACCCGGTACGTGTCTTCCGAGAAGTCCGCGTGGCCCGGGGTGTCGAGCAGGTTGATGACGCAATCGCGGTATTCCATCTGCATCACCGAGGACGCCACGGAAATGCCGCGCTGCTTTTCGATTTCCATCCAGTCGGACGAGGCGTGGCGCGACGCCTTGCGCGCCTTGACGCTGCCGGCGATCTGGATCGCGCCTGCGAACAGCAACAGCTTTTCGGTCAGTGTCGTCTTGCCCGCGTCGGGGTGGGAGATGATGGCGAACGTACGGCGCCGCGCTACTTCGTGAGGGATGTTCATGATCGGAAGGATTTTACTTGGCGCCGCTTTTGGGCCCGGCGCGGTCCGGTATCGGGCATGAAAACGCGCGGGGCACGCACCGTCGCCGGCGCATGCCCCGCGCATGGGATTCAGGAATGGCGGCGGAACGACGCCAGGAATACGCCGGCCAGGATGAACAGCGAGCCGAAGGTCCGGTTCATCCAGCGGATGTGCTTGGCGCTGCGCAGCAGGCGCAGCACGCGCGCCGCCAGCAGCGTGTACACGCCCATGGCCACCAGGTCGGTGAACGCCAGCGTGGCGGCGATTGCCGCGTATTGCTGCGTCAGCGGCAGCGCGGTGTCCACGAACTGCGGCACCACGGCCAGCAGGAACACCGTGCCCTTGGGGTTCATGGTGTTGATCAGGAAACCGCGCAGCACCAGTTCACGGATCGTGGCGCGCTTGGGGTCGCCGGAATCCACCGTGACGGGCGCCGCATCCGTGCGGATCTGGCGCACGCCCAGGTAGATCAGGTAGGCCACGCCCAGGTACTTGACCACGTTGAAGGCCATTTCGGACGTGGCCAGCACCGCGCCCAGGCCCACGGCCACCACCACGAACTGGAACAGGATGCCCATGATCAGGCCGGCCGTGTTCCAGTAGCCGCGCGCGAAGCCGTATTTCAGCCCGGAGGACATCGCCGAGATCGCTCCCGCGCCGGGCGAGAACGAAATGGCCCAGGAGGCCAGGAAGAACGTCAACCAGGTAGACAAGGGCATGGCGCGGATCCGTGGGTGGCGGTTGCGGGATATTACTTGCTCAGCAGCGCGGCGCGCGGCGCGCCCGAGGGACGTCCGGAGCCGCCGTTGCCTGCCGGGCGGCCAGTGCCCTCCGGACGGCGATGGTTCTGCTGCGGACGGCCTTCGTTGCGGCCGGCGTGGGCCGGACGATCGGCAGGCTTGCCGTCGCGCGGGCCATGGTTGGCGCGGCCTTCGCCGCCGGCACGGGCCGGAGCGGGGGCGCGGCCGCCAGCCGCGGCGCGGGGCTGGCCCTGGCCTTGGGCCGGCCGCGAGCGGCCGCCGTTGCCATTGCCGTTGCCGCTACGGCCGCCATTGCGGCCGCCGCCGCCGCGCGGGCTGCGGCTGTCTTCGTCGCGTTCCTGGCGGTCGAAAGCCGCGGCGGTCGTGGCCGGCGGCGTCCAGCCTTCCACGGGCTTGCGCTCGATGGTCTTCTTGATCAGGCGTTCGATGTCCTTCAACAGCTTGATTTCGCTGTTGTCGACCAGCGAGACCGCGGCGCCGGTGGCGCCGGCGCGGCCGGTGCGACCGATGCGGTGCACGTAGTCTTCGGGCACGTTCGGCAATTCGAAGTTCACCACCTGGGGCAGTTGGTCGATATCCAGGCCGCGGGCGGCGATGTCGGTCGCCACCAGCACCGTCACGGTGCTGTCCTTGAAGCCGGCCAGGGCGCGGGTGCGGGCCGATTGGCTCTTGTTGCCGTGGATGGCGGCGGCGGTCAGGCCGTCCTTGACCAGCTTTTCGGCCAGGCGGTTGGCGCCGTGCTTGGTGCGGGTGAACACCAGCACCTGGTGCCAGCCGCTTTCGCGGATGATGTGGCTGATGAGGTCGCGCTTGTGGTGCTGTTCCACCATGTGCACCGTCTGGGTGACCAGCTCGGTGGCGGTGTTGCGCGGGGTGACCGAGACTTCGCCCGGGTTGTTCAGCACGCCGCGCGCCAGGGTGCGGATCTCGTCGGAGAACGTGGCCGAGAACAGCAGGTTCTGACGTTGCCTGGGCAGCAGCGCGAGGATCTTGCGGATGTCGCGGATGAAGCCCATGTCCAGCATGCGGTCGGCTTCGTCCAGCACCAGGATTTCGACGCCGGACAGGTCCACGGTCTTCTGGCCGCAGTGGTCCAGCAGGCGGCCCGGGGTGGCGACCAGGATGTCCAGCGGCTTTCTCAGCGCGGAGATCTGGGGATTGATATTGACGCCGCCGAACATCACCATGGAGGACAGCGGGGTGTACTTGCCATAGGTCTGCACGGATTCCTCGACCTGCGCGGTCAACTCACGCGTCGGGGTCAGGATCAGGCAGCGCGGGCGGCCGGGCTTGCGCAGCTCGGGCTTTTTCTGCATCAGCAGGTGCAGGATGGGCAGCGTGAAGCCGGCGGTCTTGCCGGTGCCGGTCTGGGCGGCGGCGAGCAGGTCGCCACCCTTGAGGACCTGGGGAATGGCCTGGGCCTGAATGGGGGTGGGCGCGGTGTAGCCGGTTTCGGCAATGGCGCGCAACAGGGAATCAGCCAGCCCAAGGTCGGCAAAAGGGGAAGAGGTAGTCAAAACAACTCCAGCGGCAGCCCGTCGCTCAAGTTGAGAGACTCCAATCCAGGCGGACGAATAAAGGAGAAAAGGGAAGCGCCCTGACGGGCGAAGCTTGGCAGCGAAGGGCCTAGCGGACGTGCGCAGATTGGCAAAACGCACTGGCGGATTGTAGCTGATGTGGCGTTGCAGCACCTTCCGGGTGGGACGGTTCTGTATCAATAAGCAACACATTGCAGCGCCTTTGCACGAAATAAGTGTTTTCCCTAGGCTGCAATCCCTATAATCCGTCCGCTTTCATCCATTTGAAGAATAAAGGATCGCAATGAAAAAATCGGCAATAGTGGGCGTAGTCGTCGCGCTGGGCGCAGTGTGGACCGGCACGGCTTGGTATACGGGCCAGAAGGCCGAGGCTTTCGTCAAGCAATCGATCGAGCAGGCCAACCTTGAGCTGAAGAAGGTTGGCGAAAAATGGGGTGTGACCCCCGTGGTTGAGCTGGTGTCGTTCGATCGCGGCGTGTTCTCGTCCACCGAACGCTACCGCGTCAAGTTCACCGAGCCGGCCGCCGACGGCAAGCCTGCCATCGACCACGAACTCGTGTTCCTCGAGCACCTGGACCACGGCCCCTTCCCGCTGTCCAACCTGAAGTCGGGCTCGTTTGCGCCCGCCATGGTGGCCAGCCGCTTCCAGCTGGAAGAGACGCCCCTGGTCAAGGAATGGTTCGCCGCCGCCAAGGGCGCGGTGCCGCTGTCGGGCGCCTATAGCGTCAGCTACGCCAAGAACATCAGCGGCAACTTCGACATGGCGCCGGTCGAGTTCGCCAAGGACGCCAACAGCCTGAAGTTCTCGGGCATGAAGGGCGACGTGACCTACGCCACCGGCAGCAAGCACGGCACGGTCGCGCTGAAGGCCGACAGCCTGACGCTGGCCGGCCAGTCTGAAGAAAGCGACATCGTCGGCATGACCATGACCGGCCTGACCCTGACCAGCGACATGACGCCGGCCTCCAACGACATGTACGTGGGCAGCCAGAAGGTTGCGCTCAAGAACTGGACCATCACGTCCAAGGAAAAGCCGCCGGTCCAGCTCAAGGACACCGCCATCACCGTCGACATGACCGAAGCCAACTCGCTCATGGGCGTGAAGATGGCCATGGATTTCGGCATGATCAATGTGCAGGACAAGGACATGGCCGGCCTGAAGCTGGTCCTGGACGCGCAGAAGCTGGATTCCAAGGCCTTCAAGGCGCTGAACGACGTCTATGAAGCCGCTTCGCGCCGCATGATGCAGAGCAAGGGCGACGAGCAGTCGCCCCAGTTCACGGACGAGGAAATGCAGATCGTCAAGACCAACGTCGACCTGCTGCTGGCCGGCAACCCGACGCTGGCGGTGTCGCCGCTGGAAGTGCGTACCGCCAACGGCACGTCGACTTTCAACCTGGATCTGGACATGGCCAAGCCGGCCTCGCTGGACGGTGAGTTCGCCGATACGCTGAAGCAGGCGATCCGCAAGCTCAATGCCAAGCTGGTGCTGTCCAAGGGCAACCTGAGCGACCTGATGGCCATCGAACCGCAGGTGCGCGGCGTGCCGGCCGAGCAGGCCCAGCAGACCGCCAAGGGCCAGGCTGAAATGGTTGGCACCATGGCTACCGCCATGGGCATGGCCAAGGTCGAAAACAACAACATCGTGACCTACCTGAACTACGCCGACGGCCAGGTCGATTTCAACGGCAAGAAGATGCCGGTCGAGCAGTTCCTGATGATGGTCATGAGCGGCGCGATGGGCGGCGCCCGCTAAGCCGGCCAACCACTCGCAGCTAGCTGTACAAAGGCCGCCGCGCCCTGGGCGCGGCGGCCTTTTTCATTGCGGGCCGGGGCTGTCGCGTTTCAGAGCGGCAAGGCGCCGGCAGCGACTTCGCCATTGCGCAGCACCGCCACATGGAAGCGCTTGTCGGCCGCCTTCATGATGTCTTCGGTGGGATCGCCCTGCACCAGCAGCAGATCGGCCACGTTGCCTTCGGCGATGGCGCCGTGCCGGTCCATGCCCATCAGGTCGTGCCCGCGCGAGGTGCCCGCGATCAGCGCGTCCACGGGCGTCATGCCGAACTCCACCATGTAGGCAAGCTCCATGGCGTTCTCGCCGTGCAGGTTGAACGGGGTGCCGGCGTCGGTGCCGAGCGCGATGCGCCCGCCCGCCTTGTAGTACATCTGGAACGACTCGCGGTGGCGCTGCTCCACCGCCCGTGCCTTGTCGACGGCGTACGCGGGAATGCCGTTGTCGGCATTGGAGATGATGTTGCGGATGGCGGCGATGGTGGGCACCAGATAGGTCTGGGCGTCCAGCATCTCGCGCAGGCACTCGTCGTCCATGAAGATGCCGTGTTCGATGGAATCGATGCCGGCGCGCACCGCGTTCAGGATGCCCAGCGTGCCCTGCGCATGGCTGGCGGTGCTCTTGCGGAAGCGCTTGGCCTCGTGCACGCCGGCCTTCATTTCGTCGAAGCTGTAGTGCGCGTCCATGGGGCTGACGCCCGGCGTCATGACGCCGCCCGTGGCCATGATCTTCACCAGGTCGCAGCCGGCGTGGACCTGTTCGCGCACCGCCTTGATCACGTCCTCGCAGCCGTCGGCGACGCGGCCGATGCGGTTGCCGTGGCCGCCCGTCATGCAGATGATGCGGCCCGAGGCCTTGATCGTGGGGCCCGGGAACACGCCGCGCGCGATCGCGTCGCGCACGCCGAACTCCAGGTAGTCCTTGCCGCCGCAATCGCGCAGCGCGGTGACGCCGCCGCGCAGGCTGGCCTGGGCGTTTTCCAGCGCGGTCAGCGTGATCTGCGCGGGGCCTTGCTTGCTCAGCTGCGCATTGGGATCGGCGCCGCCTGTGTAGACCAGATGAACGTGGCAGTCGGCCAGACTGGGCATCAGGGTCATGCCGTCGGTGCGCACGGTTGCGCCGGCGTAGCCGGAGAACTCTCCAGCCGGCGCCACGCGCGCCACATGTGCATCTTCGACCAGCACGCCATGGTTGGATAGCAGCTTGCCCTTGCCGTCGAAAACCTGCCCGCCTATGAACAGGGTCTGTCGTGTCGCCGTCATGTCTCGCTCCGGGTTGCGCCTGGCGTTACTCCGCCACGTCCAGCCCCTCGCGGGACATGGATTGCAGGCGGGGCATGAGGCCAAGCAGGTGTTGGCTGTAGGGATGCTGCGGACGTTCGAAAAGGTCTTCGGTGTCGGCCACTTCCAGCAGTTCGCCATAGCGCATCACGCCCACGCGGTCGCACATCTGGCGGATCACCGGCAGGTCGTGGCTGATGAACAGCATGGTCAGCCCGAGTTCCTCTTGCAGGTCCTTCAGCAGGTTCAGGATCTGCGCCTGGATGGATACGTCCAGCGCCGAGGTCGGTTCGTCGCAGATCAGGAAACGGGGGCGCGTGGCCAGGGCGCGGGCGATGCAGATGCGCTGGCGCTGCCCGCCAGAAAATTCGTGCGGAAAGCGCTCGGCGGCGCGGTCGCCCAGGCCGACCACGTCCAGCAGGTCGGCCACGATGCGGCGCGCTTCGGCCTCGCTGGCCGCCAGCTTGTGGAAGCGGATCGGCTCGGCCACGATGTCCAGCACCCGCATGCGCGGGTTGAGCGAAGAGAACGGGTCCTGGAAGATCATCTGGATCTGCCGCCGGAACGGGTTCAGCTGTTTCTCGCCCTTGAGCGCGGTCAGGTCGGTGCCGCCGAAATTGACCGAGCCTTCGCTGGGCGTATACAGGCCGGAGATCAACCGCGCCACGGTGGACTTGCCGGATCCGGACTCGCCCACCAGGCCGAAGACCTCGCCTTCGCCAATGGAGAAATTGACGCGCTTGACCGCGTCCAGCGAGCGCTGGTTGCGCTTGAGCAGCGCGCTCTTCAACACGAAGCGCATGCTCAGGTCCTTGACCTGCACCAGCGGCCCTCCCGTGCGCGCGCCGAAGTCGCGGCGCTGGCCCAACCAGTGCGTGGCCAGGTCCAGCGGTTGCGCGGGTTTTTTCACGTCCTCGATGTAGGTCACCAGCGGGAAGCGCCGCAGCTTGATGTCGGGGCGCGGCACGGCCGAGATCAGGCTGCGCGTGTAGGGGTGGTCGGGGTCGCCCAGGATCTTGGACGTAGGGCCTTGTTCGACCAGCTTGCCGTGGTACAGCACCGCCACGCGATCCGTCACGTCCGCGATCACGCCCATGTCGTGCGTGATGATGATCATGCCCACCTGCTCTTCGCGGCACAGCTTCTTGAGCAGTTCCAGGATCTGCGCCTGGATCGACACGTCGAGCGCGGTGGTGGGTTCGTCGGCAATGATGACTTCGGGCTCGCAGCACAGCGCCAGCGCGATCACCACGCGTTGTCGCATACCGCCCGAGAACTGGTGCGGGTACTGTTTGACCCGCAGTTCCGGCTTGTCGATGCCGACCTGCACCAGCAATTGCACGGCGCGCTTCTGCGCCTCGGCGTGGGACAGGTTCAGGTGCACCTGCATGGTCTCGACCAGCTGGCTTTCCACGGTCTGCAGCGGGTCCAGCGAGGTCAGCGGATCCTGGAAGATCATGCCGATGCGGCGGCCGCGCACTTTGCGCTGTTGCGCCGGCGTCAGCGTGTCGATGCGTTCTCCGTTCAGCAGCACGGCGCCGCCGGCGAGCCGGCCGGGCGCTTCCAACAGGCCGATGACGGCATTGCCTATGGTGGACTTGCCCGCGCCGGATTCGCCCACCACGCCCAGGATCTCGCCTTTTTCCAGCGACAGCGACACGCCGTCCACGGCCACCAGGGTGCCGCGGCGGCTGGGAAATTCGATGCGGATGTCTTCGATGTTCAACAGGGCCATGGCTTCCTCAGCGCAGCTTGGGGTTGAGCGCGTCGCGCAGCCAGTCGCCCAGCAGGTTGACCGACAGCACCAGCGCCACCAGCGCGATGCCGGGGAAGATGGAGATCCACCACATGCCCGAGAACAGGTAGCTGTTGCCGATGCGGATCAGCGTGCCCAGCGACGGCGCCGTGGGCGGCACGCCCACGCCCAGGAACGAGAGCGTGGCTTCGGTGATGATGGCGATGGCCAGGTGGATGGTGGCGATGACCAGCACTGGTCCCATGACGTTGGGCAGGATGTGCCGGCGCAGGATGGTGATGGGGCCGATGCCGATGAGGCGCGCCGCCTGCACGTATTCCTTGTTGCGTTCCACCAGCGTGGAGCCGCGCACGGTGCGGGCGTACTGCACCCAGCCGGAGATGCCGATGGCGAAGATCAGCACATACAGCGCGAGCTGGTCGTGCATGTCGCGCGGCAGCAGGCCGCGCGCCACGCCGTCGATCAGCAGCGCCACCAGGATGGCCGGAAACGACAGCTGCACGTCGGCGATGCGCATGATGAAGCTGTCCACGCGGCCGCCGGCATAGCCGCTGATGAGGCCCAGGGTCACGCCCAGCACCATCGAGAACAGCACGGACGCGAAGCCCACCAGCAATGACACGCGCGATCCGTACAGCACCGCCGACAGGATGTCGCGGCCCTGGTCGTCGGTGCCCAGCAGGAAGTCGGGGCTGCCGCCCTCTTCCCAGGACGGCGGCGTGTTGGCGTCCATGATGCTCAAGGAAGCCAGGTCGAAGGGGTTGTGTGGCGCGACGACGGGCGCGAACAGCGCGCCCAGCAGGATGGCCAGCGTGACGATCGCGGCGATGATGGCGCCGGGGGAACGCTTGAAGCTGTGCCAGAGGTCGCTGTCGGCGGCGCGGGCGAAGAAGGGAGCGATGCGAGCAATCATGATGAGTCCTTTATTTGCTCTGCACGCGCAGACGCGGGTCCACGGCGAAGTACAGCAGGTCCACGACCAGGTTGATGACCACGAACATGAAGGCGATAAGAACCAGATAGGCCGCCATGACGGGGATGTCCACCATGCTGATGGCCTGGATGAACAGCAGGCCCATGCCAGGCCACTGGAACACGGTTTCCGTGATGATGGCGAAAGCGATGATGGAGCCCAGCTGCAGTCCGGTGATGGTGATGACGGGCACCATGGTGTTCTTCAGCGCATGGCGGAAATTTATCAGCCGTTCCGGCAGGCCGCGGGCGCGCGCGAACTTGATGAAGTCGGCGCGCAGCACTTCCAGCATTTCGGCGCGCACCAGCCGCATGATCAGCGTCATCTGGAACAGCGCCAGCGTGATGGCGGGCATGATCAGCGCCAGCCAGCCTGATTTGGTCAGGAATCCCGTGGTCCACCATCCCAGGCTGACCACGTCGCCACGCCCGAAGCTGGGCAGCCATCGCAGCTGCACGCCGAAGACCAGGATCAGCAGGATGCCGATGAGGAAGGTGGGCAGCGAGATGCCGGCCAGCGAAATCGCCATGAAGGCCTTGGACAGCACGCCATGGCGCTTGAGCGCGGTATAGATGCCCATGGGTATGCCCAGGGCTAGCGCCATCACGGCGGATACGAAGGACAGTTCCAGCGTGGCCGGCATGCGTTCTTCGAGCAGTTCGCTGACGGGCCGGCGGTGGCGGTACGACATGCCGAAGTCGCCGCGCACGGCGTTGGCCACGAAGTGCGCGTACTGCACCACGAAGGGATCGTCCAGGCCCAGCTGTTCGCGCAGTTCCGCGCGTTGTTCAGGGGTGGTGTCCTGGCCCACCATGCTGGCTATCGGATCGCCCACATAGCGGAACATGGCGAACGCGATCAGCGCCACCGTCAACATCACCAGCACCGACTGGATAAGCCGTTGCGCAATAAAGGAAAGCATTATCGGGAGCCCTCGGATTCAGATGACGCCGGGCCGCGTTTCCCTCGGATAGTGGGAACCGGGGCTGGGCCGGGCGCGCCCGGGCGGCATGCGCCGCCCGGGGCTCGCGTCGCCGGTTTACGGCAGGACGACGTCGCGCAGGTCGAGCACGTCGTCGGCGCGCTGAATGACCTGGATGTTGTCCTTCACGCCCCAGGACATGGGCTGCTGGTGCAGCGGCAGGTAGCCATAGTCGTTGCGCACGATCTCGAAGGCTTCCTTGATCATGGCGTTGCGCTTGGCCTGGTCGGTTTCGACGCCGATCTTGTCGGTGAGCTCATCGACCTTCTTGTTGCAGTAGCCGCCCAGGTTGAACTGGCCCGCCGCCGTCTTGGCATTGCGGCACGAGGTCAGGTTCAGCAGCGTGTTGTGCGCGTCGGTGGAGCTCGGCGTCCAGCCCAGCATGTACATGCTGGTCTGGTTGCCGGCCTGCAGCAGGATCTTGCCGAAGTACTTCGACTTGGTCTGCGCCAGCAGGTTGATCTTGATGCCCACGCGCGCCAGCATGCCGGCTACGGCCTGGCAGACCTTTTCGTCGTTGACGTAGCGGTCGTTCGGGCAGTCCATGGTGACCGTAAAGCCCTTGGGATAGCCGGCTTCGGCCAGCAGCTTCTTGGCGCGTTCGGGATCCGGCTTGTACGGCGCGCCGAAGGAATCGTCATAGCCGTTGATGGCGGTGGCGATGAGCGAGCCCAGCGGCTTGGCTGCGCCGCGCATGATCTTCTCGTTGATGGCCTTGGTGTCCACGGCCAGCACCACGGCTTCGCGCACCTTCGGATCCTTGAAGGGGTTCTTGCCCTTCACGTCCGAGAACAGCAGCTCGTCGCGGTCCTGGTCCATGCCGATAAAGATGGCGCGCGCTTCCGGCGCGGTCAGCGGCTTGACGCCCTTGGCGTCTTCGAGCCGTTTCCAGTCCTGCACGGGCACCGGCTGCACCAGGTCCATTTCGCCCGAGATCAGGGCGGCCACGCGCGTCGCTTCCTGCGTGATGGGCTGGAAGATGACTTCGTCGACGTTGGTCTTGATGTTCTTGTTCCAGTAGCCGTCGTAGCGCTTGAGCACGGTTTTCACGTCGGGCTGGCGCGAGGCCAGCATGAAGGGGCCGGTGCCGTTGGCATTCAGGTTGGCATAGTTGCCCTGGTTGTCGCCCTTGACGTTGGTGGCTTCGGTGGTCTTGTTCTTTTCCGACCAGGACTTGCTCATGATGTACAGGAACACCCATTCGCGCGGCAGGATGGGGTTGGGCGTGGGCGTGGTGACTTCGATGGTGTAGTCATCCACCTTCTTGATGTCCGATGCCTTGGCGCCGTAGCCCTTCATGTCGGAGCCCGGGGTCAGGCTGCGCTTCCAGGAGAAGATGACGTCGTCAGCCGTGAACGGCGAACCGTCGTGGAACTTCACGCCCTTGCGCAGCTTGAACACCCACTTCGTGGGTTCGGGGTTTTCCCAGCTTTCCGCCAGTAGCGGAGTCAGTTTCAGGTTGCCGTCGTAGCCGGCAAGCGTTTCGTAGATGTTGCCCTGAAAGCCGAGCGTGAACGTTTCGTTCAGGGCCATCGGATCCATGGACGTCGCATCGCCTTGATAGGACCAGTGAAAGGTCTTGGCGGCCGCGCCGGCGCTGAATGCCAGCGATGCGGCGATGGCAGCGGCGAGCGCAGCTTGCTTCAGGTGGGGAAAAGTACGCATAGCCCTCATGCTCCGTGTGGTGCGCGGATAGCGCGACAGAAGTGACAGGGCCCCGGCCCCATGGGGATCCGGGGCATGGCGTTGCTGCTTACGACGAAAAACGGATTGGGGTCTGGCGGGACGCAGCGCGAGCTGCGTGCGCGCCGGTGATGGCGCTGCCGGGAATCACTGCGTAGGACTTCGACTTCACGATAGACCCAACCCCTTTGTGATTATCATGACGGGGACAGACCCGCGCCTATCGAATCTTATAGACGCATTCGTTTAAGCGTCAATCGGTTTGGATTGGGGTTAGTACTTGCTTGCCGGCGGCGTGGAATGGTGCGTTTGGCAAGGCTGGCGGCTGTGGGCTCAGGCGCCGGGCGGCGGCGCGTCGGCAAGGGTTTTCGCCAATTCGCGCACCACGCGCTTGCGGCGGTCGCTGTCTTCGTAGTGCTCGCCCAGGGCCGACCACTCGGGCCGGCTGCGGGCTTCTTTCAGCGCTTCGGGCAAGGGCCCTTTGCGCCAGGCTTCGTCCTCCGGATGGTCTAGCCTCAATGGCTCGCGCGCGGCATGGCCGCGGCGCTCCAGCGCTTCGATCAGTTGCCGCTGGCGCAGGGCCAGAAGACGCAGTACCGCGTCATCGACGCTGATCTCGCGCCAGCCGCGCAGCTTGCCCGCCACGCGCTTGCCCAGCTTTTCCACACCTTGCCACAGGCCGCCGGCGGCGGCGCCGATCAGCATGCCGGTGCCCAGGCTCAAACCCGCGCTGAACAGGTCCACCGCCGCGCCGGCCATGGCGCCTGCGGCCGCGCCCATGCCTACCTGCACGCCCATGTCCTTCAAGGCCTGGGGATGGAACAGGTCCATGCCCCAGCGCTCGCCTTGCAAGGGCAGCGCATCATCGGTGAAGTCCGTCGCGCGGAAGTTGTAGAGCGCCAGCAGGGCGTTGACGCAGGTCTGCTCGCGTTGGCGCACCTGGTCGCGCAGCTTGCCCGAGGCGGCCGCGAGCGCCGCGTCGTCGCTGGCGCTGGAGACGTGCAAGGCCGCCACGTCGATCAACAGATCGGCCAGCAATTCGTAGGCGGCGCCACGGCGCGCGCGGCGCTGCTCGGACAGGTTGGCGGACAGCCGGGCCAGCGCGGCGGCGTGGCGGTCCAGCAGCACGCCGAGCTTGGCGTAGAGCTGCTGTTCGCCATCCAGCGGCGGCGCGACGGTGTCGAACTCAACGACTGCGTGCAGGCCCAGCCGGGCCATGGCGGCACGCCATTCGTCGGCGCGGTGCGCGGGCGCGTTGACGAAGTTCAGCACAGGGAGCAGGGGCCGGCCGCAAGCGGCCAGGATGGCGAGTTCGTCGCGGTGCTTGCCCAGCACCGGGTCGCGCGCGTCGATGACGTAAAGCGCGGCGTCGCAGTCCAGCATCTTGGCCAGCACGCGGGCTTCCTGTTCGTAGCGGCCGTGCGCCTCGGGCGTGTCCAGGAAGCGGCGGATGCGCGCCGGTCCGTCCAGGCGTTCCTGCGGGCTGTCGAGTTTTTCCAGGTACTCCAGCAACGAGATGCTGTCTTCCATGCCCGGCGTGTCGAACCATTCGAGCACGGCCCGCCCTTCGAGCCGCAGGCGCGCGCCTTCCACGTGGCGGGTGGTGCCGGGGCGGTCGGCCACTTCACCGAAGGTGGTGTCGCGCGTCAGCGTGCGCAGCAACGAGGTCTTGCCGGTGTTGGTATGGCCGACCAGCGCGATCTTGATGATGTCCTCAGCCATGGCCGGACTCCAGCCACGCGAGCGGCGGCATGGGCGCCTGCAGCACGGCGTCGGCGGGCAGGCCCAGCGCCAGCAGGCGTTCGCGCCATAACGAGGCGCGGGTGGCGGGGGTATCGGCGTCCGCGCGCGGCGTGACCAGCCAGATGCGCGTCTGTTCCGCGTGCGCCGCCAGTTCGGCGATCAGCGACAGCGTGCCGCGGTCCGGCGTCTGCCGCGCATCGCAGGCGATCAGCAGGCGCGTGGCGGCCTGGCCGGCCAACGCGTCCAGCACGCGGTTGCGCTCTTCGCGGGTATCCAGATTGCCCGCCTGCTGGATGCCCGCGGGCATGTCGGCGGGTGGCCAGGCCAGGTCGGGCGGCAGCTCCAGCCCCAGCAGCACGGGCTGGCCGCCCAGGCCCGCGAGCGGCGGCGCGCCGACGCGCGGTTCGTGCAGGGGATCCACGGGGCGGTCTATGCCGGTGGACTGGGCGGGCGGCTCCAGGCGGTCGCGCAACGCGGCGTAGCCAGGCAGCGAGAGATCGATGCCCAGGCCGCGCAGGGCGCGCAGCGATCCCGCCACGCACAGGGCGCCGGCCAGCAGACGCGGCAGGATGCCGTAGACCACCAGCACGCCGATCAGCCAGAGCGACCACTGCGCCTGCGCCGCGGCGGGCAAGGCCTGTGCGCCGTCGCTGGCGCGGATCATGGCCGCATCCGGCATCGGAAAGCCCAGTTGCGCCGGCAGCCAGCCGATGGCCTGCGTCAGGCGCACGAAGGTGTCGGGCGCCAGCAAGGTGGTGGCCCAGATGAAGCGGTAGCTGGCGGTGGACAGCACGGCCAGCAGGACCGCCAGCGCTGCGCACAAGGCCGTCAGCCACAACAGGTGGCTGATGCTGCCGAACAGCCAGCGCAAGGCGCCTGCGCGGGCCAGCAGGTTGAGAAAGGCCTGCGGCACCAGCGCGCTGTCGGGGCCGCGGGCCAGCTTGCGCGTGGCCCAGAGCCAGAGACGTCCCAGTCCCGTGACGGAGGATGCCCGCAGCAGGAAGCTGGCCAGCCAAAGCAGGAAGGTGAGCGCATGCAGACCCAGCAAGGCGCCCAGCGCCCACAGCACATTGACTGGGCGAGAGCCGTCGCCCAGGGCGCCGAGCGCGGCGCCCGCGCCGGAAATCGCGGCCAGCAGGAACAGCGCGACCAGCATGGCGAGCGCGCTGCGGCGCCATGTGTCGACCAGGGGAATGAGGTTCTCGCGTTGCGCCAGCAGCGCGGCGCGGGCCAGGATGCGCGCGGGCAGATCGACGTCCAGCTGGCGCACGCGCCGCACCGCGCTCGCGTCTTCCAGCGGTCCCCAATGCGCTTCGCGCAGGCGGATCAGCTCCGCCAGCCAGTGCGTGCGCAAGGGGCCGGCGCCGAGGGGTTCAGCCGTGGGGTTGGAATCGCGAGAGGTCGTAGACGGCATCGCGTCAGGCAGCGGTACGGTCAGGCCCTGGGGGCGGTGGGCCATTGTAGACCGGGCGGACCGGGAAACGGGGCCGCAGCGCTTGTATCAGTGTCTGGCGCGGGCGCCGCGGTACTGTCCGGGCGTGACGCCGACGGCGTCGCGGAAGACCCGCGCCAGATGGCTGGCGTTGCCGAAGCCGCTGGCCTGGGCGATGCCGGCCAGATCGCCCTTGCCGGCCGCCAGCAGCTTGCGCGCATGCGCCAGCCGGCGCGCCCGCACCCACGCGTGCGGCGGCTCGCCGAAAGAGGTGTGGAACATGCGGGCGAAGTGGTAAGTGGATAGCGCCGCCACGCCTGCGAGTTCGTCCAGCGTTAGCGGTTCGGCCAGGTGCGCGTCCACGTAGTCCATGATGCGCCGGCGCACGGCGGGCGCCAGGCCGCCACGCAGCGTCGCCGCGGACTTGCGCGCCACGCCCTGGTTCAGCAGATGGTGCAGCACGGTCTCGGCCGCGCTGCTGGCCGCCAGCCGGTCGGCGGGCTGGTTCCAGTCGGTGCCCAGCAGCTGCCGGCAGACGTCGATCAGCGATTCGTCGTGGATGTAGGTGCGGTCGCGCAGTTCCAGCGTGCGGGGTTCGCAGTCCAGCCGCATGACGGCTTCGCGGGCCAGGCGTTCCGGAGCGATGTACAGGTGCAAGAATTGCACGCTGTCGTTCATGCTCCAGCGCGAGTAGTGCTCCGAGGGCAGCACGCAGAATTTGCCGGCGCCGCCGTGCAGCCTGTCCTGGCCCAGGCGGAACGACTTGTCGCCGCCGTGCAGATAGAGCGACAGGGTGTGATGGCCCGGGTTGTCGTAGCCCATGGTCTCGTGGGCGCTGCGCGACCATTGCGAGATGGCGATGCCCTCGCCCAGCGCGGCGGCGCGCCCCAGCGTCGCGGTGGAGCCCGCCAGGGTGCGGAAGACGGAGAAATCGGCCGGGGCCGAAGCGACGGTAGCCATATGAGTGGAATGCTACTGCGATCTCGCGCGCGGCGCGCGCGCGCGGGAAGAAAACCGCAAGAACCGGCAATCGTCGCCGGCCGGGCGGGCGCAAACTGGATTCCCGGGCGGTTTTCCGGACCGTCGCTCCTTGTTTCAGCACCGCATCGTGAACCTCTTCCTGTATTTCCTCACCGTCGTCATCTGGGGCACCACCTGGATCGCCATCAAGCTGCAGCTGGGCGTGGTGGCGATTCCCGTCTCCATCTTTTACCGGTTCGCGCTGGCCGGCCTGATCCTGTTCGCGGCCCTGGCGCTGACCCGCAAGCTGCAGAAAATGGACCGTCGCGGCCACTGGCTGTGCGTGGGCCAGGGCCTGTGCCTGTTCTGCCTGAACTTCCTGTGCTTTTACACGGCGACCCAGTGGATTCCCAGCGGCCTGGTGTCGGTGGTGTTTTCGGCGGCGACGCTATGGAATGCGCTGAATGCCCGCCTGTGGTTCGGCACTCGCGTCGCGCCGCGCGTGATGGTGGCCGGCGCGTTGGGCTTTTCCGGCCTGGTGCTGCTGTTCTGGCCCGAACTGGCGGGGCAGGAGGCCAGCCATGAAACCCTGCTGGGCCTGGGCTTTGCACTGCTGGGTACGTTCTGCTTTTCGACGGGCAACATGCTGTCGTCGCTACAACAGCGCGCCGGCATCCGGCCCTTGACCGGCAACGCCTACAGCATGCTCTATGGCGCAGCCATCCTGCTGGCGGGCTGCCTGGCGGCGGGCCTGCCGTTCGAGTTCGATAGTTCGGCCTCGTACGTGGGCGCCCTGCTCTACCTGGCGATTCTCGGATCCGTGGTTGGCTTCACCGCCTATCTGACGCTGGTGGGGCGCATGGGGCCGGCGCGCGCCGCCTACTGCACGGTGCTGTTTCCGGTCGTGGCCCTGAGCGTGTCCACCTTTGCCGAAGGCTATCAGTGGACGGCGCCGGCCCTGCTGGGCCTGGCGCTGGTAATGCTGGGCAACTTGCTGGTCTTCACGAAGTGGACGCCGTTCGCGCGGCGCATGGCGGCTTGAGGGCTACCCCAGGGGCTGTCCATACGAAAAGGATACGTGCGCAGGCCAGCTATCGGGCCAGGGCGCGCAGTCCCTCGAGCAGCCGGTCGATTTCCGCGTCGTTGGTCAGATAGCTGACCGAGGCCCGCGCAATCTGCGTCAGGCCGCGCGCCTGCATGTCCAGCGGGGTATAGGACACGCCGTTGCTGCCGATGGTGATGCCCTGCGCCGCCATGGCGCGTTGCACGGATACGGCGTCCTGGTCGGCGAAGTTGAAGGACACCAGGCCCGAGCGTTCGCGGCCCTGGTCCAGCACCGTGATGCCGGGGATGGTTGCCAGTTCGGTCCGCAGGGCCTGGGCCGTGGCGGCGATGCGCGCGCGGATGGCCGGCAGGCCGATGTCCAGGGCTTCCTGCAAGGCGTTGGCCAGGCCGCAGCGCAGCGCCAGCGAGGCCTCCGCCGATTCCAGGCGGGCGGCGTCCTGGCGCAGCATGGGCTCGCCGTCCACGCCCAAGGGCGCGGAATGAGTGTCGACGAAGGCGGGCGTGAGCCGGTCCAGGAAAGCGCGCCGCACATACAGCAGGCCGGTGCCGCGCGGACCGCGCAAGGCCTTGCGCCCGGCCCCGCTCAACACGTCGCAGCCAATTTGCGCCACGTCCACCGGCAACTGGCCGACGGCCTGCGCCGCATCCACGAAGTACGGGATGCCGTGGCGGCGCGCCACGCTGCCGACGGCGGCGGCGGGATTGATCAGGCCGCCATTGGCCGGCAGCCAGGTCAGCGCAATCAGGCGCACCCGTTCATCCAGCATGGCCTCCAGCGCCTGCGCATCGACGCAGCCGCTATCGTCCGAAGGAATGGTCTCCAGCGTGGCGCCGGCACGCTGCGCCGTGAGCCGCATGGTGGCCAGATTGCCGCCCCATTCGTGACGGCCCACCAGGATGCGGTCGCCGGCGCGCCATGGTTCCAGCGCCGCGAAAGCCGCGCCCCAGCCGGGGGAGTTGCCGCCGGTCAGCGCGATTTCGCCTGGGTCCGCGTTGAGCAGCCGGGCCGCCAGCGCGCGGGCCTTTTCGGTCAGTTCCCGGGATGTGACGCCCGCTTCCATCGGACCCTGCGTGGCTTCGCGCTGCAGATGCGCGTGGATGGCTTGCAGTGTCGCGGCCGAGGGCAGCGATGCGCCGGCGTGATTGAAGTGGACAGTGGTTTGCGTGCCCGGCGTGTGGGCGCGCAACGCTTCCACGGCGCTGGGGGTCAAGGGGGCGGACATGGCGGCTCCGGCTGGAATCAGGCTTGCGTGAGCGCGATGACGGCTTCGATCTCGACCGACACGCCCTGCGGCAGGGACGCCACGCCGACGGCGCTGCGCGCATGGCGGCCGGCGTCGCCAAAGACCTCGACCATCAGGTCCGAGGCGCCGTTGGCGATGGCGCTCTGGCGGTTGAATTCCGGGGTGCTGGCCACGAATACCCCCAGCCGCACCACGCGGGCCACGCGGTCCAGCCTGTCGCCGGTGGCGGCGGCGATCTGCGACAGCAGGCCCAGCGCCGACAGGCGCGCCGCTTCCACCCCGTCGGCATCGGAAACCTGGTCGCCCAGGCGGCCCAGATAGGCGGCCTTGCCGTCCTTGCGGGAGATCTGGCCGGAGATGTACAGCAGATTGCCTTCCTGCACGAAGGGCACGTAATTGGCGGCGGGCGCGGCGGCGGCTTCGAGGGTCAGGCCAAGTTCGGCCACGCGGCCGGAGATCGAGCGGGTCATGAGGGGCTCCAGATATGGAAAGGAAGGGCAAGCCTCATGCTATCGGCCGCTGCCGGCCCTGACCAATCAATTTTCGCGCAGTACACATGAGTAAAACTAATGTGTGTCGTCCTGCTGCGCGGCAGCCTGCGCCAGCCATGCGTGGAAGCGCTCTGCCGCGTCGCCAAGTGCGCCGCGCGGCGTCACGAACCACCAGCCGATGCGGGGAGCTTCGAGCGCGGCGTCCGGCAGGGCCTCCACCAGCGCGCCGCTGGCGAGCTGGGCGGCGATAAGGCGGTGGCGCCCCATCGCCATGCCTTGCCCCGCCAGCGCGGCTTCCACGACGATGTTGTAGTCGTGCAGGCGCACGGGCCGAACGCCGCCCAGGTCCACGCCATGATGCCGGGCCCAGGCGTCCCATTCGAAGGGATGGCGAGCATGCGAGGCCAGCAACGGGAATCGCAGCAGATCCTGCGGCGTGCGCGGGCGTTTCCTGCCCGCGATCAGCGCGGGTGCGCAGACCACCGACAGCCGCTCCGCCATGATCAGCCGCGCCCGCACGCCGGGCCACACGCCGCGCCCATAGCGGATGGCGACGTCGACCTCGCCGCCCGCAACGTCCGCCAAGCCGATATCGGGCTGCAATTGGAGATCGATGTCGGGATGGGCGGCGGCGAACGCCGCCAGGCGCGGCGCCAGCCAGCGCGTGGCGAACGAGGCCAGCAGCCCGACGCGCAGCGTCTGCCGCGCCATTTCGGGCGCTCGGACCTCGTCGGTACCCTGGCGCAGCAGCTCGAAGGCCGCATGCACGCGCTCGTAATAGGCCTGACCCGCCGCGGTCAGCGCCACGGCGCGGGTGCGCCGCTCGAACAGCGTCACGCCCAGTTCCGTTTCCAGGCGCTGGATATGGTGGCTGATGGCGCTCTGCGTCACGAAGAGTTCCTGCGCGGCCAGGGAAAAGCTCATGCGCCGCGCGGCCGCTTCAAAGGCGCGCAGGGAAACCAGGGCAGGCAGGGATCGCGCGGAACGCATAGGGACAGGCGAAGTCGTGACGAGGGAATGCGCATCATCGTACGCCGCGCACGCCTCGGCAAACAGGCCGCGTGCGCCGCGTTCCAATGCAAAAGGCCCGCAACAAGTTGCGGGCCCTTCAGTACTGCATTCTTTGGCTCCCCGAGCTGGGCTCGAACCAGCGACCTGCGGATTAACAGTCCGTCGCTCTACCGACTGAGCTATCGGGGAACAGGTAGAGGGGGCGAATTATGCACAAAAAAACGGAAGAATGCAAAACGGGGCGGACGCAACGCGTCGACGCGCTGAATATTTGCCTGTCTCACCAGGACGCGAGTGCATGCAGTGGGCATCTGCCGTATCGAAAAGCAGCCAAACCGGGCGCAGTACAAGTGGGGTCAGGCAGGAGCGATTCCTCTCAGCGGCGACGGTGGGCCAGCTTCTTCAATGGCCCCTTGCCGGATACCCGTGCTTCCACTGGTAATGGCACGTAACCCGTATTCGGTGAGTATCAGTTCCCGAACCTGGATTACCGCGCCCGGCCGGGAAATTAGCCGGGATCCCTTGAAGAATGCTTCAGGTTTCTTGCTGGTGGCAGCGTTCATATCAATACCTTTTGCTGACGAAGTCGCTGATCGCTTTGGTGCCGGTGCCTACGATTTCCGCAACGTCGTTGCGTTCGAAAAGCGCACGGTCGCTCGAGTCCAGGTAGATCACGCCTATGGGATGTTGGCCTGAACGGTCCAGGACGGGCACCGCCATAGCCGAATAGCGGCCGGGTCCAAGACGGCGGGCCTGGGCCGCGGTATACCCCCATTCAAGCACTAGTGCCGTGCGGAGTTGATCTTCCGTTCTGTGCTGGCTGGACATCACCAGTGGTGTCTTGCTGCGGACAGCTCTGCCCGCGATGCCGGTGTGCACGGGAAAGGTTCGTCCTGCACCCTCGCCGCCAGCGCCCGCGTAGTTGATGATCTGCTCGATTTCCTGCGGTTCATGAACGGGAGGAACGACCCGGTGGAAGGTGGTGCGAAGGTCGGTTCCACATTTGCGCTTGTCGCACCATTCGGCAAGCATGGTGTGCATCGTGGAGACTGCTGCATCGAGACCTTCGTGGACGGCGTCCGGTCCATCCATGTCGTCTTCGGCGCGTGCAGCAGCCACGCGAACCAGCGCAGCCAGAATCAGCCAGACGCTGGTGGCGGCTGTCAGGCCGAACATCCAGGGCTCAAACAGCGGTTCGCGCCAGCTCTTCACCGCGGCGGTTCCGGCGACGAGGAGTGGCGGCCCGTTGAACAGGACTTCTCTAGGCCACCTCTTTTGCCAGAGGCGCTTTTGCCGCACGCCGGGGAGATGATTTGTCTGCATGGGGAACCGCGCCTCCTGAGGCCAGAACTTGGCGCGATTGTAGGCAGCGATTTCGAGGAAAAGCCGGTTTTCGGGATACGGGATCGCGTAAATAGGACAAAGCGCAATGGGCTGGCTTGGCCCCAGGTTTTCCGTTCCTGAAGCAGGCAATAAAAAACCCGCGCCGTCATAGCCGGAGCGGGTTTTCAGACCGCCCGTGGACGGATCTGCATCTGGAATTTGGTGCCGGTGAAAGGAATCGAACCCTCGACCTTCTCATTACAAGTGAGCTGCTCTACCAACTGAGCTACACCGGCGCTGCGTGCCAGGGGCACGCGAAGGGCTGCATTGTAATGAAAAAAACGCAGACCTTGCGTGGGCGCCTTATTTGACGATGGTCAGGCGCGGACGCTTGGGTTCGTCGTCGTCTCCGCCGTCGTCGCCGGGGGCGGCGTCGGCGTCGGAGCCTTCGGGCGCGGCGGTGGCCGTCGCGCCCTGGGCGCCTGCTTCCGGCGGTTCGTAGGGCTGCACTTCGAAGCCCATGCCGGCGCCGGTTTCGCGCGCGTAGATGGCGCTGACGGCGCCCACCGGAACGTAGACGTTTTCGGTCACGCCGCTGAAGCGGGCCTGGAATTCGATGAATTCGTTGCCCAGCGTCAGCCGGTTGGTGGCCAGCGTGCCCACGTTCAGCGTGATCTGGCCGTCGCGCACATGGGCGACGGGCACCATGGTGTGCTCGTCGACCTGCACGGTGATGTAGGGCGTGTAGCCGTTATCGGTGCACCATTCGTGCAGCGCGCGGATCAGGTACGGTTTGGTCGAAGTTTCACCCATCACGCAACAGCCTTAGCGACGCATCACTTTTTCCGAAGGCGTCAGCGCTTCGATGTAGGCCGGACGCGAGAAGATGCGTTCGGCGTACTTTTGCAGCGGAGCCGCGTTCTTGGGCAGTTCGATGCCGTAGTGGTCCAGGCGCCACAGCAGCGGAGCCACGGCCACGTCGAGCATGGAGAATTCCTCGCCCAGCATGTACTTGTTCTTCAGCAGCATGGGGGCCAGCTGGGCCAGGCGGTCGCGGATGTTCTGGCGGGCGTTGGCCAGCTTCTTCTCGTCGGGCTTGGCGCTGCGGTCTTCCAGCGTCGAGACGTGGACGAACAGTTCCTTCTCGAAGTTGTAGAGGAACAGGCGGGTGCGGGCGCGCATGACCGGGTCGGCGGGCATCAGCTGGGGATGCGGGAAGCGCTCGTCGATGTACTCGTTGATGATGTTCGACTCGTACAGAACCAGGTCGCGTTCGACCAGAATGGGCACTTGACCGTACGGGTTCATCACCGAGATGTCTTCGGGCTTGTTGTACAGGTCGATGTCGCGGATCTCGAAATCCATGCCTTTTTCGAACAACACGAAGCGGCAGCGTTGCGAAAACGGACACGTGGTTCCGGAATAGAGCACCATCATGGCGGTAAGTCCTTTATTGAAAAACGAAAGGCCAGCGCCTTAATCTAGCAGGCGCTGGCCCCAATTGCCAGGCGGGATAGGCGTACAGCCCTATCCGCCGATTCCGTCCCTATTTGTAATAAGTGACGGATAAACCTGGCGGGGCGTTGCGGTTAGCGCACGTGTTTCCAGTACGAGGCATTGAGGCGCCAGGTAACCAGGAAGAACAGCAGCAGGAACAACATGACACCGACGCCGAGACGGACGCGGAATGTCTGGACGGGTTCGGCCATCCAGGACATGAACGCGGTCAGGTCGGCGACGTCGTTGTCGTATGTTGCGACTTGGGCCGGGTTGGCGGCCTTGAATTTGGCATCGAAGGTGGCATGGCCGTGGTAGTTGGCTACCGGTTCGGCCTTGACCGTGGCAAAACCCTGTGCATCGTACACCGTGGTGACGCGTTCCCAGGTTTTGGGGGCGTCCGCCTTGCCTTCGACCTCGTGCATGGCGACGGTCGTGAGTTCGCGCGGACCCTGCACTTCCCAGAGGGCGTGGGGCATGCCCACGGCCGGGAAGACCAGGTTGTTCCAGCCCGTGGCGCGCGACGTGTCGCGGTAGAAGGTGCGCAGGTAGGTGTAGATGTAGTCGGCGCCCGAGGGGCCGGCGTTCACGGATTTGGCGCGCGCGATCACGGACAAGTCCGGGGGCGTCGTGCCGAACCACTGCTTGGCGTCCTTCGGGGTCATGGCGACGTTCATCATGTCGCCGACCTTTTCGCCGGTGAACAACAGGCTTTCCTTGATTTGCTGGTCGGTCAGCCCGATGTCCTTGAGCTTGTTGTAGCGCATCGAGGACGCGCTATGGCAGTTCAGGCAGTAGTTGACGAACAGCTTGGCTCCGTTCTGCAGCGACGACATGTCGTTGACGCGGTACGGGGCCTTGTCCAGGGGGTAGCCGCCTCCGGCGGCAAGGGTAACGGTACACGTGAGCATCAAGGCCACGGCACCAATCAGCTTCTTGATCATGGTTAATCCGTTATCTGGTGGGCTCAGTGGGCGTGGAACGTGACGCGCTCGGGCACTTTCTTGAAGGTGCCCAGGCGGCTCCATACCGGCATCAGGAAGAAGAATGCCAGGTACAGCAGCGTGCCGATTTGCGACGTGATGTTCAACGGCGGACTGGGCGGCTGCGTACCGATGTAGCCGAGCACCAGGAAGTTGACCATGAAGATGCCGTAGATCCACTTGTGCCAGGTGGGGCGGTAGCGGATCGACTTGACCGGCGAATGGTCCAGCCACGGCAGGAAGAACAGGATGACGACCGTGCCGCCCATGGCGACCACGCCCCAGAACTTGGCGTCGATCACGCGCAGCAGCACGGCCACGACGATCAGGATGCCGGGGACGGCGATGCGCATGAAGCCCTTCAGGTTGCTCTTGACCAGCAGCGCGATGGCGCCCAGCACGGAAGCGCCCGCCAGCACCCAGGTGAACTCGTCGGTGGTGGCGCGCAGCATCGAGTAGAACGGCGTGAAGTACCAGACCGGCGCGATGTGCGGAGGTGTTTTCAGCGAGTCAGCAGGGATGAAGTTGTTGAACTCGAGGAAGTACCCGCCCATTTCCGGTGCGAAGAACACGATGAACGCGAACACCAGCAGGAAGCCGGCCACGCCCATCAGGTCATGCACGGAGTAGAACGGGTGGAACGGGATACCGTCCTTCGGGCGGCCGTACTTGTCCTTCGGGCCTTGCTTGATCTCGATGCCGTCCGGGTTGTTCGAGCCGACTTCGTGCAGCGCCACCAGGTGGGCCGCGACCAGGCCCACCAGCACCAGCGGGATGGCGATGACGTGGAAGGCGAAGAAGCGGTTCAGCGTGGCGTCCGACACGACGTAGTCGCCGCGGATCCAGATGGACAGCTCAGGACCGATGAAGGGAATGGCCGCGAACAGGTTCACGATCACCTGCGCGCCCCAGTAGGACATCTGGCCCCAGGGCAGCAGGTAGCCGAAGAAGGCTTCCGCCATCAGACAGAGGAAGATCGCGACGCCGAAGATCCACACCAGCTCGCGCGGCTTGCGGTAGGAACCGTAAAGCAGCCCGCGCAGCATGTGCAGGTACACGACGACGAAGAACATCGACGCGCCGGTGGAGTGCATGTAGCGCACCAGCCAGCCCCACGGGACTTCGCGCATGATGTATTCGACGGACTGGAACGCGCGTTCGGCGTCCGGCTTGTAGTGCATGACCAGGAAGATGCCGGTCACGATCTGGAGCACCAGCACCAACAGGGCCAGTGAGCCAAAGAAGTACCAGAAGTTGAAGTTCTTCGGTGCGTAGTACTCGGACAGATGGGCTTTCCAGGTGGAGGTCACCGGGAAGCGCCGGTCCAGCCAGCCCAACAGGCCTGTCGTCTCGACGGTTTTCTCGCCAGCCATGTAACGGCTCCTTCTCTCACGTGGCGTAATGCGGATTTACTTACGTAGTTCGGGAAAAAAGCACGACGCGCGCGTCAGGCCTTGTTGTCTTCATCGACGCCCACGATGATGCGGGTGTCGCTGAGATATTGGTACGGCGGGACTTCGAGGTTGTCGGGAGCGGGCTTGTTCTTGTAGACACGGCCGGCCAGATCGAAGGTGGAGCCGTGGCAAGGACAGAGGAAACCGCCCTGCCAGTCGGCGCCCAGGCCGCCACCGCCGCCCGTCTCGAAGTGCGAGGTGGGCGAGCAGCCAAGGTGGGTACAGATGCCGACGCAGACGAAGAGTTCGGGCTTGCGTGAACGGCCTTCGTTTTCGGCGTATTTGGGAGTGAAGCCGGGACGCTTGGAATCAGGATCGGCCAGCAAGGCGTCCTGGGTCTTGAGACCGGCAAGCTGTTCAGGAGACCGGTGGATGATCCAGACCGGCTTTCCGCGCCATTCAACCGTCTTCATGGTGCCGACGGGAATGTCGCCGACGTCCACTTCAACGGGAGCCCCGGCAGCGCGGGCTTTTTCGGAGGGAGAAAACGTGCTCACAAGCGGCACTGCCGTTGCGACACCTGCTACGCCACCCACAGCACAGGCGGTGGTAACCCAGAAACGTCGCGAAGGATCGGGTGGCAGGTTGGGATCAACCGCACCGTCATCATCGTGCACCAGCGTATCCTGACTCATCTTCCTATCCTTGTTGATGCGCCCGCTCTACGAGTAGCATCACTTCTGCGGCATCGGGTTCGCGGGAATTTGTAACAACATAGCAACCGCGTATTATAGCGCCAGCCCACTCACGGGCGTATCACGAAGGGAGTGCTTTTATGAGCAAAGCGACTGGTTTCGTCAAAGAATTCCGAGATTTCGCTGTCAAAGGCAACGCAGTGGACCTGGCGGTCGGTGTCATCATCGGCGCGGCGTTCGGCAAGATCGTCGATTCGCTGGTCAGGGACATCGTCATGCCGCTGGTCAACTTCATACTCGGCGGTTCGGTCGATTTTTCGAACAAGTTCCTGGTCCTGTCGATGCCGGCCGGCTACAACGGACCGATGACTTTCGCGGAACTGACCAAGGCGGGCGCCAACGTATTTGCGTGGGGCAACTTCGTCACCATCATCATCAACTTCGTGTTGCTGGCGTTTGTGATCTTCTGGATGGTCAAGGCCATCTACAAGGCCCGCACCAAGGCCGAGGAAGCGCCGGCACCCGCCGCGACGCCGGAAGACGTGGCGCTGCTGCGCGAAATCCGCGATCTGCTCAAGAAGCCCTGATCCGACGCTGCCGCAGGTCCGGGATCCGCGCAAGCGCGGATCCGGGCCGCGGCAGGCGGACGTTCCCGCCGGCGCACGCCGGCTGCGCTGAACGATCCGCTGCTTGTTCTCCCCCTGGTTCTATTCCGCGGCCATTTGCCGCTGCACGCGGCGCGCAAACATGGCGAAGCTTGCACGCACGATGCTGGGCTTCAACAGGAAGTCATGCGACTCGGCGGCCAGCGCATCATTCACCGGTTTCACTTCGCCATAGGCGGCCGCCGCCTGCAGCTGATTGCGGGCGGCGCGTTCGATCAGCACCGACAGGTACAGCGCTTCCTCGATGCACGAGCCCGCCGCCAGAAAACCGTGGTTGGCCAGCAGGATGCTGCGCTTGCCGCCCAGCGCCGCCGAGATGATCTCGCCTTCCTGGTCGGCGATGGGCAGGCCGGGCCATTCCTTCAGATGGGCGCAGTCGTTGTGGAACGGCGTCGCGTCCATGTGCGCGACGACTAGCGGCTGCCCCGTCATGGACAGCGTCGAAACATGGGGCGGGTGCGTGTGGATGATGCACTGCACGTCGGGGCGTTGGCGATAGACCCAGAAATGGAAGCGCACGGCCGGGTTGGGCGTGCCCGGGCCGTCGAGCACCTCCATGTCTTCGTTGATGCGGATGACCGAGGCCGGAACGATCTCGTCGAATGCCTGGGCCAAGGGTGTCGTCAGGAATGTGCCATCGGCCTGGCGCACCGTGATCTGGCCCGCCAATGTCTCCGAATGGCCTTCGCTGGCGAGAATGCGGCAGCTCAGCGCCACCTTTTCCTCTACGCTCCAGTTCCCGAAGTCGAGCTTGTTCGCGGAGCGCGCAAAGAAGGCGTCGGCATGGGCTTGTTTTTCCAGCATGGGGTCTCCTTGGGATAATGGCTCAATTACACGCCCGCCTCCGTCGCCCGCGATTGACCGATCACGAACGAGGGTTGACTCAATGCGACAGGAAGACGGGCGCTTTTCGGCCAGTGTTGGCCGGCCCGACAGAGTGTTCCGAGCATGCCACGCGCCAGCCAGACAGTGAATCCATCCGCCCGGCCCGCCTGTTCCGAGGCGGATCTGAACTTTGCGCCTCAGTTCCGCCCCTTCTATGCGCAGGAGATCGCCGGCTACGAGCGCGAGCTGGACAAGCTGGTGCTGCCGGGCGAATTCCGGGCCCTGACGGAGCAGCCCAGGCTGCAGCTGCAGGCCTGTAGGCTGCGCGCGGGCGGGCTGGTGGTGAGCCTGGAGTCCACGCCGATCAGCGTGCACCACCGCGCGGAGCATGCGGCCGATCTGGAGCATGCGGAGTTCCTGGCGAGCTTCGTGATCGCGGGGCACGGCGTCATCGTGCAGAACGAGGCCACGCTGCCGCTGGAGCCGGGCGACATCATCTTCCGCACGACCGCGCTGCCGTCCGAGATCCGCATGTATACCGATTCGCGCATCGTGGTGGTCAAGGGGCCGTTGTCGCGCCTGCTGGGCGCGCACAGCCTGGCGATGTCGCAGTTCACCGCGCAGCGCGGCGTGGCCGCCCTGCCCATGGTGCAGACCGCCCATCGCTGCCTGCACCATGTGTTCTTCGACAAGTCGGAATCGAATCCCACGTCCTCGCTTTTTGCCGAGCAGGCGCTGCTGGCGCTGCTGGCCTCGATCTACACCAGCCAGGCGCTGGAGAAGATACCGGGCGACGCGCGCGCGCCCGCCGACAACTGGCAGGTGCTGGCGAGCTACATCGATGCCCACATTACCGATCCGGAACTGTCGGTGCAGGCGGTGGCGGACGTGCTGCGCGTCACTACGCGCTGGGTGCACCGGCTGTTCAAGATGCGCTCGCTGCAATACACCAGCTATGTGCGCGAGCGCCGCCTGCAACTGGCCAGGGAGGCGCTGGAGGACCCGCGGCGCGCGCACGTAGAGGTCAAGGAGATCGCTGCGTCTTGTGGCTTTCAGCACGCCAGCCATTTCATCCGCCGCTTCCATGAACGCTTCGGCATGTCTCCCGCGCTGTACCGCAAGACGGCCAGAAGCGGCAGCGGCGGCGCGTAGTTCCGCGCCGCCTGCTCTTGCTGCTTCTGCGTGTCAGCCGCGGCGCAGATCCTGCGGCGTGGGCTTCATGAGAAACGCCGACGTGCCCGCGACGATGCCGAGGAAGGCCAGATAGACGCCGACGGGAAGAATGCTGTCGAACTTCTGCACCAGCGTGGCCGAGATCAGCGGCGCGAGCCCGCCGCCTATCGCCGCGGAGAACTGGACGCCGATCGACAGCCCGGAGTAGCGCAGCTCCGCCGGGAACTGCGCGCTGTAGAGGCTGGATTGGGGCGCGATCATGATGGCGTAGTTGAAGGCCATGGCGACGAAGACGGCCAGGCTGTATGCCATCAGCGAACCGCTGCCCACCGCCATGAAGATCGGAATGGCCATGAGCGCCAGGAACATGCCGCCCCAGCCACAGACGCGGCGCGCGCCGATGCGGTCGGCCAGCACGCCGAACAGCGGGATGGTGAACATCAGCACGCCGGCGCCGTAGAGCAAGGCATGCAGCGCGTCGGCGCGGCTGAAACCCAGCTTGGACACGGCATAGGACACCGAGAACACCAGGAAGGTGTAGATCAAAGTGACCTCGGCGATCTTGCAGCCTATGCACAGCAGCAGCGATTTGCCATGCTTGCGCAGCAGCTCGCCCAGGGGCATCTTGTCTTGCAGGGGCTGCCTGGCTCGCGCCTTCTCGCGCTTGACCGCTTCGAACTCCGGTGACTCGTCGATGCCGTGGCGGATGAACAGGCCGACCACGATGAGCACGGCGCTTGCCAGGAACGGCAGGCGCCAGCCCCAGGACAGGAAGTCCTCTTCCGGCAGCCGCGTCACCAGAGCGAAGGAGCCCACCGACAGCAGGATGCCCAGGGGCGCGCCCACCAGCGGCAAACTGCCGAAGAAGGCCTTCCATTTCGGCGGCGCGTGTTCGACCGCCATCAGCATGGCGCCGCCCATCTCGCCGCCGAACGACAGGCCCTGGCCGATGCGCAGCGCCACCAGCAGCACGGCTGCCGAGATGCCGATCTGTTCATAGGTCGGCAGCAGCCCGATGAGCACGGTGCATATGCCCATCAGCAGCAGGCTGAGCGTCAGCATGGACTTGCGGCCGATGCGGTCGCCGAAGTGGCCGAAGAGAATGCCGCCGATGGGCCGCGCCAGCATGCCGCTGGCGAACGCGCCGAAGGCCGCCAGCGTGCCGGTCACGGGATCGAACTGCGGGAAGAAGATCTTGTTGAACACCAGCGCCGCGGCGGTGCCGTAGGCAAGGAAGTCGAAGGCTTCCACTGCGGTGCCGATGACCGTCGCGACGGCGACGCGGAACAGGTTCGGTTTCTTGTGTGATTGGGCAATAGGCTGCGCGGCCTGGATGGCGTCCATGTCGTTCCCTCTTGTCTTGTAATAGTGGTTTTTGTCGTTGTGCGCGGGGCTCAAGGGCCTGGCGGCACATACCCCGGCAACTGCTGTATGCGTTGGCGCCACGCCGCGATGGCGGGATAGGCGGCGATGTCGATGGCGGCTTCCTCGGCCAGCGCCAGATAGCCGTAGCAGGCAATGTCGGCGACGGTCGGCGCATCGCCGCCGGCCAGCCAGGCGTGGTCCGCAAGGCGTTTTTCCAGGCGCTGCAGCATGCGGTCGGTGCGGGCCTGCATGCCGGGCGCGTCGAGCAAGGCCTCGCTCACGCCCAGGTGGTGCGCGGCCTCGGCGTTGCTGACCACGCGCGTCAGGCGCAGCGGCTGCAGGCTGTTGGCGATCTCGTTGGCGGACACCGATATCCAGGCGTGCATGGCGCCGATGCGAGGCGGCGGCGCCAGCCATTCGGGGGCGTAGTGATGCGCCAGATGCAGCAGGATGGCGTGGCTGTCCCAGATGGCGGTGCCGCCGTCGGTCAGCGCGGGAATCTGCTGGAAGGCGCTGACGCGCTCGAACTCCGCAGTTTGGTTCTTGCGGGCCAGCACGTCGACGAACCTGCTTTGGTAGTCGCGGCCGATGAGCGCAAGAAAGAGGCGAACCTTGTAGCAGTTGCCGGAGCGCGGATGGTCGTAGAGGGTCAGCATTCAATGGCTCCGTGTGTAGGAGGCCCGGCCGGAAAGGACCGGCAGCGGGCGGCTGCATGGAATGCTAGGGCTGTGGACTGCGCCCGGAATTGACAGGGAGAGAACCGCGATTGACCAGATGCGACGCACAGGCGCCGCCTTGATCCCGCCCTCTGGTTTTCCCCTAGCCAAGTCATGCCGATTCGGCGCGGGCTGCGCGGGGCCGCCGTTGGCGCCGCGCAATGAAAACGCCCCCTTGCGGGGGCGGTGTGGCGCAGGGGCGGAGCCGTTTATGCCGGGTTGTCGATGTCGACGAATTCGACCTTGATGCCGAAGCGTTCCGCGACCGCCTGGCCCAGGGCCTGCGCGCCATAGCGTTCGGTGGCGTGGTGGCCGGCCGCGATGAAGCCCACGCCGGTCTCGCGCGCCAGGTGCACCGTGGATTCAGAGACTTCGCCCGTGATGTAGGCGCTGGCGCCCGCGTCGGCGGCGTCGCCCAGCATGCCTTGCGCGCCGCCCGTGCACCAGGCCACGCGGGCCAGCGGCATGTCCGGGTCGCCCACCACCAAGGGCTGGCGGCCCAGGCGCTCGGCCACGCGCGCGCCTAGTTGGCCCAGCGTTGCCACGCCTTGCGCGGCGCCCAGCCAGACCAGGCTATCGGGGCCACAGGTTTGCGGCGCGCCATCGTCGCGCAGCGCGGGCGTCAGGCCCAGCACGCGCGCCAGCTGCGCGTTATTGCCCAGCGTGGGGTGCGCGTCCAGCGGCAGGTGGTAGGCGTACAGGTTCAGGTCGTTTTTCAGGGCCAGTGCCATGCGCGCACGCCGCGTGCCGATGACGCGGCGGTCTTCGTTGCGCCAGAGCCAGCCGTGGTGCACCAGCACTGCGTCGGCGCCGCGTTCGACCGCCACGCGCAGCAGGGCTTCGCTGGCCGTGACTCCGGCGATAATGTGTGCGATTTCGGATCGGCCTTCCACCTGCAGCCCGTTGGGGCAATAGTCCTTGAAGCGCGCCGCTTGCAGGGTGTCGTCCAGCCAGTTGGCCAGGACGTGGGAGTCCACTTTACTCATAGCTAGTCCTATCAGAATCATGCGCCGATATTGGCTGATCTTTGCTCAGGCCGTCACGGTCTGCCTGGGTATTCTATTCGTGGTGACGACCTTGCGGCCCGACCTGCTGCGGCTGGCCGGGCCGGCGGCGGGGCCTCAGTCCGCCGCGGCGGCCGCCAGGCCGCCGGCTGCGCGCGCCCAGGCCACGGCGTCCTATGCCGACGGCGTGGCCCGCGCGGCGCCCTCGGTGGTCAACGTATACACCACCAAGCACGTGAACGTGCCGCTGATTCCGCTGCCCGACGATCCGGTGCTGCGCCAGTTCTTCGGCCAGGTGCCCGGGGTGACGCGGCGCCAGGCCACGACCAGCCTGGGCTCCGGCGTGATCGTGAACCAGGACGGCTACGTGTTGACCAACTACCACGTGGTGCAGGCCGCGGACGCGATCGAGGTCGCGCTGGCGGATGGCCGCCGCGACGCGGCAAAGGTGGTGGGCGCGGATCCGGACACCGACCTGGCCGTGCTGAAGCTGGCTACCCTGCGCGCCTTGCCCGCGGCCACGCTGGCCCCCGACCGGGGCCTGCGCGTGGGCGACGTGGTGCTGGCTATCGGCAATCCGTTCGGCGTGGGGCAGACCACCACGCTGGGCATCGTGTCGGCGCTGGGCCGCAACGGACTGGGCCTGAACACCTACGAGAACTTCATCCAGACCGACGCGGCGATCAATCCCGGCAATTCGGGCGGCGCGCTGGTCGACGCCGCAGGCAATCTGGTGGGCATCAACACCGCGATCTACTCCGAATCGGGCGGGTCCATGGGCATAGGTTTCGCCACGCCCATCGAGATCGCGCGCAAGGTCATGGACGAGATCGTCAAGACCGGCGGGGTCAAGCGCGGTTGGCTGGGCGTGGAGCCGCAGGACGTGACGCCGGAGCTGGCACGCGCATTCGGGCTGGATCGCGACACCACGGGCGTGATCATCGCCGGCGTGATGCGCGACGGGCCGGCGGCGCGCGGCGGCTTGCGGGTGGGGGACATTGTGCAGTCGGTCAACGGCAAACGCATGATGGATACCGCCAGCCTGTTGTCGGAGATCGCGCAACTGCCGCCGGGCCAGAGCGCCAAGCTGGGCATATTGCGCAGCGGCAAGCCGGCCGAGCTGGCCGTGGTGGTGGGTACGCGCCCGGGCAAGCCGCGCTAGAGCGTGGCGCTGGCCGCGGGCGGGAGTCAGGTCGCGGCGGGGTCTTTGGCCATCAGGCGCACCGCCGACACGATGGCTTTCTTGGTGCTTTCGGATTGGGTACGCAGCAGCGCCCATATTTCCGTGCAATAGCCGTCTGGGCCGTCGTCCGGCGGGGACGCGCCGTTGTGCGATGCATCCCCGCCCGGCCCCACGCCGTCGGTCAGCCACGGCACGCTGGTGTTTAGCGCGCGCGCCAGCCGCAGCAAGGTGGCGCGAGACGGCGAATAGCAGTCTTCGCGCATGAGGATCCGATGGATGCAGGACTGTGGCACGCCGGAAATGCGTGCCAGCTGGTTCTGGCTCTTGATGCCGCGCCATCGCATCAGGGTGTGCAGTCTTTGGGCGAGTGACATAGGGGCAATGTAGAGTTGCCGCGGGCCGCCCACAAGGTGAAACGGTCCTGCTTTGTGGGCAGGACCGTCCGGGGGGATCAGTGGCGCTCTGTCAGCGAGTCCGAACCGGCCTCGCTCTCTGCTTCTGGTTTGGGCGTGACCAGCCGGGCGCAGATCAGCCCGACCTCATAGAGCAGGCACAAAGGCACCGCCAGCATGAACTGGCTGACCACGTCGGGCGGCGTGACCACGGCGGCGATGATGAAGGCGCCCACCACCACGTAGCCGCGGGCGGCCTTCAGCTTGGACAGCTCGACCACGCCCATCTTCACCAGCAGCACCACGGCCACGGGTACTTCGAAGGTGATGCCGAAGGCCATGAACATCGTCATGACGAAGCTCAGGTAGGCCTCGATGTCAGGCGCGGGGGTGATGGACTGCGGCGCGAAGGTGGCAATGAAGTGGAACACCGTGCGGAACACCACGAAATAGCAGAACGCCATGCCCGCGATGAACAGAAAGGTGCTGGAAACGATGAGCGGCAGCGCCAGGCGCTTCTCGTGCCGGTACAGGCCGGGCGCCACGAAGGCCCAGGCCTGGTACAGCACCACGGGCAGCGCCACGATGAACGCGGCCATCATCGTGACCTTGACCGGCACCATGAACGGCGTGATGACGCCGGTGGCGATCATGCGCGTGCCCTCCGGCAGCGAAGCCAGCATGGGCTGGGCCAGTACGTCATAGATGGCCGACGCGCCCGGGTAAATGAACAGCACGATGAACACGACGACCACGGCGCCAACGGCGCGCAGCAGGCGGGTGCGCAATTCGACCAGGTGGGAGATGAAAGTCTCCTGCTGGCCCTCTTCTTGGGTGGCGTCCTGGGTCACGTCGGTGTTCCGGAGGGCGCGACGGGCTTGGCGGCGGGCGCGGCGTCGTCGGCCTTGGGCGCGCTGGGCGCCGGTTGTTGGGTTGCGGCGGGAGCGGGCACGGCCATCGGCGGCAGGTCCAGATCCAGGCTATGGTTCTGGCCGGGCGGTGGCGCGATGCTGCGCTCGGGCTCGGCCGGCGCGTCGCCGGCGGCGGCCGGCTCGGTCTTGAGGCTGGCTTCGCGCGCGACTTCGTCGAGTTCCGCGCGGAACTGCTGGACGGGCTCCTGCAGCGAAGCCTGGGTTTCGTTCAGCGACTTCTGCACGCCCTGGGCGGCATCTTCCATTTCGCTCTTGAACTTGCGCAGTTCGTCGAGCTCGATTTCGCGCTGGATATCGGATTTCACGTCGTTGACGTAACGCTGCGCGCGCCCAAGCAGGTGGCCGACGGTGCGGGCAACCTTGGGCAGGCGTTCGGGGCCGATGACGATCAGGGCGATGACGCCGATCACCATCAGTTCAGTGAAGCTGACATCAAACATTCGACGGCCGCTCGGGAGTGGATGCAATAAGGGCCGGCCTGTTCAGGACGGCCCGGGAGCCGAACAGGCGCTCAGGAGTTGGATTTTTCCTTGGCCTGCACGTCGATGGTTTCGCCGGACACGCGCTGCTGCGCGATCGGTTCGGCCGGCTTGTCGCCGCCGTTGGCGTCCTTCATGCCTTCCTTGAAGCCCTTGACCGCGCCGCCCAGGTCCGAGCCGATGTTGCGCAGCTTCTTGGTGCCGAAAATCAGCGCCACGATGACCAGGACAACCAACCAATGCCAGATGCTGAAACTACCCATGATGTTTCTCCGAATTACGCGTTGGGGGCCACGCGCCCTTTCCAGGGTCGCGAGCCGCCGATGATGTGGAAATGCAGATGCGGGACTTCCTGGCCGCCTTCGACGCCAGAATTGATCATGATGCGAAATCCGCCATCAGGGCCCGGACGGCAACCGTTTTCAGCGGCTAACCGCGGCGCTAACGTCATCATTCTACCCAACCATTCTGCGTCCTCCCCCTTAATATCCTGCATGGATGTGACATGACGTCGAGGGATCAGCAATAAATGTACCGGTGCGGCCGGATTAATGTCGTGGAACGCAACAAAGTCCTCGTCCTCGTGGACTTTCTTGGACGGGATCTCGCCAGCGGCGATCTTGCAGAAGATACAGTTGTGGCTCATTTTTCCGGGTTCCGGGTTCAGTCTTGCGGGCGGCTCGCCTTTTCCGCCAGGCCGGACAGGCCCTCGCGGCGGGCCAGTTCAGCCAGTACGTCTTCGGGCCGCAGCTTGAAATGCGTCAGGGCCACCAGGCAATGGAACCACAGATCGGCGGTTTCGCTGACGATGCGGTCGGGCACGCCGTCCTTGGCGGCCATGACCAGTTCGGTGGCTTCCTCGCCGATCTTCTTGAGAAAGGCGTCCGGGCCCTTGGCCAGCAGCTTGGCGGAATAGGAGGCTTGGGGATCGCCGCCGTTTTCGGGGCGGCGGGTTTCCAGGGTATCGGCGATGCGCGCCAGGATGTCGGCGGCGCTTGCGGCTTGAGCGGTCATTTGTAGATCAGTTCGGGGTCTTTCAGCACGGGGTCCACCGTGGTCCAGGAAGCCTGGTCGGTCTGGCCTTCCAGGCGGCGGTAGAAGCAGCTGGCGCGCCCGGTATGGCAGGCGATGCCGCCTTGCTGGTGGATCTTGAGCAGGATCACGTCGCCGTCGCAGTCCAGGCGCAGTTCATGGACTTCCTGGGCATGGCCGGACTCTTCGCCCTTGCGCCACAGGCGTTGGCGGGAACGCGACCAGTAGACGGCGCGCCCGGTGGCGGCCGTTTCGGCGAGCGATTCGCGGTTCATCCAGGCCACCATCAGGATCTGGCCGTTTTCGGCGTCCTGCGCGATGGCGGGTATCAGGCCGTTTTCGTCGAAGACGACGTCGGCCATCCAGGCGGGTTCGTTGCTCATCTCATTCATCCGTTGTCCTCGCGCGGCGCCTTGCAGGCCGCCACTGGCGCGTGGGGACTCATCATCTTACGGCAATACCTTGTTGCACGCCTGACCGGGGTTCCCCGAAGCGCCGCAGGCGCCCGGGGGCAGGGACTACATCCGGACTGGGATGCCCTGATCGGCCATGAAGCGCTTGCACTCGCCCACGGTGTGTTGGCCGAAGTGGAAGATGCTGGCGGCCAGGACCGCGCTGGCGCGGCCGGTGGTGACGCCATCGGCCAGATGCTGCAGGTTGCCCACGCCGCCGGAGGCGATGACGGGCACCGGCACGGCGTCCGAGACGGCGCGCGTGAGTTCCAGGTCGAAACCGGACTTGGTGCCGTCACGGTCCATGCTGGTCAGCAGGATTTCGCCGGCGCCGTAGGCGGCCATGCGGCGCGCCCAGGCCACGGCGTCCAGCCCGGTGGCCTTGCGGCCGCCGTGCGTGAAGACCTCCCAGCGGGCGGGTTCGCCGGCGGCCGACACGCGGCGCGCGTCGATCGCCACCACCACGCATTGCGAGCCGTGGTAGTCCGAGGCGGCTCGGACCAGTTCCGGATTGGCCACGGCGGCGCTGTTGATGCTGATCTTGTCGGCGCCGGCATTCAGCAGGCGCTGGATGTCGGACACCTGGCGCACGCCGCCGCCCACCGTCAGCGGAATGAAGACCTGCGAGGCCACCTGCTCGATGATGGGCAGGATCAGGTCGCGGCCGTCGCTGGTGGCGGTGATGTCGAGGAAGGTGAGTTCGTCGGCGCCCTGCTCGTTGTAGCGGCGGGCGATTTCCACGGGGTCGCCCGCGTCGAGCAGGTTGACGAAGTTCACGCCCTTGACGACGCGGCCCGCGGTGACGTCCAGGCAGGGGATGATGCGGCGGGTCAGCGCGCTCTGTGCGGGCGCGCCGGCCGCTGGGGTGCTGCTGAAGGTGGTCATTTTGCCAGTTCGTCGGCGCGTGCCTGCGCCGCTTGGAAGTCGAGCGTGCCTTCGTAGATGCTGCGGCCCAGGATGGCGCCTTCGACGCCTTCTTCCTCGACGGCGCAGAGGGCTTCGATGTCCTGGATGCCGGCGATGCCGCCCGACGCGTAGACCGGGATGCGCACGTGCTGGGCCAGGCGGACCGTGGCTTCGACGTTGACGCCGGACAGCATGCCGTCGCGGCCGATGTCGGTGTAGATGATGGCTTCGCAGCCGTAGTCCTCGAACTTCTTGGCCAGGTCGAGCACGTCGTGGCGGGTCAGCTTGCTCCAGCCGTCGGTGGCGATCTTGCCGTCGCGGGCGTCCAGGCCGACGATGATCTGGCCGGGGAAGGCGCCGCAGGCGTCCTGCAGGAAGCCGGGGTTCTTGACCGCCGCGGTGCCGATGATCACGTAGGAGATGCCGGCGTCGAGGTAGCGTTCGATGGTGTCGAGGTCGCGGATGCCGCCGCCGATCTGCACGGGGATGTCGTCGCCGACAGCGTCCAGGATCGCCTTGATGGGGGCTTCGTTCTTGGGTTTGCCGGCAGAGGCGCCGTTCAGGTCGACCAGATGCAGGCGGCGCGCGCCTTGGTCGAGCCAACGTGTGGCCATGGCGGCGGGGTCTTCAGAGAACACCGTTGCATCGTCCAGGTCACCCTGGCGCAGGCGCACGCAGCGCCCGTCTTTGAGATCGATGGCGGGGATCAGCAGCATGGTGGGCAGCGAAAAAATATATGGGTTGAAAGGGCTGGCGGGCGTGGGCCTCGGGGCCTACGGCTGCCAGTCTACAAAATTGCGATACAGGCGCAAACCGTGCTCGGCGCTCTTTTCGGGGTGAAACTGCACCGCGAAAATGTTAGCCGCCGCCACCGCGCAGGTAAAGGCGAGGCCATACTCGGTTTCACCAACAGTCAGGTCCGGATCTTCCGGGTCGGCGTAGTAGCTATGGACGAAATAGAAGTGCGTTTCGTCCGGAATGCCGGCCCAGATAGGATGAGAGCGCGTCTGGCGCACTTTGTTCCATCCCATGTGCGGGACCTTGAGGCGTTCGGGGCGGGTGTCGGCCATGCCGGCGGCGCCGGTATCGGCCAGGCAGGCTTCTTCGTCGCCGCTGACCGGTTCCGCGAAACCCGGGCCCGAGAAGCGGCGCACCACGCCGCGGAACAGGCCCAGGCAGGAAGTGCCGCCTTCCTCGCTGGAATCGAACAGCATCTGTTCGCCCACGCAGACGCCCAGCAGGGGCTTCTCGCGCGCGGCGCGCACGACGGCCTCGCGCAGGCCGGATTCGTTCAGGGTGCGCATGCAGTCCGCCATGGCGCCCTGGCCGGGAAACACGACGCGGTCGGCCGCGGCGATCTCCTGGGGCTGGCTGCAGATGCGGATGTCGGCATCGGGGGCGGCGTATTTGAGGGCGCGGGCGACGGAATGGAAATTGCCCATTCCGTAGTCGACGATGGCGATAGTGGTCACTTCTTTCTGCCTGCTGCGGGGTGGATGGCGGAGGTTACAGCACGCCCTTGGTGGAGGGCACGACGTCGCCCATGCGCGGATCGACTTCCATGGCCATGCGCAGGGCGCGGCCACAGGCCTTGAAGACCGTTTCCGCCTGGTGGTGGGCATTGACGCCGCGCAGGTTGTCGATGTGCAGCGTGATCAGGGCGTGGTTGACCAGGCCCTGGAAGAATTCACGGGTCAGGTCCACGTCGAAGTCGCCAATGCGGGCGCGGGTGAAGGGGATGTGGTATTCCAGGCCCGGGCGGCCGGAGAAGTCCACTACCACGCGCGACAGCGCTTCGTCCAGCGGCACGTAGGCGTGGCCGTAGCGGCGCAGGCCGGCCTTGGTGCCGACCGCCTTGGCGATGGCCATGCCCAGCGTGATGCCTACGTCTTCCACCGTGTGGTGCGCGTCGATGTGCAGGTCGCCTTCCGCCTTGATGTCGAGGTCGATCAGGCCGTGGCGCGCGATCTGGTCCAGCATATGGTCCAGGAACGGCACGCCGGTGTCGATCGTCTGCTTGCCGGTGCCGTCGATATTGACGGCCACGCGGATGCGGGTTTCGTTGGTGTTGCGGGTGATCTCAGCGGTACGCATGTTAAGCACTCAAAATCTCTTGCAGGGCGGATAGCAAGGCGGCGTTTTCAGCCGGGGCGCCCACCGAGATGCGCAGGCAGTTGGCCAGTAGCGGATGGGCGTTGGAGAAGTTGCGAATCAATATTTTGCGCGTTTTCAGGGCAAGATGCACGGCGTTGCCGTCCAGCTTGCCGGAAAAGCGGGCAAGAACGAAGTTTCCGGCGGAAGGGAATACCCGCACCCCGGGCAACTGGGCCAGCGCGGCCGCCAGCGGCTCGCGGTCCGCGCGCAGGCGGGCGGCCTGTTCGTCCAGCACCGGCTTGTGGCGCAGCACGGCCGACAGCGTGGCCTGGGTCAGCACGTCCAGGTTGTAGGGCGGGCGGACCTTGTTCAGTTCCGCGATCCAGGCGGGGTGGCCGCCCAGATAGCCGAAGCGCAGGCCGGCCAGGCCGATCTTGGAAACCGTGCGCATGACGACCACGTTGGGTGCGTCCAGCACTTGCGGCATCCAGGTGCGGTCGGCGAAGGGCTGGTAGGCCTCGTCCAGCACCACCAGGCCAGGGGCGGCGGCGATGATGGCCGCTACGTCCTCATCGGACCAGAGGCCGCCGGTGGGATTGTTGGGCACGGCCAGGAACACCACCTTGGGCTGGTGTTCCTGGATGGCGGCCAGCATGGCCGGCAAATCCAGGGTCAGGTCGGCCGTCAGCGGCACGCCGACGAAGCGGGCGTGGTCGAAGCGCGCGGCCATGTCGAAATAGACGAACGACGGCCAGGGCGACAGCACCGCGTCGCCCGGATTGCAGCAGGCCTGCACCACGATGTGGATGAGTTCGTCCGAACCGTTGCCGAACAGCAGGTCCGCCGCGTCGGGCACGCCGAAGGCCGTTTTCACGGCCGCTTGCAGCGCCGACAGGTCGGCCGCGGGATAGCGGTTCAGCGGCGTGTCGCGCACGGCGCGGGCGATGTCGTCGCGAACCGCCTCGGGCAGTTCGTAGGGGCACTCCATGGCGTCGAGCTTGATGCAGCCCTCGGCGTTGGCCACCGGGTAGGCGGCCAGTTCGCGGATGTCCGTGCGGACCGTGCTGGCGATGCGGTCCGGCAGGCTCATGGCTGGTCGATCCGGTATTGGGCGCTGGCGGCATGCGCCTGCAGGCCCTCGCCCAGCGCCAGTTCGGCGGCGATGCGGCCCAGCTTCTGGGCGCCCTGGTGCGAAACCTGGATCAGGCTGGAACGCTTCTGGAAGTCATAGACGCCCAGCGGCGAGGAAAAACGGGCCGTGCGCGAGGTCGGCAGCACGTGGTTGGGGCCGGCGCAGTAGTCGCCCAGCGATTCGGAGCTGAAGCGGCCCATGAAGATGGCGCCGGCGTGGCGGATCTGCGCGGTCCATTTCTCGGGGTGCTCGGTGGAGATCTCGAGGTGCTCGGGCGCGATGTCGTTGGCGATCCGGCAGGCTTCTTCGAGGTCCCGGACCAGGATCAGCGCGCCGCGGTTGGCCAGGCTGACGCGCAGGATGTCGGCGCGCGGCATGGTGGGCAGCAGGCGTTCGATCGAGGCCTGCACTTCTTCGATGAAGGCGGCGTCGGGGCACAGCAGGATGGATTGCGCGAGTTCGTCGTGCTCGGCCTGCGAGAACAGGTCCATGGCGATCCAGTCGGCCGGCGTCTTGCCGTCGCAGATGACCAGGATTTCGCTGGGGCCGGCGATCATGTCGATGCCGACCACGCCGAACACGCGGCGCTTGGCGGCGGCGACGTAGGCGTTGCCCGGGCCGACGATCTTGTCCACGGCCGGCACGGTGGCGGTGCCGTAGGCCAGCGCGCCCACGGCCTGCGCGCCGCCGATGGCGAAGACGCGGTCGACGCCGGCAATCGCCGCGGCGGCCAACACGATGGGGTTGCGCACGCCGTCGGGCGTGGGCGTGACCATGACCAGTTCCTGCACGCCCGCGACCTTGGCCGGGATGGCGTTCATCAGCACCGAGGACGGATAGGCGGCCTTGCCGCCCGGCACGTACAGGCCCACGCGGTCCAGTGGGGTCACCTGCTGGCCCAGCATGGTGCCGTCGGCGTCCGTATAGGTCCAGGTCTCGGCGCGCTGGCGTTCGTGGTAGCTGCGCACGCGGTCGGCGGCGGCTTCCAGCGCATTGCGCTGGGCGGCGGGCAGCGCGGCCAGGGCCGCCTGCCAGTCCGCCTTGGGGATCTCCAGCGTCTGTGCCGATGCGCCGGGCATGCGGTCAAAGCGCTGCGTGTATTCCACCAGCGCGGCGTCGCCGCGGGCGCGCACGTCGGCCAGGATGCCGGCCGCGGCGCGGTCGATGGATTCGTCCTCGGCGGCCTCGAAGGCCAGCAGCGTGGACAGGGCGGATTTGAATCCGGGATCGCGGGAGTCGAGACGATTGATCAGGGCCATGGCGTCATGCAGCAAGCAGGTAACGGCCGCCGCGGCGTCGCGGCGGGCGAGGGTCAGGCGTTGCGGGAGGCGGCTCTCTCGAAGGCGTCCAGCAGCGGTTGCAGGCGGGCGCCGCGGGTCTTCAGCGCGGCCTGGTTGACGATCAGGCGCGAGGAAATCGGCATGATGTCTTCCACCGCGACCAGGTCGTTGGCGCGCAGGGTGCCGCCGGTGGACACCAGGTCCACGATGCAGTCGGCCAGGCCCACCAGCGGCGCCAGTTCCATCGAACCATACAGCTTGATGATGTCCACGTACACACCCTTGGCCGCGAAGTGTTCACGGGCTGACTGCACGTACTTGGTGGCCACGCGCAAACGCGCGCCCTGGTGGACGGCGCCTTCGTAGTCGAAGCCCTTGCGCACGGCCACGGCCAGGCGGCACTTGGCGATGTTCAGGTCGATCGGCTGGTACAGGCCGCCAGGCTGTTCCTTGGCGTGCTCGATGAGCACGTCCTTGCCCGCGATGCCGAGATCGGCCGCGCCGTACTGCACATAGGTCGGGACGTCCGAGGCGCGCACGATGATCAGGCGCAGGCCGGGATCGCTGGTGGGCAGGATCAGCTTGCGCGAGCTTTCGGGATTCTCGGGGACTTCGATGCCGGCTTCGGCCAGCAGCGGCATGGTCTCTTCGAAGATGCGCCCTTTGGACAGGGCCAGGGTCAGGGGGGGGACGACGGTGGCATCGTTCATGCCTGTTCCTTGGTGACGCGTTGGATGTTCGCGCCCAGGGCGCGCAGTTTCACTTCCATCTGGTCGTAGCCGCGATCCAGGTGGTAGATGCGGTCGACCAGGGTTTCGCCTTCGGCCGCGAGGCCGGCGATGACCAGGCTGGCCGAGGCGCGCAGGTCGGTGGCCATGACGGTGGCGCCCGACAGCTTCGGCACGCCGCGCACGATGGCGGTGTGGCCGTCGATGTCGATGTCCGCGCCCATGCGGCGCAGTTCCTGCACGTGCATGTAGCGGTTTTCGAAGATGGTCTCGACGACGACCGAGGTGCCGTCGGCCACGGCGTTCAGCGCCATGACCTGGGCCTGCATGTCGGTGGCGAAGCCGGGGTACTCCAGCGTGCGAAAGCCCACGGCGCGGGGGCGCGAGGACATGGCGCAGCGGATCCAGTCGGGGCCGGTCTCGATGGTGAGGCCGGCCTCGGTGAGCTTGCCCAGGGTGGCGCCCAGGATGTCGGCGTCGGTATTGCGCAGGACGATGTCGCCGCCCGCAGCGCCGACGGCGCACAGGAAGGTGCCGGCTTCGATGCGGTCGGAGATGACGCGGTGTTCGGCGCCGTGCAGCCGGTCCACGCCGTCGATCACGATGCGGCTGGTGCCGTGGCCCTGGATGCGCGCGCCCATCTTGATGAGCAGTTCGGCCAGGTCCACCACTTCCGGTTCGCAGGCGGCGTTTTCCAGCACGGTCCGGCCTTCGGCCAGCACCGCGGCCATCAGCAGGTTCTCGGTGCCGGTGACGGTGACCATGTCGGTGCGCACGGAGGCGCCCTTTAGGCGCTTGGCGCGCGCCACCACGAAGCCGTGTTCGATGCTGATTTCGGCGCCCAGGGCGGCCAGGCCCTTGATGTGCTGGTCCACCGGACGCTGGCCGATGCTGCAGCCGCCAGGCAGGCTGACGCGGGCTTCGCCGAAGCGCGCCAGCAGCGGGCCCAGCACCAGGATGGAGGCCCGCATGGTCTTGACCAGTTCGTAGGGCGCTTCCAGCTTGTCGACCTGGTTGGCCTGCAGCGTGACCGTGCCGTCCGCGTCGCGCTCGGCGCGCATGCCCATGCGGCCCAGCAGGCGCAGCATGGTGGCCGTGTCGTTCAGGTGCGGCACGTTGCTGAGGGTCAGCGCGTCGGCGGTCAGCAGGCCGGCGCACAGGATGGGCAGGGCCGAGTTCTTGGCGCCGGAGATGGAGATTTCGCCTTGCAGGCGCGAACCTCCGGTGATGCGTAGCTTGTCCATTACTTGCCTGCTTGCTGGTATTCGGCGGGAGTCAGGGTGCGCATGGACAGCGCATGGATCTCGGCTTTCATGCGGTCGCCGAGCGCGGCGTACACCAGCTGATGGCGCTGGATCAGGCGCTTGCCTTCGAAGGCGGTGCTGACGATGACCGCGTCGAAATGCGAGCCGTCGCCTTGCACGTCGAGATGTTCACAGGGCAGGCCGTCCGCGATGTATTGGCGGACTTGCGCGGGAGTGGGAAGCATGGACGTCAGTTCCTGAGTTTGTAGCCGCTGGCCAGTAGCCGCAGCGCATAGAGCGATAGCGCGAGGAACACCCCCGTCACCACCGCCAGGCTGCGCCAGGGGGAGACGTCCGACACCGAGAAGAATCCGTAGCGGAAGCCGTCGATGGTGTAGAAGATGGGGTTCCAGTGGGACACGCCCTGCCAGAAGGCGGGGAGCGTGTGGATGGAATAGAACACGCCGGACAAGAAAGTCGCCGGCATGATGAGGAAGTTCTGGAAGGCCGCGAGCTGGTCGAATTTTTCGGACCAGAGGCCCGCGATCAGGCCCAGCACGCCCATGATGCCGCAGGCCAGCACGGCAAAGATGGCCAGCCACAGCGGGTGCGCCGGGATCAGCGACACGAAGAACAGCGCCACCACCCACACGCACAGCCCGACCGCCAGGCCGCGCACGATCGCCGCCAGCACGTAGGCGGCGAAGATGTCGCGGTGCGACAGCGGCGGCAGCAGCATGAAGACCAGGTTGCCCGTGATGCGGCTCTGGATGAGCGAGGACGAGGGATTGGCGAAGGCGTTCTGCAGCATGCTCATCATCATGAGCCCGGGAATCAGGAACGCCGTGTAGGGCACGCTGCCGTACACCATGACGCGCCCTTCGAGCACGTGGGCGAAGACCAGCAGGTACAGCAGCGCGGTGATGACCGGGGCGGCGATGGTCTGGAAGCTGACCTTCCAGAAGCGCAGCAATTCCTTGCGCAGCAAGGTCGGGAAGCCGGAGCCCGCGTCCAGGCGGGGCTGCACCAGCGGTTGGCTGGCGGTCGCGGCGGGCTGGGTCATGACGAGATCTCTTCGGGTTGCAGGGCGGGCGCGGGTTGCTCGTCGCCTTCGTGCATGATGCGCACGAAGGCGTCTTCCAGGTCGACCCCGCCGACGCGGGCCATCAGGGCCTGGGTGGTGTCCAGCGCCACGATGCGGCCGCGCTTGAGCATGGCGATGCGGCCGCACAGGGCTTCCGCTTCTTCCAGGTAGTGGGTGGTCAGCATGATGGTGTGGCCGGCCTTGTTCAGGCGCGAAATGAATTCCCACAGCGTGCGCCGCAGGTCCACGTCCACGCCGGCGGTGGGTTCGTCCAGCACGATCACGGGCGGGCGATGCACCAGCGCCTGGGCCACCAGCACGCGGCGCTTCATGCCGCCGGACAGCGCCCGCATATTGGAGTTGGCCTTGTCGGCCAGCCCCAGGTTGAACAGGATTTCGTCGATCCAGTCGTCGTTCTTGCGCAGGCCGAAATAGCCGGACTGGATGCGCAGGGTCTCGCGCACCGTGAAGAACGGGTCATAGACCAGTTCTTGCGGCACCACGCCCAAAGCCCGCCGCGCCGACTTGTAGTCGGCCACGACGTCGTATCCACAGACCGTGGCGCGGCCCGAACTGGCGTGCGCCAGGCCAGCCAGGATCGAGATCAGCGTGGTCTTGCCGGCGCCATTGGGGCCGAGCAGGCCGAAGAACTCGCCGTGCTCGATGTTCAGGCTGACATTGTCCAGCGCCTGGAAGCCGGCGGCGGGCGTGCGCCCGAGCAGCTTCTGCCAGCCGCGCTGGCGCGGGGAGTAGACCTTGGAGACGTTTTCTAGACTGACGGCGGACATGACGGCGGGGGATGGCCCGAAAAGAGCGAATTGATCATTATATAAGCGCGTCGCTGCTGTTCCGGCCGGTAGCCCTGGCATTCCCCCGGGTATCCGGTTGGTCTGTCCCTAAAAATCGGCCCGGCGGGCCACTAGGGCGCGCCGGGCCGCGACAGCCGCAAGGCCGATCATTGGTTGCGCTGGTTCAACGCCTTGATCAGGCCGTCGATGCCGTCGCGGTTGATCTGCTGCGCGAACTGGTTGCGGTAGTTCTCGATGAGCCAGATGCCTTCGACGTTCATGTCGTAGATCTTCCAGCCCTGGGCGGTCTTTTCCAGGCGGTAGTCGACGCCCACCGGCTGGTCGTTGCCCTGGGAGATCAGGGTACGCACGACCACGTCGTCGGCCTTGGGATCGCCGCGGAACGGCAGCGCGCGGACCGTGGTGCTGGACGTGACGCGGGTCAGCGCGCCGCTGTAGGTGCGCACCAGGGTGCCGCGGAAGGCGTCGGCCAGCTCCTTTTTCTGCACATCGCTGGCCTGGCGCCAGTAGCGGCCGGCGGCCAGCCGCGTGGTTTTCTGGAAGTTGACGTAGGGCAGGATGTGTTCGTTGACGACCTGATTGATGCGGGCGGGGTTGCCGGCCTTGACGGCGCCGTCGGCCTTCAGCACGTCCAGGGCCTCATTGGCCGCGGCGAGCACGAACTGGTCGGGAGAGCCGTTGGGGTCGGGTTTGGCCTGCGCGCCAGCGGTCAGGCCCAGGGCCAGCAGGCCCGTGAAAGCCAGACGCTGCAGCAGGGAAACAAAGGGTACTCGCATCAAAACTCCTTACTTGTACTGATGGCGCAACGCTACGGCTTACTTGGCTGCAGGTTGCGCGGCGGGTTGCGCAGCGGGCTGTGCCGCCGGCTGCGCGGCGGGGGCAGCGTCGTCCTCGTCGTCTTCGTAGTTGGGCAGCGAGGACTCGTCGTCCACCTTCTGGCCCAGCACCATGGCGGCGCGGCGCTGCAGATAGGCGTCGCGCACGAAGCTGTAGGGGTCGAGCGCAACGCGGTCGATGGTGTCGGTGGCGCTCAGCAGGCTGGCGCGGGTATCGACCACGCGCAGGCCCCACAGCGAATTGCGCAGGCGGACGTTGTCGATGGAATCGACGCCCATGTAGCCGTAGGTGGTGCCGGCGTAGTCGCCGATCAGGCCTGCGCCGTCGCGCACGGACGACGAGCCGAAGAACGGCAGCACCAGGTACGGACCCTGGCTGAAGCCCCACACGCCCAGCGTGGTGCCGAAGTCGTTCGGGATGCGGCGGGCGCCGTTGGCCGAGGCGACGTCGAAGCAGCCGCCCACGCCCATGGTGGTGTTGAACAGGAAGCGGCCCAGCGTGTTGACGAAGTCGTGGCCGCGGCCCTGCAGGAAGCTGTTGGCGCCGGACCAGAGGTCGCCGACGTTGCTGAAGATATTGTGCACGCAGCTGCGCACCGGCTGCGGCGTGACGAAGGTGTAGGCCTGCGCCACCGGCTTGAAGACAGCGCGGTCGACGGTGTCGTTGAACTTGTAGACGCCTCGGTTGAAGCCTTCCCAGGGGTCGCGCGGATCCGGGTTCTGCGGCGCGGCGCAGCCTGCCATGAGCGCGCCCGCGGCGGCGACGGTGGCAATCCTGCTAATAGCTTTCTTGTTCATGATCAGGACATCCCTATCAACGATTCTTATGATATTGCGTACCTTGGACGCGCTGCTGTTACCGCGTCTGTCGCATTGTCTTTAATTTGGCGTTTTCGCGGCGGGTTCCGGCGCGCTCGTGCCTTGCTTCTCTGCCGACCCGTACAGGAACTGGCTGATCAGTTGTTCAAGCACCACAGCGCTTTGCGTGTAGCGGATCTTGCCGCCGTCGGCAAAGTTTTCCTCTTCGCTGCCCGCGCTCAGGCCCAGGTATTGCTCGCCCAGCAGGCCCGACGTCAGGATGGACGCCGAAGTGTCCTTGGGGAACTGATAGGCCGTTTCCAGGTTGACCGAAACGACCGCCTGGAAGGTCTTGTCGTCGAACGAGATGCCGGCAACCCGGCCCACGACGACCCCCGCGCTCTTGACGGGCGCGCGCACCTTGAGGCCGCCTACGTTATCGAAGTTGGCCGTCAGCGTATAGGTCGGGGCGAAAGAAAAGGTGCTCAAGTTGCCGGCGCGCAACGCCAGGAACGCCAGCGCGACCGCGCCCAGCAATACAAACAGGCCTACCCAGAAGTCGGTTTTTTCGCGAGACATGATCGATCCGTATCAATTTCCAAACATCAAGGCGGTGAGCAGGAAGTCCAGCCCAAGTACCGCCAGGGAGCCCACCACCACGGTGCGCGTGGTCGCGCGGGCAACGCCTTCAGGGGTGGGCTTGGCCTGCCAGCCCTCGTAGAGCGCGACCAGCGTCACGGTGACGCCGAAGACCAGGCTCTTGATGACGCCGTTGGCCACGTCTTTCCAGACGTCGACGCCATTCTGCATTTGCGACCAGAACGCGCCGGCATCCACGCCGATCAGCAGCACGCCCACGACCCAGCCGCCCAGGATGCCCACCATGGAGAACACCGCCGCCAGGATGGGCATGGCGATGATGCCGCCCCACAGGCGCGGCACCAGCACGCGGCGTATGGGGTCGACGGCCATGACTTCCATGGCCGCCAGTTGTTCGCCGGCTTTCATCAGGCCGATTTCCGCGGTGAGCGAGGTGCCCGCGCGGCCCGCGAACAGCAGCGCCGTGACCACGGGGCCGAGTTCCCGCACCAGCGACAAGGCCACCAGCAGGCCCAGGGCTTCTTCGGAGCCGTAGCGGTTCAGCGTGTAATAGCCCTGCAGTCCCAGCACGAAGCCCACGAACATGCCGGACACGGCAATGATCAGCAGCGAGTAGTTGCCGATGAAATGGACCTGCTGCGACACCAGTCGCGGGCGCGACAGGGCAATGCCGCTGCGCCCCAGCATGGCGCCGAAGAACCGGGTGAAATAGCCGATGCCGGAAACGCGGGTGCGTACCCAGCCGCCCAGCGCGCCGATGGCGTTGTTGGATCCGCTCATGCGCGGCGCCCCTCCTGTTGGGAAAGCCACTTCTTGAAAGCGGGCGTTTCGGGATACTGGAACGCGACCGGGCCGTCGGGTTCGCCTTTGAGGAACTGCTGCACGTAGGGGTCTTGCGAGGCCGACAGCATTTCAGGGGTGCCGGCGGCGGCAAGCTTGCCCTGTCCGACCAGGTACACCTGGTCCGCGATGGCAAACGATTCATGCACGTCGTGCGTGATCAGCACCGAGGCGCAGCCAAGCCGGTCGGCCAGGTTGCGGATCAGGCGGGCGGTAATGCCCAGCGAGATCGGGTCCAGCCCGGCAAACGGTTCGTCATACAGAATGAGTTCGGGTTCCAGCACCACGGCGCGGGCCAGCGCCACGCGCCGGGCCATGCCGCCGGAGATTTCCGCCACCTTCAGGTGCGCGGCCGCGCGCAGGCCGACGGCGTCGAGCTTGTCCAGCACGCGCTCGGTGACTTCGGGCTCCGCCAGCTTGGTGTGCTCGCGCAGCGGGAAGGCCACGTTCTCGAAGACATTCAGGTCAGTGAAAAGCGCGCCCTGCTGAAATAGGACACCCATGCGCGTGCGCAGCGATTGCAGTTCGGCGCGGCTGACGTGGGCCATGTCCTGGCCGAACGCCAGCACCCGGCCGCGCTGCGCGGTGAGCTGGCCGGTGGCCGCGCGCAACAGCGTGGTCTTGCCCGATCCCGAGCCGCCCATGATGGCGACCACCTGGCCGGCGCGCACGTCCATGGAAATGTCGCGCAAGACGGTGAAATCACCATAGCCTAGCGCCACACCTTCCAGGCGCAGGGCGAATTCAGGGGTCTTGCTGGTTTGAGCGGGCATGGGCAACGAAAGGGTGTTTCGGCGGCGGAGCTTGCCCTGCTGTCCGGTCGATGCGACCGGCAAAATTCATAGCCGGCGCGGCGAAGACAGGCGGCGTCGGGAAGCGCCCTGTTACTCATATGCCGGGGGCGAGGTCGGGCCTGGGCTCCCGGCGGCGAGGCGCCATTGTAGCCCGACGCTTTGTAATCACAACGCGATAGCCCGCGCGTGGAACAGTGTTTTCGATTCAGGGAACAATATATTCAGCGGCGCGCCTGCGCCGCCACGGTCTCCCGGGCCAGTCGCGCCACCAGGTCGGCGGTGCTCTCGCGCCGTGCGAGCGGGGCGCCCTGGCCGGCCCACAGGGACAGCACCTCGGTATCGCCGGCCTTGCCGCCCGCCGTGCGCATGGGGCGCGTCAGCGCGTTCTGCAGGGGGTATGGCAGGATGTCGGTCGCCATCGCGTCGGCCTCGCGCATGAAGGCGTTCTCGATGCCGCGTGCCGGCCGGCCGGAAAACGCCCGGGTCACGCGCGACTGTTCCGCCCGGGAGGCGGGCAGCAGCGCCTTGTAGGCTTCATTGATGCCGGATTCCTCGGTGGTGAGAAAGGCCGTCCCCATTTGTGCCAGATCGGCGCCCAGGGCCAACGCGGCGGCGATGCCGCGGCCGTCCATGATGCCGCCGGAAGCAATAACAGGGACAGAGACTGCGTCGGCCACCTGGGGCACCAGCGCCATGGTGCCGATCAGCGATTCCTCGAAGCCGCCCAGGAAGGTGCCGCGGTGGCCGCCGGCCTCGGCGCCTTGCGCCACGATGGCGTCCACGCCGTCCTGCTCCAGGGCGACTGCTTCGCGCACGGTGGTCGCGGTGCCCACGGTCAGGATGCCCAGTTCGCGGCAGCGCGCGACGGCCGTGGCCGGCATGCGGCCGAAGGTGAAGCTGAAGACGGCCGGACGCACCCGCAGAATGGCCTCGATCTGCTGCGGCAGCGGGTCGGCCTGCGGGCCGGGCGCGGCGGGCGCCGGCAGACCCAACTGCTGGTGATAGCGCGCCATCAGCGCCAGCATGCGGCTGGCGTCGCCGCGCATGGGTTCTTCCGGCACCGATGCGAACAGGTTGATGGCGAACGGCAGCGGCGTGCGCGCGCGGATGTCGCGCGCCGCCGCCTCGATCTGCTCGGGGCTCATATAGGCCGCCCCGAGCGAACCCAGGACTCCCGCCTTCGATGCTTCGGAAACCAGCTCCACCGTCGTGGCGCCGCCGGCCATGGGGGCCTGGACGATGGGATGGTGCAGCTTGAGCAGATCAGTCAGACGGGTAGCCATGGCATTACTCCTGGAAGGTTACTGAAGCTGGATGTTCCCAGCCTTGATGACGTGGGCCCACTTCTCGGTTTCGCTCTTGATGAAGGCGCCGAATTCCTCGGGCGTGCCGCCGCCGGCCTGGCTGCCGGTGTCGGCGATGGCCTTCTGCACGTCCGGCTCCTTCAGGATGCGGTTGAACTCGGCGTTGAGCTTGGCGATGATGGGCGCGGGCGTGCCGGCGGGGGCGACGATGCCCTGCCAGTTGTAGGACTCGAAGCCCGGCAGGCCGGATTCGGCCATGGTCGGCACATCGGGCAGCACGGCCAGGCGCTTGGCGGACGTGACCGCGATGGGGTGGATCTTGGCGCCCTGGATTGCGGGCAGCGCGGAATAGCCCATTTCGAACATCATCGAGATATGGCCGCCCATGAGATCGGTCGCGGCCAGGCTGCCGCCCTTGTAGGGCACGTGGACGATGTCGATCTTGGCCTGCTCGCGGAACATTTCGCCGGACAGGTGGTGCGCGCCGCCCACGCCGGACGAACCGAAGGACAGTTTGCCGGGTTGCTTCTTGGCCAGCGCGATCAGGTCCGCCAGCGTTTTCACCGGCAGTTCGTTGTTCACGCTCAGCACCAGCGGGCTGTTTTCGATCAGGATGATCGGGGCCAGATCCTTCTGCGGGTTGTACGGCATGTCCTTCATCAGCGTCGGATTGACCGCCATGGGCGCCAGATTGCCCGTGCCGATGGTGTAGCCGTCCGGCGCGGCGCGCGCGATCAGGTTGGTGCCGACCACGCCGCCCGCGCCTGCCTTGTTCTCGACCACGATGGGCTGGCCCAGCGAATCACCCAGCTTGCGCGCCAACAGGCGCACGCGGGTGTCGGCGAAGCCGCCCGGCGCGTAGGGCACGATCATGGTGATGGGCTTGGCCGGCCAGTCGGCGGTCTGGGCCTGGGCGGCGCCGCTGAAGGCGGCGGTGGCTGCCAGGGCGGCAATAAGGGGACGCAATGCTTTCATACAGATGACTCCTGGTTTTGTTTTTTTAATGTGAACGGGCCCGCGGGCCGATCGCATTATGCCCAGCGTCTACATCATCTGTCGTGATCTTTCCCAAACGCCATGCGGACAGCGCCAGCAGCGCCGCGCTGGCCGCCAGCACTTGCGGCAGGCCGGCGCCCCAATGCGCCGACCAGGACGCCAGCAGCGGTCCCAGGATCTGCCCGGCGGCGAAAGCCGCGGTCATGAGGGCAGCCGCGCGCGGCGCGGCGGCGCCGGCCGAGCGCCTGGCGGCCAGCATGCCCGCCTGCGTGATCACCATGAAGGTTCCGCCCACCAGCACTGCGGCCACGATCACGGCCGCGATGTGGTGCCAGGCCGCCACCGTCAGCATGCCCAGCGCCATGAGAGCCTGGGCGGCGCGCCAGACCTGCACGCTGTCGCGGCCTCGCGCCAGCCGCGGAACCAGCAGGCAGGACACGGCCGCCGCCAGGCCGAACAGGGGCCAGGCCCAGCCGAAAATGGCCGGATCGGGAATGATCTCCTTGGCCATCGCCGGCAGGAAGGTGGCGGGAATGATGTAGCCCACGCCGAACGCGCCATAGTGCAGCGCCAGCCGGGGGATATCACGCGGCAGCGGGGCGGCGGGCGCCTCGCTGGCCGCGCGCGGAGAAGGCGTCGTCTGGCGGCGCAACCCCGGCCAGGCGATCGCGGACAACGCCAGCGCCAGGCCGCCCAGCGCGATCCAGACCGTGTTGGCGCGCGCGTTCCACGCGGCCAGCGCCAGGCAGGCCAGCCCCGTCAACGCGATGCCCGCGCCCACGCCGGCATAGGTCACGGCGGAGGCCTGGGCTTCGCGCGCGTCACCCGCGGGCACCGCGCGCCAGGCCGCCACGCAGATGAAGGCGCTGGCGCTGGCGTAGCCGGCGGCCAGGCGCAGCGCGCACCAGACCGCCATGCCGTGCCAGAGCGGCATGGCCAGCGTCAGCAGCGCCACCGCCAGCAGGCTGGCCGCCAGCGTGCCCCGCAGCCGGCGGATGGGCCAGGCGACGGCCGCCAGCGCGCCCAGCAGATAGCCTGCATAGTTGGCCGACGCCAGCCAGCCGCCCTGCGCCAGCGACAGGCCGGCCTCCTGCGCCATCAGGGGCCAGACCGGCGTGAAGGCGAACCGGCCTATCCCCATGGCGGCGGCCAGGGCCAGCGCCGCCGGCCATGCAAGGGCGGCGGCGCTGCGCGAGGAGGAAGGGTAAATGGGCGTTGACATGGCCCTTACTCTACGGCTGTACTAATATCATTAATAGTGAATTATTAAGATAGCGAGTTCTCAAAATGAGAAACTTGGACCTCGATGCGCTGCAGATCTTCAAGGCGGTCGCCGATCAGGGTGGCGTGGCGCGCGCGGCAGCACACCTGAACCGCGTGCAGTCCAATGTGTCGACGCGCCTGAAGCAGCTGGAAGCCTCGCTGGAGGCGCCGCTGTTCCGGCGGCAGAACCGCCGGCTGGTGCTGTCGGACCAGGGGCGCGTGCTGCTGTCCTATGCCGACCGCCTGCTGCGCCTGGCCGACGAGGCCCAGGCCGCGGTCCGCGACGGCTCGCCGCAAGGCGTGTTGCGCATCGGCACCATGGAAAGCACCGCGGCCGCGCGCCTGCCGCCCATTCTGGCGGCCTATCACGCAGCTTGGCCGCAGGTGCGGATCGAGCTGGTGACCGGCACCTCGGCGGCGCTGGCGGCCAAGGTGCGCAACTACGAGATCGAGGCCGCGTTCGTGGCGCAGCCCTTTCCGGCCGAAGGCCTGGCCACGATGGATGCGTTCAAGGAAGAACTGGCGCTGATCTCGCCCTTGGCCTGGGACCCGATCGAAAGCCCCAGGGACCTGGGCGACCGCAGCGTGATTGCCTTCGCGGCGGGCTGCTCATACCGGCGCATCCTGGAGTCCTGGCTGAACCAGGAAGGCATTGCGCCGGGCAAGGTGATGGAGTTCGCCTCGTACCACGCCATGGTCGCCTGCGTGGCGGCCGGGTCGGGCGTGGCCATCGTGCCGCGCTCGGTGCTGGCGGTGTTGGGGGCGGAGCACACGGTGCGCATCGGCGCCCTGTCCGGCTCGCATGGCCGGGCCCTGACCCAGTTGGTTTGGCGCGCCGACGACGATACGCCGGCGTTGCAGGCCCTGCGGCACAAGCTGGCGGCGCCGCAAGGCTGAGGAGGGCCGCGCAGGGTGCGCGGCCCTTTGCGCTTTTAGAAGCGGTAGCCGACGCCGATCGTCGCGACCCAGGGGTCGATGCGCGCGGTGCCGATGTGCTGGCCATCCAGCTTCACCTTGGAGCGGATGTCGATGTAGCGGATGTCCGCGTTCATGAACCAGCGCTCGTTGATCTTGAAGTCCGCGCCCAGTTGCGCGGCGACGCCCCAGGAGTCGCCCAGCTTCAGGTTCGAGCCCTTCAGCGCGCCTTCCGCCTTGGTGTCGAAGAAATGGGTGTAGTTGATGCCCACGCCGATGTAGGGCTGGATCATGCTGTCGGGCAGGATGTGCCATTGCAGGCTCAGCGTCGGCGGCAATTGCTTGGTCGAGCCGATCTTGCCCAGGCCGCTGCCGCTGATGTCATGCTGGAAGGGCCAGGCGCCCAGCAGTTCGATGCCGATGTTGCGCGTGGCCATGTAGGTCAGGGTGAAGCTGGGGCGCACGTTGTTGTTCACGTCGAGTCCGACGCTGCCGTTGAGCACGGTGCCATTGTTGGACGAGGGGCGAACCTGCGTCACGCCGACCTTGAACAGCACGTCGCCCGCTTCGTGGGCGTGCGCGGGGGCGGCGAGCGTGCCAGCGGCGAGCAGGCCGGCGATGGCGGTGGCGCGGATACGGCCGTTCAGCGAAAACATTCTCTTCTCCGATCTTTCCATTGGGTGAGACGACAGGTTCTCAAACCTGGCGTCCTACCCGCTTGATGTGTGTCAAATCGTGAAAAGACCGCAATCGAAAAGTGGTTATGTTGCAACAGGCGGAGCGCAGGCAAAGAAAATCGCCGCCGGCGCAATGCGTCCGGCGGCGATCTGGCCAGGCCTGATCGTGGCGATCAGCGCGGCAATTCGCTGCTGCCCATGAGGTAGGCGTCCACCGAGCGCGCGCACTGGCGGCCCTCGCGGATGGCCCAGACCACCAGGGACTGGCCGCGGCGCATGTCGCCGGCCGTGAAGACCTTTTCGACGTTGGTGCGGTAGTCGTCGGTATTGGCGCGCACGTTGCCGCGCGCATCGCGATCCACGCCGAAGGCATCCAGCACCGTCTGCACGGGCGACACGAAGCCCATGGCCAGCAGCACCAGGTCGGCCTTGATCTCGAATTCAGAGCCCTCGACCTCGCGCATCTTCATCTGGCCGGTGGCTTCGTCCTTGAACCATTCGACGCGCGCGCCGACCAGCTTTTCGACCTTGCCGTTGCTGCCCTGGAGCAGCTTGGTGGTCACGGACCAGTCGCGGTCGCAGCCTTCCTCGTGCGAGGAGGAGGTGCGCATCTTCAGCGGCCAGTACGGCCAGGTCATGGTCTTGTTCTCGCTTTCCGGCGGCTGGGGCATTAGCTCGAACTGCGTGACCGAGGCCGCGCCGTGGCGGTTGCTGGTGCCGACGCAGTCGGACCCCGTGTCGCCGCCGCCGATCACCACCACGTGCTTGCCCTTGGCCAGCGTCTGGTTGGTGAGCCGGTCGCCCGCCACCGCCTTGTTCTGCTGGCGCAGGAAATCCATGGCGTAGTACACGCCCGACAGCTCGCGGCCGGGCACCGGCAGGTCGCGCGGGGTTTCCGAACCGCCGCTCATCACCACCGCGTCGAACTCGGCCAGCAGCGATTCCGGCGTGCGCACCGTCAGGCCGTCGGCCACGGGATCGCTGGGGTTGCCGATGTAGGTCGACGGCGCGAACTCCACGCCCTCGGCTTCCATCTGCGAGATGCGGCGGTCGATCTGGTGCTTTTCCAGCTTGAAGTCGGGGATGCCGTAGCGCAGCAGGCCGCCGATGCGGTCGCTCTTTTCGAACAGCGTCACCGAATGGCCGGCGCGGGCCAACTGCTGCGCGCACGCCATGCCGGCGGGGCCGGAACCCACCACGGCAACCTTCTTGCCGGTCTTGCGCGCGGGCACTTGCGGCGAGACCCAGCCCTCGGCCCAGCCCTTGTCGATGATGGCGTGCTCGATGGACTTGATGCCGACAGCGTCGCTGTTGATGTTCAAGGTACAGGCGGCTTCACACGGCGCCGGGCAGATGCGGCCGGTGAACTCGGGGAAGTTGTTGGTGGAGTGCAGCACGTCCAGCGCGCGCTTCCAGTCCTGGCGGTACACCAGATCATTCCAGTCCGGGATGATGTTGTTGACCGGGCAGCCGTTGTTGCAGAACGGGATGCCGCAGTCCATGCAGCGCGCCGCCTGCTGCTTGGCCTGGTCGTCGCTCAGGTGCAGCACGAATTCGCGCCAGTTCTTCAGCCGCTTCTGCGGGGCCTCGGAGGCCTCCTGCAGACGCTGAAATTCCATAAAGCCGGTAATCTTTCCCATGGTATCCCTCACGCAGCCAGTTGTTGCGGGTTGGCTGCACGCCACATTTCACCCAATGCGCGGCGGTAGTCCGTCGGCATGATTTTCACGAATTTGCCGCGCGAGGCTTCCCAGTCGCCCAGGATTTCGCGGGCGCGGAAGCTGCCGGTGTAGCGGAAGTGGTCTTCCACCAGGCGGCGCAGGATGGTTTCGTCCGTTTCGCGTTCGCCGCCACGCTGCGCGCTGTGCCAGACGTCGATGTTGTTCTGGGCAAGCTGTTCCGCGTGCGGCACGATGCTTTCCAGTTCGACCATGGACAGGTTGGCGCGCTGCTTGAGCGTGCGTTCCGGATCCCACACATAGGCCACGCCGCCCGACATGCCTGCCGCGAAGTTGCGGCCCGTGGCGCCCAGCACCACGACGGTGCCGCCGGTCATGTATTCGCAGCCGTGGTCGCCGGTGCCTTCCACGACGGTGGCGGCGCCCGAGTTGCGCACCGCGAAGCGTTCGCCTGCCACGCCGTTGAAGAACGCCTCGCCCGCCAGCGCGCCGTACAGCACGGTGTTGCCGGCGATGATGTGGTCGGGGCCGAAGCCGCGGAAGTCGTTGGGCGAGCGCACGATGATGCGGCCGCCGGACAGGCCCTTGCCGACGTAGTCGTTGCCTTCGCCCACCAGGTCCATCGTGATGCCGTGGGCCAGGAACGCGCCGAAGCTTTGGCCGGCGGTGCCGTTGCACTGGATGTGGATGGTGTCGTCCGGCAGGCCCTCATGGCCGTAGCGCGCGGCCACCGCGCCCGACAGCATGGCGCCGATGGTGCGGTTGCGGTTGCGCACCGGGACGATGAAGGACACCTTCTCGCCGCGTTCCAGCGCGGGCTTGCTGCGCTCGATCAGCTGGTGGTCCAGCGCGCCGGCCAGGCCGTGGTCCTGCTCTTCGGTCTGGCGCACGTCGGCGTCGGACTGGGTCTGATGGAACACGCGGGCGAAGTCCAGGCCCTGGGCCTTCCAGTGTTCCACGCCCGAACGCATGTCCAGCAGATCGGCGCGGCCGATCAGGTCGTCGAACTTGCGGATGCCCAGCTGGGCCATGATTTCGCGGACTTCCTCGGCGATGAAGAAGAAGAAGTTCACGACGTGCTCGGGCTTGCCCTGGAATTTCTTGCGCAGGACCGGGTCTTGCGTGGCCACGCCCACCGGGCAGGTGTTCAGGTGGCACTTGCGCATCATGATGCAGCCTTCCACGACCAGCGGCGCGGTCGCGAAGCCGAACTCATCGGCGCCCAGCAGCGCGCCGATGACGACGTCGCGGCCGGTCTTCATCTGGCCGTCGGCCTGCACGCGGATGCGGCTGCGCAGGCGGTTGAGCACCAGCGTCTGCTGCGTTTCGGCCAGGCCCAGTTCCCAGGGCGTGCCGACGTGCTTGATGGACGACACCGGGGATGCGCCCGTGCCGCCGTCATGGCCGGCGATCACGACGTGGTCGGCCTTGGCCTTGGCCACGCCCGCGGCCACCGTGCCCACGCCCACTTCGGACACCAGCTTGACCGACACCGAAGCCTTGGAATTCACGTTCTTCAGGTCGTGGATCAGCTGGGCCAGGTCTTCGATCGAGTAGATGTCGTGGTGCGGCGGGGGCGAGATCAGGCCCACGCCCGGCACCGAGTAGCGCAGCTTGGCGATGTACTCGGACACCTTGTGGCCGGGCAGCTGGCCGCCTTCGCCGGGCTTGGCGCCTTGCGCCATCTTGATCTGGATCTGGTCGGCCGATGACAGGTATTCGGCGGTCACGCCGAAACGGCCCGAGGCCACCTGCTTGATCTTCGAACGCAGCGAGTCGCCCTTCTTCAGTTCGACGTCCGCTTCGATGCGGTCCGTGCCCAGCACCGAGGCCAGCGTGTCGCCGTCCTTGATGGTGCTCTTGCCTTCGCGCATTTCGGCGCGGTAGCGCAGTTCGTCCTCGCCGCCTTCGCCGGTGTTGGACTTGCCGCCGATGCGGTTCATGGCCACGGCCAGCACCGAGTGCGCCTCGGTGGAGATCGAGCCCAGCGACATGGCGCCGGTGGCGAAGCGCTTGACGATGTCCTTGGCGGATTCGACGTCGTCCAGCGGGATGGCGCGCGACGGGTCGAAACGGAACTCGAACAGGCCGCGCAGCGTCATGTGGCGGCGGCTCTGGTCGTTGATGATCTGCGCGTACTCCTTGTACGTGCGGTAGTTGTTGGCGCGCGAAGCATGCTGCAGCTTGGCGATGGAATCCGGCGTCCACATGTGTTCTTCGCCGCGCACGCGATAGGCGTACTCGCCGCCCGCGTCCAGGTCGTTGGCCAGCACCGGATCGGTGCTGAAGGCGGCGCGGTGCTGGCGCAGCGCTTCCTCGGCCACCTGGAAGATGCCGATGCCTTCGATGTTGGAGGCGGTGCCGGTGAAGTATTTGTTCACCAGCGCGGTCTGCAGGCCCACGGCTTCGAAGATCTGCGCGCCGGTGTAGGACATGTACGTGGAAATGCCCATCTTGGACATGACCTTGTTCAGGCCCTTGCCGATGGCCTTGATGAAGTTCTTGACCGCCTTTTCGGGGTCGTTCATCTTGCCCAGCGATTCCAGCGCCAGGTAGGGGTGGATGGCTTCCGCGCCGTAGCCGCCCAAGAGCGCGAAGTGGTGCACTTCGCGCGCCGAGCCGGTTTCCACGACCAGGCCGGTGTTGGTGCGCAGGCCGGCGCGGATCAGGTGCTGGTGGACCGCGGACGTCGCCAGCAGCGCGGGGATGGCCACGCGCTCGCTGTCGACCAGGCGGTCGGACACGATCAGGATGTTGTAGCCGCTGCGCACCGCGTCGACGGCGCGCGCGCACAGCGCGGCCACGCGGGCTTCGATGCCCTCGGGGCCCCAGGCGGCGGGATAGGTGATGTCCAGCTCAAAGCTGCGGAACTTCTTGCCCGTGACCTGCTCGATGTCGCGGATCTGCGCCATGGCGGCGAAGTCCAGCACCGGCTGGGACACTTCCAGGCGCAGCGGCGGGTTGACGTTGTTGATGTCCAGCAGGTTGGGCTTGGGGCCGATGAAGGACACCAGCGACATCACCAGCTGCTCGCGGATGGGGTCGATCGGCGGGTTCGTGACCTGCGCGAACAACTGGCGGAAGTAGTTGTAGAACGGCTTGGCGCGGTCGGACAGCACGGCCAGCGGGGCGTCGTTGCCCATCGAGCCGATGACTTCCTCGCCCGTCGTGGCCATGGGCTCCAGGATGAACTTGTAGTCTTCCTGGGTCCAGCCGAAAGCCTGCTGGCGGTCCAGCAGCGACACCGACGACTGCGTGGCGACGGCGGCCTGGCGCGGCGCCGGCAGCGATTCCAGCTTGATCTGCAGGCGTTCGATCCACTGGCGGTACGGCCGGTTGTTGGCCAGTTGCAGCTTGATCTCGGCGTCGTCGATGATGCGGCCCTGTTCCAGGTCGATCAGGAACATTTTGCCCGGCTGCAGGCGCCACTTCTTGACGATGCGGTTTTCGGGGATGGACAGCGTGCCGGCTTCGGAAGCCAGGATGACCATGTCGTCATCGGTGACCAGATAGCGGGCCGGGCGCAGGCCGTTGCGGTCCAGCGTGGCGCCGATCTGGCGGCCATCGGTGAACGCGACCGCGGCGGGGCCGTCCCACGGCTCCATCATGGCGGCGTGGTACTCGTAGAAAGCGCGGCGGCTTTCGTCCATCTGCGTGTGCTGTTCCCAGGCTTCCGGGATCATCATCATCATGGCGTGGGCCAGCGAGTAGCCCGAGTTCACCAGCAGTTCCAGGCAGTTGTCGAACGTGGCGGTGTCCGACTGGCCTTCGTAGACGATGGGGTACAGCTTCTTCAGGTCGTCGCCCAGCACGGCCGACTGCATCATGCCTTCACGCGCGCGCAGCCAGTTGAAGTTGCCCTTGACCGTGTTGATTTCGCCGTTGTGGGCGATCATGCGGTACGGGTGGGCCAGCGGCCAGGCGGGGAACGTGTTGGTCGAGAAGCGTTGGTGCACCAGCGCCAGCGCCGACACCGTGCGGGTATCGGCCAGGTCGCGGTAGTAGCGGCCGACCTGGTCGGCCAGCAGCAGGCCCTTGTAGACCACGGTGCGCACCGAGGCCGAGGGCACGAAGTATTCCTTGCCGTGCGCCAGATGCATGTTCTGGATGGCGTGGCTGGCGGTCTTGCGGATCACGTACAGCTTGCGCTCCAGCGCGTCCGGCACCATCACGTCGGCGCCGCGGCCGATGAACAGCTGGCGGATCACGGGCTCGCAGTCGCGCACGGTGGGCGACATGGGCATGTCGACGTCCACCGGCACGTCGCGCCAGCCCAGGACGACCTGGCCTTCGGCGCGCACCGAGCGTTCCAGTTCCTGTTCGCAGGCCAGGCGCGAGGCCGTTTCCTTGGGCAGGAACACCATGGCCACGCCGTACTCGCCGGGAGGCGGCAGCGTGATGCCTTGATGGCTGAGTTCGTCGCGGTAGAGCGTGTCGGGAATCTGGATCAGGATGCCGGCGCCGTCGCCCATCAGCTTGTCCGCGCCGACCGCGCCGCGGTGGTCCAGGTTTTCCAGGATCTTCAGGCCCTGCTGGATGATGGCGTGGCTTTTCTTGCCCTTGATGTGGGCCACGAAGCCGACGCCGCAGGCGTCATGCTCATTCTTGGGGTTGTACAGGCCCTGGGCGGCAGGCAGCCCGATGCGGCTGGCATCGATGGGGGTCGCCTTGGGCGGGGGACAGGAGTCGATCGGGGTAATTTGGGGCATGGCGCGCTCCGCAGTGGGCCTGCGTCGTAATGTTGCAGTGCAGGAGACGGACAATACCCCCGCCATGAGTAGGGTGCAATAGTAATAAATAGGGTGTGTCCCTATTTATATATATGGCTTGTCATTCTCCGTTAATTCGGTGACGCATCAATAGCCGCGCCAAATGGGGCTTGCCAGAGGGGTATGCACCAGGAGGGTGCGCCGGCGGCGGGTAAACGGCCGTTTTTCTCTTTATGTGTCCCTAATTTATTAGAGAATATGGCGGGCCCAAAATGATGCTCGGCGTTGCGGAAATGCAAATGCGTCCGCCGGCCTGCGCCGCCGCGGCCGGAAAAATGAAGAACCCGCCGTCCGGCGGGTCCATATCAGGAAGAGGTCGACGTAGGCGTCGTTGTGGGAGGCGCGGAACCAGGCTCGGCATCGGACGATGCGGCGGCCGGTTTCTTGCGCGGACGCCCGCGCTGGCCGGGGGCGACCCGGCGGCTGGCGGTATGGGCCAGGCTGGCGATGAAAGCGGGACCGCCCAGCGCCCATTGTCCGGAGACGGCCTGGTCGATGCGCTGGGTTTCCTCGCGCGACAGGCCGTCCTGCAAACGCTTGCGGTAATTGGCCTGGCGGTCGAACGGGGTATTGCCGCAAGCCCAGTAGTCCGCATGGTCCGACTGCCATTGCGCGGGCGCGGCGGTGGTGTTGCCCGTATGGCTGGAAGCGGAAGACCAGGGCCAGGAATCGGGATCCTGCGAGGCGCCGCTGCGCACCGGGTAGGTTTCGAGCCAGACCAGCGACGGCAGCACCCAGGCGCCCGGCTCCAGCAAGGCGGAGCGGTAGCGGCCTGCAAAGACGCGGCCGCCGCGCAGGCGCGCCGCGAGGTTGCGGCCCAGCGTCTGCATCAGGCGCGGCAGGCCTTCCTCGTCCGCGGGCGTGGCCAGCAGCAGGATGCGGTCGTTGGCAAGCAGCCAGCCGTGAACCGAGACGCGGTGGCGTTGGGCGGATTCGCCCAGCCACGTGGCCAGTTGGTTCAGGATGTCGGCCGGCGCGGGTTGCGACGGCGCCGCCAGCGGCTGGATGAAGTTGGCCTGCACCAGTTGGGGCAGCCCAGGGGCGTACAGACGGGGCAGACGGGCCATAGTGTCAGGACTTGCGTATTTGGAAGAACGGGTTGTCTTCGCTCACGGTATATAAATAGTGCCACGGTGGGCGCTGGTCAAGTCCCGTGATCATGGTCAGGGCAGGAAATCGCTTTTTTTCTGTCGTTCGTACCCCATAAAGCCCAGGTTAACATTCGGCGACGGAACGTCGTACCGTGGATATCCCCTAATCCGCGGGACGTTTTTTCCCATCATTTCGACCGGAGAAAAGCAATGGCAGTCGCCCTGGAACTCATTTCGCAGCATCGCTGCTTCGGCGGCTGGCAGCGCTATTACCGCCACGAGTCCGCGGAGATCGGCCTGCCCATGCGCTTCTCGGTCTACATTCCGCCGCAGGCCGAGCAAGGCCCGGTGCCGGTGCTGTTCTACCTGGCGGGCCTGACCTGCACGGAAGAGACCTTCATGATCAAGGCGGGCGCCCAGCGCCTGGCCGCCGAGCTCGGCGTCATGCTGGTCGCCCCGGACACCAGCCCGCGCGGCGCCAACGTGGCGGGCGAGGACGAAAGCTGGGACCTGGGCACCGGCGCGGGTTTCTATGTGGACGCGACCACCCCCGCCTGGCGCGGTCACTACCGCATGTACAGCTACGTGACGCAGGAATTGCACGCCATCGTCACGGGCGAGGCCCTGCCCGGCGACGCGTCGCGCACCGGCATTTTCGGCCACTCCATGGGCGGCCACGGCGCGCTCGTGCTGGCGCTGCGCAACCCCGGCAAGTTCCGCTCGGTGTCCGCGTTTGCGCCCATCGCCGCGCCCAGCCAGTGCCCCTGGGGCAAGAAGGCGTTCGGCGCCTATCTGGGCGACAAGGCGGAGGACTGGGCCGCCTACGATGCCTCGGCGCTGATGCGTAGCGCCACGAACCCATTTCCCGCCGGCATCCTGATCGATCAGGGCGAGTCGGATCAGTTCCTGGCCGAACAGTTGTATCCCGAGGTATTCGAGGCGGCCTGCGCCGCCGCCGGCCAGCCGCTGGACCTGCGGCGCCAGCCGGGCTACGACCACGGCTATTACTTCATCTCGACGTTCATTGAGGATCACATCCGGTTTCACGTCGAGCGGCTTGGAAAACCGGCGCCCTGAAGGCGCGCTTCTATACTGGCGAGCCCGCCGCGGCAGGCTGCCTGCGCGCCCCGGCGCGCCGCCTGCGGTCTGCGCTCAATAGGAACGCCTGATTTGGTCAACGGAATCGCTCCCTTCGTCTGGATACTGCTGGGCGCCGTCGTCGTCCTGCTGCCCGGCATCGTCATGCTGTTGGGTCGCGGCGGCCCGCGCGACGAGCGCGGCCGCCGGATGTTCCAGTTCCGGCCGGTGCGCCGCCTGTTCGGCCTGATGCTGGTGCTGCTGGGATGCGTGTCGGGCCTGCTGGCCCTTTCGCTGGTGCAGTTCTTCCGCCTGACGGCCGACGAGCCGGTGGCGCATGTAGAAGTGCGCCAGGTGGCCGACGGCCAGTTCCAGCTCAGCGCCAGCGCGCCCGGCACCGGCACCAAGCAGTATGTCCTCTATGGGGATCAGTGGCAGATCGATGCCCGCGTCGTGCGCTGGCGGCTGCCTGCGCTGATGGCCGGCGTGCCGCCGCTGTATCGGCTGGAGCGCTTGTCCGGCCGCTATAGCGATGCGGCGCGCGAGGCCTCGGCCACGCGTTCGGTCCACGCGCTGGATGATTGGCCGGCGCCGGATCTGGCATCGCTGAAGAAGAATTTCCCGAACTGGTTCCCGTTCGTCGATGTCCAATTCGGCAGCGCCGCGTATATGCCGCTGTTCGACGGCGCCCGCTACCAGGTGCTGATGGATCCGCGTGGGGCGCTGTTCGTGCGGCCCGACGGCGAGGCCACGGCCGAGGGCCTGAAGCGCCTCGGCTGGTAGGCCAAACCGCAGCCGTGCCCGAATGCAGGGACCGGCCGGCAGCGTGCGCTTGTCCCCATAGCGACGCCCCGCCTCAAAAAAATAAACGGGGACACATATAGTCAAAGGAAACTTTGACGCGCCGCAATAGTCGAATTAGCACTCCCAATACTAGAGTGCTAACATCGAATCCATGTCGTTATCCCTTCGCCATCCGGAGACCCCCGCTATGAAGCAACCCAGTACCTCGTTGGCCGCTTCCGGCAACGCCCTGGCGTTGGCCATTGCCAATCCGGGCGCACTTGGCACGATCGACGCTTATATCTCCTCGGTCAACCGCCTGCCGGTCCTGTCCGCGGAACGTGAAACCGAGCTTGGCCGCCGCCTGCGCGACCAGGAAGATCTGGGCGCCGCGCGCGAACTGATTCTGTCGCACCTGCGCCTGGTGGTGTCGGTGGCCCGCCAGTACCTGGGCTACGGATTGCCGCATGCCGATCTCATCCAGGAAGGCAACGTCGGCCTGATGAAGGCCGTCAAGCGCTTCGACCCCGAGCGCGGCGTGCGCCTGGTGTCGTTCGCGGTGCACTGGATCAAGGCCGAAATCCACGAATACATCATCCGCAACTGGCGCCTGGTGAAGGTCGCGACCACCAAGGCCCAGCGCAAGCTGTTCTTCAACCTGCGCAGCATGCGCCCCGACGGCCAGACGCTGGACCCGGAACAGGTTGACCACATCGCGCGCGAACTGAACGTGCGCCGCGAAGACGTCAGCGAAATGGAAGTGCGCCTGTCCGGCCGCGACATGTCGCTTGAAAATCAGGACGATGACGACGACAGCTACGCGCCCATCGCCTACCTGTCCGACGAGGGCCGCCAGGAACCCACCCGGGTGCTGGAGCGCGCCGCGCGCGACCAGCTGCAAAGCGCCGGCCTGACCGACGCGCTGCAAGCGCTGGATCCGCGTTCGCGCCGCATCGTCGAGGCCCGCTGGCTGCAGGACGACGGCGGCGCCACGCTGCACGAACTGGCGCAGGAGTTCGGCGTGTCGGCCGAGCGCATCCGCCAGATCGAAGCGGCCGCCCTGAAGAAGATGCGCGGCAACCTCGCGTCTTGAGGCGCCTCTCGATGGACCACGAAAGGGCCGCTGGATAGCGGCCCTTTTGCTTTTCCGGCGCACGGCGGCCGCGCGTGAATAAATTGATACAAATTCGGGCGGAAAATTTGCGCGGCGCAAGAAACTTAATGAGGATCGCACCGCCTAACTTCATGTAGACCGCGAACTTCGGTTAGCAGTCTTGTCATCCGTCTCGGCTTCTCCTCTTTCCCCTCCCCTATGAGACGGATGCTTGCGGGGCACCATGCATACGTGGTGCCCCGTTTTTTATGCGCGCGCGCTTTGCGCCTGCCGAGGGAGGGTGCGGCGAACGCCGTTCGCCGCCAGGGCGAAGCGCGGCCTGCCTAGGCCGCCTGGGCGCTGTCGGCGGCCGTCCTGGCGCCATGCCACAGCGCGTCCTGCACGCGCCGCACGCCCGTCGCCATCGAACCGTCCTGGTACAGCTTGATCCAGCGGTAGCCGGGCGCCATGTTGTCCACCACGTGCTTGCCGTCGCGGATGCTGAACTGGAAGCAGGTCGACGGCGTGGCCAGCAGGCGCAGGTTGTGGCGGCGGCGGTCGAACTCATGGTGCACATGGCCCCACAGCAGCACGCGGACCTGCGGCCAGCGCGTCAGCAGCTTGAACAGGGCCTGCGGGTTGTCGATCATCATCGAATCGTGCCAATGGCTGTCGATCTGCATGGGGTTGTGATGCATGGCGATCAGCGTGTGGCGGCCCGGGGCCTCGGCCAGCGCGGCCTCCAGCAGATCGAGCTGGCTCGTGGGCAGATGGCCGGCGTTGGAGCCTGGCACGGTGGTGTCCAGCGCCACCACGCGCCAGGCGCCCACGTCGGTCACCGGAACCGACCATTGCGGCAATTCCTGGCGCATCACGGCGGGCAGGTCATGGTTGCCCGGCAGGCAGCGGATGCAGGCCCGCTCCAGCGCCGGCGCCTCGGACAGGACGCGCGCCAGCCGCTGATAGGCCGCGGCTTCGCCGTCCTGGGACATGTCGCCGGTGGCCAGCAGCAGATCGGGGTGCTTGCCGTCCGCCTCGATCTGGCGCAGTACCGCGCGCAGACTGGCGTCCGTGTTGACGCCCAGCATCGAGGTCTCCGGTTCGCCGAACAGATGGCTGTCGGTCAGCTGGACCAGCATGGCGGGCGCGTCGTCGCGCCGGGTCAGGGAGTGGATCCGGGCCAAGTGCCGCTCCTGCAAAGTTTGTGCGATTCCACATTACCCAAAAAACAGGGCGCGGCGCGTATCGCTTGTCCGCATTGGGGTAACGAAACGTGCATTCTCCACGATTCCTGACGGTTTCCGCCCCGGTGCGGGAGGAAAAAGCCGCTATTCTTGTGGAACTTCACACAAGCTCCGCCCACAGAACATGGATGTAGGTTTTCTCGTATTCGGCCTGGCAGGTCTGCTGACGCTGGTCTGTTTCATGCCGCCCCTGGCCGGACGCCTCAAGCTGCCCTACTCGGTGCTGCTGGCCATCGTCGGCTGTCTGCTCGGCATCATCGTGCACGTGCACGGCTGGGCGCCCAGCTGGATCGGCGACTTCCTGGATTCGCTGGAACGCTTCGAGATTTCGTCCGAAACCTTCCTGATGGTGTTCCTGCCGGTGCTCCTGTTCGAGACCGCGCTGTCCATGAACGTGCGGCGCCTGATGGACGACATCGGCCCCATCCTCATGATGGCCATCGTGGCCGTGGTGGTCTGCACCGTGGTGGTCGGGGTCACGCTGGATGCCATCTCGCCCTACGGCCTGGTGGTCTGCCTGCTGCTGGGCGCCATCGTCGCCACCACCGATCCCGTGGCGGTGGTGGGCATCTTTCGCGAAGTGGGCGCGCCCAAGCGCCTGACCACCCTGGTCGAAGGCGAAAGCCTGTTCAACGACGCGGCGTCCATCGCCCTGTACTCGGTGCTGCTGGCGGTGCTGGGCGGCCATGGCGAACTTACCGCCAGCGGCATCTTCAACGACTTCATCGTGCACTTCATCGGCGGCGGCGTGGCGGGCTTCGCCATGGGCCGCCTGGCCTGCTTCCTGTTCGCCTGGCTGCGCGGCTTTCCCACCGCGGAAATCACGCTGACCCTGACGCTGGCCTATCTGTCCTTCTTCATTTCCGAGCACTACCTGAACGTGTCGGGCGTGGTCGCCACGGTGATCGCCGGCCTGGTGGTGGGATCCACCGGCCGCACGCGCATGTCGCCCACCACCTTCGAGTACCTGTCCAGCGCCTGGGAGCAATTCGGGTTCTGGGCCAACTCGCTGATTTTCCTGTTCGCGGCCATGCTGATCCCCAAGCTGATGGCGGCCGCCGACTGGCAGGAGCTGGTGCTGGTCGCCGTGGTGTTCGTGGCGACGCTGGTCGCGCGCGCCATCGTCGTCTTCGGCCTGTTGCCCTTGCTGGGGCTGACCCGGCTGGGGACCAAGGTCAGCAATCCCTACAAGGTGGTCATGCTGTGGGGCGGCCTGCGTGGCGCCGTATCGCTGGCGCTGGCGCTGGCGGTCACGGAGCAGACAGGGGTGGCCGAAGAGGCGCGCCAGTTCATCGCGGTCGCGACCACCAGCTATGTGCTGCTGACCCTGTTCATCAACGGCATCAGCCTGCGCCCGCTGATCCGCATGCTGGGCCTGAACCAGCTGTCGCCCGTGGAGCGCACCATCCGCAACCAGGCCCTGGCCGTGGCCCTGGAAGACCTGCAGGGCAAGACCGAAGAGGTGGCCCGGGCCGAGCATATCGGCACCGAGGTCCGCGACCGCATCCGCTCCGTGTTCGACGCCAGCCTGACCAGCGTGCACGACGGCCAGGTCAGCCAGATGACGGACGACCAGCGCGTGGCGGTGGGCCTGGCCATCGTGGCGCAGCGCGAAGAGGAAATGTTCTTCGACATCCTGAAGGCGCAGATCGTGGACTGGCGCATGGCCGAAACCCTGCTGGCGCGGGCGGAACGGCTGGAGGATGCGATCCGGCTGGGCGGCATACCCGGCTTCGAGCGCGCCATCGTCGCCGACGTGCGCTATTCCACCGGTTTCCGCCTGGCCCTGCGCCTGCACTACCTGTTCGGCTTCCAAGGCTGGCTGGCGCGCGAACTGGGCCAGCGCTTCGCCAATCTGATGAGCAAGCGGTCGGTCGCGCAGCGCCTGATCGCCTTTGCGCGCGAACAGATCACGCCCCTGCTGGGCGAGGAAGCCACGCAGCGCATCGTGTCGCTGCACCAGCGCCGGCTGGACCTGATCGAAAACGCCATGCAGGCCCTGAACCTGCAGTATCCGTCCTACGCCCAGTGGCTGCAGGAAAGCTACCTGGGCCGCGTGGCTCGCGAAATGGAGCGCATCCGCTACCGCGACATGCTTGAGCAGTTCCTGATCAGCGGCGAGGTCTACGCGGACCTGATGGCGCAGTTGAAGAGCCGCTGGGCCCACATCGACAAGCACCCGCCGCTGGACATCGAAATGAGCGCGGCCGAACTGATCAAGCGCGTGCCGCTGTTCGAAGGCCTGTCCGCGGATTCGCTGCGGGCCATCAGCAAGCTGCTCAAGCCGCGCCTGGCGCTGCCGGATCAGCGCGTGCTGACCAAGGGCCGCCATGGCGAAGAGATGTGTTTCGTGGCCTCGGGCGCCGTGGCCGTGCATCTGCCGGACAACACCATGATCGAACTGGGCAGCGGTGAATTCTTCGGCGAACTCGGCCTGCTGGGCGAACAGCAGCTGATGCCGGAGGTGACGTCGCTGGGCTACAGCAAGCTGCTGATGCTGTCCTCGCGCGATTTCCACGCCCTGCTGGCGCGTGACGAGCATCTGCGTGAACGCATCCAGGTCGTGGCCAAGCAGCGCCTGCGCGCGATCGAGGTATGGAAGCAGTTTTCGCAGGCCAATGCCGCGCCGGCTCCGGTGCCCGCGCCGGCTTCGGCGCCGAGCCCGGCCCAGGCCGCCGAAGCCGCCGAAGCGGCGGGCGCGTCGTCCGGCACCGATGCCCTGGCGGCCCGCGAGGCGCGGGAAACGGACGCGCCGGCGGCAAGCGATGCCGTGGGCAATCCTGCCGATAGCCCCGCACGCAACCCCGCCCTGGGCGAGCCGGGCATCGTCCCGCGTTAGCGCTGGATCCCGTGGATGCCTCCGCATCCGCCGGACGGCATGCTAGGCCGGGATTTCGCCGGCCGCGCGGCGCTGCATGATGTCTTCGAGGATCACCAGCGCCGCCTCCAGCGTGAATTCGCCTTCCGCGACCTGGCGCACGGCCGTGGCCGCGTCGATGGTGGCGATCTCCATCACCTCGCCGTCCCGGTTGGCGGGACGCGCATCCGCCGCCAGCACGCAGGTGCTGGTCAGGACATCCTCGACCTGATAACCCTCGGGCAGCCGGCGGTGGATGCGCAGAATGGTGCGCAGGGGCGAGCGCCGCGTCAGGTCGGGCGCGTCCAGCCCTGCTTCTTCACCGCATTCGCGCACCAGCGCCAGTTCCAGGTCTTCGCGGCTGCCCGCCAGACCGCCGACCAAGGTGTCCCACATACCGGGATCGGTGGACTTGCTGAGCGCGCGGCGCGCGACCCACAAGCGGCCGTCCGGCGTCCAGGCGTTCAGGTGCACGGCCTTGGTGAGCAAGCCCAGCGGCCGCACTGCGGCGCGTTCAATCACGCCCAGCGGCTCATCTCCGTCCAGAACGTCCAGCAATTCGTCGCGCCAACCGCGCAAGCAGTTGGCTTGGCGCAACAGTTGCGCCGCGTGTTCGAGCACGTTGTTCAGGCTCGCGCCCGGTTGCAGGTCCGTGCCGATGCGCAGGCTCTCGCCATCCGCCGCGATGCCGGGCGCATCGCGCAATGCGTCGCACGCCGCGTGCGTGGCCCAGCCGCAGCGACGCCCCGCTACATATAGAGCGCGCGCGCCTTGCGGGGCGGGCTCTTGCGCGCGGGCGCACAGGTCGGCGTACAAGTCGGACAACTGCTTGGGCATCGTGGAACCATGGTGATGAGGTTGCCGACGATTTTATGCCACCCTGTTTTACGGCGCGTGGTCAAGGGGGCGCGGCCAGATGGGGGCAGGCTGGATGAATTCAAGGGCGCTAACTTACATCTGTTTGCGCGTCCGCTATAATCCGCCAGTTTCTTTGTGATTTCGAGTGGGAACGACAGGGGCCGCTCTATCTCCCCGTCACGCCCTACCATCTAATAATTGCGCGTTGCCCGGTTCCGGCGACTTCCGCCACTAGCGAACGGACCTTCGCGCCGTGTTTCGAGGTAAGCATGAAGAAGTGGAGAGGGATACTGGGGGCTTGTGCGATGCTGATTGGCAGCGTGGCAGGTGCTCAGGTGCAAGACATGCCCGGCGGCCCGAAGGTCAATCAGCTCAACCTGCATGAAGGTGTCACGGCAATCTCGCGCGACATCATGTGGTTGCATTGGATGTTGCTCACGATCTGTATCGTGATCTTCATCGGCGTCTTCGGAGTGATGTTCTACTCCATCTGGGCGCACCGCAAATCCCGTGGCCACAAGGCCGCGACCTTCCATGAACATCTGGGCGTGGAAGTTGCCTGGACCGTCATCCCGTTCATCATCGTCATCGCCATGGCGCTGCCCGCCACCAAGACGGTGGTCGCGATGAAGGACACCTCCAGCGCCGACCTCACCGTGAAGGTCACCGGCTACCAATGGAAGTGGGGCTACGAATACCTCGACGGCTCGGCCACCGGCATCAAGTTCCTCTCCACGCTGTCGACGCCGCGCGCCCAGATCGAGAACCGCGAACCCAAGGGCGAGTTCTACCTGATGGAAGTGGACAACCATCTGGTCGTCCCCGCCAACAAGAAGGTCCGCATCGTGCTGACCGCTGCCGACGTCATCCACTCCTGGATGATTCCGGACTTCGGCGTGAAGCAGGACGCCATCCCCGGCTTCCTGCGCGACACCTGGTTCAACGCCGACAAGCCCGGTATCTACCGCGGCCAGTGCGCGGAACTGTGCGGCAAGGATCACGCATTCATGCCCATCGTCGTGGAAGTCATGGCGCAAGCCGACTACGATAAGTGGGTTGAAGACCAAAAGAAGAAGATGGCGGCAAACGCCGACGATCCCAATAAAGAGTGGACGGAAGCCGAACTGGTTGCCCGCGGCGAAAAGGTTTTCGCGGCGAATTGCGTTGCCTGTCACCAGGCCAACGGCAAGGGCATCCCGGGCAGCTTCCCCCCGCTCGACGGAGACAAGGTTGTTCTGGGCCCGAAGGCGGAACAGATCAACACCGTGCTGAAGGGCAAGCCCGGCACCGCGATGGCGGCATTCGGCGGGCAGCTCAACGATGTCGAAATCGCAGCGGTCATCAGCTATACGCGCCATGCCTGGAGCAATGCAGGCAAGGGGCAGGACCCGACGGTTCTACCGAAGGACGTGCAGGCTGCGCGCTGATTGCGCGCGCCTCGGCACACCCTCGCAGAACCGGTTCCGTTTAGTTAGAGATACCCTGCCGGCCCCGTAGACCGGGCCCGGCACTCAGCAGGAAGGAGTCCATCATGAGCAGCGTCACTGTAGACCACGTGTCGCCGGGCCACGGCCACGGTCACGATGACCACCACCACGCCATCCCCACCGGCTGGCGCCGCTGGCTTTTCGCCACGAACCACAAAGACATCGGGACGATGTACCTCATCTTCTCGTTCGTCATGCTGCTGGAAGGCGGCACGCTGGCGCTGCTGCTGCGCACCGAGCTCTTCGAGCCGGGCCTGCAGTTCTTCCGCCCCGAACTCTTCAACCAGTTCACCACCATGCACGGCCTCGTCATGGTGTTCGGCGCGGTCATGCCGGCCTTCGTGGGCTTCGCCAACTGGATGATCCCGATGCAGATCGGCGCCTCCGACATGGCCTTCGCCCGCATGAACAACTTCAGCTTCTGGCTGCTGCCGGTGGCCGCGATCATGCTGACCGCGTCGTTCTTCGTGCCCGGCGGCGCCACCGCGGCCGGCTGGACGCTGTATGCGCCGCTGTCGCTGCAGATGGGCCCGGGCATGGACCTGGCGATCTTCGCGCTGCACATCATGGGCGCCTCGTCCATCATGGGCGCGATCAACATCATCGTCACCATCCTGAACATGCGCGCGCCCGGCCTGACGCTGATGAAGATGCCGCTGTTCTGCTGGACCTGGCTGATCACCGCCTTCCTGCTGCTGGCCGTGATGCCGGTGCTGGCAGCCGCCATCACCATGGTGCTGACCGACCGCCATTTCGGCACGGGCTTCTTCAATGCCGCCGCCGGCGGTGACCCGGTCCTGTACCAGCACGTGTTCTGGTTCTTCGGGCACCCCGAGGTCTACATCATGATCTTGCCGGCGTTCGGCATCGTGTCGGCCATCGTGCCCGCGTTCGCCCGCAAGAAGCTGTTCGGCTACGCCTCGATGGTCTACGCCACTGCTTCGATCGCCGTGCTGTCCTTCATCGTGTGGGCGCACCACATGTTCACCACCGGCATGCCGGTGACGGGCCAGCTCTACTTCATGTACGCCACCATGCTCATCTCCATCCCGACCGGGGTGAAGGTGTTCAACTGGGTCGCCACCATGTGGCGCGGCTCCATGACGTTCGAGACCCCCATGCTGTTCTCGATCGGCTTCATCTTCGTGTTCACGATGGGCGGCTTCACTGGCCTGATCCTGTCGGTGGCCCCGATCGACATCCAGGTCCATGACACCTACTACGTGGTTGCGCACTTCCACTACGTGCTGGTGGCGGGCTCGCTGTTCGCCTTGTTTGCCGGCGCCTATTACTGGGTGCCCAAGTGGACGGGCCGCATGTACAGCGAAAAGCTGGGCAAGCTGCACTTCTGGTCGACGCTGATCTCGTTCAACGTCACCTTCTTCCCGATGCACTTCCTGGGCCTGGCAGGTATGCCGCGCCGTTACGCCGACTACGCCGGCCAGTTCACGACCTTCCACCAGATGGCCACCATTGGCGCGTTCTGGTTCGGCCTGTCGCAGCTGATTTTCCTGTGGGCGATGGTGCGTTGCTACCGGGGCAAGGGCGACGTCGCCGCGGCCAAGCCGTGGGAAGGCGCCGAAGGCCTGGAGTGGACCGTGCCTTCGCCGGCGCCGTTCCATACTTTCGAAACCCCGCCCGAAGTGAAGTAAGGCAGCCTTTCATGTTTCAGGTAGCACAGCAATGACACCCGAGCAGCGCCGCCGCAACAAGATCGCAGGTCTGGTCCTGCTGGCTTTCGTCATTGCCGTGTTTGCCTGGACCGTGTTGCGCGGCTCGGCCCTGCTGTCTGGCGTCGCGGTCAGTTAGGCGCGGGCCATGAGCGACGACCTGCGCCAAACCTCCCAGCGCAAGCTGAGTTTCCTTCAGACCATGAAGGCGGTGGCGTGGGGATTCTTCGGCGTGCGCAAGGGGGCGGGCCATCGGGAAGACGTCGCCAAGCTCAACCCGGTCCATGTGATCGTGGCGGGGCTGCTGGCAGCGGCCATCTTCGTTACTGTGCTGGTATTAATTGTGCGTTGGGCCGTTTCCAGCCTGACTTGAATCACTTAATTCTATAAATCTGTACCAGGGAGAAAGCCATGAGTGCAAGCCACTCGGTTCAAGGTAAAGAGGCACCGTATTACTTCGTGCCCGCCGACTCGGGGCATCCCGTGCGTACGGCTGTGGCGCTGCTGTTCATGGGTCTGAGCGCCGCGGCCTGGATCAACGGCGTCAGCTGGGCCAAATGGACCCTGCTGGCGGGTTTCATCGGCCTGATCGTGGTGCTGTACTACTGGTTCGGCGACGCCATCCACGAATCCGAGATCGGCCTGAACAGCAAGCGCATCGACGGTTCCTACCGTTGGGGCATGAGCTGGTTCATTTTCTCGGAAGTCATGTTCTTCGCGGCGTTCTTCGGCGCCCTCTGGTACACGCGCACCATCACCACGCCGTGGCTGGGCGACATGGACCACCGCCTGATGCTGTGGCCCGACTTCCAGGCGGTGTGGCCGAACTTCGGCCCTGCCGGCGTGGTCGAGCACTTCCAGACCGTCGGCCCGTTCTGGCTGCCCACCATCAACACCGCGCTGCTGCTGAGCTCCGGCGTCACGCTGACCATCGCCCACCATGCGCTGCGTGAAAACCATCGCGGCAAGACCATCTTCTGGCTGCTGGCCACCGTGGTCCTGGGCTTCGTCTTCGTGGCCTGTCAGGCTTACGAATACCACCACGCCTATACCGAGCTGAACCTGAAGTTCAATTCGGGCGCCTACGGGTCGCTGTTCTACATGCTGACGGGCTTCCACGGCTTTCACGTGCTGCTGGGTGCCACCATGCTGACGGTCATCCTGATCCGCCTGATCCGCGGGCATTTCACGGCTGACCATCACTTCGGTTTCGAAGGCGCCGCCTGGTACTGGCACTTCGTGGACGTGGTGTGGCTGGGCCTGTACCTGTTCGTGTACTGGTTCTGAGCGTTACGCGGAATCAATGAAGCGCGCCAGTTCCTGTGTGAGAACTGGCGCGTTTTACTCATCTGCGATCGTGCACTTGCGGGAACCCGCGGCCCGGATGCCTATCTAAGGCCTGTGCTTTCGATCCAGCCCATGTGATGGGCGAACAGCACGAACAGGAACAGGGCCACCGATAATCCGATGCGCACCGTCAGCGCGTTGACCGTGCGGCTGGTGGTTCCCTTGTCCCGCATCAGGTAGACCAGGGCCGATGCCAGGCTGGCCAGAATCCCGATAAAGGCCAGGACGACGAAAACGCGCATGGTGGTCTCCGGACGAATCAGAGTAGTTATTGTAGAAATATGGCCCGACCGCATTCAACCCGATACACGGTAGCCGCCTTGCTGTTGCTGGGCGCCGCCGTGGTCATCCTGGCATCGCTAGGTCAATGGCAATTGCGTCGCGGCGATGAGCGACGCGCCATTCTGGCCGCTATCGAAGCGGGCCGCAAGCAAGCGCCGCTGCCTTTGACTCCGGCCACCGACCCTGCTCAGATGACCGCCTGGCGTTCGGCCCAGGCTAGCGGGGTCTGGCTGCCGCAATTCAGTGTACTGCTGGACAACCGCAACCACGACGGCAAGCCCGGCTACTGGCTGGCCACGCCGCTGCTGCTGGACGCCGATGCGCGCCGTGCCGTGCTGGTGCTGCGCGGCTGGATTCCGCGCGTCATGGGAACCCAGGGCCAGGGCCCCGCGCAGCCGCCGCTGCCCGCCACGCCCGAAGGGCCGCAGACGGTGACGGGCGAACTGTCGCCGCGCGTGCCGCGCCTGTTCGAGATCTGGTCGCTGGGCGGGGCGGAGCAGTCCGCCTTGCCGGCCTCGCTGCCCGTGGCGGGCGGCGTCTTGCCGCAGGTGCAGAACCTGCCGCTGGACGCGTATGCCAAATCCACTGGCCTGGCCCTGCTGCCCACGGTGCTGTCGCAGGCGGCCGGCAACGCGGACGATGGCCTGGTGCGCGACTGGCCGCAGCCATCCGTGGACTTCCAGCAGAACACGTCCTATGCCGTACAGTGGTTTGCTTTTGCCTCGATTGCCGCCGTCGCATGGCTGGTGGTGCTGGGGGGCGCCATCCGGCGCATGCGGCGCGCGCAGAACGCGCCCGGCGCCTGACCGGGACGCCGACTCTTAACCCGCAAGACGACAGGATACAAAGTGGCTCGCGACCTTTCCTCTACCAAGCCCGCACGCAAGCGCTCCTTGATGCCGATGCTGCTGGTGTTCCTGTGCTCGCTGGCGCCCATCGTCGCGGCGGTCGTGGTGTATATGAATCCGCAGTGGTGGCCCGACGAATCCAGCAATTACGGCACGCTCCTGAATCCGCAGCGGCCCATGCCCGTGGCCGAGGCCTTGAGCCTGACCACGCTGGATGGCAAGCCCTTCGACCTGCAGAGCCTGAAGGGCAAGTGGCTGCTGGTGGCCGCCGATGGCGGCGCCTGCCCGGAGAGCTGCGCCCGCAAGCTCTTCATCGCGCGCAACAGCCACGCCAGCCAGGGCAAGAACGTCGACCGGCTGGCGCGCGTCTGGTTCATCACAGACGATGCGCCCGTGCCGGACAAGGTGCTGGAAGCCTACAAGGGCACGGTCATGGTGCGCGCCAACCCCGACCAATTGGCGCGGTTCCTGCTGGCGCGCGATACTGCCGCGGGCCAGCCCGGGCTGGAGGCGCCGATCTGGGTGATCGACCCGCTGGGCAACCTGATGATGCAGTACCCTGCCGAGGCTGATGGCGTGAAGGTGCGCAAGGACATCAGCAAGCTGGTCTACAGCTCAAGAATAGGCTGAGCCTCGGGCAGGCATGGTTTTAATGCGTCGCGCGCGGCGCCGCAGAGTGGATGTTTATGGATATCGAACGCATCAAATCGCGTTATCGCAAGCTGGTTTTCTTTACCTGGTTCCTGACGCTGGACCTGATCATGTTCGGCGCCTTTGTGCGGTTGACGGACTCCGGGCTGGGCTGCCCCGACTGGCCTGGCTGCTACGGCAGCGTGACGCCGCTGGGCGCGATGGGCGATATCCACGAAGCATCGCAGGCCATGCCTTTCGGCCCGGTCACCTTGTCCAAGGCCTGGATCGAAATGATCCACCGCTATGTCGGCACCATCCTGGGCATGCTGATCATCGCCATCGTCTACATGGCATGGCGCTACCGCAGCCAGTTGGGCCGTTCGCCCAAGTTGGCGGTCGTGACCCTGATCGCGGTCTGCGTGCAGGGCGCGTTCGGTGCCTGGACCGTGACCCACAAGCTGATGCCGGTCGTCGTGACCGCGCACCTGGTGTTCGGGCTGTCGGTGCTGGCGCTGATGACCTGGCTGTCCGCGCGCGAGCGTCCGCATCTGGCCGTGGCCGCGGCGGCCGCGCGCTGGAAGCCCTGGGTGGCCGGCGGCTTCGCCCTGCTGCTGGTGCAGGTGACCCTGGGCGGTTGGGTCAGCACCAACTACGCCGCGCTGGCCTGCATGGATTTCCCCATGTGCCACGGCGCATGGGTGCCCGAAATGGACTTCCATGGCGGCTATTCGATCATCCGCGCCCTGGGCGAATTGCCGTCTGGCGAGATGATTTCCCAGCCGGCGCTGACCGCAATCCACTGGGTCCACCGCAACTTCGCCTTCGTGGTGTTCCTGTACCTGGGCATACTGGCCTGGCGCCTGCGCGCCGAGCCCGGCCTGCGCGGCCCGGCCACGCTGATGCTGGCGCTGCTGGGCGCGCAGCTGCTGACCGGCCTGACCACGATCTTTTTCCAGTGGCCGCTGTTGATCGCGGTGCTGCACAATGGAGGCGCCGCCGGCCTGACCCTGGCCGCGGTGGTTTTGATGGTGCGTTTGTCCACGGCTGGACGTGCGCCCGCCGGGGGCTACGGCCCCAATTCGGTGCGCGTTTAAAATAGGGCCCACTATGACCAGTATTGCCGCTCCTCATCCCGGATTGTTCCGCCAGTATTTCGTCCTCACCAAGCCGCGCGTGACGCAATTGGCGGTGTTTTGCGCCGTGATCGGCATGTTCCTGGCGGCGCCCGGCATTCCGGACATGCGTCGCGTGCTGTTCGGCACGCTGGGCATCTGGCTGCTGGCCGCGGCCGCTTTCGCCATCAATTGCCTGATCGAACAGGAAATCGACGCCCGCATGCTGCGTACCGCGCGCCGCGGCACGGCGCGCGGCACGATTTCGGCGTTCCAGGTGCTGAGCATGTCCGGCCTGCTGGGCGGCGCCGGCATGTTCGTGCTGTATCACCTGGTCAACCCGCTGACCATGTGGCTGACCTTCGCCACCTTCGTGGGTTACGCCGTCATCTACACCGTCATCCTGAAGCCGCGCACGCCGCAGAACATCGTCATCGGCGGCCTGTCGGGCGCCATGCCGCCGGCCCTGGGCTGGGCCACGGTGGCGGACTCGGTGCCGGCTGAGGCCTGGATCCTGGTGCTGATCATCTTCATCTGGACGCCGCCGCACTTCTGGGCGCTGGCGCTGTACCGCAATCACGATTACAAAAAGGCCGGCCTGCCCATGCTGCCGGTCACGCACGGCAACCAGTTCACGCGCCTGCACATCCTCTTGTACAGCGTGGCGCTGGTCGCCACCACGCTGCTGCCCTACGCCATCCGCATGAGCGGCGAACTCTATCTGGCGTCCGCGCTGGCGCTGGGCGGCATGTTCGTTTCCTACGCGTGGCGGCTGTACCGCGCCTACAGCGACGAGCTGGCGCGCAGCATGTTCCGTTTTTCCATACTCTACCTGGCGCTGCTGTTCGGCGCCCTGCTGGTGGACCACTGGGTCGGCCTGCTGCGCTGATCCCCTGGAGGTTGTCGATGTCCGTGTTTTCCACCAGCCGCCGGCTGGTCCTGCGCTTGGGCGCAGCCGCTGCTGTCACCGCCGCCCTGGCCGCCTGCGGCGACAGCAAGCCCGTCTTCAAGGGCAGCGACATCAGCGGTACCCAGTTGGGCCGCGCGATGGAGCTGGTCGACTACAACGGCAAGACGCGCCAGCTGTCCGATTTCGCTGGCAAGGTGGTGGTCGTGTTCTTCGGCTTCACGCAGTGTCCGGACGTGTGCCCGACCTCGCTGGCCGAGCTGACCGAAGTCATGAAGAAGCTGGGTCCGGATGCCGACCGCGTCCAGGTGCTGCTGATTTCGGTGGATCCCGAGCGCGATACGCCCGAGGTCCTCAAGCAGTACGTCACCGCCTTCGATCCGCGCTTCCTGGGGCTGACCGGCACGCCGGACCAGGTCAAGAAGGCTGCTGCGTCCTTCAAGGCCTATTACGCCAAGGCGCCGACCAAGGACGGCAGCTACACCATGGACCATACGGCCGCGTTCTACCTGCTGGACGGCAAGGGCGAATCGCGCGTGCTGGCCAATAACAACATCGGGGTGGAAGCCCTGACGCAGGACATCAAGGCGCTGCTCAAGGGCTGATCTGGCGGCCGTGCTGGCTTACTTGCCGGCTGCGGCCCAGCCGGCCAGCGCGGCGCGGGCCGGCTCGCTCAGTTCCGCGGCAGGGATCTCGCGCCGGTGCGCCATGATCATCAGCGCGTAGGGCGTGGCCAGCGCGGCAGCCTCGGGGCACAGGCGGGATTCGTCGCCCACCGACGGCGAAACATTGCGCCAGTAGTTGATGGCCTGTTCGAGCTGGGGCAGGGTTATGGGATCCATCCGCCTATTGTCCACGAATGGGAAAGGCTGTCCACCGGCCTGCGTCCTGCAAAGAAGCGTCACCATCGCAACACGCCGAAACCGTGCCCGGGTGCTATACCACTGCCGGTTAGTAACGATGGAGCATCGTCATGAATACATCCGCCAAAATTGAATCCGCGCGCCGGGCCATCCATCCCCTGGTGGCAGCGGCCGCAATCGCCGTCATCGTCATGTGCTCGGTAGGCGTGGCCGCCGTGATGGGCTGGCTGCCCTCGCCTTCGGCCAATCCGCACGCCGACGAACCCGTGGCCGAGGCCGGTCCGGAAGGCGCCAATCTGGCACCCGCGCCGCAGGCCGCCGTGCCGCCCGCGCCCGCCCAGCAAGGGGCCCAGGCGTCCGCCGCGCCCCGTTCCCAGACCCAGGCCCAACCGCCTGCGCCTGCCCAGCGCACCGCCCCTCAATCGCCCGCGCCGCAAGCCTGCGCGACCTGCGGCGTGGTGGAATCGGTCCGACAAGTGCAGGTCCCCGTCAAGGACAATAGCGACCACCTCATCGGCACCATCGGCGGCGGCGTGGTCGGCGGCGTCGTGGGCAACCAGTTCGGCGGCGGTAGCGGCAAGACGGCCCTGACCGTGCTGGGCGCGGTGGGCGGTGCTTTGGCAGGCCGTGAAGTTGAGCGTAATATCAGACAGCAACAAACGGTGACGCACTATGAACTCACGGTGCGCATGAATGACGGCAGCACGCGCCAGTTCCGCAGCGCGCAGCCGTTCGCCTTCGCGTCGGGCGATCATGTGCGCGTGGAGAACAATCAGCTGCTGCGCGGATGATCCCGCCTGCCGGCGACCATCATCTGTCTTAGGGGAGACCAGGAATGAGCGACCAACACACGAACCCGTTCGTTCTGCCCGGCATGGGCCAGCATTCCGACCTGTCGGGCAATCCGCTCCTGGCCAGCATGGAAATGATGCGCCAGGCCTGGGCGGGCCTGACCGGACCTGGCGGCCTGGCCAGCAGCCTGCCCATGGCTCCTCCGATGAACCTGGAAGACCTGGACCGCCGCATCGCCGAATTGCGTTCGGTGGAAAACTGGCTGCGCATGAACCTGTCCATGCTGTCCGGCACGATCCAGGGCATGGAGGTCCAGCGCTCCACCATCAGCACCTTGCGCGCTTTCGTGGACAGCGCGGCCAATATGGACATGAGCGCCTTCCAGGACAGCGGCGCGGCGTCGCCGCTGGAAGTGGTGCTGGGCCTGAAACCCGCGCCCAAGTCCGCAACCAAGGCAGCGGCCTCCGGCTCCGCCGCGGAGGGCGGCAAAGCCAAGGGCGAGGAAGCCGCCGGCGCCGCGGGGCAGCAGCAATCCGCCGCGCCTGGCATGAGCGAGCAGATGGGCGCCGCGGCGCAATCGGCTTCCAAGGCCTGGTGGGATCTGCTGCAGCAGCAGTTCAACCAGATCGCCGCCGCCACCGCGGCCTCCATGCCGGCGGCGCCTGCCGCTTCCGGCGCCGATGCCGCGGCCAAGCCCAATCCCAATCCCAAGCCGGGCGAGTCCAAGGCGGCGGCCGCGCCCGCAGCCAAGGCGTCCAAGCCGGCGGCCCGCAAGTCCGCCGCGCCCCGCAAGGCCGCCAAGAAAACCGGACCGGACGCCAGCTAGCGGCGGTCCTCTCTTTAAATCGTCGGGCGAGACGGCCGCAAGGCCTCTCGGCTGCCACTCAACATACTGGAACTTATGCTTAACGTAGTAATTCTTGCCGCCGGACTGGGTAAACGCATGCAGTCCGACCTCCCCAAAGTTCTGCACACGCTGGCCGGCAAACCGATGCTGGGCCATGTGCTGGACAGCGCGCGCCAGTTGAAGCCGGCGCGCATCGTCGTCGTGGTCGGCCATGGCGCTGACCGCGTCAAACAGGCTTATGAAGGCCAGGCAGACCTGCACTTCGTGTTGCAGCAGCCGCAGCAAGGCACCGGCCACGCCGTGCAGCAGGCCGTGCCGCTGCTGCTCGAAGGCGATGGCAAGGACGACGTGACCCTGGTGCTGTATGGCGACGTGCCGCTGGTGCAGCCCGAAACCCTGCAGCGCCTGCTGCAAGCACGCGGCGCGGGCGCCGCCGTGCTCACCGAGGTGTTGGACGATTCCACCGGCTATGGCCGCATCGTGCGCGACGCCAGCGGCAACGTGTGCCGCATCGTCGAGCACAAGGACGCCTCCGACGCCGAGCGCGAGATCAAGGAAGTGAACACCGGCATCCTCACCGCGCCGACCGCGAAGCTGAAGGACTGGTTGTCCCGCATCGACAACAACAACGCCCAGGGCGAGTACTACCTGACCGACGTGGTCGGCCTGGCGGTGGTCGACGGCGTGCCGGTGGGCGCGGCTCAGCCGGGCGCGTCCTGGGAAACGCTGGGTGTGAACAGCCGCGTGCAGCAGGCTGAACTGGAGCGCCGCTGGCAGGCCGAACAGGCCCGCCGCCAACTGGAAGCCGGCGTCACGCTGGCCGATCCGGCGCGCTTTGACGTGCGCGGCTCGCTCACCTGCGGGCGCGACGTGTTCATCGACGTGGGCTGCGTGTTCGAAGGCCAGGTGTCGCTGGCCGACGGCGTGCGCGTCGGCCCGCATTGCGTGCTGCGCGACGTCAGCGTCGGCCCGGGCACGCACATCGAGGCCTACAGCCATCTGCAGCAGGCGCAGGTCGGCCGCGATGCGCGCGTCGGCCCCTATGCGCGCCTGCGTCCGGGCGCCGAGCTCGGCGACCGCAGCCACGTCGGCAACTTCGTCGAGATCAAGAAGAGCGTGCTGGGCGCCGACAGCAAGGCCAACCACCTGGCCTACATCGGCGACGCCGACATCGGCGCACGCGTGAACGTGGGCGCGGGCACCATCACCTGCAACTACGACGGCGTGAACAAGCACCGCACCGTCATCGAGGACGACGCCTTCATCGGCTCGGACACGCAGCTGGTGGCGCCGGTGCGCGTCGGCCGCGGCGCCACGCTGGGCGCTGGCACCACCCTGACCCGCGACGCGCCGGCCGAGAAACTGACGGTGTCGCGCGCCAAGCAGGTCACCGTCGACGGATGGCAGCGCCCGGTCAAGAAATCGTGACGGGGCAGAGCGGAGAGGCGCCGGCCAACGGCGCCAGGCCCGCCCCGCCCGACGGTCTGCCCACGCCGCGCCGCTACTGGGCGGCAGCCACGGTGATGACAGGCATCAGCCTGTCGGTCCTGGACACCACCATCGCCAACGTGGCGCTGCCCACGATCGCCGTCGACCTCAACGCGTCGCCGGCCCAGGCGGTCTGGATCGTGAACGCCTACAACCTGGCGGTGGTGATGATGCTGCTGCCCCTGTCGGCGCTGGCCGAGCGCATCGGCTTTCGCCGCATGTTCACCTTCGGCCTGATGCTGTTCACCCTGGCCTCGCTGGGCTGCGCGCTGGCCGGCACGCTCTGGCAGTTGACGGCGGCGCGCGTGTTCCAGGGCATAGGCGCGGCGTCGCTCATGTGCATGTTCGGCGGGCTGGTGCGCAACATCTATCCGCTCAAGCTGCTGGGACGCGGGATCAGCATCAACGCCACCACCGTGGCCATCATGTCGGTGCTGGGGCCGACCATCGGTTCGGCCATCCTGTCGGTGGCGCCCTGGCCCTGGATCTTTGCCGTCAACCTGCCGATCTGCGCGCTGACGATGCTGGGCCTGCGCCATCTGCCGGAAGTGCCGCGCAACGACGTGAAGCTGGACTGGATCAGCGCCCTGCTTTGCATGCTGACCCTGGGCGTCTTCATTTCGGGCGTGGACATGATGGGCATGGACCTGCTGCGCGGCATCGGCCTGGTGGCGATCGCCACGGTCATCGGCTTCGTGCTGGTGCGCCGCGTCGGCAAGCAGCCGGCGCCGCTGGTGCCGGTGGACCTGCTGCGCATCCGTCCGCTGGCCTTCGCGGTGGGCGCCTCGGCCTGCACCTTCGCCGCGCAGATGGCGTCCTACGTGTCGCTGCCGTTCTATTTCCAGCAGGTGCTGGGCCGGCCCTATCTGGAAGTGGGCATGCTGATGGGCGCCTGGCCCGTGGGCACCGCCATCATCGCCCCGCTGGCGGGGCGGCTGTCCGACCGTTACTCGGCCGCCACGCTCAGCGGCATGGGCGCGGCCGCGATGGTGGTCGGCATGCTGTGGCTGGCGGCGCTGCCCGCCACGGTCTCGAACTGGCCCATTGTTGCGGGCATGTTCGTGGCGGGGATGGGTTTCGGCTTTTTCCAGACGCCCAACAACCGCGCCATGCTGTCGGCCGCGCCCCGTTCGCGCAGCGGCGCGGCGGGCGGCCTGCAGGCCACCACCCGGGTGTTTGGCCAGAGCTTCGGCACGGCTCTGGTCGCGATCGCGTTCAGCATCAGCCTGGCGCATGGCCCGGGCCTGGCGCTGGTGCTGGGCACCATCTGCGCCGGGTTGGCGGTGGTGGTCAATACGGTCCGCTTCAGCAAGCTGCGGACCTAGGGCGCTCCCTCGGGACCGCCTTTGCGGCGCAGGCGGCTCCGGCCCCCGGCCGCTTCTATAATGACGGCCGGCGCCGGGTTTCAGTCACCCGGCGCAACGATTACCTATTTTGAAGGCGTTCAGGCATGAAGATCACGGTCGTGGGTACCGGTTACGTGGGGTTGGTGTCGGGGGCGTGCCTGGCCGACATGGGCAACGACGTCATGTGTCTGGACGTGGACGCGGCGAAGATCGCCCTCTTGCGCCAGGGCGGCATTCCCATCTATGAGCCGGGCCTGGAAGACCTGGTCCGCCGCAACGTGCAGGCGGGCCGCCTGCATTTCACCGATGACGTCGCGCAGAGCGTGGCTTTTGGCGACGTGCAGTTCATCGCCGTGGGCACTCCGCCCGGCGAGGACGGCTCCGCCGACCTGAAGTACGTGCTGGCCGCCGCGCAGAACATCGCGCGCCACATGACTTCGCGCAAGCTGATCGTGGACAAGTCCACCGTGCCGGTGGGCACGGCCGACAAGGTGCGCGCCGTGGTGGCCCGCGAACTGGCCGCGCGCGGCGTGGACATCCCGTTCAGCGTGGCGTCCAACCCCGAATTCCTCAAGGAAGGCGCCGCCATCAATGACTTCATGAGCCCGGACCGGGTCGTGGTCGGCGCGGACGACGACTACACCATCGGCGTCATGCGCCGCATCTACGAGCCCTTCCAGCGCACCCACGACCGCCTGATGGTCATGGACGTGCGCTCGGCCGAGCTGACCAAGTACGCCGCCAACGCCATGCTGGCCACGCGCATTTCCTTCATGAACGAAATGGCGAACCTGGCCGAAGCGCTGGGCGCCGACATCGAACAAGTGCGCCGCGGCATCGGCGCCGATCCGCGCATCGGCTACCACTTCCTGTATCCCGGCGCGGGCTACGGCGGTTCCTGCTTCCCCAAGGACGTGCAGGCGCTGGTCAACACCGCCGCCGAGAACTCCCTGCCCATGCGCGTGATCGAGGCCGCCGAGGCCGCCAACCACGCGCAGAAATTCCGCCTGTCCGAAAAGCTGGTCGCGCGCTACGGCGAGGACCTCAAGGGCCGCAAGATCGCGCTGTGGGGCCTGTCCTTCAAGCCCAACACCGACGACATGCGCGAAGCGCCCAGCCTGACCGTCATTGCCGAACTGACGCGCCGCGGCGCCGAGGTGCGCGCCTATGACCCCGTCGCCATGCACGAGGCCGCCCGCGCGCTGGCTGGCAAACCCGGCATCAGCTTCGCCACCGACATGTACGACGCGCTGGACGGCGCCGACGCGCTGCTGATCGCGACCGAATGGAAGGTCTTCCGCGCGCCCGACTTCGACCGCGTCAAGGCTCTGCTCAAGACGCCGCTCATCATCGACGGCCGCAACCTCTACACGCCCGCGGACGTGCGCGGCCTGGGCTTCGAGTACTCGGGCATCGGTCGCGCATGAAGATCCTGCAGCTGAACTTCGAGAAGGGCTGGCGCGGCGGCGAACGGCAGACGCTGTACTGCATGCGCGCATTCCGCAAGGCCGGCCACGACGTCGAAGTGATGTGCCGCGAAGGCGCGCCCTTGGCCGAGCGCGCGCGCCAGGAGGGCTTCGTGGCCCATACCTGCCGCAACGTGCCGGGGCAGCTGGCTTTCTTGGCCGGCGCTGGCCGCTATGACATCGTCCACGCCCAGACCGCCAACACCATCACCTGGGCGGTCCTGACCAAATGGCTGCACCGCCGTCCGGTGGTCTTTTCCCGCCGCACGTCCTTCGTGGTCAAGCCCGGCGACGAATGGAAGACCGGCTACAAGTGGCGCCATGCCAACCTGTTCGTGGCGATCAGCGAGATGGCCGCGGGCGAGCCGCGCCGCCTGGGGATCGAACCCGTCATCATCCGCAGCGCCGTCGAGCCGCATCAGATCAACGCCGAAAACGTCGCCAACCTGGTGCGCGAATTCGACCTGGCCGGCAAGAAGGTCATGGCAACGTCCGCCGCGCTGATCCGCGACAAGGATCCGGTCACCCTGGTGCGCGCCGTGGGCGAACTGGCCAAGACGCGCCGCGACTTCGTGTTCCTGCACTTTGGCGCGGGCGGCGACCGCGAGCAGCAGGCCAGGGACGAGGCCCGCAAGCTGGGCATCGAGGACGTCTATCGCTTCGCCGGCTTTCGCAAGGGCGTGGAAGATTTCTACAGCATCCTCGACGTGTTCGTCATGAGTTCCGAGGAAGAGGCCCTGGGCAGCAGCGTGCTGGATGCCTTCCTGCAACGCGTGCCGGTGGTGTCCACCGATGCCGGCGGCCTGAAGGAAAGCCTGGCCGACGGGCGCGGCGTGCTGTGCGCCGTGGGCGACTTCCAGGCCATGGCGCAAGGCATGGCGCGCTGCCTGGACGACGCCGCCTTCCGCCAGGAAGTCACCGAACGCGCCTACGCCTACGTGCTCGACGAGCACGACGTGCAAAAGATGGGCAACCGCTATCTGGCGCAATTCGAGCGCCTGATCGCCCGCCGCTGATCCGCCCGCGGCTCAGGCCCGCAGATCTATCCGGGTCTCGAACTTGGCGCGATGCACCGAGAAGAACGTGCGCACGTTGCGCACATTGGCCTGCGCGGTAAAGGCCCGGTGCACCAGCGCGTGATAGGCCGGCATGTCCTTGACCTGCGCGATCACCACGAAATCCGGCCCCGGCGACACCCGGTAGCACTGCAGCACCGCGGGCTCGGTCAGCATGCTTTGCTCGAACGCGTCCAGGCTTTCAGCGGCCTGCACGTCCAGCGTGATCTCGACGATGGCGGTCAGCGTGCTGCCCAGCTTTTCCGCCGCCAGGATGGCCACCTGCCTGTCTATCACCCCTTCGTCCACCAGCCGCCGGACCCGCCGCAGGCAGGTCGGGGGCGAGGCATGCACGCGTTGCGCCAGCTCCTGGTTGGTCAGCGAACTGTCGTCCTGTAGCTGTTCAAGAATGCGCCGGTCCAGATCATCCAGCTCCGGCAGGGGAATCTGTGCGTTTTGCATGATTAATTTCAAAAATCTAGTTCAGAAGAAATATTATTTAATCACAATCATGTAAGGGAATTAACTTCCATTTAATGGCACATAAAGAAATCAAATTTCTTGCAAGGGCGAGCACAATGCGTCGGTACACGAACTTACCGGAGCACTCTCCTATGTGCGGCATTGTTGGCGCCGTCGCCCAGCGCGACATCACCCCGATCCTCGTTGAAGGCCTCAAGCGCCTTGAATACCGCGGCTACGACTCCTGCGGCGTCGCCGTCTACGCCGACGGCCATCTGCGCCGCACGCGCAGCACGCAACGCGTGGCCGAACTGGCCGAACAGGTTGCGCAGGACAAGGTTAGCGGCTTCACCGGCATCGCCCACACCCGCTGGGCCACGCACGGCGTGCCGGCTACGCACAATGCCCACCCGCACTTCTCGCGCCTGGGCAACGACGAGCCGCGCATCGCGTTGGTCCACAACGGCATCATCGAAAACCACGACGAACTGCGCGCCGAGCTGCAGGCCGTGGGCTACGTCTTCGAAAGCCAGACCGACACCGAAGTGATCGCGCACCTGGTCAACCACCTGTACGCCGGCGACCTGTTCGAAGCCGTGCAGAATGCCGTGCGCCGCCTGCATGGCGCCTACGCCATCGCCGTGTTCTGCCGCGATGAGCCGCACCGCGTGGTCGGCGCGCGCCAAGGCTCGCCGCTGGTGGTGGGCGTGGGCCAGAACGAGAACTTCCTGGCCTCCGACGCGCTGGCCCTGGCTGGCACCACCGACCAGATCATCTACCTGGAAGACGGCGACGTCGTCGACCTGCAGCTCTCGCGCGTCTGGATCGTGGACGCCAACGGCAAGAACGTGGACCGCGAAGTCCATACCGTGCACGTGCATACCGGCGCGGCCGAACTCGGCCCCTACCGCCACTACATGCAGAAGGAAATCTTCGAACAGCCGCGCGCGGTCGGCGACACGCTGCAGGACATCGAAGCCATCACGCCCGAACTGTTCGGCGACCAGGCCTACAAGATCTTCAAGGACATCGATTCCCTGCTGATCCTGGCTTGCGGCACCAGCTACTACGCCGGCCTGACCGCCAAGTACTGGATCGAGTCCATCGCCAAGATCCCCGTGGCCGTGGAAATCGCCAGCGAATACCGCTATCGCGACAGCGTGCCCAACCCGCGCTCGCTGGTGGTCACCATCTCGCAGTCCGGTGAAACCGCCGACACCCTGGCCGCGCTGAAGCACGCCCGCTCGCTGGGCATGGAAAACACGCTGACCATCTGCAACGTGTCCACCAGCGCCATGGTGCGCGAATGCAAGCTGTCGTACATCACGCGCGCCGGCGTCGAAATCGGCGTGGCTTCCACCAAGGCCTTCACCACTCAGCTCACCGCCCTGTTCCTGCTGACGCTGGCGCTGGCGCAAGTGCGCGGCCACCTGACCGAAGAGCAGGAAGCCGAACACCTGAAGGCGCTGCGCCACCTGCCCGTGGCCATCGGCTCGGTGCTGGCCCTGGAGCCGCAGATCATGGCCTGGGCCGATCGCTTCGCTTCCAAGGAAAACGCCCTGTTCCTGGGCCGTGGCATGCACTATCCGATCGCCCTGGAAGGCGCGCTCAAGCTCAAGGAAATCAGCTACATCCACGCCGAAGCCTATCCGGCCGGCGAACTCAAGCACGGCCCGCTGGCCCTGGTGACCGAGCACATGCCCGTGGTCACCATAGCGCCCAAGGACGAGCTGCTGGAAAAGCTGAAGTCCAACATGCAGGAAGTGCGCGCCCGCGGCGGCGAGCTCTATGTCTTCGCCGACGCCGACAGCAAGATCCAGAGCGCCGAAGGCATGCACGTGATCCGCATGCCGGAGAACTACGGCAAGCTCTCGCCCATCCTGCACACCATCCCGCTGCAGCTGCTGTCGTACCACACGGCCTGCGCCCGCGGCACGGACGTGGACAAGCCCCGCAACCTGGCCAAGAGCGTGACGGTCGAGTAAGGCCGGACTGCCGCAGCCGTATCGAGCAAAAGCCCACCCCGCCCGGTGGGCTTTTTGCTTTTGGAGCGATGGGTATGCGAATACTTACTTGTGCGGCGAGCGGGAGTCAGTCTTTGTTATTTCTGAATAATGACTGTAGCCAGGCTGTTTGGGAATATGACATTGCCTCGGGCCATTAATAAATAACCCCGCGGCAGGATTATGTTTTTTCATTTTGGTTAAACCGGACCAACAAAAACCCTTTTATATATTTGCTAACAATCTCATCAGCGCTCCATGTTGCGATTTATGTAATGAATGTAATTGTTTGAGGGATTTCCCTGGGTTTATTGCGACGAATTCGACTTACTTGCACAGCAATAAAAATATTTAGAAAGAATTTCGCTGTTTGCGCCCTATACGATTCGTTGGCTCGCCGCTTGGCACGCATATTCGCGTATCGAGCTGTAAATATTCTTAAGCAATACGCCCGCCCGAATCGGGACAAACATATTCGATTCTGCATCGATTCCATGTCCCCGGGTGTCAATTTCTAGTGTCTACGACACGACGAAAACAGTGAGGTCCCCCGTGGTAAAGAGAATCGCAGTGTGTGGCCTTGGATATGTCGGCCTGCCCGTAGCCGTCGCATTTTCCAAGCGCTTTGATGTCATCGGCTTTGATGTGGACAAGCGCAGAATCGCACGGCTGAAAGAGGGTGACGATTGGACCGGCGAGATCGAACGCGACGTGTTGCTTGCCTCCCCCATGCAGTTCACCGACCAGGTCTCGGAACTGGAAGGCTGCGATTTCTTCGTGGTCGCCGTCCCGACCCCCGTGGACGAGAAGAACAACCCCGACTTTTCCCTGCTGGTGCGTGCCTGCCGCTCGATCGGCCCCGTGCTGCGTCCCGGTTGCATCGTGGTCTTCGAATCCACCGTCCATCCCGGCGCCACCGAGGAAATCTGCGGGCCGGAACTGGAGAAAGTGTCCGGCCTGCGATGCGGCGTCGATTTCAAGCTGGGCTACAGCCCCGAGCGGATCAATCCGGGCGACCGCGAGCATCCGCTGGAGAAGATCGTCAAGATCGTGTCCGGCCAGGACGAAGAATCGCTGGAAGTCATTGCCGGCGTCTACGAGCAGATCATCGACGCGGGCGTGCACCGCGCTTCCTCCATCAAGGTTGCCGAGGCGGCGAAGGTGCTGGAGAACACCCAGCGCGACATCAACATCGCGTTGATGAACGAAATGTCGAAGATCTGCGATCTGGTCGGCATCCGTACCTCGGAAGTGCTGGCGGCCGCCGGCACCAAGTGGAACTTCCTCAAGTTTTCGCCCGGTCTGGTGGGCGGTCACTGCATCGGCGTCGATCCGTACTACCTGACGTCCAAGGCGCAGGAGCTCGGCTACCACCCCGAAGTCATCCTGTCGGGCCGCCGCATCAATGATGGCATGGCCAGCCACGTGGCCTCGCGCGTGGTCCAGACCCTGGCCCGCAACGGCCGCCTCAACGCCACGACCCGTGTCGGCATCCTGGGCATGACGTTCAAGGAAAACGTGCCCGACATCCGCAATTCCAAGGTGGTCGATCTCTACAACGCCCTGGGCGCATATGGCATTACGCCGGTCGCGTGCGATCCGATGGCCGATCGGGAACAGATGGAGCACGAGTACGGCATCAAGCTCGTCGAACGCGACCAGTTCCGCGACATGGATGTGCTGATCCTGGCGGTGCCGCACCGCGAAACCATGGACACCTTTTGGGACGACCTGCCGACGCTGGTCAAGAGCGACGGCATGGTGTGCGACCTGAAGTCCGTGCTCGACAGCAAACGGCTTCAGTCCGACCTCCTGTACTGGACTCTTTAAGTTCAGGCTCACTATCGATCACTAGAGGAGAGCCTCCGAATGGCTGCTTTTACCACCGCTCCGATTGGAACCTGCCGCATCCATACGCCGCTGCGCGATGCCGTGGGCCGCTACCCGATCAAGCTGCAACTCGGGCGCAACTACGGCTTCGTGCACACCAGCGCCGAGGCGCTGCAGCAGGCGCGCTTCATGTTCGGCCAGGGCGATATCCCCGCCGACGTCCAGCGCGTGATTTTCCGGCCTTCGAATGGCGAGCAGGCGCGTAAAGGCGCCCACAAGCCGGCTGACCTCTACGTGGTCGAACTGTCCTCGCGCAAGCTGCTGGCGATAGACGGCTATCCGATCCAGTCCAATTACCTGGTGCGCTACTTCAGCGAGTTCTTCGCCGACCGCACGCGCACCCGGATGTTCTGGTCCATGGCCCACGCCGACCGCCTGGCCGAGCGGCGCGCGCTGCTGGATCAGGACCCGGTCTTCAAGGGGCTTACGCCGGATGACCGCGACCTGCTCGCCCGCATCGTCAAGCGCGATCAGACGGACGAGGAGATCGAGCAGGAAATGAACCAGCTGGTCGAGCTGCTGGGCCGCGACAAGGTGGTGTTCGTGACCCACGTCAATGCCCTGACGCCCGACAATGCGCCCATCGAACAGCGGCAGCAGCTGATCGCCGCGGTGACGGCCAGTGCGCAGCGTATTGGCGTGCCTTGCTACGACCCGACGCCCTTGATGAACAAGATCGGCCAGGGCGAAGCGATGGAAGATGGCGGGCTCGACCTGACCCATTACACGCCGGCCTTTGCCGAACGCCTGTGCGCCGAGTGGTTCAAGACCTACATGCGTCCGCGCATGGATGCCTCGACGACGCAGCCTTCCGCGCCCAAGCTTGCCGCCGACGAAAGCGCGGACCGCATCGAAAAGCTCTGGGACTCGGGACAACTGCGCGAAGCTTCGCGCCGCGTGCGCGAGGTGCTGCGCCGCCATCCCGGCCTGCCGGACCACACCCTGCTGTTTGCGCGCATCCAGGAAGAACTGGGCGACTATGAAGGTTCGCTGGCGCTGCTGGGCAGCGCCGATGGCGCGGTGGCTTCCGGCAGCAAGGCCGAGCAGATCCTGATGCGCAACCAGTTCAAGCTGGGACGCCATGAGGTCGCATACTCGCTCGCCGCCGGCCTGCTGGGCGATGAGATCGAAACGCCGGAAATCGTGCGCATCGCGGCATTCTCCGCTGGACACCTGGGCTATGTGGACGAGGCCCTGGGCAACTGGAAGCAGCTTTTCCGCATTTCTTCCCCGCAAGATGCGGTAGCGGTGGAAGCCGCCGACACGGTGCTCGCGCTGCTGCAGGCCAGTGGCGACATGGAAGCCGCCATACGCTGGGTCAACGAGGTACGCGCGGTCATGCCCACGCATGGCTGCGGCTTTGCGATGCTGTGGCGCGACCGCCTGCTGGCTGGCGACCGCGTCGGACTGCGCAACATGGCGTCCGAATCGCCCGCGCTCAATGACATCCAGGTTCTCGAACTCGTCAAGGAAGCGTCTTGGCGCGGCTGCATCATGGCAGCGGCGACGCTGGCGGTCTCGTGCAAGCTGGCGAACAGCGACCAGGAGGATATCGCTTCCTGGTTGAAGTCGCAGTCGCAGGCCTGGGCCGACGAAGGCGATCGAGCCCTGGAAGAAGGGCGTCTGCGGGACGCGGCGGAGCGCATCTGCGCGCACCGTCTGCTGACGCCGGATCTCCTGGCCGGTGTGCGCGCACAGCGTGCGTTCGAGCGTGCCATGCGCCTGGGCGTGCGCGCCGCGCTGGTGGCGGGCAATCACAAGGAGGTCATCGACCTGACGGATATCGCGCTGGACACCCAGATCGATTTCCCCGAACTGCACGCCATGCGCGGCCGCGCGGCCGACGCATTGGGAGACAAGCAAACCGCCATGCGGCACCTCGAGCAGGCTGCGGCAGGCGATTCCGCCCCGTTCAGCGCGAAGCTGCATTTTGCGCGCGTGGCCTTCAATGGCGGCTGGTACGGCGAAGCCATCGACGCCTACAAGACGGTGCTGGACCACGAGGGCGCCGACCAGGGCGCCCGCGACGAGGCCGAGCGTCAGCTTGGCAGGCTCGGACCGCGCGCCATCCGTGGCGCCCGCGAGATCCTGTCCGCTGGCGACCACCAGGCTGCCTGGAACCTGTTGGACCGCGTGGCGCAATCGTGGCCCGCAATGACGGAAGTCGACCACGAAAAGCGGCGCATCCTCGCGGTGCTGTACGCGGAATCGCGCGCGCTGGATCCGGCGAGCACGACCGAACGCCTTGCCCTGGGCGAGCGCATCGTGAAGCTGGTGCCCGATGATCCCATCGGCCTGCGCCTGGCCGCGGTGGGCGCCATGCGCCTGCACCGCTTCGAGCAGGCTTTGCCCTACTGGCGCAAGCTGCAGGAACGCTCCGAAAATCCGGCGCAGTTCGATCACTACATTCAGCGTTGCCAGGTTTGGATCGAGAAAATCAATCGGAGGAAGGCCGCATGAATCCGCCATTGACTACCGAGCTAGCGGAGGCTGCGTCCGACCTTAAATCGGTGCAAGCCCAATTGGAAGAGATCGTCACGGCGTCGGTGCGGGTTCAAGTGGCCCAGGAAAACCTGGAACGCGCTCAGGCGCTGGCGGGCGATCACCTGGCAGACTCCAAGGTCCGCTTCCTGCTGCTCAGGCTGAAGGAAGCGGCGGGCCTGAACGAGGGCATGGCCGAGCAGTGGGCCACGCTGCTGGAAGAGTGCCCAGACGACTTCCAGATCGTCCGGTATTGCGCGACCCGGCTCGTGAAGGAACGGAAGATCGATGAGGCGTTGTCTCTGGTCGATCGCCATCTGCCGCCGTCGACGCAGAACCCGGACCGCTTGTTCTCGCGCGCCAAGCTGCTTAGCGACATCCGCGCGCACGAGCAGTCCGACGCGCTGTTCCGCCGCTTGATATCGGAGAACACCGATCGCAACATGCGCGTCGAGTTCGCCAAGCGCCTGCGCAAGCGCGGCCTGCTGGCCGACGCGTTCGACGCCATCGCGCCCGTCATGAAGCACCTGACGCCCGGCAGCAAGGCGGCGGAACTGGCCAACGAACTGGCCAGCGACTATGCCTTCTACCAGCGCTTCGAGTCCGAAGAGGGACTAATCGGCAAGGACGTCAGGATCGTGTCGATGAAGCATGCGATCCTGCACTTCCGCGATCGCCAGATCGTCGAGCAGTCGGCGGAGAAGCCGGTGTCGGTGGCACTGGTGACGGGCAGCCTCGGGCCCGGCGGCGCCGAGCGCCAGCTGACGCGGCTCGCAGGCGAATTGACCCGTCTGGCGGAGTCTCCCGAGCGCCGTCCGGCCGATGTCATCATGATGCCGAAGAAAGTGGAAGTCATGGTGAAGCAGCACACCGAACCCGCGGGCTCCACCAAGAAGCAGGGCTTGGACTTTTTCCTGCCCGTGCTGGTGAAGGCGCAGATCCAGGTCACGGAAATCAACAAGCTGCCGGCGGTCTCGGTCGCGCATCAAGCCGTTCCTGAAGGCAGCCTGAGCCGTCTGCTGGAGCAATTGCCGCCTCCGGTGCACTACGGCGTCACGCGGCTGGCGCCGGTGCTGCGGGCCAACCCGTTCGATGTGGTGAGCTTGTGGCAAGACGGCACCTGCCTGTTCGGCGCGCTGGCCGCGCTGCTGGCTGGCGCCCCGACCATACACCTGGTCTTCCGCGGGCTGCCGCCCAACATCCGCAAGGACCGATTCCGCGAAGAGTATCCCGAGCTGTACCAGGCCCTGGCGCAGGTTCCCGGCGTGGTGTTCGTGAGCAATAGCTGCAAGGCCGCGGAAGCCTACGCGGAATGGCTGGGCATCCCGATCACGCGTTTCCACATCCTGTACAACGGCGTGCCGGATCTGGCGACCGACGCGTCGGCGGCGGACGAGGAAAAGTGGAAGGCTTTCCACGAAAGCACCACCGATGCCACGGAGACCATCGGCGGCGTGTTCCGCCTGGAGCCGGACAAGCGGCCTCAGTTGTGGATCAAGCTGGCGGCGATGTATCTGAAGGATAGGCCGCAGGCGCGCTTCGTCATCGTGGGCGACGGACGCCTGCGGGAGAACATCGAGGCGCTGGCCGAAGAGCTGAACGTGACGGACAGACTCTTGCTGGTGGGCCTTTCCAACCACGTGGGCTATTGGTATTCGCAGATGGATGCCAGTGTCCTGCTGTCGCGCTATGAAGGCCTGCCCAACGTGCTGATCGAAGCCCAGTTGGTGGGCGTGCCGGTGATCTCGACGCCCGCCGGCGGCGCCGGCGAGTGCTTTGTGGAAAACGAAACCGGCCATCTGCTCAGCTGCGTCGATCACCCGGATCTGCACGAGGCATGCGAGAAAGTCGCCTCCATGGTGGACCAGGTGCGCGACAACGAGCAATTGAGGGAGCACAGCCGCCACCGGGCGCAGAAGCTGTTCTCGCTCGATGCCATGCTGACCAAGTTCATGGGCTTGTGCATGCCCGTGGTGTCCGAGAACGACGAACGCATGGATATCGAGCCCATGCGCCTGATGCAAGCTTGATTGGTCTTCATCCCATCAAGCTGCTGAAACGAAAGGATCTTATGCATATGTACGTCCCGGGTTCAGGGCTGCGGCGCAAAGCAGCCCTGACCATGGTGGTTCTTGCCACGCTGACTCTCGCGGGGTGCCAGTTGCCCCGTTCCGGCCCGATGTTGAGCGAGATGACGGGCGCGCATGATGACAAGGACGTCATCGTGATGCCCGTGTCGCGCCAACTGGTGCAGGCCAGCCGGGTGCCCGACGTGGCCGACTTTCCCGTGCGCTACCGCGACCTGACGCAGGCTGGCTTTGACCGCCTGGTGCCCGGCGACGGCATCAACGTGAAGGTCTGGGAGCGCGGCGGGCTGGGCGTGTTCGCGGCGGATCCGTCCGGCGTGAGCGACCTGGGCAATCAGGAGATAAATTCGGCGGGGAACGTGAGTTTCCCCATACTCGGAAAATTCCAGGCCGCCGGCATGACCCTGGCGCAGCTCCATGATGCCGTCGTGGCGCGCCTGGCCCGGCTCGTCGTCGGCGCGGATGTCAGCGTGACGCGGGCCGCGGACGCGCGCGGGCAGATGGTGACCGTGCAGGGCAACCTGACCAAGCCCGGCATGTATGCCATCACCCAGACCTCGCAGCGCCTGAGCAGCGCGCTGGCCCAGGCCGCGCCGGTGCAGACGAATCCCGAACAGCTCGTCATCAGCCTGCGCCGCGACAATCAGGTGGCGTCGGTGCGGCTATCGGACATCTACCGCAACCAGAACAACGACATCCTGCTGCGCGCGGGCGATGTCATCACGGCCTATGACTCGAAGGAGTACCTGACCGTGCTGGGCGCGGCCGGAACCCAGGGGCGCGTGGCCATCAGCAAGCGCAACTACAGCGTGCTGGATGCGTTGGCGGATTCGCGGGGCCTGGACGACAAGCTGGCGGATCCGCGCTCCGTTTTCCTCTTCACGCCGGCCAAGGCTGGCGCCGAGGGCAAGCCGGATCTGTTGCCGGTGGTCTACCAGTTCGACCTGACGCGGCCGGAGCAGGTGGCGCTGGCGCGCGAGTTCACCGTGCATGAAGGCCAGGCCATCTATATCTCGGATGCGCCGTTCACGCAGGTGCAGAAGGTCTTGTCGGCGTTCCGCGTCACCATGAGCGCAGGCTTCAGCGCCACGCGCGCCATCGACAGCGATTCGGGCGGCTCGTCCGGCATAAGCCAATAGCGTGTCGATGAGCAACGAGGACAGAATCAAGGGCTGGCGGTCGCGCCGTAAGGACAGTAGCTACTCAGTGGGATCCGGCGTCGCGGCCTGGCGCCTGGATCCGGCGGCATTGTTTGAAGCAAAGGCCCCGCCGGCCGTCCTGCTCAAGCCTCTGGTCGCGCGCTTGCAGGGCGAGCCGCACGATTCCGTGGCTGCGCGGCGGGCGGTCTACGAGGCGGTGCAGGCGGAGCTGGATGCGGAGATCACGCGCAGCGCCGTCGACGAGACGCTGGCCGATTTTTCGCGGCGGCGCCTGCGCGTCATCGTGCGCCTGCTGGAAATGGACATCCGCGATGGCGTCGAGGTGTTCGCGCCCGGCTACATGCCGGCCAAGCTGGTGGCGGAGGACGAGCGCCTGGCCGCGGCGCATGCGCGACGCGTGGATCGCAGAAAGCAGGACGAGGCGCGCGAAGCGCGCCGCCACGCCTCGCGCAACGACATCGCGCTGGAAGTGGAAGTGTCGCAGGACGAGGCCGGTGACCTCGCGATACTTCGGGATCGCCTGCAGGGCCTGCATGAGGGGCATGATCCGAGCCATTCGGTGAAGTTCCGGCCGGTCGGGCGCACGCTGTTGGCGATGTTCATCTACCAGCTGCGCGTAATGCATGGCGAGAGCCGGATCGCGCTGGTGTGGGCGCTGGTGGGTCCGGTTGTGCTGCTGACGTTGATCTCGTCGCTGTACATCCTGATGGGCACGCACTACATCATGGGCATGGATGTGCAGACGTTTTCCCTGCTTGGCGCCACGACCTGGATCATGTTTCGCCAGATTGTCTTCCGCAGCAGCACGGCCTATGTTTCGGCGCGGGGTTTGCTGAACTTCCAGGGTGTCACGCCGTTGATGTGCGCGTTGGTGCAGGCGTTCATCTACGTGTCGGTGTATCTGGTGGTGTTCCTGGTGCTGATTAGCGCAGGCCACGCATTGGAGCTCATCACGCTGCCGAAGAGTTGGCCGGGTTTTCTGCTTTACGTGGTGCTGATGGGGTGTTTCGGAGTTGCGTTGGGCGTGCTGTTCGGATCGATCGCGACCTACTGGCATTTCTTTCTCAGGCTGGCGCCGATCATTGAACGCTTTCTGCAGATATTCGCGGCCGTGTTCTTTGTATCGGAGCAGCTGCCTGAGAACCTGCGTCCCTGGATGCTGTGGCTGCCGCTGGCGCATGGCATGCAGCTGCTGCGATCGGCCTATTTCGAGGCCTACACCTCGCACGATGCGAGCTTGGGGTATTTCCTGACCTCTTTGGTTTTCCTGATGGTGCTTGCATTGGCGGCCGAGCGTCTGGCTCGTCCCAATGTCCAGCCGATGTGAGGCAAGTAGATGATCCATTTCAATGGCGTCACTGACGAGCCGTATGCATTCGGAAGCAGGCAGGCGCTGCTTTCCAATGTTGATCTCGATATCCCGGTCGGGCGCTATGCCTTGCTGTCGCCCGCGCCGGAACTGCATCGCCAGATCGTCGATGTGCTGTGCGGCCTGCGGCCGCCGCGCCAGGGCTTCGTCAAGCACGACGGCAACGTGTCTTGGGCCATAGGCCGGCAGGGCTTCATCCGCGGCAAGGCAAACGGCCTGAGCATGATCGACTTCGTCAGCGAGATGTACGAGATCGACGCCGATGCCACGCATGAACTTGTCGCCGACCTGGTCAGCGATCCCAGGACCCTGGCCAAGCCCATGGAGCACTGGCCGCTATACGCGCGGCAGGAGTTCTCCTTTGCGCTGGCGCTCGCGCCGGCATTCGACGTCTATGTGATCGAAGGGGCCATCCCCTTCGAGCCTTGCCGTTTCACCCGCCTCTGGCTGGCTCTTTTCGAAGAGCGGCTGGTTGGCCGGACACTCATTCTTTCCAGTTACCGCCAGAATCAGTTGGCGGACTATTGCTTCAAGGGTTTGATTTATGAACGAAGCGCGCTCAGCATCGAAGACGACCTCGACCAGTGCATCCGCAGGTATCCCCCGCGACGCTCAAGGAGCGAATCCGGCACAGGCGACGACGTCTTCGGAGGCGGCTTCGATGAGGGCGGAATCGGCCTCTGAGGGCAGGTCCGAAATCGAACGCCGCCGCCGCGAGCGCCAATCGGCGCTGCGCGAGCGGCGCCGCCACCGCTGGATCAACACGCTCATGGTGTTGGCGCCGGTGGTGTGCGCCCTGATCTATGTGTCGCTGTTTGCCACGCCGCGCTACGAGGCCGAGTCGCGCTTCTTCGTGCAGTCGGCCTCCGGCCAGCAAGGCGGCGGTGGCGCGGCGGCCAGCCTCCTGACCACGGGCAACGCGGGCGGCATGCTGGGCGGCTTCGTGGACGGATGGGCGGTCGCTGATTTTCTCAAGTCGCGGGATGCCATGCAGCAGCTCGACAGGAAGGTCGGCCTGCGCCAGTACCTGATCCGCTCGGGCATGGATCCGATGAACCACCTTGCCGAGGATTCCAGCGAGGACGATCTCTTCCGTGCCTACCAGGCCGCGGTCAAGGTCTCTTTCAACGCGCTGGAGCAGATCGACGTGCTGCGCGTGAGCGCATTCTCGTCGGAGGACGCCGCGATGCTGTCCAAGGCGCTCATCGAGCTGGCCGAGAATTTCGTCAGCTCCATGAATGAAAAGGGCGTCGCGGACAAACTGAAAGTGAGCGAGGAAGCGGTGAAGCTCGCCGAGCAAAAGGCGCTTGCCGCCCGCGAGACTTTGACCGCGTGGCGGACCACCCACGGCAATATCGATCCCACGGCCACGGTGACGATGCTGCTGAACCTTTCCAGCCAGCTGGAAGGGGAGCTCAACACCGCGCAGATCAATCTCGACAAGATCCGCGCGCTGGGCAACAAGGACCATTTCATGCTGCGGCCCGCCGAGATGCAGGTGACTTCCCTGAAAAAACGGATAGCGGCGGTGCGCCAGCGCCTGAGCGGCGGCGGCAATACGGAAGCGAAGCAGCTCAAGTCCTACGAAGCGCTGAGGAATGCCCAGGTGTTCGCGGATTCGAACCTGACCCTGGCGCAGCAGACCTACCAGCAGGCCATGACGGACACGCTGCGCCTGCAGCGTTACCTGTCCATCATCGCGCAACCGGTGCCCACGGACCGTCCAAGCAGTCCGCGCACGGGAATCCTGCTGCTGCAGGCGCTGGCGCTGGGCTTTGTGCTGATGTTCATCGCGCGCGTGGCGATGGCTTTGTTGAGGGGGTTGCGTCATGGTTGATATGGCAATTGCGGATCGTCCCGCCGGTATTGATGCCACGGCGCGCTTGCGTGACGTGATCAAGCAGATTCATGCCTCGGCCGAACCGCTGAACGGCATGCCCATGCTGGAGCCGGCGCTGCGGCGGGCCGCGGACGGATGGCGCGATGCGCGCCGCTTGCTGGTTTCTCCCTTGGTGCGGGAGGGCAAGCTCGTCCCCGCGATCGCCGCGCTGGAAATCATGGTTGCGGTCTATCCCGCGCGCGCCGACGAGCGCCGCCTGCTCGCCAGCCTTTTCGGGCGCACCGAGCAATGGGACCGCGCCATCGCCGAAGCGGACGCCGCCGCCGGCATCGAGCCGGACACCGCGGCGCTGCACGCGGCGCGCATCCAGTTGCGCGTGCAGGCCGGCCGCGCGGCCGAGGCCGCCGAGGTCGCCCGCGCGACCAGGAGCCTGGCGGAGAACGAGCCTGGCGAGGCCTATCCCTGGCTGATGGCCTTCGTGCGCAACGGCGATGCCGCCGAGGCGGCCGGCATGGCAATGGCTCTGGACCCGCGTGAACTGCCCAACGAGCGCGTGGCGACGATGGCGGTGCGCGCCCTGCTGGAAGACGGCCGGGTCGAGGCGGCGATCCGGTTCGGCGGCGCGGCCTTGGCCGCGGGCCACGATTGCGCGGTCCTGCGCTCATCCCTGGGCCTGGCGCACTTGCGGCGCGGCAACGAAGAGGACCGCAAGGTGCATGCCCTGGCGCACTTCGAGGCCGGCTTGGGCGCGGCGCCCGATGACGTGAGGCTGCTGACGCTGCATGGCGAGACCCTGCTGCGCGCGGGACGCTACAAGGAAGCGCTGACGCCGCTGAAGCAGGCCATAGACCTGGCGCCGGATCTGGAGCAGACGCGGGCCTTCTATGCGCGCGCGCTGCGCTACACGCTGCAATACGATGCCGCGGCCGACCAGATGATGCATCTGCTGGAGAAGTCGCCCGAAAAGCAGCTCTGGCAGCGTGCGGCCATCAGCGCGCTGTCCCAGGCCGGGCGCAAGCAGGAGGCCGAGGCGCTATTTGGCCAGTACGTGGCGCAACGCGGCCAGCGGCTGCCGGCGACCTTCCAGGAAGCCATGGCGCAGCTGGAGGAACGGCTGCACACTGCCCCGATACCGCAGGCGCGCCTGGACTGGGCCTGGTCGATGCGCGGCGACACCAGCATCGACCGCGCGCAGTGGGAACGCCGTGCGCGCTGGGGCCATCTGGTGGACCATCTGCTGTTCGACTGGCTTGAGTGCCGCGAAGAGAGCGTCGAAGAGGCCATGCAGGTGTTGGGCGAACTGGATACCGGCGAGCGCTTCTTTGCGCCGCTGCTGGCGGGGGGCAAGGGCGTGGTGGTCGCCACGGCGCACGTAGGCCCCATGTATGCGGGGTTGATGGCGCTGGAACTGGTGGGCATCCCGTCGCGCTGGCTGGCGACCGCGCCCAGCATTGCGCAGAGCAGCTATTCCGCCGCCTTGATCTCCACCGCGGACCAGACCGAGGCGCAGGTCGCCAAGGCCTGCATGCGCGCGCTGACCTCGGGCTATGTGCTGTGCCTGGCGATAGACGGCGCGGCCAATCCGGCGGCGCCGCGCACCACCTTCGAAGGGCAGGACGTGACGTACTCCAGCTTCGCGTCCCATCTGGCGCATCGCATGGGGGTGCCCTCGGTGTTCTACGCGCCGCGCTGGGAGAACGGCCACGTCGCCTATACGCTGGAGATGCTGCCCGCTGCCCAGCCCGGGGAGGACGCCGATGCGTATTCCTTGCGCTGGCAGCAGGCCTATTTCGAACGGCTCAGGGAGCATCTGGCCGGCCCGCCGGAGAACCTGCGCCTGAGCGGAGGCATCTGGCGCCACGTCACGGCCGCGGACCGGTCCGATCAGCAATAGGAGCAAGCGTCGATGAAGGCTGCAATGAATTCCGCGCGTTGGCTGCTCGCCCTGGCCATGCTGTACGGCGGGGCGGCCGCGGCCGACGAAGCGTGCGCCAGTCCGGACGAGCATTGCCCGTCCATCGCGGCGCTGCTGCAGCAGCGCGAAGGCTACGGCGCCCGGGCCACGGGAGGCCTGGGCGGCAAGTTCATCGACGTTACATCCGACCAGGACTCGGGTCCTGGAACACTGCGCGCCGCGCTGGCGCAGGCGAAGAAAGGACCGACCTGGATACGCTTCGCCTCCGACATGACCATCGTCCTGGATAAGCAGCTGCGCGTGCCGTCCAATACGACGATAGACGGACGCGGCAAGCGCGTCACCCTGATAGACGACGGGCTGGGCGTGTACGGCAGCAGCAACGTCATCCTCACGCATCTGACGATAGACGGGCGCTTGTCGCGGCTGACGCAAGCCGTGAACGTGGCCAACAACAGCCGCGACGTATGGGTCGACCACATGGACCTTTCACGCATGTCGGACCGGCTGCTGAACGTCAAGAACGGCTCGACCGACGTCACGATCTCATGGACCAAGTTCCACAATTCGAACAAGGTCATGCTGCTCAACAACATCACGTCGAAGAACCTTTACGCAAACTACGACCGCGATTCGATCGCGCGCGTGACGCTGCATCACAATTATTTCCTCAACACCGTGCAGCGCAATCCCCGGGCGCAGTTCGGCACCTTCCATCTCTTCAACAATCTGCTGGAAGACTGGGACTTCTACGGCATGAGTTTCAGCCTGGAAGCCCGGGCGCTGGTCGAAGGCAATATCTTCAAGAATTCCACGCAACGCAAATGCGTGGAGCCCGAATTCTTTCCGACGGTGGAAGGAATCAATGTGAATTACTGCCACTACATTCCCATCGCCGCCAAGCGCAGTGCGCTGGAAAACGGCGAGTCCGATCGCGACGCCTATGAGAAGCTGAAATCCCAGCATGGTTATACCCGGGACTACAAGGCCTTCCTGCGCCTGAAGGACAATCTGTATCTGGGCGATGCCAAACCGGTGCTGCAGGATTACCGGGCCGAGTCCGCGCCGACGCCGCCTTATTGCTACGGCTACGAAAAACCCACGCCGGAGCTGGCGGAGAAGATCCGTAAGTTCGCGGGGAATACGGGCGGCGATACGCCGTTGCCGGCGTCCAGGATCGGTTCGGATTGCGAGGGCTCACGCGGGCGGTAGTCCCGCCGTTCGCAGGAGCGGAGCCGGACCATGCGGGTCGAAGCTTGGCGCCGCTCGTGAAATACAAGCTATGGTTTGTATTTAAAAAATACAAATCAAAATTTGTGAAAAATCACAACCGCATTGTGTATTTCAGATTAACAGTCTAGACTTTGTATATCTGAAATACAGCGTGAGACTTGTATTATGGATTTCACCGTACGCACCGCGACACAATTACCGGCCCTGCTCCGGGGGTTCCGCAAAGAAGCCGGCCTGACCCAGGCGGCGACGGCCTTGCGCCTTGGGGTTACCCAGCAGACCTTGTCCGCCCTGGAGCGCAATGCCGATAAGGTCAGCGCCGACCGGCTGCTGCAGCTGTTGAGCATCCTGGGGGTCGAAATGGTCCTGCGCCAGCGAGGCGCGCAGCCGGGACCCGAAACAACATCCAAACCCAGCTGGTAAAGCCATGGGGCGGCGTTCACATACGCAGGTCCTGGGTCTATGGATGAATGGCACCTATGTCGGAGAGTGGAGCAATCGACCCCACGCCGGCGAGGTCCTGCAGTACGACAAGGACTGGGTCGCCTCCGCGCCGGGCAGGCCATTGTCGCTGTCCCTGCCCTTCACGCCGGGCAATGGCCCGCATCGCGGCGACGTCGTCCGCGCATACTTCGAAAACCTGCTGCCCGACAGCAAGGAAATCCGCGAACGGGTTGCGCGCCGGTTCCGGGCAGGCTCGTCCGACGCGTTCGCCCTGCTTGCCGAGATCGGCCGCGATTGCGCGGGCGCCTTGCAGATCCTGCCCGCCGGAACAGCGCCTGCAGACGTGACGTTGGTGCAAGCCTCGCCCTTGAACGATGCCCAGGTGGCGCAGCTGTTGCGCAGCGTTCTGGCGCCGGCGCCTCTTGGCGGCCTGGACATCGCTGAGGACGATTTCCGCATTTCCATCGCAGGCGCGCAAGAGAAGACCGCCTTGCTGCGGATGGACGGACAATGGTGCTTGCCCCAAGGCGCCACGCCGACGACTCACATCCTCAAGTTGCCATTGGGGCTGGTCGGCAATATGAAGTTCGACCTGAGCGAATCGGTGGAAAACGAATGGCTGTGTTCGGAGATCCTGGCTGCCTACGGCATGCCCGTGGCGCGCACGGAAGTACTGAACTTCGAAGGCATGAAGGTGCTTGCGGTGGAACGTTTCGACCGCCGCTGGCGGGACGGCGTAGCCGGAACCCGTAGTCTCATCCGCCTGCCGCAGGAAGACATGTGCCAGGCCACCGGCACCCCGCCGCACCTGAAGTACGAGGCGGATGGCGGGCCTGGCATGGACCGCATCATGAGTCTGCTCGAAACCTCGCGTCGCTCGGAGCATGACCGGCGGACGTTCTTCCAGGCTCAGGTCCTGTTCTGGATGCTGTGCGCAACGGACGGCCACGCGAAGAACTTCAGCCTGTTCCTGCGGCCCGGCGGGGCCTACGAACTTACGCCGCTATACGACGTGTTGTCCGCCTATCCGATCCTGGGCGAAGGGCCAGGCAAGCTCTCGGCCGTCCGCGCGAAGATGGCGATGGCCGTGCGTTCGAAGAACCCGCATTGGCGCATGCGCGACATCCAGCGGCGCCACTGGCTGACGGTGGGCGCGCGTCACGGCGTCGTGGCGCCGGACGGCCAGGGAGTCCAATTCGTCTTGGACGACTTGATCGCGCGTACGCCAGAGGCCGTGCGCGAGGTCCGCGCCAGATTGCCGCAAGGATTTCCGCAGGCGCTGGCGGACAGCATCCTGGACGGCTTGCAGGCCGCGGCGGACAGGCTCGCTGCGTAGCTTCGAGGCGCGGCGACTGCCGCAACTCATGGCTCGCTGAGCACATACCGTCCCGGCGTCTCGCCCGTCATCTGCCGAAAGTAGGCGATGAATGCGCTGTCGCTGGCGAAGCCGAGATCGAACGCGATCGAGGTCACGCTGCGGCCGCAGGCCAGCAGATCCACCGCGCGCAGCAGGCGCCAGAGCTGCCGCCAGGCCTGATAACTCATGCCGGTCTCGCGTTGGAATATCCGGGTGATGGTGCGCGCGCTCGCGCCGACACGTTGCGACAGGGCTTCCAGTTCGGGCGGCAGTTCCTCCAGGTCCAGGCCGGCCAGGCGGCGGTCCGTGGGTACGGGCAACAGCATGGGTTCCCGCCTTGCCGCGCGCAATTCGTCCATGCAGACGGCCAGCAGGTTGCGCGGCGCGCCCTGGGTCCAATCGGTGTCGAAGGGTTCCAGGCTGATGCGTTCGAACACCTCGCGCAAGAGCGGGGTCATCGAAAGTATGGCGACAGCGGCCGCGGGCGCCGCGAGACGCGCGGTGTCCAGATAGATCGAGCGGTATTCGACTTCGCCGCGGATCAGGACGCGGTGCTCGGTGCCGGGCGGAATCCACGCCACGCGGATGGGAGGCAGCACGGCGATCTGCCCTGGCATTGCGAGACGGATGGAGCCCGCATGGGCAAAGAGCAGTTGGCCCCGGCCGTGGCTGTGCAGCCCGGAGTCGTGCCGTATCAGGCGCGACGCAATGCCCGTCACCGGCTGCGCCATGGTGTCGGGGTTGAACGCGTCGGTGGGTGCAAGCCTGGCCATTTGTCCGGGTTCCGATATTTATTGTCTGCCGAGCTACAACGGCGATGGCGGCGTCCGGCTAAAAAACGGGCTCTCTGTTTACCGATGCCGCCATGTTCCGCCGTCCACCTCTGCCGCTAGTCATTCTGCTGCTGAGTTTTCCGCAGATCGTCGAGACGATATACAGCCCCGCCTTGCCGCTGATCGCAGCGGCCTATCAGGCCGCGCCCGAGGACGCGGCGCAGACGTTGTCGCTCTGGTTCGTGGCCTTTGCCTTTGGCGTGGTGGCCTGGGGCCGCCTGTGCGATCTGTGGGGCCGCAGGCCGGCGCTGCTGGCTGGGCTGGCGCTATACGCGCTGGGCGCGGGCTGGGCGATGGCGGCGGGCGATTTCACGCAGCTGCTTGCGGCCAGGTTGATCGCCGCCTTTGGCGCGGCCGTGGGCTCCATCGTAACGCAGACAGCCCTGCGGGATAGCTATCAGAGCCTGGAGCTGGCGCGCGTCTTCTCCATGCTGGGGATGGCACTGGCCGTGAGTCCTGCGGTGGGAATGTACGCCGGGCAAGAGATCGCGGCCGCGGGCGGGGTCCGGGGCGTCTTTCTCGCGCTCGCCATGCTTGCCGTCGCGCTGCTCGGCGCCAGCGCGTGCCGCTGGCCCGAGACCCGGCCAGAACCGCGCGCGGCGCCACCCTTCTGGGCGACGCTGCGTGCCATGCTGCAAGACCGGGAAATCTGGCGCAGCGCGGCGCTGATAGCTATCTTCAATGCCGCGATCTTCGGGTATTACCAGCTAGGTCCCTTCCTTTTTGCCAGGTTGCAGGATTCCTGGATTGGCTTCGGCGAAAGCGGCCTGGCGTTGGCCGCGGCGTCGCTATGCGGGGCGTTCCTGAACACGGCCTTGCTGAGGCGTGGATGCTGGTCTGAACGCCTGGTGCTGTTGGGCATCGTTCTGCTGGCGCTGGGCGCGACGCTGGTTGCCGCGCTTATGGAGGGGCCCGCTTTTCTCATCGGCATGGCGCTGATTTCCGCAGCCTATGCGATTGCGATTCCCAATATTCTGGCCCATGTTTTGCGCGCTTATGCCCACGCCGCAGGCACTGCCGGCGCGGTTCTTAGCCTGATCTACTACAACCTGCTGGGGGCTGCGCTGGTGCTTGGCGGACTGGGGCAAAGGCTGGATGTGTTGCTGGGCTGTTGTGCAGCGCTTGCGGCCGCAGCATATGCGACGAATCCGCGGAAAATCCAAGATCAATGACGGGATCGCTGCCAGTGGCGTCTCTGATCCCGTTCAGGCAATCGCCGTCGGGCCTTCAGCTCAGATGCACCGACGACGCGATTCCCTGATCGGCCATCTTCGAATACGGGCAGATCGATTCGGTCTCGTGGACCAGCGCCAGGGCCAGGTCCTTGGCGATCCCCGGCAGGGAAATCTCCAGCCGGGCCTTGATGCAGAACAGGCCGTCGAACGCTTCGCGCGCGAAGGTGGTGGTGCAGTGCACGGCGAAATCCGCGGGCAGCGGGACACGGTTCTTGAGAGCAACCAGCCTCATGGCGCCATGAAAGCATGCGGCGAACCCAGCCGCGAACAATTGCTCGGGATTGGTGCCGCCGCCGTTGCCGCCCAGTTCCTTGGGTAGCCTGAGTTCGAGTTCCAGTTCGCCGTCGTTGGAGATCGCGCGGCCCGACGATCTGCCGTGTCCGGAGGCGCCGCCGGTCACGGAGACGGTGGTTGTGTACAGGGGCAGGTCTTCTGTGCCGACATAGGGTTCCAGAAGCGAGACAGAGGGCGTGGACGGGGCTTTCATGGGGGATTCCTCGGTGCGGATAAGCGGCGTGTTGTTTTTTCCGCGGCCACTATAGAGTTGTCCCCGTCAGGCGAAAAGACAGAATTTCTGTTCAGATCGGCATCTTTTCTGATAGAGGTGACGCCAGGCTTCCTAGAGCGTGTCATGAACTTTGGAGTAGGTTGGCGGCATTTCCCAGTATCAGCCTGCCGAAGACCACGTCGACGGAACTTGTGGCTGCGCCAAAGCCCCGCTAGCATCGGCTCAAAGCATTTCCGTTCTGCCCCCCGCATCCATGATGGAAGCCACCGTGACCGAACCGACCGCCATTGAAGTTTCAGCCGAAGCCGCATCTCATAAGGGCGAATTTTTCCTGATAGACGCCAGCTTCTTGGGAAACGGCAGGGTTCCCGGCATCGAAATCGTCAACGAAGAGAAGCTGATCGATCCGGGGATGAATGTCGTCTCGCGTCCTAATGGAATGCCGGATCAGTATCCGGAGCGTCCCCGCCTGGTTCATGTGCCGGAGAAGGGAGGAATGCCACGCGATCTGGAAGAGCTCGCTGGCATATGGATTGTGTCGGAGCCGTTGAAGCAACTGTTTGAGCAGTTGGACGCCGAGGCGTTTGCATTTGTGGCATGCGACTTCAGCCTTGCTGACGGCAGCCCCGCCCCTCGGTACTACCTAGGCAATGTGCTGCGCAGACTCGATGCCCTGGATGAAGCCTCTTCTCGCGTGAGGATCAAGCTCGACCCCAATTATCAGATCGGCGAGGACGAGAAACGTTATAGCCTCGTCGGCGGAGCCAGCTTGGTGTTCAAGCAGGATATTGTGGGAGATGCCCATATCTTCCGCCAGGATCGCATGGGAGCGCCTCCCATCTGCGACCGCGCGATGTTTGATGCATTGAGTGCGGCCAACTTTTCCGGCGTACGGCTGCGCGATGTAGCCGATATTTAGGCGCCCTTGTTGACCTTGGCCAGCCTGTGCAGCTCGTCCGCATCGAGGATGGCCAGTCCGCCATAGTAGGTTTCCAGCACGCCCGCGCGGGCCAGTCTCGCAAGCGCGGCATTGCAGCGTTGCCGTGAAATGCCGCACAGGCCTGCGATTTCCTCCTGGGATACCTTCAGGCGTCCATTTGTGCCCGAATGCCGTTCCGCGTTGAGCTGCGCGGCGACGGCGCGCGCGACCGTCGTGTCGACGTCGAGCAGCACGTTGGACGTGAAGCTGCTCATCAGCCAGTCCACGCGCTGCGCCAGGTGCATCATCAGCGCCTTGGTGAATTCGATGTTGTGGTTCCAGAGGCGCTCGCAGGTCTCGCGCGGCAATATCACGATCAGGCTGGGCCTGAGCGCGACCACCTCGTATTCAAACCGTTCGCGGCGGATCATGGTGGCTTCGCCGAACCAGCTGCCGGTGCTGAATCCTGCGAGCGAAAGCGACTTGCCGTCGGCGCCGGGCGACGACCATTTCACCAGCCCCTGCACCACGCCATACCACCCGGGCGACCGATTGCCCGCGCGGAACAGGAATTCACCCGCGTCCAGCGACACGACACGCAATTCCGCGCGGATCAGGTCGCGTTCGAGCTCCGGCAGGCCCTTGTACCAAGGGACGACGTCGAGCATCTTGTCCACCGCGCTTTGCGCGCGCCGCCGCCGTGCGTTCAAGGGTTCGTTGCCGGCGTCGGCCATCCGTTCGCGCATGTGTGCCTCCTTCGTAGCCGTTGTGATACCGCTCAGGTAAACCCTAGGGTGCTTTGTCGCCATGATGACTGTCCGCTGTCTTGGGCCGGCACCAGAATAGTCGAGGTTCCAAACGCCAAAACCCACAAGAGGAGACAAGCATGTTGCCCATGCAAGGCATGATGTCCCGCGGCGCCCTGGCCTGCGGCCTGGCCGTGTCGCTGCTGCACGCCCCTGCGGCCCAGGCGCAGATTTCAGACGATGTTATTCGAATCGGCTTCATCACCGACATGTCGGGCGTGTACTCGGGGCCGGATGGTCCCGGTGGCGCCGAGGCCATCAAGATGGCGATCCAGGAGATGGGCGGCGAAATCAACGGCAAGAAGATTGAGCTGCTGACCGCCGACCACCAGAACAAGGCGGACATCGCCTCGGCCAAGGCGCGCGAATGGTTCGACCAGGCGGGTCTGGACATGCTGATCGGCGGCACCAATTCCAGCACGGCGCTGGCCATGTCCAAGGTCGCGGCCGACAAGAAGCGGCCCATCATCGTGGTGGGCGCGGGCGCTCCGGCGCTGACCAACGAGCAGTGCACGCCTTACACCTTGAACTATGCCTACGATACCGTGGCGCAGGCGCGCGGCACCGGGGCGGCGGTGGTCAAGGCAGGCGGCAAGAGCTGGTACTTCCTGACCGCGGACTATGCCTTCGGTCATGCGCTGCAGGCGGACACGACCAAGGTGGTCCAGGCCGGCGGCGGCACGGTGGTGGGATCGGTCAAGCATCCGCTGTCGGCCAGCGACTTTTCTTCGTTCCTGTTGCAGGCGCAAAGCAGCAAGGCCGAGATCCTGGCCCTGGCGAACGCCGGCGCGGACGCCACCAACTCGATCAAGGCCGCCAATGAATTCGGCATCACCAAGACCATGCGCCTGGCCGGCCTGATCATGTTCATCAACGATATCCACGCCATGGGGCTGCCGGCTTCGCAAGGCATGTACCTGACGGACAGCTGGTACTGGAACGCGTCGGACGAGACCCGCGCCTGGGCCCGCGCCTTCTTTGAAAAGCGCAAGGCGATGCCATCCTCGCTGCAGGCGGCCGACTACTCCGCGGCGCTGCAATACCTGCGCGCGGTCAAGGCCACGGGCACGGATGACGCCGACCGCGTGCTGGCCTATCTGCGCGAAAACAAGCTGAACGACGTCTATATCAAGAACGGCGTGGTCCGGCCGGACGGGCGTGTCGTGCACGACATGTACTTGCTGCAGGTCAAGACGCCGGAACAGTCCAAGGAACCCTGGGACTACTTCAACGTCGTGCAGACCATCGACGGCAACCAGGCCTTCACCACCAAGGAAGAGAGCCGCTGCGCGCTCTGGAAGTGAACCTCATGAGCAAACGTAAAGTCATCGTGACCATCGCCCCGACCGGGGGCATGGCATTCAAAAGCCAGAACCCGCACCTGCCCACGCAGCCGCTGGAAATCGCGGAAGACGTGTACCGCTGCTATAACGCAGGCGCCAGCGTGGTGGCGCTGCATGCGCGCCGTCCCGACGACCAGGCGACCTGCGACGCGTCGGTGTACCGGCAGATGAACCGGCTCATCCGCGACCGCTGCGACATCGTGCTGAACAACTCCACCGGCGGCGGCGTGCATGGCGACATGGTCAAGGAAACCTCTCCGGGAACGTGGGAGATCCTGTGGGAAGAACGGCTCAAGGGCATGGACGCCGGCGCCGAGATGTGCACGCTGGACGCCACGACCTTGAACCTCGCGTTCGGCGATCGCGAATACCTGATGAACACGCCGCTCACCAAGGCCCGCGAACTGGCCGCCGGCATGCAGGCGCGCGGCATCAAGCCAGAATGGGAGGTCTTCAGCCCCACTCACATCCTGCAGGACGCCACGACGCTGATCGAGGAAGGACTGGACGAAGGGCCGCATTTCATCAATCTGGTCATGAACGTGCACCGCAACTTCCAGAATGCCATGCCGTTCTCGGTGCGGCATTTGCAGATGATGGTGGATTTGCTGCCCAGGAACAGCATCTTCTGCGTCAGCGGCATCGGTCCCGCGCAGCTGGAGGCCAACATCGCAGCCCTGCTGCTGGGCGGCCATGCACGGGTCGGCCTGGAGGACAACCTGTACTACCGCCACGGCGAACTGGCCACCAACGTCCAGCTGACCGAGCGCGTCGTGCGCGTCATCCGCGAAATGGACATGGAGCCCGCCACGCCGGCGGAGGCGCGCGAGATCCTGGGCCTGCCCCTCAAAAGCGGCATCCGGCCCGAGTTCGCAATCTGACGAGGAAACGCCATGAGCCATTCACTGCAAGGAAAGCGCGTCCTCGTCACTGCGGGCGCGCAAGGCATAGGCCTGGCGATCGCGCGCACGTTTCTGGAGGCGGGCGCCGAGGTGCACGTTTGCGACGTGGACGAAGCGGCGTGCAAGGCCGCCGCCGCCGCGCATCCGAGCCTGGGCGTCAGCGTGACGGACGTGTCCAGCGAGGCGCAAGTCCAGGCCATGTTCGGCGAGCTGGCGCGGAAATGGAGCAAGCTCGACGCCCTGGTCAACAACGCGGGCGTGGCCGGTCCGACCAATCGGCTGGAAGAGACTACGCTCGACGCGTGGCAGCGCACGCTGGATGTCAACCTGACAGGGACCTTCCTGTGCGCGCGCAGCGCGGTGCCGTTGCTGCGCGCGGCAGGCGGCGGATCCATCGTCAATATCTCGTCGGTGGCGGGCCGCCTGGGCTTCTCGTTGCGCTCGCCCTATAGTGCCAGCAAGTTCGGGCTGGCTGGCCTGACGCAGACCTGGGCGATGGAATTGGGGCCGTCGAATATCCGTGTCAATTCCGTGCTGCCGGGCGTGGTGTCGGGCGACCGCGTCGAACGGGTCATTGCTGCCCGCGCCGCGGCCGGCGGCGTGAGCCACGAGGCGATGCGCGAGCAGCTTGTGGACAAGGTGTCGTTGCGCCGCATGACCAGCCCGCAGGACGTGGCCAATCAGGTCGCTTTCCTGTGTTCGGACGAAGGCGCCATCATCAGCGGCCAGAGCATTTCCGTCTGCGGCAACGTCGAGTATCTGGGCTGAGCCGCCGATCGCGCCATGGCCGTTGGCGCGATCGAAGTCTTGCCGCGCTATTGGCCGCTGCGCTGGAAGTCGCCCGGCTTCCAGCTCTTGTCGAAAGCAGCTGCTTCGGGGCCGTAGATGCGGATGTAGGCGAACCAGCCCTGGCCGGGATGGGTCTTGATCCAGCGGTTTTCCTGGCCCGCCGGAGCCTTGGGACCGAAGTAGAGCGTAAGCGGCTTGCTCTGGTCCACGTCCTTGAGTTCAAACAGCGAGCGCAGCGCGGCCTTGTCCTGGTCGGTTTGCACCTGTGAACGGGTCTTGCTGTCGTACACCGTGACCGACCAGAACAGCTTGCCTGGCACTGGCTGCGGCACGCTGAGCGTGTACTGCTTGCCGCCGTCCAGATAGGCGCCCTGCGCGTCGCGTGCGCCCAGCCAATAGAGCGAGCCGGCGCCAGGGTCGCGGCGGAACATGGCGGGTGAAGTCACGATGGCCTGCGCGAACCAGCGGTCGCGCGCGTCCAGGTCTACGCCGGCGGGGGTTTCGAACTGCGCGCTGCCGGGTACGAGACCTACCCATTCCCAATGGCGATCCGGCCATGCCTTGCGGTCTGGCCGCTCGCTGTCGAAGGCGGCTACCAGCATCTGGTCCCGGCCCAGGCGCGCGGCCTGGGTCAGCGTTTCCTTGAGCTTCGCATCCGGCTTGAACGGTTTGCCCTTCTCTATGCCCAGCTCGGCCAGCAAGCCGTACATCGGGCGCGCGGCGGCTGCGACGGGTTCTTCCTGTATGACCTTGTTCAGCACTTCCCAGAAGCGGAAGTTGTCTTCCCATTTTAGCGAGGAGCTGTCCATGGCCAGGCGGCTGGTGTCGACTGGTGTCAGCGGCTGGCCCGCTGCGCCTTGTTCTGACCAGGGATGGATCTTGACCGCGCGCAAGGCGTCGAGCGCCTTGGGCAGATCGCCGCCGACCGGTAGGGCACGCAGCGCGAGCAGGTTCTTCAAGGACGGAGAACGGCCCACGTAGTAGCCGTCGGGCACCTTGCCTTCGTATCCAGGCGGCAGCACCAGATGCTTGCCCCCCTTGCCGGCGTCAGGCCCGGGCAGGCCCAGGTCCTGCACCCAGCCTTGGTTGTGGTCGTCGACCAGGCCGATGAATGGGCCGGGCGGCAGGTCGATGACCATGGGTCCCTGGCTCAGGTCAAGGACGGCCGAACCGTAGGGCGTGTCGGAGTTGAGGGTGAAGCCGACCTGGCGCGGCCCCGTCGCGGCGATGCCCCACTGCTTGCCGTCTTCGATGCCGACGGAGCGGTTGCCGTTGAAAATGCCCTCCACGGAAACGGTGGGATACCAATACCGATAGGCGATCAAGGCGCGCTGCAGCGTCTGGTCGCTGCGCACCTGCTGCGAGGTCTGCGGCGTGGGATAGCCGCGTTCGAAGCGATAGGGCGCGGCATCCTTGGCATATGCGGCGCCGGCGCAAGCCAGCGCCAGCATGGCGGTCAGGGTACGGTTCATCATGGTGTTGCAGTCTCCAGGCAGGGGGGAGGAAGCGGGAATCAAACCGTAGCCGTATCGATCCGCCGTCGCGGGCCGGACAGCCTGTCGGCGAATCGCTGCGTCAACAAGGGCGCGCCCAACGAGGTCAGGACGACCAGCATCAGGATCACGTTCAAAACCGGCAGGTCTATCAGCGGCCGGCCGGCCGAATTGACCGTCTTGTAGGCGACGGTGGCGGCCGCCAGCGTGGCGGCAACCTGGGGCAACGTCAGGCTCCATACCAGCCCGATCTCGTTGCGGCTATAGCGGAACGGCAGTCCCACTCCGATCGCCGCCAGGAGCTTGGCCAACAGCAGGGCGGCCAGCAGGCCGAACGCCAGCAGCGGCTGTTCGACGAAGGTGCGCAGCGCCTCGATGGGATGCAGCAGCATGCCGGTCGCCATGAAGAAGGCTGGAATCAGAAAGGTGTCGCTCAGCACCTTGAGCACGCCGGCGTTGCCCGGGTGAGGCGTGGCCTGGCGCGCCGCGATGCCCGCCAGGAAGGCGCCGACGATACCGTCCAGGCCGAACAGCTCGGCCCCCTGCGTGGCGCACGCCACGGCCAGGAACAGAATCATGAGGCGCGATTCGTCGCGACGCATGCGGGCCAGCAGCCAGCTCAGCACCCAGCGCCCGCCGAAGATCACCAGCGGAATGAAAACCGCCACCTGCAGCATCTGCATGTCCAGTTCCGCCACCGAGAATCCGCGCCGGTGCGTCACCAGGCATACGGCCAGCACCAGCATGGCGGCGATGTCGGTGAAAACGGTGGCGCCCGAGGTCGCCATGACGCTCAGGCGCTCGCCCAGTCCGAGGCGCGCGGCCACCGGGTAGGCCAGCAGCGTGTGGGAGGCGATCAGCGATCCGATCAATAGCGAGGCGTTGACGGTATAGCCGCAGCCGCGAGCGATCGCATAGCCCATCGCCAGGGGCAGGCCGAAGGTCAGCAGGCCGAACCAAAGTACCTGCGCCTTGGCTGCGCGCAGCTTGGAAAAATCGATGTCGTAGCCGATGAAGAACAGCAGCAGCGCCACGCCCAGTTCGGAAATCAGCTGGGTCAGGGGCGTGTCGGGCTGCAGCAGTCCGATGCCGGCGGGTCCCAGGATCAGCCCGGCGATCAGGAAGCCGATGACCCCGGGTATGCGGGCGCGTTCGCAGAGCAAAGGCACCAGCAGGAACAGCAGCAACCACAGCAGGAAGCGCGTGAAAGGCGCCAGATGGGTGAAGAATTCGACCGCCGTTTGCGTCCAGGACATGACCGGCTCCGGCTAGGACTCTGGGGAACAACCGCGACAGCACCTGAATCTTGCTGCGCGAGTTTGTGCCGGAAGCGGAAAATGGTCAAGAAGCGCCGTTCGGGTTTGGCGCCGCCGCAACGGGCGGGCCGATGGTTCCGGAAAACCTGAGCGTCAGTTCGATCCAGGCGAATTGTTCGGCGTTGCCGGAAGTTCTAGACTGGATTCGTACATGCATTGTGTACCGCTGGCTGTCGCATAGCGGTTTTGCAGCGACGGCGGGAGGTCCTGATGAATCAGGTCGAGACCTTTGCCACCATGCCGATGTGGGCGGGGTTCGTAGGCTTCGTGCTGGTCGTGCTGGCGCTGGATCTCTATGTGCTGGGCGGCCGGCATGCGCACCGCGTGCGGCCCCGGGAAGCGTTGTTCTGGGTGGGCGTATGGATGGCGCTGGCCGCCTTGTTCGGCGCCCTGATGTGGTGGTATCTGGACGCCACCCTGGGGCGCGATATTGCGCACCGGAAAACGCTGGAGTTCTACACCGGCTACCTGATCGAACTGTCCCTGTCCGTGGACAACATGTTCGTGTTCTCGCTGATCTTCGGTTATTTCGTGGTGCCGCTGGAATTGCAGCGCCGGGTACTGCTGTACGGCGTGCTGGGCGCCATCGTGATGCGGGTCGGCATGATCCTGGCGGGCGTCTGGCTGCTGTCGAAATTCGACTGGCTGTTCTACGTGTTCGGCGTGCTGCTGGTGGCGACGGGGGCGAAGATGCTGGCGCGGGCCGACCACCAGCCTGACATTGCCCGCAATCCGCTGGTGCGCCTGCTGCGCTCGTCCTTGCGCATCACCAAGGACTATCACGGCGAGTCGTTCTTCGTGCGCATAGGCGGCCTGCGGCATGCCACGCCCATGTTCGTCGTGCTGCTGATGATAGAGGCGAGCGACGTGGTGTTCGCGGTCGACAGCATCCCCGCCATCTTCGCCGTCACCACCGACCCCTTCCTGGTCTTTACTTCCAACATCTTCGCCATCATGGGCCTGCGGGCGCTGTACTTCCTGCTGGCCGACATGCGGGAGCGCTTCCGCTACCTCAAGCACGGACTTGCCGCGGTGCTCATCATCATCGGCGGCAAGATGCTGGCCGCGCCATGGTTCCATGTGCCGGTGCAGTGGTCGCTAGGGGCGGTAGGCCTGATCTTGCTGGCATCCGTGGGCGCCAGCCTGATTCTGCCCAAACGGGCCGCGGCCAGGGCCGCGCGCCACAAGGGTTGAGTCCCACGAACCGGAGATCTGTCATGAACACGATCATTCTTGCCACCGATGGGTCCAGCCACAGCGATGCCGCGGCGCGCTATCTGGTCGACGGCCCTTTGCTGAACCGGGATTTCACGGTGCATGTACTGCATTGTGAACCCGACGTGACCGGCGACGTCAAGGCCTTCATCGGCCAGGCCGACATCGACGCTTGGCATCACGAAGAGAGCGACAAGGCAATGAAGTCCGTGGTCGAAATCCTGCGCGCGGGCAACGTCGGCTTCGAATGCCACGAGCTTACGGGCCATACGCCGGACAAGATCGTGGCGCATGCGGTCAAGGTGGGCGCCGCGGCCATCGTGATGGGTTCGCACCATCGGGCGCCGTTCCTGGATGCATTGCTGGGGTCGGTGTGTTCGCGGGTCATCGCGCACGCGCCCTGCCCCGTGCTGCTGATCTGAAGGATCGGGGGGCGGCGCCGGGCCGGGCAGTGGTATCTTCAGCGTATTTCCTTGCAATACGCTGCGCTTCATGCCCGACGACGTCTTCCATTCTTCCAGTACTTCGCCTGCAGGCGAGCCTGCGGCGCGCCCGCGGCCTTTCGTCCAGAATTCCGGCGCCCGGCGCACCCTGCATTTCACGCAGCAGGAGATCCAGAGCAGCATGTCCGTGCTCAATCCCGATGCGCTCGAGCTGGAGTACACGCGGATGATGATGGGCTTCGTGCTGTTCAATCCCGATCCCGCCCGCATCCTGATGGTGGGGCTGGGCGGCGGTTCGCTGCCCAAGTTCTGCCACCGCTACCTGACGGACAGCGCCATCGAGGTGGTCGAGATAGATCCCGCGGTCATCGCCTTGCGCGACGCCTTCATGGTGCCGCCCGACGGCGAGCGGTTCCGCGTGGTCCAGGCGGACGCGGCCGACCACGTGCGCGGCTTGTCGGAGCATGCCGACGTGATTTTCCTGGACGGATTCGGCGTCGGCGGGATACCCGGTCCGCTGTGTTCGGCCGAGTTCTATGCCGATTGCCTGCGCGCCCTGCGCGAGGACGGCATCCTGGTGATCAACTTCCACGTCAATCACCCGGATCACCACGAGTACATGGACCGGGTGCGCGCCTCGTTCGGTTCGTCCATGTTCGAGGTGGTGGACGACGACATGACCAACAGCATCGTGTTCGCCTGCAAGGGTGATCTGCTGGACGATCCTGCCGCGGCGCAGCTGCGGCGGCCGGCGTCCATGTCGAAGGACGCCTGGCGCCAGCTGATGCCGACGATGAAGGTCATCGGCGCGACGCTGGAGTTGAGATAGCGCCCCAGCCGGCCCGCATTGCGCCGGCCCCGCCTTCAACGCTTGATGAACGCAATGATCTGCTGTTGCGTGCCCTTGTCATTGTCGAAGCCGCCGTGCGTGCTGGCCGCCACGGGCGGATTGGCGGAGCCGGGCGCTGGGCTGCCGGCGGGCGAGACGTGCACGGCGTCGCAAGGAATGCCGGCGTTGTTGAAATAGCGTTCCATGCCCAGCAGCGGCGTGGTGGTGCCGCCTTCGAAGGATTCGCTCACCAGGTAGAGCAGCGAGCGCCGGTATGGGCCGCAAGTGGGATCGTCTTCCTCGGCGCGGTCGGAAAGGTGGAATTGCTGATAGCGCTTGACCCGTGTCTTCAGGTTCGGCACGACCAGCTTTTGGAAGGTGTCCAGCCTGACCGCCGGGGCCATCAGATTGAGCGACTCGAGTTCGCCGCCGTCTGCCGCCAGCCGGTGCACGAAGTAGCTGGCGACGATGGCGCCGGCGGAATGGCCGACGATGTGCAGGCGCACGCGGCCCTGGCTGACATGCGTCTTGAAGTGCTTGTACAGCATGATCATCGCCGCCTCTTCCTGCGCCATGCCCTTGGGGACCGGTTCGCTCATGGCCTGGGCGTTCTGCTTCATTTCGCCCCAGATCACCGTGCCCGGCCGGGCCAGCCAGCGTTCCAGGCGCTGGTTCCACCAGCGCTCCAGCCGTTCGCCCAGGCCGCCCGTGGTGCGCGGCACGCTGTGGGCGGCATCCTGGATGATGTTCTTCACGGTGGTGATGAAGTCCGTCTCCCACATCAGGAACACCGGAAAGATCTGTTTCTCGTAAAGCAGCGGTATCCACTCGGCGGCGGCTTGCGCCGCATCCTCTTCGCCCACCAGGCCGCCGTGCGCATAGACGCATACGTCCATGGGCTTGTCCTTCAAGCCCCACTTCTCGCGTGCGGCGTTCATGTGCACGTCGACGATGGCGCGCAGATCATCGGGCGTGGTGCGGAACGTGCCGCTGTTGCTGAGCTTGCCGTTGTTGCCCACGTTGACGATGAAGGGCGAGATCTCGCGGTTGCGCAGCACGGTTCCCGCGGCCAGCGTGACCCTCTTGCCGTCGGTGCGCAGCGTGATGCTGTTCGAGATCCTGGTGTGTTCGTGCGTGACCACGCCCAGCTGGACTACCCAGCAGTCCATGGCGTTGCGCAGCCAGTCGTCGTAGGTCAGCACCGCCATGCCGCGGGTACCCCACTCCTCGCCCCAGGAGTTCTGGATCAGGAAGCCGTCCTGCGTATAGCCGACGATGACGAAGGCGTGGCCGTCGGTGGCGGCGTCCTGTTTGTCGGGCGGAATGATCCAGAACGGCTGGACTCCCGGCGTGGACGGGGCTTTCGGCGGGGTGACGCCATGGCCGTCGTCCCAGCCGGCATGGCAGCCCGCGCTGGCGTAAAGAATGCCGGCCTCGTTGAGCGCCGCGTGCATTTCGACGATGTTGCGCGTGTCGATGCGGTAGTAGGCGCCCAATGGGCGTTTGACGGCATCCAGCCACCAGTCGTCGGCGGTATTGTTGGCCGCCGCCGGCATGGCAAGGGCAGGAAACAGTTCCTGGGCGCAGGCGCCGTGCTTGAACCAGCCCTTGAGCGCGCCGCGCAGGCTCGATCCGGTGTCGTCGACGGAACCCGGAAACTCGTCATAGCGCCTGGCCATGGAATACAGCATGAACGGCGAGATGGCCGGGCGTGGTTCGCGCTCCGATTTGCGCAGCAGGAATTCGACCACGGTGGACAAGGCGAAGCCGGTGCAGGCCGAGGTGTCTTCCTGGTGTTTCACCGTCAACCCCATGGCGGGGATCATCTCGGTCTTGGGCGTGACCGAGATGTTGGGATGAAACGGGAGATCGCGGGCATCGAAGGCGTCGGGTTTGGCCGTGCGGCGAAACGGCAGCGCGGGCGGCAGCGCACGGCTCTTGCGCTTCGGGGCGGACCGGGACGGTTTGGCCGCCGCCGCGGGGGCGGCGGCGGGCTGCCGCTTTGCGGCCGTCTTGCGTGCCGGGGCGGCACGCCCCGCTTGCTTCTTTGTAGCCATGGCGTACTCCAGGGGAGACAGGCTTTCAGCGCGAGGGCGGCGTTTTCAGGCAAGACGACATGAGGATAGCGATGGTTGCGCCCGTAGCTGCGATGTATAGGCGCGCCGGAACCGGCACGCCAGTATCCGAAAGTATTACTCCATGAATTTGCAATAGTGCGTTTGCACTATCAAAGTCCTAATCCCACGCTGCGGCCAGTCCTTCTGGACTGACTTCGCGCCCGTTGCGCTCCAGCGCCGCGATCTGCGCCATGTCCTCGTCCGTCAGCCGCAGATCCCGGGCGAGCAGGTTGCTGGCCAGGTTTTCGCGCTTGGTCGACGAAGGAATGACCGCGTAGCCCAGCTGCAGGGCCCAGGCCAGCGCGACTTGCGCGGGCGTGGCGTCGTGGCGCTGGGCGATCTGGCCGATGACCGGATCCTTCAGCACCTTGCCGTATGCCAGCGTCATGTACGACGTGACCGGGATGCCTTGTTCCTGCAGGAAGGCGGTGAGCTTGTGGTTCTGCAGGTAGGGGCTGAGTTCGATCTGATTGGTGGCGATCTGCTCGCGGCCCACTGCGGCGATGGCGGCGCGGGTTTCGGCGATGGGGAAGTTGGAGATGCCGATCTGGCGGGTCAGGCCCTGCGTCCTGGCTTCGGCCAGCGCGTTCATGAATTCCTCGACGGGCACGCCGTTGCCGGGCGCAGGCCAATGGATCAGAGTCAGGTCCGCGTAGTCGCTGCGCAGCTTGGCCAGGCTGTCCTTCAGGCTGGGGATGAGTTTGTCGCGGGCGTAGTTGGGAACCCAGATCTTGGTCGTGACGAACAGCTCATCGCGCGGCACGCCGGATTCGGCCATGGCCTGGCCGACTTCGGCTTCGTTTTCGTAGATCTGCGCGGTGTCGATGGCGCGGTAGCCGAGATCCAGCGCGTTGCGCACGGAATCGATGACGGTCTGGCCCTGCAGACGGAAGGTGCCGGCGCCAAAGGCGGGAATGCTCATGGGTAACTCCTGGGGAGGTTCGCGGATCCGGGCGCGGGGCCCGGGAATGCCTGCAGTGTGCCCGTCGGATACTTGCGGAAAAAGTCCGGTATGCACGAAAGACTTTTGATATAAATGCAAGAATGAAGACGACGCTCGACGAAATGCAGGTCTTTATCGCCATCGTGGACAGCGGTTCCATCACTGCTGCCGCGGACGTGCTGGGACAGACCGTTTCCGCCGCCAGCCGGACCATGAGCCGGCTGGAAGAGAAGCTGCAGACCACGCTGATGCGCCGGACCACGCGGCGGCTGGAATTGACCGAAGAAGGCCGGACCTATCTGGAGCAGGCGCGCAAGATCGTGGCCGCGGTGGAAGAAAGCGAGGAACTGATGAGCCTGCGCCGCAACCAGCCGGCCGGGCGCTTGCGGGTGGATGCGGCAACGCCCTTCATGCTGCACGTGATCGCGCCGCTGGCGCCAGGCTATCGCAAGCGCTATCCGCAGGTAGAGCTGGAGCTGAACAGCAACGAGGGCAACATCGATCTGCTGGAGCGCCGCACCGACCTGGCCATCCGCATCGGGCACCTGAAGGATTCCTCGTTGCACGCGGTACGGCTGGGCCATAGCCGCATCCGCGTGCTGGCCAGCCCCGGCTATCTGGCTGCTCACGGCACGCCGCGGCGGGTGGCCGATCTGGCCTCGCACACCTTGCTGGGCTTTAGCCAACTGGAGGCGCTGAACGAATGGCCCTTGCTGGAGGCCGATGGCCAGGCCCTGCACATCAAGCCGCAGGTGCGCGCGTACAGCGGCGAAACGCTGCGGCAGCTGGCCCTGAACGATGGCGGCGTCGTTTGCCTGTCCGACTTCATGACGCGCGGCGACCGCGACAGCGGCGCCCTGCAGCAACTGCTGGTGAAACAGACGCAGGACGTGCGGCAGCCGATCAATGCGGTGTATTACCGCAATACCGCGATCTCCTCGCGCATCAAGTCCTTCATCGACTACATGGCGCAGGCGCTGGGCCCGCGCGGCTTCGAATAGCGGTTCAGGCGCGTTCGCCGCTGACCGCTTCGTACACCAGCGTTGCCAGCGTCAGGTCTTCCAGTGCGCTGCCCACGGCCTTGAACACGGTGATTTCCTGGTCGTCGCGGCGGCCCGGCAATTCGCCGGCGGCCAACTGGTGCAGGTCGCCGCGGATGTCCTCGCGCTTGAGGGCGCCGGCTTCGAAGGCGGCCAGCAGGTCGCCGGACTTGGTGGGCGCCTCGCTGGTGTCCACGTAGACCGAGGTGCCGTCGAAGCAGGCCGCGTCCGTCTCGCGCATTTCGGGCTTGAAGCTGCCGATCAGGTCCAGGTGCACGCCGGGACGCAGCCAGGCGCCTTGGATCAGCGGCACGGTGGACAGGGTGGCGCAGCTGATGATGTCGGCCTGGCGCGCGGCGCTTCCCAGGTCGGCGGCGGATTCGGCGTCAAAGCCCTGCGCGCGCAGCTCGCCGGCCAGCTTCTCGGCGCCGGCCGGACGCACGTTCCACACCAGCACGCGCTGGATCGGGCGCACGGTGCGCATGGCTTGCGCCACCAGGCCCGCAATGCGGCCGGAGCCCACGATGAGCAGCGTGCTGGCGTCGGCGCGCGCCAGGTAATCCGCGCCCAGCGCGGCCGCGCCCGCCGTGCGGTACACGGTGACGATGTCGCCATCCACCTGGGCTATCGGGACGCCTGTAGTGGCGCTGTACAGGTTGTAGGTGGCGTGCAGGCCGGGCAGGCCCAGGTGGGTGTTCTCGGGGAAGATGTTGATGATCTTCACGCCGAAGTAGCCGCGGTCGCTCCAGGCCGGCATGATCAGCGAGGTGCCGTGCGCGTTGCCCGACTGGATGGCGTGGACATGCCGCGGCGGCACGGTGGCGCTGCCGCGGAAGGCCTCCCGCAAGGCGGGAATGGCGGCGTCGAAGGACAGGGCGTTGCGGGTTTGTTCGGTGTCGATGAGGCGCATGGGTTGTTGCCTGCTGCGGGTCGGTCTGTGGGCCAGCAGGCAGTCTAGCAGCGCGGACGGCGCCTGCCCGCGCCGCGGGCAGGCGCGGCCTTCAGTCGATGGCCGCCGTGGGCAGCGGATCGCCCGCGCCGGTGCGTTCGACGATCAGCTTGTAATGCTGCGGGTTGCGATGCTTGGCGAAGTTGAACACGTGGTCGCGGAAGGCCTGGCCCATGGCCAGGTCGATGCGGGCGGTGATCACCTCGTCTTCTTCGCCGCTGGAACGCGCCACGATCTCGCCGGAAGGCGCGACGATCATGGAGCTGCCTATCATGTGGTGGCCGTCTTCATGGCCGCATTTGGCGGCCGCGCCGACCCAGACCGCGTTCTGGTAGGCGCTGGCCTGCAGCACAATCTCGTGCGTGGTGGTGCGCAGGTGCGCGGGCTCGTCCCAGTGGATGTTCAAGGACGGCGTGTTGTAGCCCAGCACGATCAGCTCGGCGCTTTGCAGCGACATGACGCGATACGTTTCGGGCCAGCGGCGGTCGTTGCACAGGCACATGCCGATCTTCACGTCGTTGGTTTCCCAGACGCCAAAGCCCAGGTCGCCGACTTCGAAGAATTTCTTCTCCAGGTGCTGGAGTGGCGCGCCGATCTTGTGGTCGGAGTGGCCCGGCAGGTGGATCTTGCGGTACTTGCCGATGATCTTGGCGCTGCGGTCCACCAGGATGGCGGTGTTGAACTGGCGGCCTTCGGGCGTCAGTTCTGCGTAGCCCAGGTAGAAGCCTATGCCCAGTTCGCGCGCGGTGTCGAACAGCGGTTGCACGTCGGCGTTGGGCATGCTTTTTTCGAAGTAGCGCTCCACCGCTTCGGCGTCTTCCATCCAGTAGCGCGGAAAGAACGTGGTCAGCGCGAGTTCGGGGAAGACGACGAATTCCGCGCGGCGGGCGGCGGCCTCGCGCATCATGTCGACCAGGCGCCGGACCACGGCCGCGCGGCTATCGGCAAGGTTCACTGCGCCCATCTGGGCGACCGCCAGGCCCATCTTGCGGGCGGGGTATGCATTACTCACGATGTGGATCTCCAGGCTGAAGGCGCCAGCATGCATGCGCGGGCGGAAATCCGGAACCGGGGGCCGCGTTGGCGCCGCGCGCCGCGCAGGATCGCCCCGCTATCCGCCAAGGCCATGATTCAGCGGGGAATTCCGCCGGTTGGCGAGAGGCCGCCGCCGCGCCATGCATAACGCGGTGTCATCGAGGCCATGCAAAGTTTTATATCGGGTTTCCCCGTATGCCCGCCCTAAAACGCCTTGAAGGTCTTGAGATGGATGCTGGTTTCGGTGGCGGCGATGCCCTTGAGGGTGCGCAGGCGGTCCAGCACCTCGGACAGCTGGTCGATGGTGGGCACGCGCAGTTCGGCCAGCAGATCCCAGCGGCCGTTGGTGTCATGCAGGCCCGCCACGGCGGGTTCACCCATCAGCAGGCTCACGATCTTGCGGGTTTCGTGGCCTTCGACGGCGATGCTCATCCAGGCGACGATGTCTTCGGTTTCCACCTCAGGGCGCAGGCGCACGGTATAGCCGCGGATGATGCCGCGCTCTTCCAGCTTGCGGATGCGGTTGTCGATGGTGCCGCGCGAGACGTCCAATTTCTTCGCCAGGGTGGCGACCGACATGCGGGCATCGGCGCGCAACAGGCCGAGCAGGTTCTGATCTAGCGTGTCCATTGTTAAAAGTGCTAATTATTGCTGTCAGAATGGCAGAATCTTAGCGTTTTGTGTGGATTGTTGTCACTATTAATTGGTTTGCCCATCCCCCAGAATTTCTGTTCCATAACTCGGGGAGAACAAATTGACGATGCTGCTTTCAACTTCCGACGTGGCCCACATCGTGGCCCTGCAAGGCCCGCAACAGGTCTTTTCCGGTCTGCTGGACTATCTGCTGTCGGACTTTCTTCGATGGCAGGAATTCGACAAGAGCGCGCGGGTGGCCAGCCACTCGGCAACCGGCGTGATCGAATTGATGCCCACCGCCGACGGCGAGTACTACACCTTCAAATACGTGAACGGCCACCCCGGCAATCCGCAGGCCGGCCTGTCCACCGTGATGGCATTCGGCGCGCTGGCGCAGGTCGGCACGGGCGAGCCGCTGCTGATCAGTGAACTGACCTTGACCACCGCGCTGCGCACGGCCGTGACTTCCGCCCTGGCGGCGCGCGCACTGGCCCGCCCGGACTCGCGCAAGATGGCGTTGATCGGCAACGGCGCGCAAAGCGAGTTCCAGGCGCTGGCCTTCCACCACCTGCTGGGCATAGACACCCTGCACGTCTACGACGTGGACGCAGGCGCCACACGCAAGCTTGAAAGCAATCTGGCTTCAGTGCCCGGCTTGCGCGTGGTGCGCTTCGATAGTGCGGCGGATGCGGTCAAGGGCGCGGACATCGTCACCACGGTGACGGCGGACAAGGCCTACGCCACCATCCTGACCGCGGACATGGTCGAGTCGGGCATGCACATCAACGCCGTCGGCGGCGATTGTCCGGGCAAGACGGAACTGCACGCGGACGTGCTGCGCGCGGGTCCGGTGTTCGTGGAGTACGAGCCGCAGACGCGCATCGAGGGCGACCTGCAGCAGATGCCTGCCGACTTCCCGGTGACGGAATTGTGGCGGGTGCTGACGGGCCAGGCAGCCGGCCGCAAGAGCGCATCCGAGGTGACCATTTTCGATTCGGTGGGCTTTGCGCTGGAGGACTTCTCGGCGCTGCGCTGGCTGCGTGACGCCGCCAACCGCCATGGCGTGGGCGCCCGCATCGAGGTGGCGCCGCAACTGCCGGATCCGAAGAACCTGTTCGAGGTGGTGCGCGCGGCTGCGCCGGTCTTGGCCCGGGCCTAGCGCCCGCGCTTTCGTCGCGGGTCCGCGGTTGCAGCGCCGGCGTGGCGGGCCGCGCCTGCGCTGCTCCGGTTGCGGATGGGGCCGCCGTCAGACGCGGCTGGGCATTTCAGCCGGCGGCGTGCCATCGTGGAACAAGGACTTCAGCTGCGTGCGCAGCTCAGGGGTGTCGGCGTGCTTGTGTACCGTGGTCGCGTGCTGCACCGCGGCTTCCAGCAATTCACCTTCGGAATCCGCTGACAAGGCTACCGTGCAATTCATTGCGCTGGGGTATTCGCGGCAATCGATGTATTTGCGAGTCATGAACCTCTCCCTGCGCGCAGGCTGCCTGGGCCTGCGCAAGAGCATCCGGCGCGCGGCGCGGGACGTCCGGGCCGTTGGCGCGTCACAGCGGCGGGGGCGGTTCGAAAAGTATAGATCTGGCGCCGCGGCCGCGGCGCAATTCACAAGCGGCGGTTCGCGCTAGTGCACAGGCACCGGTGCGGGCGCAGCGCGCCTCAGAAGGTGACGCGCTGCTTCAAGGCCTTGGCGATCATCGCGATGTCGATGTCCTTGCCCGGGTTCTTCAGGCAGAAGTCGTACAGCACGGCCACGTAGGCATTGCCCAGCAGCTTGGTGATGGCGCCGGCGGTGGTGGCGGCAATGGTGCCGCCCACCGCGCTGCCCGCGCCGGGAATGAACTTCAAGAGCCCGGAGACCACCGAACGGCCAATCAGCGTGGCCGCGGACGCGCCCAGCGTGGAAGTGACCAGCGTGGTGATGGCGGCGGTATTCAGTTCCATGCCGAAGGTGATGCCGATCTTGGCGATCATGCCGACCTGGATGGGCACCAGCGCAACGGCGTCCGAGAACGGAATGGGTGCGGCCGCGGCCGAGGCGGCCAGCCCGGCGGCCACGTTGACCTCTATCTCAGCCCGCTTTTTTTTTACTTCCAGGGCCTTCTTGTTGCGGGTGGACAGGGCGTTGGCATAGGCCCGCTGCTGTGCTTCGGGGATGTGCAGGGCGGTGGCCTCGATCAGGTTGTCCAGGCCCATGGGCGGCAGCTCCGCGTCCAGCTCCTCGATCCATTCCGGCAGCGCGCGCACCGCCACCACCTGCTTGGCGCGCGGCAACAGCTTGCGCGCCTCGTCGACGAAGGGGCTGTTCTTGCGCGCCTTGGTCAGCACCGTCACGACGGGGATGCCGGCATCGGACAGCATGTTGCACAGCTCGATTTCGGCGTCTTCGACGCGGTGGCTGCTGTCCTGGATGCAGAGCCAGGCCACGTGCAGGTGCCGGTCCTGGTCGTCGGAGGCGGAGCGCTCCTGGATCAGGTCCGCCAGCTGTTGGCGCGAGCGCTCGTAATCGCCGACCTCCAGGCCGCGCGTGTCGATGATGGTGAGCGGATGGCCAGCCCGGGTGAATTCCTGGGTGGACTGGGTGACGGGCTTGCCCGCGCCGGTCTTGGCCAGGTCGCCGCGGAACACGGCGTTGATCAGCGTGCTCTTGCCCACGCCGGTCTTGCCCGCGACCAGGATGTTCACGCGCCCCGCGCCGCGCGTCGCGGTGCTGATGGCGTCCGCGATGGCGTCCTGCAGCTGGGGCGTGTCCATGCGGGGCGTGCTCATGAGTGGTGTGCGTAGAAAGGCATGGGAGGATTCTAGCGAGAAACGCGCGCCGCCATCAGGCGCCGCCGGGCACGCCGTAAAGATGGGCCGATTCGGGGAAGCTGCGCGCGCGGACTTCGCCGGCATAGGCCTGCGCGGCTTGCTGGATGCGGCCGGCCAGGTCGTCGTAGCGCTTCACGAAGCGGGCGGTGCGCTCGAACATGCCCAGCATGTCGTCCACCACCAGCACCTGACCGTCGCAGCGCGCGGATGCGCCTATGCCTATGGTCGGGCAGGCGACGGCCTCGGTGATCGACGCCGCCAGCGGCTCGACCACGCCTTCGATCACCAGCGAGAACGCGCCGGCATCCGCCACGGCGGCGGCATCGGCGGCGATGCGGGCGTACTCGGCTTCGCCGCGGCCGCGCGCGCCGTAGCCGCCCAGGATGTTCACCGCCTGCGGCGTCAGGCCCACGTGGCCCATGACCGGGATGCCGCGCGCCGACAGATAGGCGACGGTGGCGGCCATGCTCTGGCCGCCTTCCAGCTTGACCGCGCCCGCGCCGGTTTCCTTCATGATGCGCGCCGCGGAACGGAAGGCCTGTTCGGGGCTTTCCTCATAGCTGCCGAACGGCATGTCGACGACGACCAGCGCCCGGCGCGAGCCGCGCACCACGGCGGCGCCGTGCGCAATCATCAGGTCCAGCGTGACGGGCACGGTGGAAGGCAGGCCGTAGATCGTCTGCGCCAGGCTGTCGCCCACCAGCAGGGCGTCGCAATGCGGGTCCAGCAGTTCGGCCATGCGCGCCGTGTAGGCTGTCAGCATCACCAGCGGCTCCTGGCGCTTGCGCGCGCGGAATGCGGGCACGCTCACGCGGGGCGGACTGGCCGCAGCGGCGTTCAGGGTGGCGGTCGTAGACATCGAAATCCTTCCTATCCAGGGTTGAGTGCTTGAATCGGGATATTGCGATACCCGCATCGTAGCGGAAGGCCGCGAGGGCGAGCCTCGCGTTAGCGCATGGCGCGATCCCGCAGGCTAATCTTTGCGGCAAAACGTAATCGAAGTTTCGGGCGCGGGCGAGGCCGCGCCCAGCGGAAACTGTACGGTATGAATTTGGGGACGTTTTGGCGGTTCCCCAAAAGCGTTACATCTTCAAGAGTTCTTTCGCTTTTTCGATAGGTCCGCCTGCGTAGAATTCGCCGCTTACAAGGTTATTTCGCGGCTTCCGCGCAACACTGCTCATGCCTAGTCCCGGGCTCATTCCACGCTTGCTGCGTTCGCGCCCGCTGACCAAGGGCCTGCGCTACTTCTATCGGCACAGCCGGCCCGCCGCCTGCCGGCACAACGAAACCCTGTGGCCCTTCGTGACAGTGCGGCGCGATGCGCAGGACCGGCTGACCGGCTGCGAACTGCGCGGCGTGCAGGGCCCGGCGGTCACGCCGATGGATCAGCTGCCGCGCGGCATCGGCGCGGACGCCCACCTGATACTCAGCGGCCCGTCCGTCGCCCAGATCGACTATGCCCGTTGCCGCCTGGACGTGGCGATGGGCGTCAACGGTTCGATCGCGCTGCGGCGCCAACATCCGTCCCTGCGTTTCGACTACTACGCGATGCTGGATGCGGGTTTCGTCAACCGCAGGCGCGAACTGGTGGCGGAAGTGCTGGCGCAGGACCTGACGCTGTTCGTCACGCCCGAGGTCTATCGCTGGATCGGCTTCCTGTTCGATCGCAACGCCGTGCGCTGCCGCATCGCGCTGTTCGAAGAAGTGCACCAGCGCGCGTTGCAGCCGCGCGCGCGGCCCGAGGAGCTGGAAGCGCGGCTGGCGGCCGATCCCGGGCTGGTGCTGTTCGACGCGCGCAATCCGGTGCATGCGCATGGCTTCAGCCTGGACCCGCCGCGCGGCCTGTTCGGCGGCGGCACCGTCGCCTACACGGGCCTGCAGTTGCTGGCGTGGCTGGGCGCGAAAACCATTTACCTGCACGGCCTGGACCTCACGGCCGCGGCAGGCCCACGATTCTATGAAAGCGCGGCCACGCAGCTGTCCACCGCGCTGGACCGGCAATTCTCCGGGCACATCGAACCCGCCTTCCGGCAAGCCAGCCGGCTGCTCGGCGAACGCGGCATCAAGGTCTACAACCTGTCGCCCGCCAGCCGGCTGGGGGACGATGTGTTCGAGAAGCGCGACTGGAGCTGCCTGCTGCCCGAGCAGCCGTTTTCGAGTACGACCCCATGAAGATTCTGTACACCAATTTCCACCAAGGCGATGGCGGCGGCCACACCACCTACGTGATGTCGCTGGCGCGCATCCTGTGCGAGAAGTCGGAGGTGACCGTGGCGGCGCCGGCCAGCAGCCGCCTGCTGGCCGAGGCCGCCGCCCTGCCCGGCGTGCGCACGCTGGCCCTGGAGTTCAAAGGCCGGCCGCTGCAGCAGCTGCGCGCGCTGCGGCGCCTGCGGGCCCTGCTGCGCGACGAACGCTTCGACGTGGTCCACGCCAACGGCTCGGCCGATCACCGCCTGTGCATGCTGGCAACCATGGGCATGGGCGCGCGGCGTCCCTTCATGGTCTACACCCAGCATACCGACCGCAGCGCCAACAGTCTGGGCGCGCGGGTGCGCGCCAAATGGGGCACCAACCGCGTCATCTGCGTGTGCACCCACACGTTTCGCCGCATGAAGCAGTCGGTGTTCCGCAACGAAGACCTGCGGGTGGTGCACAACGGCGTGGACACGGAAAAATGCAGTCCGGCCTCGCGCCGCGAGGCGGCGCAAGCGCGCGACAGCCTGTTGCCCGAGGGCATGCAGGGCCGGCTGGTCATCGGCAGCAATGCCGGCACCGCCGTCTACAAGAACTGGCTGGACATGGTCACTGCCGTGTCCATGCTGCCCGAGAACAAGCGGCGGCAGGTGGTGGTGCTGATCGCGGGCAAGCTGCCGGACGCGGAGCAGATGCGCCGTGTCAGCGAACTGGGCATGTCGGAGCAGGTGGTGTTCACCGGTCTGCTGGACGACGTCGGCCCCTTCCTGTCGGCGCTGGACGTCGGCTTTGTGCTGTCGTCGAAGCTGGAGACGATTTCCTTCGCCTGCCGCGAGATGATGGCGGCAGGCAATCCCGTGATCGTCAGCGCGGTGGGAGGGTTGCCGGAGAATGTCACCGACGGCCGCGACGGCTGGGTGGTGCCGCCGGCCTCGGTGGACAGCATTGTCGAGGCGCTGTCGAAGATCCTGGAAAACCGCGAAGCCTTGGGCGTGATGGGCGCCGAGGCCCGCAGCACGGCGCTGCGGGAATTTTCGCTGACGACATTCGTCGGCAAGACCGAGCGGGTCTATCACGAAAGCCGGGCGCAGCCGGCCTGACGGCCGCGCCCGGAGACTGCTGCCGCTATTCGCTGTACGTCTTGGTGCTGTACAGGCTCACGGGCAGCAGGTTCAGCACCGGCAGGCCGCTGACCGGGTCCTTGGCCTGCTTGTCGATGTAGGCTTGCAGCACGTCGGCGTCCAGCACGCCGATGTCCTGCCGGCGCGAGGCAGGCACGTTGGCCAGGGTCTTGTAGCCGTCGCCGCCGGTGGCGTTGAAGCTCAGCACGAAGAGCTTGTAGCTGCGGCCCGCGTCCAGCGGCAGCCAGTTGCCGCTGGCCTGATCCCGCACTTCGATGTTGGACACGCGGCTGCCCTGGGCCTGGGCCGCATTCACGTCCCAGCGCAGGCCGCCGGCGTAGGGATACGGGCCGGTCGAGCCGCCCGCGCCATAGACCGCCTGCATGCCGTCTTCCAGCATGCTCTTGACCTCGGCGCCGGTCACGTCCAGGCGCCAGAGCATATTGCCGAAAGGCACCACCTCGATCACGTTGGCCGCCGTCACGTTGCCCAGGAGCGGCACGCGCACGCCGCCGCCGCTTTGCAGCGAGATGTCGGCGCCGCCATAGCTGGCGTTGGCCACGTCCAGGTAGGCCTGGGCCACCAGCTGCTGGATATCGCCGCCGCGCAGGCTGACGCTCCCCAGCGTATTGCAGGCCGCGCTGGAGCGGCTGTAGTCGCGCGAACCGGGGCCGCCCGGCACGCGCCGGGAGCATAGTTCCTGCGGCACCGAAGCGACCAGGCTGCGGCTGAACTGGTCGACCTTGGCCTTGAACGGCTGCAGCACGGCCGTGGCCTGCGCGTCCGGCGCCTGCATGCGCAGGAAGCCGCTGGCCTGGATGTCGGCCTGGATCGCCGCCTCGTCCGCAGCCGAAGGCGCGACGCCGGCCACCTTCAACGGGCCGTCCATCAGCACGTGCGGCGTGCCGGCGCAGGCGGTGACGTCGCCATTGGCGTCGAAGTTCACCTTCAGCTCACCCACCACTTGAGAGTATTCCCAGGCCTGCACCAGGCAGACGCGCTTGCCGTCCTTGTCCTGCAGCACGGTGGGGTAGGCGCCCGCGGGCGAGCCCACGCCATAGTCCGCCATGGCGGCGGGGCCCAGCAACGTGTGGGAATCGCCGCCCACCACCACGTCCACGCCGCTCAGCTGCGCGATCACCTGCTTGTCATAGCCGTAGCCGATGTGGCTCATCACCACGATCTTGTTCACGCCTTGGGCGCGCAGCGCGTCGATCTGCTGCTGCGCGGCGACGGTCTCGTCGGAGAACAAGGTGCCGGCGTCCGGGCTGGACGACTGCTGGGTCTTGGCGGCGATGGTCAGGCCGACCAGGCCGATATCCTGGCCGTCGCGCTTGAGGACCACGGCGGGCTTGACCATGCCGGGGGCGCGCGAGGGGTTCAGCGCCGAGCCGGCGGCGAACGTGACGTTGGCGCTCAGCACGGGCGTCTGGCAGGCGCCTGCGTGCAGCAGTTCGATGAAGCGTTTCAAGCCGCTGTCGCCCTTGTCGAACTCGTGGTTGCCCAGGGTCATGGCGTCGAAGCAGACGGTGTTCATCATGGCCGCGTCGGCCTCGCCTGGCTCGCCCGCGCGGTTGAAGTACAGCGTGCCGGTGGTGGCGTCGCCCGCATGCAGCTTGAGCACGTTGGCGGATTGCGCTGCCAGCGCGTTGATCGCGCCGGTCACTCGCGGGAAGCCGCCGGTGTCGGCGTTCACGGCGACGCGCGCGCCGGCGGCGTTCTTGAGCTTCAGGTCCTTCTTCTTGCTGTCCAGGTTGGAATGATGATCGTTGATGTGCAGGATCGTCAGTTCCATCGGCCGGCCGGGCGCCGGCTGTTCGGGCTGTTCGACGGGCTTGTCGTCATCGTCGTCGCCGCCGCCGCAGCCGGCCAGCAGCGCCAGCGCGCTCAGCATGGCCGCGCCCGCGTTCCTCTTCCACGTGTTCATTCGCGTGTACCCCTCTGTCATCGGAGGGCGAATGGTCGCGGGTCAAGATGACGCGGAAATGAATGACAGTGTTGTCATGTTGCGCGACGACATGTCGCATGCCTGTCATGAAAAAAACAACGGGCCCGGCGCATGCGGCGCCGGGCCCGTTGTTGCCGCAAGATGCGGGCTTAGTAGTGGATGACCGTGCGGATCGACTTGCCTTCATGCATCAGGTCGAAGGCTTCGTTGATGCGTTCCAGCGGCAGCGTGTGGGTCACGAACGGATCCAAGTCGATCTTGCCGCTCATGGCGTCTTCGACCATGCCCGGCAGCTGCGTGCGGCCCTTGACGCCGCCGAAGGCCGAACCGCGCCAGACGCGGCCGGTGACCAGCTGGAACGGACGCGTGCTGATTTCCTGGCCGGCGCCAGCCACGCCGATGATGATGCTTTCGCCCCAGCCCTTGTGGCAGCATTCCAGCGCGGCGCGCATCACGTGCACGTTGCCGATGCATTCGAACGAGAAGTCCACGCCGCCGTCGGTCATTTCGACGATCACGTCCTGGATCGGCTTGTCGTGGTCCTTGGGGTTGACGCAGTCAGTCGCGCCCATGGCGCTGGCCAGCACGAACTTGTTGGGGTTGGTGTCCACGGCGATGATGCGGCCGGCCTTGGCCTGCACCGCGCCCTGGATCACGGCCAGGCCGATGCCGCCCAGGCCGAACACGGCGACGGTGTCGCCTTCCTTGACCTTGGCGGTGTTGTGCACGGCGCCCAGGCCGGTGGTGACGCCGCAACCCAGCAGGCAGACCTTTTCGTGCGGAGCGGCCGGGTTGATCTTGGCCAGCGAGATTTCGTTGACCACGGTGTATTCGCTGAAGGTCGAGCAGCCCATGTAGTGGTAGAGCGGCTTGCCTTCGTAGCTGAAGCGCGAGGTGCCGTCGGGCATGACGCCCTTGCCCTGCGTGGCGCGCACCTTCTGGCACAGGTTGGTCTTGCCGGACAGGCAGAACTTGCATTCGCGGCATTCGGCCGTGTAGAGCGGAATGACGTGGTCGCCGGGCTTCAACGAGGTCACGCCCTCGCCGACTTCGACCACCACGCCCGCGCCTTCGTGGCCCAGCACGGCGGGGAACAGGCCTTCAGGGTCGTCGCCGCTGAGGGTGAAGGCGTCGGTGTGGCAGACGCCGGTGTGGGTGATCTTCACCAGCACCTCGCCGCGCTGCGGCGGCGCGACGTCGATTTCAACGATTTCCAGCGGCTTGCCGGGTCCGAATGCGACTGCTGCGCGTGATTTCATAGCTAGGGCTCCACGTATGTCAGATAGCGTTATTTCAAATAGGAACGGACCAGGCGCATCAAGAGATCGATCTCCGCCTCGGGTTCGATCGTGGCGTCCTGGCGGCCGCCCTGGGCGGATTGGAGGAAGGTTTCGCGCAGATGGCTTTCCAGCACCTCGGCCATGAGGCCGGTGGCGGCGCCGCGCAAGGCGGCCAGCTGCTGCAGCAGCGCGCCGCATTCCGTGCCCTCGTTCACGGCCCGCTCCAGCGCCAGCGCCTGGCCCTGGATGCGGCGCAAGCGAGTGACGACGCGTTTTTTCTCTTCCGGGGAGTGCGGCACGGCAGGCTCCGATAAATACAGGGGGGGAGTATAGGAAATCTGGCGGTTCCAGTCCACTACCGTACTCCGGGGCGGCGGGTGATGCCTAGGCGGGGCTTGAGTCGCAAACCGCAGTCGCGTTCGCGACGGCGGGCCCTGAAGCCATCTGTACCTGTCTATACTAGGCCCTGACCGTTATCGGCCGCCCAGCGCCGTTCTACAGGATTCCCCGTGGCCTCCAATCCTCCCAAACTGCCCATCCAGGCCAATGCGCCGCCCGCGCCGCTCTATGCGCAGGTCAAGCAGATGATCGCGCAGCAGATCCGCAGCGGCGCGTGGCCGGAACATTACCGGGTGCCTTCGGAAAGCGAACTGGTCGATGAGCTCGGCTTCAGCCGCATGACCATCAACCGCGCCCTGCGCGAATTGACGGCCGAGGGCCTGCTGGTGCGCATGCAGGGCGTGGGCACCTTCGTGGCCCAGCCCAAGGCGCGCTCGGCGCTGTTCGCCGTCAACAACATCGCCGACGAGATCGCGGCGCGCAACCATCGCCACCACAGCCGCGTGGTGCGCCTGGCCGAAGAGCCGGCGGGCGCCGAACAGGCGCTGGCGCTGGATATCCGCGCCGGGCAGCCGGTGTATCACTCGATCATCGTGCACTACGAAGACGACCTGCCGATCCAGCTGGAGGACCGCTACGTCAATGTCGGCCTGGCGCCGGACTACCTGAAGCAGGACTTCACGCAGAGCACTCCATACGAGTACCTGACGCGCGTCGCGCCGCTGAGCGAAGGCGAACACGTGGTCGAGGCCATCCTCGCCAAGCCGCGCGAATGCCAGCTGCTGCAGATCGAGCGCGACGAACCCTGTCTGCTGATCAGCCGGCGCACCTGGTCGGGCGACCGCGCCGTCACGCTGGCTCGTTTGATTCACCCTGGTTCCCGGCACCGCCTGGAAGGCAAGTTCACCTCATGAAGCACCCCGAAGTCCATCTGTACCGCGCCGCCGACTATCCGCGCATGCCCTGGCGCAATGGCGGCGGCACCACGCAGGAAGTCGCCTGCAATCCTGGCGGCAGCTCCACCGCGTTCGACTGGCGCCTGTCCATCGCCGACGTGGCCGAGGACGGCGGCTTTTCCGCGTTCACGGGCTACCAGCGCATCATCACTGTGCTGGAGGGCCCGGGCATCCAGCTGACCGTGGATGGCAGCGAGCAGGCGCCGCTGGCGCCGCGCCAGGCCTATGCCTTCTCGGGCGATGCCCGGGTGCAGTGCCGCCTGCTGGACGGACCGATACGCGACTTCAACCTCATCTACGCGCCGGCGCGCTGCCATGCCCGGCTGCAATGGGTGGCGGGCGCGGGGCCGTGGACCTTTCACAGCGCCGCGCGCCACGTGCTGGTACTGAACGCCGGCCACTCGCTGTCGATCCGCGTCAATGGCACGCCGCACGCGCTGCCCTCGCGCTATGACTGCCTTCATATCGAGTTGGCGGACGGCCTGGCCGAGTACCGCCTGGAGGGCGAAGCCGTGTTGGACGCCTGCGTGATCGAATTGCTGCCGCGGGCCGCCTGATTTCCCAGAGGCCGCCTTGCGCGGCCTTTTTTTCGGCCAATGCAAGGTCGGGGCGCCTGCCGTCCCGGCTTTCTCCATACGGGAAATCCCTAGCCCGGTATTGGTCTTATAAGCTTGTATATACAAGCATAGGCATCCTATGATTCAGACAAGCGCAGCGCCTGCGCAGGCGCGCAACCGAACCGATCAAGGAGAGCCTCTTGGACAACTCGAACCGATACCGCGACGTGGTCATCCGCGCGCCGCGCGGCACGCAACTGAACGCCAAGAGCTGGCTGACCGAAGCCCCCTTGCGCATGCTGATGAACAACCTGGACCCCGACGTGGCCGAGAACCCCAAGGAACTGGTGGTTTACGGCGGCATCGGCCGCGCCGCCCGCGACTGGGACTGCTATGACAAGATCGTCGAGTCGCTCAAGAACCTGAACGACGACGAAACCCTGCTGGTGCAGTCGGGCAAGCCGGTGGGGGTCTTCAAGACCCACGCCAACGCGCCGCGCGTGCTGATCGCCAATTCCAACCTGGTGCCGCATTGGGCCACCTGGGAACACTTCAACGAGCTGGACGCCAAGGGCCTGGCCATGTACGGCCAGATGACGGCCGGCAGCTGGATCTACATCGGCAGCCAGGGCATCGTGCAAGGCACGTACGAAACCTTTGTCGAGGCCGGCCGCCAGCACTACGGCGGCAACCTCAAGGGCCGCTGGGTGTTGACCGCGGGCCTGGGCGGCATGGGCGGCGCCCAGCCGCTGGCGGCCACGCTGGCTGGCGCCTGCTCGCTGAACATCGAATGCCAGCAGACCAGCATCGACTTCCGCCTGCGCACCCGCTATGTGGACGAGCAGGCCCGCGACCTGGACGATGCGCTGGCGCGCATTGCCAAATATACGCAGGAAGGCCGCGCCATCTCCATCGCCCTGTGCGGCAATGCCGCCGAGATCCTGCCGGAACTGGTGCGCCGCGGCGTTCGTCCCGACATGGTGACCGACCAGACCAGCGCGCATGACCCCCTGAACGGCTATCTGCCGCTGGGCTGGACCTGGCAGGACTACCGCGCGCGCGCCAAGCGCGAGCCGGCCGCCGTCATCAAGGCCGCCAAGCAATCGATGGCCGTGCATGTGCAGGCCATGCTGGCATTCCAGCGCCAGGGCATTCCCACCTTCGACTACGGCAACAACATCCGGCAGATGGCCAAGGAAGAAGGCGTGGCGGACGCGTTCGACTTCCCGGGATTCGTGCCCGCCTACATCCGGCCGCTGTTCTGCCGCGGCGTGGGGCCGTTCCGCTGGGCCGCGCTGTCGGGCGATCCGCAAGACATCTACAAGACCGACGCCAAGGTCAAGGAACTGATTCCCGACGACGCGCACCTGCACCGCTGGCTGGACATGGCGCGCGAGCGCATCAGCTTCCAGGGCCTGCCGGCGCGCATCTGCTGGGTCGGCCTGGGCCAGCGCGCCAAGCTAGGCCTGGCGTTCAATGAAATGGTCCGCACAGGCGAACTGTCGGCGCCCATCGTCATCGGCCGCGATCACCTGGATTCCGGCTCGGTCGCCAGCCCCAATCGTGAAACCGAAGCGATGCGCGACGGCTCGGACGCGGTGTCGGACTGGCCGCTGCTGAATGCGCTGCTGAACACCGCCAGCGGCGCCACCTGGGTGTCGCTGCACCATGGCGGCGGCGTGGGCATGGGCTTCTCGCAGCATGCCGGCATGGTCATCGTCTGCGACGGCACGGACGAGGCGGCCGAGCGCATCGCCCGCGTGCTGACCAACGATCCGGGCACGGGCGTCATGCGCCATGCCGACGCGGGCTACGCGGCCGCCATTGAATGCGCGCAGGAGCAGGGCCTGAATCTGCCCATGCTTGCGGGCAAGCGCTGATACCGCGCCGCCCATACCCGCGGGTCGCGGCCGCGCCCGTCCACACGCCATGACCGAGACTACGCAATGACTCAGGACATCCAGGCAGCAAGAGGGCCGCTCATCGAGCGGCGCTCGATCGATTTCATTCCCGAAGAAGAGCGCCACGGCAAGCTCTACAGCCAGTTCACGCTGTGGATGGGCGCCAATCTGCAGATCACCGCCATCATCACCGGGGCACTGGCCGTGGTGCTGGGCGGAGACGTTTTCTGGTCGCTGATCGGGCTGTTCGTCGGACAGGTCTTCGGCGGCGCGGTCATGGCGCTGCATGCGGCCCAGGGTCCCAAGCTCGGGCTGCCGCAGATGATTTCCAGCCGAGTGCAATTCGGCGTCTACGGCGCGGCCATCCCCATCGTGCTGGTCTGCCTGATGTACCTGGGATTCACGGCCACGGGCACGGTGCTGTCGGGGCAGGCCCTGGGCCAGCTGTTCGGCGTGAGCGACACGGCCGGCATCCTGATCTTCGCCGCGGTGATCGTCGGGGTGACGCTGTTCGGCTACCGCATGATCCACATCATCGGACGGATCGCGACCGTGCTGGGCATCATCGCCTTCTTCTATCTGTTCAGCCGCGTAATCGCACTGGGCGATGTGGGCCAGCTGCTGCAGATCCGCCACTTCACCTGGAGTTCCTTCCTGCTGGCGGTGTCGCTGGCGGCCTCGTGGCAGATCGCCTACGGTCCTTATGTGGCGGACTACTCGCGCTACCTGCCGAGCCGGACCTCGTCGTTCAAGACCTTTCTGGCGGTGGGCCTGGGCTCCGTGCTGGGCGCGCAGATCGCCATGGTGCTGGGCGTGTTGGCCGCAGCCATGGCGGCCGGCCAGTTCGCCGGGCGCGAGGTCGCCTACATCGTCGGGCTGGGCGGCACGGGAGCCATGGCCGCGCTGCTGTACTTCACCATCGCGTTCGGCAAGATCACGATCTCGGTGCTGAACTCCTACGGCAGCTTCATGTGCATCGCGACCATCGCCAGCGGCTTTCGCGGGCATGTGGAGATTTCCCGCCTGCAGCGCGCGCTGCTGGTGCTGGTGATCGTCGCGGCGGCCACGGCCGTGGCGCTGATCGGGCAGCACTCCTTCCTGAACGCGTTCAAGTCCTTCATCCTGTTCCTGCTGGCGTTCTTCGTGCCATGGAGCGCGGTCAACCTGGTCGACTACTACTTCGTGAGCCGTGGGCGCTACGACGTGCGGGCGCTGTCGGATCCGGACGGACGTTATGGCCGCTGGAACTGGCCGGGAATCCTCATCTACCTGTTCGGGGTGCTGGTGCAGATGCCCTTCATTTCGACCAAGCTCTACACTGGTCCGATGGTCGAACGCCTGGGTGGCGTGGATATCTCGTGGATCATCGGCCTGGTCGTGCCCAGCATCCTGTATTACTTTTTCGCGCGCCGGGACGCCGCGCCGCAACATCGCGGCGCCGCCCGCGCGACCCACACGCCATGACGCTGGAACGCGCCTAGGAGAAAAACAATGGAATTGCATTTGAAACCCGGCCGCGTGACCCTGGCGGACCTGCGGCGCGTCTACCAGCAGCCGGTGCGCGTGACGCTGGACCCGGCTGCCGCCGGGCCCATCGAGGCCAGCGTGGCCTGCGTCGAGCGCATCATCGCTGAAGGCCGCACGGCCTACGGCATCAACACCGGCTTCGGCCTGCTGGCCACCACCCGCATCGCCCGCGAGGACCTGGAGGCATTGCAGAGTTCGCTGGTGCTGTCGCATGCGGCCGGAGTGGGCGAGGCGCTGGACGATGCGATGGTGCGGCTGATCATGGTGCTGAAGATCAACAGCCTGGCGCGAGGCTATTCGGGCATCCGCCGCAAGGTGATCGATGCGCTGATCGCATTGGTGAACGCCGAGGTCTATCCGCATATACCGCTGAAGGGGTCGGTGGGCGCGTCGGGTGACCTTGCGCCGCTGGCGCACATGTCCCTGCTGCTGCTGGGCGAGAGCAAGGCGCGCCATCGCGGCGCCTGGCTGCCCGCGCGCGAAGCGCTGGCCCAGGCGGGGCTGGAACCTTTGACGCTGGCGGCCAAGGAAGGCCTGGCGCTCTTGAATGGCACGCAGGTCTCGACCGCCTATGCGCTGCGCGGCCTGTTCGAGGCCGAGGACCTGCTGGCGGCCGCGCTGGTCTGCGGCAGCCTCAGCGTGGAAGCGATGCTGGCTTCGCGCGCGCCGTTCGATGCCCGCATCCACGCCGCGCGCGGCCAGCCTGGCCAGATCGACGTGGCGGCCGTGTTCCGCGATCTGCTGACCGAGGATAGCGAGGTCGGGCATTCGCATGCCAACTGCGACAAGGTCCAGGATCCGTATTCACTGCGTTGCCAGCCGCAGGTCATGGGCGCCTGCCTGACGCAGATACGCCATGCGGCGCAGGTGCTGGAGATCGAATCCAACGCGGTGTCCGACAATCCGCTGGTGTTCGCCGAGCAGGGCGATGTGGTTTCGGGCGGCAACTTCCATGCCGAGCCGGTGGCCCTGGTGGCCGACAACCTGGCGCTGGCGCTGGCCGAGATCGGCGCGCTGTCGGAACGGCGCATCTCGCTGATGATGGACAAGCACATGTCGCAGCTGCCGCCGTTCCTGGTGAGCAACGGCGGCGTGAACTCGGGCTTCATGATCGCCCAGGTGACCGCGGCGGCGCTGGCCAGCGACAACAAGGCGCTGGCGCACCCGGCCAGCGTGGACAGCCTGCCTACGTCGGCCAACCAGGAGGACCACGTCTCCATGGCGCCGAATGCGGGCAAGCGGCTCTGGCCCATGGCCGAGAACGTGCGCGACATCCTCGCGATCGAGTGGCTGGGCGCCTGTCAGGGCCTGGATTTCCGCCAGGGCCTGAAGACCGCGCCCAAGCTGGAACGCGCCCGCAGCCTGCTGCGCCAGAAAGTGGCGCACTATGAGCGGGACCGCTTCTTTGCGCCCGACATCGAAGCCGCCAGCCAGCTCATCGCCGGCCAAGGTTTGACGGCGCTGGTGCCGGCAGGCCTGCTGCCCAGCCTTTGAAGCCGGCGCGCAACAGGAGCCAACGCATGAAACAGGTCTGGCGCCATTGCCACGCCGCCACCATGGCGCAGGGCAAGTATTCCGTGATTGAACGGGCCGCCATCGTGACGCGCGAGAACCGCATCGAGTGGATCGGCCCCGAGGCGCAACTGCCGCCGGCGGGGGGCGCGCGGGAGCACGACCTGGGCGGCGCCTGGGTCACGCCAGGGCTGATCGATTGCCACACCCACCTGGTGTTCGGCGGCAATCGCAGCCAGGAGTTCGAGCAGCGCCTGCAAGGCGTGGACTACGCCACCATCGCCGCGCAAGGCGGCGGCATCGCCAGCACCGTGCGCGCCACCCGCGCCGCCAGCGAGGACGAACTCTACGCCAGCGCGCGCAAGCGGGCCCAGCATCTGATGCGCGATGGCGTGACCACGCTGGAGGTGAAGTCCGGCTACGGGCTGGACCTGCCCAACGAGCGCAAGATGCTCAGAGTCGCGCGGCGCCTGGGCCAGACCCTGCCGCTGACCATCAGCGCGACCTGCCTGGCCGCGCATGCGCTGCCGCCCGAGTATGTCGGGCGCGCCGACGACTATATCGATGAAGTTGCGCGCCGCATGCTGCCGGTGCTGGCGGCCGAGGGCCTGATCGATGCGGTGGACGCGTTCTGCGAGCATCTGGCGTTCACGCCGGATCAGGTTGAACGGGTGTTCCAGGCCGCGCGCGAACTGGGGCTGCCCGTGAAACTGCATGCGGAGCAGTTGTCTTCGCTGCACGGCGCGACGCTGGCTGCGCGCTACGGCGCGTGGTCGGCGGACCACCTGGAATACCTGACCGAAAGCGATGTGCTGGCGATGGCGCAGGCCGGTACGGTGGCGGTGCTGCTGCCCGGGGCGTTCTACGCCCTGCGCGAGACCAAGCTGCCTCCCATTGACCTGTTGCGCCGCCATGGCGTGCCCATCGCCATCTCCAGCGACCTGAATCCCGGCACCTCGCCGGTGCTGTCGCTGCGGCTGATGCTGAGCATGGCCTGCACGCTGTTCCGGCTTACCCCCGAAGAGGCGTTGGCTGGTGCCACCACGCATGCGGCGCAAGCGTTGGGCCTGCAGGCCACGCATGGCACGCTGCAAGCGGGCAAGTACGCGGACTTCGTCGCCTGGGAGGTGCAGCATCCTGCCGAGCTGGCCTATTGGATAGGCGGCGACCTGCCCAAGCGCGTGGTGCGCCACGGCGAGCCGATAGACGCCGCGACGCAGGCCTGAGGCAGGCAGATCCGGACAGGATCGCGCCCGCAACGGACGGCTTGCGCCAGCCCGTGTCCGCAACCGTCACAGGCGGTCTACCATGCATGCATGACGCGTCCATCCCGGGGCGCGCGTTCAGATTGGATGTGGGTATGCGGATATGCATGATGGAAGGGCCGACTGACCTGGAGCCCAAGGGCGCGACCTGGGAAGGCATCGCCGAACGCATCGGCGAGCTGGCCCCGGATCTGCTGGTGACCAATGAAATGCCGTTCGGCCCCTGGGTGGCCGCGGATCCGCAGTACGACGCCGCCCGCGCGGCGGCGTCGGTGCGCATCCATGAGGCAGGGCTGGACGCGCTGGCGGCGCTGGGCGTGCCGGCCATCGTATCGTCGCGGCCGGTGCCTGCGGGCGCACGGCTGGCCAACGAGGCGTTCGCCCTGCAGGACGGCCGCTACACGCGGCTGCACCACAAGCAATACTTCCCGGAGGAACCCGGCTATTTCGAAGCGACCTGGTTCCATTCCGCCTTCGACGGCTTCGAGGTGTTCGAGGTGGGCGGCATACGCCTGGGCGTGCAACTGTGCACCGAGCTGATGTTCAACGAGCGCGCGCGCGCCTATGGCCGCGCGGGCGCGGAGTTGATCGTGGCGCCGCGCGCCAGCAGCGCGTCGACGCGCCGCTGGCTGACGGCGGGCGCCATGGCCGCGCTGGTGTCGGGCTGCTATGTGGTCAGCTCGAACCGCGCGGGGCGCACGGCGGCGGGACAGGTATTCGGCGGCACGGCGTTCGCGTTCCAGCCCGATGGCGAACCGCTGGCGCAATCCAGCGATACGGAATCGATCGTGGCGATCGAGGTGGATCCTGCCCGTGCGCGCGCGCAGCAGTCGCTATACCCGTGCTACGTCCGGGAATAGCGCGGCGCTAGCGCGCCGAGCCGGCCTGCGCCGGCTCGGTCGCGGCAAAGCGCAGCCGCGAAAAGCTGGCGGCGCAGGCCAGCGCGGCGCAGCCGCAACCCAGCCACAGCGCGGCGATGGCGCCGTGGCTGCTGGAAACATTGAAACAGGCGGCCACCAGGGCCGCGCCCGAGGACTGTCCCAAGAGCCGCACCGTTCCTATCATGCCGCTGGCGCCGCCGGCTCGCGAGGCCGGCGCCGACATCATGATGGCGCGCAGGTTGGGCGACTGGAAGAAGCCGAATCCGGCGCCGCAGATGGCCATGCGCCAGCAGATGTCCCAGACCGAGGGCGCGGCGGGCATCAGCGCCAGCAGGGCCAGGCCCAGCGCCAGCAGCGCCAGGCCCACGCCGCCCAGGGTGCCGGCCGCATAGCGGTCGGACAGCCGCCCGGCGATGGGCGCCATGATCGCCACCACCACCGCCCAGGGTGTGATGAGAAAGCCGGTCTGCACCTGGCTGTAGCCCAGCATGGTCTGAAGCATGAACGGCAGCGACACGAAAGCCAGCGCCTGGGCCGCGAAGGCGCAGACGGCGGTGGCGGCGGACAAGGCGAACAAGGGCCGGCGCAGCAGGTCCACCGCCAGGATGGGCGCGGGATGGCCCGCCTGCCGGCGCATCAGCAGCCACAGGCTGGCCGCGGCGACGCCCCATTCCAGCGCCACGCGCGGCAGGGGGGCGGCGTGCGCCAGTTCGTTCGCGCCCAGCACGAACAAGCCCAGCGTCAGGGCGCATAGCGCCGCCGCCAGCCCGTCGAAGCGATGCGGCGCGCGTGTGGTTTCGGGCAGCTTGCGCAGGCCCAGCGCGAACGCCAGCAGGCCGATGGGCACGTTGATCAGGAACAGCCAGTGCCAGGATCCCAGCAGCAGGATGGTCGAGGCCACGGTGGGCCCCGCCGCGAAGGCGATGCCCACCACCATGGCGTTCAGGCCCAGGCCGCGGCCCAGCAGGCGCGAGGGGTAGATGAAGCGCAGCAGGGCGCCGTTGACGCTCATGACGCCGGCCGCGCCCAGGCCCTGTAGCACGCGCGCCGTCACCAGCGTGGGCAAGGACGGCGCCAGGCCGCTGGCCAGCGAAGACAGGATGAAGATCGCCAGCCCCACGATGTAGACCCGCCGGTGGCCCAGGATCTCGCCCAGGGCGGCAGCCGGCAGCAGGCCCGCCACCATGGCCAGCTGATAGCCGCTGACGATCCAGATCGATCCCGCGTCGCTGGCCTGCAGGTCCCGCGCGATGGTGGGCAGCGCCGTGTTGGCGATGACGGTGTCCAGGCTGGCCATGCATAGCGCCAGCATGACGGCCAGGAGCGCGCCCGGGCGTTCGGCTGCCGGCAGGCCGACGCCGGCCGGATAGACGGTATGGCGGGAAAACGAGAGCATGTGCAGGACCGCTGGAGAGGGCATCCGGGCGAAGCGCCGGGGAGCCGCGATCACTGATTCTAGAACGTGTTAAGAAACGCGGCCCGCGGACCGCCAGGCGGGCCCGCTTTTCTTGCAGGGCGTTTCTCCTTATCCTGCCGCCTTGCGCGGAGCCGGTCCGCGTCCGCGAGGAGTCGTCGAACATGCGATCTGCCGTATCCCTGCCGCGCCGCAGGCTCTTGCCCGCGCTCGCGCTGGGCGCCCTGGGCGCCGCGGCGGCGGGGCGTCTGCGCGCCGTGCCGCTGACGCGCATCCTGGTCGGTTTTCCGCCGGGCGGCGGGGTGGACGTGATCGCGCGCCTGCTGGCGCGGCAGCTGGAGGCCGGCCTGGGCGAAGTGGTGCTGGTCGAGAACCGGCCCGGCGCGGGCGGCCTGCTGGCGGCGCAGGAGCTGCTGGCGGCGCGGCCGGACGGTCATACCTTGCTGCTCTCCAACGAACATACCCTGGCCATCGTGCCGCATATCGCGGCGGGAGCCGGCTATGCCTCGCCTGACGACTTCGCGGCCGTGGCGCAGGTGACGGACAAGACCGCCATCGCGTTGGCGGTGAAGGCGGATTCGCCTTGGCTGACGCTGCAGGATCTGCGCGGGCACGAGGGGCCGCTGTCCGTGGGCGTGCCGGCGCCCGGCAGCGTGCCGGAACTGGCCGTCGGGCTGCTGGGCGAGCGTTTCGGCGTGGCCGCCAGAGCGGTGTGCTACCGCGGCGGGGCGCCCTTGGTGATCGACCTGCAGGCGGGCTATCTGGAGCTGGGCCTGACGTCCCTGGCCGAATTGCTGGAGCCGGCGAACGCCGGGCGGCTGCGCCTGCTGGCCATATCGGGCCCCGGCCGCCATGCGGACCTGGCCGCCGTCCCCACCTTTGCCGAGCAAGGTTTCGCGGGATTGGAGCGGGGCGGCGTGGCCGGTCTGTTCGCGCCGCGCGGCGTGGCGCCGGCCCGCGTCGAGCGATTGCAGCGGCAGGTGGCGCGCGCGCTCGAATCGGAGGAGGTACGCGCGCAGTTGCGCCTGCAGGGCTCGCGCGTGAATTTTGGCGATGCCGCCACGCTGGCGCGCAACATGAGCGCCATCCATCAGGCCTGGGCGGAACGCGCCGAGGCGTGGCGGGAGCGAACGAGCGGCTGAGAGCAAGGCGCGGCCCGCGCCCAGCGCTCTAAGGCGTCCGGATGGCTGCGCGCTCGCGCAGCAGCGGAGCCAGTTCGGCGTGGCAGAGCCGCACCGCGGCGCGGGCCTGCTGTTCGGGGGCGCGCGCCATCAGGCAGATGCGGCGCGTGAGCTGAGGCCGCTGCAAGGGCACGATGGCCAGGCCGTCCTGGCGCTGTCCCTGCGTGTACAGGCGCGAGATCAGGCCCACGCGCAAGCCCGCGCGTACCAGGCTGTAGAGCGTGTCGGTGTAGTTCAGGGTGTCGGTCGCGGCCAGGTCCGAACCCAGCTGGCGCAGCGTGGCCACGATCATCTCGTAGGTGCTGCCGCGCGACAGCACGGCCAGCGGTTCGGCTTTCAGGTCCTGCCAGGTCACCGCCTGGCGCCGCGCCAGCCGGTGCGTGTCGGCCAGCACCGCCACCAGGTCGTCCTCGGCCACGAAGGCCGCGGCCACGCCGGGCGTGAGGCCGAAGTCCAGGCCCAGGCCGATGTCCAGTTCGCCATTGCCCAGCGCGGCCATCAGCTCGTCGTTGAGGTGGTCGCTGAGGATCAGCACGATTTCGGAATGGCGCAGGCGCCATTGCGCCACCACCGGCGCCAGCAGGTGCATGGTGGACGGAATGCAGCCGATGCGCACCGTGGCGGCCTGCGTGTCCAGCAGGCGCTGCAGGTCTTCGGCGCCCTGCGTGTAGCTGTTGAGCAGCCATTCGATCTGGGAGCGCGCGGCCTGTCCGGCGGCGGTCAGGCGCACGTGGTGGGTACTGCGCTCGAACAGGGCCACGCCCATCAGCGTCTCCAGCTCGCGGATGGCGGCGGACAGGGCTGGCTGGCTCAGCGCCAGAGCTTCGGCGGCGCGGCTGAAGCTGGCGTGACGGGCCACTTCCTTGAAACCGCGCAGCTGGCGCAGCGTGGGCTGGCGGGCGGGGGCGGCGTGGCCATCGGGGGCGGGGCGCTTGGTCATAGATTTGCCTGATGAATCTATAAAAATATAGCATTTCAGTTATCACCAGGATCTGGTTAGGATGGCGCCGTCGCCCTCCTCCGCGCCGCCAATTCCGCGCGCACCTCGATCCCGCTCCTGCCATGTTCAAACGCCTGTTCCTGTCCGTGTCCACGCTGGCGGCCGCGCTGTGCCTTGCCCCCGCGGCCGGCGCCGACACCTGGCCCGACGCCCGGCCCCTGACCCTGATCGTGCCGTTCAGTCCGGGCGGCAACGTCGACACCACGGCGCGCCTGGTGGCGCAGAAACTGTCGGACCGCCTCAAGCAGTCCGTCATCGTCGACAACGTGGCGGGCGCGGGCGGCGTGCTGGGCGTGGCCAAGGCCGTGCACGCCAAGCCGGACGGCTACACGCTGGTGATGGGCTTTGACGGCCCGATCAGCGTGGCCCGGCTGATCAACTCCGCCGTGAAGTACGACGCCGAAACGGACCTGACGCCGGTGGCCCTGGTGACCACCGCGCCCGTGGTGCTGCTGGCGCGTCCGGGCCTGCCGGCGCAGAACATGAACGAGCTGATCGCGCTGGCGCGCGAGAAACCCGACACGCTGACCTATGCCTCGTCCGGCGTGGGCACCGTGCTGCATCTGGCGATGGAGGTGATGCAGGACCAGGCAAAGGTCAAACTGGTGCACGTGCCCTACCGCGGCGGCGCACAGATCACCAACGATGTCATGGGCGGCCAGGTGGACCTGGGCCTGCTGGTGACCACCAGCGCCACGCCGCTGGTGCAGCAGAAGAAGCTGCACGCGCTGGGCGTGACCTCGGCCGCGCGCGTCGATACGCTGCCGCAGGTGCAGGCCTTCGGCGAGACGCCGGCGCTCAAGGGCTTTGAACTCAACACCTGGACCGGCGTGTTCGTGCCGGCAGGCACCGACCCCGCCGTGGTCGGGCGGCTGAACCAGGAGCTGAACGCGGTGCTGCAAATGGACGAGGTGAAAAAGCGCCTGGCCGAAGGCGGCGCCATCCCCGGACAGGGCTCGCCCGAGGATTTCGCCGCTTTCCTGAAGAAGGAAAAGGCCTTGTATGCGCACATCGTGAAGAGCGCCAACATCCAGCAGGAATAAGCCTGCCCCTTGCAGGAAGCCACGCCATGAACATACCCGCCCGCGGCCCCGTGCTGCCCGAGATCCAGGCCATCCAGGAAGAGATGGTGGCGCTGCGCCACCGCATCCACGCCAATCCCGAATTGGCGTATCAAGAGGTCGCCACGGCCGAGCTGGTGGCCGAAAGGCTGGCGGCCTGGGGCTACGAGGTGCATCGCGGCCTGGGCGTGACCGGCGTGGTGGGCACCTTGCGCCGGGGCAGCGGCGCGCGCCGGCTGGGCCTGCGCGCCGACATGGACGCCCTGCCCATCCATGAGACCACCGGCCTGCCCTATGCCAGCCAGAATCCCGGCAAGATGCACGCCTGCGGCCACGACGGCCATACGGCCACGCTGCTGGCGGCGGCCCGCGCGCTGGCCGAGCGCGGCCGCTTCGACGGCACCGTGCACCTGATCTTCCAGCCCGCCGAGGAAGGCCATGGCGGCGCGCAGAAGATGATTGCCGACGGCCTGTTCGAACACTTTCCGTGCGACGCGGTCTACAGCTTCCACAACGAGCCGGGCTACCCGGCCGGGCATTTCGGTTTCCGCTCGGGCGTGATGTACAGCTCGTCCGACACGGTGATCCTGACCGTCAGCGGCGTCGGCGGACATGGCGCCATGCCGCACGTGGCGGTGGACCCCATCGTGGCGGCGGCCAGCATCGTGCTGGCCTTGCAGACCATCGTCTCGCGCGAGATCGATCCCAACGACATGGCGGTGGTGACCATAGGCGCCATCCATGGCGGCGATGCGCCCAACGTGATTCCGAAGACCGTGGAGCTGCGCCTGACGGTGCGCGCGCGCCGGCCCGAGACGCGGGCGCTGCTGCGCGAGCGCATCACGGCGATCGCCAACGCGCAGGCCGCGGTGCACCGCGCCAGCGTCAATGTGGACTACCGCTGGCGTTATCCGCCGGTGGTCAATGACCGCGGCGCCACGCAGTTCGCGGCCGAGGTCGCGCGCGGCTGGCTGGGCGAACAGCTGTTGATCCCCGACCTGGAGCCGCTGCAGGCCAGCGACGATTTCGCCTTCATGCTGGAGGAAGTGCCTGGCAGCTACTTCATCGTCGGCAATGGCGAGGGCGAAGGCGGCTGCATGGTGCACAACCCCGACTACGATTTCAACGACGATATCCTGCCGGTCACGGCCAGCTACTGGGTGACGCTGGCGGAAGCCTATCTGGCCGCCGGCGCGCGCTGACCGGCCGCCGCTACTTTCCGCGACGCATGACTGCCTCACACGACCTGACTGCCGCCGGCGCGCCGGCCTTCGACGCCACCACCGACTATTGGCAGGAAATCGTCAGCGCCGACGCGTTGACCCTGCCGGTCCACCCGCCTTATTCCCGCGCCTATCCCGCGCGGCTGCCGGACGGCCGCTATCTGGTGCTGCCGCTGCGCGGCGTGCCGGGCGACCCTGACCGCTGCGTGGCCTCGCTGATCGCCAACCACGCCAGCCTGGAGGTGGTCGACGCCCTGGCCGGCTTCATGGCCGAACGCGCGCGCGCCTTTGGCGCCGAAGTGGTCGTGGGCCTGCCCACGCTGGGGCTGGCATTCGCGCCCATGGTGGCGCGCGGCTTGGGGTTCACGCGCTACGTGCCCTTCGGCTATTCGCGCAAGTACTGGTACGACGAACGCCTGGCCGTGCCGGTGCAGTCGTTGACCACGCCGGACGCCGGCAAGCTGCTGTACGTGGATCCGAATCTGGCGGGCAGCCTGGCGGGGCGGCGCGTGCTGGTGGTGGACGACGCCGTCAGCACCGGGCAGACGATGCTGTCCGCGCTGGAACTGCTGGCGCGCTGCGGCGCGGAAGTGGCGGGCATCGTCGTGGCCATGTGCCAGGGCGAGCGCTGGCGCGAGCGGCTGGTGGACGCGAACGGTATGCCGATACCGGTGGCCTGCGCGTTCGAGTCGCCGCGCATGCGCCGCACGGCCGCGGGCTGGGCGCCCGAGACGGCCGCCTGAGGCGCAGGCTTTCCCTGGCGCCGGGGACTACAGGGATTCCGGATCGCGGCGCAGCGAGAAGCCCTGCGCTTCGTTCATCGCCAGATAGCTGACATTGCGCGACACCACCGGCGGCTTGTCGCCGGCGTGCAGCGCGCGCACCTTGTCCAGCACCATTTTGTCCTCCAGCGTCATGCGGTCGATCATGCGCAGGTATTGCATCCAGCTTTCCACCAGGAAGACCTCGCGCCAGACGCCCTCGCGCTCCAGGTCGCGGAACAGCTGCCATTGCTGCGCGCCGTTGCGCAGCCGCATGAGGCGCAGCGGGTGCGCCGCGCCGATCAGCGCGGACAGCTTTTCCTTTTCGATCAGGTACTCCACGGCGACCAGCACCGCGCCGTGCTGCGTGTTGAAGCCGACCGCGGCCATCGCCGGCTCGGTGGCGTCCGCCCGCGCCAGCGACGTGGTGTCCAGATGTTCGGGCAGCCGCGAGCGGTACATCAGCGCGACGGTGATGCCCAGCATGATGCCGGCGGTGGCCAGGGCGCCGGAAACGCCCATGGTGCCGGCGAAATGGCCCCACATGAAGGAGCCCGCCGCCAGGCCGCCGAAGATGGCCGTCTGATACAGCGCCAGCGCGCGCGCCTTGACCCAGTCCGGCACCAGCATCTGGACGGTGGTGTTGTAGGTGGCCAGCACGCCGATCCAGCAGCTGCCGGACAGCAGCAGCGCGGGAAACGCCACCCACAGGGTGCCGGTCAGGCCCAGCGCCAGCAGGCATGCGGCCAGCAGGCCCGCGGCGGCGCTGATCAGGCCGCTCGCGCCCCATGCGGCCTGCACCCGGCGTACGACGACGCTGCCGAGGATGGCGCCCAGGCCCAGCGCGCCCAGCATGTAGCCGTACAGCAGGGCGCTGCCGCCTTCATGTTCGTGCGCCAACAGCGGCAGCAAGGCCCACAGCGCGCTGGCGGACAGGCCAAAGGCGAACGACCGCAGCATCACCATGCGGGTGACGGTGGAGTGCTGGGTGTAGCGCAGCGCCGCCACCACGCCTTCCAGGATGCCTTCGGGCGGCAGGCGGCGCAGCGGCAGGTCGCGCTTCCAGCGCCAGATCGCCCAGATCAGGCCGCCGTAGCAGAAGCAGTTCAGCAGGAACACCCAGGGCGCGCCCATGGCGCCCAGCAGCAGGCCGCCGATGGCCGGGCCGACGGCGCGCGCCACGTTGAAGTTGACGCTGTTCAGCAGCACCGCGCTGCCGACATGCGCGCGCGGCACCTGTTCGCCCACCGCGGCCTGCCAGGCCGGGGTGACGATGGCGCTGCCGATGGCGATGCAGAACACCGACGCGATCAGCGTGATCGGATGCAGCAGGCCGGCAAAGGCCAGGATGGTGATGAAGACGCCGCCCGCCAGCTCCAGCAGCATGCCGGTCAGCATGACCTTGCGGCGGTCGTAGTTGTCGGCCAGCACGCCGGTCAGGATGGACAGCGCCACCAGCGGGAAGGCGGCGGCCACCTGGATCATGGCGACCATCAGCGGGCTGCTTTGCTCGGTGGTGATGATCCAGGCGGCGGCGACGGATTGCGCCCAGGTCCCGAGGTTGGCGAACAGGTTGGCGATCCAGATGATGCGGAACGCCGGAAACGCGAAGGGGGACAGCGTGCTGACCTGCAGCACGGGGGCGGGGGCGGCGGGCGCGTCCGCGGGCAGATCGGTGTTGGCCGAAACGGGTTGCAGCATGGAGTTCTTCCGGCGCGCCGGGTAGGCGCTCCTGTCGGACGTGGTCTGGGTCGGGTAATGGTACGCCTAAGCCAGCGACCGATGGGAGCGCGCGCAGCACCCAGGGCGGCCGCGTGCCGCCCTGGGCGCTGCTGCCGCGAACCGCCTCTACTGCTTGGTAACCGGCGCAGGGGCCGGCGGGTAGGCTTGGTTCAGGTATTCGACGATCAGCGGCACCGGGTCCGCCGGGATGGGGGCGCCATAGGTGCCGACCATCTTCTTGACCTCGGCGTCCCAGAAGCCCAGGGGCATGGGCGGCTGGGACGAGACGTAGTCCACCGAATGGCACATCAGGCACAGGGCGGCATGCTGCGCCCCTGCCCCCGTGCCGGGATGCAGCGTGGCGGTTTCCTGGGGCAGCTTGATCTCCAGGGCCTGGGCAGCCGGCGCCAGGCCAGCAAGGGCCAGCGCGAGCGCCGGCAGGCAGCGACGGAAATGGCGGGTCATGGCGCTCTCCTCAGGCGGCGGTGACGCGGACGGCTTCGACCACGTTGCGCATGTAGCCAGCCGGGTTCCATAGCGGGTCCAGCGGCTGGGTTTCGCCGGCCATGTTGGTGGCGCGGACCTTCAGCGTGTAGTCGCCGGCGGCCTTGGGCGTGAAGTCGGCGTGCCATTCGTGGAATGAGTAGCGGCCCAGGTCGCGGCCCAGCTTGGCGGCCTGCCAGGTCTTGCCGCCGTCCGACGAGAACTGGACCTCGCGTATGCCCTTGCCGCCATCGAAGGCGATGCCGCGCACCTGCACCGGCTTGCCGCGGGCGACGCGCGCGCCTTCCGCAAGGCTGGTGATGAAGCTGCGCACGTTGTAGCGGCCGATGGGGCGCGTCTTGTCCGGCGCCTTGCCCGGCGGCGTGCAGGCGCAATCGTTGTCGGGAATGCGGTAGGCCTTCTGCATCCAGAAACCATCGAACTCTTTATCCAGCACCTTGATGTCGGCCAGGTGCTTGACCCAGTAGGTGCCGTAGTACCCCGGCACCACCAGGCGCACGGGATAGCCGTTGAGCATGGGCAGGTCGGCGCCGTTCATGGCGTAGGCCAGCATGACCTCGCCGTCCAGCGCATGGGCGGCGTCCAGCGCCTTGACGAACTCCGGCGTGCCGGGCAGCACCGGGCGGTCCATGCCCTCGAACGTCACCTGCCGCGCGCCAGCGCGGATGCCGGCTTTTTCCAGCACGCGCTTGAGCGGGATGCCCAGCCAGCGGGCATTGCCCATGGCGCCGTTGCCCGACTGCCCGCCGCCCACGCGCGGCGCGAAGAAGCCGCGGCTGTTGCCCGAGCACTGGGTGACCGCCACCAGTTCCACGGGCTTGCCGAATTGCTGCTTCAGGTCGGCCAGCGACAGCTCCAGCGGCTTGTCCACCAGCCCGCTGACCTTGATGCGGTAGGTGTTCAGGTCGATGGCGGTGGGGATGTTGCCCAGGTGGTAGCGCACGAAGAACGCGTCGTTGGGCGTGATGATGTTTTCGTTGAAGACTGCGAACGGCGTTTCCAGCTGCGGCGGGCGCGAGGTCTGACGGATCAGGGGCCGTTTTTGCGGATAGGCGATCAGGTCGCGTTCGCCGTTGGCGAACGGCAGCGTGACGGTGGCCGGCGCCGCCAGGCTGGTCAGCGCATGGCCGGCCAGCGTGCCGGTGGCGCCCAGCGTACAGGCTTGGCGCAGGAAGCGCCGGCGCCCATTCGGGTCGAACGTGCTCATCTTGGTGTCTCCTCGTTCTTGTCAGCGCCCTGCCCCGGCGCGTTCAGACGAGCCTACGCGCGGCGGCCTGACAAATGCGTTAACGTCCGCGCTGCCCGTTTCAATTTCCGCGTTTTCCGCTTCGATGACCCTGACCTTCAACAAGCGCGCCTTTGCCGCGCTGCTGGCCGTAACCGCGCTGGAAGCGCTGATCGCCACCCTTGGCGCGCCCTATCCCCTGTTGCGGGGCTTCGTGGGCGACGTGGTGGCGGTGGGTTGGGCCTATCTGGTGTATCGCAGCTTCATCCGCGCGGACGTGCTGCCGCTGGCGCTGGCCGCGCTGTTCACCGGCTATGCGGTGGAACTGGGGCAGTACCTGGCCCGGCATTTCGGCTGGCGGCTGGAGCAGCCGGTATTGCGCGTGATCCTGGGCAGCGTGCCCGACTGGTGGGACATGCTGGCCTATACGCTGGGATTCTTGCTGGTGCTGGCGCTGGCCGCCTGGAACCGGCGGCGGGACGCCGCGTTGCGCGGCGCCTAGGCGCTTTTCATCTTTTCGCCTGGCCGCAAGGGGCCAGGCTTGCATCTGGGGAATACCCCCCGGGGAACAAGCTCGGAAATCAGCCAGCCTGGCAGACCGGCGCGTCGTCGTGCGCGCGCGCGGCGGGCTTGGCCGCGCGCAGCGGCTGCAGGCGGGCGTTGCGGAACGGCGCGAAGAGCTCGGCCCAGGACGAAGGAAACAGCGGGGTCGCATGGCGCACGGCGTCGCGGCGGGCGTAATGCGTCAGCAGTTGTTGGCCGATCGGGGCGTCTCCCAGGGGGTGGCGGGTATTCATGGTATTTCCGTATTGCATTGAAAGTGTATTCATTGTACCAGCGTCCCGCCATTCAGGCCAGCCCCGGTAAATGCACTCCAAGTCATTGATCCATAAAGACTGTCCCTGTTTATTGGGCAATATCTGGCCGCTCTCCGGGATTGCCCTAGCAGCTCAAAAGAGTAGACGGTATACAATGTTCATCATGCCCGGGCTTAGACCAGCCTGGAATCCTCACCACTGGACCTGGAGCGCGTCATGGCTGAACTGATGAACCGAGATGAATTCCGTACCGCGTTGGAAAACGCGATCAAGGGCAAGAGCGCCAACGCGTCGCCCTTTTCCATCGCCTGGGCAGAAGGCAAGCTCAGCCGCCAGCACCTGCAACGCTGGGCCGAGAACCACTACCACTACGTGGGCCCGTTCGCCGATTACCTGGGCTACCTGTACGCCCGCACGCCCGATTCCTATACCGAGGCCAAGGACTTCCTGCTGGCCAATATGTATGAAGAGGAAATCGGCGGCGATCGCCACACCGATCTGTTGATCCGCTTTGCCGAAGCCTGCGGCACCACCCGCGAACGGGTCACCAACCCCGACAACATGTCGCCCACCACGCGCGCCCTGCAAAGCTGGTGCTACGCCGTGGCCATGCGCGAGGACCCCATCGTGGCGGTGGCCGGACTGGTGGTGGGCCTGGAATCGCAAGTGCCGTCCATCTACCGCAAGCAGACCCCGACCCTGCGCGAGAAGTACGGCTTCACCGACGAGGAAGTGGAATTCTTCGATCTGCACATCGTGTCCGACGAAATCCACGGCGAACGCGGCTACCAGATCGTGCTGGAGCACGCCAACACGGTGGACCTGCAGCAGCGCTGCCTGAAGATCTGCGAGATCGGCGCCCAGATGCGGCTGCTGTACACGACCGCGCTTTATACCGACTACGTGCAGCAGGAAATCACGCTGCCCGAACTGGGCCTTGCCGCCTGAGCACACCGCAAGGCCGTCTGGCGTTCCATGCCGGACGGCCGCGGCCCCGCAGATCCCAGAGCAGAAAACCCATGCCTACCATCGTGTTTCATAAGGGCGGCCAGACCTACACCGACGTGGTGAAGGACAACACCAACCTGGTGGTGCGGGCCGGCATCAAGCAGTTTCCGTATCCGCATCTGCGCTACGAATGCGGCATGGGCAAGTGCGCCAAGTGCGCCTGCCGCGTGCTGGCCGGGGCCGAGCATCTGCCGCCGGTCAACTGGAAGGAAAAGAAGCAACTGGGCGAACGCATCGACCAGGGCTACCGGCTGGCGTGCCAGCTCTGGCTAACCAGCGATATCGAGCTGGTCCAGGACGTGGAGGCATAGCGGCGATGGGCCCCGTATACGTCATCTTGACCAGCAAGCCCGGCGTGTTCCGCACCGACGCGGACGACGGCGCGGTGGACATCCTGGAAACCTACGACTACGCGTTCTATGGCCGCGCGCTGGCGGTCTACCGCATCGCGCGCCTGCACGGCGACACCAAGCTCATCGTCACCGAGGAAACGCCGCCCTACGTGGTGAACCGGGTGCCGTCCAAGTTCCTGGAGAAGTTCGAGTCGGTGGAAGCGGCCCGCAAGGAGCTAGCGCACCTGACGCGCTTTGGCAGCATGGAATCGACCTTGACGCTGCGCCCGGGCGCGGTCGCCGCGGAGCACTGAACGACATGGTCCAGATCACATTCATCTCCAACGGCGGCCTGGTCGCCACGGCGCCCGAGAACAGCAATCTGCTGCGCGTGTCGCTCAAGGAAAAGGGCGGCATTCCCTTCAAGTGCGGGGGCGGCCTGTGCGGCACCTGCAAGTGCCGTATCGAGGAAGGCCTGGAAAACACCGACGCCATCAAGCCGAAGGAGCGCAAGCACCTGCGCCCAGAGGATTTCGAGGCCGGCTACCGCATGGCCTGCCAGACCTTCGTCAACGGCGACGTGAAGGTCTCGTGGGTGATCCAGAACGGCAAGGGCGTGGTGGTGGGCGCGGCGTCCGATCCCGTGGAAGCGGCGACCTGAGAGCTGCTGCCCGCGGGCTGCAAGGCCGCGGCCGGCAGACGAGGCCCCAGGCCCCAGGCCCTTGGCCGCGCGGCCGTCTCGGTGCCGTCAGCTTCTTGCGTGGCCCCGGCTCAGGCCACCGACGCGTGCGGCTGCTGCTGCGCTTCCGTATAAGCCTTGGCGGCGTTGTGCACATGCTGGCTGGCCAGCAGCGCGGCCAGGTCGCCGTTGCCGGCGATGACGGCGTTGAGGATCTGGGAATGCTCATCCCAGTTCTGCTTGGCGCGCAGCATGTTGCTGGGCGCGAACAGCAGCGCCGTGCGATCGCGCAGCGAACGCATCAGGTCGGTCAGCACCACGTTGCCGCCGATGGTGGCCAGCATTTCGTGGAACTGGGAATTCAGCGCCAGGAATTTGTCCAGCTGTTCGCTGCGGGCGGCTTCGGTGCCTTCGCGCAGGAAGGCCTGCAGGCGTTCCACGGTCTTGTCGTCGCGGCGCTGCGCCGCGAGCTTGGCGTTCAGGCCTTCCAGCGTGGCGCGCACCTCCACCATGTCGTAGGCGACGGCGTCGGACAGTACCGACACGGACGCGCCGCGGCGCGGTTCGATGGTCACCAGGCCCTCGGCGGCCAGGGCGCGCAGCGCCTCGCGCACGGGGATGCGCGACACGCCCATTTCTTCGGACAGGCGGCCTTCGACCAGGCGGTCGCCGGGCGTGAATTCACCGCTCAGGATGCGCTCGCGCAGCTTGTCGCGGATGACGGCAAACAACTGCGGATGCTGCTCGCCGATTTTCAGCGAGGCGGAGTGCTGCGTTGCTGCGGCTTGCGGGCTGACGGGTGAGATTGTCATGGCGAGCAGGTTTGGCTTAATGGATACAGTCTCCATTGTATTACCGGGTGTAGCCGCTTGGCGTTGGGGGCGCGGCGCATCAGTGTCCCCCAAAAGCCTTGGCCAGCACGCCCAGCGCGCCCATGGCGCATACCGCCAGCAGCACGCCGCGCACGGCGCGCGGCGGCAGGCGGTGGCGCAGCCGGTTGGAGACCGCGAAACCGGCCAGCAGGAATGGCGCCAGACTAAGCGCCAGCCCGGCGTGATAGCCGGTGTACCGATTGGCCCATGCCAGCATGGCCAGCGAGAAGATCGATCCCAGGAACAGCACCATGCCGAGCGTGGCGCGCAGGCGCGGCGGCGCCGCGTGCTGCATGACGATGGCGATGGGCGGGGCGCCCACCGAGGTCATGGTGCCCATGATGCCCGAGGCCACGCCCGCGCCGGACACGCGTCCGGGCGTGGCGGAAAAGTGCAGGCCGGCCGCGCTCAGCGCCACGGCCACCAGGATCAGGGCGGCGAACAAGACCCCCAGCGCCTGCGGCGCGAAGCGCGTCATGGCGTAGATGGCGATCAGCGTGCCGACCGCGCGCCCCGCCAGCGCGTAGGACACTGAAGGCCAGTCGATGGCGGCGCGTTCGCGCAGCGCGGTCAAGAGCGAAATGAAGCCGCCCAGCGTCAACAGCGGTCCCGGCGCCAGTTGGGGAAAGAACATGGCCGCCACCGGCGCGGCGAACATGGCGAAGCCGACGCCGCCCACGCCCTGCGCGATCGCGGCGCCGAACACCACGGCCGCCATGGTGGCGTATTGCAGGAGGTCGGGATACGGCAGGGAGGATGTCATGCCTGGGACTTATCTACTATGTATACGATAGTCTATTCAGCATTTTCCAAAATTTCATGAACTGCTTCAAAAATAAGGGTAATCACCTGATTTTTCGGCGCTATTCATGGATTTTCAGAATTATCGCTTTCCCTAGGCGCTGCATATTTTGATTGGTATGGCTACAAACGAAATATAGTATACCGAATGTGGCGCCATAACAGCCACGCATACAAGGGGAATAGCACATGCAAGCGGACGTAGTGCTCAACGCTGCTCATTGGATGTACCTGATCAGCGTGGCCGCCATCATCCTGACGATGATTCTGCGGGCCAACGTGGTGGTGCCGTCGGTGATCGGCACCTTTCTGGTGGTGCTTGCCATCACGGGCAATCCGATCAGCGCCCTGATCGGCATTTTCTCGGCCAGCTTCGTGGCTGCGAAGGAGCTGTTCAACATCTTCCTGGTGATCACCTTCATGACGGCGCTGCTCAATGCGTTGAAAACCCTGCAGGCGGACGTGCGCATGGTGCAGCCGTTTCGCCGCGTCATGCGGGGCGGGCATTCGTCCTTCCTGATCATCGCCCTCTGTACTTATGTGATTTCGCTGTTCTTCTGGCCGACGCCGGCGGTGCCGCTGGTGTCGGCCATCCTGCTGCCCGCGGCCATCGCGGCGGGCCTGCCGCCCTTGGCGGGTGCCATGGCCATTGCCATCGCCGGCCAGGGCATGGCACTGTCCTCGGACTACGTGATCGGGGTGGCGCCCAGCATCAGCGCCAAGGCGGCGGGGGCGGCGGTCAGCGCCGCCGTGGTCGCGGACCGCGCCCTGGTGCTGTCGCTGATCACCGGCGCGGTGGCCCTGGTGGCAGCCTACCTGCTGATCCGCAAGCACATCGTGCCGGCCGACGCGGGGCTCCTGTCCGCCTGGCAGGCCCGGGCGCAGGATGGCAGCCTGGCGCGCATCGAGCAGTCCGGCTCCTTCGACAAGGCCGAGCTGGCCCGCGGCACCATGGGGGCGGACCCCGCCCTGCCTAGCGGCCCGGCTCTGAGCGACGAAGAGCGCCGCCGCGTGCGCTGGTCCAAGACCTTTGCCGTCGTGACGCCGCTGGCCTTTCTGGCGGTGATCGCGGTCATGGTGCTGCCGCGCCTGTTCCCGTCCCTGCCCGCGCTGCGCGGCGGCGATGCGGCGGCGCTGGTGGGCGGCGTGGCCTTTGTCGTGATGATGCTGGTGACCCTGGCCGCGGAAGGCCCGCGCAAGATGCTGGACGTCTGTCCGGAGCACGTCACCGACGGCTTTGTGTTCGCCTTCAAGGCCATGGGTTCGGTGCTGCCGATCGCGGGCTTTTTCTTCGTGGGCGCCAACGAAACCGCCGCGCAGATCCTGGGCGTGCCGCAAGCGCAGGCGCCCGGCCTGCTGTTCGAGGTGATTTCCGCTGGCCAGCACCTGATTCCCGAAAACCATTTCCTGGTGGCCTTCGGCGTGCTGCTGGTCGGCATGATCACCGGCATCGACGGATCCGGCTTCGCCGGCCTGCCCCTGACCGGCACCCTGTCCGGCGCCCTGGGCCCGGTGGTGGGCGTGGACCCGGCGACGCTGGCGGCAGTCGGCCAGATGGGCGCGGTCTGGACTGGGGGCGGCACGCTGATCGCCTGGTCCTCGCTGATCGCGGTGGCGGGCTTTGCGCGGGTCAACGTGCTGTCGCTGGTGCGCGCCCTGCTGTTGCCGGTGCTGCTGGCGCTGTTCGTCTCGACGATCTGCGCCGTGCTGATCTGGAGCTGATACCTGTTTGTGGCGCTGCTTTGGGGTCCCTGCGGGGACCCTTTTTTCCAGGCGGCGCCCGGTCCGGAGCAGGGGTTTACACGTATCGATCCATATTGATTAAAGTATACAATGTTCATAAGCCAACCCGCCCAGGCACTCGCGGCCAGCCGGGCGCAGACTAAGGAAGAGCTTCCGTGGACGACCTCTCGCAGCAAACATTCCTGAACCACATCGGCGGCAGCTGGGTGCCCAGCGGCACCGGCAGGACGGCGCCCAACATCAACCCGGCCGATACCAGCGACATCGTGGGCCGTTTCCAGGTGTCGGACGCCGAAGACGCCCGCCAGGCGGTGGCGTCCGCCGAAGCCGCCTTCGCCGGCTGGCGCGATACGCCGATCTCCAAGCGCGCCGCCATCCTGTTCCGCGCGGCCCAGTACCTGGAAGACCATGCCAACGACATCGCCCGCGAACTGACGCGGGAAGAGGGCAAGAGCCTGAACCTGGCCAAGGACGAGGTCCTGCGTTCGGCGCAGACGATCCGCTTCTACGCCGTGGAGGGGCAGTCCTTCACGGGCGAAACCTATCCCAACGACGACCCGGACATGGTGGTCTACAGCCAGCGCGAGCCGCTGGGCGTGGTGACGGTGATTTCCCCCTGGAACTTTCCCATTTCCATCCCCGCGCGCAAGATCGCTCCGGCGCTCATCACGGGCAATACCGTGGTGTTCAAGCCCTCGTCCGATGCGCCCATGTCGGGCTACCGCCTGACCGAAGCCTTCGTGCAGGCCGGCCTGCCGGCTGGGGTGCTGAATTTCCTGACGGGCCCGGCCGGCGCCGTGGGCGAGGCCATTACAGGCGCACGCGCGGTGCGCGCGATTTCCTTCACGGGCTCCACCGCCGCAGGCGAACAGATACACCGGACCGCCGGCCTGACCACCCGCACGCAGATGGAACTGGGCGGCAAGAATCCCCTGATCGTGCTGGCGGACGCCGACCTGGACCGCGCCGTGGACCTGGCCGTGAAGGGCGGCTTTTCGCTCAGCGGCCAGGCCTGCACCGGCACCAGCCGGGTGCTGGTGGACAAGCGCGTGCGCCAGGCCTACACCGACAAGCTGCTGGCCCGCATCAAGACGCTGACCATAGGCAACGGCCTGGACGGCAACTTCGACCTGGGTCCGCTGGCCACCGCCAAGCAGTTGGACAACGTGCTGGGCTACGTGGCGGTCGGCAAGCAGGAGGCCGCGCACCTGTATGGCGGCGACCGCCTCACGGGCGCCGGCTTCGAGCGCGGCTACTACGTGTCGCCCGCGCTTTTCACCGACGTCACGCAGCAGATGCGCATCGCACGGGAAGAGATCTTCGGCCCGGTGATTGCGCTGATCGAGGTGGACGGCTACGAAGACGCCATCTCCAAAGCCAACGACACCGAATACGGCCTGTCGGCCGCCATCGCCACCAGCGATGCGCGTTATGCGCATCGCTTCGCGCGCGATATCCAGGCCGGCACCGTGAAGATCAACCGGACCACCACCGGCAACCTGATCAACGCGCCGTTCGGCGGACTCAAGCATTCCAGCACCTCCACGTTCCGCGAATCGGGGCGCGTGGGACTGGAGTTCTACACGCAGATCAAGACGGTCTACCGCGCCGGCTGAGGCCGCGGTCCCTAAACGCAAGCAAAGGAGGTCATCCCCATGAAGCAGGTCTATCGTCTGGAACTTGAAGAAGCGCGCGTGATGGTGCGCGCGGCCATCGCCAAATCGGAAGAGATCGGCGTGCTGGAGACGATCTGCATCGTCGACGACGGCGGCTATCCCATCGCGCTGGAACGCATGGACGGCGCCCGCATCACCGGCCCGCAGATCGCCTGGAACAAGGCATTCACAGCGGCCGGGCACAAGCGTTCCACGCATCTGTTCAACACGCCGCCCAACGGTCCCGCGCTGCCCGGCAACGAAGCGTTCGGCATCCAGTGGAGCTTTGACGGCAAGTTCGCCGTGTTCGTCGGCGGCTTTCCCATTGTGGTCAACAACGAAGTGATCGGCGGCGTGGGCCTGAGCGGCGGCAACGGCGAACAGGACACCAAGGCTGGTCTGGCCGCGCTTGCGGCACTAGCGACGCTGCTGGAGCCGCGCGGCATGAAAGTGCTGGTCGAGGCTGACATCAAGAAATAAGCGAGGCCGGCCATGGCATACCGCGTGCATATCATGCAAACCGACGAGTCGTTCCAGGTCGAAGAAGGCGAATCCGTGCTGCAGGCCGCCGAACGCTCGGCGGTGAAGCTGCCGCACGAGTGCACCTTCGGCGGCTGCGGCACCTGCCGCATCAAGCTGGAATCCGGCGCCGTGGAGTACGAAGAGTTCCCCATGGCCCTGACACCCGAAGAAGCGGCCGAAGGCTACGCGCTGGCCTGCCAGGCCCGGCCGCTGGGCGATCTTTGCATCAGCGTGGCCAGCAGCCGGCAGTCGTTTCCCGAACCGCGCCGCCTGCCCGCCATCATCCACCGCATCGAGCGCTTCTGCGATGACGTCATCCACCTGACGCTGGCGCTGCCGGAAGCGGGCCTGGAGTACGTGCCGGGCCAGTACATGAACGTGGTGCTGCCCGATGGCGAGACGCGCAGCTTTTCCATGGCTTCGGCGCCCGCCGGCAACCTGGTGGATTTCCACGTGCGCCGCATTCCGGGCGGCCGCTACACCGATCAGTGGCTGGGCCAGGCGCAAGCCGGCGCCGGCGTGGAGATCGAAGCGCCGCTGGGCGTATTCAGCTATCACGAGGAAGACTGGCGGCCGCTCATCATGATGGCTACCGGCACGGGCATCGCGCCCATCAAGGCCATCCTGGAATCGCTGCTGGACAACGAAGACTGCCCGCCCGTCACGCTTTATTGGGGCATGCGCACCGAAGCTGACCTGTATCTGCGCGACGTGATCGAAAGCTGGGCCGGGCGGCTGTACGAGTTCAACTTCGTGCCGGTGCTGTCGCGCGCGGGCGCCGATTGGCAGGGCCGCCGCGGTCACGTGCAGCAGGCGGTCCTTGAGGACCACCAGGATTTGTCCGAGCACGCCTTCTACCTGTGCGGCGCGCCGGACATGATCCACGAAGCCAAGAGCCTGCTGGCTGCGCGCGGCGCCAGCCTGGACCACATGTATTCCGACAGCTTCACCTTCCAGCACGCGCTGGCCGCCGCCTGAGCGGCCGCGCCTAGCGGTACACCAGCACCGGCAGCTTGGTGCGCGCCAGCACGCGCTGGGTTTCGCTGCCCAGCAGGAAGCCCGTCATGCCGTGGCGGCCATGCGAACCCATGATGATCAGGTCGCAGCCCTGGTTCTTCGCCGCCTCGACGATGGCTTCGTGGGGATGGTCGTTGACCGTGACCACGGCGTTGCACGGCACCAGCGCATGGCGCGCTTCCATTTCCAGGTTGTCCAGATAGGTCTGCGCGTTCTTGCGCGCCTGGTCGGTGTGCTGCGCCTGCGTGGTGCCCAGCATTTCGGCCTGGTAGACCAGCAGATGGTCCTCCGGGATGGCGCGGATGAGCGTGATGGTGGCTCCCATTTCCTTGGCGAAAACAAGAGCGCGCTTGAAAGCCGATTCGGACAGCAGGGAGCCGTCCACGGCGACGAGCAGGTGCTTATACATGTTGCCTCTCCTTTAGGGAAAGGAATAGGGAGCAACTCGCCAATCCAGTATAGGCTCGCCGTAGGACGCAATCCAGTCCTGCATAAGGAGGATGATCCGGGCGCCGCGAAACCGCATATTTCCAAAAGAAGTCCAAGCCGGTATTCAACATAACCTCATATCGACTAAGTATTTTTCGGCGCCGCGCGGCAATGACAGAATCGGTTCGACTCCTAGAACCCACAGCCGGAAACGAACTTCCATGTCATCGCCACGCCCCTGGGCTCACGCCCGCGTACTTGCCATCGCGGGCAGTCCGTCGCAGCGTTCCCGTTCCGCGGTGCTGCTGCGGCATGCCGCCGGGATCCTGCGGCTGCGGGGTTTGAACGTCGGCGAACTGGGTTTGCGCGACATCCCCGCCGAAGACCTGATAGAAGGCAACTACGCCGGCGCCGCGGCCAACGCGCTGCGCGCCCGGGTGGCGGCGGCCGATGCGGTGCTGATTTCCTCGCCCGTCTACCAGGCTTCGTTTTCCGGCGGCTTGAAGGCGGTGCTGGACCTGCTGGATCCCAAGGCCCTGGCCGGCAAGGTGGTGCTGCCCATCGCCACGGGCGGCAGTCCGGCGCATCTGCTGGCGCTGGAGTACGGCTTGAAGCCCGTGCTGTCTTCGCTGGGCGCGCGCCATATCCTGGCGGGCGTCTATGCCACCGATGCGCAGGTCCGCGTGGACGAGTTCGGCGCGGGCGAAATCGACCCGGAAGTCCGCCAGCGGTTGGAGGATTCGGTGGAACGCCTGTCCGAGCAGGTACTGCCGCGCGCCGCCATTCTCAATGAATCCTACGATCTGGGCCGCCTCGCGCTTGCGGGCGGCTTCAGCGTCTGAGCGATGCGCCGCGCCCACGCCTACGCCGCTCCCGACACGCCGGCCTTGCGCTGGCTGGGAGGCGCGCTGCTCGCGGCGCTGTGGCTGGGCAGCAGCGAGACGGCCTGGCAGGCGCTGGCGGCGCTGAGCCTGCTTGCGCCGCTGTTGTACCAGACGGTGCGCGGCATACGCGCGGCGGATCCGGCATTGGTCCAGACTGGCCGGTCCCATGACCTGAACGGCTGGTCTCTTTATCGGCACGTGCTCCTGCCGGGCGCGTTGCCGTTCATCCTGACGGGCCTGAGGCAGGGGCTGGGACTTCTATGGCTGACCTTGATTGCATTGGCACTGTTCGGGACGCCAGCGGGTCTGGGCATTCCGCAGTTGCGGGACAGCGGCCCGCCGGGCGCGGCGACGCTGTTGCTGGCGATTGCGCTCTACGCGGTCCTCAGCCTGGGCTCGGGGGCGCTGGTAAGCGCGCTGGAGCGCTGGCTGCTGCGCTGGAGGCCGCGATGATGTTCATCAATCCCAACGAGTTCGAACTGTTGCAGCACCTGGAGGCGCGCGGGCGGACCGAGCCCGACGACGCGCCCGACGCTGAACCTCAATCCGCGCTGCGCGTGACCTTGCGCAAGCTCGCTAAGCGGCATGGCGATCGTATTGCGCTGCAGCCGTTGGACCTGGAGATTGCGGCCGGGGAATTCGTGGCGGTGGTCGGACGCGCCGGCAGTGGCAAGAGCACCCTGCTGCATCTGCTGGCCGGCCAGTTGGCGCCCAGCGACGAGCAGGGCGGCGCGCCCAGCCGTTCGCCGCTGCTGTTCGACAGCTTTCCCAGCTGGGCGCCCGACAGCCGCGTGCGCCTGTTGCAGCCGGACGCGCGCCTCTTGCCCTGGAAGACCGTGCTGCAAAACGTGGCGCTGGGCCTGCCGGGCACGGCGCAGGCGGCGCAAGCCTTGCGGCAGGTAGGCCTGGACGGCCACGGCGGCGATTGGCCCGCGCAGCTGACCGAGCCGCAACGCCAGCGCGTGGCCCTGGCGCGGGCCCTGGCGCGCCGTCCCGGCTTGTTGTTGCTGGACGAACCATTCAAGGCGCTGGACGCATTGAGCCGCCTCGAGGCGCAGCCGCTGCTGGAAGGCCTCTGGCGCCAGCAGGGCTTTACCGCCGTGCTGGCGACCCACGATGTGGCCGAGGCCGTGGCGGTGGCGGACCGGATCCTGGTGCTGGACGAAGGCGGGGTGGCGCTGGACGAGCGCGTCGGGCTTGCGCGTCCGCGCGTGCGCGGTTCGGCCGCGTTCGTCGCGCTGGAGGCCCGCGTGCTGCGCGCCGCGTTGCGCCAGCAGGACACGCCGGACGCTGACCGGCCCCTGGCGCCCGTCATCCAGATCCGGCATCTGAGGCTGGCGGTCTGAGACCGCGGCTGAAGATTCACGCACGGGCGGCATGGCGCTGTCCTTTACTCCAGGAGCAAGAGCATGAGCATTCAATCCATCAACGCCCGCAACCAGTTCCGCGGCAAGATCAAGGAGATCATCCTGGGCCCGGTGGTGTCCGAGGTGGACGTGGATACGCCGGCCGGCATCGTGACCTCGGTGATCACCACCCGATCGGTCAAGGAACTGGATTTGCAGGTCGGCACCGAGGTGCTGGCCTTCGTCAAGGCGACCGAGGTTTCCGTCGCCAAACTGTGAACCAGGACAGATCTCTGCCGGCGCTTCCCCTGCGCCGGCGTTAGGCATATATTGTCAGCGCGATATCCGGCAGTACCCTCCTGGCTTGTGGCTTCTGGCTTTGCGATTCACGGAGAACGGAAAATGCGTCGACTGCAACGGTGGTTCATCGGCTGGTTATGCCTGGGGCTGGCTGTTTGCCTCCCCGCCACGGCGCAGACCAAGCTGGACAACGCGCAACTGGATCAATTGATGGCGCCCGTGGCGCTGTATCCGGATTCGCTGCTCTCGCAGATCCTCATGGGGGCAACCTACCCCGACGACGTCGCGGCGGCCGCCAAATGGTCGGCCGCGCACACCTCGGAATCCGGCGACAAGGCGGTCAAGGCGGTCGAAGGCGAATCCTGGGATCCCAGCGTCAAATCCCTGGTGGCGTTCCCCTCGGTCATGGACATGATGGGCCGCCAGCCGGACTGGGTGAAATCCGTGGGCGACGCCTTCCTGGCGCAGCCCGACGCCGTCATGGACTCCGTCCAGCGGCTGCGCGCCCAGGCGCAGAAGGCCGGCAATCTCAAGAGCACGCCGCAGCAGAAGGTCACCTCCAGCACCACCAACGACAAGACGGTCGTGGTGATCGAGCCGGCCGATCCGCAGGTGGTGTACGTGCCCAGCTACAACCCCACCGTGGTCTACGGCACCTGGGCCTATCCCTCCTATCCGCCGTACTACTATCCGCCGCCGCCGGGATCGGTGTTCGCGACCTCGCTGGTGGCCGGCATCGGCTTCGGCCTGGGCGTGGCCGCGGTCAACTCCATGTGGGGCGGGTTCGACTGGGGGCATAACGACGTCGACATCGACGTCAACCGCTACAACAACATCAACGTCAACCAGCGCATCGACCGCAACAACATCAACAACAACAGGACCACCTGGCAGCACAACCCCGCCAACCGCGGCAACACGCCGTATGCGGACCAGGCCAGCCGCCAGCGTTTCGACAGCCAGCGCCAGGCCGGCGTGCAGAACCGGGCGCAGGGCCAGGGCGGCCGCGCGCCGGGCGCGGCGGCAGCGCCCAACTCCCGCGATGCCGCCCGCGAACGCGCGGCGCAGTCGTTCGAAGGCCGCACCGGACAATCCATCCCCGGCCATTCCGAACCGGGCGCGGGTCGCGGCCAGGGGGCGGGCAGGGGCGATGCCGCGGCGGGCCGCGGACAGGGACAAGGGCAGCGCGCCGCGCAAGGCGGGCAGGGCGGACAAGGCGGACAAGGCGCTCGCGACCGGGCGCAAGGCGGCGGACAAGCGCAGCACAACCGGCCGTCCACCAGCGCGTCCACGCTGGACCGCCAGGCCGCGGCCCAGCGCCAGCGCGCCGACGAAGCGGCCGCGCGCGACCGGGGCCGCGCTTCCAACAGCGCCAATGCCTTGAGCGGCGCGGGCAACGGCGATCAGATGCGGCAGCAGCACAGCCGCAGCGAGATGAGTCGCGGCGGCGGAGGCGGCGGTCCGCGCGGCGGCGGACATGGGGGCGGCGGGCGCGGCGGCGGCGGTGGACATTTCGGCGGCCGGAGATAAGCACCATGGACAAGGGAACTGTCATGACCATTGCTCGTTTGCGCGCGCTGGGCGCCGCGTCGCTGCTGGCCCTGGGCCTTGCGGCCCCCGCCGCGGCACAAAGCCTGTATCCAAGTCCGCAGGCCGCCGCCGACGCCTTCGTCGACGCCATGGCCACCAGCGACCTCGACAAACTGGCCAAGGTGTTGGGGCCGAATCACCGCAAGATCGTGCCGGGCGGCGTGGCGCAGGACGACATCTACCGTTTCCTGGCGGCCTGGTCGCGCAAGCACGAGATCGTGGCCGATGGTGGCCGTTCCTGGCTGGCGGTCGGGGATACAGGCTGGACCCTGCCCGTGCCCATCGTGCGCGCCGGGCAGGGTTGGCGCTTCGACCCGGCAGCCGGCACGGCGGAAATCCGCCGCCGCGCGATCGGCCGCAACGAACTGACCGCCATCGAAACGCTGCGCGAGCTGCAGGCCGCCCAGGGCCGCTACAAGGACGGCGTGGGCCAGGGCCGCTACGCGAGCCGCCTGGTCAGCCGTCCCGGACAACGCGACGGCCTGTATTGGCCCGAGGTGCCTGGCGCGCCGCAGCAGGCCTACGGGTTGGACGCGCTGAGCATGGGGCCGGAGGTGCCGCTGGACGACGCCTATTACGGCTACCGGTACAAGGTGATACCGGGCGCCGACGGCGGCTCGTACCGCATCGTCGCCTGGCCGGCCCGTTATGGGCAGACCGGCATCGACACCTTCGTCGTCGGCCCCGACGGGCGCGTGCTGGAGGCCGACCTGGGGCCCGCGTCCGCAACGCGCGCCGCAGCCTTGCGGGAACGCGATATCAGTGCCGGAACCTGGACCGACGCCGACGCGCAACCCGTTGGCAAGAAATGATTTTTCCGGTTTTCGGGGAGTAATCGGCGTACGCCTGTTGCTGGGTCGCAACAGGCGTGTCCGTTTGTCCGGCTGGCGCGGCGCGGCTCCCTTTTGTCAGCCCGCTATGCCTAAAATGGCGAGCACCGGGACCCTGCCCGATACCCCCTTTGCCGGACCTAGAAATTGAACCCCATGCATTTTGTCCGCTACGCCCTGTTCGGCGTAGGGATGGCGCTTAGCGCCGCGGCGGCCTCGACCCCGATTTTCGTCCTGAACTCCCTGGACGCCAACGTCAGCATCGTTGATCCGACCTCCTACAAGGAAGTGCGCCGAGTGCCCACGGGCAAGGAGCCGCATCACCTGTACCTGACCCCGGACCAAAAGTCGCTCATGGTGGCCAACGCCACCAGCGACTCCATCACGCTGATGGACCCCAAGACCGGTGAAGTGCAGCGCACGTTGACGGGCATCGTCGACCCCTATCAGCTGCAATTCTCGCCGGACATGAAGTGGTTCGTGACCGCGGCCAACCGCCTGGATCACATCGACATCTATTCCTGGCATCCGCTGGAAAAGGGCTTCGACCTCAAGCTGGTCAAGCGCATTCCGGCCGGCAAGACGCCCAGCCACATCATGATCGACAAGAACAGCACCACGGCCTACGTGACGCTGCAGGACAGCGATCAGCTCATCGCCATCGACCTGGCCACGCAGACGCCGAAGTGGACGGTGTCGGTGGGCAAGACGCCCGCCGACGTGTTCCTGACGCCCGACCAGAAGACGCTGCTGGTGGCGCTGACCGGCGACTCCTACGTCGAAGCCTACGATGTCAGCAACGGCCCGGCCAAGCTGGTGACGCGCATCAAGACCGCCGCCGGCGCCCACGCCTTCCGCGCGCAAGGCGACCAGCGCCACCTGTTCGTCAGCAACCGCACCGCCAATTCCATCAGCCGCATCGACCTGCAGACGCTGGCCGTCACCGACACCTTCCCGGTGCCGGGCGGTCCCGATTGCATGGACGTCCTGGCCGATGGCAAGACCCTGCTGGTCACCTCGCGCTGGGCCCGCAAGCTCACCGTGGTGGACCTGGAGCAGAAGAAAGTGGTCAATCAGGTGCCGGTGGGCAAGTCGCCCCATGGCGTCTGGACCTTGAACCATGCTCCTACGCGGTAGTAGGAGCCCCCACGCCGCGCCCGCTTGCGCGGGCTTGCTGCCCCCCAAGGGGGCTGTTTTGCCTTGGGACGGCCCGGCGGCAAAACGCCTCCGCGCCGCGCTGATGCTTGCGCTGGCCTTTCCCGCCATGGGGATGGCCGCGCCCGCCACCTGCGACAAGCCGGTCTACCTGACGTTCGATACTGGCCACATGGGCGTGGCCCCGCTGATCGCCGAGGTGCTGGCCCGCCACAACGTCAAGGTCACTTTCTTCCTGGCCAACGAGCGCACGCTGACCGACGGCTCCAGCCTGGACGACGTGTGGGCGCCTTGGTGGAAGGCGCGCGCCGCCGAAGGCCATGTCTTCGGCTCGCACACCTACGACCACGTCTATTGGCAGGCCGACCTTCCCGGCGGCAAGTTCCGCGTCAAGCCCAGCGCCGGTCCGGACGCGGGCAAGCGCGCCGAATGGACGCCCGAGCAGTATTGCGCCGAGATCAAGCGGTCCGTCACCCGTTTCCATCAGATGACGGGCAAGAACATGCTGCCGATCTACCGCGCGCCAGGCGGCAAGACCTCGCCCGCGCTGCTGAAGGCGGCCAAGGCCTGCGGCTTCGAGCACGTGGGCTGGGCGCCCGCCGGCTTCCTGGGCGACGAGCTGCCCAGCGACAAATACCCCAATGCCCGCCTGCTGGACCAGGCCCTGCGCAACATCAAGCCCGGCGACATCCTGCTGGCCCACCTGGGCATCTGGTCGCGCCAGGATCCTTGGGCGCCGGCCGTGCTGGAGCCGCTGATTGAAGGTTTGCAGCGCAAGGGCTATTGTTTTGCTACCTTGGACACGCACCCGTCCTATCGCGATTGGATCGCTACTCATCACTGATCATGGATACGCTTAGTCAATTGTTCGGAGAGTGCCAGCAATGGCTCTTCGAAACGGCGATTCAGCCCGCGCTGTTCCACCTGGGCATGAGCAACTTCATCGAGGACGGCTACGACGCCACCATGTGGCTGCTGGTCGGCCTGCTGCAGATCGCGGTGCTGGTGCTGGTGTTCGGCCCCTTGCAGCGCCTGCGCCCCGTGGAAGCGGTCACCGACCGCCGCCAGATCGGCATCGACGTGCTGTACACGCTGATCCACAGGCTGGGCGCGTTCCGGCTGCTGCTGTTCTTCACCATCGATCCGCTGTGGGACAGCGTGTTCGGCCAGCTGCACGTCTGGGGCTTCGCGCCGTTCCAGCTGGACCAGTACTGGCCCGGCGTCACGGACAAGGCCTGGGTCAGCCTGATCATCTACCTGCTGCTGTTCGATGCGGTGGATTACTTCTACCACCGCGCCCAGCATCGTTTCGGCTGGCTCTGGGCGTTGCATGCGGTGCACCACAGCCAGCGCCAGATGACCATCTGGAGCGACGACCGCAATCACTTGCTGGATGACATGCTGCGCGACGTGCTGGTGGTGTTCGTGTCGCAGCTGGTGGGCGTGCCGCCCGCGCAGTTCGTCATGGTGGTGGCCATTACCCAGCTGGCGCAGAGCTTCTCGCACGCCAACCTGCGCATGCATTTCGGCGCGCTGGGCGAGCGCCTGCTGGTCAGCCCGCGCTTTCATCGCCACCACCATTCGATCGCCTATGACGCTTCCACGCCGGGTCCGGTGGGTGGCTACAACTTTGCGGCGCTGTTTCCCATCTGGGACGTGCTGTTCCGCACCGCCCGCTTCGGCGTGGGCTATGGCCCCACGGGCATCCATGACCAGCAGGCGGAGCTGGGCGGGCGCGATTACGGCCGCGGCTTCTGGTCGCAGCAGTGGCTGGGCTTGAAGCGCATGGTGGGCCGCGACCGCGAACCCGCCGCGACGCCGCCGTCGCCTCCGGCCTCGGTGGAACGCGCCTGAAATCGGCCTGGCCGCAGCCCGCGCATGAAAAAACGAGCCCTCTGGGCTCGTTTTGTTTTGGATGCGCGAGATTACCGTTTCAGGGCTGGCCGTCGTGCGTGGTTTCCCGCTTGATCTCGCCGTGCCGGCGTTCCATTTCCTGGCGCAGTTCGCGGCGCAGCCGGGCGGCTTCCATGCGCTGCTTCTCCTCCAGGTTGCGCGGCTCCAGCGGCGGCACCGCGGTCGGCGCGCCCTGTTCGTCCACCGCCACCATCGTGAAGTAGCAGCTGTTGGTGTGGCGCACGAGCTTCTTGCGGATGTCCTCGGTGACGACCTTGATGCCGATTTCCATCGAGGTGCGGCCGGTGTAGTTCACGGCCGCCAGAAAGGTCACCAGCTCGCCCACATGAATGGGTTCGCGGAACACCACCTGGTCCACGGACAGGGTCACCACATATTGGCCGGCGTACCGGCTGGCACAGGCGTAAGCCACCTGGTCCAGGTACTTGAGGATGGTTCCGCCGTGCACATTCCCCGAGAAATTCGCCATGTCCGGCGTCATCAGGATGGTCATCGACAATTGGTGGCTAAAGGCTTCGTCCATGGCGGGCGTTCAATCTCGGATAAAACACCTATGGTAGCGGCAGGCGCCTGTCATGGCTGCGTCTTTTCAGCGGCTTCCGGGGTTTCTTGCGTCGCCTCTTCGGGCGGAGCGTCGCGCAGCAGGGCGGGCGGCGTCCACAATCCGTCCAGCAGCGCGGGCTCGGGCGCATAGACGCGCAGCAGCACGCTGACTGCGCCGGCGGCGGGCAGCGGCAGCCAGTTGGACTGTTCCTCGGGCGCGGGCGGCGCATGGCTGATGCGCAGGTCAAGCGAACCGTCGGCGTTGTAGCGCAGCGGGTCGCGGTCGCCCAGCGCATGGCGGTTCAGCGGATTGGCCGACGGCATGCCTTGCGCGTCGTAGGCCGCCAGCGACCACAGCGCCGCGGCGGGCGGCAATTGGCCGCCGGCGAAATGCAGCGTATAGCCGTGCGCGCCGTCCAGCGGCGCGCCCTGGCTGTCGGCGGCCAGCAGCAGCACGCTCAGGTCTTCCGGCAGACCCGCGCCGGGCTGCGCCTGCGCCGCCAGGGCGCGCCGCAGATAGGAATTGCCGTACACGCCGATGCTGGCGGTTTCCTGGTGCCAGCCGTTCACGTTGCGCACCGTGCCGCCTGCGACCGCCGTCATCCGCTCGCGTGCCGCCCGCAGGCCGCGGCGCAGGCCCTGTTTGGCGGGGTGGTCGAGCTGGGCGAAGTCGAACGGCCGGCCGGCAATCAGCCCGGCGCCGCGCAGTTTGGCCAGTATGGGCTGATCGGTAGGATGCGGCGGATTCTTGCGCAGCAGCTCGGCCGCATATTCGAAGTAGGCGTCGGTCGGCATGGATTCGACCTGCTCGCGCACCGGGATCCGCAGATTCAGGGCAGGGTCGGATTTCACCCGCTGGGCCTGTGCGGGCAGGTTCCATTGCGCCAGCGGCGTCAGCACAAAGCCATCCTGCAGGGCGTGGACCGCGGGATAGTCGGCCTGGTTGTCCGCCTGGATCAGGTTTCTGGCCCAAACGTAGGCGGTGGGCGCGTCGATGCGGGCCATGCCCGAGGGCAGCACGCCGTTCCAGCCCGGCGGCACGATCACGGTATTGCCTTTGGCCGTGCCGGTGCTGCGCTTGCCCAGCGTGGCGAACACGTCGGTCCACATGTCCAGCAGCGTCAGCGTGTAGAGCCGGCCTTGGGTATCCGGCACCGACAGCACCACCGGCCCGGAGGTCAGGTCCAGCCAGCCGACGCTGCGCAGCATGTCGGGATTGGCCCAGGGCGTGGCCGCGCCCGGCTGCGGCAGCGCGCGCCCATGCAGAAAGGTATTGGCTGGCGCGCCCTCGGCGCCGCGGGACGGATGGGTGAACTGGCGGCGGGTCAGGTCCATCGTGACCAGCGGGTAGAAATAGAGATAGCCTTCCATGCCCGCCTGGTGGGCGGCCTCGGTGGCGGCCGCCGCCGGGGTCAGGGCGGCGGGGGCCGCGCGGACGAGCGTGGCGGGCGCAAGCGTGGCGGTGATGGAAAAGGCCAGGGCAACAAGGCGGCGCATCGGCGCTCCTACGGTCATGCGGGGGGAGGAAGGCTGGCGGCGCGTCCCCGAAATGGGAGCTGGCAGGCCAGTCCAGGCAGCGGCAGATGGTAGCAGCCGCCGCATCATCCAAAATCTGCGAAAACCCCCGATTTGGCCGCCAAATCTCAGACATAAGGACGGTCGCTCTTAAGACAGGTCCCATGGCGTACCCGTCCCGCAAAGCCTATACTTGGAAAAATATCCTTGGAAACCGTAGGGCTTTTTGCTTCGGCGGGCCAGCGGCTTCCTTCATTTCACCAGGAGAGGAGTGTTTCATGGTCAACATGAATCGCCGCCAGTTCTTCAAGGTGACCGGTGCGACGCTGGCAGGCTCCAGCCTGGCTTTGCTGGGGGCAGCCCCCGGCACGGCCATGGCCGAAGTCCGCCAGTACAAGCTTGCGCGCATGACTGAAACGCGCAACACCTGTCCCTACTGTTCGGTCGCCTGTGGACTGCTGATGTACGGCTTGGGCGACGGCTCCAAGAACGCCCGTGCCAGCATCATGCACATCGAAGGCGACCCCGACCACCCCGTCAACCGCGGCACGCTCTGTCCGAAGGGCGCTGCCCTGATCGACTTCATCCACAGCCCCAACCGCCTCAAGTACCCGGAATACCGGGCGCCGGGGTCGGACAAGTGGGTACGGATGTCGTGGGACGACGCCCTGACCCGCATCACCAAGCTCATGAAGGCGGACCGCGACGCGAACTTCGTCGAGAAGACCGCCGACGGCAAGACCGTCAACCGGTGGCTGACCACCGGCATGCTGGCGGCCTCGGCAAGCAGCAACGAGGTTGGCTACATCACGCACAAGACCGTGCGCAGCATGGGGATACTGGCATTCGATAACCAAGCCCGTGTCTGACATGGCCCGACGGTGGCAGGTCTTGCCCCGACGTTTGGCCGTGGAGCGATGACGAACCATTGGGTCGACATCAAGAACGCGGACGTAGTACTGATCATGGGCGGCAATGCCGCCGAGGCCCACCCTTGCGGGTTCAAATGGGTCACGGAAGCAAAAGCCCATAACAAGGCGAAGCTGATCGTCGTGGATCCGCGCTTTACGCGCTCGGCATCCGTGGCGGACTTCTACGCGCCCATACGCACCGGCACCGACATCATTTTCCTGGGCGGCGTCATCAAGTATCTGCTGGATAACGACAAGATCCAGCACGAGTACGTGCGCAATTACACGGACTTTTCCTTCATTGTGCGCGAGGACTTCGCGTTCGACGAGGGGCTGTATTCCGGCTACGACGCCGAGAAGCGCACCTACAACAAGGCCAGCTGGGACTACGAGCGCGGCGACGACGGCTACGTCAAGACCGATCCGACGCTGGCACATCCGCGCACCGTCTACCAGCTGCTGAAGAAGCACTACTCGCGCTACACCGAGGACATGGTCGAGCGCGTCTGCGGCACGCCCAAGGACAAGTTCCTGAAGGTGTGCGAGATGCTGGCGTCCACCGCCACCACCAACCGCGCCGCCACCATCCTCTACGCGCTGGGCTGGACGCAGCACTCGATCGGTTCGCAGATCATCCGCACGGGCGCGATGGTGCAGCTGCTGCTGGGCAACATCGGCATCGCCGGCGGCGGCATGAACGCGCTGCGCGGGCACTCGAACATCCAGGGCCTGACCGACTTGGGCCTGATGTCGAACCTGCTGCCCGGCTACATGACCCTGCCCAACGAGCCCGAGCAGGACTACGGCAAGTACATCGAGTCGCGCACGCAGAAACCCCTGCGGCCCAACCAGCTGAGCTACTGGCAGAACTACAGCAAGTTCCACGTGAGCCTGATGAAGGCCTGGTGGGGCAAGTCCGCCACGGCCGAAAACAACTGGGCGTTCGACTACCTGCCCAAGCTGGACAAGCTCTACGACATGCTGCAGGTCTACGAGCTCATGAACCAGGGCAAGATGAACGGCTACCTCGCCCAGGGCTTCAACCCCCTGGCGGCCGCGCCCAACAAGGCCAAGCTGAACGCCGGCTTCGCCAAGCTGAAGTTCCTGGTCATCATGGATCCGCTGGTCACCGAGACCTCCGAGTTCTGGCGCAACGCGGGCGAGGCCAACGATGTGGACTCGTCCAAGATCCAGACCGAGGTCTTCCGCCTGCCGACCACCTGCTTCGCCGAGGAAGACGGCACGCTGGTGAACTCCGGCCGCTGGCTGCAATGGCACTGGAAGGGCGCCGAGCCTCCGGGCGAAGCCAAGAGCGACATCGAGATCATGGCGCTGCTGTTCACGCGCCTGCGCAAGATGTACCAGGACGAGGGCGGCAAGTATCCCGATCCCATCGTCAACCTGTCCTGGCCGTACTCCAACCCGCAGAATCCCACCGCGGAAGAGCTGGCCAAGGAGTACACGGGCAAGGCGTTGGTGGAGTTGACCGACCCCAAGGATCCTTCCAAGGTCACCCGCAAGGCCGGCGAGCAGCTGGCCGGCTTCGCGGAACTGCGCGACGACGGCTCCACCATCAGCGGCTGTTGGATCTTCGCTGGCGCCTGGGGCCCCGGCGGCAACCTGATGGCGCGGCGCGACAACAGCGACCCGACCGGCATCGGCCAGACCCTGAACTGGGCTTGGGCGTGGCCGGCCAACCGCCGCATCCTGTACAACCGCGCCTCCTGTGACGTGGCGGGCAAGCCGTTCGATCCGCGCCGCAGCCTGATCTCCTGGAACGGCAAGTTCTGGACCGGCGCCGACATCCCCGATTTCAAGGGCGATGAAAATCCCGACGGCGGCATGGGACCGTTCATCATGAACCCCGAAGGCGTGGCGCGCTTCTTCGCGCGGGCGGGCATGGCCGAAGGGCCGTTCCCCGAGCACTACGAACCCTTCGAGACGCCGCTGGGCTACAACCCGCTGTATCCGAAGGCCAAGGGGGTCACCAGCAACCCGGCCGCGCGGGTCTTCAAGGACGACCTGGCCGCGATGGGCACGGTGGACAAGTTCCCCTATGTGGCCACGACCTACCGCCTGACGGAGCACTTCCACTACTGGACCAAGCACGTCCGCATCAACGCGATCCTCCAGCCGGAGCAGTTCGTGGAGATCGGCGAGGCGCTGGCCAAGGAATTGGGCATCGCCAACGGTTCGCGCGTGAAGGTGTCGTCCAACCGCGGCTACATCAAGGCGGTGGCGCTGGTCACCAAGCGCCTGCGCGCGCTGACCATCGAGGGCAAGACGGTGCACCACGTGGGCATTCCCATCCACTGGGGCTTCGTGGGCCTGGCCAAACCCGGCTTCCTCACCAACACCCTGACGCCGTTCGTGGGCGACGGAAATTCCCAGACGCCGGAATTCAAGTCGTTCCTGGTGCAGGTCGAGAAGGCCTAAGGAGACCGACATGTCCATGCAATCCCTAGACATCAAGCGGCGCTCCGCCACCACCACGCCGCCGCCGGGCATCCGCGAGCCCGTCACGGGCTCGGTGGCCAAGCTGATCGACGTCTCCAAGTGCATCGGCTGCAAGGCCTGCCAGAGCGCCTGTATGGAATGGAACGATCTGCGCGACGAGATCGGCACCAACGTGGGCGTCTACGACAATCCGGCCGACCTGACCGAGCATTCCTGGACGGTCATGCGCTTCTCCGAATACGAGAATCCGCAAGGCGACCTGGAATGGCTGATCCGCAAGGACGGCTGCATGCATTGCGAGGATCCGGGCTGCCTGAAGGCCTGTCCCTCGCCGGGCGCCATCATCCAGTACAACAACGGCATCGTGGATTTCCACGAAGAGAACTGCATCGGTTGCGGCTACTGCATCACCGGCTGTCCGTTCAACGTGCCGCGCATCTCCAAGAAGGACCACAAGGCGTACAAGTGCACCCTGTGTTCCGACCGCGTGGCCGTCGGCCAGGAGCCGGCCTGCGTCAAGGCCTGTCCCACCGGCGCCATCGTCTTCGGCACCAAGGAAGACATGACGCAGCACGCCGAGGAACGGATCGTCGACCTCAAGTCGCGCGGCTTCGACAAGGCGGGCCTGTACGACCCGCAGGGCGTGGGCGGCACCCACGTCATGTACGTGCTGCATCACGCCGACCAACCCGGGCTGTATCACGGGCTGCCCAAGGACCCGCAGATCAGTCCCATGGTCTCGCTGTGGAAGGGCCTGGCCAAGCCCGTGAGCGTGGCCGTGATGGCCCTGACCGCGCTGGCGGGCTTCTTCCACTACGCCCGCGTAGGCCGCAACGAGGTGTCCGAGGAAGACGAACGCCGTGCCGAAGAGGAGGTGCGCCATGAGTGAAGACCGCCATTACCGCCGGATCAAGCGCTATACGCCGGGCGAGCGCACCAACCACTGGATCATCGCTTTCACGTTCATCCTGTTGGCGCTGTCCGGGCTGGCGCTGTTCCACCCGTCCATGTACTGGCTGAGCAACCTGTTCGGGGGCGGCCCCTGGACGCGCATCCTGCATCCCTTCATCGGGGTGGTGATGTTCGCCTGCTTCGTCGTGTTCGCCGGCCACATGTGGCGGCACAACCTCATGACGAAGGCCGACCGCCAGTGGATGCGGCAATTGAACGACGTGGTCGAGAACCGCGAGGAAAAGCTGCCTGAAGTCGGCAAGTACAACGCCGGCCAGAAGCTGCTGTTCTACGTGCTGATCCTGTGCATGCTAGGCCTGTTCGTCAGCGGCATCGTGATCTGGCGCGAGTACTTCGCGTTCTACTTCCCGATCTGGGTCATCCGCGCCGCCTCGGTGCTGCATGCCGTCAGCGCGCTGGTGCTGATCTGCGCCATCATCGTGCACATCTACGCGGCGATCTGGGTCAAGGGTTCGCTGACCGCGATGCTGCGCGGGTATGTCACGGCGGGTTGGGCGTGGAAACATCACCGCGCCTGGTTCCGCGAACAAATCCGGAAATAGAACTGGCGGGACGCGCCTGCTAGGCGCATCCCGCTTGCTCTGCGGCAAATGGGCCTCTCCCGGCCCTCACGCACCCGCCCAACGGCTGCTATCCTTCTCATTGAAGGCTGGCAGCCGTGTTTTTTTATCTGGAGACGCAAGTGCAGCGAATTCTTCCGCGCGGCGAGATCGAAGCGCTAGACCACAACCGCATTCCCCAAGTCAGCTTGCCGGAGCGTGGATCCATTTTCGCCACGCGCGCGGCGCGCCTGCGGCAGCTGGCGGCGGATAGCCCGGTGGCCGACTACCTGCTGCTGATGGCGCATCTGGTCGACGCCCAGCACCGCGCCCTGCAGAATTGCACGGCGCCCGAGGCCTCCGACGAACGTATTTCGCTGGCGCAGGCGCATGGCATGCCGCCCTTGCAGGCGGTGGGCTGGCCGCGCGATCCCCTGTGGCGCGACATCCTGGGCCAGCTGCTTGAGCATGTTGTCGGCGCCAAGGACGTGCCGGCCGAAGCCATCGAAGTCTGCGCCGGCCTGCGCCGCGCGCTGGCCGAGGACCCGGAGTCGCTGGAGGATCTGGCCGAGGCCGTGCTGTCCGAACAGGACCAGGGCGTGGACGGCGCCGCAGCTCCCTTCGTGATGGCGGCCCTGCAAGTCTATTGGACCGACCTGGCCAGCCGCTTCGACGAAAAACAGCTGCCGGTGGCCAGTCCCTTCGGCGTCTGTCCGGTGTGCGCCAGCCTGCCGGTGGCCAGCGTGGTGCGCGTGGGCGGGCAGTTCGAAGGCTACCGCTACCTGTGCTGCAGCCTGTGCGCGACCCAGTGGCACATGGTGCGGGTGAAGTGCTCGCACTGCGAAGACGTGGAGTCGGTGGCGTATCAGGCCATCGAGGGCCGCACGCCCGCCATCAAGGCGGAAACCTGCGACCACTGCCACACCTACCGCAAGATTTTCTACCAGGACAAGGACCTGCAGGTGGAGCCCGTGGCCGACGACCTGGCCAGCCTGATGCTGGACGTGCTGGTCGGCGAGGCCGGCTATTCGCGGGCCAGCGGCAATCCCTTGCTGTGGCACGGATCGGAGCCGGGAGCGGAGCAGTAATGGCCGCGCACGCGCTCGAAGGCGGCGTGGCCGCGGTATCGGAAATCCCGTCGCTGGACCGGTTGCTGAATGCGCCGGCCATGTGCGCCGCGCTGGACGAGTACGGCCGCACCCAGGTGGTGGCGGCCCTGCGCGGCGACCTGGACGCGCTGCGCGAACGCGCGCTGGCCGGCGGGCTGGCGCGCCAGGAATTGGGCGCCGAGGCCGTGGCGGCGCGCGTGGCCGCGGCCCTGGCACGCGCCGCCGAGCCCAGGCTGCGGGCCGTGTACAACCTGACCGGCACGGTGCTGCACACCAATCTGGGCCGGGCGCTGCTGCCCGACGAGGCGGTGGCCTCGGTGCTGCGCGCGCTCACCACCCCCGCCAATCTGGAGTTCGACCTGGACACTGGCGGGCGCGGCGACCGCGACGACCTGATCGACGAACTGCTGTGCGAGCTGACGGGCGCCGAGGCGGCCACCGTTGTCAACAACAACGCCGCCGCCGTGCTGCTAATGCTCAACGCCCTGGCCGACCGGCGCGAAGCCGTGGTGTCCCGTGGCGAACTGGTCGAAATCGGCGGCGCGTTCCGCATTCCCGACATCATGAAGCGCGCCGGGGCCAAACTGGTGGAAGTCGGCACCACCAACCGCACCCACGCCGCCGACTACGAGAACGCCATTGGCCCGCGCACGGCCATGCTGATGAAGGTGCACTGCAGCAACTATGCCGTCACCGGCTTCACCAAAAGCGTGAGCGTGGCCGAGGTGGCGGCGCTGGCGCACGCGCGCGGCCTGCCGGCCACCGTCGACCTGGGCAGCGGCACGCTGGTCGACCTGACGCAGTTCGGCCTGCCCAGGGAAGACACCGTGCGCGAAACCATCGCGGCCGGCGCGGACCTGGTGACCTTCAGCGGCGACAAACTGCTGGGCGGCCCGCAAGCCGGCCTGCTGGTGGGCCGCAAGGACCTGATCCGCAAGATCAAGAAGAATCCGCTCAAGCGCGCCCTGCGCGTCAGCAAGCTGACGCTGGCGGCGCTGGAGCCGGTGCTGGGCCTGTACCGCGCGCCCGAATTCCTGGCCCAGCGGCTGACCACGCTGCGCCTGCTGACCCGTCCGCAGCGCGACATCCAGCCGCAGGCCGAACGCCTGCGCGGCGTCCTGGCGCACGCGGCGGGCGAGCCGTATGCGGTCGAAGCCGTGCCCATGTTCAGCCAGATCGGCAGCGGCGCCTTGCCGGTGGATCAATTGCCCAGTTACGGCCTGGCCGTGCGCTACACGGGCGGCGGCCGGGCCGGGCGGCACCTGGACAAGCTGGAGACGCGACTGCGCCGCCTGCCGGTGCCCGTCATCGGCCGCATCGCCGATGACGCCCTGTGGCTGGACCTGCGCTGCCTGGAAGCGCGCGACGAAGCGGCCTTCACCGCGCAGCTGGCGCAGTTGGCGGAGCAGGCATGATCATCGGCACCGCCGGCCATATCGACCACGGCAAGACCACGCTGGTGCGGGCGCTGACCGGCGTCGACACCGACAGGCTCAAGGAAGAGAAGGCGCGCGGGATTTCCATCGAACTGGGCTATGCCTACACCCCGCTGCCCAATGGCGACGTGCTGGGCTTCATCGACGTGCCGGGACACGAGAAGCTCGTGCACACCATGGCGGCCGGCGCCAGCGGCATCGATTTCGGCCTGCTGGTGGTGGCGGCGGACGACGGCGTCATGCCGCAGACGCGTGAACACCTGGCGATCCTGGCGTTGCTGGGCGTGGCGCGCGGCGCGGTGGCATTGTCCAAGACCGACCGCGCCGACGCCGCCCGCCTGCAGGCGGTGCGTGCTGAGATCGCCCAACTGGCCGCGGGCACCTTTCTGCAGGACGCGCCGCTGTACGCGGTGTGCGCGTCACAGGTTGGCGATGCGGGCGTGGCGCAACTGCAAGCCTATTTGCACGCCGAGGCCCAAGCCCTGCGCCAACGCGACAGCGCAGGCCTGTTCAGGCTGGCCGTAGACCGGGTCTTCACTCTGGCCGGCCACGGCACGGTGGTGACCGGCACGGCTCATGCCGGGCGGGCGCGCGCCGGCGACGAAACTGCCGACCTGCGGCTGATGCCCGCCGGCACGCGCGTGCGCGTGCGCAGCATCCATGCCCAGAACCAGCCCAGCGAAACCGGCGCGGCCGGCCAGCGCTGCGCATTGAACCTTGCGGGCATGGACAAGAACGCCATCGCGCGCGGCGACTGGATCGCGGACGCGCGCTGCTTCCTGCCGTCGCGCCATGTCGACGTGGCGCTGACGTTGCTGGCGTCCGCGGACGCGCCGGTGCGCGCCTGGGCGCCCTTGCATGTGCACATCGGCGCCGCGCGCCACGTGGCCCACGCGGTGCCGCTGAGCGCGGAATCGCTGGCGCCCGGGCAGTCCGGCTGGGTGCAGCTGGTGTTCGACGAACCCGTCTGCGTCATGCCGGGCGACCGCTACATCGTGCGCAATGCGCAGGCCACGCGCACGGTCGGCGGCGGCCGGGTGCTGGACCCGAACGCGCCGGACCGCAAGCGCCGTTCCGCCGCCCGCATGCAGTGGCTGCAGGCGCTGGCGGCCATGCTGGACGGCGCCGGCCTGCATCCGGTGCTGGAGCATGCCGCGCTGGGGCTGGACGAAGCTGCCTTGCAGCGCCTGACAGGCAAGCCGGTGCACGAGATCCCCGCGCCGCACGGGGCGCTGTGGCTGGAGGCGCGCACCGCTCAGGCGCCGCGCACCCTGATCCTGTCGGCCCACTGGGATGCCTTGCGCGCGCGCGTGGAACAGGCTTTGGCGACGTTCCACCAGGGCGCGCCGGACGAACCGGGCCCGGACGGCCCGCGCTTGCGCCGCATGGCCATGCCCGTCGGCCCGGACGGGTTATGGTTCGCCGTGCTGGACGACCTGCAGCGCGACGGCCGCATCGTGCGCAATGGCCCCTGGCTGCATCTGCCCGGCCATAGCGCGACCCTGGCACCCGATGAGTCGGCGCTGGCCGCACGGGTGCTGCCCTTGCTGGCGGGCGGCGCCTTCGATCCGCCCTGGGTGCGGGACCTCGCCCGCACGCTGGCCGAGCCCGAGGACCGCATGCGGCAACTGCTGCGCAAGTTGCTGCGGCGCGGCGAAGTGGCCCAGGTGGTAAAGGATCTGTTCTATCACCGCGATCAGGTGGCGGCGCTGGCGGCGCTGGCGCAAGGCCTGGCGGCGCAGCCGGAGGGCTTGAACGCCGCGTCGTTCCGCGACGCCACGGGCCTGGGCAGAAAGCGCGCGATCCAGATCCTGGAATTCTTCGACCGCGTGGGATATACGCGGCGTTTGCGCGACACGCACGTGTTGCGCCAGGAAAGCGCCTACGCAAGCGCGCGGCAGGCGCAGTAACCGGTATCATGAGCGGCCACCTTGGAAGGCATTCGTGCCCGGTGGCACGGCTGGGCTTCAAACCCAGTTGGGGACGTCAGACGTTCCCAGGTAGGTTCGACTCCTGCTGCCTTCCGCCATTTCCCGCGCAGCGCTAGGCCCGCAGCATGGCCGTCACCACGCCGCCCACCCGGTCCGATTTCCAGTCCAGCTGTCCCAGGTGCCAATATCGGACGGATCCGCCGCGGTCCACCAGATAGTTCGCGGGCAGGCCGACCGCATCCCATTGTTTGGACGCCGTGCTGTTCCTGTCGTGCAGCACGGTGCCCGCGACCGGCCACTTCGCCAGAAAAGTGCTGATCTTGGCCGGCGAATCGCCCACGTTCACCGCCACCAGGCGCAGGCCTTCCTCGCGATGGCGCTTGGCCATGGCGGACATGATGGGGATTTCATCGCGGCAGGGTTCGCACGAGGTGGCCCAGAAGCTGACGATGACCACATTGCCGCGCCAGGCGGAGAGCTTTTTCTCGCGGCCGGAGAGGTCGGGCAGGGCCAGGGGCGGGGTGGACGCGGTCCACGCCGCCCAGTCCGGGCCGGTGGCTTTCTTGAGCGCATCGTCGCTGGCGGCCCGGGCATGCCAGGGCAGCGCCGCCAACGACAGGCCGGACTGCAGGAGTAGGCGGCGGCTGATCATGGCGGGTCCCCGGGGTGGACAGTGGGCGGGCTCAGAGGGAGAGCGGCTTGGCGCTGAGCTTGTAGCTGAAGCTGGCGGGATCCAGGCTGTCCAGCCGGCCGGCCGAGGTTTCTCCGTTGGGATACATCAGGAACGGCACGGGTCCATGGGCGGCGCCCGGCAGGACCACGTCATGGCCATGGTTGTAGGCGACCCAGTTCATCTCCCAGGCGCCGAACAGCATGACGCGCGCGGCGCGCACCTTGGCGTCCGTCAATGGCAGTTCGCCCGGGGGCTCTTCCAGCATGACCTTGCGCACGTCGGCGGGGTCCACCGGCACCCAGCCGTAGCCTGCGGCGTAGAACTCGGCGCGGCAGTGCTGCGCCTTGGTGACGTCGCCCGCCTTGCCCAGGCTTTTGTAGCCGAACTCGGAGTCCGCCACGCGCAGCCCGTAGGCATCGCGGGCAGGTATGCCGGCGGCGCGGGCCAGCGCGACGAACAGCGAGTTGATGTCGGCGCACTTGCCGTTGAGGTCGTTGGCCGTGAGCATGTAGCGCACGTCGCCCACGCCGCAGCCACGGGTGGATGCCGTCCTGCAGGTGTTCTCGACCACCCATTCGTAAATGGCGCGGGCCTGGGCCAGATCGCCGCGATGGCCACGCGTGATACGGTCGGCGGTGCTCTTGACGATGCCGTCGGTGGGCAGCAGCGCGGTGGGCTGGAGGAACTCGCGCAGCGCGGCCGCGCTTTCCTGGGGGGCGCCAGCCGAGGGCGGCTGGCCCAGGTCCACGCGCCGATTGCGGGTCTGGAAGCGGCTGGTGACCGTGACCCGGCGCGGCGCCTGCGCATCCGGCCATTGCACGGCCAGCATCTGCACGCCATAGCCGGGCGCCTGGCTCAGTTGGGCCACGCCGCCGCCGCTGACCTGCCAGGCGCTCTGCGCGCCGCGCTGGTAGGCGGTGTCGGTGGCATAGGGAACCGGGATCCAGATGCGCGCATGCGCGCCTGGATCCAGCACGGTGATGTCGGTGGTCAGTTCGAAGGCGCGCCATCCGGCGCTGACTGGGGCGGGGGCCGCGCGCGCCACGCCTGGCAGTGTCGCGCTGGCGGCGCACAAGGCGCCCGAGAAACGGAGAAAGTGTCGGCGATCCATATAGCCCTCACTCACGGTGAAGATTGGCTGTCGGTGCGCCCGGGGCCGGGCGGCCGTCCGTTGCTGCGTGCTGCCGGATCATCATAGGGCCAATCCCGGGGGCGGTGCTATCCTTTTCCACTGACCTATGGAGATTCAGATGACCACCCAGGATGTTGCCAGCGCGGCGGTGCCGCGATTGACTTCGCTTTCGCACGGCGGCGGCTGCGGCTGCAAGATCGCGCCCGGCGTGCTGTCCGAGCTGCTCAAGCGCTTCGGCCCGGCGGTCAGCTACCCCGATCTGCTGGTGGGCACCGAGACGGCCGACGATGCGGCGGTCTACCGGCTGAACGACGAGCAGGCGCTCATCGCCACCACCGATTTCTTCATGCCCATCGTCGACGACCCCTACGACTTCGGCCGCATCGCCGCGACCAATGCGCTGTCGGACGTGTACGCGATGGGCGGCACGCCCATCATGGCGCTGGCCATCGTGGGCATGCCGATCAACGTGCTGCCGCACAGCGTCATCGCCGACATCCTGCGCGGCGGCGAAGCCGTCTGCAAGGACGCCGGCATTCCCGTGGCGGGCGGCCATAGCATCGACTCCGTCGAACCCATCTACGGCCTGGCGGCGATGGGCCTGGTGCATCCCGGCCGCATCAAGCGCAATGCTGATGCGCGCGCCGGCGACGTGCTGATCCTGGGCAAGGCGCTGGGCGTGGGCATCCTGTCGGCCGCGCTGAAGAAGAACCGGCTGGACGACGCCGGCTACCGCGCCATGATCACCGAGACCACCCGCCTGAACCGGCCGGGCCCGGCGTTGGCCGCGATGGATGGCGTGCACGCCATCACCGACGTGACCGGCTTCGGCCTGTTGGGGCATACGCTGGAAATGGCGCGCGGCGCGCAACTGACAGCGCATGTGCGGCGCGATGCGCTGCCCTGGCTGCCCGGCGTGCAGGCCTTTGCCGCGGACGGCGTCATCACCGGCGCGTCCGGCCGCAACTGGGCTTCCTATGGCGCATCGGTGCGCCTGGGCGAGAGTGTGACTGACACCGAGCGGGCCTTGCTGACCGATCCCCAGACCGCGGGCGGACTGCTGGTGGCCTGCTCGCCGGATGCCGCGCAGGCGGTGCTGGACCTGTTCCGCCAGCACGGCTTCGAACAGGCGGCCGTCATCGGCGACATGCGCGCGGGCGAGCCCGAAGTGCGCGTAGCCTGAAACGCGCCAGCCGCGCTAGCGCTCCCGGCCTGCGCGGCCGAGCGTCTGCACCTGGTAGTTGATTTGCCAGTGCAGCAGCGGCGCGTAGGCGTTCAGCCGCACTTGTTCCTCCCATTGTTCGGCGCTGGCGTCCTGTTCTGCTCCCAGCGCCAGTCCCGACGGACCTGCCCAGGGCAGGATGCGGCCGGGCTTGTCCGGCCGGAATACCCCTTCATCGGTCAACAGCACGTGCGTGTTGTTGAAACCGAAGCACCAGGCCGGATCGGGCCGCGCGGCCAGCAGGTCGCAGCCGCTGCGGAAGTAGGGTGTATCCGGCAGGCTCAGGTGGTACAGCGTGGGCAGGATGTCCTTGTGGCTGCCCACGCGCGCCGGGTCGTAGAGCGCCTGCGCCCGGTAGGCCGGCGGTACGTACAGGTAGAACGGCACGGCGCGGGCCAGCGCCGCGTCCTTCGGATCCTGATAGTCGATGCCCAGGATGTTGTGGTCGCCGGTCACGGCGACGATGGTCCGCGACGCGCTGTCCGACGCTTTCAGGCGCGTCAGGAAGCCGCCCAACTGGTCGTTGGCGTAGCGCAGCGTGTCGAACGCCGCCGCCAGCGCATCCCAGGCCTTGAAGTAGGGCAGGCCGGCCACATCGTCCAGAGGCAGGCCGCCGCGCCGCCCGCCCTCGGGCACGATGAACGGGGGATGGTGGGTGGTGGACAAGGCCACGATGAATAGCGGCCGGCCGTCCCGGGTGCCTTGCGCCAGCCGTTCCTCGATGTAGCGGAACATGTACTCGTCGGGCACGCCCCAGGTTCCCGTCCGTGCCTGCGCGTAGCGCGCCCTGAGGGTCTGCTGGTCCACGAATTCGTGCGCGCCCAGCTGGGTGGCGAAGACGCCGAGGTTGCGCCAGGTAGCGGCGCCGGACGTGACGAAGACGACGCGGTAGCCGCGTTGCAGAAAGGGCGTGAAGGCATTGCTGGCGAAGGGCGTGTCCGCCGCCGAGGACTGGCCGACGGCTGCGATTGGGCTGCGCACCAGCAGCAGGCTCAATGACTCGATGGTGCCATTGCCTTCGGCCACGAAGCGCTCGAATACCCAGTCCTCGCGCCAGTGCGGACGCAGCGCGCCGAGCAGGTCGCGATCGGGACGGTCATATGAGTTCAGATGCGCGCCCATGCTCTCCATGACCTGCAGCACCACGTGGGGCGGCCGTGCCGCTGCCGCCGGATTGGCTCCGGTGACGGCCATGAAGGGCCGCAGGCCGTCGTCCGGCCAGCCCAGGAAGCGCTCATAGAGCTGGCGTCCCTCGCGCGCGGTGACCGGTTCGAAACGCTTGTCGTTGCCGCGGTCCGACAGGGCCCAGGAAAATGCCGAAACGCCATTGGGCGCGATGTCGTTGAGCAGCCGCAGCGACGAGATGCTGGTGTCGTCCTTGTTGAGCGGAAACCTGCCTAGCGAGCCCCTGCAGGCCAGCACGGTGATGCCGATGATCAGCGTGAACAGGAGCAGGCTGGGCATCAATGCGCGGCGCTTGAGCCGCAGGCGCTGCACCCGGCCGCGCCAGCGGCGGCCGAGCCACCAGGTGCCTGCCAGCACCGCCGCCAGCAGCAAGGCGGCCTGCGCCAGCGGGTAGCCGTGCCATAAGGTCATCAGGATGGCGTGGGTATCGTCGTCGACCAGGCCGAACACGAAGATGTCGATCGATCGCGAGAACGTGGCGAAGTAGAAGACGCTGACGATGGTGATGGCGGCGAACAGCGTCGCCATGGCCGCGCCCAGCCCCGGCAGATAGCGCTGCCAGCGTTGTTGCAGGCCGGGCTGGGCGGCGGCGGCCATGGACAACAGGAGCAGCGCCGAACAGGCGATGCTGGCGACCTTGATGTCGAACAGCAGCCCGGTTGCCAGGCTGCGCCGCACGTCCTGGGGCAGCGCGTCGTAGGTGCCCGGCGCGGCATAGCGCCACAGCAGGTAGCCGCGCCCGGCGCTCTGCGCCAGCACGCTGATCAGCCAAGGGGCCAGCAGGATCAGGAAGGATCGCTGAAAACTGGCGAACCAGTCTTGCCATCCGGTCGCTGGACGGATAAGCCTTGTCAACATCTTGGGAGCGGGATTACGGACCAGCGCCGCAATCTACTGGAGCGGCCGTCCCAAGTTATGAAGATCTGTATGGATTTTGTAGCGCGGGGCTGAAGAAGCCTACGTGGTCAGCTCGCGCGCCGTCGCCTCGGCCTGTTCCATCAGCCAGCGCGTGACGACTTCCGCGTCGGGCGTGGCGCGGCGCGTATTGCGCACCAGCCAGTAGGCATGCTCGGTGGCGCTGGCGGCCTGGCCGCCGACGGCCTCCAGGCGCTTGTCCGCCAGCATCGGCGCGATCAGCGCCAGCCGTCCCAGCGCGATGCCGTGGCCGGCCAGCGCCGCGTGCACGATCTGGTCGTACTGGTTGAAGCGCAGCATGCCCCGGGAGGGCACCCGGCCCAGGCCGCGCGCGTTCAGCCATTCCGACCATTGGAGCCAGGGGCGCGTCGGGTCGTCGAACTCCAGCAGCACGTGGCGCTGCAGTTCCTCGGCATCCAGCATGCGGGCCTTGAGCGAAGGGTGGGCCACCGGCACCACCGCCTCGCCGAACAGCCAGGCCGCGTTGTCCGGCACGCCGTCGCGCAGGCTGTAGCGGATGGCGATGTCCACGCTTTCGCGGTCGATGTCGATCAGCCGGTTGTCGGCCGCCACGCGCACGTCGATATGCGGATGCGCCGCCTGGAAGTCCCCCAGCCGCGGCAGTAGCCACAGCGAGGCCACGCCTATGGTGGTGGTCACGGTGACGGGCGTGCGGCGTTCGGGCGCGCGCAGCTGCTCGGTCAGGTCGCCCAGCTGGCTCAGCCATACGTCGGCCATGCGGAACAGCTGCGCGCCTTCGGAGGTGAATGACACGCTGCGGAATCCGCGCACCAGCAGGGGCACGCCCAGGTGGGCCTCCAGCGCCCGGATCTGGCGGCTCACGGCCGACTGGGTCACATGCAGATCCTGCGCGGCCAGCGTGATGCTCATGCGGCGGCCCACGGCCACGAAGCCTCGGACCAGATCAAGCGGCGGGAGTTTGGCCAGTGGATATGGCATTCGTAAAACTCATGCGTATCGGACGGAAATGTTGCTTGAGCAATAGTACCTCCAGGGCGTTCAATAGGACTCAGACGACGGGTGTACGGGCGCACAGCCCCGCAATCCGCCGCGATCGCCGCCGCCGCGGCCCAGGGGTACGCCATGATCCAGGTATGTTGCACTGCGGGAATGTCATTCCGTCTGGCCGGCGGCTCGACTATGCTGCTCAAGCACGCCTCGGGCGTCCGCATCGTGTGTCACGCCGGCACCTTGTGGCTGTCCGAGTACCGGCGCTTCGATGACAGCGTGCTTCAAGCCGGTGATTCCATCACCGTCGGCAGCGATCGCGATGTCGTTCTCAGCGGCCTGCCGGATGCGCAGGTCGCGCTAATTTCTTCGTAGCAACTTGCCCCGGAGCTCCAGTCATGACCGCGCCCCTGCCCGACACGCCCCGCATCGAGATGTGGTTCGATTTCGCCAGCCCGTACAGCTATCTGGCGATCGAACGCATCGACGCCCTGGCGCAAGAGGCCGGGGTGCGGGTCGATCTGCGTCCCTTCCTGCTGGGCCCGATCTTCCAGGCCCAGGGCTGGAACGACACGCCGTTCCGGCTGTTTCCGGGCAAGGGCGCATACATGATGCGCGACATCGCCCGCCTGGCCGACAAGTACGGCCTGGTCTACAACCGTCCCCGCCTGTTTCCGCGCATGAGCGTGCTGCCCGCGCGCATCGCGCTGCTGGGGCAGGATGAACCCTGGGGCCGCGATTTCTGCGTGGCGGTGTTCCGCGCCAATTTCCAGCGCGACCTGGACATCCAGTCCGAGGACGTCGTGCATGGGCTGCTGACGGACCTGGGGCTGGACGCCGCCGTCCTGATCGCCCGCGGCAAGTCCGAAGCCGCCAAGGAGGCGCTGCGCCGTCAGGTCGACCAGGCGCGCAATCTCGGGCTGTTCGGCGCGCCGACTTTCTTTGTGGACGGCGAAATGTTCTGGGGCAACGACCGCCTCGAAGATGCGCTGGAATGGACCCGCCGCGTGGCGCCCGCCAGCGCCTGGACCTCGTCCGCCGCGCGCCCCTGAGGCGCCGCCCGCGCAAGTTTTTTCCTCACGCCACTTTCAGCAATGAAAAATGCCAGCAGTGCCTATCGCGGCGCGCCCATGCCGGGCGGCCGTTCGTTCACGCAATTCCGCGCCGCGCGCATCCGGCGCGTGTCATTCCAGTGGAAACAGGCTGTTGATGCCGGCACGCCCGACAAGGGCAGCCCGCAAGGCGGCCCGCGGGGCCGCTAGGGCCCGCGCGAGACACCGGCAGGGGCACAGGTCAGGCCTTGCTGACGGGCGCCACCCGCGCCCATTCCTCGTCCGAGTACAGCCGCGAGCGCAGCAGGAAGCGCTTGCCTTCCGCGCTGTCCAGTGAGAACGCGCCGCCCCGGCCGGGCACGGCGTCGATGATGAGCTGGGTGTGCTCCCAATAGGCGAACTGGTCCTCGCCCATGTAGAACGGGCAGCCTTCCAGGTCGCCCAGCAGCACGTCCGAACCCCCCACCATGAATTCGCCCTGGGCGTAGCACATGGGCGAACTGCCGTCGCAGCAGCCGCCGGACTGGTGGAACATCAGCGGGCCGTGCTTGGCCCGCAGGGTCTCGATCAGGCTGCGCGCCTCGTCGGTGGCGACCACGCGCGGCGTTTGCTCTGCCATGTCAGGCTCCTTTGAGGCGCGCCGGGCCTCGCGGCCCGGCGCCGGACCATGGCCGGGTCAGAAGAAGCCCAGCTTCTTCGGCGAGTAGCTCACCAGCAGGTTCTTGGTCTGCTGATAGTGGTTGAGCATCATCTTGTGGTTCTCGCGCCCGATGCCCGATTGCTTGTAGCCGCCAAACGCCGCATGCGCCGGATAGGCGTGATAGCAGTTGGTCCACACGCGGCCCGCCTTGATGGCGCGTCCCATGCGATAGCAGGTGTTGGCGTCGCGCGACCACACGCCCGCGCCCAGGCCGTAGAGCGTGTCGTTGGCCAGGGCCAGTGCGTCGTCGGCGTCCTTGAAGGTCGTCACGGCCACCACCGGCCCGAAGATCTCTTCCTGGAACACGCGCATCTTGTTGTGGCCCTTGAACACCGTGGGCTGCACGTAATAGCCGCCTTCCAGCGCGCCCTGCATCTGCGCGCGCGAGCCGCCGGCCAGCACGTCGGCGCCTTCCTGCTTGCCGATGTCCAGGTACGACAGGATCTTCTCCAGCTGCTCGGTGGACGCCTGCGCGCCCAGCATGGTGTCCGCGTCCAGCGGATTGCCCTGCTTGATCTCGGCCACGCGCTTCAGGGCGCGCTCCATGAACTTGTCGTACAGGGACTCCTGGATCAGCGCGCGGCTGGGGCAGGTGCAGACCTCGCCCTGGTTCAGCGCGAACATGACGAAGCCCTCCACCGCCTTGTCGAGGAAATCATCGTCCTGCGCGGCCACGTCGGCGAAGAAGATATTGGGCGATTTGCCGCCCAGCTCCAGCGTGACGGGGATGATGTTCTGCGAGGCGTACTGCATGATGAGGCGGCCGGTGGTGGTTTCGCCGGTGAAGGCGATCTTGGCGATGCGCTTGTTGGAGGCCAGCGGCTTGCCGGCTTCCAGGCCGAAGCCCGTGACCACGTTGACCACGCCCGGGGGCAGGATGTCGCCGATCAGTTCCATCAGCAGCAGGATGCCCAGCGGCGTCTGCTCGGCGGGCTTGAGCACCACGCAGTTGCCCGCGGCCAGGGCCGGCGCCAGCTTCCATGCCGCCATCAGGATGGGGAAGTTCCAGGGGATGATCTGGCCCACCACGCCCAGCGGTTCGTTGAAGTGATAGGCCACCGTGTCGTGGTCGATTTCGGACAGCGAGCCTTCCTGGCTGCGGATGCAAGAGGCGAAGTAGCGGAAGTGGTCGATCGCCAGCGGGATGTCGGCGGCGCGCGCTTCACGGATGGGCTTGCCGTTGTCCCAGGTTTCGGCAGTCGCCAGGCGTTCCAGGTTCGCCTCCATGACATCGGCGATCTGCATCAGCATGCGGGCGCGCTGCGCGGCCGGGGTCGCTCCCCATTTGGGCGCGGCGCGGTGCGCGGCGTCCAGCGCCAGCTCGATGTCGCGCTCCTTGGAGCGGGCATTGCGCGTCAGCACCTGGCCCGTGACCGGCGTGACGTTGTCGAAGTATTCGCCGTCGGCGGGCTTTTGCCATTTGCCGTCGATGAAGTTGTCGTACTGGGTCTTCAGGTCCAGGCGCGTGCCGTAAGAGTCGGGGGTGATGCGGGTCGCGATGTCCATGCTTGTCTCCGGTATTGTGGGGGTGCGGCAGTCGGCTGCCTGTCCTGTATCAAGCAAGGAGCGTGCCAGTCGGGGCTTCCCCGCTGGACAGCCTGCGGGTTGCATGCGAAAGTAGGTTTCCAAAACGGGGCGACGTGCAGCAATGCCCCAGAGGGCCGGCCCGCCGCCGGGCCGCCCCTGGGCGGGTCAGCTCCCCAGGGGGCAGGCAGTCCGCGTAGCGGGCGCGGCGTGAGGGCTCGCTCCCTGTCGCTTTTTGCGACATCGTCGCGGAACAGGTGTCGCAGAATGCCTGTCCCAGGAGACATGCATGGCCACTCATTCCCGTCAGCATGCGCTGACGCAAGCGCGCCTGCTGTTCAACCAGCAAGGCGCGGTGCCCGGCGGCATGGTCGCCGAGCCCATCCTGCGGTCGTGGCGTCGCTGCGCCGACCTGGGCTTCGACATGCGCGGCGTGCGCCGCGCCGAACTCATGACCCAGGGCGAGCTGCGCGAGGCCCAGCAGCGCAACGAGGCGCTGCGCCGGCTGTCCGAGCCCGCCATGTCGCTGCTGCGCCGCCAGGCCGGCGGCAGCGGCGGCTTGGTGATCCTGTCCGACGCGCAAGGCCTGGTACTCGACTCCGACGGCGACACCGGTTTCGCCCAGCGCGCCTCGCGCGTGGCGCTGATGCCAGGCGCGCCCTGGGACGAGGCCGCCGCGGGCACCAACGCCATCGGCACCGCGCTGGTGGAAGGCCGGCCCATCGCCGTGCATGGCGCGGAACACTATTTCGAACCCAACCGCATCCTGACCTGCGCCGCCGTCCCCATTACCGACAGCGAGGGCCGCACGCTGGGCGTGCTGGACCTGTCCAGCCCGGCGCGCGACCTGCGGCCCGACGTGCTGGAACTGGTGCGCGCCGCCGTGGACCTGATCGAGCACCGTTTGTTTGAACAGGCCTACGAGCAGCACGCCGTGCTGCGGCTGCACGTGGACCATGCCGGACTGGGCGCGCCCGGCGAAGGCTTGCTGGCCTTCCAGGGCGACCTGCTGATCGGCGCCAATCGCCGCGCCTTGCAGGCGCTGGGCCTGGCGCCCACCGCCCTGGGCGTGTACCGCTATGCCGACGTATTCGACGGCGACATGGAGCGCTGCCCCGACGCGGCCGGCAGGGTGCAGGCGCGCTCGGGCGCCGTGTACCACGCGCGCCTGCGCTGGCCGCGTTCGCGCGCGCCACGGGCGCCAGCGCGGCCGGCGCTGCCGCCCGCGGCAGGCCCGCGTCCCGCCGCGCCGAATTTCGATGCCGCAACCTTGGGTGCGTTGGCGCGCGCCGTGCACCTGTCGGATGCGGGCGTGTCCATCCTGCTGCAAGGTGAAACCGGCGTGGGCAAGGAAGTGTTCGCGCGCCAGCTGCATGCGCGCAGCCAGCGCGCGTCGGGGCCGTTCGTGGCGGTGAACTGCGCGGCCTTGCCTGAAAGCCTGATCGAATCCGAACTGTTCGGCTACGAAGACGGCGCCTTCACCGGCGCGCGGCGCCAGGGCAGCAAGGGGCTGCTGCGCCAGGCGCATGGCGGCGTGCTGTTCCTGGACGAGATCGGCGACATGCCGCTGATGCTGCAATCGCGCCTGTTGCGCGTGCTGCAGACGCGCGAAGTCTCGCCGCTGGGCGCGGCGCGGCCGGTGTCCGTGGACTTCGCGCTGGTGTGCGCGACGCATCGGCCGCTGGCCCACGAAGGGCCCGACGCGCCGGTGCGCCCGGACCTGTATTTCCGCATCGCCGAATACACCGTCACGCTGGAGCCGCTGCGCGCGCGCGCCGACCGCCTGGAATTGCTGCGCGGCCTGTGGGCGGCGCAGGGCGCGGGGCCAGTCCTGCCGCCCGATATCGAAGCCATCCTGATCGCCTATCCCTGGCCCGGCAACTACCGGCAATTGGTGGCCGTGCTGCGCACGCTGCACGTGCTGGCGGGGCCGGCGGGCATGGTCGACGCCGACATGCTGCCCGCCGACATCCGCGGCGCGGCGGCTGCGCCGCAACCCGCGGGCGCAGAGGCTGATCCGGCAAATCTGCAAGCCATGACGGACGCTGCGATCCACAACGCCCTGGCCGCCCACGGCGGCAATGTCAGCCGCGCGGCGCGCGCGCTGGGTGTGCACCGCAGCACGCTTTATCGCCGCCTGCCGCGTCCGGCCTAGCGAATTTTCCGCTCCCCGCGGGCGCCGCTGGGGCGGCGCCCAGGCGCTTGCCGCATGCGCGCAAGGGCGTGCACAAAAACTATCTTTTGAAGATAAGTTAACTATCCCAGCGCACGGGAAGAACTGCTTACGATGCCCGCATCCCCTTCAACCCAGGTGATGACATGGCAAGCAACGAGCTGTTCTACGACGACTTCGAAATAGGCCGTCTCTTTCCTCCCACCCGCTACAGCATCGGCGCCGCCGACAGCGATGCGTTCATCGGCACCTTCGAACATTCCCCGGTCCTCGACGGCAGCGGCCGCGCCGTCTCGCGGCAAGGCGGCGGCGCACCCGTGCGCAGCGTGCATCCGGTCCTGGTCGGCAGTTTCCAGCCGCAGCACGCGGCCTTTGCCTGGCCGACGGGCGTGCTGCACGCCCGCGAGAAAGTCCGCCTGCTGGCGCCCGTGTATCCGGGCGAGGAGCTGGAGGCCAGCGTGCGGGTGAAGGACAAGTACCTGAAGAACGACAAGCGCTTCGTGGTGCTGGAGATCACCGTCCGCAAACTGGAAAACGCGCGCGTCGCCCTGGTGGCGGAACGCAGCCTGGTTTGGCCCAACTGAGGAGGCCCGCATGGAATTCAAGGTAGGCGACAAATTCCGTTGCTCCGCGCGCGGCGCGGCGCAGGAAGACATCAACCGCTTCGGCGCCTTGCACGGCACCACCGGCCGCACGCACACCGATCCGGAGTACGCGCGCAACAGCGTCTTCGGCGGCGTCATCGTGCAGGGGGCGCTGGTCATGGCGCCGGTGCTGGACATGGTGGCCGACCTGCTCGGCGACGCGCGGTTCGACGGTTGCGAGATCGAGGCGAAGTTCGTGGCGTTCACGCGGCCGGGAGACGCGGTGGACGTGGAGTTCGAAGTGACCCGCAGCGAACCCGGATGGCTGGAGCTGGCGTATGCCTGCGCGCTGCCTGACGGAAAGAAGGTGCAGGTGGGAACCATCACCCGCCGCCGCGGCTGAACGCCGGCCGCAACACAAAACAAGCATAAGGAGACAATCTTGAAACGCATCCTGCAAAGCCTGGTCCTTTCCTGCGCGGCCTTGAGCGCGACGGCCGCGCTAGCCGCGCAATATCCCGACAAACCCATCCGCATGATCGTGCCCGCCGCCGCGGGCGGCGCCGCCGACACGCTGGCGCGCATGATAGGCCGTGGGCTGACGGAGAAATTCGGCCAGCCCGTGGTCATCGAGAACAAGCCCGGCGCGGCCGCCATCGTGGGCATGTCCGCCATCGCCAAGGCGCCCGCCGACGGCTACACCCTGGGCATGACCTTCTCGGGGGCGATGTCCATCAATCCTTCGCTGTACCAGCAGCTGCCCTACGACCCGGTGAAGGACTTCGCGCCCATCACCATCGTGGCGGTCTCGCCGCTGGTCATTGCCGTCAGTCCCAAGCTCGGGCCGAAGTCGCTGGGCGAATTCCTGGCCTTGGCGAAGAAGGATCCCGGCAAGCTGACCTTCGGGTCGGCCGGCACCGGATCGACGCAGCATCTGTCCATGGAGCTGCTCAAGTCGACCGCGAACGTGGACATGCTGCACGTGCCTTACAAGGGCAGTTCGGCGGCGCTGGTCGACGTGCAGTCGGGCTTGATCTCCGCCGTCAGCGACAACGCGATCACGCTGGTGCCGCTGATCCAGTCAGGGCAATTGGTGCCCCTGGCGGTGGAAACCGCGCAGCGCATCCAGTCGCTGCCGCAGGTGCCCACCGTGGCTGAATCCGGCTATCCGGGATTCCAGGCGGCAGGCTGGTATGGGCTGCTCGCGCCCGCCGGCACGCCGCAGCCCATCGTGGCTCAGCTCAACGCGGCGCTGCGCGAGATGGTGGACAAGCCCGACTTCACGCAATGGCTGCGGCAACAGGGCATGGAGCCGCAGACCGATACGCCCGAGGGCTTCGGCCGCTACATCGGCCAGGAAAAGGACAAGTGGGCCCAGGTCATCAAGACGGCCAAGGTGCCGCTGCAGGAATCGCGCTGAACACCGGCGGCAAGGCCGCCATCACTCCAGGACAACCATGCAAGCCGTAACTTCCACGCTTAGCGGAAACATCCGTGTCATCGTCATCGACAATCCTCCGGTCAACGCCACGTCCCAGGCGGTGCGCGCCGGCCTGCTGCAGGCCATGGAGCAGGCGGCGGGCGATGACGACACCCATGCCATCGTCATCGCCTGCGCCGGCGCCACCTTCGTGGCCGGCGCCGACATCAAGGAGTTCGGCAAGCCGCCGCTGGACCCGCACTTGTCGCAGGTGATCCACGCCATCGAATCCAGCGCCAAGCCCGTGGTCGCGGCGATCCACGGTTCCGCGCTGGGCGGGGGGCTGGAACTGGCCCTGGGCTGCCACTACCGGGTGGTGGATGCGCAAGCCCGCCTGGGCCTGCCCGAGTCCACCCTGGGCATCATCCCCGGGGCGGGCGGCATTCCCCGGTTGCTGCGCCTGGCGGGCGTCGAGAAGGCGCTGGACATGGCCGCGGGCGGCAAACCCATAGGCGCCTCCGAGGCGCTGGAAGCCGGCGTGGCGGACGCGTTGGCGCAGGAGGATGTCCGGGCCGTCGCCATTGCGTACGCCCAGCGCTTGCTGGCTGCGGGCCAGGGTGCGCGGCGCACGCGGGAATTGCCGGCGCCGGCCTGCGAACCGCAGTGGTTCGAGGCCGCGCGCGCCAGGTTCCAGGCCAGCCATCGAGGCCAGTTGGCGCCGCAGGCTTGCGTCGACGTGGCCGTGCGCAGCATCGCTTCGAGTTTCGAAGACAGCGTGGCCTATGGCCGCGAGCGTTTCCGGGAGCTGGTGGCGTCGCCCCAGGCGCAAGCCTTGCGCCACGCCTTCTTCGCCGAGCGGGTCGCGACCAAGCCCGCCGGCCTGCCCGCCGAGGAAGCGGCGCCGGTGCGCAAGGCCGGCGTGGTCGGCGCCGGCACGATGGGCACGGGTATCGCCATGTGCTTCCTGAATGCCGGTATCCCTGTGGTGCTGGTCGAGCAGAGCGAAAAGGTGCTGGCGTCCAGCATCGAGACCATAGGAAAGACCTACCGCAACGACGTGGCGAAGGGGCGCATCACCGAAGCCACGCAGCGCGCGCGCAGCGACGCGCTGACGCCGACGCTGCAATACGGCCCGCTGCGCGACTGCGACCTCGTGGTGGAGGCCGTGTTCGAAGACATGGACGTCAAGCAGCAGGTGCTGGCCAGCATCGAAGAGAACCTGCGGCCGGATGCGCTGATCGCCACCAATACCTCGTTCCTGGACATCGATGCATTGGCCGCGGGCCTGCGCCGTCCGGAGAACGTCGTCGGCATGCATTTTTTCAGTCCCGCCCACATCATGAAACTGCTGGAGAACGTGCGCGGCGCGCGCAGTTCGCCGCGCGCGCTGGCCACAGCCCAGGCCTTGGGCAAGCGCCTGGGCAAGGTGGCGGTGATGGTGGGAGTGTCCGATGGCTTCGTCGGCAACCGCATGCTGGCGCGACGCACCCGCGAGTGCTACTTCATGCTGGAGGAAGGCGCGCTGCCCGAGCAGGTCGACCGCGTGCTGTGCGAGTTCGGCTTCCCGATGGGGCAGTTCCAGCTGAACGACCTGGCGGGCCTGGACGTTGCGTGGCGCAACCGCCAAAGCCGGCTGGACCGGTTGAGCGAACGCGAGGTGGCCTGCAACATTCTCGACGAAATCGTCGCGGCGGGACGGCTGGGGCAGAAGACCGGCGCGGGGTTCTATACCTATGACGCGCAGCGCAAACGGTCGGTGGACCCGGCCATTTCCGAACTGATCGTGCGCAACGCGGAACGGCGCGGCATCAGGCGACGCGAGATTTCCGACGACGAGATCCTGGAGCGCTGCCTCTACGCCATGATCAACGAGGGGGCGCTGATCCTGGAGGAGGGCGTCGCCAGCCGGCCGGAGGACATCGACACCATCTGGCTCAACGGCTACGGCTTTCCGCGGTTCCGCGGCGGTCCCATGTTCCATGCGGACCAGATCGGCGCGGTCCGCCTCTGCGAGCGCATCCGCCATTACGCCAGCCTGGCGGGCGAGCAGTACTGGACGCCCGCGCCGCTGCTGCTCGCCCAGGCGCGCGATGGCGGCGGCTTCTACTCCCGCTGAGGTTTTCCCTTTCGTCATCCACGTATACACATCCTATGTCTAACAGAGAACCTCCGCTTAGCGGCATCAGCGTGCTGGACATGACCCGCATCATGGCGGGCCCCTGGTGCACGCAGAACCTGGCCGACCTGGGCGCCGAAGTGCTGAAGATCGAACGCCCGCTGTCGGGCGACGACACCCGGGGCTGGGGACCGCCCAACCTGATGGACGCCGACGGCCGACGCACGCAGGAGTCCGCGTATTACCTGGCCGCCAACCGCAACAAGAAGTCATTGGCCCTGGACATCGCCATGCAGAGCGGCGCGGACGCGGTGCGCCGGCTGGCAGCCGGGTGCGACATCTTCGTCGAGAATTTCAAGGTGGGCGGCCTGCGCAAGTACGGCCTGGACTACGCCAGCCTGCGGGAGCTGAACCCGCGTCTCATCTATTGCTCCATCACAGGTTTCGGCCAGGACGGTCCTTACGCGGAAAAGCCCGGCTATGACTTCGTGATCCAGGCGCTGGGCGGATTGATGAGCATCACCGGTGAAAAGGACGCGCTGCCTGGCGGCGGTCCGCAGAAGGCCGGCAATGCCGCCGCCGACCTGATGGCGGGCATGTACGCCACCAGCGCCATCCTCGCGGCGCTGCATGAGCGCAGCCGCAGCGGCCTGGGCCAGCACATCGATATTTCCATGCTGGACTGCCAGGTGGCGGCGCTGGGCGTGCAGAACTTCAATTACTTCCTGTCGGGCGAGGTGCCGCGGCGCGAAGGCAACGCCCATGTCAACCTGGCGCCGTACCAGGTGTTCGAGGCGGCGGATGGGCATGTGGTGCTGGGCGTGGGCAACGACGGCCAGTTCCAGAAATTCTGCGTCGCCGCGGGACGCCCCGACCTGGCCGAAGATGAACGCTACCTCACCAATACCGGGCGCGTGCTCGCCAAGGGCGCGCTCATCCCCGAACTGGAGCGCCTGTTCCGCACGCGAGGCCGCGACGAATGGGTCAGTCTGCTGGATGCCGCAGGCGTGCCGGTGGGCGTGATCAACGACATCGCCCAGGTCCATGAGAATCCGCAGGTGCGCGCGCGCGGCCTGAAATTCGCGCTGCCGCATCCGGTTTGCGGCAGCGTGCCGCAGGTCCGCAGTCCGATGCGTTTCTCGGGCAGTCCGGTCACCTACCGCAACGCCGCGCCCTTGCTGGGTGCGGACACACAGAGCGTCCTGAGCGCCAGACTCGGATGTACCGAAGCCGACATCGCGGCGCTGCAGCAGTCCGCGAGCCTGGGAGAACCACGATGAGCAGCGCAGCCGCCAATGCAGGCACGCAGAAGCAGTACTTCGACCACCTGACGCAGGGCCGCTTCATGATCCAGCGCTGCGCCGATTGCACGCGCCACGTGTTCCATCCGCGCGAGATCTGTCCGCATTGCGGCAGCGACGCGCTGGGCTGGGTCGCGCCGGCGGGGCGGGCCATCGTCTACAGCTGCACCACTGTCGCGCGCAAACCCGAGGCCGGCGGCGACTACAACGTTTCGCTGGTCGATCTGGAGGAGGGCGTGCGGATGATGTCCAACGTCGTGGGCATGCCGCCCGACCAGGTGCGCATCGGCATGGCCGTCAGGGCCGTGATCGGCGAGCGCGACGGCGCTGCCGCCGTGCTGTTCGAGGAGGCGCGGCAATGAGTTACCAGCAACTGCGGGGCAAGACGGTCATCGCCGGCGTCGGCCACTTCGGCCTGGGCCAGGCGTCGGGCTATACGGACATGGAGCTGCTGGTGCGGGCCGCCCATGCGGCAGTGCGGGACGCGGGCCTGCAGATGCGCGACATCGACGGCATCGCGACCTCCAGCGTGGCGGCCAGCATGTGGCCGATGTCCGTCATCGAGACCCTGGGCATCCGCCCCACCTACATCGATGGAACCTGCCTGGGCGGCTCCAGCTTCATGTCCTACATCCTGGCCGCGGCCCATGCACTGGATTCGGGGCAGTGCAACGCCGTGCTGGTCTGCTACGGCAGCGCGCAGAAGACCGCGTCCGTCGGCCGCTCGGCGATTGCGGCCACGCGCAAGGCGCTGGACCCCCAGCCTTACGAAATGCCTTATGAACCCCTGAACCCGCCCAGTGCCTATGCGCTGGCCGCCAGGCGCCACATGCACGAGTTCGGCACGCGCCGCGAGGACCTGGCCGAAGTCGCGGTGGCGGCGCGCCGCTGGGCGCAACTCAATCCCGAGGCGTACTCGCGCGATCCGCTATCGATCGACGACGTTCTGAGCGCCCGCAGGGTATCGGATCCGCTGACGGTCCGCGATTGCTGCCTGGTGACGGATGGCGCGGGCGCCTTCGTGATGACGCGGGCCGACCGCGCCCGGGATCTGCCGCAGCCGCTCGCCTATATCCTGGGCAGCGCCACCGCCGTCTGGAACCGCCAGATATCCGCGATGGAGGATCTGACCACCACCGCGGCGCGCCAGTCGGGCGCGCTGGCGTTCGAGATGGCCGGGTATCGCCCGGCCGATATCGACGTGGCGCAGCTGTACGACGCCTTCACCATCAACACCATCCTGTTCCTGGAAGACCTGGGATTCTGCGCCAAGGGCGAGGGCGGGGCCTTCGTGCGTGGCGGCGGCATTGCGCCGGGCGGCAGGCTGCCGGTGAACACGAACGGGGGCGGGCTGTCCTGCGTGCACCCGGGCATGTACGGGGTGTTCCTGGTGATTGAAGCGGTGCGCCAGCTGCGCGGCCAGGCGGGCGAGCGCCAGGTCCGGGATGCGCGCCTGGCGCTGGCGCACGGCAACGGCGGCACGCTGTCCAGCCAGTCCACGGTCATCCTGGGCGCCGAGGGGACCTGCTGAGGACTCGCTTCAGGCGGCCCGCGCGATCTCGTAGATGTCCTCGATCAGGGCGGCGCGGACCGATTGCCGGTTCCATAGCAGGCCGACGCTGCGGAAATGCTCGTCGCCCGGCAGGGGGATCTTGCGCAGCCCGGAGTCCGGGCGCAGTTCGCCGGCGCCGTCCGGCACCAGGGACACGCCCAGTCCCTGGCCCACCAGCAGCGCGATGACCTCGATGGACGCCGTTTCGATGCGTATCTTGGGCCGTATGCTGTGCTGGCGGAAGTAGTTGGCGGCGAGCTGTCCGCCCCACAGCTTGCGGTCGTAGCAGATCAGCGGATTGGCGCGCAGCAGCTGGTGCGGGTCGGTCTCGGTGAGCGAGGCGGGCGCCAGCACCACCAGCGGCTCGTCGCGCACCCGCCGCCATTCCAGGTTCTTGGGCATCTGGAACTGCGGCTGCAATATCAGCGCCGCGTCCATCTCGCCGTCGCAGATCTTGCTGTAGAGGTTGACGGAATAGCCCTTGACCAGGCTGATTTCCAGGTTGGGATGCCGGTCGATGAGGCGCGCCAGCAGCGTGGGCATCAGCGTGGTCATGGCCGAATCGAACGCGCCCAGGGTGAGGTGGCCGAACACCACCGGCCCCTGGGACGCGGCCTTCAGGTTGCGCACCTCTTCCATGACGTGCTTGGCCTGCGCCAGGATCTGCGCGCCTTCGACCGTGGGTTTGACGGTGCGGCCGGAACGCACCACCAGCTTGAAACCCAGTTCGTCCTCGACCTTCTTGATGCGCTGATTGACCGCCGCCGGCGTCAGGCCGTTCTTGCGCGCGACCTCGGCGATCGAACCCTGCTCGATGACCTGGATGAAGTTGAGCAGGAAGGTGGTGTCCATGGGCTCCCGGGCGGGCGGTCAGCCCATCAGGCGCGCAAGTTCCGCGCCCGGATCCTTGGCGCGCATGAAGGCTTCGCCCACCAGGAAGGCGTTGACCTTGTGCTGGCGCATCAGTTGGACGTCTTCCGGCTTGAGGATGCCGCTTTCGGTCACGACGCGCTTGCCCGCGGGGATCTGGGGCAGCAGGTCCAGGGTGTTCGACAGGCTGGTCTCGAAGGTGCGCAGGTTGCGGTTGTTGATGCCGAGCAGCGGCGTCTTCATGGTCAGCGCGATGTCCAGTTCCTTGGCATCGTGCACTTCCACCAGCACGTCCATGCCCAGGTCCATTGCCAGCGTTTCATAGTCGCGCAGTTGCGCCGGGCTGAGCGCGGCCACGATCAGCAGCACGCAGTCCGCGCCCATGGCGCGCGCGGCGATGATCTGGTACGGGTCGATCACGAAGTCCTTGCGCAGCACCGGCAGCGAGCAGGCGGCGCGCGCCTGGCGCAGATGGTCGTGGGAACCCTGGAAGAACTGCACGTCGGTCAGCACCGACAGGCAGGCCGCGCCGTGCACCGCATAGGTGGCGGCGATTTCCGGGGGATTGAAGGGGTCGCGCAGCACGCCCTTGGACGGCGAGGCCTTCTTGATTTCAGCGATGACGCCGGGCTTGCCTTGCGCAATCTTGTCTTCGATGGCTTGGGCAAAGCCCCGCACGTCCTGCCGCGCCTGCGCCTCGCGCAGGACTTCGGCTTCGCTGCGCATCTGGCGAGCGGCGGCGACTTCCTCGGCCTTGACGGCGAGGATCTTCGCGAGAATATCGTTCATTTCAGGAATTTCCGGGTATATGCGCAGAATTCTTCCAGCTTGGCTCGCGCCGCGCCGGTGGAGATCAATTCGAATGCTAGTGCTAAGGCTTCGGGAATGGAATCGGCTTTATTGCCAGCATAGATGGCGAGTCCCGCATTGAGCGCGACGATGTCGCGGGCGGTGCCCTCGACATTTTCGAGCGCCTCTATGACAAGCTCGCGCGATTGTTCGCGATTGGACACCTTGATGCTCCGGTTGGACATCATGGATAGCCCGTAGTCCTCGGGGTGGATCTCATATTCGAGGACTTTTCCGTCCTTGAGTTCCCCGACCAGGGTGGCGCCGCCCAGCGAGGCCTCGTCCATGCCGTCCTTGCCGTGCACCACCAGCACGTGACGCGAACCCAGGCGTTCCAGCACGCGCACCTGGATGCCGACCAGGTCGGGGTGGAAAACGCCCATCAGCTGGTTGGCGGCGCCGGCCGGGTTGGTCAGCGGGCCCAGGATGTTGAAGATCGTGCGCACGGCCAGTTCCTTGCGCACGGCGGCCACGTTCTTCATGGCGCCATGGTGGGCGGGCGCGAACATGAAGCCGATGCCGGTGGCCTGGATGCACTCGGCCACTTGTTCGGGCGTCAGCACCAGGTTGGCGCCCAGGGCTTCCAGCACGTCGGCGCTGCCGCTGGACGACGAGGCGCTGCGGTTGCCGTGCTTGGCGATCGGCACGCCGGCCGCCGCCGCCACGAACATGGCGGTGGTGGAAATGTTGAAGGTGTGGCTGCCGTCGCCGCCGGTGCCGCACATGTCCAGCAGGTCGGCGGGGTTGGGCGTGACCACGGGCGTGGCGAACTCGCGCATGACCTGCGCGGCCGCGGTGATCTCGCCTATGGTCTCTTTCTTCACGCGCAGGCCCATCAGCAAGGCGCTTGCGATCTGCGGCGACATTTCGCCGCGCATCAGCATGCGCATGAGATGCAGCATTTCGTCGTGGAAGATTTCGCGGTGTTCAATGCAGCGCGTTAGCGCTTCGGCGGGGGAAATGGTCACGATGCGTCCTTCTTAGGCGAGGTTCAGGAAATTGCGGAGCAGGGCATGGCCGTGCTCGCTGAGCACCGACTCGGGATGGAACTGTACTCCGTATAGCGGCAGGGTCTTGTGGCGCACGCCCATGATGTCGCCGTCTGGCGCGGTCGCGGTCACGGCCAGGCAGTCGGGCAGGGTGGCGGGGTCTATGGTCAGCGAGTTGTAACGGATCACGGTGTACGGGGTGGGCAGGCCGGTGAAGATGTCCGTGCCCGTGTGCGAGATCTGCACGGTCTTGCCGTGCATGATCTGCTGCGCACGCACGATGTCGCCGCCGTAGGCCGCGCCGATGGCCTGATGGCCCAGGCACACGCCCAGGATGGGCTTCTTGCCCGCGAAGGCCTGGATCACGGGCACCGAGATGCCTGCCTCGGCCGGCGAGCAAGGGCCGGGCGACACGCAGATGCGGTCCGGATTCATGGCGGCGATCTCTTCCAGCGTGATCTGGTCGTTGCGCGCCACGCGCACGTCCTCGCCCAGCTCACCGAAGTACTGCACCAGGTTGTAGGTGAAAGAGTCGTAGTTGTCGATCATCAGGAGTCTCATGATTCTAAGTCCTTGATTTCATTAATGTTTTCCATTACACACAACCTCCATTACCCACTTTATTACACACATCGACAGTTGATTGCGATGGACGAAGCGCGAGCATGTGCTGGCTCAAGGTAGCAAGGGCTCCTGAGAGATGTCTTGGCGTGCGCCAGTGCGGTGTACTGACGCAGCGACGGCGCCCGCATGCCAGGGCCAAGTGCTGAGACTGGGCGGACAGACCTACCCCTCGCGGCGACACAGCGCGCGGGGCATCAGTTCTACGACGGGGCTGGGGTGCCAAGGGCATCGGGCAATCTCCTCAAATCTTGGAGCCGCCGTGCCGGGGAGCCTTCTTGAAACCTTGCCTGCCGGTACGGCGGCAAGGTGCGGTCAAGACCGCAACGACATGCCGCTTCCTATTGGAAGCGCCACCACAGAGCGATGTTGGTCGAAGCGGTACGGGTCATGGACAGACCAAAGTGTTGAATTTAAAAGCCAGAACTCGGCCCGAGTACACCCGAACGGAATTCCAAAGTAAGCCAGGGGAATTTTACCATGAGCATGTTAGGCAAAGCCACTTCCTGGAATGCCAGGGCATTCATCACCCCGCCCATCTACCTCGGACCGGACGACAACACTTCCAGTCTCGAAACCAGAGAGCAAGTAGACCAACTGCTACGGACTTGTGAGCATCGAATCTCAGGTTGGCAGTCATCTGGACCTGCGCGGGTGATGCTATATCGCTATATCAGCATCCGGGGCAGATATGACACCGCCGGATTTTCTCTGCCGACCCTAGGTCCCGGAGAACAGAAGCCGTTGATCGCAGCTTCTGAAACCATCGCCGTATCAGACCATACCAAATCGGTTTTGCGGGGAACAGCGCAGCGCATGACGCTGGTACCGTGAGCGCCAATATCGAGCTTTCGTCCTCATCGCTCGATGGGCCGGCAACCGATCGATTCTTGCACAACGAGCAAGACGAGGCCACCTACAGCGGACGCCAAACCAATCACCTCGCCCGTCTACGTTCAGGGCATCTTCCCAGGCACCCGCGGAAGGTCATAACGACACAGCAGCCCTTGGCAGGGCAAGAAAGGAGCCGGTGATGTAGCGCTTCCGAAAGGAGACGAAGACATGCACAAGGACATTCCAACATCGAAGGTGTTCTATCGTCCCATCGAGGCTGCCATACGGTGGGCCGGGTTGCTGCGGTACCTGCCGATGATCCTGGCTGCGATCGCGTCACCGCGCTTCCTGCCTCCATCGTTGAATTGCCCGCGATGGAATGAGTGCCGGCTGTACTCGGAGCGTATCTATGACGGCATCCTCAACGGGGAGCTGCCCTACGGCCAGAACGGCATCACGCTCAATGATCCGAAGCTGCTGCAGTCGCCGGATCTGACCGTTCGCCATGTCGATCTGAAGCGCTGGATGCGCAACCACTATCCCGAGCACCGGCCAGGATTCCTGTTCAGCCGTGGCGAACGCATGACGCATCCTTTTATCACCTTGGAAACAGGACAGGCGATCCTGATCGAGCGACTGGCCCTTCAGGCGGCCCTGGAGCATGCGCGTCGCCAGATGCAGGAATTGCAGGAGCAGCGCGACACCTTGCTCAAGCAGTCCACCGCGCTGCTGGCTTCCAAGCAATGCGAGATCAGCGAGCGAGCGGAGACGACGTATCTCAACATCATCGGCGGGATGCTGACGCTGATGCTGGGCCAGTCCCCTTCGGGTGTGCCCTATTCCAGCTTCAAAACACAGGAGGCACTCGTCTCGGCATTGGTCGCCCACTTCGGCGGCACCATGGGCATCACGGAGCGAACCTTGAACGGCAAGTTCGCCAACGCCAGGAAGTACGTCCGTAGCGCAAGCGCATGAGGTTTTTCCAGCTTGTATGTGCAACCGCGGAGATTGCATTTGCAATGTCTTTCCGCAGCCAGGTCTATTGAATAGAGGTCACGCCAACAAACGCCACCGAGCGTTCAGGAGTGACCGCCATGTCGCAGCCCCCTGTACTCCCGCCGAACGAGCGCCGCATCCTGCGGCTCGATGAAGTCGAAGCCAAGTCCGGCTTCAAACGCGCCCACATTTACAACCTGATGAAGAAGCGCCAGTTTCCCCAGGCGCTGCGCCTGGGCGTGCGCGCCGTCGGCTGGGATTCGATCGAAATCGACCAGTGGATCGCCGAGCGCCTCAACCACCGGACCTGACCCGCTCTCCCGCGGACTTCCCATTCCCAGCCGGAGAGCGCCATGCAGGTCGTGTCCATCATTTCAACGAAGGGCGGCGTCGGCAAGACCACGACGGCCGCCAACCTGGGCGGGCTCGCCGCGGACGCGGGCCTGCGCGTGCTGCTGCTCGATCTCGACGTGCAGCCCACCTTGTCCTCCTACTACGAACTGACCCAGCGCGCGCCGGGCGGCATCTATGAGCTGTTGGCCTTCAACGAGCGCGACCTTGGCCAGCTCGTGTCCCGCACGATCATCGCGGGCCTGGACCTGGTGCTGTCCAACGACCACCGGGGCGAGCTGAACACGTTGTTGCTGCATGCGCCGGATGGCCGCCTGCGGTTGCGGCATCTGCTGCCAGCACTTGCTCCCCTCTACGACCTGGTGCTGATCGACACCCAGGGTGCGCGTTCCGTGCTGCTGGAGATGGCGGTGCTCGCCTCCGATCTCGCGCTGTCGCCCGTCACGCCGGAAATCCTCGCGGCACGCGAGCTGCGGCGCGGCACCATGCAGTTGCTCGAAGATATTGCGCCGTACCGGCACCTGGGTATCGAACCGCCGCCGCTGCACTTGCTCATCAACCGCGTCCACCCGGTGTCCGCCAACGCACGGCTGATCCAGCAGGCCCTGCGCGACCTGTTCCAGGACAGCGCCGGCATCCGCGTGCTCGCCACCGACGTGCCGGCCATAGAAGCGTATCCACGTGCCGCAACGCGCGGCCTGCCGGTGCATCGGGTCGAGCACCGCCAGCCGCCCGGCAGAGTCGCCCCTGCCGCGCTCGACACGATGCGCGCGCTCGCCAGCGAGTTGTTCCCGCAATGGCAGGACCGACTGGCTCAAGTATCCGGCCGCCCGCAGCGACCTCTTGATCCTGGGAGGCCCCATGGCGAACGCACATGAGCTGGCCCGCGGCCACAAGCGGCTGCGCGCCCTGATCGAGTTCGCGGTCGGTGAGGGCTGGCACGTCAAGCGCACGCCGGGCGGGCACCTCAAGTTCACCAAGGCCGGCTGCGCGGCGATCTACACGAGTTCGACAGCGAGTGACCACCGGGCCGAATTGAACGCCCGTGCGCAGATCCGCCGCGCCGAGCGAGAGGCCCGCATGGCGCCGGCCGGCGGTCGTGGGGACTGCGAGGGGTGCGGCCATGGCTGACATGACCTCGCAGGACATGGCAGGCAAGCTGCTCGCGGCCGGCTTCGAGCGCAGCGGCCCAGCGGCTACGGCCTTGAGCGACCCGATCGCGGACACGCCCATGGTCGTGACGCTGGACCAGTTGCGGCCCTACGACCATGACCCGCGCATGAAGCGCAACCCGGCTTACGAGGAAATCAAGGCGTCCATCCGCGAGCGCGGCCTGGACGCGGCGCCGGCTATCACGCGCCGGCCCGGCGGGGACCACTACATCATCCGCAACGGCGGCAACACGCGGCTGGCGATCCTGCGCGAACTCTGGTCGGAGACCAAGGAAGAACGCTTCTTCCGCATATCGTGTCTGTTCCGACCATGGCCGGAGCGCGGTGAAATCGTCGCGCTGACCGGGCATCTTGCCGAGAACGAACTGCGCGGCGGCCTCACGTTCATCGAGCGCGCGCTCGGCGTCGAGAAAGCACGGGAGTTCTACGAGCAGGAGAGCGGCGCCGCCCTGAGCCAGTCGGAACTGGCCCGCCGCCTGGCGGCCGATGGCTTCCCCGTCCAGCGGTCGCACATCACCCGCATGGCCGACGCGGTGCGCTACCTGCTGCCCGCCATTCCCACCGTGCTTTATGGCGGCCTTGGGCGCCACCAGGTCGAGCGGCTGTCGGTCATGCGCACGGCCTGCAAACGCACCTGGGAGCACTACGCCAAGGACCGCTCGCTGCCGCTGGACTTCGACAGCTTTTTTCAGGAGGTGCTGGCGCAGTTCGACACGCAGGGCGACGAGTTCGCGCCGCAGCGCGTGCAGGACGAGCTGATCGGCCAGATGTCCGAGCTGCTGGGCATCGGCTACGACGTGTTGGCGCTGGACCTGACCGAATCGGAAAGCCGCCACCGGGCGCTGGTCAGTGACCCGACGCCACCTGCGGCGCCGCCGGCGTTGCCTTCGCCCACCGCCGGCACGCCGCCTCCCCCGGGCGTAGCATCGTCCATCGCCAAGCCTGCAGCGGCGGCCAGTCCTCCACCCGCCAGCCCTCCGGCGTCCGAGCCCACCTTGCGCGAGGATACGGCCCGAGAGACGACAACGGAAAGCCCCGCGGCCGCACCAGGCGATCTGCTTCTCGAGCACATCGTCTCGCCGGCACCGACGACCGAACGGCTGCAGTCGATCCAGCGCATGGTTGCCGACCAGTTGGGCGATGCGCTGCCGCCCGACTTCTCGGCGAGCGTGCTGCAGTCCATCCCGGTGCAAGCCGGCGGGCTCTATCCGATCTCCGACGTCTGGTACATCGACGCCGGCCTGGACACGCCCGATCGGCTGCGCATCCACATCGCGCAGTTCGCGCGCGAGATCGCCGGGGAGGCAGCCCTGGACGAGTGCATCGAGGATCGCTCCGATGGCATCGGCTTCGTTTGCTGCGCGCCCGCCCATGCACCATCGCCGCTCGGCCGGGCGGTGCTGGCGCTGCTCATCACTCTGACGGGTCAGCCCACTGCTGAAGCGGGCGTGGATGGCGCGCAGCTCGCCGCCGACTTGCCAGCACTGCTGCACGGCCAGGGTCAACACCACGGCGACTGCACAAGGCGCTTGAGCGACACGGCGTTGGTCAAGCTATTTCGGCTGCTCCGCCTGGCCCGGCGTCTGCTGGACCTGGAAGCCGGCACCACGGCGCCCGGGACGTGAGCGAGGGAGGCCGCATGTCCACATCGCATCCGCTCAACCAGGCCGTGATTGCCCAGGCGCTGTATGACCTTCGCAACGGCCAACTGCGCCGCTGCAAGGCCATGGGCTTCGGCGAGGCCGAGCTGGATGCGCTCAAGCACCCCGCGCTGATCAGCGTGCTGGCCAACGCCAGCGTCTCGTGGTGCTCGGTCACGGTCAACCGCGAAGTGCTGCAGCGCCTGCTCAACCAGGCACAGGACGTGGAGAAGGAAATCGCCACGGTCGATCGCATGCTGCGGCTGGGGGCCAGCACGGAGATGGTCAGCCGCTTCTATGGCCTGACCCATCAGGAAGTCGCCCTGCGGCGGGAGATCCTCGGCCTGCCCAAGCGCAAGGGGCGCCACCCCGTCCTGGACGAGACCCAGGACACCGAACTGTGGCGGCAATGGAAAGCCGTGACCAGCAGCAGGAACGTCGATCTGGAGGACGAGACCTCGATTCTCGATGCGGCCATGGACCTGGCCGAGGGTATGTCACTGCCGCTCTCGGTGGTCTGGGCCGCGATCAGGAACTGGGTCGATCAGGGATTGGGCTAGGCCATGGCCGTGGACGACACCGCCCCACGAGCCCCGCGTCAAGGCCCCGTCGCACTCGCCGACCTGTTCGACGCTGCGCTGAAGGACCTCACGCCCAATCCAAATCCCCGCGCGCCAGCGCCCATGGCAGTGCCCACGCCTGCCGCGTCCGGCGACGCCTTCCTATTCAGTGGCAATCGGCACGAGAGCGTGCCGCGGCGGCTGTTCCTCGACCGCCGCCTGACACCGCTGGAGCGCAACGCCTGGCAGGTGTTCCGGCTGATGCTCAACGACGACGGCGTCACGACGTTCCCGACCTATGAGCAGTTGCGCCCATGGCTGGCGTCCATGCCCTGCGCGGGACAAGCCTCCCACGAGACCGTCGCGCGGGCGCTGACGCTGCTGCGCCTGACGCGCTGGCTGAGCCTCGTGCGACGACGGCGCGACCCCAAGACCGGCCGCATCCTCGGAAACCTCTACGTCCTGCACGACGAACCCCTGACACTGTTCGAGGCCATGCAGCTCGACGCCGACTACCTGGCCCTGGTCAGCCAGTCGCTGGGGCATTCCGCCAAGGCCGTCCAGGTGGTGGGACTCAACACCCTCCAGGAGATCGCGGACGACCCGATGTTGTCCGGACGCACCTTGCCGTCGCGGCTGCAAGTGCTCGCCGAGCGCCTGGCCGACCAGGGCATCACCGCCACCGCAAGTTATCCACAGGAGGATGCGATCCACGATTCCGAAGAAGGGCCCGCCAGCCTTCTTCGGAATGGCGAACGCCCTTCTTCGGAATCCGAAGCAGGGCCGAAACCCGCGCCAGACGGCGCTCTTCGGAATCCGAAGCAGGACCGTACAGTACGTAGTAGTCGTATTGATGAAGTACGTACTACCGCGCAGGCGCGCGCGCTGGGCGACCTGCAATGGCCCAAGCGTTTCGCGGAACTGAAGGCGGAACAGCAAGCCGGCGCCAGGATGGCGTTGCAGCAAGTGGACGCTGCCCTGCGGCAGGCTGTGCTGGACGAGTGGGCCGCACGGTGCGGCAAGCATGGCATCCGCAACCCCGCCGGGTACCTGTTCGGCATCATCCAGCGCGCCATGCGCGGCGAGTTCAATGCGTGGGCCAAGCAGACCAGCCCGGCAGCGCCAACACCATCGGCGGCGCGAGCGCCACCGCCCGAGCCGCCGCGCAACGTCGTGCCGCCCGCGGTGGCCCGGCAGCACATCGAGCGCCTGCGCGATCTGCTGCGCAAATCCTGAGCGCAGGGCCTGGCAAGGCCATGAAGCAGACCTCCTTGGCGGTCGGCAGAAACGGTCCCCAGGGGACGGCTGTGTGGTGAAACGCCGGACGACGGCGCGACATGCTGCGCAAAACCTGAGTAGAGCGCCTGCAAGACCATGAAGCAGACCTCCATGGCGCTCAACGGAACGGTCCCCTGGGGACGGCTGCGCGGCGAAGGATCGTGTCGAACGGCAGCGCGACGTGCGGTGCAGTACGCATACCGTCAACGACCGAGGCACGGAGCGCCAACGTGAATGCTCCGGCCTCCAAGGGACCGTTGCGCGCTGCGCCGCCAGCGCGCATAGAACCGGGGGCCGGCTCATTTCGGTTTGTTGACTGACTGCCTTCCGCTGCATGCGGATGCTGGCGGCTCCCTGTCCAACTGCGAGCGCTCACCATGGCAACCAGCAACGAACCATTGCAACTCAACCTCGGCTCCCTGCGCAGCGCGATGTCGCTGACGCTGCACACGCATCACGCTTCCCGCATCTGGCACGGCCGCGCCGCCGCCGAAGGGCGACCCGGCATCGTCGGCCTGAACGGCTACATCGCGGTGATGAATAAGATGAAGCGCGGCTCGGAGCAGGACGACCCCTACAGCGACTGGTGGATGCTGCGCATCGAGGACAAGCTCGACCAGACCAGGACCACGCTGCAGACCTTGCGCAAACAAGTGGACCAGGCACTGGCGGGCGTGCCTGCGGCATTGAGCCTGGGCGAGAACCTCAACGTGCAGCCCGTCAAGCTGCCGCTGTTCGTCAATGCGCAGTTGGGCTTTGCCGCCGTCTATCTCCTGGCCGACTACGACGACATCGCGCGCAAGCTGATCCTCGCCCACCACACCGCGCTGATCGACCGCAGCACTTTGGAGCGCTGGCTCAACGAGGGCGCGCACGCGCTGCGCAGCCTGTTCTCGCTGGCCCAGCAGTACCGCTACTCGGGCTGCACCCGCGACGATTTCGCGGCGAAGAATGCCGCAGCGCGGGTCGCGCTGGAGAAGTTCGGCGAGTTGCCGCAGGACGTCCTCGAAGGCACGCGCCGCTCGACGTTTGCGCCACCCATGGTGCGCCGTGGTCTGCAACAGCGCGGTGAGAATCCTGCCGCAGCCGCTACCAGCGTCGATGGTGATGCGGCCGCTGCTGCCGACCCGTCCGAAGGCGCAGCCACTGCCGGCGAGGACGAATCCGCATGAGCGATCTGAACCAGCCGACCCGCTACTTCCGGGGCCTGCAACAGGGAGCCTTCATGCGCCTGGAACACGCGGCCTCTCTAAAAGGCCTTTTAAAGCCTTTTAAAGGTAAAGGGGACTTGGAGGCCTGGGCCAGCCAGTGCTTCGCCATGCGCGACGAGTTGATCGGCCTGGCGCAGCGACAAGTGCTGCAACAGGCCGGTGGGCATCCCTTCCATCTGCTGCCCGTGGAACTGGCCCAGCAGACCACTGGCGCGGGAACGACGTTCCTGCGCTGGCGCAGGAACGACCGCTCGGCCATGGGCGTGGCCCTGTGGCAGGAGCTGATGGCGAGCACCAGCACGCCGGTCAACCTGCTGGCCGACCTGCACGCGATCGAGCTGCAGCGCATCACGCTGAACATGCAGATCAGCCTGTTGCACACCCTGGGTAGGCAGGCCCAGGAGTGCGCCAGCAAGGCCGCCGAGGCGGAAGACGCCTACCTGCGCCGGCTCGCGTCCATACCCCCCGGAGTGCGCGATCGGTGATCGCGTCGGGCACCCCAGCACGCGCCCGACGCCGACATGGCACGGGTATTTCAACCACCAAGGAGATTGCACCATGAGCACGCATTTTTCGGGCGAAGGCAACATCGGCTCGCCCCCCGAGTACCGGGAGTTCCCCAACGGCAACGACGAACCGCGGCGCTTGTTGCGGCTGAACGTGTATTTCGACAACCCCGTTCCCACCAAGGGCGGTGACTTCGAGGACCGCGGCGGCTTCTGGGCGCCGGTGGAAATCTGGCACCGCGACGCCGCACACTGGAAGGACCTTTACCAGAAGGGCATGCGCGTGCTGGTCGTCGGCCGCATGGAGCGCGAACCCTGGACCGACAACGAGGATCAGCCGCGCGAGACCTGGCAGATCAACGCGCGCAGCGTCGGCATCCTGCCGTTCCGCATCGAGTCCGTCGTTCTGAGCCCCAAATCGCAGGAGACCGCACAGGACGCGCAGCCCAAGCCCCAGGCCGCCCAGGAACCGGCAGCGTCGAAGGAGCCCAAGCGCAGGAAGTGATCCGGCGTGGGGGCGGCCGCAGTACGTTGCCGCCCCCCATGTCCTCGCGAGCTATCCCCAGGGGATAGCTCCATCAGCGTCCACCGGCTTCCGCGCGCTCCCGAACATCGCGGCTCCCGGCTCGCACACCGCCGGCCGCACGCCATCCCGCCCAAGCCGTTCCATCGGCGTGAAAGCGGTCGCTGCCGCATGCAGCTTGTTTGCTGCTGCCCCAACAGGCGCTCGGCATCCTCGATCCCAGCAACTCCATGAACAACGGGAAGCGGATGGACGGACATGCGGCTGTTTCTGTGCGAGAAGCCCTCCCAGGGCAAAGACATCGGCCGGATTCTCGGCGCCACGCAGCGCGGTGAAGGCTGCCTCAACGGCTCCGGTGTCACGGTCACCTGGTGCATCGGCCATCTCGTCGAAGCGGCAGCACCCGAGGTCTATGACGCGGCGCTCAAGCGCTGGTCGCTGGAACAGCTGCCCATCATTCCCCAGCAGTGGCGGGTCGAGGTCAAGCCGAAGACCGCCACGCAATTCAAGGTCGTCAAAGCGCTTCTGGCGAAGGCGACCCAGCTTGTCATCGCCACTGACGCCGACCGCGAAGGCGAACTGATCGCACGCGAGATCATCGACCTGTGCGGCTACCGCGGTCCCATCGAACGCCTGTGGCTGTCGGCGCTCAACGATGCGTCCATCCGCACCGCGCTCGCCAAGCTGCGGCCCTCGGCCGAGACGCTGCCGATGTATTACTCGGCGCTGGCGCGCTCGCGCGCCGACTGGCTCGTGGGCATGAACCTCAGCCGGCTGTTCACCGTGCTCGGGCGGCAGGCCGGCTACGATGGCGTGCTGTCGGTCGGGCGTGTACAGACCCCGACGCTCAAACTCGTGGTGGACCGCGACCGAGAGATCGCGGCCTTCGTGTCCGTGCCGTACTGGGCCATCGACGTGTCGCTGTCCGCAGGCGGTCAGACGTTCACCGCGCAGTGGGTGGCACCCGATGCCAGCACCGACGACGCCGGCCGCTGCCTGCGGCAGCCCGTCGCACAGCAGGCCGCGCAGCAGATCCGCGCCGCGGGCAGTGCCCAGGTGGTGTCGGTCGAGACCGAGCGCGTGCGCGAAGGCCCGCCGCTGCTGTTCGACCTGGGCACCTTGCAGGAAGTCTGTTCCAAGCAGCTTGGGCTGGACGTGCAGGAAACCTTGGAGATCGCCCAGGCCCTGTACGAGACGCACAAGGCCACGACGTACCCGCGCTCGGATTCGGGCTACCTGCCCGAAAGCATGTTCGCCGAAGTGCCCACGGTCCTGGACAGCCTGCTCAAGACCGATCCCACGCTGGCCCAGATCATGGGCCAGCTCGACCGCACCCAGCGCTCGCGCGCCTGGAACGACGGCAAGGTGACGGCGCACCACGGCATCATCCCGACGCTCGAACCCGCGAATCTCTCCGCCATGAGCGAGAAGGAACGGGCGTTGTACCGGCTGATCCGGGCACATTACCTGGCCCAGTTCCTCCCGCACCACGAGTTCGACCGCACCGTGGCGGATCTCTCCTGCGGCCAGCAGAAGCTGGTGGCTACGGGCAAGCAGGTCGTCGCCCGCGGCTGGCGCCTGGTGCTGGCCGAGTCCGAACGTGAAGGCAGCGCCGATGAGGATGGCGACGCCCCCGTGCGCACCCAGGTGCTGCCTGCGCTGCGTGACGGGATGGCATGCCAGGTCGCCGGGGCCGACATCAAGGCCCTCAAGACGATGCCGCCCAAGCCCTATACCCAGGGCGAACTGGTCAAGGCGATGAAGGGCGTTGCGCGTTTCGTGACCGACCCGCGCCTGAAGCAGAAGCTCAAGGACACGACGGGCATCGGCACCGAGGCGACCCGGGCCAACATCATCAGCGGGCTGATCGCCCGCGGCTACATCGTGAAGAAGGGACGCTCCATCCGCGCATCGGATGCGGCGCTCACGCTGATAGACGCCGTGCCCGCGGCGATTGCCGACCCCGGCACCACCGCCGTCTGGGAACAGGCGCTGGACATGATCGAGGCCGGACAACTCACCCTGGATGTGTTCATCGGCAAGCAGGCTGCATGGATTTCGCAGTTGATCGCGCAGTACGGCAGCACGTCCCTGTCCATCAAGGTGCCCCAAGGACCGGCTTGTCCGCAGTGTGGCGCGCCCACGCGCCAACGCACCGGCAAGAGCGGCCCGTTCTGGTCGTGCAGTCGCTATCCCGACTGCAAAGGCACGCTGCCGGTCGAAACCGGCACGTCCAAGCGTGGTGCCTCGCGCCCACGCAAGAGCGGCCGCAAAGGCTCCTGACCGACCCCCGTTCCCCGTGAGCCGTGCCCGCCATCGGCGGCGTGGCCCGTGTTCCGCATGCCCTGCGGGACGCCCAGCGCGCAACGCCTTCTTGTCCGTGTGCGCGTCCCGTTCAGCCGCCCCCGGCCGCGGGACCTGAAGGTAGCTTCTCCGCGAACCGCACCCCGCGCGTTCTCCCCGTCCGCATCTCTTCCGCACGCTGCGAAGGGTCCCCCGATGGCTTGCCTGTGCGAGCCACCCGGAGACCCTTCGTGGTCAGCGGTATTCGGTGCCGGTGCTTTTTTTTTTGGTTTGTTCCAAGCAGCTTGGACTGGACGTGCAGGAAACCCTGGAGATTGCCCAGGCCCTGTACGAGACGCACAAAGCCACGACGTACCCGCGTTCGGATTCCGGCTACCTGCCCGAAAGCATGTTCGCCGAGGTGCCCGCGGTTCTCGACAGTCTGCTCAAGACCGATCCCTCGCTGCGCCCGATAATGGACCAGCTCGATCGCTCCCAGCGCTCGCGTGCATGGAATGGCGGCAAGGTCACGGCGCACCACGGCATCATTCCGACGCTCGAACCGGCGGACCTCTCGGCCATGAGCGAGAAGGAGTTGGCGGTGTACAGGCTCATCCGGGCCCACTATCTGGCGCAATTCCTTCCTCACCACGAGTTCGATCGCACCGTGGCGAACCTCGCCTGCGGCCAGCAGAACCTGGCGGCCACGGGCAAGCAGGTCGTGGTGAAGGGCTGGCGCCTGGTACTGGCCGAGCCTCAGCCCGACGAGGACGGCGACGCTGCAGCGCGCAGCCAGGTGCTTCCCGCGCTGCGTGAGGGCCTGGCATGCCAGGTGGCCGACGTCGATCTGAGGGCGCTCAAGACGCTGCCACCCAGGCCGTACACGCAGGGCGAACTTGTCAAATCCATGAAGGGAATCGCCAAGCTGGTGACGGACCCGCGCCTGAAGCAGAAGCTCAGGGACACGGTCGGCATCGGCACCGAAGCGACGCGAGCCAACATCATCAGCGGCCTGATCGCACGCGGCTATATCGTGAAGAAGGGGCGCGCCATCCGCGCATCCGATGCTGCTTTCACACTGATTGACGCCGTGCCCGCGGCGATCGCCGACCCTGGCACTACCGCTGTCTGGGAACAGGCGCTCGACATGATCGAAGCTGGACAGCTTACGCTGGACGTATTCATCGGAAAGCAGGCTGCATGGATTTCGCAGTTGATCGCGCAGTACAGCATCGCGTCCCTGTCCATCAAGGTTCCCCAAGGGCCGGCATGCCCGCAGTGCGGCGCACCCACGCGTCAGCGCAGCGGCAAGAGCGGCCCGTTTTGGTCGTGCAGTCGTTACCCCGACTGCAAAGGCACGCTGCCGGTCGAATCCGGCACGTCAAAGCGCGGTGCCTCGCGCCCGCGCCGCAGCGGCCGCCAAGGTTCCTGACCCGACCCCGTTCCCCGTGAGCCGTGCCCGCCATCGGCGGCGTGGCCCTTGTCCCGCACGCCCTGCGGGACGCCCAGCGCGCAACGCCTTCTTGATCCGTGCGCGCGTCCCGCCTGGCCGCTCCGGCCACGGGACCTGAAGGTAGCTTCTCCGCGAACCGCATCCCGCGCGTTCTGCTGATCTGCATTTCTTCCGCCCACTGCGAAGGGTCTCCGGGTGGCTTGTCGAACTGGACGAGCCACCCGGAGACCCTTCGTGGTCAGCGGTATTCGGTGCCGGTGCCCGCCGGCGCAAAAACGGGCTCCCTTTGTGCGCGGATGTGCGCCAGACGATGCCGGCCCCAGCCACGACATGGGCCGGGTGTGATTGCTGACAGCAGACGGTTTTAGCGACGACCGGGCCTGCCAATCAGCCCACGGGTGGTTCCTCTTTCCTCCCGAGCCGAAGGCCGCAGGGCCTTCGGCGCCTTTCTCCTGCCCATCAACGTCCCGGCCCCCGCCCAACGGCCCTGGGCCACACGAACAGGAGACCCGACATGAACCCCCATCCTTGCCCCCCAACACACGGCAGGCCGCGCAACGCGCCGCTGCTCTACGGCAGCGTGTGCAGCGGCATCGAGGCCGTGAGCCTCGCCTGGCAACCCCTCGGCCTCGAAGCTGCGTGGTTCGCTGAGGTCGAGCCGTTCCCGAGCGCCGTGCTCGCCCATCGTTACCCCCACGTGCCCAACCTGGGCGACATGACTGAGATCGCCCGCCAGGTGCGCGCCGGCACCGTGCCGGCGCCCGACACCCTGGTCGGCGGCACACCGTGCCAGTCGTTCAGCGTAGCCGGCGCTCGCCAGGGACTGAATGACCCGCGCGGCGCCTTGACCCTTGCCTATGTGGAGCTTGCAAATGCCATCGACCAAACCCGCCACCAAGACCGCCGCCCGTCGGCAACCCTCGTCTGGGAAAACGTCCCCGGCGTCCTCAACGACCGCAGCAATGCCTTCGGGCATTTCCTGGGCGCACTGGCCGGAGAAGGCTGTGCGCTCCAACCGCCAGGGGAAAAATGGGCGCACGCAGGTTGTGTGTCTGGACCCCGGCGCCGCATCGCCTGGCGCGTGCTCGACGCTCAATATTTCGGTGTCGCCCAACGCCGCAAGCGTGTGTTTCTTGTGGCAAGTGGTGCAGATCGCCTCGATCCCGTCGAAGTACTTTTTGAGCGCACAGGCCTGCTCGGGGATTCTTCTGCGGGCAGCGCGCCGTGGCAAGAAGCTGCCCGTGCTGCTGGATCGGGTGCTGAAGCAGCAGGCGGATACGCAGGACTGGAGCAGCCCTACGGCACGGTCACGATGACCTTCGGATTCAGTGGCGGCACCGGCCCCGTCGATGTGGCGGCATGTCTCATGGCCGCAGGCCCCAAGCACGACATCCGCACGGAGACGTTCATGGTGCAGTCGATCGCCGGCAGCATCGCCCACACCCTCGACACTGCCAACGGCGGCAAGGGCAGCAGCGAAGACGGTACGGGCAAGGGTGTGCCGATCATCGCTTTCACCGCACAGGGCAGCGGCGCGGATGCCACGATGGATCGGGCTCCGACGCTGCGTGCAGGTGGGCACCGCAACAGCCATGCGAACGCCGGTGTCGTGCCCGCCATCGCCTTCGCGCAGAACAACCGCGGCGAAGTGCGTTTCGAGTCGGGCCATGGGCAGGTAGCTTGCACCGTCCTTTCCAACGGCAAGCCGGGCTATGGCGTGCCGATGGTGGCCTGCGTTGCCCTACGGGGACGGCAGCAGGGTCTTACCGCGGAACTGGGCGGCGGCGTATCGGACGCACTGCGCACCAGCGGCGGCGGCGCTGACAAGCCCCATGTGCTGGCACCCGACTTCGAGGCGCATTTCCGGTACGACTGCAATGACCCCGGCCCCGGAGATTGGGCGCACTGGCGGGTGCGGCGGCTAATGCCCGTGGAATGCGAGCGGCTGCAAGGCATGCCCGACGACTACACGCTGATCCCGTACCGCGGCAAGCCCGCCGCGGATGCTCCGCGCTACAAGGCAATCGGCAATTCCATGGCGGTGCCGTGCGTTGCGTGGCTTGGCCAGCGGCTGGTGCAGTGCCTGCACAAGACGGGATCGACAGCTCCGGATTGATGCACGACGTCGCCAGCGGGCCACGCCATTCTTCCTCCTGCATTGCCGACGTGTCGGCAGCAGCCAGCAGCCGGGGTGTCCAGGCTGCCGTGGGTTCTACCCGCGCCACCCACCAGTTCGCCTCGGCATCTCACCGGCGAACGCTGCCCACCGGGGCATCGATGCCTCTTTTTTTCCAACCCACGGGATGGCCGCCACGTCCCGTCGGGGGCATGTCGCCACCCGGTCGATTTCAGGACTTCCCATGGATAACATCACCAAGCAAGACCGCATCACGCTGAAGAACCTCAAGGTGGCCGACTTCGCCAGCGAGGAAACGATGTGCTTCAGCGCCACCGTCGTGTTCGACGGCACTCCCATCGCCGAGGCCCGCAACGACGGCCACGGCGGCTCGACGTTCCTCCGCGCGCTCAATGGCAAGGCGGCGCTGCTGGCGCAGGCCGAAGCCTTCGCCAAGGGCCTGCCGCCTGCACCGCTCGACCTCGGCCACGAGGGTGAAGACCCTCATTACATCGACATGACGCTCGACTTCCTGATCGATGAACTGGCCGATGCCATGCACGCCGAGCGCAAGGTGCGAGCCGCGTTCAACCGCGACATCGGCAACAAGGTGCTGTTCATCAAGGACG